>NZ_JADJDO010000001.1 GCF_016702655.1 Ideonella sp.
ACTCGACGCCGCGGTGCTGGCCGCCTATGGCTGGGGCGATCTGCAATCCGCGCTTGCCGATCACCGCCCCGCAGCGGACGAGGCGCGCGCCGCGGCAGTGGAGACGCTGCTCGAACGCCTGGTCGCGCTCAATGCGAAGCGCGCGGCCGAGGAAGCCGCCGGCACGGTGCGCTGGCTGCGCCCGGAGTTCCAGGCCCGCGCGCACGGGGCGCAGGCCGGCCTGGGCGTGACGGTCCCCTGACAACCGAGCCCGGCGAAGGCGCTGCGGCCCCCGCGGCGACGCCCGCGGCGCCGGTCGCCAAACGACCCTGGCCCGTCGGACTGCCGGAACAGATCAAGGCCGTCGCCGAACTGCTGGCTGCCAGCCCGCAGCCGCTGGCGCTGGCCGACATCGAAGCGCGCTTCCAGGCGCGCGGGCGCTGGCGCGAACGGCTGCCGGTGATCCTCGACACGCTGGGCGCGCTGGGGCGTGCGCGGCCGATCGCCGTCGGGGGTGCGACGTCAGTCGCGCGCTGGGCAGCGGCCTAGCTAGCGCGACGAAGCGCTGGCCTGGGCCCCGCCGCCGAGCATGCGCAGCACCGCGGCCGGGTCGCGGTCGATCAGGTTCAGCAGCACGAGCGCCGGGCCTTGCGGGCTGCGGTCGCCGCGCTCCCAGTGGCGCAGCGTCGCCACCGACACTCCGAAGCGCGCCGCGAACTGAGCCTGGGTGAAGCCCACGCGGCCACGCACCGCCGCCACGTCGACCGGCGCCGGGCGCCACACCTTCACCCCGGACTGCTCGCCCTTGGCGTGGCCGATGGCTTCGGTCAGGCCTTTGCGGATGCTCTCGAATGCCTTGCCCATCGTTTCACCTCTCGAACCAGATTTCCACCAGCACGTCCACCAGCGCGGCCACCGCGTTGCGCTCGGCCTTGCTCAGGTTCGCGCGCTCGTTCTTTGCAAACATCGTCAGCAGGTACAGCGGCATGACCTCGCTGTGGAAGTAGTAGATCACGCGCACGCCGCCACTCTTGCCTCGGCCGTCGCGTGCCCATCGCAGCTTACGCACGCCGCCGGTGCCTTCGATCAGATCGCCAGCCGCGGGATGCGCCGCCAGATGGTCAATGATGGCGCGGCGGTCGACCTCCGCCAGCAACTTGCCGGCCCTGCGCAGGTATTCGGGCAGTTCAGCGACGGTCAGCAGCATCAGGGTGAAGTGTAATCCATTGGATCACTTCTTGGGTTGCAAACCACCTCACCCCGCGCCATCAAGCGAAGCGCCGCCCAGCGCATGCCGCAGCAGCAGCGCCGCCAGCACGAACATCGTCGCGCCGATCAGCAGGTCCAGCCATTGCCAGGCGCGCGGCCGGGCGAACCATGGCGCGAGCCAGCGCGCGCCGAAGCCGAGCAGCACGAACCAGGCGACGCTCGCGCCGCTGGCGCCGGCGATGAACCAGCCGCGCAGCGCGGGCGGCTGCTGCGCGCCGATGCTGCCGACGAGCAGCACGGTGTCGAGGTACACGTGCGGGTTGAGCAGCGTGAACGCGGCGGCCTGCGCCACCGCCGCGCCGCGTGCGAGCGTCGTGCCGCCGGCCGTCGGCACCAGACCGTGCGCCTGCCGCGCACGCCGCAAGGCCAGCCAGCCGTAGGTGGCGAGGAAGGCCGCGCCGACGAGGGCCAACGCACGCGCCAGCGCCGGTCGCTCGCCGAGGGCCTGTGCCATGCCGAGCACGCCCGCGGCGATCAGCACGGCATCCGCCAGCGCGCAGAAGAGCACCACGCTGCCCACGTGCTCGCGCCGCAGTCCCTGGCGCAGCACGAAGGCGTTCTGCGCGCCGATGGCGACGATGAGGCCGAAGCTCAGCGTCAGGCCCTGGGCGAACACGGCCAGGGCAGAAGGGTCGGCAAGCATCGACGGCATTGTGCCGATGGCCCGACTCGGGGCTGCGAGCGTGGGCGGCCTTGAGCCGACCTTGAAGTCGGCGCGCAAACGTCTGCGCGATCATGGAGCCTCGCGCCACGGTTGCACCGTCATCAACCGACCACCCGCTGTCAGCGAGGCCAGTGCACCCCGCTGCGCTCCAGGCTCGCCGCGAGCATCAGCGCCGCCTCCAGCGTGAAGCAGCCGTCGGCGATCCGGCGCAGGAGCAGGTCCGTCGCGAGACAGTCGAAGCGCTCGACCTCGCCGTCCTCGTTGCGCGGCTCGAGTTCGGCCGGCACGACGGCCTCGAAGACCTCGATGCGCTCGACCATGTAGCCCTCGGCCACCGGGCGGCGGATCGTCAGGCGATCGGCGGGGCGCAGTTCGCGCAGGTCGGCGACGCGCAGGCCGGCTTCTTCCTGCGTCTCGCGCGCGAGTGCGTCGGCGTCGGTTTCGCCGGCGGCGACGAGCCCGCCGACCAGCGTGTCCCACTGGCCCGGATCGGTGGCCTTGTCGAGCGCGCGCTGCTGCACCCACACGCGGCCGAGCGGCGTGAAGGCAATCAGGTGCACCGCACGGGTCGTGATGCCGAGCGGGCGCACCGCCGATCGTTCGATGCGCGCGAGCGGCGTTGCATCGGCGTCGTCGAGCGCGGTCACCGCGAGCAATTCGTCGCGCCAGCGATGCGAGAGCCCGTGGTCGTGCAGCCAGCGCGCGATGCGTTCGAGCCCTTCCTCGGCATTGCCCGTCACGCACTCGACACCGTCGCGCGCGCGCAGCGGCAGCCCGGCGTCGCGCAAGCGCGCGGCCAGCGCCGGCTCGATCGAACCGACGACCGGCGCGCCGGGTGCGCGATCGAGGTGCAGCGCAACGCGCGGCCGCGCGGGCGGCAGCGCCGCGCGCACGGCCAGCGCCTGCCACCAGTCGGGCAGCGCGAGGCGGGCCGTGGCGTCGGGTATCGGCATGGCGGCATGGTGGCACACTCGCCGCCGAGGAGGCGAGACCGCGATGACCCCTGCCCTGATGACCCGGCTCGACGGCGGCGTGCTGACGCTGACGATGAACCGCCCCGACAAGCGCAACGCGCTCAACCCGGAGATGATGCAGGCGCTGCTCGACGCGCTGCGCGACGCGGCGGGCAATGCCGCGGTCAAGGTTCTTGTGCTCACCGGCGCCGGCGACGCGTTCTGCGCCGGCGGCGACGTCGGCGCGATGGCGTCGGGCAATCTCTTCGCCGCGAGCTATGAGGCGAGCGTCGACATCCTGCGCCAGAAGATGGAGGCGCCGCGCCTGCTGCACGAACTGGGCAAGCCGACGATCGCGCGCGTGCGCGGCGCGGCGGCGGGCGCGGGCCTGTCGCTGGCGCTGGCCTGCGACCTGCGCATTGCCGACGAGACGGCGCAGTTCGTCACCGCCTTCGCCAAGGTCGGTGCGTCGGGCGACTACGGCGGCAGCTGGTTCCTCGCGCGGCTGGTCGGCGTGGCCAAGGCCAAGGAGCTGTACTTCACGTCGCCGCGCGTCGGCGCGCGCGAGGCGCTCGCGCTCGGCATCGTCAACCGCGTCGTCGCCGACGGCGAGCTCGACGCCGCAGTCGACGCGCTCGTCGGCAGCCTGGCCGCCGGCCCGTCGATCGCGCTCAACTACATGAAGCGCAACTTCAACGCCGTCGCCGACGGCCTGCCGCTCGCCGCGCTGCTCGACCTCGAGGCGGCGCGCATGGTGCGCAGCATGCAGACCGCCGACCACCGCGAGGCGGCGCGCGCCTTCGTCGAGAAGCGCGCGCCGCGCTTCAGCGGGGAGTGACGATGGACTGGCGCGGCAAGGTCGTCATCGTCACCGGCTCGGGCACCGGCGTGGGCGCGGCGTGCGCGCGCCTGCTCGCCACCCACGGCGCGCGCGTCGTCGTCAACTACAGCCGCAGCGAGCAGGCCGCGGCAGACACCGCGAAAGCCTGCCGCGCGGCGGGCGGCGAGGCGATCGTCGTCCAGGCCGACGTCGCGCAGGATGCCGATTGCCTGCGCCTCGCCCAGGCCGCGCAGGACGCCTGGGGCCGCATCGACGGCCTCGTCAACAACGCCGGCACGACGCGCTTCGTCGGCCTGCGCAATCTGGACGGACTCGCGGCCGAGGACTTCCAGCGCATCTACGCCGTCAACGTGGTCGGCGCCTTCCAGATGGCGCGCGCCTGTGCCGCGGCGCTGCGTGCGACGCGCGGCGCGATCGTCAACGTGTCGTCGCGATCGACGCATGACGGCACCGGCTCGAGCCTCGCCTACGCCTGCTCCAAGGGCGCGCTCAACACGCTGACGCTCGGCCTCGCGAAGGCGCTCGGGCCCGAGGTGCGCGTCAATGCCGTGCTGCCCGGGCTGATCGACTCGCGCTGGCTGCGCGAGGGCTGGGGCGAAGAGGTCTACGAGCGCGTCGCGACCACCTACAAGGCGCAGTCGGCGCTGCAGGACACGCTCACGCCCGAAGACGTTGCCGAGAGCATCGTCGCCCTGCTCGCGCTGCCCAAGACGACCGGCGAGCGCCTGACAGTCGACGCCGGCCGGCTGCTCGGCGTCGCGCCGGGCTGACCGCGATCGCGCAGCGGTCAACCCGGTCGCGCGCCGGGCCGCCCAAGCCGACCGGGCGCCCCTCGCCCCGCCAGCGGGATGCAGCGAACGCAGGGAGCTTGGGGCCGTCAACTCACCTCGCGCTTGGCCTTGGCGCGCGCGTGGCCGGCGCGGCCGCGTGCCTTCCATTGCGCGACCTGCTGCTGGCGCTCGAGCACCGTCATCGTGTCGCGGCGCGCCTCGCGCAGCAGCTTGTGGTAGTTGCGCAACCGGTCCGGCGCAACGCCTGCGCGCACCGCGCAGCCGGGCTCGTCGCCATGGCGGCAGTCGCGAAACCGGCAGTCCAACGCCAGTGACTCGATGTCGCCGAAGCTGAGCGCAAGCGCTGCCTCGTCGGCATCCGGCCGCAGCGCGCGCAGCCCCGGCGTGTCGATCACGCAGGCACCACCGGGCAGGCAGTGCAGCGAGCGCGCGGTCGTCGTGTGCTTGCCGCGGCTGTCGTGCTCGCGCACCGCGCCGGTGTCCTGCACCGCGGCACCGATCAAGGTATTGGTCAGTGTCGACTTGCCCGCGCCCGACGAGCCGAGCACGACCGCCGTCTGCCCGGCGCCGAGGTAGGGTGCGAGCTGGGCCGCAGCGTCGGGCGAACGTGCATCGACGATCACGAGCGGCAGGCTCGCCGCAAAGCGTGCGCGCATGCCGCCGATGGCGGATTCGATCTCCGCTGCGGATGCGACATCGGCCTTGGTGAGCACGATCACGGGCACCAGGTCGCTCGCGTGCACGAGCGCCAGATAGCGCTCGAGGCGGCGCAGGTTGAAGTCGTCGCCCAGCCCCATCACGAGCAGCGCGGTGTCGGCGTTGCTGACAACCGGATGGCGTCGGCCGTCGGCATCGCGCCGCGCGACGTGGCGCAGCGGCGTGAGGTGCCGGTGCAACCACCAGGCGCCGTGCGCATCTGGCTGCGCAAGCACCCAGTCGCCGACCGCCAGGCCGGTCTCGGCCTCGGCCAGGTCGCGCAACACGCGCGGCAGCACCCTGGCGCTCGACTCGGCCAGGCCGTCGTGCAGCGTCACGGTCTCGCGGTGGACCTCGGCCACGCGCACGAGGCGCTGTGCAGGGTCGGGTTGGTCTTCGGCCAGCAGCGCCAGCAGGTGCTGGACCAGGGCCGGGGTCATGCCGATCGAGCGCAGGCGCTCGAAGTCGATAGTGAGCATGGGTGAATGAGTCTCGCAGACAGACGCCCGCGCAGCATGGCTGCGACGGGCCGGACGATCCACCCCGCGCCGCACGCGGCGGGCGGCGAAGCGATCGGTTGCAGGAACCCGTCGGCCGCGCGCAACGCGGCATGCGTATCAGGGGCAGCCGGGGGGCTGGCGCGCTATCAGCGAAGCGCGGAGCTGGCGGCCGACGAGCAGGCGGTGTCAGATGCAGTCATGGCGCTCCTCCTCGTGGCAAGTGGCTGATGGGACCAGCCGCGATGACCGCGCTGGAACTTCGAAGGCGCGCAGTGTTCCATTGCTTCGGCGGGTTGTCAAATTGCGGTCGCGTTTTGTTGCGGTCGCGTTTTTGCGGTCGTGTTCGGCGTCCCTCCGATCACTTTCCCGAATGCCCACGCTTGCGTCAGAGTGGAGTGGCCCCATGTAGCATGGCGTTGCCGAGCGTGGTGAATAACGTACGCGTCTGGAACCGGTACGATCGGCGATCGCTTCCCTGGAGTAATGACTCGATGAAGAACCTCTTGCTGAGCTTTGTCGTCGCCCTGTGCGGCCTGAGTTTCGTTGCGCTCGACGCGCAGGCCAAGCGCCTCGGCGGCGGCAGCTCTTCGGGCATGCAGCGCCAGATGCCTGCCAAGCCTGCGCAGACCACGCCGCCCGCACAGCAGGCGGCGCCAACTTCTCCCGGGGCCGCCGCCGGGACGGCTGCTGCAGCGGGCAAGCGCTCTTGGCTGGGTCCGATCGCAGGCCTCGCCGCCGGCCTCGGGCTGGCCGCGCTGATGAGCCACCTCGGCTTCGGCGAGGAGTTCGCCAACATGATCATGCTGGCGCTGCTGGCCGTGGCCGCGTTCGTGCTGGTGCGCTGGCTGCTGCGCCGCTTCGGCCCGGCAGCACAGCCCGCGCAGCCTGCCCGAGGGCTTCAGTTTGCCGGCGCCGGCAACCCCGCAATGACCCTGCCCACCCACGCCTCAGCGGGCAGTGCCGCCATGCCGGCCGCAGCGGCCGCTTCGTCGCTGCCGGCAGGCTTCGACAGCGCCGCCTTCGAGCGCATCGCCAAGCTGATTTTCATCCGCATGCAGGCCGCCAACGACAAGGCCGACCTCGAAGACCTGCGCCAGTTCGCGACGCCCGAGATGTTCGCCGTGTTCAAGCTCGAGTTGCAGGATCGAGGCGACCAGGGGCAGCAGACCGACGTCGTCCAGCTCGCAGCCGAGGTGGTCGACTTCGCCCAGGAGGATGCGCGCCAGATCGTCAGCGTGCGCTTCCACGGCCTGATCCGCGAAGTCAAGGACGGTGCCGCGGCGCCGTTCGACGAGATCTGGCATCTCGTCAAGCCGGTTGACGGCAGCCGCGAGTGGGCGATCGCCGGGATCACCCAGAACGGCTGACTCTCAGGCCTTCGCCGCTTCCTTCGCACGCACCAGCAATACCGGCACCGGCGCCAGGCGCACGATCATCTCGGCGTCGCTGCCGAGCAGCATCCGGCCGACGCCGCGCCGGCCATGCGTGCCGAGCACGATGAGGTCTGCGCGCCAGGACTTGGCCTGATCGACGACCTGGTCGCAGATGCGGCCGGCGAGGCTGTCGCAGAGCACGCTGTCGACCGGCACGCCGGCCTTCTCGGCGCGCGCCCTGGCCTTGGCCAGCAGTCTTGCGCCACCTTCACGCAGCAGCTGCATCATGTCGCCGGTCATCATCGTCGCCGCCTCGAGGCCCGAGGCGAGCGCGAGTTCGTCGACGACGTGCATCAGGCGCAGGCGCGCGCCAGTCAGGCGGGCGAGCTTGATCGCCTCCTGCAGGCCGCGCGACGAGGTCGGGCTGCCGTCCACGGGAACGAGGATTCGGTTGTACATGGCGGTCTTTCGTGACGGGAAGAGTGCGGGCCGGCCGGGCCGGGATCGTCATCGTCGCGCAGCAGGCGCGCGCGGGCACTGACGGGCGTCAGTATCGGGCCGTTCGCCCAGGGCTGGGCGATACTTCAGCCTGACGCAGTGCAGTCGCCGCCGGGCCACCCCACGGCGGCGACGTCCCCCGGGGAGGGCCGACGCCGAAGGCGCCTCGGGGACCAACAAGGAGACTCGCCATGCCCAAGGGACAGCCACGCAGCAACAAGGAAGCGAAGAAGCCGAAGAAGGACTCGAGCCCGCCCAAGCCGGTCGCACCGCTCGGCACGAGCTTTGCCATCACGACCGTCGTGCCCGAGCGCGGCAAGAAGAACAAGAAGTAGGCGCGCCGCTCAGGCCGGCGAAGGCGCTCCGATGACGCGCACGCGCACGCCGTGCACGGCAACCACTTGCCCGGGCCTGATCTTGCACGTCTTGCGCATCTCATCGCGGCCGTCGACCTGCACCTTGCCGGCGGCGACCATGGCCTTGGCCGTGCCGCCGCTGCCGGCCAACCCGGTCGCCTTGAGCAACGCATCGAGCGGGATGTACTCGCCGCGCAACGCGAAATCGACAGTCTGCACGGTCAGGTCGCCAAGGGTCCGCGCTCAGGCGTAGCGCTCGCGCGCCAGCGCCGCACCCTGCGCCAGCGCCCTGAGCTTGGCCTCGGCAACGCCGCGCGCCATCGGCGCCATGCCGCAGTTGGTACACGGCAGCAGGCGCTCGCGGTGCACGAATTGCAGCGCGCGGCCGATCGTGTCGGCCACCTCCTCGGCGCTCTCGACCGCGTCGGAGGCGACGTCGATCACGCCCACCATCACGTCCTTGCCGTCAAGCAGCGCCATCAGTTCGGGCGGCACCTGCGAGTGGATGCACTCGAGGCTGACCTGCTTGATCGAACTCTTGGCCAGCGCCGGAAAGACCTGCTCGTACTGGCGCCACTGCGCGCCCAGGCTGCGCTTCCAGTCGAGGTTGGCCTTGATGCCGTAGCCGTAGCAGATGTGGACCGCGGTCGTGCAGGCCAGGCCGCGCGCGGCCCGTTCGAGCGCAGCCACGCCCCAATCCACCGCATCCTGCATGTAGACGTTGAACGCCGGCTCGTCGAACTGGATCACGTCCACCCCGTCGGCCTGCAGCGCGAGCGCCTCCTGGTTGAGCAAGTCGGCGAACGCCATCGCGAGCGTGGCGCGATCGCCGTAGTGACGGTCGGCGACCGTGTCGACGATCGTCATGGGCCCAGGCAGGGTGAACTTGAGCCTGCGCGTGGTGTGGGCGCGGCACCAACGCGCCTCCTCGGCATGCACCCGCCCCGCCAGGCGCAGCGGCGCCACGACCTGCGGCACCATCGCGTCGTAGCGGTTGTCGCGGATGCCCATCTTCACCTTGTGCTCGAAGTCGATGCCTTCGACGCGCTCGAGGAAGCCGTGCACGAAATGCTGGCGCGACTGCTCGCCGTCGCCGACGATGGATAGCCCCGCGTCCTCCTGGAGCTTGATCCACAGCAGCGTCGCGTCGAGCTTGCGCTGCGCGAGTTCGGCACCCTCGGCGCACCACTGCGGCCAGAGCTTGCCGGTCTCGGCGAGCCATTCGGGTTTGGGCAGGCTGCCTGCAATCGTGGTCGGGAACATCGGTCGCTCCGGGTGGGTTGGCGCACGGCATCGGCGCGGCCGCGAGCTTGGCACAGATTCGTCCAACCGGCATGGGCCGGACGGCGCGCCGTTGCGGCGAGAATGCGCGACCGGATCCGCCGCCTGCCATCGACCGATGCCCCGCCCCTTGCCCTGGCTCGTCGCCCTGCTCTGCACCGTGTCGCAGGCATCCGCACAGGCTCTGCACCCGGCCGGGGAACTCGTCGAGCGCAGCGCCAGCACGCAACGCCAACGCCCCGACGAGAGCTTCCGATTGGCAACCCAGGCCCTTGCTGTGCTCGCGCAGCAGCCCGATGCCGACCTGGAGCTGCGCGCGCGCACGCTCGCGTGCAGCCACCTCTCCGAGCGCGACCGCGCGGCCGCGGAGCGCGAAGTCGCGGCCGCCGAGCGCCTGCTGCCGCAGTTGAGACGCAAGGCGCTGCGCGCCGGCATGCTCGGCTGCCAGGGCGAGATCCACGAGTACGCCGGCGACAACGTGCGGGCGATGAGCTTCTATCAGCAGGCGGTCGGCGTTGCCGAGGCCGCCGACGAGAAGGAGCTGCTCGCCGGCGCGCTGTTCCAGCGCGGCTACCTGCGCGGCCTGCAGGGCGAGTATGCGAGCGGCCTCGTCGACCTGCGGCGCGCGCGGTCGCTTTACGAGCAGCTCGGGCTGGCGCATCAGGCAGCCGGCACGCTCAACGGCATCGCGATCGTCTACAACCGCATGGGCGACTTCACGCAGGCGCGCGCCTACTACCGGCAGACGCTCGCGGCGCAGCAGTCGGCCGGCCTGCTGCGCGAGCAGGCCGTCACCTGGCACAACCTCGGCCGCGCGAACGAGAACCTCGCCGCCTGGAGCGAGGCGCGCGAGGCCTTCGAGGCCGCCCTCGCGCTGTGCCGCGAGATCGCGTACCGGCGCGGCGAGGCGCATGCACTGCGCGGCCTGGCCGGCGTGCGCAATGCGCAGGGCGACGCGCGCGGTGCGCTCGCGTTGCTCGTCGACGCCGACACCCTGCAGCGCCAGACGCCCGACGCCAGGTTGCGCGCGCAGATCCAGTTGCAGCGCGGCATCGCGCTGCGCCTGCTCAAGCGGCCTGCGGACAGCCTGCAGGCACT
This sequence comes from Ideonella sp., assembly GCF_016702655.1. Classification (GTDB taxonomy): domain Bacteria; phylum Pseudomonadota; class Gammaproteobacteria; order Burkholderiales; family Burkholderiaceae_C; genus CAIKUF01. The sequence goes on from NZ_JADJDO010000001.1 coordinate 10,300, forward strand.
GGACGAAGCGCTGGAGATCTTCAAGCACGCCGACTCGCAGGCCGAGCTCGTGGCAACCTATGACGCGCTCGCAGCCACCGAGGCCGAGCTCGGCGACTGGCGCGCCGCCTACGAGCGCCAGCGTCAACTCAAGACCGCGTCCGACCGGCTGCTGCAGCGCCAGCTCGACCAGCGCTTCGCGACGCTCAAGGTCGCCTTCGACGCCGAGGCCAAGGACAAGGAGAACCGGTCGCTGCTGCGCGAGCGCCAGGTGGCCGAAAGCGCGCTCGATGAGTCGCGCCAGGCCGGCCGCGTGCAGCTCGCGCTGATCGGCGTGGCCGCGTTGCTGCTCGCGACCCTGACCTTCATGGCGCTGCGCATGCGCCGCGCGACGGCGCGCATGCGCCTGCTCGCCCTCACCGACGACCTGACCGGCCTGCCCAACCGGCGCGCCGTGCTCGCGCGGCTGCGCGACCAGCTCGAGCAGCGCGGCGCTGCGCCGTGCGCGGTGATGATCGCCGACCTCGACAACTTCAAGGCCATCAACGACCGCCTCGGGCACGGCATCGGCGACGAGGTGCTGCGCGCGGTCGGCACGGTGCTCGCCGACGCGGTGCGCGAGCCGGTCTTCGTCGGCCGGCTCGGCGGCGAGGAATTCCTGGTCGTGCTGCCCGAGACCGACCGCGAGTCGGCACGCCAGGCGGCCGAGCGCATCCGCGAGCAGGTCGGCGCGCTCGACCTGAAGCGCTGGATCGGCGAGGGCAGCCTGACCGTCAGCCTGGGCGTCACCGTGTCGGGCAGCGGGCACGATGCGCCGAGCGACATGCTGCGCCGCGCCGACACGGCCCTCTACGCAGCCAAGCATGGCGGACGCAATCGAGTGGTGCTCGACGGCGGCCACTGAGCGCAACGGCCTGAGCTGGGCTACAATCGCGGCACAGAGGTGCGCAAGTCCCTCGTGCTTCGAGGTTCGCTTCTGCTCCCGAACTGCGGTTCTCGCATCGGGTCTCGTGTGAAATCCCCGGGTTCGTTGCTTGTGCGCTTTTCTGCATGCGCATGCATTCGCTACGCATATTTATTGTTTTGATTGGAACGCTAGATGACTACCCAAACCGGCACCGTGAAGTGGTTCAACGAGAGCAAGGGCTACGGCTTCATTGCCCAGGACGCAGGCGGCGCCGACCTCTTCGCCCATTTCCGTGACATCGAAGGCTCGGGCTTCAAGACGCTGCAGGAAAACCAGCGCGTCCAGTTCGAGGTCAAGCAAGGCCAGAAGGGCCTGCAGGCTGCGAACATCAAGCCGCTCTGAGGCTCGACTGTTGCAGAGAAAGCCGCGGTTCGCCGCGGCTTTTTTGTTGCCCGGCCCGATGTTGACGTGTGCCGTCACCGTCGCGACACCGAGGGCGTGCCGGGCACCGTAAGATGCCCTCCCCCGCCGGAGCGCCTGCATGACCACCACCCTCGTCAACCACCAGATCCGCCTCGCCGCGCGCCCCGTCGGCCTGCCCACGCGCGCCAACTGGCGCTTCACGAGCGAGCCCCTGCCCGAACTCGTCGACGGCGACGTGCTCGTGCAGACGCTCTACCTCTCGCTCGACCCTGCCATGCGCGGCTGGATGAACGAGGGCCGCAGCTACATCCCGCCGGTCGGCATCGACGAGGTCATGCGCGCCGGCGGCATCGGCCGCGTGGTCGCGTCGAGGAATCCCGACTTCGCGGTCGGCGAGCACGTGAGTGCGGGCCTGGGCGTACAGGAATACGCGCTGATCCACGCCGCCGAGCTCAAGCGCAGCGGCCTGTTCAAGATCGACCTCGCGGCCGGCACGCCGACGCAGTGGCTCAACGTGCTCGGCATGCCGGGCATGACGGGCTACTTCGGGCTGATGGATGTGGGCCAGCCCAAGGCCGGCGAGACGGTCGTCGTCTCGGGCGCGGCCGGTGCGGTCGGGCAGACGGTCGGGCAGCTCGCGAAGATCGTGGGCTGCCGCGTCGTCGGCATCGCGGGCGGCACCGCCAAGTGCAGCTGGGTCGTCGAGGAACTCGGCTTCGATGCCTGCATCGACTACAAGGCCGGCCCGGTGCGCGACGGGCTGAAGCAGCATTGCCCGAACGGCGTCGACATCTACTTCGACAACGTCGGCGGCGAGATCCTCGACACCGTGCTCACGCGCATCAACCGCAAGGCGCGCATCGTCATCTGCGGCGCGATCAGCCAGTACAACAACACGACGCCGGTCAAGGGGCCCGCGAACTACCTCTCGCTGCTCGTGAACCGTGCGCGCATGGAAGGCATGGTCGTGTTCGACTACGCCGACCGCTACCCGCAGGCCATCGCCGAGCTGGCGGGATACCTTAGAACGGGGCGAATGAAGAGCAAGGAAATGGTCGTGTCCGGCCTCGACACCTTCCCCGAGACGCTGTTGAAGCTCTTCAACGGCGAGAACTTCGGCAAGCTCGTGCTCAAGGTCGCCGACTGAAGAGGCCTTCGCGACGCGGGCTACACTGGCGCAGCCCGTCGCCGCCATGTCCAGCCCCGACCCTTCCGGCGCCAGCGATGCGCCCCCGCAAGTTCCCGAGTGCGTGCGTGCCGCGCTGGCGGGCTGCACCACCGACCTGCTGCTGCTGATCGACAGCCGAGGCCGTCTGCGCTGGTGCAACGCGGCGCTGGAGGCACTGCTCGATCGTCGCCTGGACGCACTGGCTGGCAGGCCCTGGGCCGAGACCCTCGGCGGATCGGCACCGCCCGCCGAACTGCGCCACGCTGCCGACATGCTCGGCCGCGGCCAGCCCATCGACGGCATCGAATTCGAGCTCGTCGTCGCAGGCCAGGCAAGCGCCTGGCTGCGCGCCGGCACACACGCCTTGCCTGGAGGCGAGTGGCTGTGCGTGCTGCGCGACGTGAGCGAGGCGCGCCGCGCCCAGCGCGAGGCCAGGCGCCTGTCCGAACTGCTTTCGATGGCGCAGGAGTACGGCCGCATCGGCATCTGGGAGCGCGAGATCCCATCCGGCGCCGGCACCTGGGACCGCCACATGTTCGCCCTCTGGGGACTCGATCCGGCGCGCGGTGTGCCCGACGTCGAGACGGCCATGTCGCACGTCCACCCCGACGACCGGTCGCTGTTCGAGCGCTACCAGGCCTCGACGCGAACCCCCGGGTGCTACATGCAGCGCTACCGCGTGCTGCGCGCCGACGGCGGGACGCGCTGGATTCAGTCGCAGTGGGAGGTCAAGGCCGCACCCGACGGCAGGCCCGAGCGCGCCGTCGGCATCGTGATGGACGACACCGAAATCTTCAAGCTCGGACAGTCGCTGTCTGCCACCCACGCACAGCTCAAGCTGGCGCTCGATCTGGGCCACATCGCGATCTGGCGCCATGACTTCGCGACCGACTGCGTGCACTACAACAGCGGTGCGCAACATGTGCTCAACGTCGCGGCCGACCGAGAGGACATACCGGTGGCCGAGTTGCGGGCGCAGGTCCACCCGGACGACCGCGAACCTGCCGACGCGTCGATCCGCGAGGCGCTTGCCAGCGACCGACCGAGCGACCTCGAGGCGCGCTTTGCCGACGGCCAAGGTGGCTGGCGCACGCTGCTGACCCGGCGCGTGGTCGAGCGGGCAGCGGACGGCAAGCCGGTCGCCTTCGTCGGCGTCGCACTCGACGTGACCGGGCAGGCCCGCGAGCGCGAGCGCCTGGGCGAGCAGATGCGGCGCATGGAGGTGGCTGCCGCGGCAGCCGGGGTCGGCGTGTGGAGCTACGACATCGAGACCGGTGCGGGCCAATGGAACGACACCATGTTCGCGCTCGTCGGGCGTGCGCCTTCGCCGAATGCGCCGGACCGGCGCACCTATGTGGGTGAGATCGTGCACCCGCTCGATCGCAAGGCACTGCGCCGGCGCGCGCCCCGGCCGGGCAAGCCGGTCGAAGTCCAGTACCGCGTCGAACTGCCCGGCGGCGAGCTGCGCTGGCTCGAGAATCGCGAACGTCACGAGTCCCTCGCCGGGCGGGCGATGATCTTCGGTGTGACGCTCGACGTGACCGAGCGCCGCCGCGCCGCCGAGGCGTTGCGCAGCGCCGCCGAGCGCGCGGCGCTCGCCGCTCGTGGTGCCGGCATCGGCACCTGGGAGATGGATCTGGTCGGCAGCGACGAACGCTGGGACGAGCAGATGTTTCGCCTGCGCGGGATCGAGCCGCGACCCACGCCGCCGGGGCGCGAAGAACGGCTCGCGCTGCTGCACCCGGACGATCGCGCGCTCGTGCTCGACGCGCACCCTGCCGACTGGGCCAGCGCCGGCGCCGTGCAATACGAGTTTCGCGTTGGCTGGCCCGACGGCAGCTGGCGCTGGCTCGCGTCGCGCTCGACGCCGGTGTTCGATGCCGCAGGCCGGGCGCTGCGGCGCGTCGGCGTCAACTGGGACATCACCGAAGCCAAGCTCGCCGAGGCGGCATTGCGCGAGACGGCGCTCGTCCAGCGCGAGAGCCAGGCCAAGTCGCAGTTCCTGTCACGCGTCAGCCACGAACTGCGCACGCCGCTCAACGCGGTGCTCGGATTCACTCAACTGCTGCAGGCCGAGGCCGAGCTGCCGGCGCCGCAGGCAGCCTGGCTCGGGTCGGTGCGGGCAGCGGCGGAGCACCTGCTGCTGATGATCAACGACCTGCTCGACCTGAGCGGCCTGGCAACCGGCGGCGTGCGGCTCGCGCCCGAACCGGTGGCGCTGGCGGCCGTCGTGCGCGAGGCGGCGGCGCTCGTCGAGCCGCTCGCCGTGCAGCACGGCGTCGCGCTGCTGGTCGGTCCGATCGACGCCATGGTGCTCGCCGACCCGATACGTCTGCGCCAGGTGATCGTGAACCTGCTCAGCAACGGCATCAAGTACAACCAGCGCGAGCAGGGGCGGGTGAGCGTCGATGCCGCTTGCGCCGGCGACCGCGTCACGCTGCACGTCGCCGATTCGGGCCGGGGTCTGGCTGCCGATCAGCTGGCGCACCTGTTCGAGCCCTTCAACCGCCTCGGCGCAGAGCGCGACGGCATCGAAGGCAGTGGCATCGGCCTCGTGATCGTCAAGACGCTCGTCGAGCGCATGGGCGGCTCGGTGCGCGCCGGCAGCCAGCCGGGACAGGGCACGACCTTCACGGTCGAACTGCCCGCAGCGGCGCCTTGCACCACGCCAACCACGCCTCGCGCATCGGTCGCGCCGGGCCTGCGGCCACGGGCCAGTTCCGGCCGCGTGCTGTGCATCGAGGACAACCCGGTCAACATGCTGCTCGTGCAGGAACTGCTCGCGCAGCGCCCGGGCGTCGAGGCGCTCGCGGCGACGACCGGCGCCGACGGCGTGCGCCAGGCACGCCTGCACCGGCCCGACCTGGTGCTGATCGACATGCAGTTGCCCGACTTCGACGGCTTCGAGGTCCTGCGCCGCCTGCGAGCCGATGCCCGCACCGCCCGCTTGCGCTGCATTGCGCTCTCGGCCAACGCGCTGCAAGACGACATCGAGCGCGCGCGCAGCGCGGGTTTCGACGCCTACTGGACCAAGCCGATCGACTTCGACGCCTTTCTCGCCGGCATCGATGCCGTACTGGCCGGCCCGCCCGGGTGATCGTTCACCCGGGCGCGGCCTCCAACAGCCCGCGCTTGAGCAGCATCGGCTCGAGCGCCGGGTCGCGGCCGCGGAAGGCGCGGAACGCCGCACCCGGCTCGACCGAGTTGCCGGCAGCGTAGATGAATCGGCGCAGGCGCGCGGCAACGTCCGGATCGAAGGGATCGCCAGCCTCGACAAAGGCGTCGAAGCCGTCCGCATCCAGCACTTCAGCCCATAGGTACACGTAGTAGCCCGCAGCATAGCCCGAGCCGGCGAACAGATGCTGGAAGTGCGCCAGGCGATGGTTCATGCCGATCGCCGGCGGCAGGCCGATGCGTTCGACCACCTCGCGCTCGAGCGCGGTGATGTCGGGCGCGCCACCGTCGCAGCGCGCATGTGCGGCCATGTCGACCAGCGCCGACGCGGCGTAGCGCACCGTCTCGTAGCCCTGGTTGAAGGTGCGCGCTTCGAGCAGGCGGCGCACCAGGTCGGCCGGGATGGCCTCGCCGGTCTCGACATGGCGCGCGTGGCGCGCCAGCACGCCCGGGTCTTCGAGCCAGTGCTCGAAGATCTGCGACGGCAGCTCGACGAAGTCGCGCAGCACGCTCGTGCCGGCCAGCCGCTCGTAGGTCACGTCGGAGAGCAGCCCGTGCAGGCCGTGGCCGAACTCGTGGAACAGGGTTCGCGCGTCGTCGAAGCTCAGCAGCGTCGGTTCGCCCGGCGCGCCCCGGGCGAAATTGTTGTTGTTGACGACGATCGGCAGCACGCCGCCGCCGTGGCGCGACTGCTCGCGGTACGAGCTCATCCACGCGCCGCTGCGCTTGCTCGCGCGCGCGAAATTGTCGTGCAGGAAGACGCCCACCAGGCGCCCGCTCGCCGCGTCCTGCACTTCGTAGACCTTGACGTCCGGGTGGTAGGCACGCACCTGCGGCTGTTCGACGAAGCGCAAGCCGAACAGGCGCGCGGCGCACTCGAACAGCGCGTCGACCATGCGCTCGAGCGGGAAAAAGGGCTTGATCTGCGCCTCGTCGAGGCAGAAGCGCGACTGACGCACCTTTTCGGCGAGGTAGCGCCAGTCCCAAGGCTCGATGGCGTGCGCCTGCCCATGCGCGAGCTGCACACCGCGCAGCGCCTCGAGCTCGGCACCGGCGCGCGCGAGCGCCGGGCTCCAGACGCGATCGAGCAGCCGAGCGACGGCGTCCTGGTTGCCGGCCATGGTGTCGGCAAGCGCGAAGTCGGCGTAGCTCGCATGGCCGTGCAGGCACGCGAGTTCGTTGCGCAGCGCGAGGATCTCGGCGGCGACGGGGCGGTTGTCGTGCTCGCCGTCGTGCTCGCCGCGCGTCGTCCACGCGCGCCAGGCCTGCTCGCGCAGGTCGCGCCGTTCGCTGAAGGTCAGGAAAGGCACGATGTGCGAGCGCGACAGCGTGATCACGGCGTCGGCGTCGCTGCCGCGCTCGCGCGCTGCCGCGCGTCCCGCTGCGCGCACGAAAGCCGGCAGGCCGGCCAGATCCGCCTCGCCGCGCAGTTCGAGGCGGTACGCGGCCTCGTCGGCGAGCACGTTCTGGCCGAAGCGCGTCTGCAGCGTCGCCAGGCGCTGCTTCAGCTCGGCGTGGCGCCGTCCGGCCTCGGGCGCGAGGCGCGCGCCGGCGCGAACGAAGTCGAGGTGAAGGCGCTCGACCATGCGCCGCTGTTCATCCGTCCAGGGCGCGCTCTCGCGCTGCGCATGCAGCACCTCGAAGCGCGCGAACAGGCCGGCGTTGCAGTAGATCGCGCTGTCGTGCGCGGCGAGAAGCGGCGCGAGCTCGCGTTCGGCAGACTGCAACGCGGGCGAGGTCTCGCTCGCCGCAAGGTTGAAGAACAGGCCCGCCAGGCGCGCAAGCAGGCGCCCGCTGCGGTCGAAGGCGGCGGCGGTGTTGTCGAAGTCCGGCGCTGCGGCGCAGGCCGCGATGGCGTCGAGCTCCTGCCGGTGCTCGCGCATGGCAATCTCGAACGCAGGCATGAAATCCTCGGCCTGCACCGCATCGAAGGGTGGCAGGCCGTAGGGCGTGGCCCAGGGCTCGAGGAGCGGATTGGATGCGGAGGTCGGGTTCATGGTGCGCGTCTCGCTGAGCTGATGCGGCTTCACTTGCCGGCCTTGATGGCGTCGAAGTCTTCCTCGAAGAAGCGCCGGTCGGCGCATCCCGAGGCATAGGTCTGGCGGTCGACGACGAGCTTGTCGACGCGCTGGTTGAAGGCCGGCGCGCCGGTCTTGAACTCCTCGATCATCTTCGCGCGCTGGCGCACGCGCTCGTTGTAGGCGTTGACCGCAGCCTCGTCGGTCGCGTCGAGCCTGGCCTTGTCGGCTTCGAGTTCGGTGCCCATGCGCTCGATGGCGACCCGGTCGCCCTCGATCCGGGCCTGCACCTGCACCAGTTCGGCGCCCTCCTTCTTGATCCGGTCCTGCTCCGACAGGCATTGACGCAACTGCTCGCGCGTCAGCAAGGGTTGGGTCGACGTGCCCTTGCCGAACGCGCCCTCGCGCGGCGCGGCCTCGGTCGCCTTGGGCGCAGGCTTGGCGCTGCCGGTAGCGCTCGTCGCGGCAGGCTTGCCCTTGGCCGGGGCCGGGTCAGCGGCAAAGGCAGCGGCTGCGCACAGGGCCGCCGTCAATCCGATCAACAGGCGGGTTCGCAGGAGCGTGCGGGTGTCGAGCATGGGCAGGTTCCGATCCGGAGTAGACAACAAGCGGGCGCCTTCAGCGGCACCAACCCGTGATTGTCGGTCCTCTCGCCAACGCCCGCCTTGCCTTGACCTTCGAAGCCGGGGCACACTCGCGGTCCGATCGAATTCCTGGCACGAGGAGACCAACGATGAGCGTGCTCAAGTCCCTGTTCAAGTGGTTGGCAATCGTCGTGCTGGCGCTCGCCGCCGTGCTCGTCGTCGGTGGCTGGTTCATTTCGCCGAGGTTCAGCGTCACGCGCAGCACCGTGATCGCGGCAGCGCCCGACAAGGTCTATGCGCTCGTCGCCGACCCGCGGCGCTGGACGGAGTGGACGGTCTGGAACCAGCGCGACCCGGCAATGCAGGTCGAATACAGCGGCCCCACGAGCGGTGTCGGCGCAGCCTGGGCCTGGCAGAGCAAGACCGAGGGCGACGGCAAGATGACCTTTACCGCCGCCGAGCCAGGGCGGCGGGTCGCCTTCGACCTCTACTTCCCGGATTTCGGCACCACCTCCCAGGGCGAGTTGCGATTCGCGCCCGAGAGTGCGGGCACCAAGGTCAGCTGGACGATGAACGGCGACTTCGGCAGCAATCCGTTGTTCCACTGGTTCGCGCTCATGGCCGACAGCATGACCGGCCCCGACTTCGAAGCGGGGCTGGCCAACCTGAAGACCCTTGCCGAGAAACCGTGACATGAGCGACGGCTTCACTTCGTTTCACGACCTCCTGGCCGCGCGCCGCGTCGATGGCAGCCGCCTGCGCTTCGACGTGCCGGCCGACTGGCAGCAGGGCCGCACCGCCTATGGCGGGCTGGCCGCCGCGATGGCGGCGCAGGCCATGCGCGACGTGGTCGGCGCGGCCTGGCCGGCCGACGCGCGGCTGCGCGCGCTGCAGACCAACTTCGTCGGCCCGGTCGCACCCGGCCCGGCGTCCATCGACGTGCAATTGCTGCGCGAAGGCAAGTCGATACGCCAGGTGATGGCGCGCCTGACGACAGGCAGTGGCGAAGTCGCGGGCCTGTGGGTCGGCGTTTACGGCAGCCCGCGCCCGACCGCGGTCGCCACGCTCTTGCCGAACGCGGAGCCGCTCGCCTTCGCGCCCGGCGAGGCGCCGACGCGGCCCTTCACGCCGGGCGAAATGCCCGGCCTGCTGCGCCACTTCGACATCGGCTGGGCCGCGGGCGCGCCGCCCTACAGCGGCGCGAGCGGCTGGGCGACGAGCCTGTACCTGCGCCTTGCCGGCGACCGCGCCGACCTGATCGACCCCGAGGTGCTGACCGTGCTGCTCGCCGACCTGCCGCCGACGCCTGCGATCAGCCGCCTGACGCGACCGGCACCGGCGAGCTCGGTCTGCTGGGCACTCGAGCTGTTGCCGCTCGCAGGGCCGGTCGCGCGCGATGGCTGGTGGCGCATCGACACGCGCACGCGCAGCGCCGGCGATGGCTACGCGAATCACAGTTCGACGCTGTGGGCGCCCGACGGCACGCCGGCCGCCTTCGGCCACCAGGTCGTCGCGGTCTACGGCTGAGCCAGCGCTGCCTCGAGCAACTCGGCGACGACCGCATTGATGCCGCCCTCGTGCGCCGCGGCGCGCGCGGCGAGTTGCGCGACGAGCGGCTGCGGCAGCTTGCACGCGAACGGCACCAGGCCCGCCGCGGCATCGCGCCGGCGCTGCTCGCGCCGATCGGGCACCGCCGCGGCGGCAGCGCCGAAGCGCGCCGGCCCGCTAGTGCCCGCCATGCGGCCGGTGATCTTCTTGGCCAGCGCCTTTTCCAGATCGGTCTTCTTCATGCTCATCGGGTCACCTTCGTTCGTTGTTGCCTGCGATTGTCGCGCCGCGCCGGTGCGGTAACCTCGCGCACTGGCGGCGCCGCCGCAGCATCGACAGCAGCCCGCTCCACATGGCACTCAAGGCCACGATCCACAAAGCCCAGATTCAGCTCGCCGACATGGACCGCGGCATCTACGGCGAGCACGCGCTGACGATCGCGCGCCACCCGTCGGAGACCGACGAGCGCATGATGATGCGCGTGCTCGCCTATGCGCTCAACGCGCCAGCGAGCGACGACGACGGCGCGCTCGAACTCGCCAAGAGCCTGTGGGACACCGACGAGCCCGACCTGTGGCAGAAGGACCTGACGGGCCAGATCGTGCACTGGATCGACGTCGGCCAGCCCGACGAGCGGCGCATCCTGCGCGCCAGCCCGCGCGCCGGGCGCGTGACGGTGCTCGCCTACGCGAGCAGCACGCCGGTCTGGTGGAGCGGCCTCGCGAACAAGATCTCCCGCGCGCGAAACGTCGCCGTCTGGCAGATCGACGCCAGCGAGAGCCAGGCCCTCGCCGCGCTCGCCGGACGCTCGATGCAGCTCCAGGTGCTCGTGCAGGACGGCACTGTCACCGTCAGCGAGGGCGAGCGCGCGGTCGAGATCACGCCGCGCGCGCTCAACGCCGCATGAGCCGCCGCGACGAACAGGGACCGAGCGTGATCCAGGTCGAGCACCTGCCCGAGCGCGGCCGCTTCCAGGCGTGCGTCGACGGCCACCTGTGCGTGGCCGACTACCGGCTCGACGGCGGGCGCATGCAGATGACGCACACCGAAGTCCACCCGGCGCTCGAAGGGCGCGGCATCGCCGCCGCGCTCGTGCGCGCCGCCCTCGATCACGCGCGCGCGCACGGGCTGACGGTCGTGCCGCTGTGCAGCTACGTGCGCGCGTACATGCGTCGCCACGCCGAGACGCAGGACCTGCTCGCATGATGACGACCGCCGCCGACGACGATCCCTTTGCCTGGCTCGAAGACATAGCTGGCGAGCGCGCGCTCGGCTGGGTGCGCGAGCGCAATGCCGAGTCGCAGGCGCTGCTTGCTGCCGAACCCGGCTTCGATGCAACGCGCACACTGCTTCGGGCGCAGCTCGATGGCGCCGGCCGGATCCCCGCCGTCGCGCGGCGCGGACGCTGGCTCTACAACCTGTGGCAGGACGCCGCCCATCCGCGCGGCCTGTGGCGGCGCACGACGCTGGCCGAGTACCGCCGGCCAGAGCCAGCCTGGGAGACGGTGCTCGACGTCGACGCGCTCGCCGCCGCCGAGGGCGTTCACTGGGTCTGGGCCGGCGCCGAGTGCCTCGGCCCCGACTATCGCCGCGCGATGATCGCGCTGTCGCGCGGCGGCGCCGATGCCTGCGTGCAGCGCGAGTTCGATTGCGAGGCGAAGGCCTTCGTGGAAGCCGGCTTCGCGCTCGCCGAGGCCAAGTCGGATGTGACCTGGATCGACGCCGACACGCTCTACGTCGCGACCGACTTCGGCCCTGGCACGCTGACCGCGTCGGGCTATCCGCGCACGATCCGGCGCTGGCGCCGCGGCTCGCCGCTCGCCGACGCGCCGACGGTCTTCGAGGGGCGCCACGAAGATGTCTCGGTGAGCGTTCGCGTCGATGCCACGCCAGGCTTCGAGCGCACCCTCTTCGAGCGCGCGACCGACTTCTTCCATAACGAGACCTTCCTGCTCGGGGGCGACGATGCGCTCGGCGCCCTCGACATCCCTTCCGACAGCACGCCGATCTTCTGGCGCGACACGCTGCTGCTCGAGATCCGCAGCGACTGGCAGCCGGGCGCGACGCGGTTTCCAGCCGGCAGCCTGCTTGCCGCGGATGCCGCGGCGTACCTGCGCGGCGAACGCACACTGCACGCGATCTTCACGCCGACGGCGACGCGCGCGTTGGCGGGCATCGCCGTCACGCGCGAGCGCGTGCTCGTCAACGTGCTCGACAACGTGACCGGGCGCCTCGAACAGTGGCGTCGCGACGGTGCCACGTTCAGTGGCGGCGAGGTCGAGGCGCCGCGTGGCGGCACGCTCGCGGTCGCGGCGCTGCACGATCCGCTGCTCGGCAACGACGACGACCTCGCCGAGCACTACCTGCTCGCCTTCACCGATTTCCTGACGCCCGACACGCTGCAGCTCGTCGATGCACGGGCGCCGGACGGCCGCGAGACGCTCAAGTCGGCGCCACCGCTGTTCGATGCGACCGGGATGCGCAGCGAGCAATGCGCCGCGACCTCGCGCGACGGCACGCGCGTGCCCTACTTCATCGTCTGGCCGGCGGGCGCCGATGCGGCCACACCCGCCGACGGCAGCCTGCCGACGCTGCTCTACGGCTACGGCGGCTACGAGATCGCGCTGCTGCCCGCCTACGCGCCGGCATTCGGCGCCGCGTGGCACGCGCGCGGCGGCGTGCGCGTGGTGGCCAACCTGCGCGGCGGCGGCGAGTTCGGTCCGGCCTGGCACCAGTGCGCGCAGCGTGAGCACAAGCAGCGCAGCTACGACGACTGCATCGCCGTCGCCGAGGACCTGATCGCACGGCGCATCACCTCGCCGCGCCATCTCGGCATCATGGGACGCAGCAACGGCGGGCTGATGGTCGGCGCCGTGTTCACGCAGCGGCCTGAGCTCTTCAACGCCGTCGTCTGCGCCGTGCCGTTGCTCGACATGCGGCGCTTCCATCACCTGCTCGCCGGCGCGTCATGGATGGCCGAGTACGGCGATCCCGACGATCCGGCAGACTGGGCCTTCATCAGCGCCTACAGCCCGTACCACAACGTGCACGCCGGGCGGATGTATCCGCAGGTCTTCTTCAATACCTCGACGCGAGACGACCGCGTCCACCCCGGCCACGCACGCAAGATGGCGGCGAAGATGCTCGCCCAGGGCCACGCGCCGCTGTACTACGAGAACATCGAGGGCGGACACGCCGGCGCCGCCGACAGCGCCGCGCGCGCACACCTGCTCGCGCTCGAGTTCGCGTTCCTTTGGCGCCGGCTCGGCCACGACGACAAGGAGGCATGACGCGATGGACGCACGCGCACAGTCGGTGCTGGACTTCTGGTTCGGCGCACCGGGTTCGCCCGGCGCGGGGCAGCGCCGGCGCGAGTGGTTCGTCAAGAGCGCCGAGTTCGACGCCGGGATCGCGCACCGCTTCGGCCCGCTGATCGACGCCGCGCTGCGCGGCGAGCTTGCCGGCTGGGCCGGCGACGGCGCGCGCGCAGCGCTGGCGCAGATCGTGCTGCTCGACCAGTTCACGCGCAACGTCTACCGCGACACGCCGCGCGCGTTTGCCGGCGACGTGCGCGCGCTCGCCGCGGCGCAGGCCATGGTCGGCACCGCGCAGGACGCCGCGCTGCCGCCGCTCGAGCGCGCCTTCGTCTACCTGCCCTACGAGCACGCCGAGGACCTGGCGCTGCAGGACGAATCGGTGCGCCTGTTCAGCGCGCTCGCGCGCGCGGCGCCCGAACTCGACGACATGCTCGACTACGCGCACCGCCACCGCGCGGTGATCGCGCGCTTCGGGCGCTTCCCGCATCGCAATGCCGTGCTGGGGCGGGCATCGAGCGCCGCGGAAATCGCGTACCTCGAGGAGCCGGGGTCGGGCTTCTGAGTCCGAACCTCGGCGGAGCAGGCACCGGCACCGCGCGCCAGGCGCCGCCTGCCGCGCCGCGTCGCTCAAGGCACGGGCGGCGTCCAGGGCAGGCTGTCTTCGGCGACCAGGGTATTGCCCATGCCCAGCAACTCGCGCGCGCGTTGCAGGTTGAGCAGTTGCCCGCGCTTGCGGCGCGCTTGCGCGCGCTCGCGTTCGATATCCCACACGAGGCCGATCAGCGCCTCCTGCGTGTGCGCGGCGCGCACCCGCGCCGGCGCGAGGACGCGTTGCAGCAGCGTGTCGCGCCGCAGCGTGTCGATCAGGAGCCGGCGCACCTCGTCGAGCACGTCGTTGTCCGGGGTGGGATCTCCACTCCCGGTTCGGCGTCGGCGTTCGCAGCCTCGGGTACCGCGGGCAAGGCGGGTGGCGCCGCGTCCTGGCCATGCTCGATCGGGCCCGCCTCGGCAGGCGCAACCTGTACCTCGGCCGCAGGTGCTGCCTCGGCCGCCGGCGGCGCGCTCGCATCTGACGGCAATGCAGCCGCGGCCTCGAGCGCGTCGACCTGCGGTTCAACCGGCGCCTCGGGCTGGGCGGGAAGCAACTGAGCGGGCAGCTCGATCATGCCCAGCCGCACCAGTTCCTCGAAGTAGCTGGTCCCTGCCCCGGCCTGATGGGCCATGCTGAGCACGTCGGCCAGCGACCGGCGGCCATCGACCAGCAGCAGGACCGTGCGGTGGCGCTGGCCCAGCCCCTGCGTCCGGCGACGCAGCTCCTGGTGCCCTAACGGCGTCTTGACAGGTGCGGTGGGGTTGGACATCGGCTCGTGTGCACCTGCGATTGTCGCTCCGCCCGAACTACCCGGCATTGCCCTCGGCGCGGCATTTGGCACGGCTTGCGCATCGGACTGACGCATGGCAGTGCCGAGGTTCGACGCGGCTGCCGCTGCGCGCAAAGGGCTTCGTATCCGCCCGTGACATCGGCAACCATTCGCGGCCCATGGCGCGCCGGCGCGGCACGACCTCTGCGCGATGCACAGGAACCCTGAAGCCACGAAGTCCCGATCTGCCCCGCCTCGCCACACACACCGAGGTCTTGGGGCCGCGTCGTGGGCCTGCCTGGCGTGGTGCCGGCCACGGCCGCCGGGGAGACGGACAACGCCTTGTCGCTCGCGTTCGCCGAGCGCGACCCCGGGCAAGTCGCGATGCTCGAGGGCTCGCTCGTTGCGGCAGCGCTGCAATCGGACTGCTCACGGCAGGCGCCAAGGCTTCGGACTGAGCCTGCGCCTGTAACTGCCGGCACAGCGCACGTTTGGCGTTCAGGATTCGCTGCCTTCCCACCCGATGTCGCCGCAGACGACGCGCAACTCGTCGGGGCCGGCGCAAAACGCGACCGACACCGTCACGCACAGGTGCGCGCCGTGCAGCGTGCGATAGGGCCGCGTGACCTGGACCTCGCCGACGCTTTCCATTGCGCGCCGGAAGTAGGGCCGACGGCCCCACTGCGCGCCCTCGGTCTCGCGCATCGGCGCAAACGACGGCGGTTCGCGCGCGAGGCGCTGCTCGGCCCAGGCGTTGTCGCCGATCTGGCGCCCATCGCGGTCGATCAGGTAGCTGACCTCGGCCTGCGGCAAGCGCAGGAAGGCCCGGGTCGCATCGGCGAGCAGATCGCCGTCGACCAACCGCAGCGACGCGAACGCGATCGCGTCGACATAGGGGCGGATGCGCTGCTGGTACCCCTGCTGGCGGCGCGCGCGGCGGTCTTCGTACGCACCCCACAGATCGCGCAGCGCCTGCGGCGTCTCGGTGTGCGCCGCCAGGTCGGTCGCGGGCGCACCGAACCACTCGCCCTGCACCAGATCGGCGTTGGCATCGAGCGCGACAAAGGCTTCGGCCTCGGTCTGCACGCCCTCCATCAGCACCAGCGCGCCGCAGTGATGCAGCAGCGTGACCATCTGCGCCACGACACGCTGCGCCTGCGGCTCGATCGCGGCGCGCCGCACGAGGCCGCGGTCGAGCTTGACGATCTCGGGCTTCAGGCGCCAGACGCGGTCGAAGTTGGAATGCCCGGCGCCGAAGTCGTCGAGCGCGATCAGGCAGCCGTCATGGCGCGCGCCGCGCAGGCCGCCGTCGAAGTCGGCGCCCTCGGGCACGGCGTCTTCGACCACCTCGAGCACGAACTGATGGCCCGGCAGGCCCGAGCGTTCGAGCAGACGGCGCTGGAACCCGTCCTGGATGAGCGTCGCGATGGCAACGAACACCTGCGGCTGGATGTTCAGGAACAGCCAGTGCGCCGACGGCGCGTGCTCGGCGAAGTTCAGTGCATGGATCAGGCGCGCCGCGCGATCGGCACGCAGCATGTCGGCAAAGCTGCCGTCGCCGCGCAGCGCAGTGCGGGCCGCGACCGGTCGCCCGGCGCCATCCCGAGCGCGCAGCAGGGCCTCGTGACCGACCGCGCGGCCGTGGGCGAGGCTGTACACGGGCTGGAAGGCGCTGCTCAGGTGCACGTCGTCCAGTCGAGCGCCCCAGCGCCCGCGACTGTCGCGGGCGAGGCTGGCGTTCAGGCGCTCGAAGTTCGCCCCGGCAAGCGCCGCCGCGACAGCATCCATCAGCGCAGCGCCGGCCGCGCACGACAGCAGAACGGCTTCACAGGCGGGCCAAGTCCGAGTTGCGAGGCTTTCATTACACTGCCGCGCGCCCTGGCGCACAAGCGGGTCATGCTGCCAGCTACAGCAGCACCGGCTCGGGCTCGAGACGGATGCCGAAGCGCCCGTACACGCTCTCCTGGATCGCGCGCGCCAGCGTCACGACTTCGGCGCCGATCGCGCCGCCGCGGTTGACGAGCACCAGCGCCTGGCCCTCGTAGACGCCGGCGCGGCCGACGCTCTTGCCTTTCCACCCGCAGGCGTCGATGAGCCAACCGGCGGCGAGCTTGACGCTCCCATCGGGCAGCGGATAGTGCACCACCGACGGGTCGCGGCCGATGATGTCCCGGCACTGGACCTCGGTCACGACCGGGTTCTTGAAAAAGCTGCCCGCGTTGCCGATCTGTTGCGGGTCCGGCAGCTTGGCGCGCCGGATCGCGCACACCCAGTCGAAGATCGTCTGCGCGTCGGGCCGGGCGTTGCCGGTCTCGGCGCACCTGCGCTCGAGGTCGGCGTAACCGAGCACGGGCCGCCAGGGCCGCGGCAGGCGCAGGCGCACGCGCGTGATCACGCTCTTGCCGGCCAGCGCCTGCTTGAAGACACTGTCGCGGTAGCCGAAATGGCACTGCTCGCGATCGAGCGCGACGCTGCGCCCGGTCATCAGGTCGACCGCGCAGAGCGACTCGAAACGCTGCTGCAACTCGACCCCGTAGGCGCCGATGTTCTGTACCGGCGCTGCGCCCACCGTGCCGGGGATCAACGCCAGGTTCTCGAGCCCCGGCCAGCCTTGGCCTAGCGTCCAGGCGACGAGTTCGTGCCACGATTCGCCGGCGCCGGCCTCGACGATGAACGCGTCGTCGCGTGTCTCGACGAGGCGCATCCCGCGCAGTTCGACCTTGACGACGAGCGCCTGCACGTCGCGCGTGAGCACGATGTTGCTGCCGCCGCCGAGGATGAACTTGGGCGCCCGGCCGAGCTCGGGGTGGTCGACGACTGCGCGCACGTCGGCCTCGCTACGCACACGCACCAGCCGCCGCGCCTGTGCCGGCAGGCCGAAGGTGTTGAACTCGCGCAGGCTGACGCCCCGTTCGATGTGCATGTCAGCGGCGCCCGGCCGCCCGAAGCCGCTGACCGCCCCCCCGGGGGGCAGCGAGCGCGAGCGAGCGTGGGGGCTTCATGCCTCGATTGTGTCCGACCCGCAGGTCGCCGATCGGCGCCGGCCGGCGTTAGCATGCGCACTGCAACCTGCCCCTTTCGCCCACTGCCAGCCATGCCCAGCTTCGACGCCGTCATCGACCCCAATCTCGTGGAGCTGCGCAATGCCGTCGAGCAGAGCAACCGGGAGATCGGCACCCGCTTCGACTTCAAGGGCTCGACGGCCCGCATCGATCTCGACGCCGAGGAGATCACGTTGTTCGCCGACAGCGAGTTCCAGATCGGCCAGGTGACCGACATCCTGCGCATCAAGCTCGCCAAGCGCGGCGTGGACCTGCGTTACCTCGACACGAGCGCGAAGGTCGAGAAGATCGGCGGCGACAAGGTGCGCCAGAGCGTGGCCGTGAAGAGCGGCATCCCGAGCGACGTGGCCAAGAAGATGCAGACCCTGGTCAAGCAGAGCAAGCTCAAGGTCCAGGCCGCGATCCAGGGCGACAGCGTGCGCGTGAGCGGGCCCAAGCGCGACGACCTGCAGGCCGCGATCGCGCTGCTGCGCAAGGAACTCGACGATGTGCCGCTCACGTTCGACAACTTCCGCGACTGAAATGACGACCCCAAGCTCACTGCGTTCGCTGCCCCCGAGGGGCGCTCAGTCGGCTTGGGGCGGCCCGGCGCTCGACTGACGCCATGGCCGCACGCTTTCGGGTCGCACTGCATGGGTTCAGCGACTTCGAGCGCACGGCGCTCAGCTTTTGCCTGAAGCATGCCGGCGAGCGGGTGCCGGCCTATGTTCAGGTCGAGCGCATCGCCGATTGCGACTTCATCGTCGCCGATGCAAGCCACCCGATGATCGACGGCAGCATCGTGCGCGGCGAGCGCCTGCGCGACACCTTGTTCGTCGGCGACAAGCCTCCGCCCCGCGCGGTCGGGCACGTGGCGCGCCCGCTCGACCCGGAGCGCATCCTGCGCGCACTCGACCACATGGTGTTGCAGCGCCTCGCGCCGCGTCGCCCCGCCGAGGCACCCGACGTGGTGCTGCCGATGGCGGCGCCGGAACTGAGCTTTCCGCTGCTCGACCCGCGCGACATCGTCGAGGAAACGACGCCCGCCGCCTTCCAGCACGAGCCGCTCGACATCCCGCTCAAGGACGCTCGCGAGCTCGATGCTGCCGCGGCGGCGGCGCAAGACTCCACGAGCCCTGCGCCGCCCACCCCATTGCCGGCCGATGAACTGGCACCGGTGCGAGCCGCAGCGCCGCAACGGCCGGCACCGGTTCGGCCCCGGGCGCCCGCGGAGTCAGCCGCCGGACCGGCCCCGATGACCGAGGACGAACGGCGCGCGGCCAAGGCCGCCGCGCGCCGCAAGTCGCGCGCGGCGCGTCTGGCGCAGGCGCGAAAGGAGGGCAAGGTGCTCGAAGACGTGCTGCTGCTCGACGGCAACAGCGCCCCCGACCCGATCGCCGCGCTGCTCGAGGCCTTCGGCTTCTGCGTCCAGCGCATGACCGACGTCGACGCCGCGATGGGCGTGCTCGAAAGCACGCCGCTGGCTGCCGCCTTCCTCGACCTCACCGTCGTCGACGAGGACGGCATCGACGGCATAGCGCTGTGCCAGATGATCAAGCAGGGCCGCATGGCGCTGGCGGGCGATGTCCCGCCGGTGATGCTGATCGCCCGGCGCAAGGTCGCAAGCGAGAGCGTGCGCGCCAAGCTTGCCGGCTGCGACGCCTACCTCGCCCAACCGGTCAAGCGCGGCGACGTGGCGCGCGTGCTCGAGGCCTGCGACGTGGCGTTTCCGGCCGATCAGCGCCGCAGCCCGCGCTGACGCCGCCCGGCCCGGGCTGTCCCTGCCGCGACAAGCCGAATGGCACGATCGTGCTAAAACCTGGGCGCCGTGCCCGGACTCGACCCGGGGCGGCGCGCCCGCAAAGGAACCGCAGACGATGGACCTGAACTTCACCCCCGACGAGCAGGCGTTTCGCGCCGAGATCCGCGCCTGGGTCGCGGCCAACCTGCCCCAGGAGATCAGCCACAAGGTGCACAACGCGCTGCGCCTGACCAAGGCCGACCTGCAGGGCTGGGCGCGCATCCTGGGCAAGAAGGGCTGGCATGGTTTTGCCTGGCCGAAGCAGTTCGGCGGCCCGGGCTGGAACTCGACCCAGCGCCACCTGTTCGAGGAGGAATGCGCCCTCGCCGGCGCGCCGCGCATCGTCCCCTTCGGTCCGGTGATGGTGGCGCCGGTGATCATGGCCTTCGGCACGCCCGAGCAGCAGCAGCGCTTCCTGCCCGGCATCATGAGCGGCGAGGTGTGGTGGAGCCAGGGCTACAGCGAACCCGGCTCGGGATCGGACCTGGCGTCGGTCAAGACGCGCGCGGTGCGCCAGGGCGACAAGTACATCGTCAACGGCCAGAAGACCTGGACCACGCTGGGCCAGTACGGCGACTGGATCTTCTGCCTCGTGCGCACCAGCACCGAAGGCAAGCCCCAGACCGGCATCAGCTTCCTGCTGATCGACATGAAGAGCCCCGGCGTCACGGTGCGGCCGATCGTGCTGCTCGACGGCGAGCCCGAGGTCAACGAGGTCTTCTTCGACAACGTCGAGGTGCCTGCCGACCAGTTGATCGGCGAAGAGAACAAGGGCTGGAGCTACGCCAAGTACCTGCTCGCGCACGAGCGCACGGGGATTGCCGACGTCAACCGTTCCAAGCGCGAGCTCGAGCGCCTGAAGCGCATCGCGAAGGCCGAGGGCGTCTACGACGATCCACGCCTGCGCGACCAGATCGCGCTGCTCGAAGTCGACATCGTCGCCCTGGAGATGATGGTGCTGCGCGTGCTCGCGGCCGAGAAGAGCGGCAAGCAGCCCCTGGAAATCGCGGGCCTGCTCAAGATCCGCGGTAGCGAGATCCAGCAGCGCTACGCCGAGCTGATGATGCTCGCCGCAGGCTCGTTCGCGATCCCCTTCATCCACGACGCGATGGAGGCGGGCTGGCAGGGCGACCATGTCGGCGCGGCGTACTGCGCGCCGCTCGCCGGGAGCTACTTCAACATGCGCAAGACGACGATCTACGGCGGCAGCAACGAGGTCCAGCGCAACATCATCGCCCAGTCGCTGCTGGGCGTCTGAACGGAGCAAACACAGCATGGATTTCGATTTCACCGAAGACCAGCAATCGCTGCGCGACGCCGTCGCGCGCTGGGTCGAGAAGGGCTACGGCTTCGAGCGCCGCGCCGGCATCGTCAAGGCGGGCGGCTTCTCGCGCGAGGCCTGGACCGGGATCGCCGAGCTCGGCCTGACCGGCCTGGCGCTGCCCGAATCGCACGGCGGCATGGGCATGGGCGCGATCGAGGCGATGGTGGTGATGGAAGAGCTCGGCCGCGGCTTGGTGCTCGAGCCCTATGCCGCGGTCGCCCTCGTCGCTGCGCCGCTGCTCGCGGTGAGCGGCGCGCCGCAAGCCGTGGGTTGGGCGCAGGGCATCGCCGACGGCAGCAAGCTCGTCGTGCTCGCGCACCAGGAGCGCAGTGCGCGCTACCGTCTCGCGCATTGCCAGACGAGCGCCGTGAGCGACGGCAGCGGCGGCTGGCGCGTCAGCGGCGCCAAGAGCATCGTGCCGGCCGGCGCGCACGCCGATGCATTCATCGTGCCGGCACGCGTGTCGGGCGCGGTGGACGACCCAGAAGGCATCGCCCTCTTCCTCGTCGAACGTGGCGCTGCGGCAAGCGTGCGCGGCTACCCGACGCAGGACGGCGCCTGCGCCGCCGAGCTCGCCTTCGACGGCGCCGCGGCGGTCGAGCTCGTCCCCGCGGGAGAAGGCCATGCGGCGCTCGAGGCTGCCATCGACCGCGGGATCGCCGCGCTGGCCGCCGAGGCCGTCGGCGCGATGGACCGCCTGGTCGCGATGACGATCGACTACATGAACACGCGCAAGCAGTTCGGCGTCGCGATCGGCACTTTCCAGGCGCTGCGCCACCGCATTGCCGACGTCAAGATGCAGCTCGAGCTCGCGCGCTCGATGAGCTACTACGCGACCTTGAAGCTCGCCGAAGCGCCCGCGCAGCGCCGGCGCGCGCTGTCGCAGGCCAAGGTGCAGCTCGGCAACTCGATGCGCATCGTCGGCCAGCAATGCGTGCAACTGCACGGCGGCATCGGCGTCACCGACGAATACGCCGGCAGCCACTATTTCAAACGCCTGACGGTCATGGAACTCAGCTTCGGCGACACCCTGCATCACCTGGGCGAGGTCAGCGCGCGGATGCAGGATTCGGCAGGGGTGTTTGCCTGAGCCTGCGGCAACGCCGCAGCTTGGCTTGCCGCCCCCGCCGGGGGCCGGGCGCCTACTGGCGAGCGGGAGCGGCGACACCGTCGCCCGCCCTGGACGCCTTGGGCGGCACGGCGCCCTTCTTGTCGGGCACCGCTGCCGTGCCGGGCGTATAGGCCGCGTCGTTCACGGTCAGGCCGGCCTTGGAGTAGCGCGCCGCGTTGCCCGGACCGACGCCGCTGACCCGCTCGACGAAGTCGTTCCAGTCCTTGAAGGTGCCGGCCTTGCGCGCGTCGAGAATCTTGCCCGACAGTCCGGACCCGATGCCCTTGACGGTCTCGAGTTCGGCCTGGCTGGCCTTGTTGGCTTCGACGGCGGCCTGCGCGGCAAAGGCGAAGGCGGCGAGCGTGATGGCGGTGAGCATGCGCAACATGATGCAATCTCCTTGGGTTGAAGTCGGATGAAGTGAGGGAACCGGCTCGACAATGCATCGAGCCGAACCGGATTCTGAGAATGCGTGCCGCCGCCGGGAATCCACCAGAGGGAGGTGTCGATGGGGGTGCCCCCTTTGGGGGAGACCAGCGCGTCCGCCCACCCGCGGCGCTGCATACTGCAGCCCCCGAACAGTCCCACGCCGAGCTCGGTTCATGAACCCACCCCACGGCTCCATCACCGCAGTGGCCGGCATCAAGGCCGGCCATTTCACCGACGCCCGTCGCCCGACCGGTTGCACCGTCATCCTGACCGAGGCCGGCGCGGTGGCCGGCGTCGACGTGCGCGGCGCGGCGCCGGGGACGCGCGAGACCGACCTGCTGTCGCCGCTGAACGCGGTGCAGGAGGTGCACGCGATCCTGCTCGCCGGCGGCAGTGCGTTCGGCCTCGACGCCGCAAGCGGCGTGGTGCGCTGGCTCGCCGAGCGCGGCATCGGCGTCGCGGCCGGGCCGGCGCGGGTGCCGATCGTTCCGGCAGCGATCCTGTTCGACCTCTGGGTCGGCGACTGGCGCATCCATCCCGACGCCGCGAGCGGCTACGCGGCTTGCGCGGCCGCGAGCACCGACGCGCCGGCCGAGGGCTCGGTCGGCGCCGGCGCCGGCGCAACGGTGGGCAAGATGTTCGGCATCGAGCGCGCGATGAAGAGCGGCATCGGCAGCGCCTCGGTGCAGGTGGCCGGCTTCACGGTCGGTGCGATCGTCGCCGTCAACGCCTTCTACGATGTGATCGACCCGCGCAGCGGCGAGCCGCTGGCCGGCGTGCGCAGCGCCGACGGGCAGCACTTGCACGGCGCAATGGCAGCGCTGCTGCGCGGCGAACTGCCGACCGCGATCGTGGCCGGCACGTCGACGACGATCGGCGTCGTCGCCACCGACGCCGTGCTCGACAAGGCCCAGGCAACCAAGATCGCGCAGATGGCGCATGACGGTCTGGCACGCAGCATCAACCCGGTCCACACGATGGTCGACGGCGACACGCTCTTCGCCCTCGGCACCGGCGCCAGCGGTCGAAAGGCCGACGTGACGCTGCTCGGCGCGGTGGCCGCCGAAGTGATGGCGCGCGCCGTGCTGCGCGCCGTCACGCAGGCCGAGAGCCTGAGCGGGCCCGGGCTGCCGACCCTGCCTGCGGTGCGCGACCTGTTGCGCTGAACGTGTGCGACGTGGCGCCATCGGGGCACGCCCGATAGACGCCGCCCGCACAACTCGCCTAAAGTAGCCCGCTGCAGCGCCGCTGCGCTGCGTCGAGGAGTCAACCCCATGCCTGCGAGCCTGATCATCAAGGGCGGCACCGTCGTCAATGCCGACGCGAGCGTGCGTGCCGACGTGCTGTGCGAGAGCGGGACGATCCGCGCCATCGGCCCCGACCTTGCCGCGCCGGCCGGCTGCGAGGTCGTCGACGCCGGCGGCGCGCTCGTGATGCCGGGCGGCATCGACACCCACACGCACATGGAGCTTCCCTTCATGGGCACGGTGACGATGGACGACTTCTTCACCGGCACCGCGGCTGGGCTGTCGGGCGGCACGACGTCCATCCTCGACTTCGTGATCCCGAACCCGAAGCAGCCGCTGATGGAAGCGTTCCAGAACTGGAGCGGCTGGGCCGAGAAGTCGGCCGCAGACTACGGCTTCCACGTCGCCGTGACCTGGTGGGACGAGAGCGTGCACGAAGACATGGGCCTGCTCGTCAACGACCACGGCGTGAACAGCTTCAAGCACTTCATGGCCTACAAGAACGCGATCATGGCCGACGACGAGGTGCTCGTGAACAGCTTCGCGCGCGCGCTCGAGCTCGGCGCGCTGCCGACGGTGCATGCCGAAAACGGCGAACTCGTCTTCCAGTTGCAGAACAAGCTCGTCGCGATGGGGCTGACCGGCCCCGAGCAGCACCCGGCGTCGCGCCCGCCCGCGGTGGAGGCCGAAGCGACCAACCGCGCGATCCGACTCGCAGAGGTGATCGGCTGCCCGATCTACATCGTGCACGTGTCCAACGCCGAGTCGCTGCAGGCGATCATGCGCGCGCGCGGCGCCGGCCAGCGCGTGTTCGGCGAGGTGCTGGCCGGCCACCTGACGATCGACGACTCGGTCTACCGCCACCCCGACTGGCGCATCGCCGCGGCGCACGTGATGAGCCCGCCGTTTCGCGAGCGCCACCACCAGGACGCGCTGTGGGCCGGGCTGCAGGCCGGCCACCTGCACACGACGGCGACCGACCACTGCGCTTTCTGCGACGAGCAGAAGGCGATGGGCGCCGACAATTTCGCCAAGATCCCGAACGGCTGCGCCGGCATCGAGGACCGCATGGCCGTGGTGTGGGACGCCGGCGTCAACAGTGGGCGCCTCACGCCGAACGAGTTCGTGCGCGTGACCTCGACCAACGCGGCGCAGATCTTCAACCTCTACCCGCGCAAGGGCGCCATCGCCGTGGGCAGCGATGCCGACCTCGTGGTCTGGGACGCGAGCGCGCGCAAGACCATCACGACGGCGACCTCGGTCTCCAAGGTGGGCTACAACGTCTTCGAGGGCCGCAAGGTGCAGGGCCTGCCGGTGGTGACGGTCGCGGCCGGCAAGGTCGCCTTCTCGCACGGCGACCTGCGCGCGGTGCGCGGCGCCGGGCGCTACCTCAAGCGCCCGCCCTTCTCGCCGATGTTCGACGCGCTCAAGCGCCAGGCGGCGCTGCACGCGCCGAGCGCCGTCACGCGCGTCCGCTGAGGGCGCGGCTCGATCGGCACCTCGATGGGCGCGCCGATTTCCGACAGTTGGGATCGCGGCGATCCGTACGAGCGGTACGTGGGCCGCTGGAGCCGGCGCGTCGCGCCCTTGTTCCTTGACTGGCTCGACATTCCGGCCGGGCGGCGTTGGCTCGATGTCGGCTGCGGCACCGGCGCGCTCTGTGCTGCCATCCTCGACGACTGCGCGCCGGCCGCGCTCGTCGGCGTCGAGCCTTCGGAGGGATTCCTTGAAGTCGCGCGCCGGCGCCTCGGCAGCCGGGCGACGCTGCTGCCCGGCAACGCAGCGGCGCTTGCGCTCGCGCCCTCGTCGGTGGATGTCGCCGTCTCGGGACTCGTGCTCAACTTCATTCCCGACCTGCCGGCGGCCCTCGCCGAGATGACGCGCGTCACTACGCCGGACGGCACCATTGCGGCCTATGTCTGGGACTATGCGGGGAAGATGGACCTCATGCGCGTCTTCTGGGACACGGCGGTCGAGCTCGATCCCGCCATCGCGTCGATGGACGAAGGAACGCGATTCCCGATCTGCCGCCCGGACGCGTTGGTGGCGGCCTTCGCGACGGCCGGGCTCGCCGCGGTCGACACTATGGCGATAGACATCCCGACCGCGTTCGCGGACTTCGACGACTATTGGCGGCCGTTCCTCGGCGGGCAGGGACCGGCGCCCGCCTACGCGGTGGCACTCGATGACGATGCGCGGGATCGGCTGCATGAGCGGCTGCGCGGCCGGCTCGCGCAGTGGCCCGGCGGCCTTCAGGCGATGAGTGCCAGGGCATGGGCCGTGCGCGCAAGGGTCGCGGGTTGACATCGGCGATGATCGCTCCAGTGCCCGGCCCGACAGGATCGAGATCCACCATGGATGAAGGAACCCCAGATGCCCTCGCGTGACATCCGCGCCGGTCGCCTGCCCGCCGATCAGCTGGCCCGCAACTTCGCCGACATCCACCCGCCGCTGACGCCGGTGCAGGCGCGCATCGAGTCGGAGCGCTGCCACTACTGCTTCGACGCGCCGTGCGTCGCCGCGTGTCCGACCGGCATCGACATCCCGTCGTTCATCCGCCGCATCTCTGAAGACAACCTACGCGGCGCGGCGCGCGCGATTCTCGAGGAAAACATCTTCGGCGGCATGTGCGCGCGCGTCTGCCCGACCGAGGTGCTGTGCGAACAGGCCTGCGTGCGCAACACCAACGAGGACAAGCCGGTCGAGATCGGCGCGCTGCAGCGCCATGCGACCGATCATCTGATGGCCCGGCCCGGCGCGCCGCTGTTCACGCGCGCACCCGCGACCGGCAAGCGCGTCGCCGTCGTCGGCGCGGGCCCCGCTGGGCTGTCCTGCGCGCACCGGCTCGCCTGGCTCGGCCACGAGGTTGTCGTCTTCGACTCAAAGCCCAAGGCCGGCGGCCTGAACGAGTACGGCCTCGCGGCGTACAAAACCCCCGACGGCTTCGCACAGAAAGAAGTCGCCTGGCTGCTGTCCATCGGCGGCATCACGATCCGCCACGGCCAGGCGCTCGGCCGCGACCTCACGCTCGACGCGCTCTGCGCGCAGCACGACGCGGTCTTCCTCGCCATCGGCCTGGCCGGCGTGAACGCGCTCGGCGTGCCCGGCGAGGACCTGCAAGGCGTCGAAAGCGCAGTCGACTTCATCGAGCGCCTGCGGCAGACGACCGACCTCGCGACGCTGCCGATCGGCCGACGCGTGCTCGTCATCGGCGGCGGCATGACGGCGATCGATGCCGCGGTGCAGTCGCGCAGGCTCGGCGCCGAAGAGGTGACGATCGTCTATCGCCGCGCGCAGGACCGCATGCCCGCCTCGGCCCACGAGCAGGCCTGGGCACAGAACAACGGCGTGCTGATCCGCACCTTCAGCGTCCCCAAGGCGCTTCACGGTGAGCACGGCCACGTAACCGGCGCGACCTTCGCCGTCGTACACGACGAGAACGGCCGCCTCGTCGAGACCGGCGAGACCTGGCACGCCGACGCCGACACGGTGTTCAAGGCGATCGGCCAGACGCTCGCCGACGGCGCAGCGAGCGGCCTCGCGCTGCAAGGCGGCCGCATCCGCGTCGACGGCCACGGCGAGACTTCGCGCGAGCGCGTCTGGGCCGGCGGCGACTGCACCTGGGGCGGCAAGGATCTGACGGTCGAGGGCGTCGAGCACGGCAAGATCGCGGCGCATGACATCGATCGGGAGTTGCGGGGTAGTTTGCGGGCGGCTACCAGCGCACCGCGTTGCGCGCACATGCGCCGTGTCGATTAGCGCCCGCGGTTCTGGCCCCTGACAATGCACCCACTTCGACTTCTCCACCTCCACGGTCCGCGCTGGCTAACAGGGAACCTGCCGGTGTAGCGTTAGCCATGGAAAGTACGCACGCCACCATCAAGCTCTATCTGCCTCGCGGAGACGCAAAGAGTTTGCGCATGGCGGAGCCAATGAATTGGTCCGGCATGGCAATTGCCGCACCTCGGACAGAACTTGACGATCTTCTCAATCGTGAAGAACTGGAGAGGTCCGGCGTCTACATCCTCACGGGAACTGACCCTGATTCGGGCTCTCCACGCGCTTACATCGGCGAGGCCGAGACCATTCGTGACCGTCTCAAACAGCACCGGTCAAAGGACTTCTGGGTTTCGGCTGTCGTCTTCGTTAGCAAGGACGCGAATCTGACGAAAGCTCACATCAAGTTCTTAGAGGGGCGCCTCATCGAAGAGGCGCTTCGAGTGGGTCGCTTCAAGCTTGAGAACAGCCAGGGGAGCGGTTCCAAGTTGCCGGAATCGGATCGCGCGGACATGAACACATTCCTGTTCCGCATTCAGCAGCTTCTTCCTGTCCTCGGTTCAGAGTTGCTCGTACCAATTGCGCCGGGCTTGGGGGCGAGCGCAGCAACATTGCCAGCCCCCTTGGTGTGCCGCATAAAGGGCGCGCGAGCTCTAGGTCAACGCACGCCCGATGGATTCGTCGTATTTAGAGGTTCCACCGCCGTCTTGATGGAACGTCCCGCCACAGCAAAGCGGCAGCCCTATGTAATTGCCCTACGGAGTGCTCTCGTCGCCAACGGAACACTTGTTGAACAGGGCGGCTTCTACGTCTTCACGAGGGACGCAGAGTTTTCCAGCCCGAGCGCAGCCGCATCGGTCATCCATGGCGGTGGGGCGAACGGGCTGACAGAGTGGCGCACAGAGGCAACCGGTGATGCGTCAGGGCCTTCAAAGCAGGTCTGAACCGTCATCGCCCGGGTTGCCTCGTCACTCGGGGGGCATTCCGTTCGGATTCTTTCTGGCGGCTCCCGCCCGGATCTGCGCATTACGAACGCCCGCAAGTCACCACGGCGCCCGCGAAGGCACGTTCGGGTGCCCGGCGTAGTGAATGAGAATTCCCTGAACGGAGCCGGGCACCCGAACGTACCTTCGCTCGCGCGGGAAACCCGCATGCGCGTCAGGCCGACAAAGGCAGGCGAGTGATCAGGAGATGGGCCCGACTACCGAGTTCTCCACCACCTTCGTCGGGATCAGGGGCCCAACCCGTTCATGCCGACCTCGGAGAAATGCCTGCGTAGCCGTGCTGCGCGGCGCTGCCCTTGCGCCCTTACCTCCGACTTCCACCGACCCCGGGACGCCGTGAATCGTGCTTGACCACGAGGATGAAGACTCCCTCTGGCTCGGGGCGGTAGATGACGGTGTACGGGAACAGGGACATCGAGAAGCCCCGGCGGCCACGGCTGCGCGGTGAGCCGAGCCCAGGAAACTCGAGGAGCAGGGTCGCGACGCGCTTGAACTCCGCAACGAACTTCGCCGCAACCGCGGGCGAACCCGTGCGCTCGTAGAACGCTGCGGCCTCGGCAATGTCGGCTTCGGCAGCAGGGTGGATGGTGACCTTCACCCCTGGAAGCGCGCTTCCAGCCTGCCGAGCGCCTCTTCGAGCGGCATGCGAGCCGCGACCCCTGCCGCGATCTCGCTCTCTCGCGCATCAGCCACGGCATCCCAGGCGGCCTCGACCTCGGCGTCGGAGTCGAGACTGACGATCAGGCGCTCGAGCAGGCGCGAGCGATCCGATGGCGAGAGGCGCATGACCTCCGCTTGCAAGGCTTCGAGAGAGGTAGACACGTCTGGCCTTCGAGTGGTGTTGCGGTCCGTAGCTTGCCACAACCGGCGTGCGGCGTTCGGTTGACTCCATTGCGGCGCGTCGTCGCATGGAGGACGAGGATGCCACCGGCGGCAGACTGACACGCTCGGGCGAGTGAGCGAGAATTCCCCGATCGGACCCGCGCAATCGAGCCGCTTCGCCCGCGCCGGACCGATGTGCGTGTCGTTGGACCACAGCAAGAGCCGAGCGATCCAGGAGCCCCACCATGGCTGACCTCACTACCACCTTCGTCGGCATCACGAGCCCGAATCCGTTCTGGCTCGCTTCCGCGCCGCCGACCGACAAGGAGTACAACGTCCAGCGCGCATTCGAGGCCGGCTGGGGCGGCGTGGTGTGGAAGACGCTCGGCGAGGACCCGCCGATCGTCAACGTCAACGGCCCGCGCTATGGCGCGCTGTACGCGGGCGACCGGCGGCTGATCGGCTTCAACAACATCGAGCTCATCACCGACCGGCCGCTGCAGATCAACCTGGAAGAGATCGCACGCGTCAAGCGCAACTGGCCCGATCGCGCCGTCGTCGTCTCGCTGATGGTGCCTTGCGAGGAGGCGTCGTGGAAGCGCATCCTGCCCATGGTCGAAGACACGGGCTGTGACGGCGTGGAACTCAACTTCGGCTGCCCGCACGGCATGAGCGAGCGCGGCATGGGCTCGGCGGTGGGCCAGGTGCCCGAGTACATCACGATGGTCACGCGCTGGTGCAAGCAGTACTCGCGCCTGCCGGTGATCGTCAAGCTCACGCCCAACATCACCGACATCCGCCACCCGGCGCGTGCGGCCAAGGCGGGCGGCGCGGACGCGGTGTCGCTGATCAACACCATCAACTCGATCATCGGCGTCGATCTGGACCGGCTGCTGATCGAGCCGCACACCGGCCGCACCGGCTCGCACGGCGGCTATTGCGGGCCGGCGGTCAAGCCGATCGCGCAGAACATGGTGGCCGAGATCGCGCGCGACCCCGAGACCGCAGGCCTGCCGATCTCGGGCATCGGCGGCGTGACGACCTGGCGCGACGCGGCCGAGTTCATTGCGCTCGGCGCAGGCAACGTGCAGGTCTGCACCGCGGCGATGACGTATGGCTTCAAGATCGTGGCCGAGATGATCGACGGCCTCTCGAACTATCTCGACGACAAGGGGATCGCGAGCGTGCAGGCGCTCGTCGGCCGTGCCGTGCCGTCGATCGTCGACTGGAGGTATCTCGACTTGAATCATGTCGACAAGGCAGTCATCGATCAGAAGCTTTGCATCCAGTGCGGGCGCTGCCACGTGGTCTGCGAGGACACCTCGCACCAGGCGATCACGGCCTCGAAGAACGGCAGGCGCCACTTCGAGGTCAAGGAGGAAGATTGCGTCGGCTGCAACCTGTGCGTCTCGGTGTGCCCGGTGCCGGGCTGCATCACGCTGCGCGCGCTGGCACCGGGCGAGCTCGACCGGCGCACCGGCAAGACCGTGAGCGGCGAGGTCGCGAACTGGACCACGCATCCGAACAACCCGTCGGCGACAAGGCAAGCCTGACCGTATGGCGACCGTCGTCGATGTCAAGGATCTGTCGGTCATCTACCCGGCCAGGGACCAGGAGGTCGTCGCCCTCGACCGGGTGAGCCTCGATATCGCCGAGGGCGAATTCATCTCGCTGATCGGCCCCTCGGGCTGCGGCAAGACGACGCTGCTGCGCGTGATTGCCGACCTCGAGCCGGTGAGCTCGGGGCTCGTGCTCGTCAACGGCATGAGCCCGCACGATGCGCGCCTTGCGCGTGCCTACGGCTACGTGTTCCAGGCGCCGGCGCTGTTTCCCTGGCGCACGGTGCTCGCCAACGTGATGCTGCCGCTCGAGATCCAGGGCCGCCCGGCGGCCGAGGCGCGCGCGATCGCGCTCGAGCAGCTCGAGCGCGTCGGCCTCACCGGCTTCGAGGGCAAGTACCCCTGGCAGCTCTCGGGCGGCATGCAGCAGCGCGTGTCGATCGCGCGCGCGCTCGGCTTCGAGCCCAAGCTGCTGATGATGGACGAGCCCTTCGGCGCGCTCGACGAGATCACGCGCGACCGCCTGAACGAGCAGCTGCTGCGGCTGTGGGAGCGCGAGAAGCGCACCGTCGTCTTCGTCACCCACTCGATCCCCGAGGCGGCGTTCCTGTCGTCGCGCATCGTCGTGATGTCGGCCCGGCCGGGGCGCATCGTCGAGGTCATCGAATCCGACCTGCCCGCCGACCGCACGCTCGACGTTCGCGAGTCGCCCGAATTCATGGCGATCGCGCACCGGCTGCGCGTTGCGCTGGCCGCCGGGCATGGCCACTGAACCGAGCGTCCGCGAGCGCGCGCTGCCGGTGCTGGCCGTGCTGGCTGCGATCGGCGTCGTGTGGTATCTGGCTGCGGTATGGCTCAACGCGCCGCAGGTCATCGAGCGGACCTTCGCCGACCGGCCCGACTGGGCCTGGCGCGAGCTCGTCGCCGAGACCTGGCGCATGCAGCGGCCGGTGCTGCCGGCGCCGCACCAGATCGCGATCGACCTCGCCGACTCGGTCTTCGGCTGGCCGATCGACTCGCCGCGCAGCCTGATCTACCACGCCGGCGTCACGAGCGGCGCAACGCTGCTCGGCTTCGTGCTCGGCACGCTGCTCGGCGCAGTGCTCGCGGTCGCGATCGTGCTGCTGCCGACGCTCGAGCGCGCGGTGTTCCCGTGGATCATCGCATCGCAGACCGTGCCGGTGCTCGCGATCGCGCCCATCATCATCGTCATCCTCGGCAACTTCAACCTCACCGGCGTGCTGCCGAAGGCCATCATCTCGATGTACCTGTGCTTCTTTCCGGTCGTCGTCGCGATGGTCAAGGGGCTGCGCTCGCCGGGGGTATTCGAGCGCGAACTGATGCACCTATGCCGCGTCGCAGCGCCAGGCGTTCTGGAAACTGCGCCTGCCGGCGTCGCTGCCCTTCCTGTTTCCGTCGCTGCGGGTCGCGATCGCGGCCGGCCTCGTCGGCGCGATCGTCGGCGAGCTGCCTACCGGCGCCCAGGCCGGCCTGGGCGCGCGGCTGCTCACCGGCTCGTACTACGGCAACACGGTGCAGATCTGGTCTGCACTCGTGATGGCGGCGCTGCTCGGCCTGGCGCTCACCGCGGCGGTGGCACTCGCCGAGCGCGCGCTCGTGGCCGGAGGCAGGCGCTGATGGGCGCTCCGATCTTCGGCCAACCGCGCCAGATCCTCGTCGCGCTGCTGCCGCTGGTGTTCGCGCTGCAGGCGCTGTGGCGGCCGATAGCCGGCACGCAGGACGGGCGCGTGCTCGAATGGAGCGCGCAGGCCGCGCTGCTGCCCTATGCGCTGGCCGCGGTGGTTGCTGCGGTGCTGTCGCTGTGGCCGCTGCGACGTGCCGGTGCGGTGCTTGCCTTTGTCGTGCTCGCAGGGCTTGCCGCGGTCGCGCCGCTGACGTTGCTCGCGCAGCAGGACCCGGCCGCGCCGCCCGCCTGGGACGCCGGCTTCTGGCTCTATGCGGTCGCGCTCGCGCTGCTGGCCGGCGTGTCGCTGCGCCGCGTCGCAGCGCTCGACCTGCAGGGGCCGGTCGGCGCGCAGGCCACGGCCATCCTCTTCGGCGCCTGGGCGCTCGTGTTCTGGCAGTTGCTGATCCAGGCCTTCGAGGTGCCCAAGGTACTGATGCCGGCACCGAGCCAGATCTGGACTGCGCTCGTGGCGAGCTGGGACACGCTCTTCGTCGACTTCGTGCAGACCGTGCTGCACGCGGTGCTGATCGGCTACGCCATCGGTTGCGGCGCGGGATTTGCGGTCGGCGTGCTGATCGATCGCAGCCCCTTCCTGCAGCGCGGGCTGCTGCCGCTGTCGGCGCTCGCGAGCACGGTGCCGCTGGTCGGCGTGGCGCCGATCTTCGTGATGTGGTTCGGCTTCGACTGGCCGTCCAAGGCCGCCGTCGTGGCGCTGATGACGTTCTTTCCGATGCTCGTCAACACGCTTGCCGGGCTGCAATCTGCGGGGGCCATGGAGCTCGACCTGATGCGCTCCTACGGCGCGGGCTACTGGCGCAGCCTCGCAATGCTGCGCATCCCGGTCGCGC
Organism: Ideonella sp.; assembly: GCF_016702655.1. Lineage (GTDB taxonomy): Bacteria > Pseudomonadota > Gammaproteobacteria > Burkholderiales > Burkholderiaceae_C > CAIKUF01. The sequence goes on from NZ_JADJDO010000001.1 coordinate 43,429, forward strand.
TGCCGTTCGTGTTCAATGCGCTGAAGGTCAATTCGACGCTCGCCTTGATCGGCGCCATCGTCGCCGAGTTCTTCGGCTCGCCGATCTCGGGGCTGGGGTTTCGCATCTCGACCGAGGCCGCGCGGCTGAACATGCCGGTCGTGTGGGCCGCGATCCTCGTCGCCGCAGTCTCGGGGTCGCTCGCCTTCGCGCTGCTCGCCTGGGCCGAGCGGCGCGCGACGTTCTGGCATCCTTCGCTACGCAAGAGCTGACGCATCACAACCCGCCGCAAGGCAATCACAACGAGGAGAGACGATGAAACTCACGACATGCAAACGCTTGCTCGGCCTGGCGCTCGCCGGCCTGCTGGCCACCACCGCCCAGGCGGCCGACAAGTTCACGGTGCAGTTGAAATGGCTGCCGCAGGCGCAGTTTGCCGGCTACTACGTGGCCGCGGCCAAGGGCTTCTACAAGGAAGCGGACCTGGACGTGACGATCAAGCCCGGCGGCCCCGACATCGCACCGCCGCAGGTGCTCGCTGCCAACGGCGCCGACCTCGCGGTGGATTGGATGCCCAGCGCCCTGGCCGCGCGCGAGGCCGGCGCGCCGCTCGTCAACGTGGCGCAGATCTTCAACCGCTCGGGGATGATGCTGACCTGCAAGAAGGCGAGCGGCGTCGCGACGCCGAAGGACTTCAAGGGCAAGACGCTCGGCGTCTGGTTCGGCGGCAACGAGTATCCCTTCCTCGCCTGGATGGCTATCCTCAAGCTCAGCACCACCGGCGCGACCCCCGACGTCAAGGTCCTGAAGCAGGGCTTCAACGTCGACCCGCTGCTGCAGAACCAGGCTGCCTGCATCTCGACCATGATCTACAACGAGTACTGGCAGGTGGTCGATGCCGGCGTCAAGCCGGATCAGCTCGTGACCTTCTTCTACGAGGATCAAGGCGTCGCGATGCTCGAGGACGGCCTGTACGCCCTCGGGCCCAAGCTCAAGGACCCGGCCTTCGTCGCCAAGGCAGGCCGCTTCCTGAAGGCCACGCTCAAGGGCTGGGACTACGCGCTGAAGAACCAGGACGAGGCGGTGCGAATCGTGCTCGCCGCCGACGCCTCGGGCGGCTCGACGGCAGCGATCCAGAAGCGCCAGCTCGAGAACGTCGCCAAGCTCATCACGAACGCTGGCACGGCCAAGCTCGGCCAGCTCGACCCCGCCGCCTACCAGCGCACGGTCAAGGTCCTGCTCTCCGGCGGCAGCGCACCGGTGATCAAGAAGGACCCGGGGCCGGACGCCTGGAGCAACGTGGTGTTCGAGAAGGCGATGGGGAAGTAGATCCCGGCGCGGCGCCGGGTCGCTGGTTGCGGCCCGGCGGCCGCGATCTGGCTGCGGGCTGCGGGCTGGTACAGTCGCAGCCCGGTAACGCCGCCTCGCTGCGGCACGACCGTGATGCGAGCAGCGCGTGCCGGGCCGGTTCGGTGCCGCATCGGTGGCTCGCGGCGCGATGAGCATTGCTCCTCGATCCAGTGCGCCGCCCGCTCGCGGGCCGGCAGCTTGCCCCCTTCACACCACGCCAAGGACAGATCCGTGATCTCCAACACCTCTCGAACCCTGCTCGCCGGCGTTGCCGCGGTGCTCGCCCTGGGCGCCTGCACGCAGCAGAAGGACGCAGCGCCTGCCGCCGTGGCTGCGAGCGGCCCCGCCGTGGCCACCGTCAACGGCGTGCCCATCACCGCCGCCCGCGTCGACGCGTTTGTCAAGCAGGGCGCCGCCGCGGGCCGGCCCGACACGCCCGAGGCGCGCAAGGCGATCATCGACGGCCTGGCGCTGCAGATGGTCGCCGCGGAGGAGGCGCTGAAGAAGGGCCTGGACAAGACGCCCGAAGTCGTCGACCAGCTCGATGGCGTGCGCCAGTCCATCCTCGCCAACGCCTATGTCGAAGACTTCATCAAGTCCAACCCGGTCAGCGACGACGCGATCAAGGCCGAATACGAGCGCGTCAAGGCGACCGTGACCGGCATGCAGTACAAGGCCAGGCACATCCTGGTCGAGCGTGAAGCCGAGGCGCGCGACATCATCGCCAAACTGAAGAAGGACGCGAAGTCCTTCGACAAGCTGGCGATGGCCAAGTCCATGGACCCCGGCTCCAAGGCGCGCGGCGGCGACCTGGGCTGGTTCGACCCGAGGCGCATGGTGCCCGAGTTCGGCGCCGCGCTCGCCAAGCTCGAGAAGGGCCAGTTCACGCAGGAGCCGGTGAAGACCCAGTTCGGCTACCACGTGATCCTGCTCGAGGACTCGAAGCCGAACGAGGCGCCGGCCCTTGATACCGTCAAGGCCCAGTTGTCGCAGCAGTTGCAGCAGCAGAGCGTGAAGAAGCAGCTCGACGATCTGAAGGCCAAGGCCAGGATCGAGATCGTCGGTGCGCCGGCAGGCGCGGCGTCGGCCGCGTCTGCGGCCAAGTGATGCGAGCCGTCGACGTCGGCAGCCAGAGTGCCTGATCGACCCGCAGCACTCGCTGCCGGCGCGCGAGCGCCGGCTGCGGATGCGATCGGCCGATGCTGACCCGCTTCGTCACGACGCTGCTGTGGCGGACGCTGGCGCTCGTCTGTCTGGTGCTCGGCCTGATCGGCATCTTCCTGCCCGGCCTGCCGACGGTGCCCTTCCTGCTCGTCGCGGCCTGGGCCGGCGGCCGCGGCTGGCCGCGGCTCGAAGCGTGGCTGCTCGCGCACCCGCGCCATGGCCCGCCGATCCGGCGCTGGCGCGATCACCGCGCCGTGCCGCGGCGCGCCAAGTGGTTCGCGAGCGCCACCATGGTCGCGAGCACCGCGCTGATCGGCGCGTCGTCGGCGCCGCTGGCGTTGAAGATCGGTGTGCCGCTCGTGATGCTGGCCGTCGCGACATGGCTGTGGCGGCGGCCTGAGGTGTGATGGGCTTCGCATGAGGCTGATGCGATGGGCGCAGGTGCTCTTCAGCCAGGGCTTCGGCACCCGGCGCGAGTGCGACGCGCTGCTTGCAGCCGGGCTGGTGACGCACGACGGTGCCGTCGTCGGCGCCGACGATGCGGTCGAGCCCGAGTGTCTGTGGTTCGAGGTCCGCGGCGAGCGCTGGCCCTACCGCGACAAGGCGCTCGTCGTGCTGCACAAGCCGGCCGGCTACGAGTGCTCGCGCAAGCCCAGGCATTACCCGAGCGTGATGAACCTGCTGCCGCTGCCGCTGCGGCTGCGCGACGTGCAGCCGGTCGGTCGGCTCGACGCCGACACCACCGGCCTGCTGCTGCTGACCGACGACGGCGCGCTGATCCACCGCCTCACGTCGCCGAAGAAGCATGTGCCCAAGGTCTACGAGATCGGCACTGCCGATCCGGTGGCGCCGGCGCAGGTCGATGCGCTGCTGCGCGGGGTCGTGCTGCACGACGATCCGCAGCCGGTGCGCGCCGCGGCGTGCGTGGCGACCGGCACGCATGCGCTGCGCATGACCTTGCTCGAAGGCAAGTACCACCAGGTCAAACGCATGGTCGCGGCGGCCGGCAACACGGTCGCGACGCTGCACCGCAGCCGCTATGGCGCGCTCGATCTGCCCGCCGGCCTGGCGCCGGGGCAATGGCGCTGGCTGGACGGCCCGCAGGCGGTGCTCGGCGGCTGATCGCCGCGCCACAGCGCAGGCGCCGCCGATAATGCGGCGATGCAGGTCTTTCGCGGCGTTCACCATCCCGGCATCGCGAGCGCGTGCGCGCTGACGATCGGCAACTTCGACGGCGTGCACCGCGGGCACCAGGCGATGCTCGCGCTGCTGCACTCCGAGGGCCGGCACCGCGGCCTGCCGACCTCGGTGCTGACCTTCGAGCCGCACCCGCGCGACTTCTTCGCGCAGCGCAGCGGCAGACCCGAGCTCGCGCCGCCGCGCATCGCGACGCTGCGCGACAAGCTCGGCGAGCTCGAACGCTGCGGCGTCGACCAGGCGATCGTGGTGCGCTTCGACGAAGCCTTCGCGGGCCAGTCGCCGCAGGCCTTCATCGACGACATGCTCGTCGCCGGGCTCGGTGCGCGCTACGTGCTCGTCGGCGACGACTTCCGCTTCGGCGCCCGCCGCGCCGGCGACTACGCGATGCTCGATGCCGCCGGCCAGGCGCAGGGCTTCGACGTCGCGCGCATGATGAGCTACGAGGTCCACGGCCTGCGCGTCAGCAGCTCGGCGGTGCGCGGCGCACTGGCCGAAGGCAACATGGAGTTGACCGCCAGCCTGCTCGGCCGCCCCTACAGCATCAGCGGCCACGTGACGCACGGGCGCAGGCTCGGGCGCGAGCTCGGCCGCAGCTCGAGCGCGCACGACGACGGCTTTCGCACGCTGAACCTGCGCTTCCCGCACGCGCGCGCCGCGGCGATGGGCGTCTATGCGGTGCAGGTGCATGGCCTTGCCGACGAGGCGCTGCCCGGCGTGGCGAGCCTGGGCGTGCGGCCGACGGTCGAGGACGCCGGCCGCGTGCTGCTCGAGGTGCACTGCCTCGCGTGGCCGGCTGCGCTCGGGCCCGAGGGGGGCTACGGTAAACTCGTGCGCGTGGAACTGCTGCACAAACTGCGTGACGAAGCCCGCTACGACGGGCTCGCGGCGCTCACTGCCGCGATCCGCAAGGACGTGGCCGACGCGCGCGCATTCCTGGCCGGCCACGCGGCGCAGCGCCGCCAGACGACGCGCGACCGAATTTGACGCAGACGGCGTGACCCTCGCGCACCGGGTGCCGCCAGACGCGCGGCCACCGGCCGCCACCCCCGACGACGTTACGCATTGGAATCTGCCATGGCCGACGAGCCCGCGACCGACTACCGTGCCACCCTGAACCTGCCCGACACGCCGTTCCCGATGCGCGGCGACCTGCCCCGGCGCGAGCCGGGCTGGGTCAAGGCCTGGGACGAGCAGGGCATCTACCAGCGGCTGCGCGACGCGCGCCACGGCGCGCCGCTGTTCGTGCTGCACGACGGGCCGCCCTATGCCAACGGCGCCATCCACATGGGCCACGCCGTCAACAAGGTGCTCAAGGACATGATCGTCAAGGCGCGCCAGTTGAAGGGCTTCGACGCGCAGTACGTGCCGGGCTGGGACTGCCATGGCCTGCCGATCGAGAATGCGATCGAGAAGGCGCATGGCCGCCACCTGAGCCGCGACGACATGCAGGCCAGGAGCCGTGCCTACGCCACCGAGCAGATCGCGCTGCAGATGGCCGACTTCAAGCGCCTGGGCGTGCTCGGCGACTGGGAACACCGCTACGCGACGATGGACCCGGCCAACGAGGCCGGCGAGATCCGCGCCTTCAAGCGCGTCGTCGAGCGCGGCTTCGTCTACCGCGGTCTCAAGCCGGTGTACTGGTGCTTCGACTGCGGCTCGTCGCTGGCCGAGTTCGAGATCGAGTACGCCGACAAGAAGAGCCAGACGGTCGACGTCGGCTTCCTATGCGCCGATCCCGAGCGGCTGGCCAGCGCGTTCGGCCTGATCCGGCTCGACAAGGACGCCTTCGCGGTGATCTGGACCACCACCGCGTGGACGCTGCCGGCCAACCAGGCGCTGAACCTGAACCCGAAGCTCGACTACGCGCTCGTCGACACCGAGCGCGGCATGCTCGTGCTCGCCGCGTCGCTCGTCGACGCCTGCCTGCAGCGCTACGGCCTCGCGGGGCGCGTCGTCGCGACGACGAAGGGCGAGATGCTCGGCGGCATCGCCTTTCGTCACCCGCTCGCGCATGTCGACGCCGGCTACGACCGGCTCGCGCCGGTGTACCTGGCCGACTACGCGACCGCCGACGACGGCACCGGCATCGTGCACTCGGCGCCGGCCTACGGTGTCGACGACTTCGTGTCGTGCACCGCGCACGGCATGAAGTTCGACGACATCCTGAACCCGGTGCAGGGCAACGGCTCGTACGCGCCGGACTTCCCGCTCTTCGGCGGGCAGAACATCTGGGGTGCCGTGCCGGTCATCATCGAGGCGTTGAAGAACGCGGGCCGGCTCTTCGCCACGGCGACGATCACGCACAGCTACCCGCACTGCTGGCGTCACAAGAGCCCGGTGATCTACCGCGCCGCGGCGCAGTGGTTCGTCCGCATGGACGAGGGCGAGGGCGTGTTCACCAAGGACAAGGCGCCACGCACGCTGCGCCAGACCGCGCTCGACGCGATCGACCAGACCGGCTTCTTTCCCGAGAACGGCCGCGCACGGCTGCGCGACATGATCGCCAACCGGCCCGACTGGTGCATCAGCCGCCAGCGCAGCTGGGGCGTGCCGCTGCCCTTCTTCCTGCACAAGGACACGGGCGAGCTGCATCCGCGCACGATGGCCATCCTCGACCAGGCGGCCGACATCGTCGAGGCCGGCGGCATCGAGGCCTGGAGCCGCGCGACGGCCGAGCAGATCCTCGGCGCCGAGGACGCGCAGCACTACACGAAGAGCAGCGACATCCTCGAAGTCTGGTTCGACTCCGGCTCGACCTTCCGCCACGTGCTGCGCGGCACGCACGCCGGGACGGCCGCGCACCCGACGCACCACGCGAGCGGACCCGAGGCCGACCTCTACCTCGAGGGCCACGACCAGCACCGCGGCTGGTTCCACTCGTCGCTCTTGATCGCCTGCGCGCTCGAGGACCGCGCGCCCTACCGCGGCCTGCTCACGCACGGCTTCACGGTCGACAGCCAGGGCCGCAAGATGAGCAAGTCGCTCGGCAACGGCATCGAGCCGCAGGCGGTGAGCCAGAAGCTCGGCGCCGAGATCATCCGCCTGTGGGTCGCGGCGAGCGACTACTCGGGCGACATCGCCGGTGACGACAAGATCCTCGCCCGCGTCGTCGACGCCTATCGCCGCATCCGCAACACGCTGCGTTTCCTGCTCGCCAACACGAGCGACTTCGACGCCGCGCAGCACGCCGTGCCGGCGGCGCAGATGCTCGAGATCGACCGCTGGATGCTCGCCCGCGCAGCGCAGTTCCAATCGGAAGTGCTGGCGCACTACGAGGTCTACGAGTTCCACCCGGTCGTCGCCAAGCTGCAGCTCTTCTGCAGCGAGGACCTGGGCGCGTTCTACCTCGACATCCTGAAGGACCGCCTGTACACCACCGCGCCTGGGTCGCTGGCGCGGCGCTCTGCGCAGACCGCGCTGTGGCAGATCACGCATGCGATGCTGCGCTGGATGGCGCCGTTCCTGAGCTTCACCGCCGAAGAGGCGTGGGCGGTGTTCGCGCCCTGCGGCGACGCCTCGGCGGCGACGCACTCACCACCCTCGTCGGCGTCGATCTTCACCGAGACCTACTGGACGTTCGCGCCGCCCGCCGAAGCGCTGCTCGCCAAGTGGGCGCGCATCCGCGAAATCCGCGACCAGGCCAACAAGCAGATCGAAGCGGTGCGCGCCGAAGGCAAGGTCGGCTCGTCGCTGCAGGCCGAGTTGCGCATCGCCGCCGACGCGGCCGACCACGCCCTGCTCGCGTCGCTCGGCGACGACCTGCGCTTCGTGACCATCACGTCGCAGGCAACGCTTGTCCAGGGCGACGCATTGGCGATCGAGGTCGCGCCATCGGCGGCAGTCAAGTGCGCGCGCTGCTGGCACTACCGCGGCGACGTCGGCCGCGATCCGGCCCACCCGGCGCTTTGCGCGCGCTGCACGAGCAACCTCTTCGGCGCGGGCGAGTTGCGCACGGTGGCTTGAATGACGACCCCAAGACACCTGCGGTGTCGCCGTCCGAGGGGAACCCAGTCCTCTTGGGAACGGCCCGGCGAGGACTGAGCATGGCGGCCCAACGAACGTCCGCCAGTCTCTGGCCCTGGCTCGCGATCGCGCTCGCCGTGATCCTGCTCGACCAGCTCACGAAGACGCTGATCCTCGGCTTCTTCGAGCTCGGCGACAGCCGCAGCGTGACCTCGTTCTTCAACATCGTGCGGGTGCACAACACCGGCGCCGCGTTCTCGTTTCTCGCCGGCGCGTCGGGCTGGCAGCGCTGGTTCTTCGTCGGCCTGGGGCTCGTGGCCGCGGTCTTCATCGTCTGGATGCTGCGCAGCCATGGCGGGCAGCGCCTGTTTGCCTGGGCGCTGGCGCTGATCCTCGGCGGCGCGCTCGGCAACGTGATCGACCGCCTGCTGCACGGCCATGTGGTCGACTTCATCCAGGTCCATTACGGCGGCTGGTACTTCCCGGCGTTCAACGTCGCCGACAGCGCGATCAGCGTCGGCGCGGCCTGCCTGATCCTCGACGAACTGCTGCGCGTTCGCAGGACACGATGACGAGCGCCGGGCCGCGCCTCGTCATCGTCGGCGGCGGCGTGATCGGCGCCGCGACGGCCTGCTTCCTGGCGCGCGAGCACGGCATCTCGGCTACCGTGCTCGAGCGCGACCCGAGCTACGCGCGTGCGTCGAGCGCGCTCTCGGCAAGCTCGATCCGGCAGCAGTTCTCGACCGCGATCAACATCGCCCTCTCGCGCGAAAGCCTTGCCTACCTGCGCGGCATCGCCGAGGAGATCGGCCTCGTCGAGCGCGGCTACCTCTACCTGGCGAGCGACGCCGGCCGCGACGCCCTCGTCGCCAACCACGCAACCCAGCGCGCGCTCGGCGTCGATGTCGTGCTGCTCGAACCTGCGGCACTGCGCGCGCGCTTCCCCTGGATCGGTGTGGAAGACATCGCACTCGCATCGCTCGGCCTCGCGGGCGAAGGCTGGTTCGACGGCTGGAGCCTGCTGCAGCACTTTCGCCGCGCGGCGATCGCCGGCGGCGCACGCTTCGTGCCCGCCGATGCGACGCGGCTCGTCGATGCCGGCGGGCGCATCGCGGGCGTTCTGGCCGCCGACGGCATGCGCTTCGATGCCGATGCCGTGCTCGTCGCCGCTGGCGCGTGGTCGTCAAAGCTCGTCGCGCCGCTCGGCGTCGACCTCCCGGTGCGCGCCAGGAAGCGCGACGTGTTCGTGCTCGAATCGCCCGCCGCCCTGCCCGGCTGCCCGCTCGTCGTCGACACGAGCGGCGTCTGGTTCCGCCCCGAGGGCAGCGGCTTCATCGCCGGCGCACCACCGCGCGGCGACGAGGCGGACGAGGCGCCGCTCGATGCGATCGACCATGGGCTCTTCGACGACGTGATCTGGCCGGCGCTTGCCAGGCGCGTGCCGGGCTTCGAGGCGCTGCGAACGAGCGCCGCCTGGGCCGGCTATTACGAGATGAACACCGTCGATCACAACGCCCTCGTCGGCCCGCTCGCCGGGTGGCGCAACCTGCACCTCGCCTGCGGCTTCTCGGGCCACGGGATGCAGCACGCGCCGGCCATCGGCCGCGGCGTCGCGGCGATGCTCGCCACCGGCGCCTGGCACGCAATCGACCTCGCACCGCTCGCGCCCGACCGCAGCGCACCGCTGCTCGAACGCAACGTCATCGGGTGAGATGACTGCCCCCAAGCTCGCGTTCGCTCGCTGCCCCCCGAGGGTGCCGAGCCCGGACACGAACAGTCCTGAGGACTGGTCGTGCCCTGGCCCCAGGCTCGCGTCGCTCGCGGCCCAGGGGGGCCGGCAGGGCATCGCTGCCTGGCGGCCGGGCGCCACTGAGCGTTTTCGCCGAGGCGCGCGCGGGCGCGCGGGCCTGAGAATCGCGCGATGAGCGAACCTTCCGATCCGGTCGAAGAGAAGCCCGCAGACCACTCGACCTCGGTCTTCGACATCGCCCTCAACGAGCTGCGGTTTTCCGATCCGTTCCGCTGGCTCGCGCTCGGCTGGCGCGACTTCCGGCGCGCGCCGGGCATCGGCCTGTTCTACGGCATCTGCTTCACGACCATGGGCTGGATCCTGCTCAAGGTCTTCGAGTATTCGCCGGCGTGGACGCTCGCACTCAGCGCCGGCTTCCTGCTCGTCGGCCCGTTCCTGTGCCTGGGGCTGTACGACGTGAGCAGCAAGCTCGAGCGCGGCCTGAAGCCCGACTTCGGCGACTCGCTCACCGCGTGGGACACCAAGCTCGGCACGCTGGCGATCTTCGGCACCGTGCTGCTCGTGCTCGAGATGGTCTGGGCGCGCTCGTCGCTCGTGGTGTTTGCGCTCAGCTTCGACGGCATGCCCGACTTCAAGGGGTCGCTGATGAAGCTCGTCGACCCCGAGAACATCGAGTTCATCGTCGCCTACACCGCGGTGGGCAGCCTGTTCGCCGGCATGATCTACGCCGTCAGCGTGGTCTCGATGCCGATGATCCTCGACCGCCACACCGACGCCATCAGCGCGGGCCTCACCAGCGTGCGGCTGTGCCTGACGCAGCCCGGCGTGATGCTGCTGTGGGGTGCGCTGATCACGGCCCTCGTCGTCGCGGCGATGCTGCCGGGCTTCCTCGGTCTGCTCGTCGTCGGGCCGGTACTCGGCCATGCGTCATGGCATGCCTACCGCGCGGCAGTGGCAGCGGACACGGCGTCGGTCTGACGCGCTCCTGGGTTCGCTCCTGGACCGAACTCACATGTTTCGGCGCGCAATCAGGTTGGCCTGGACAGGCAGCGGTGACGCAAATCGGCGTTCGCGCGGCAAGAAGCGTATCCGGCCAAGGCGCCGTACCGGTTGCGCCGCCGACTCGCATCGCGGAAGTCGAAGCGACGACGGGGCAGCCGCGGTTCGATGCGAACGAGTGTGATCGCGGTTCAGCTTCAGTTGCCGGGCTGCCCGCCCATCGACGCAGCGCAGGATAATCCGCGAATGGAAGCGCCAATCGAACTCCGCTTGGCTGCGCAGCACGAAGCGATCGCGAGACTGTGCCAAGCACATGGCGTGCTGGTACTCGAGGTCTTCGGGTCTGCCGCCGATGGACGCTTCGACACAGCACGAAGCGACTATGACCTGATCGCGCGTTTTGCACCCGACACGTCGCAGTCACTGGGGCGACGCTTCGTTGCCTTCAGCGAAGCGCTCGAAGCGTTGCTGGGTCGGCCCGTGGACCTGATGACCGACCACCCGATCGAGAACCCCTACCTGAGCGCAGCCGTGTCGGCGACGCGACGCCTCGTCTATGCCCAGCCGTCTGCCAAAGCACCTGCATGACGCACTGCGCGCCGCGCAACTGGCGATGCAGTTCATCCAGGGTATCGATGATGCAGCGGTGTATGCCGGCAATGTGCTGGTCCGCTCCGCCGTCGAACGCCAACTGGAGATCCTGGGCGAGGCGTGTGGCCGGGCTCTGGCGGACGCGCCCGATCTGCGCGAGCGCGTACCCGAGGCGGCGCTTGCCGTGGCACTTCGCAATCGAGTGATCCACGGCTACGACCGTGTCGAAAGCCAGATCGTGTTCGACACCGTGACGCGCGACCTGGCGCCGCTGGTCGAGAAGATCGAGGCGGAGTTGGCGCGCCTGCCACCCCCGTGACATAGCCCCTGAGCCGGCGCTACGCCGATGCACGCACCGGCGCCGCAGCCAGCACAACCGTCACCAGCAGCGAGCTGTCCTCCACGGCCTCGAGCGCGTGGCGGTCGCCGCCGGGCAGCAGCACCAGGTCGCCCGGGGCGAGCAGGTGATCGCCGGCATCGGCGCGCAGCCAGACGCTGCCTTCGATGCACTGCACGGTGATCTCGCCGGCAACGCTGTGCGGCGGCAACGAGCGCCCCGCGGCGAGGATGACGCGCATCAGCTCGATCTGCCCGGTCTTGAGCAGCGCATGCGTCGGCGTCGTGCGCAGATCCTGGGCCAGCGGTCGGCAAGCGATCCGCGCGCCGGGCGCGGAATGGGTCAGGGCCATCGCGAATCCCTCCTGCTTCAGGGCAACAGCACGCTGCTGCCGGTGTTCTTGCGCGCCTCGAGGTCGCGATGCGCCTGCACCACGTCGGCGAGCGCATAGCGCTGGTCGATGCGGATCCTGACCTGGCCACCGGTCACGACCGCGAACAGGTCGTCGGCCATCGCCTGCGTCGCCTCGCGCGTTGCGATGTGCGTGAACAGCGTCGCCCGCGTCACGTACAGCGACCCCTTGGCGCCGAGCGTCCCGACCGCGAACGGCGGCACCACGCCCGACGCGTTGCCGAAGCTCGCCATCAGCCCGAACGGGCGCAGGCAATCGAGCGACTTGTCCCAGGTGTCCTTGCCGACCGAGTCGTAGACGACCTTCACGCCCGCACCGCCAGTGATCTCCTTGACCCGCGCGGCGAAGTCCTCGCGCTGGTAGTTGATCGCGAACGCGGCGCCGTGCTCGAGCGCGAGCGCGCACTTGGCGTCCGACCCGGCAGTGGCGATCAGCTGCAGCCCGAGCGCGCGCGCCCATTGGCAGGCAATCAGCCCGACGCCGCCCGCCGCGGCGTGGAAGAGCACGAAGTCGCCCGCCTGCAGCCCGCCCTGCGGCAGCGTCTTCCTGAGCAGGTACTGCGCGGTCAGGCCCTTCAACATCATCGCCGCGCCGGTCTCGAACGAGATCGCGTCGGGCAGCTTGACGACGCACCTGGCCGGCATCACGCGCAGCGTTGCGTAGGCGCCGGGCGGCTGGCTCGCATAGGCGACGCGGTCGCCCGGCTTCAGGTGCATGGGTTGACCAGGGAGGCCCTCGCCCACCGCCTCGACGACGCCCGCCGCCTCCATGCCGAGCGCGGCCGGCATCGCGAGCGGATAGACGCCGGTGCGGTGATAGACGTCGATGTAGTTCAGCCCGCACGCGTGATGGCGGATGCGGATCTCGCCCGGGCCGGGTTCGCCGACCGGCAGTTCGACGAGGCGCATCGCCTCGGGGCCGCCGGGCTGGTCGATGCGGACGGTGGTGCTGGTCTGGGTCATGGCGCGGGCCTCCGGTGAATTCGCGGTGATCGGGTATCGTGCCAGTTCTTCGGCCCTCGTGCCGGCAAAGGGCGCAATGAAGCGGCTGACCACGGCACCCAACATCGCGATCGGCACGCTCTGGGCCGACATGCTCACGGCGAGCGGCGTCGCGGCGAGCGTGCAGCGCTACTTTGCAAGCGGCATCGCGGGCGAGATCCCGCCCGACCAGGCGCTGCCCGAGATCTGGATTGCCGACGACGCACAGCTCGACGCGGCGCGGCGCCTGCTCGCCGAGCTGCGCCACCCGCCGCAGAGGCGCTGGGTCTGCCCGGGTTGCGCCGAACTGATCGAGGGCCCGTTCGAGCAGTGCTGGAAATGCGGCGCCGTCATGCCCGGCGTCGACGGCGAGGGGCGATGACGGCGCGCATCTCCGCGCGCATCGCGCTGCTGATGACGCTGCCGCCGCTGCTGTGGGCCGGCAACGTCGTCGTCGGTCGCATCGCGGTCGGGCAGATCGCGCCGCAGAGCCTGAACGCCTTGCGCTGGACCATCGCGCTGTTGCTGCTGTTGCCGCTGGGCTGGCGCTCGCTGGCCACGCCGCAGCGCCGCGCCATGGTGTGGCAGCGTCGGGCCTATCTGGCGGCGCTGGGGCTGTTTGGCATCACTGCGTACAACGCGCTTCAGTACCTCGCGCTGACCACTACGACCGCCGTCAACGCCACGCTGATCGCCGCCAGCGGTCCGGTGTGGATGATGCTGCTGGGCGCCGCCTTCTACGGCGAACGGCCCCGCCGCCGCCAGTGGGCCGGCTGTGCGCTGTCATTGCTGGGCGTGCTGGTCGTCATCGGGCGGGGCGACGTGCAACTGCTGGCCAGCGTCGCACTCGTGCCGGGCGATCTGCTGATGCTGCTCGCCGTCGCGCTGTGGGCGGTCTACAGTTGGCTGCTCGCGCGTCCGCCGGTGTCGATGCGCCCGCCGCTGCGTCCCGACTGGGACTGGTCGGCCTTCCTGCTCCTGCAGGCGTTGTTCGGGATCGGCTGGTCGATCGCCGCCGCAGGCCTCGAGCAGGTGGTCGCGCCGCAGCCGATCGCCTGGTCGCCCGCGGTCCTGTGGACCTTGCTCTACGTCGCCGTGGGGCCGTCGATCATCGCCTTTCGCTGCTGGGGGATCGGCGTCGCCGAAGCCGGTCCGACCGTGGCCGCCTTCTTCGCCAACCTGACGCCACTGTTCGCCGCCCTGCTCTCGGCTGCCGTGCTGGGCGAAGCGCCGCGGCCCTACCACGGCCTGGCTTTCGCGCTCGTGGTCGCGGGCATCGTCGTCTCTTCGCGACGTTGAGCGCTACGGCCTACTCCTGGGCGAGCTGCGCCCGCATCCTGAGCAACAGATCGCGGAAGTTCTGCGCCGCCGGCGACAGCGATCGGTCGGCGTGGAACAGCAGCGAGATCTCGCGCTTGATCACCGGGCCGCCGACCTCGCGGGTGACGAGCCCCAGCGACCGCGCCAGGCGCGACATCGCCGACGTCATCACGGCGATGCCCAGACCCCCTTCGACCATGCCCAGGATCGTCAGCGGCAGCAGGACTTCGTAGTGCCGCGTCAGCGCGATGCCTTCGCGCGCCAGCGCAAAGTCGAGTTGTTCGCGCACTGCGTTGCCGGGCGGCGGGCCGATCAGCGGTACATCCTTGAGCACTTGCCAGGTCAGCGCGCGCTTGTGGCGCGCGAACGGGTGGTCGGCCGGCATCACCGCGACGAAGACATCGGTGATCAACGGCTTGCCTGCGATGTCCTGACCCGTCGCGATTGCCGAGCCGAGACCGAAATCGACTTCGCCGGCGCGCACCTTCTGCATCACCTCGTGCTCGGTCACGTCGACCAAGTTGACCTTCACGCCGGGGTACTCAAGACAGTACTTGCGGATCGCGCGCGGCAGCATCAGCGCCGCCTGAAGCGACGCGGCAGCGATCGAGACCCGGCCACGGCCGAGTGTGCGCAACTCGCTCGAGCTGCCGATGACGCTGTCGAGATCGGCCATCGCCTTGCGCGCCAGCGGCAGAATCTCGGCGCCGGCCTGGGTCAGCCTGAGCATGCGCGTGTGGCGGTCGAACAGGCGCAGGCCGAGATTGGTTTCGAGCTCGCGCACCAGGGTGCTGACCGAGGACTGCGACAGGTCCAGCCGCTCGGCCGCGCGCGTGAAATGCTGGACCTCGGCGACGGCGATGAAGGCACGCAGCTGGCGCAGGGTGACATTCATGTCAGTACCGCGCGGCCGTCCGAAGGGCCCGACGCGTCCCTCGGGCTGCGAAAGAAGTGAGCGGGGGCAGTTTCATTTGCGGATCCGATGAATTTATGCAAGTGTGCCTGTATACCGATGGGCGTGGAAGTGCCACGATGCGTCCGCGCAGGTTTGCAGCCTGCCATCCAACCACCGTCGGAGACAGACATGATTCGAGGTTCATCCATTCTGGGCATGCGCTGGCTGCTCGCCGCGCTGCTGTTTGCCGGCGCCGCACAGGCACAAGACAAGGTCAACCTGACCACCACCTGGTTCGCCCAGGCCGAGCATGGTGGCTTCTACCAGGCCGTCGCGACCGGCATCTACAAGAAGCACGGCCTCGACGTGACGGTCAAGATGGGCGGCCCGCAAGTCAACGGCGTTCAGTTGTTGCTGGCCGGCCAGACCGAGTTCATCCAGAACTACGACTTCGCGGTGCTGCAAGGCGTCGAGAAGGGCTTCCCGCTGGTCACCGTAGCCGCGCCCTTCCAATTCGACATGCAGTGCGTGCTGGCACGCGAAGACGTGCCCAGCCTGGCGTCGCTGAAAGAGAAGACGATTCTCGTCGCCGGCACCGGCACGACCTACTGGTGGCCCTGGGTGAAGAAGAAGTACGGCTACACCGACGCCCAGATGCGCCCCTACACCTTCAACCTTCAGCCCTTCTTCAACGACTCGAACATCGTCCAGCAGGCCTTCGTCTCGTCCGAGCCCTACCAGGCCGAGCAGAAGGGCTTGAAGACCAAGTGCTTCATGCTCGCCAACGAGGGCTATCCGCCGTACACCGGCGCGATCACGACGACGCAGAAGATGGTTGCCGAGAAGCCCGATCTCGTCGCCCGCTTCGTTCGCGCCTCCATCGAAGGCTGGAAGAGCTACATGGAGAACCCTGCGCCCGGCAACGAGCTGATCAAGAAGGACAACCCGAACATGAGCGACGGCCAGCTCGCCTACGCGATGAAGAAGATGAAGGATCTCCAGGTCGTCACCAGCGGCGATGCGGCCAAGTTCGGCATCGGCACCATGACCGACGAGCATTGGAAGAAGGTTGCCGACTTCATGATCGAGTATGGGCTGCTCAAGCCGAGCACCGACTGGCGCAAAGCCTACACGCTGCAGTTTGTCAAGGACGTGAAGGTCATGCCGTGAGCGGCTTCACGACGACGCCCACCTAGCCGAGCAATGCGCGCCATGGACATGACCACGACCGAGGCTTCCCGGCTGCGAGCCGCCGGCGCAGACGCCGACACGGTGCTCGAGGCCGACCGCGTCGAGAAGACCTACCCCAACGGAACCCACGCGCTCAACGACACCAGCGTCAAGATCCGGCGCGGCGAGTTCGTCTCGCTGCTCGGCCCTTCCGGCTGCGGCAAGAGCACGCTGCTGAAGATGTTCGCCGGCCTGGAAGCGCCGTCGCAGGGCCGCATCGTGCTCCACGATGGCGAGGATGCGGCCGGCCTGGCCAGCGGCCACCGCTCGATGGCGATGGTGTTCCAGGAGGCCACGCTGATGCCCTGGGCGCGCGTCGCCGAGAACGTGCGCCTGCCGCTGGACTTGGCTGGCATGCCCAAGGTCGAGAGCGAGCCGCGGATCCGCGACGCGCTCGAGATGGTCGGCCTCGACAAGTTCGCGACGGTCTATCCGCGCGAGCTCTCGGGCGGCATGCAGATGCGGGTCTCGATCGCCCGGGCCCTGGCCGTGCAGCCGAGCATCCTGCTGATGGACGAGCCCTTCGGCGCGCTCGACGAGTTCACGCGCAACAAGCTCGACAGCGACCTGCACCAGCTGTGGGAGCAGCGCGGCTTCACGGTCGTCTTCGTCACCCACAGCATCTACGAGGCGGTGTTCCTGTCGAGCCGGGTCGTGGTGATGGCGGCCCGCCCGGGGCGCGTGATCGCCGACGTGGCGATCGACGCGCCGCCCAACCGCGATGAAAGCTACCGCGTATCGCAACCGTTCATCGACAACTGCCGCGTCCTGTCCGAGCACCTGGTGCGCGCCAACCGCGGCGAGCGCTGAATCCTTACCAACGAGATTTGCCCATGAGTGCCACCACCGCTGTCGCGAACCCGGCCGCAGCAAACGCCAGCGCGTTCGCCAATCCGAAACTCGTGCGAGTTCTCGCTCCGGCGGCGCTCGGCATCGTGTTGCTCGCGGTCTGGCAATTCGCGACCTCGGCCTTCAACGTGCCCGAATACCTGGTGCCCTCGCCTGCGGCGATCGCACGCACGCTGGCCGAAGACTGGTCGCTGCTGACCTCGGCGCTGATGATCACGCTGAAGATCACCTTTCTCGCCTTCGCGCTGGCCGTCGTGCTGGGCGTCGCTGCGGCGTTCATCTTCGTGCAGAGCCGGATCGTCGAGATGAGCCTGTTCCCGTATGCGGTGATCCTGCAGGTCACGCCAATCGTTGCGATCGCGCCGCTGATCATCATCTGGGTCAAGGACGCGCTGCCAGCGATGGTGATCTGCGCCACGTTGGTCGCGCTATTCCCGATCATCTCCAATACCATCCTCGGCCTGCGCAGCGTCAACCCGGGGCTGATGAACCTGTTCCGCCTCAACCGCGCGACGCGCTGGCAGACGCTGATGCGCCTGCGCGTGCCGAGCGCGCTGCCGTACTTCTTCGGCGGTCTGCGCATCTCCAGCGGGCTGGCGCTGATCGGCGCGGTGGTCGCCGAGTTCGTCGCCGGCACCGGCGGCACCTCGTCGGGCCTGGCCTACCAGATCCTGCAGTCGGGCTTCCAGCTCAACATCCCGCGCCTGTTCGCGGCGCTGTTCCTCATCACCCTGACCGGCATCGTGCTCTTCGCCGCGATGGCGATGCTCTCGAAGTGGGCCCTGGCCTGGCACGAAAGCGAGTTGAATTGAGCGCGCACGACGCGCAGCCCATGTTGATCCGCAACGCGAGCGCCGTGCTCACCGGCACGGCCGGCGCCGGGGCACGCAGCACGGCGCGCGACCTGCGCATCGGTGCCGACGGCTGCATCGCCGAGATGGGATGCAGCCTCGTCCCGGAACCCGGCGAGCGCGTGCTCGACGCCAGCGACTGCGTCATCTACCCGGGCTGGGTCAACACCCACCACCACCTGTTCCAGTCCCTGCTCAAGGGCGTGCCGGCCGGCATCGACGCGACGCTGACGCCGTGGCTCAAGGCCGTGCCCTATGCTTATCGCGGCGGCTTCGACGAGGAGACGCTGCGCCTGGCGGCACGCATCGGCCTCGTCGAACTGCTGCTCTCGGGCTGCACGACGGCCGCCGACCACCACTACATCTATTACCCCGGCATCGGCTACGACCCGTCGGCGGCACTGTTCGACGAAGCCGCCCGGCTCGGCCAGCGCTTCATGCTGCTGCGCGGTGGGGCGACGCAGACCCGCGACGCCGAAGCGGGCGCACCGGCGCATCTGCGGCCAGAGGCCTTCGACGCCATGCTGGCCGACATCGAACGCTGCGTCGGCCGCTATCACCAGCGTGGCCCGAGGGCGCGCACGCGCGTTGCGATGGCACCGACGACGATCACGATCTCGCTGCGCGACGGTGAGTTGCGCGAGGCGGCGCGTGCCGCGCGGGCCTGGGGCATACCGCTGCACTCGCACCTGTCGGAAACGGTGAGCTACATGGAGCACTGCCGCGAGAAGTTCAATCGACTGCCGGTCGAGGTCGCTGCCGACAACGAGTGGCTGGGCCCCGACGTCTGGTTTGCCCACCTCGTTCACTTGTCGGCGTCGGAACGCCGCTTGCTGGCCAACAGCGGCACCGGCATGGCACACTGCCCGCAGAGCAATGGTCGCCTGGGCAGCGGCGTCGCACCGGCGCCGGCGCTCGCGCGCATGGGCGTGCCGATGTCGATCGGCGTCGATGGTGCTGCGTCGAACGAGGCCGCCGACATGCTGAGCGAGCTGCATTGCGCCTGGCTGATGCACCGCGCGCACGCCGGCAGCGCCTCGCTACCGCGGCCCGAGGGCGCGGGCGAGGCGGGGGCAGATGCGGTGACGATCGAGCAGCTCGTGCACTGGGCCTCGGCCGGCGGCGCGCGCGTGCTCGGCTTCGAAGGCGTCGGCACGCTTGCGGTCGGTCAGGCCGCCGATCTCGCGGTCTGGCGGCTCGACGACGATCCGCGCTTCTTCGGCGTGCACGACCCGGCCATCGCGCCCATAGCCAGCGGCGCCCGGCCGCATCTGAAGTGGCTGCTCGTCGACGGTGCGATCGTGGTCGAGGACGACCGGATTCCGGGCCTGGACATGGCCGAGTTGCACGCCAGCGCACGCGCTGCCGTCAAGCGCCTGGCCGAGCGTCACTGAGAACTCTGGTCTGCCGGGCCGCGGCCGGCGCGCGCCCGATCTCGCGCCGGTATTCATCTATCTCTTCGATCAATTTATACCGTTGAGACCGTTTACCGATCGCGCTCGCGGTGCGAGCATGGCTGCATGAAGCTCTTCTCCACCCGCATCAGGTCCATCCCATGAGGCCCTTCGAGTACCTCGAACCATCGACGCTGGACGAGGCCGTCGCGCTGCTCGAACGCGGCAACGGCAGCGCCTGCGTGCTCGCCGGAGGCACCGATCTGCTGGTGCAGATGCGCGAGCACGTGCGCCGGCCCGAGCAGGTGATCAACATCAAGAAGATTCCCGGCATCGACGACTTCAGCGTCAGCGCGAGCGACGGGCTGCGCATCGGCGCGTTGACGACGACGCGCTGCGTCGAGACCTCGCCGCTGGTGCGGCGCCACTATGCCGGCCTGTGCCAGGCGGTGACGCACTTCGCGTCGATCCAGGTGCGCAACCGCGCAACCATCGTCGGCAATGTCTGCCGCGCGTCGCCGTCGGCCGACACGCTGCCGCCGCTGATCGCCGATGCGGCGCAGCTCACGCTGCGCGGTCCGTCAGGCATGCGCGCGGTCGCAGTCGAGGACTTCTGCAGCGGCCCCGGCAAGACCGTGCTCGCCCCGGGCGAAATGGTGACGCATGTGATCGTGCCGCCGCCATCGCCGCGCACCGGCAAGGCCTACCTGAAGCACGGCCGGCGCATCGAGATGGAACTCGCCACGGTCGGCGCAGCCGTCACGCTCACGCTCGATGAGGGCGGTGTGTGCAGCGAGATCCGGATCGCGCTCGCCGCGGTTGCGCCAACGCCGATCCGGGCCCGCCGTGCCGAGGCGTTGCTGCGGCGTCAATCGCCCAGCGCCGAGCTGATTGCCGCCGCGGCACAAGCCGCGAGCGAAGAGTCGCTCCCGATCGGCGACGTGCGCGGCAGCGCGGCGTACCGGCGCCACATGGTCGGCGTGCTGACGCGGCGCGCCCTCGAACAGGCTCTGAAGGAAGCGCAGCGATGAAGCACCTCGTCCCCGTCACCATCAACCGCGAGCCTTACGAACTCGCCGTCGAGCCGCAGCAAAGCCTGCTCGACGCGCTGCGCGCCCAAGCGGGCCTGACCGGCACCAAGAAGGGCTGCGACGTCGGCGAGTGCGGCTCGTGCACCGTGATCCTCGACGGCAAGCCGGTCACTTCGTGCCTGGTGCTGGCGGTCGAGGTCGGCGGCTGCGAGATCGTCACCATCGAAGGCATCCAGGCGTCGAGCGATGAAGTCCATCCGCTGCAGGAAAACTTCATGAAGTACGGCGCCGCGCAATGCGGCTTCTGCACGCCGGGCCTGATCGTCGCCGCCAAGGCGCTGCTCGACGAGAACCCGGCGCCGACCACGGACGAGATCCGCTTCGCGATCGGCGGCAACATTTGCCGCTGCACCGGCTACACCAAGGTCATTGAAGCAATCGCGCAGACCGCGCGCGAGATGAATCCGGGGGCTGCCGCATGAGCGCCATCATCGGCACCAGCGTCAAGCGCAGCGATCTGCTGGGCAAGGTGACGGGCGCGGCGAAGTACGTCGCCGACATCGTCCTGCCCGGCCTGCTGCACGGCAAGACGCTGCGCAGCAAGGTCGCGCACGCGCGCATCCTGCGCATCGACACTTCGCGCGCGCTGGCGCTGCCCGGCGTGAAGGCCGTGCTCACGCACGAGAACGTCCCGCGCGTGCTGCACGCCGGGTCGCCGCATCCGCGCTCGGCCTCGGTGACCTGCGACCAGTACATCCTGGACGACAAGGTCCGCTACTGGGGCGAAAGCGTGGCCGTCGTCGCGGCGACGAGCGAGGACATCGCCGAGGCCGCGCTCGAGTTGATCGACGTCGAGTACGAGACCCTCCCCGCGGTCTTCACGGTCGAGGATGCGGCGAGCCCCGGCGCGCCGCCGATCCACGACCGCGCGCCCGGCGGCAACCTGGTGCTGGCCCCGGTGACCTTCACGCGCGGCGACGTCGAGCGCGGCTTCGCCGAGGCCGACCTGATCGTCGAGGACGAGTACGAAGGCGGCCGGCCGACTCCCGCCTACATGGAGCCCAACGTCTGCACCTGCCAGTGGGACGGCAACGGCAACCTGACGGTCTGGATCTCGACCCAGACCGCCTTCATGGTGCGCGGCATCATGGCCGAGGTGCTCGGCCTGCCGCTGCACAAGGTGCGCGTGCTCGTCGATCACATGGGCGGCGGCTTCGGCGCCAAGCAGGACCTGTTCCAGACCGAGTTCCTGTGCGCGCTGCTGGCCAAGCAGACGCGGCGCCCGGTGCGCTTCGAGTACACGCGCGAGGAGACTTTCCTCGGCGGGCGCAGCCGCCACCCGGCCAAGATCTGGCTCAAGCAGGGCTTCAAGAAGGACGGCACGATCACCGCGCGCCAGGCGCGCGTGGTCTTCAACTCCGGCGCCTACGGCTCGCACGGTCCGGGCGTGACGATCGTCGGCACCTCGGCGCTGACCTCGCTGTACCGCTGCGACAACGTCCACCTCGAAGGCCGCTGTGTCTACACCAACAGCCCGATCGCGGGCGCGTTTCGCGGCTACGGCGTGGTCCAGACTTACTTCGCGCTCGACGTGCAGATGGACGAGGCAGCGCAGAAGCTGGGCATGGACCCGGCCGAACTCAAGCTCAAGAACGCCGTGCGCGAGGGCGACCTGGCGCCGTCGAACCACCCGATCATCGGCCATGGCCTGGAGGACTGCATCCGCCGCGGCCAGCAGGAGGTCGGCTGGGCGGAACTGCGGCAGCGCCGGCGCGATCCCGGTGCGGTGCTGCGCCGCGGCTGGGGCATCGGCTGCGAGATGCACGGCAGCAGCGCCTACCCGGGGATCAAGGAGCAGGGCAACGCCATCGTCAAGATGAACGAGGACGGCAGCGTCGTGCTGCTCACCGGCACTGCCGGCCTGGGCACCGGGGCGCACACAGCCCTGGCGCAGATCGTCGCCGAGGAGCTCGGCGTAGCTTTCGAGTCGGTCGCGGTGGTGCACGGCGACACCGACGTCGTGCCCTGGGACATCGGCGCTTTTGCGAGTCACACCACCTACATGGGCGGGCGTGCCGCGCAGATGGCCGCGACCGAAGTCAAGACGCAGTTGCTCGCCCGCGCCGCCGCGCTGCTCGAAGCGACGGCGGAAGAACTGCAGGTCAGCGGCGGCACGATCTCGCTGCGCGCCGACCCCGAGCGCAGCCTCAGCGTGCGCGACGCGGTGAGCGCCAAGAAGGGCATTCCGGCGGCGCAGCTCGTCGGCACCGCGACCTACCATCCGACCAAGTCCTACTCGTTCGCAGCCCACTTCGTCGAAGTCCAGGTCGATACCGAGACCGGGCTGATCGAGGTCGTGCAAGTAGTGCCCGTGCACGAGATCGGCAAGGTCATCCATCCGGTGGCGGCTGCCGGGCAGATCGAGGGCGGCATCCAGCAGGGTATCGGCCACATGCTCTACGAGGACTACCAGATCGACCTCAAGACCGGGCGTTCGCTGAACGCCAACTTCGTCGACTACAAGATGCCCTTGGCGATGGACATGCCGCCGATCCGCACCATCATCCTCGAGACCGCGCCCGACCCCGGCGGGCCGTTCGGCGCCAAGGGCGTGGGCGAGGACCCGATCGTCGCCATCGGGCCGGCGATCGCCAACGCGATCTTCGACGCCATCGGCGTGCGCTTCCGCCACTATCCCGTAAAGCCGGAGGAGGTGCTCGCCGCCCTGGTCGAGCAACAGACGTCGACCAGGAGCACCGCATGAGATTCCCCGCCACTGCCGGCAGCGCGCAGGCTGCAACGGCCGAGACCCTGCGCCCCCCCGTTCCGGTGACGATCCTGACCGGCTTCCTCGGCTCGGGCAAAACGACGCTGCTCAACCACATCCTGACCGCCAACCACGGCCTGCGCATCGCGGTGATCGAGAACGAGTTCGGCGAGGTCGATGTCGACTCCGACCTCGTGCTGAGTTCAGAGGAAGAAATCTTCCAGATGACCAACGGCTGCATCTGCTGCGTCGTCGACGTTCGCAACGATCTGGTCGAGATTCTGCAGAAGCTGCTCGCGCGGCCGGAGCGCTTCGACCGCATCGTGGTCGAGACCAGCGGCCTGGCCGACCCGACGCCGGTGGCGGCGACCTTCTTCATGGACAACGAGGTCGCGCGCCAATTGCGCCTGGACGGCGTGGTGACGCTCGTCGACGCGCTGCACATCGAGAGCCGCCTCGACGACCCGGCGCTGCGCGAATTCGACAACCAGGCGGTCGATCAGATCCTGGCCGCCGACCGCATCGTGCTGAACAAGACCGACCTCGTCGACGAGGCCGCGCTGCAGCGCGTCGAGCGGCGCGTGCGCGCGATCAACGAGGTTTCGCCGGTGCTGCGCTCGCACCAGGCGCAAGTCGACCTGGCGCAGATTCTCGAAGTCGGCGGCTTCGCGCCGGCGGCGCAGCTCGTCGACGACCTGGCGCTGCTCGACGAGCATGTGTGCGACGCCCACTGCGAACACGATCACGAGCACGGCGTGCACGCGACACACGGCGCGGCCGTGCCCGGCCACCAGCACGACCCTTCGGTCGGTTCGGTGGCGTTGATCTTCGACCTGCCGTTCGACCGTGCGCGCCTGAGCGAGCACCTGGACGCGTTGGTCGCCGTTCAGGGCGACGAAATCTTCCGCCTGAAAGGCATCCTGGCGATCGCCGGCGACGACCGGCGCCACGTGCTGCAGGGCGTGCACCGCATCCTCGACCTGCGGCCCGCGGACGGCGGCGGGGGCGTGCCGCCGACGAGCAAGCTCGTCTTCATCGGCCGCCGTCTCGACGCACGGCGGCTGCGCGAAGGCTTGCTGCGCTGTCTGGCTGGGGCGGGCAATACCGCGGCCGAACCGGCACCACTGCAGCCAGCGCTGACTTCCTGATCAGCGAGCGCGAGCCGCACACAGCCGCCGCGCCGCCTGATCGTCGGCATCAACGGCGCGTCGGAGTTCGCCTACAGCGCGCGGCTGCTCGAACTGTTGCGCAAGCTGGGGCAAGGACGCGGTCGCGCTCGCCGACCACCACCATCGCAGCGACGACCTGGCGGCGTGCATCAGCAGCGGCTCGTTCCGCACACTAGGCTGAAGTTCCGCCATTCGAAGAGCGAGTTTCCCTTGTGATTCAAGCACTTGGGTTGAATTCGGGGGTCGACTTTTTGTCTACAGCGTGATCGCGTGGACGAGAGCCATCGCACGTTGTTGCTTGGCTGCGGCTGTGGTGGTGACCTCGAAGGTAGGCGCGTCGGACTCGGCGTTGGGCGTTCGGCAGGTGTTGCGCACGATGGTGGCGAGCTCGGCCATCAAGGTCGAGAAGCTGTGAGCCGGTGTGCCGTCGACGAGGCAGTGCGTTGCGGCCTTGTACTGCGCCGAGGATGATCGCTCGGCGGGCGCCACGGGTCGCGCGTTGCTTTGGCCTGCTGCTCGATATCGGCGAACATCAACTCGCGCCAGGCCTCGCGCATGTGCCACTCGACGTAGTAGGCCAGCATGCACAGCAAGATGTGCGCGCGCACCCGGTCGGCTAACCGATGATGGATCGGGCGCACCTTCAGATCGATCGTCTTCATCGACCTGAAGGCCCGCTCAACATTGGCCAGCGACTTGTAGCTGCGCACGCACTCGGGCGCATCCATCTGCGCTGCGGGCACCGAAGTTCGAACGATGTAGACGCCGTCGAGTGCTGCCTCGCTGGCAATGCTGTCGGGCTTGCGCGCCCAGGACAGGACCGCATCGGTGATGCTCAGTTCGAAGTGCTTGGCGACCTTGTACTGGTTGACGACCTTGCCCACCCGCACGCCGATCGCGTCGCGTCCGCTGAGTTTGCCCGCCTCGACGCGGGCCTTGATCTTGTCGAGGTTGCGCTCGGTCGCAGCCAGAAGGTCTTCGCGCTTGTGTGCGCGCAACCGGCCAGCGCCCCGTTGCGGCAGGCCACCAGCCGCTCGCCCGGGTAGTCCGGCGAACTGATCTCCAGCAGATTGCGTTCGTCAAAGAGATCCATCTGCAGGTGCCCGTGTTCGACCAATGCGCGGATCGAAGCACTCTTGAGCGCCGTGATCCAGCCCATACCCTCCATCTCGCGCATCTCCTCGATGGCCTTCTGGGACACCATGCCGCGATCGCCGACCATCACCATGCGCTCGATGCCGAAGACCTCGCGCAGCTTTTGCACCGCGGGCATGAAGGTGCGACTGTCCGACGTGTTGCCTTCATGCACCGAGACCGCCACCGGGCAGCCCCGCGGGTCGGTGAGCAGCCCGTAGTTCACCTGCAACGTGCCGGGCTTGCCATCGCGGCTGTAGCCCCGCTTGGCCAGCGGGCAAGTCGCGCCCTCGAAGTAGCTCGACGACAGGTCGTAGAGCACCAAGCCGCCTTCGCGCAGGTGGCGTGCGGCCAGCTTCTTCTGGATCGCGTCTTGACGCGCGAGCAGCCAGTCCATCGCAGCGTACAGATCGTCCTCGTTGGCTTGGCCGACGCCGAACTCCTCAGCCAGCGTCGTGGCGTGCCACGAGCGCGTGGTCGCCAGCAGGTGCCGGCTCGATGATGCGCGCGGCCACCATCGCCAGCACCGGTCGCGCTCGCGGCAGGGCTTGGAGGCGAGCAGCCAAGCCAAGCCCAGGCGCTGCATAGCCAGGACACCGCCTGCACATGCCCGTGAGGTCGCGAGCGCAAGATCTCGAAGGCCTGCGCGACCGGCACGAAGGTCTCGCCCGCAGCGAGCGGCGAATGATCTCGATCAGCGCTTCGGGCAGGTGAGAGAGGTTGCCCAGGGTCTCGTTCTTGACCTTGCCCCCCTCGCGGTAGCTGCGCCGCAGCAGATGCGTGCGATAGACCTCGTCCTTGTACTTGCGCGTTGTGGTGACGACATGGGCAGTCCCGGTGCGTGTGGCGCAGATGGACTATAGATCACAATGATCCACAGTACAAGGACATTTAGTGACTACATAATCAAGCCGGACCAAACCCCTTGCAGGTCAAAATCATGAGGAACTGCGGGCTCTTGCGGGCACGGCAGTGGCTACGAGCGGCGGGGAACTTCCGGCTAGGAGTGATCGTCGCGCCGTAGTCGATGAAGTCGCTCGCCGAGATCGCGAGTGGCAATTCGTCGAGCCTTCTGCCGCGCGCCGCCGACGTCGGGCTGAACGAACGCAAGGCGGGCTGCGCACCGGCCTATCGGCTCGCGGGCTTGATCGCCAAACGGGTCACATTGACTAGCGTCGCCATTTTTCCGGTCGAGCGTCAGCGTGCTCAGTCCATCCGCGCTGTGCTGCAACACAATCAGGCGATCCAGCAAGCCGCAGCCGCGCTGGCTGCCCAATGCTTCCAGCACCGCGTCGCCGCCCGACGGGGCCACCAAACCGCTGGTCAGCACGCTGCGCAGGGCGGCCTTCGCATCCGGCTTGCTGACGGCGTAGTGGTGTTGCAGGGCGACGTAGGCCTCGCCGATGACCAAGTGGCTTGCGAACAGCGCAACGTGCTCGACCTCCACCATGTGCGTCAGCGCCGCGACGACGCGGACGAAGTCCCGCGCGGGCTCACCGGTGGTCAGCCGCACCAGGATGGAGGTGTCAATCCCGCAGCGCTGGGGCATGCGCCTGCTCGCGGAAGGCGTGGATGTCGAACGCCGGTGCAGCCTTGCTCAACTTGCCCCGCAGCGGCGCCAGGTGGCTTGCGTTGACGCGCTTGGCCCGAAGCACAAAGCCGTCGGGGCTGGGTTGAAGTTCGAGGCGGTCTCCGGGCTTGGCGCCGAGCGCATCCAGCACATGGGCAGGAAACGTGACTTGCCGTTTGGATGTGATGGTGATGAGCATGCCTGAGATCCTCCTTACCCAATATTGAGATTGTAAGGCGGACACGCCGGGGCTGGTTCCGGAGTGACGCGGGATTGAGCTTCAATTGAGGCTCAAGCTCGACGCACTGATCACGCGCCGCTGCCGCATCGATTGGATCAGCCGGCCGGCGCCCTGGCGACGTAGCGCACGCCGGGCAGACTCTCGAAATCGGCGTCCTGCGTCCACAGCACGGCGTTGAACTGGCGCGCCGTTGCCAGGATGATGCTGTCGGCCATCGGCAGTTTGAGTTCGAACGACAGCTTGGCGGCGGCCATCGCCAGCGCGGGGTCGAGCGCGACCGCGCGTCCTTGCTGCATCAGCGCCGCAGCTTGCAGCGCCGATGCCTCGTCGCGCTGCTGAAGCACGCGCTTGAAGACCTCGAACACCGAAATCGCCGGAACGATCAGGTCTTCGGGACTAGCTAGCGGCCCAGCAAAGAACGCCGCGTTCGGGCCGTCGCCGAAGTACTCGAGCCAACCGCTCGAGTCAACAACGTTCACACCCTGTCTCCCTCGCGTTCGACATGGCTGTCCAGGGCCGCCAGGAAGCCCCGCGCCTGCGCCAGCGACCTCACGGGCATCAACTCAACGCGGTCGCCGTAGCGAAATGCCTGCAGGCGCTGGCCCGGTTCGATGCCAAGTGCATCGCGAATGGAACGCGGTATGACAACCTGGAACTTTTGGGATACCAAAACCGTGTCCATACAACGAATCCATGATCGATCGGGACATCGTAGCACATGCAGGAGAAGGCGCATTGGATGCGGCGTGCTGCTGCACGGGCCGACTCCGCGCAGCGCGGCTTGTCAGCGACGCAGCCAGGGAGATCCCGTCAACGGCGCCGCAGAATCGCTTCGGCGCGCTCGGACGCGCGTCCGCTGATCTTCGCGCGCACGCCATGGAAGTCGGCGCCTCGCGTCGCGTCCAGCCCCATGCGGGACGTGGTGCCCACGCCCGACGCAGAAGGGTCGAGCGCGCTGCCCGGCAGACCGTCCACGATCAGCAAGTCGCGGTGCGGCTGGAAGTGCGTGGCCAACGCCCACAACACGTCCTCATCGCGCGTCACGTCAACGTCGGGGTCGACCGCGATCACGGTCTTCAGGTACGGGTCCCAGCCCATCAGGCCGAGCATCACCTGGCGCGCCTCGCCAGGGCGCATCTGCTTGAGCGCGACGTAGGCGTGGAAGTGCGTTCCCGAGTTGGGATAGTGCAGCGCGGTGACGCTCGGGAAGCGCTGCTTGAGCTTCTCGACCATCTCGGCCTCGCGCGGGATGCGGGCCAGGTTCAGGTGTTCGGCGGAGTTGCCGCCGACGATGTCGACCAGGATCGGCGAGTGCCGGCGCATGATCGTCTGCACGCGCAGCAGGTTGTTGGTCGAACGGTCGGACGAGTAGCCGGTGAACTCGCCGAACGGACCTTCGTCGACCTTCGCTGCCGGATCGATCACGCCTTCGAGCACGATCCCTGCCGCGGCCGGCACGGTGATGCAGTGGTGCGGCGTTCGCACCACCTCCATCGTGGCGCCGAGCAGGCCGCCGGCGACGTGGCGTTCGTCGGTGCCGTAGGGCACGCGTGCCGAGCCGGCGAGCATGAACAGTGGATGCGCGCCGATCACCATCGCCACCGGCAGCGGCCGGCCGCGTTCGATGGCCAGTTGCAGCAGGCGCCACAGGTCGCCGCGCGAGTGCAGGCTGGTCGCGATCTCGGTCGGCGAATGCAGCATCGAGCGGTGGTAGCTCATGTTGCCCGCGCCGGTATCGGGGTGCTCGGCGATCAGGATCGCGTTGGTGATGTAGGGCGCGCGGTCGGTCTCGAAGTGCCTCAGCAGTGGCAGCGTGCGCAGGTCGAGGCCGTCTTCCTGCACCACGTCGCAGACCGGCCCGCTGGCCACGACGCGCGGCACAAGCAGCTTGCGCGCGCGTGCCTGATAGGCCTCGTGCAGGCCTGTCGGCGCCACGCCGAACAACCGCGCAATGCGCTCGCGCGAAGCGAACACGTTGGTGGCGACCGGCGTCGAGAGGCCTTCGACGCGCTCGAAGTAGGTCAACGGATGGCGGCCCTCGCGTGCCAGCGCGGCGACGACGGCGGTGATGTCCTGGTCGGACGACACGGCCTCGTCCACGACCAGCACATCGTCGGCATGCTCGGCGCGGTACCGGGCGAGGTAGCTCTGGAAGTCCTGCTCGACGGATGCGGCGGCGGCCATGGCGACTCCGTGTGACGCGCTCCCGCGCCGTTCGCGCTACTGCACGCCGGCGTAGCTGTCCTTCAACCGCAACTCCGCTTCGGCAACTGTCTTCGGCGGCGGCGAGGTCTTGATGCCGCACAGCCGCGCGATGTTGTTGCCCATGTAGTCTTCGAGCCCGTCCTCGTCGAGGTCCATGCCGTGCGGGGCGGGCATGCACAGCACCTCGAGCTCGCGCAGCCACATGCCGGGCTCGTTCGGCGGCGAGTCGGTCCCGAAGACGATCTTCCTGCGGTCGAGCTGCTTGGCGAATTCGACGATCCGCGACTGGAAGCACCAGCCCGATTCGCACACCACGTTGGGCGTATCCATCGCCATCCAGAAGGCCTCGAACGAATAGTTGCCGCCGGTCTGGATTCCGAAGTGGCCGATGATGAAGTTGACCATCGGAAACTCGCGGATGATCGGATAGAACATCGTCGGGATGGTGTAGGGGCCGTCGCCGGTGTGGATCAGCACGACGATGTCGTACTTGGCGCACACCTTCATCGCGGGCCGCAGCCAGTCGAGCGCGCGGTCGGGCCGGTAGTTGTGCATGTTGGCGTGCAGCTTCACCATCTTGAAGCCGTACTCTTTATGATGGAACTCCAGCTCCGCCGCGCCGTTCTCGGGCCCGAAACGCGGGTTGTAGGCGAAGTTGCCGATGAAGCGGTCGGGGTACTTCTGCGTCAGCTCGGTGATGTAGGCCATGTAGTCGCGAATGCCTTCGCGCCCGCGCCGGTTGCCGTCGCGGTATCCGGTGTTGCCGGGCGGCGGCTGGATGAAACCCATGTCGATGCGGCGCGGCTTGCCGTTGATCATGTAGGGGCCGTCCATCAGCTTGAGCATGCGTTCGCCGTTGAACGGCGTGCCGGTGTGGCGCCAGGCCTCGTCGACGAGGTTGGTCGGGTGCAGGTGGGTGTCGATGATCATGATGGCCAGGCTTTCGGGGTCAGGCGGCCAGGGCGGCGGCGGTGGCGAGACGGTCTTGCGCTTCGGCAATCGTGCGCGGCGGCGCGGTCGGCGCCAGGCCGATCATTCGCGCGGTGTTGTTGCCGAGGTAGTCCTCGAGCGTGTCCTCGTCGAGGTTCAGCCCTTGCGGCGGCTCGTGGCACAGCACTTCGAGCAGGCGCAGCCACATGCCGGGCTCGTTGGGCGGCGTGTCGGTGCCGAACAGGATCTTGTGCTTGGGCAGTTCCTTCGCGAACTCGACGATGCGCGACTGCAGGCACCAGCCCGATTCGCAGTACACGTTGGGCAGTTCCATCGCCCACTGGAACGGCTCGAAGGTGTAGACGCCGCCGGTCTGCACGCCGAAGTGCGCCATGATGAAGTTGACGCTCGGGAACTCCTTGATCATCGGTACCCATTCGGTCGGGATGCTGTACGGCCCGTCGCCGGTGTGCAGCTTGACCATCAGGCCCAGTTCGGCGCACTTCTCGAAGGCCGGGCGCACCCAGTCCTTCGCGCGGTCGGGCCGGTAGGCGTGCATGTTGGCCTGCATCTGGACCATCTTGAAGCCGTGCTCCCGGTGGTAGCGCTCGATCGCCTCGACGCCGTTGGCCACGCCGCAGCGCGGGTTGTACACAAAGCAGCCGATGAAGCGCTCGGGGTACCTGCGCACCATCTCCAACGTGTAGGCCATGTAGGCGTCGATCGCCTCGCGGCCGGTCTGCTCGCCGTCGGTCCAGGTGTAGATCGTATTGCCTTGCGGCGGCTGGATGAAGGCCTTGTCGATGCGCCGCGGCTTGCCGTTGACGGTGTACGGGCCGTCCATCATCCTGAGCAGGCGCTCGCCGGTAAAAGGGTCGCCGTCGTGCCGCCATGCCAGGTCCACGAGGTCGGTCGGATAGCAACTGAGGTCGATGATCATGAGGTCCTCGCGGCGGGGAGTCGGAATCTGGAAACGATGGTGGCACCGGGTGCATCATCAGTAAATAATGTCAGTGATATATATTGATCGCGTTTCAGCATGAATTGGCGGGCAGGCGACCTCCCCTGCCTGCCGGCCCGGCCGCACGCGTGGAACCACGCATCGGCAGGCTCGCGGGCCGGTACGCGCGGCGTCGTGCGCCGCCAGGCCGATCGCGCGCGCGTCCCGCGCCAGCACCAGGCGCCTGAGCGCAGTGCGCTCGGTGTCGCTCCGCCGTCACTCGGCGAGCGCACGTGGCGCGTAGAAGATGTCGCCCTCGGCGGGCCCGCGAAGTGCGGCGTCGACGAGGGCGCGCGGTTCGGTCGCTGTCTCTAAGGCAGCAGCCAGACCCGGTGGTGCGGCGGGCTGCGCGGGCTCGGGCTAATGTTGCCTACCGCTGCTGGGGCCTGGGCATCGCCGCTGGCGGCCCGGCGCTGGCGGCCTTCTTCGCCAACCTGACGCCGGTGTTCGCCGCACTGCTCTCGGTGGCCATCCTCGGCGACACGCCGCGCTGGTACCACGGCGTCGCGTTCGCGCTCATCGCGGCGGGCATCGTCGTGTCGTCGCGGCGGCGCCCCGGCTGATCGATCGGCTCTTGTCGATGCCGGTCGCGACGGGACGGCAGCTCGGGGGTGTCGTACTCAGGGGCGCTTGGGGCCGACCCGGTGCAACGCGACGCGACGCAGGCTCCTCAACTCGTCCAGTGCCTCGGCCGGAAAGCCGCGCCGTCCGCCACGCCTGTCCCGGAACAACTCATCGAGGAGATGCAATGCGAGGGCCGGATCTGCCCAGCACAACGCCAATCGGTTCGCGATGCGGGGAAAGTGCGCGCACAGGTAGTGCGCTTTCGACTCGGGCGGCAACGACTCCAGCCAACGCGGCACCAGGGGCGACAGCGTCCGGTCTCGCTCCGATGGTGGCGCGCGGCCGGCCTCCGGCGTCATCAAGGGGCTCTTCCGTGCTGGCAGTGCGGGGGTGCGGTCCGTTTTGCCGAAAGGCCCCAGCGCCGCGAATGCGGAGGGCTCCGAGAACCTGGAGGTCATGAACTCGGACGGGCGCTCGTCCGCCGGCTCGTGCTCCCATCCGAATATCTGCGTGAGCTTGATCATGTGGAACTCGCATTCGGGAGCCGTGCATCCCCGCGATCGGCTCTGGTTTGTGGATACATGGCAAGGTCCGCGGTGTGCAGATGGAATTACTGCTCGTCCATCCGGCGCCGGCGCTGCTCGTCGGCCTGCCGGAGTTCGACGCATTGCGGATGTGCCTGCCAGCGCGAGGTCTGGCACTCGCGTCCGAGGCACATCGCGAGGGCAATGAAGTTGATGTCGCCGCAAGCGGCCTTCGGGCCTTCCGGCCCCGCATGGGCCACGTTCTGCTCCTGCGCGAACGCGGGCGCGGGCGCCGGCGCCGCTACTCGGGTGGCCGCCCGGACCGATGGGCGCGGCCGCGACGGCGCCACGCCCCCGGCCGGCGCGGATGGCGCTGGCGTCCGCACCAGGATTGCAGACGGCACCGGCGGCGCCGCGACGAGCGATGGCGAGGCGACCGCCGCGGGCATGTCGTTCAGCGTTGTGGCAGTGGCCACGGTAGCCGACCGGTTGAAGACCTGGGTGCTCCAACCCAGCGTGATCAGGCTCAACAGCACAGCGGCAGCCAACGCCGGCCGGACGCCGCGAGATCGTGCAGGCTGGCCGGCGACCTGCAGGGTGACGGCATCCAGCGCTGCAGCAGGGGCCGGTGTCCGTGGAACGGCGTGCCCGGTCCGGTCGACAGCGGGGTCCCGCTCGCCCTGCGGCAGGAGCGGCTCGGCGACGAAGCGCCGGATCGGTGGCGGCGGCGCGACGTCGCCGTTCAATGCCTGCCGGACCGCCGCGATGCACTGCGGCCGCTTGCCGGGCGCGAGGGCCAAGGTCCAGTCGATCGTGGCCAGGAAGCCTGCCGACACGCCCGGGAACGAGGCCGCTGCGCCGCTCGCGGACAGAGGCGGCAGCGAATCGTGCACAGCCCGCAGCACGGCGGGCATGGGGGCCGCGCCGACGAGCATGAAGTGCACGGTGGCGCCGAGCGCATAGAGGTCGGTCCACGGGCCCTGGCGCAGGTCGGCGACATCGGCATACTGCTCGACGGGTGCGAAGTTGGGCTTGAGGACAGCCGTCAGTGCCTGCGTCTTGTCGCCGATGACGCGGCGCGCCGCGCCGAAGTCGAGCAGCACCGGTCGGCCGTCGGAAAGCAGCAAGATGTTGTCGGGCGTGATGTCGCGGTGATAGACGTTCTCGCGGTGAAGCAACTCGAGTGCACTCAGCAGCGGCTCGACGAACGCGCGCAGCCAGGCTTCGTCGGGCGATCGGGTCATCCCGCGCCGCGCCTCCTTCAGCGTGGGACCAGGGTAGTAGGGCATCGCCATGTAGGCAGTGCCGTTGGCCTTCCAGAAGCGGTGCACCCTGACGAGGGAGGGATGGTCGAAACGCGCCAGCAGGCGCGCCTCGCTGCAGAACGACTCCAACCCCAGCTCGAAAGTGTCGGCCAGCGCGGCCGAGCGCATCGACACCCGCGCTCCTTCACCGCGCCCGGCGAGCGCAACCGGCAAGTACTCCTTGATGGCGACCTCGCGCTGCAAGACGTGGTCGAGCGCGAGATAGACGATGCCGAAACCGCCGACGCCAAGCACGCGGACGATCTCGAACTCGCCCAGCCGCGTGCCGGTCCGCAACGCGTCGTGATCCGCCAGTGCGGCGAGTCCGGGGCGTGCTGA
Organism: Ideonella sp.; assembly: GCF_016702655.1. Lineage (GTDB taxonomy): Bacteria > Pseudomonadota > Gammaproteobacteria > Burkholderiales > Burkholderiaceae_C > CAIKUF01. Next base: position 77,471 of record NZ_JADJDO010000001.1, read on the forward strand.
CGCCTGCTGGGGCATCGGGACCGTCATGGTCGATGTCGACGCGTCAGGCATGCGGGTGGCTTCAACAATCGTTCGATGGAACGCTGGCGTGGGGAGCCTGACGCCGAGGTCGAGGCAGGCGAATCTCAGCAGGAAGATCGGCGCGGTCGAGCGACCCCTTGACCCGCTTCCGAGGTCGCGGTGGTCGGGTCGGGTCTCGTTCGTGCGCTATTCACGCCTCACGGCGAGCGACACACCTGGTCGCCGGTCGCTGGAGACCGTGCGCAGGTCCGCGCCGGTCAGCGCAATCCAGCCGGGGCTGCCGGGTCGACATGCGGCAGCGCGCTAGGCCAACTTTCACTACTGGGCCGGCAGTATGGCGGTAAGTCGTTGATTCATATCGCGCCGAGGGTTCAGGTCTTCGCTGCGGCACCGGCTCTGCGAATGCGGTAGCAGCGTGCCTGGCGGTGATGCGCGGCGGCAGCTGCGCCGGCAGTTGCAGGCGCAGCTACTGCAGCAACATGCGGTGATCGGCTTCAGGCTGTGTTTGGCGCGACAGCGTCAGTACACGCCCGTCGTCGTTGGGCAGAACCACATCGACCATCTGGAGCTTCTTGAACTTGTCCAGCAGCTCGCGCGGCGTGGTGCCGCCGGCCAGCGGCCGCAGCCTGGCCTTGAGCGTCACCTGCAGGCAGTGGGCGAGGAAGGCCACGAAGATATGCGCCTCGATGCGCGATTCGTTCTGGTGGTCGATCGAACGCACGGCCAGGTCGTCTTGATCTCCTTGAACGCCTGCTCGCCCTCAGTGCGCTGGACATAGAAGCGCCACGGGATACCTCTGGGTATCGCTGCGGTTTGCGCCCGGAAGCCAAATTCGCCGCCGCATCAGCACCTCCAAGCATGGAACACTGCACTATTGGAGCTGTCCTTGGCACAGGTACTTGAGGTGCATGTACTCGTCGAGGCCATGGGTAGAACCCTCGCGGCCGTAGCCGGATTCCTTGACACCGCCAAAAGGCGCGGCCTCGGCCGCAAGCGCACCTTCGTTGATGCCGACGAGGCCGGCCTCGAGCGCGTCGGCAACGCGCCAGATGCGCTTGACATCACGCGAGTAGAAGTACGCGGCCAAGCCGTACGGGGTGGCATTGGCGGCCGCCACGACCTCGGCCTCGCTTTCGAAGCGCGTCACCGGCACGACCGGGCCGAAGGTTTCCTCGCAGGCGCAGGCCATCGCCGCATCGGCGCCGACCAGCACGGTGGGCGAGAAGTAGTTCGGGCCCAGGGACGCGAGGCGATCGCCGCCGACGACCACGCGTGCGCCGCGTTCGAGCGCGTCGCGCACGTGGCGATCGATCTTGTCGACCGCGCGCACGTTGATCATCGGGCCGATCTGCGAGCTTTCGTCGCTGGCGGGGCCGACCTTCAGCGCCGCTACGCGCGCGGCAAGGCGGGCGACGAAGGAATCGTGCACGCCCGTCTGCACGAACACCCGGTTCGGGCTCACGCAGGTCTGGCCGCCGTTGCGGAACTTGCCCGCCATCAGCCCGTCGACCGCGGCGTCGACGTCGGCATCGTCGAAGACGATGAACGGCGCGTTGCCGCCGAGTTCGAGCGAGAGCTTCTTCAGCGTGTCGGCGCTGCGCCGTGCAAGGTGCTTGCCCACCGGCGTCGAGCCGGTGAAGCTGATCTTGCGCACGCGCGCATCGTCGAGCCAGACGTCGACCACCTCGGCCGCACGCTCGCGCGACGCGGTCACGATGTTCAGCACCCCCGCGGGCACGCCGGCCTCCTCGGCGAGCTTGACGAGCGCGAGCGATGTGAGCGGTGTGTCCTCGGCCGGCTTGGCGACCACCGTGCAGCCGGCGGCGAGCGCCGGCGCGATCTTGCGCGCGATCATCGCGGCCGGGAAGTTCCACGGCGTGATCACCGCGACCACGCCCACCGGCTCCTTGAGCGCGAACATGCGCCGGCCCGGCACCGGTGCCGGGATCACGTCGCCGTTGGCGCGCGTCGCCTCCTCGGCGAACCACTCCACGTAGCTCGCGGCATAGGCCACCTCGCCGCGCCCTTCGGCGAGCGGCTTGCCCTGCTCGCGCGAGATCAGCCGGCCGAGGTCTTCCTGGTTGGCCAGGATGAGGTCGTTCCAGCGCTTGATGATCTGCGCGCGTTGCTTGGCCGGCACCGCGCGCCAGGCGGGGAACGCCGCCTGCGCGGCCTCCAGCGCGGCGCGCGCGTCGGCGGCGCCGCTGTCGGGGACGCTGGCGAACACGGCATCGGTGGCCGGGTCGGTCACGTCGAAGCGGCGACCGTCTTGCGCCTCGCACCAGCGGCCGATGAAGTTGCGGCCGGGGAGGAGGTCGTCGCGGTGAATGGAGAGAGACACTTCAGAGTCCTTTCAAGTGGTCGGCGATGGCTCGGCCGACGTCTTCGGTATGGGATTGCCCGCCCAGGTCGGGCGTGCGCGGGCCGTGGGCGATGACGTGCTCGATCGCCTGCACGATCGCGTCGTGCGCGGCGCGTCCTGCCCCCTGCCCCTGGGTCAGGAAGTCGAGCATCAGCGCACCCGACCAGATCATCGCGATCGGGTTGGCGATGCGCTGGCCGTAGATGTCCGGCGCCGAGCCGTGCACCGGCTCGAACAAGGACGGGAACTTGCGCTCGGGGTTCAGGTTCGCGCTCGGCGCCAGGCCGATGGTGCCGGTGGTCGCCGGCCCGAGGTCCGACAGGATGTCGCCGAACAGGTTGCTCGCCACCACCACGTCGAAGCGCTGCGGCTGCAGCACGAAGCGCGCGCTCAAGATGTCGATGTGCTGCTTGTCGACCTTCACGTCGGGGTAGTCCGCCCCGACGGCGTCGGCGCGGCCGTCCCACCATGGCATGCTGATCGCAATGCCGTTGCTCTTGGTCGCCACGGTCAGGTGCTTGCGCGGGCGCGAGTTCGCCAGCTCGTAGGCGTAGCGCAGCACGCGGTCGGCGCCGAAGCGCGAGTACACCGACTCCTGGATCACGATCTCGCGCTCGGTGCCCGCGTACATCACACCGCCGAGGTTGGTGTACTCGCCCTCGGTGTTCTCGCGCACCACGAGGTAGTCGATGTCGCCCGGCTTGCGGCCGGCCAAGGGGCACGGCACGCCTTCGAACAGCCGCACCGGCCGCAGGTTGATGTACTGGTCGAACTCGCGGCGGAACTTGAGCAGCGAACCCCACAGCGAGACGTTGTCGGCCACCGTCGCCGGCCAGCCGACGGCACCGAAGTAGATCGCGTCGAAGCCTTCGAGCTGCTGCTTCCAGTCGTCGGGCATCATCTGGCCGTGCTTTGCGTACCAGTCGCAGCTGGCCCATTCGATCTCGCGGATCTCGAGCTCGAAGCCGAAGCGTTCGGCGGCTGCCTTCGCGACGCGCAGACCTTCGGGCAGCACTTCCTTGCCGATGCCGTCGCCAGCGATGGCGGCGATGCGAAACGTGGGTGTCATGTCGTTCACTCCTTCAGGCGACCAGCGCAGGCCGCGCCCGGTCCAGTTCGTCGAGCCAGCCGCGGCGCAGCTCGGGCACGGCGCGCGCCAGTTCCTCGTAGTACGGGTGGTGCGGGCCGCGCTCGTAGTCGGCGCGCGCCACCTGCGCCAATTTCTTGCCGTGGCGCATGACGACGATCTCGTCGCACACCGCGCGCACCGTGTGCAGGTCGTGGCTGATGAACAGGTACGACACGCCCAGCTCGCGCCGCAGCTCGGCAATCAGGTCCAGCACCGCGGCGCCGACCACGGTGTCCAGCGCCGAGGTGACCTCGTCGCAGAGGATCAGGTCGGGCTCGGCGGCAAGCGCGCGCGCCAGGTTGACGCGCTGCTTCTGCCCACCCGACAGCCCGCCCGGCAGCCGCCCGGCCAGCGTGCGCGGCAGCTTCACCAGGTCGAGCAGCTCGTCGATGCGCCGGCGCAGCGGCTCGCCCTTGAGCCCGCGGTAGAACTGCAGCGGCCGCGCCAGGATGGCCTCGATGGTCCGTGACGGATTCAGCGCCGTGTCGGCCGACTGGAAGACGATCTGGATGCGGCGCAGGTCGTCGTGGCTGCGTGCCTTGAGCGCCGGCGGCAGCGCACGGCCGTCGAACTCCATCGTGCCCGCACTCGGCGGCAGCAATCCGGCGACGACACGCGCCAGCGTGGTCTTGCCCGAACCCGATTCGCCGATGACGCCGATCGCCTGGCCGCGCCTGAGCTCCAGGTCGATGTCCTCGAGGATGGTCACTGCCGGCTTGCCGTCGCGCCCGCGCGGGCCGTAGCCGGCACTCAGGCCCTTCACGCGCAACAGCACCTCGGCGCCCGCGCCCGCCGTGCCGGCGCTGCGCGGCGCCGGCCGCGCCGCGGCCAGCAGACTCTGCGTGTATTCGTTCTGCGGCGCTGCGAGCAGGCGCTCGGTGGTGCCCACCTCGCGCACGCGCCCGCCGCGCAGCACCAGGATGTGGTCGGCCATTTGCGCGACCACCGCCAGGTCGTGGCTGACATACACCGCCGTCACCTGGCGCTCGCGCACCACGCGGCGGAAGGCGCGCAGCACCTCTACCTGCGTCGTCACGTCGAGCGCGGTGGTGGGCTCGTCGAGGATCACGACCTCGGGGTCGGTGATCAACGCCATCGCCGCCATCAGCCGCTGCAACTGCCCGCCCGAGACCTGGTGCGGGTAGCGCTGGCCGATCGTTTCCGGCTCCGGCAGCGCCAGCTCGCGGAACAGCGCGATCGCCTTGAGCTCGGCTTCGCCGCGCGGCAGCGTGCCGTGCACGACAGCCGGCTCGACCACCTGGTCGAGGATCGAACGCAAAGGGTCGAACGAGGCCGCCGCCGCGCTCTGCGCGATGTACGACACGGTGTGTCCGCGAAGGGCACGCAGCTGCCGCGAGTCCAGCGACAGCACGTCCACGTCGCCGATGCGCACGCTGCCGCCGCTGATGCGGCAGCCGCGGCGCGCATGCCCCATCAGCGCCAGTGCCGTGGTGGTCTTGCCCGAGCCCGATTCGCCGATCAGTGCCAGCACCTCGCCCGGGCGGATGGTGAAGCTCAACGCGTCGACCAGCGTGGCGTTGCCGGCAGTGGACTTGCGGGCTTGTCGACGACGACCAATGAGCCCAGGTCAGCGTTCCCTCCTCTTTCCCGGGCGGTGCGGCCCGGCAGGTTGTCGATGACCAGGTTGACGGCGATCGTCAGGCTGGCAATGGCGATCGAAGGCGCGATCACCGGCGGCACCGCCTTGGCGAGCGTTTCGATGTTCTCGCGCACCAGCGAGCCCCAGTCCGCCTCGGGCGGCTGAATGCCCAGGCCGAGGAAGCTCAAGCTGGCCAGCAGCAGCACCACGTAGACGAAGCGCAGCCCGAAGTCGGCCAGCATCGGCCCGGTGATGTTGGGCAGGATCTCCTGCAGCATCACGTAGCCGGTGCCTTCGCCGCGGGCGCGCGCCACCGTCACGTAGTCGAGCGCATTGACGTTCACCGCCAGCGCGCGCGCCATGCGGTAGGCGCCGGGCAGGTAGATGACCGCCGCGGTCACGACGAGCACGAGGATCGACGAGCCGAAGCCGGCCACGATCAGCAGCGCGAACATCTTGCTCGGGATCGCGGTCAGCGTGTCGAGCACGCGGCTCAGGGTGCCGTCGATCCAGCGCCCGCTGGCCGCTGCCAGCAGCGCCAGCAGCGTGCCGCTGCCGCTGGCCAGCAGCGTGGCGAAGAAGGCGACGCCGACGGTGTAGCGCGCGCCTTCGACCACCCGCGCCAGCATGTCGCGGCCCAGGTAGTCGGTACCGAACCAGTGCGCGGCGCTGATGGGCGCGAACACTTCGCCACCGCCGGCGTCGCCGCTCTGCGACAGCAGCGCCGGCCCGAAGATCGCGGCCGCGGCCCAGAAGACGATCACCGCCAGGCCGAGCCAGCCGGTGAAGCCGAAGTGCGCGAGCCGCGTGCGCCAGCGGCGCAGCGCCGGGCGCTCGGCGCTGCCGCCGTGAATCAGGTCGTCATCGAGGGCCACTCCTTCAGCGGTGCCGCAGCCGCGGGTTGGCGACGATGCCGCACAGGTCGGCCGTGGTCACGAGGATCAGGTAGCCGGCGCAGAACAGCATCGCGCAGGCCTGCACCAGCGGGATGTCGCGCTGTGTCACGCCGTCGACCATCAGCTTGGCGATGCCGGGGTAGTTGAAGATGGTCTCGACGATGATCACGCCGCCCAGCAGGTACGACAGGCTCAGCGCCACCGCGTTGGCGATCGGCCCGACCGCGTTCGGCAGCGCATGCGCGAGCACGGTGCGCAGCGGCGAGGCGCCCTTGAGCTGCACCATCTCGATGTACGGGGCCTCGAGCTGGTCGATCACCGCGGCGCGCGTCATACGCATCATCTGCGCGACGATGACGCAGCTCAGCGTCAGCACCGGCATCGCGAAGGCGCGCAGCAACTGCCCGAGCGATTCGATGTCGCTGCGGTAGGACAGCGCCGGCAGCCACTTCAGCTGCACCGCGAAGACCAGCACGGCCAGCGTGGCCACCAGGAACTCTGGCAGCGACACCACGGCCACCGCACCGGTGGAGGCGCCGCGGTCGAACCACGAACCGCGCCACACGGCCGCCGAAATGCCGAGCGTGAGCGCGATCGGTACCGAGAACAACGCGGTCACGGCCGCCAGCAGCAGCGAGTTGGGCAGCCGGCTGGCGATGAGCTCGGACACCGGCAGCTGGGTCACCGAAGAGATGCCGAGATCGCCGCGCACCAGCCCACCGAGCCAGCCCAGGTAGCGCTGGTGGGCCGGTACGTCCAGGCCCATCTGTGCGCGCAGCGCGGCCAGCGCCTCGGGGGTCGCCTCCTGGCCCAGCTGCTCCTGCGCGGCGTCGCCGGGCAGAACGCCGGTGACGGCGAACACCACCACCGACACCGCCAGCAGCGACAGCACTGCGAGGCCGATGCGCTGCACGAGCAGCTTGAGGAGAAGTGCGTTCATCGCCGCTGCACCCGCGTCAGGCGTCGAGCCACACGTGCTCGGCGAAGCTGGAGCCCATCATCCCGCTGATCGGGATCGACGACAGGCCCTTGAGCTTGCGGTTGTGCCCGTCGAGGCTCGAGATGAACATCGGAATGCCGATGCCCCCTTCGTTGTGGACCAGCACCTGCATGTCGGCGTACATCTGGGCCCGCTTGGCCTGGTCGACTTCGCCGCGTGCGGCCACCAGCAGCTGGTCGAACTTCTCGTTCTTCCACGCTGCCTCGTTCCAGGGCGCATCGGACTTGAAGAACAGCGTCAGGGCCAGGTCGGCGCTCGGGCGCGCGTTGATGTTGCCGAAGCCCACCGGGTGCTTCATCCAGTGCGTGGACCAGTAGCCGTCGGCCGGCACGCGGTTGACCTCCAGGGTTCAGGCCGATCTTCTGCGCCGCGTGCTGCAGGAGCACGGCCATCTCCATGGAGCCCTCGGCGGCGGAGGCCACCACCGGGACGGCGGTGCTGCCCAGGCCGGCCTTCTGCAGGTGGCACTTCGCCTTGTCGAGGTCGAAGGGGCGCTGCGGCATGCCCGCGTTGAAAAAGCGGTTGCTCGGGGCGATGGGCTGGTCGTTGGCCACCACCCCGCGACCGAGCTGGATGGACTTGAGCAACTGCTCGCGGTTGAAGAGGTACTTCATCGCGAGCACGAAATCCGGGTTGTTGCCGGGGTGCTGTCGTGGCGCATGATGAGGTTGGTGTACAGGCACCGACTTGGTCTCGAAGACCGCGATGCTGGGCGCCGGCCAGCACCCGGTCGACCGAGCGCGGGAGACCGCCAGGACCAGGTCGAGCTGGCCGGCCAGCAGCGCGTTCACGCGCGCGGCTCGTCGGGGATGCCCATGAGCTCGATCTCATCGAGGTAGGGGCGGCCGGGCTTCCAGTAGTCCTCGAAACGCACGGCCACCGAACGCACGCCGGGCTTGAACTCCTTGACCTTAACGGGCCGGTGCCGATGCCGGCGGTGAAGTCGGTCGTGCCGTCCTTGATGATGAGGAAGTGCTAGGCGCCCAGGACCACCGGCAGGTCGGCGTTGGGCGACGCCAGGCGCAACTGCACCTGGTTCGGCCCGCTCGCGGTCACCCGGTCGATTTGCTCGGCGAGCACCTTGGCCCGCGATGCGGTGGCGCGTCCTGTGCCGCATGATCGAGAACACCACATCGGCCGGCGTCAGTGGCTTGCCGTCGTGGAAGGTCACGCCCTTGCGCAGCTTGAACACCCAGGTCTTGGCGTCCTGGGTCGTGAACTCCTCGGCCAACTGGGGCCGTGGCGTGAGGCTGCCGTCGAGCACCGTCAGCCCGTTGTAGAACATGAAGCCGCGGCAGTAGTCGGTCTGGTTGGACTGCTTGGCCGGGTCGAGCGTGTCGTTCACGCCCGAAGCGTTGGTCGCGACCGTGATGCGGCCGCCCTTGCGCGCCGTCTGCGCCTGCGCCGCGCCGGCCAGCGTCGCGAGGCTGCCGGCCAGAGCGGCCCCTGCATGCCGCCGGCCGCCAGCATGGCGAGCATGTCGCGACGCGTGGCGCCGCGCTGCAGCGCACCGAACAGGCGCTGGCTCTCTTCGGGGCCGACGAGTGCGTCGATGGATGTGCGATCGGTCATGGTGTCTCGCTCCTGTTCATCGTGGAAGAAGGTTGAAGGCGCCTTCAGGCGAGGCGATCCTTCAGGCGGAAATACAGGCCCACCGCGGGCAGAAACCAGGGCGGCCCCAGGTGCCCGGGAATAGCGTGCCACTCACGGCCGCGCCACGGATTGGCCGACGCATCGCCAGCCATCACAGCCGCCATGCGCTCGCCCATCAGCACCGACATCTGCGTGCCGTGGCCGCTGTAGCCGGTGGAATAGAACAGGCCGTCGCGCTCGCCGGCGTGCGGCAGGCGGTCCTGCGTCACGTCCACCAGGCCGCCCCAGCAGTAGTCGATGGCGACGCCCGCGAGCGATGGAAAGGTTTCCACCATGCCGGCGCGCAGGATCTCGCCGCTCTTCGCGTCCGACGTCGGACTCGACACCGCGAAGCGGGCGCGGCCGCCGAACACCAGGCGGTGGTCCGACGTGAGGCGAAAGTAGTGATGGATGTTGGCGACCGTCACGTAGGTGCGGCGCTCGCGCAGCAGCGCGCTCGCGCGCTCGGCGCCGAGCGGCTCGGTCACGACGATGAAGCTGCCGATCGGCACGATGCGCCGGCGCAGCCAGCCGAAGCTGCCGTAGCCGCCGTGCCGCGCCGCGCCGGTGGCCAGCAGGACCTGCTGCGCACGCACGGTGCCGCGGTCGGTGTGCACGCGGTGCGCCTGCCCGCCGCCCAGGCGCTCGAGCCGCTGCACGCAGGTGGCGGTGTGGATCTGCGCGCCGCGGCGCTCGGCCGCCTGCGCCAGGCCACCGGCGAAGCGGCCCATGTGCATCTGGCCGCTGCGCTTGTAGAGCAGGCCGCCGACGAAGCGCTCGCTCGCCACCTCGGCGCGCACGCGCGGCCCGTGCAGGATCTGCACGTCGGTGTCGACGCCGTCGGCCACCAGCCGGTCGGCGCTTCGCGACAGCGCTTCCAGGTGCGCCGGCTTTGAGGCCAGCTTGAGCTTGCCGCGGCGCGCGAAGTCGCAGGCTATCGCCTCGTCGCGCACCACGCGTTCCACCGCGTCGACCGCCGCGTCGTAGGCGTGGTACCAGGCGCGCGCCTGCTCCACGCCGACCTTGGCAGCAACCTCGGCATAGTCGACCGCGAGCCCGTTGTTGACGTGCCCGCCGTTGCGACCGGAGGCCTCGGCCGCGACGCGTTCGCCGGCCTCCAGCACCGCCACGCTGGCGCCGCGCCTGGCGAGCGCCAGCGCCGCCGACAGCCCCGTGAAGCCGCCGCCCACCACGGCCACGTCCACCTGCGGCGGCAGGTCGCGCGCCTGCGGCCGGAAGGCCGGTGCGCTGTCGGTCCAGTAGGCATCGAGCTTCATGGCGTGTCCGGGTTCTTCGAGCCGTCAGAGACCGACGACGCCGGGCAGGCCGCCGATGTCGTCGATCTCGACGTAGCGGTAGGCCGGGTTGCCCGGACCGTGGCCGCGGTTCACGAACACCTTGTTCTTGATGCCGATGTCGTCGGCCGACATCAGGTCGTAGCGCAGGCTGGAAGAGACGTGCAGCAGGTCCTCGGGGTTGCAGCCCAGCGAGTCGAGCATGTACTCGAAGGCCTGCAGCCGCGGCTTGTAGGCCTGGGCCTGTTGTGCGGTGTACACGCGGTGGAACGGCGCGCCGAGCATGCCCACGTTCTTCTGGATCTGTGCTGTCCATCGCGTTGGAGAGGATCACGAGCGGGATCTCCTCCGCCACCTTGGCGAGGCCGGCCGGCACGTCGGCGTGCGGGCCCCATGTGGGCACCGTCGTAGTACTGCTGCGCCTCGGCGTCCAGGTACTGCAGATTCCACTTGCGGCACAGACGCCGGATCGAGTTCTTCAGCAACACGTCGTAGGGCTGCCAGGCGCCCAGACATTCGTCGAAGCGGTAGGCGCTGAAGTCGGCGATGAACTGCTCCATGCGCTCGGCCGGGATGCGGTCGGCGAACATCTCGCGGGCCATGTCGCCCATGCGCATGCGTGTCAGCGTTCCGTAGCAATCGAAGGTGATGTACTTGGGTCGGATGCTCATGTGGATGTCTCGCTGTGGCTGTGAAAAACGGTGCTTATCGATGTCGTCATTGCAACATGGGGTCGCCGCGCATTGATCGTGAAACGAGGCGTCCGGCGGGAGGAAGCTGCCGTTTCGCGGCCATCGAACGGCACGCCGTGCCGTGCCCCTCGGCGTGCGCACGACGCAATTCATCGATGCGCCGAACGCCGCCGTGGCAGCGGCAGTGCATCGGCAAGGCAGCGGGGGCAGACGGCTTCATGGCGGGAAATGCTAGGCGTGGGGGCTCGGCATATGTGTGCGTTGGACGGGCCTCATTCAGTGCGACGTTGCGATCGGCACGCCGGTGCCGGCGCAAGCTGCCGAATTGCGGGCGAACCCGGATTTCGGGTGGCACGGGCTGGCGTTTGGGCCCACCATAGTCGCGATGAAAGACAAGGAGAACGATGCGATGGCTGCTACGACGGCTGCTGTGATTTCAGATGGCGTGGCCCTGCGTGCGATGACCGCGGCCGACCTGCCCGCCGCCCATGCACTGAGCACCGAGATGCGCTGGCCGCACCGCCCGGTCGACTGGGAGCTGGCCTTGCGCCACGCCGAAGGTCTTGTCGCCGAGCGCGACGGCCAGGTCGTCGGCACGGGGCTGCGCTGGCGCTGGGGGCCGCAGCAGGCGACGATCGGCCTGATCATCGTCTCGCCCGCCTGCCAGGGCCGGCGCATCGGCCATCGGCTGATGACGGCACTGCTGGAAGGGCTCGACGACTGCAGCGTGCTGCTGCAGGCCACCAGCGATGGCCGCGGCCTCTACGAACGCCTGGGCTTCGTGCGCACCGGCGAGATCCGCCAGCACCAGGGCATTGCGTTGCCGGCGCCGCTGATCGCGCTGAGCCCCGGCCGCCGCCTGCGTCCCACCACCGAGGCCGACCTGCCCGCGTTGCGTGCGCTGGATGCCGCCGCGCGCGGCATGCCCCGCGTGGCGTTGATCGACGAACTGTTCCGCGACGCCGACGCCACGGTGATGCTGGACGACGACGGCCACGCGCGCGGCTTCGCGATGCTGCGCCGCTTCGGCCGTGGGCATGCGATTGGCCCGGTCGTTGCGCCCGAAGCCGAAGGCGCGCAGGCGCTGATCGCGCACCTGGCCGGGCTGAACGCAGGCCGCTTCACGCGCATCGACATCGACTTCGACAGCGGCCTGACCGAATGGGTGGAAAGCCTGGGCCTGCTGCGCGTCGACGCGGCGACGACCATGGTGCGCGGCGCGCCGCTGGCGCCTAACGCAGACGCCCGGCTCTACGCCATCGTCACGCAGGCGCTGGGCTGATGCGGCCACGGCTCTGGCCCGAGATCGGCGACTCGCAACAGGTGCGCTACCTCGCCACGTGGGTGGCGCCGGACGACCTGGGCACGCAGTTCCCGAAGCTCGAGCTGCTGTTCTCCACCGGCGCCGGCGTCGACCAGTTCGACCTCGCCGCGCTGCCGCCGCGCGTGTCGCTGGTGCGCATGGTGGAGCCGGGCATCGTGCGAGGCATGGTCGAGTACGTGACGCACGCGGTGCTCGACCTGCACCGCGACATGCCGGCCTACCGGCGCGCGCAGCAGCAGCGGCAGTGGCAGCCGCTGCCGGTGCGCACGGCGGCCGACTGCCGCGTGGGTGTGCTCGGCCTGGGCTCGCTGGGGCAGGCGGTGCTGGCGCAGCTGGTCGCGCTGGGATTCGACGCCGCCGGCTGGAGCCGGTCGCGCCGCGAGCTGCCCGGCGTGCACTGCCATGCCGGCGACGACGAACAGGGCGCCTTCCTCGCGCGCACGCAGATCCTCGTCTGCCTGCTGCCGCTGACCGACGCCACGCGCGGCGTGCTGAACGAGGCGCTGTTCGCCAAGCTGCCGCGCGGCGCGAGCCTGGTGCACGTGGGCCGCGGGCCGCAGCTGGTGGCCGCCGACCTGCTGCGTGCGCTGGATGCAGGCCAGCTCGCCGAAGCGGTGCTCGACGTCACCGACCCCGAGCCGCTGCCCGCAACCGACCCGCTGTGGCGGCACCCGCGCGTGCGCATCACGCCGCACATCGCCAGCATGACGCAGCCGCGGACCGCGGCGCGCGTCGTCATTGACAACCTGCGCCGCCATGCGCGTGGCGAGGCGCTGGTGGGGCTGGTGGATCGCGCGCGCGGCTACTGACGGCTTCGGATTCACCAGCGGTCGGGCAGCCGCCGCGATGTGTGGAACACCCGCAGAATCTCGATCGTTTCGCGCCGTACACGGTAGGGCACGATGTAGCGCGTATTGCTTACGATCAGTTCACGTGTGCCAGGAACCCGACCGGGCCGGCCGAGCCCGGGTTGCTGCGCCAACTGAGCTACTGCATCGAGTACTCGCTTGACGACCAGACTCGCGGCAGTCGCATCGTCAGCTGCGATGTAGGCGGCTTCATCGTCGAGGTTACGCAGTGCCTTGCGCAGCCATCTAAGCCGCATTCAGCTTCCACTTCTTCGCGAGCGCAGCGACCTCCTTGTCGTCGGCGAAGTCACCGGCGTCGGCCTCCTTCAGCGCCGCTTGGATCTCGCCGATCTGCCACTCGTTGCTTTCAACGTACGCGCGGATGGCTTCGGCAGCGAGAAATGACTTGCTGCGCTGGGTCGCCTCCGCCAGGACGTCGAGGCGGTCCTTGACGTCGTCTTCGAGGCGGACGGTCATCGTCGTGGACATGGTTTGCCTTGAAGTACTGCAATGTACACATCCTACTACAGGTCGGCCGCGCTGTCGTTCAACGGTTGCTTCGCGCTGCCCTTCGGTGCCACGCCACATGGCTGGCATCTGCCGACCTCATCTGGCCTCATGGCGCCGTTGCCTGACAGATCCGTGCGGACCCGCCTCGGCTGCAAGTCGACCGCGCACTCCACGGCCATCCAATCGATCAGTTGCTGAACATCGGCGTGCACGTCACTGGTCCGGCCGCGCGGAGAGGGGCGCGTCGGGGGATAGCATTCATCGACTCGGCTGGCGCCGCCGCCGATGAATCATTGCCGACTTGAGCCCGAGACCACCGCCTTCTTCGTCGCTGACCACGCCTCACCTGGCGCGCAATGCCGTCGGCGTTCCGACCGCGTTGGCCACTGCGGTCGGTCTCGTGATGGCAAGCCCGGTGATGCTCACCGCGAGCTCCGGCGTGTCGCTCGGCGGCGGGCTGTTCTTCGTCGCGATGCTCGTCGCGGCCGGGCTGATGGCGCTGCAGGCCACGACCTTCGCCGAGGCGGCGACGCTGCTGCCCACGGCCGGCTCGGTCTACGACTACATCGCCTGCGGGCTCGGCCGCGTCGCTGCGATCACCGGCACGCTATCGACCTACCTGCTGGTACATACCTTCGCCGGTACCGCGGTCACCGTGCTCGCCGGCGTGATGGCGACGGTGCACTTCGACGCGCTGCACGCACTGCTCGTCGCGCACGACGCGACCTGGGCGGTCGGCGTGGCGCTGGTGATCGGCTTCGCGGTGCTCAACTACTTCGGCATCTCGCTGTTCGCGCGCGTCGAGATCGTCGTCACGGCCGCGATGTGGGTCACGCTGATGGTCTTCGGCGTCGGCGCGCTGCTGCTGCCGGCAGCGCCCGGCGCGCCGGATGGCTTCGGTGCCTCGCGCATCGGCGGCGACGCCGCGGCGGCGTTCTCGCTCGTCGGCATGGCGCTGTTCATGTTCCTCGGGCTGGAGTTCGTCACCCCGCTCGCGCCGTCGATGCGCGCACCGCAACGCACGATCCCGCGCGCGATGGGTCTCGGGCTGCTGCTGGTGTGGCTGTGCACGACGCTCTGGGGCCTGGCGATGGTGCGCCAGGTGCCCGACGCCTTGGTCGGCGACGGCACGCTGCACCTGCTCGAGACGCCCGAGGCCGTGCCGATGATGGCGACCGCGGTGCTCGGCCCGGCGGGGCGCGTCTGGCTCGGCATGGCGTTCCTGCTCGCCGGCGCGGCGACGATCAACACGCTGATGGCCGCGCTGCCGCGCCTGCTCTACGGCATGGCGCTCGACGGCGCGCTGCCGCGCGCGTTCGCGTGGCTGCACCCGCGCCACCGCACGCCGGTGCTCGGCATCGCGGTCTCGGCGGCGATCCCGGTGATCGGCGCGATCGCGGTGCGCGGCGACGTCACCCGGATCATGCCGCTCGTGCTTGCCGGCGTCTGCGCCTGGTCGGCGTCCTACGTGCTCGTCAACCTGTCGCTGGTGATGCTGCGCTGGCGCAGGCCCGACCTCGCGCGGCCGTTTCGCACGCCGTGGTTCCCGTTGCCGCAGTTGCTGGCGTCGGCCGGCATCGTCGCTGCGCTGACCGACATCGCACCGCCGACGATCGCGCCGGCCGCGGTCTACGGGCCGTTCGCCGTGGTGCTTGCCGGCAGCTTCGTCTACGCGCTGGTCTGGACGGTCTCGGTGCGGCGGCAGCGGCCGTTCGCGCCGGTGCCGGTGGAGCAGGTGCTCGAACGCGAATGGGGAGCGGCCGCACCGCGCGACGCGGCCTGATCCACCGCCGGCGCCTTCAGCCTGTCATACGAGCTTCGCACTCAATCGCATAGAAAGCCACTGCCGGCTGTCCGCGCACAGCGGCCATTGCTCTGACCGTCGACGAACGGAAGTCTTGGGGCTCCTGGCGACCAGTTCGAGTCATACGATTGGCCGCGAAATCGGCACGCCGATGACCGGTCTCAAAGTACAGCAGTCATCGACCGACGGACGCTCGAATGGGCTCATTCTCCAGACCGGTCGGTCGCGGCTCTGCTGCGCCGGCCGCGAAGAAAGCCCTCATGAGCGCTTTGCCGCGCCGGGCCGGCCGTGCACGGCGCCGACATGCGTGTGTCCGCTTGACTGTGGGCGGCGGGCGCCATCGGCACCTCGCCGATCGGCGTTGAGTTCTTCGAGAATGCCGCAGGGCTGCCCCTTGCGCTCGGAGTTGCAATGCGCGCGCAGTTCGCGCAGTTGCTTTTCGAGCACCTTCAGTTCGCGCACACGCCGGGCGACATGCTCGATATGCTCGTCGAGCACCGCGTTCACCTCGCCGCAGTCAGCCGCGGGCCGGTCCAGGAAGCGCAGCAGCACGCGCACCTCGTCGAGGCTCATGTCCAGCGACCGGCAGCGGCGAATGAAGGCCAGCCGCTGCACATGCGCCGGGCCGTACTGGCGATAGTTCGAATCCGTGCGGGCCGGCTCGGATATCAGTCCTTCGCGCTCGTAGAAGCGGATGGTTTCGACGGCCGTGTCGGTGGCCGCGGCCAGTTCGCCGATCTTCATGAGTGCACCTCGCCTCGGTCTTTGATTCTCAGGGCTTGCGGACCTTGGCCAGTTCCTCGTCGACCAGCGCCCGCAGTTGCACCGCGCCGAAATCCGTCAGCGGCCGGCCGTTGACGAAGAAGCCGGGCGTCGCCCTCACGCCCAAGGTCTTCATGTCGGCGATGTCCTGCTGCAACGCCGCCGCAATGGCCGGGCTCTCGGCATCGGCTCGCGCCTTGGCCATGTCCAAGCCGGTGTCGGCAATCGACTCCCAGATCAGCTCGGGCTGCGGGCTGCCGTGAGACGCCCAGCGCGGCTGGTCGGCCAGCGCCTTCTCCAGGGCCGGCCAATACTTGCCCTGCAAGCGCGCCGCTTCGAGGATCTTCGCCGCACGGTCCGAGCCCGGGTGCAACGGCGCATAGCGCACGACCAGCCGCACCTGCCCGAAGCCGGCATTGACGATGCTCTTGACCAGCGGATAGAAGGCGCGGCAGGCTTCGCACGACGGGTCGAAGAATTCGACGATCGTGACCTGGGCCTGCGGGTTGCCGAACACCGGCGCGTGCGCGCGCACCAGCGCATCGCCGCCGGCCTGAACGGCTTGCACGGCCTCTTGCGCAGTCCGGTCCTTGTAGACCACGACACCGGCAATGAATGCCAAGGCAACCGCGCCGACAGCGCCCACCATCAACCACCTGCGGTTCATGGACGACTCCTTCGATTCCAGAACAACAACACCAGGATCGCCGAGAAGGCCATCAGCGACAACAGCGGGATGGGCACGAAGCCGGCCACCTGCACGTCGGCGTCGGCGCACGACACGCCTTGGCGACACGGGCTCAGGGCTTCGCTGATGACGCCCCAGAAAACAAGACAGTGGTACAGCGCCAGGCCCCAGCCGGCCCAGGCCAGCGGCAGGGCATAGCGCGCGCTGCGCGCGTCGCCGTCGAACAGACCCACGCCGAGCACCATCACCAGCGGGAACATCGCGATGCGCTGGTACCAGCACAGCACACAGGGGGTCTTGCCCATCACCTCGCCCAGGAACAGCGCGCCGGCCGTGGCCGCCAGGGCCACGAGCCAGGCCAGGAACAACGGTGTCGCGGCGTTGCGCCCGAGCGGCACGGCCTCAGCCACGGCCGTCGTCCAGCAGCCGTTTCAGGTCGGCAGGTACGTCCATCGGCGCAAAGGCGCTGACATTGGAGCGGCCGGTGTTGCCGAGCGGCAACCGGCCGAACAGGTGCCCCAGCGGCACCAGCGACAAGCGCAACAGTTGCCCGAGCAGTTCGCGTCCGTCGCGCAGGGCCCAGGCCGCGCGCAGCATCGTCACATGCACCCGCCCATGGCGGCCGAAGTCGTGCTGGCCCAGCACGTGGGCACGTTCGAGATGTGCCAGCGCATCCGAGGGCGCGCTCCGTGCCAAGCTGGCGCGGGCTGCGACCATTGCCGTGTCGTAGGCAGCGATGCGCAATGAGTCCTGGTTCATGACCGGAATTGGAAACCCTGAAGCCGCCGCAGAGTCAAGCGCCCCTGTTCGACGGCAGGGTCATGATCGTGCAGCACTTGACTCTGACCCTGCTACAGGGTCTGAAATCCGGCATGGACATCAGAGTCGACACGGCAAAGCCCGAAGCCCCTGCACCCGCCTGCTGCAGCGAGCACTGCGGCGAGGCGTCCACCACAACGCAGGCGCCGCCGGCCACCAACGGCCGCGACACGACGCGCTTTCGCATCGCCACGATGGATTGCGCCGCCGAGGAATCGGAGATCCGGCGCGCGCTCGACCCGATCGCCGGCATTCGCCATGTGCGCTTCGATCTGGGCCAGCGCCAGCTCGACCTGAGCGGCACGCCCCAGGCCATCGAGCAGGCCGCGACCGCGATGCGGCGCGTCGGCTTCGATCCGCAGCCCTTGGCCAAGGCGGCCGTGCCCGGTGCGGCAACGCCGGGCGCAGTGGCCGACAGCGCCGACCCGGCGCCGTTCGGCGCAGGCCTGTGGCGGCTGGTGGCCGCGCTGGGGCTGGCCGTGGGCGCCGAGGCCCTGGCCTTCTTTGCCCCCGATCTGCTGCCGTGGCGCATCGCCACGATGGCGCTGGCGCTGGCCGCCATCGCGCTGGCCGGGCTGAGCACCTACAAGAAGGGCTTCGCCGCGCTGCGCGCCGGCCGCCTGAACATCAACGCACTGATGACCGTCGCCGTGAGCGGTGCCTTCGTCATCGGCCAGTGGCCCGAAGCGGCCATGGTGATGGCGCTGTATGCCATCGCCGAGCTGATCGAAGCGCGCGCCGTGGACCGTGCCCGCAACGCCATCCGCAGCCTGCTGGCGCTGGCGCCCGAGGACGCCGAAGTGCGCCAGGCGGACGGCAGCTGGTCGCGCATGGCGACGGCGGCAGTCGTGGTCGGAGCCATCGTGCGCATCCGGCCGGGCGAACGCGTGCCGCTGGACGGCAGCGTGACCGAAGGCCGCAGCGCCATCGACCAGGCCCCGGTCACCGGCGAGAGCATCCCGGTCGACAAGGGCCCCGGCGACGAGGTCTACGCCGGCACCATCAACCAGGCCGCGGCGCTGGAGATGCGGGTCACGGCGCCGGCCAGCGACAGCACGCTGGCGCGCATCATCCATGCGGTGGAGCAGGCGCAGGGCTCGCGTGCGCCGACGCAGCGTTTTGTCGACCGCTTCGCTGCCATTTACACGCCGGCGGTGTTCGCGCTGGCGGTGGCGCTGGTGCTGCTGGCCCCCACGCTGGTCGGCTGGACCTGGATGCAGGCGCTGTACAAGGCGCTGGTGCTGCTGGTCATCGCCTGCCCCTGCGCGCTGGTGATCTCGACGCCGGTGACGGTGGTCAGCGGCCTGGCCGCGGCGGCGCGGCGCGGCATCCTGATCAAGGGCGGCGTGTTCCTCGAACAGGCGCGCGGCCTGCGCGCCGTGGCGGTGGACAAGACCGGCACGCTGACCGAAGGCAAGCCCCGGCTGGTCGCCTTCGAGCCGGTGTCCACGGCGCTCGATGGCGCGCGGCTGGCCCTGCTGGCGAAGAGCCTGGCCGCGCGCTCCGACCATCCGGTGTCGATGGCCATCGCGCAAGGGCTGGAAGGCGCCGCGGTCGAGGTGCAGGGCTTCGCGGCCGAGGCAGGCCGCGGGGTGCAGGCGCGCATCGACGGCGAGGCCTACGCGCTCGCCAATCACCGCTGGATCGAAGAACGCGGCCAATGTTCGCCGGCCATCGAGGCCCGCCTGCAGGTGCACGAACTGGCGGGCCGCAGCGTCACGCTGCTGGCCTCGGCCGACGGCGTGCTGGCGATCTGCGCGGTGGCCGACACGCTGAAACCGTCGTCCGCCGCCGCGGTGGCCGAGCTGAAAGCGCTGGGCGTGACCCCGGTGATGCTGACCGGCGACAACCCGGCCACCGCGCGCGCCATCGCCGCCCAGGTGGGCATCGACGAGCTGCAGGCCAACCTGCTGCCCGCGGAAAAGCTGGCCGCCATCCAGGCCCTGCAAAGCCGGCTGGGCCTGACCGCGATGGCCGGCGACGGCATCAACGACGCGCCGGCGCTGGCGCAGGCCGACATCGGCGTCGCCATGGGCGGTGCCGGCACGCACACCGCGATGGAAGCGGCCGACGTGGTCATCATGAACGACGACCTGCGGCGCCTGCCCGAGACGATCCGCCTGTCGCGCGCGACACACCGCGTGCTGTGGCAGAACATCGTGCTCGCGCTCGGCATCAAGGCGGTGTTCCTGCTGCTCGCAGTGTTCGACAACGCGACCATGTGGATGGCGGTGTTCGCCGACATGGGCGCCAGCCTGCTGGTGGTGTTCAACGGGCTGCGGCTGCTGCGCGCGGGGCAAGGCTCGCACCGGAGCGCGGCATGAATCCCGAGCGCGCAACCCCGCGTCGATCGCCTGAGCGAAGATTGATCGGCGTCAACAGAACGACGAACCAGCGTCCTAAGCTGGAACCGCCGCGTTGCGCAAGCGTTGCGGCTCACAGTCATTCGAACTTCGGAGGGAACCATGGACATGACACGCATTGCACCGCTGCTGATCGCGCTGGGCACACTGATCCAGCCTGCGCTGGCACAGCAGCCCAAACCCGCGGACAAGGCGGCCGCGCAGGCGGCACAACCCAACCTGCAGGAATTCGACAAGCGCATGGCGCAGCTGCAGGAGACGATGAAGCAGATGCAGGCGCAGATGGACAAGGTGCGTCAGACGCAGGACCCGCAGGAGCGTCAGCGGCTGCTGCAGGAGCACTGGAACTCGATGCAGGCGGCGATGGCGGCGATGCACGGCGTCTGGGGCCCCGGCGGCCCGGCCTGCTGCGGGGCCGGCCAGGGCATGGGGCCGGGCATGATGATGGGCGGCCCGATGATGGGGGGCGGCTGGGGCCACATGCGCGGCTACTACTCCAACCTGAGCCCGGAGCAGTTGCGCCAGCGCCAGTACATGATGGACCAGTACATGCCGATGCAGCAGATGATGATGAACCACATGATGTGGCAGCAGCACTGGCAGAGCCCGGCGGCATCGGCACCGAAGTAGCCCGCCGCGGACCTGCGGCAGGCCCACTCGCCATCCGATGAAGCCGGACGCGAGCCAACGGGTTCTCGATGATCGGCACGGCATATGCCGTCGCCGGCACGGCCAGCTGATTTCGCACATAGAATCCGCGCCCATGCGTCGTTTGCTCGTCGTCTTCATGTTGCTGGTGCTGCCCTTTCAGGTCATCTGGGCAGCGGCTGCGCCGTACTGCGCACATGAGACCGCGGCCGCGGCCAGCAAGCACCCGGGGCACCATCAACATGTGCATCAGGACGGCAGCGATGTCGTGAATGCCGGCGACGAGGGCAGCGGCAAGGGTGTCAAGCACACCGACTGCGCGAGCTGCCATGCGGGAGCCGTTGCCACGCTGCCGCTGCCTGTGGCCGGGTTGTCCAGCGCTCCACGCGATGGGGTGGGCGAACAGCCTGCGCCACGCTACCGATCGCACACCCCTTCAGGGCCGGAGCGCCCCGACATCGTCTGACTCGCCGCTGCCGCGCGCTTCGGCGGCGAGGTCGAGTTCCGTCCGCTCTCCGGCTGACAGCGCCCCGCTTCGCCTGCCGAATCGCTTGTTGTCGTGAGACAAGAAGGATGATTCGATGCGATTCCCCCTCGTGGCGCTGGCCCTCGTGCTGGCCGCCACTGCAATCCCCGCGGGTGCCCAGCCCGCGGCCGCCCCAACTGCGCTGACGCTGGACGAGGCGATGCGCCTGGCCGAGGCCACGCACCCGTCGGTGCTGGCCCGCCAAGCGCAGCTCTCCGCCGCCGAAGGCACGCAGCGCGAAGCCGCCGCGTGGCTGTTCAACAACCCCGAACTCAGTACCGAAGCCATACGCCGCCGACCCAGTGGTCCTGTCGACTCGTGGAACGAATGGAGCGTCGGCATCAGCCAGCCCTTCGAAACCGGCGGTCAGCAGGCCAAGCGGCGTGAAGCCGCCGCCGCCGGGCTGGACGCGCTGCGCGCCGAGATCGACGACGCCCGCCGCCAGGCCCGCGTCGAAGCCGCGACACGCTTCCTCGCCGTGCTGTCGGCACAGCGGCGCGTGCAGCTGGAACAGCGATCGCTGGACCTGTTCGAGCGCAGCGCGCAGGCGGTGGCCAAGCGCCGTGCAGCGGGCGAGGACACGCGGCTCGACGCCAACGTGGCGCTGGTCGAAGCCGAACGCGCACGCAACGCGCTGGCACTGGCAGGCGAGCGCTTGATCGATGCGCGCAGCGAACTCGGCAGCGCGGTGCGCCTGCCGCCTGCTGCGTTGCCTGAAGTGGCCGGTGAACTCGGCAGCGCCGTCGACGACACCCTGCCGTACAGGCTGGAGCAGTTGCTCGCGTCGCTACAGGACCTGCCCCGCCAGCGCGCTCTGGCGGCACGCGAAGACGCGGCCCGGGCCCGGCTCGGCGTCGAGCGCGGCAACCGCAACCCCGATGTCACGGTCGGCGTGCACGCCGGCCGCGAAGGCCCGAGCGATGGCAAAGAACAGCTGGCAATCGTCTCGCTGTCGCTGCCGCTGCCGCTGTTCAAGCGCAACGACGCCGCGATCGGCCAGGCCATGACCGACATGACGCAGGCCGAGGTCGAACGCGCCGCCGCGCTGCGCGACACCGAGGTGCGCGTGCGCCAGCTCTGGAGCCGGCTGGCCAGCCAGCGCGAGCGCGTTGCGCGCCTGCAGCGCGTGCTGGTGCCGGCGTCCGCCGACAACCAGCAGCTCTCCGCCAAGTCGCGCGAGGCCGGACAGATCGGCCTGCTCGACCAGCTGATCGTCAACCGGCAGGCGATCGACGCCGAGCGCGACCTGATCGACCTGCTGGCCGAGATGCACGCCACCCGAATCGAACTCGAATACGCGGCCGGCTGGCCCCAACAAGGAAGCGCACGATGAAGACCCTGAAGAAGCTCGAGGACAGCCGCCTGCGGGCGGGACTGGCCGCTGCCGCCGCGCTGCTGGCCTTCGCGCTGGCCGGCTGCGGCGGCGGCGCGAAGGACGAACATGCCGGCGAGGGCGACAAGCACGCCGAACACGCCGGCGAGAAGAAGGAAGGGAAGGACGAGCACAGCGAAGCCGAATCCGAGCTGACGCTGACCAGTGAGGAAGCGGCGCGCGCCGGCATCAAGGTCGAAGAAGTCAAACCCCAGGCGCTGGGCGAGACGCTCACCGTCACTGCGACCATCCGCCCCGACGCCGACCGGCTGGCCCATGTGGCGGCGCGCATCGAAGGCCGTATCACTTCTGTGCCGGCGAAGCTGGGCGACAAGGTGCGCGCCGGCCAGACGCTGGCCACGCTGGACAGCGTGGCGGTGGGCGAAGCGCATGCCGCATTCAACGAGGCGCAGGCCGAACTCGGCATTGCCGAAGCCGACTTCAAACGCGCCGAATCCTTGAATGCCGAAGAAATCATTCCGCGCAAGGACTACCTGCGCGCCAGGGCGGATCGCGACAAGGCGGCAGCAGCGCTGCGTGCCGCAGCCGACCGGCTGCGCCTGCTCGGCGGCTCGCCCAACGCCAGCGGCGCGGCGGTCTCGGCCTTTGCCGTGACCGCGCCTTTCGCCGGCACCGTCATCGAAAAGAAGGCCACGCTGGGCGAACTGGCCAGCCCGAGCGAGCCGCTGTTCAGCGTGGCCGACCTGAGCCGGGTGTGGATCCAGGCCGACCTGCCGGAAAGCGCACTGGCCAAGGTTCGCATCGGCGCCAACGCCAAGGTGACGGTGCCGGCCTATCCGAACGAGGTCTTCGGCGGCCGGGTCGGCCATATCGGCGCCTCGCTCGACAAGGACTCGCGCACCGTGGCTGCACGCATCGAAGTGGCCAATGCCGATGGCCGGCTGAAGCCGGAGATGTTCGCCACCGCCACGATCGAGGTGGCCGGCGGCCAGCGCGAGGCCATCTCGCTGCCGGATGCGGCCATCGTGCTGATGGACGGCAAGCCGACGGTCTTCGTCTATGCGCAGGGCGCGTACGAGGCGGTGCAGGTCGAACCCGGCGAACGCATCGGCGGGCGCACGGTGCTGAAGTCGGGCCTGATGGCCGGCGATCAGGTCGTCACCTCGGGCACCTACGCGCTCAAGGCACGCAAGCTGAAATCCCAGCTCGGCCACGGGCATTGAGAAGGAAAACCGAACCATGCTCAATGCAATCGTCGATGCCAGCCTGCGCTACAAGGTGCTGGTGCTGGTGGCTTTTGCCGTGCTTGTCGGACTGGGCGTCATGGCCTACCGGCAGGTGCCGGTGGATGCCTTTCCCGATGTCACGCCGGCCCAGGTGAACATCTATACCGAATCGCCCGGCGTCGCCGCCGAGGACATCGAGCGCCTGCTCACCGTGCCCATCGAAGCGGCGATGGCCGGCCTGGCCGACGTGGAAGTGGTGCGCTCGGTGTCGCTGTTCGGCCTGTCCTACGTGGCGGTGTACTTCAAGGACAACGTCGACATCTACTTCGCGCGCCGGCTGGTGGGCGAGAAACTGCAGGAGGTCAAAGGCCGGCTGCCCGAGGGCTACGGCGAACCCGAGCTCGGGCCCAACAGCTCGGGCCTGGGCCAGGTGTTCTGGTACACGATCGCAGACGCCGACAAGAAGTTGAGCGCGATGGACCTGCGCACCTTGCAGGACTGGACCGTGCGCCTGATCCTGCGCACCGCACCCGGCGTCGATGACGTCACCACCTGGGGCGGCCACGAAAAGCAGTACCAGGTGCAGATCGACCCGCGCAAGCTGGTCAAGTACGGCGTGTCCTTCAAGGAGGTGATGGAGCGCCTGGCGGCCAACAACAAGCAGGTCGGCGGCCAGTACCTGAACGTCGGTGTCGAGCAGTACCTGGTGCGCGGCCTGGGTCTGGTCAGCAGCGCGGCCGACATCGGCAGCATCGTGGTTGCCGAGCGCAACGGCGCGCCGATCTACGTGCGCGACGTGGCCGAGGTCAAGGAAGCGCCGGCGGTGCGCTTCGGCGCGGTCACGCGCAATGGCGAGGAAGTGGTGCTCGGCATCGCGCTAGCGCGCATCAACGAGAACGCGGCCACCGTCGTCAGGGCGGTCAAGGAAAAGCTCGCCATCGCGCAGGCCGCGCTGCCCAAGGGCGTGGAGCTGAAGGCGGTGTACGACCGCACCGAGATCGTCGACAAGGCGCTCAAGACCTCCACCAACGCGCTGATCGAAGGCTCGATCCTGGTGGCGGTGATCCTGTTCCTGTTCCTCGGCGAGTTCCGCTCGGCGATCGTCGTCATCGTCACGCTGCCGCTGGCGATGCTGTTCGCCTTCATCTGCATGCGCTACGTCGGCATGTCGGCCAACCTGATGTCGCTGGCCGGCCTGGCCATCGGCATCGGCATGATGGTCGACGGCGCGGTGGTGATGGTGGAAAACGCCTTCAGGCTGCTGTCGCACGCACGTGAATCGGGCAAGCCCATCCACCGCACCCATGTCGTGCTGGAAGCGGCACGCGAGGTGGCCAATCCGATCGCCTTCGCGATTCTGATCATCATCGTGGTCTTTCTGCCGCTGTTCTCGCTCACCGGACTTGAGGGCAAGCTGTTCAAGCCGATGGCGCTGACCATCACCTTCGCGATGGCCGGTCTCTGCTGCTGTCGCTGACCCTGGTGCCGGTGCTGTGCGCGCTGATCCTCCAGCCCAAGGAGGAGAAGGACACCTGGCTGGTGCGCGGCGCCAAGCGGCTGTACCTGCCGCTGCTGGACTGGGCGCTGGAGCGCAAGAAGATCGTCGTCGGCATCGCGCTGGCGCTGCTGATCGGCGCGCTGGCGCTGTTCCCGTTCCTCGGCAAGGAGTTCATGCCCACGCTGCAGGAGGACGCCATCATGTTTCGTGTGGTTGGCATCCCTTCCACCTCACTTGACGAGTCGATCCGTGTTGCCAATGTCATGGACGCGAGCCTGCGCAAGCAGTTCCCCCAGGTCAACGCGGTGCTGGCGACGATCGGCCGCGCCGAGAAGGGCGAGACGGCCGACGTCAACTACATGGAAGTGCTGCTCGACATGAAGCCGCGGGACGAGTGGCCGACGCAGCAGTCGTTTGCCGCGCTCGGCCGCGAGATGCAGGAGTTCCTCGAAGGCGAGGTGCAGACCGCCGTCTTCGGTGCGACGCAGCCGATCCAGATGCGCGTGGAAGAGCTGATCTCCGGCGTGCGCGCGACGCTGGCGCTGAAGATCTACGGCGAGGACCTGGACAAGCTCGAGGAACTGTCCGCCAAGCTCAAGACCGTGGTCGCCGGCGTGCCCGGCGTCGCGGACCTGTCGGCCGAGGCCAACAAGGGCAAGCCGCAGATGGTCATCAAGGTCGACCGCCAGGCTGCCGCGCGCTATGGGCTGAATGCCGACGACATCCTGGCCGTGGTGCAGGCCGGCATCGGCGGCGAAGCCGTGTCCACGCTGATCGACGGCACACGCCGCTTCGACATTGCAGTCCGCCTGCCCGAGGAGTTCCGCTCCAGCCCGTGGGCGATCGCGGCGATCCCGATCCGCACCGCCGAAGGCGCGATCGTGCCCTTCTCCAGCGTGGCCAAGATCGAGCTCGACGAAGGCTATACCTTCGTGCGTCGCGAAGCGCTGCAGCGCTACGCGGTGCTGCAGATGGACGTGCAGGGCCGCGACGTGGACGGCTTCGTGCGCGAGGCCAATGCCGCCATCGCCGCCAAGGTGACGCTGCCCACCGGCTACTGGGTCGAATGGGGCGGCGCTTTCGAGAACCAGCAGCGAGCGATGGAGCGGCTTGGGGTGATCGTGCCGCTGACCATCGGCCTGATCTTCATCCTGCTCTACACCGCGTTCAACTCGGTGCGCCACGCCACGCTGATCATCGCCAACGTGCCCTTCGCGATCATCGGCGGCATCGTCGGGCTGTTCATCACCGGGCAGTACCTGTCGGTGCCTTCGGCCATCGGCTTCATCGCGGTGTTCGGCGTGGCGATGCTGAACGGCATCGTGCTCGTCAGCTTCCTCAACGACCAGCGCAAGCACGGCCTGCCGATCCGCGATGCGGTGCGCCAGGGCGCGGCGCTGCGGCTGCGGCCGGTGCTGATGACGGCGTCGGTGGCGATCCTGGGCCTGATCCCGATGCTGATCTCGACCGGTGTCGGTGCCGAAACGCAGCGGCCGCTGGCCACGGTGGTGGTCGGCGGGCTGATCACCTCGACCCTGCTGACCTTACTGCTGCTGCCGCTGATCTACGAATGGTCCGAAACGCGGGCCGAGGCAAAACAGCGCGCCCGCGACGCTGCCGCCGACGCCGAGCAGTCCGAACCTGTGCCCCTTCCACCACAACCGACCCCGGAGACCCCATGAAAGAGATCAAGGCCTATGTGCATCGCAGCCGCATTGCCGACGTGATCGCCGCATTGAAGGACTCGCCCGCCTGGGGCGGCGCGCGCGGTGGCCGGCGTCACAACCTGGCGGTGTACATCGTCAAGGGCTCGCTGCTGCCGCTGGACAACGCCGAGCAGCACTACGCAATGGACCTCGGCGACGAGGTCGTCAACGAATACAAGCTGGAGCTGCTGTGCGAGGACAGCGAGGTCGAGCCGCTGAAGGCCGCGATTACCGCGGCTGCACGCACCGGCCAGGCCGTCGCCGGTTGGATCACGGTCATCGACGTGGTCAGCGCGACGCCCATCCATTGACCTGCAGTTTCACTCACGATCCACCCTGGAAGGAAACTCAATGAAATCCATCTTCGCTCCGCTGCTGATCGCATCCGTGCTGGTCCTGCCCGCATTCGCCGCGGAGGACCATGCGCCCAAGCACGGCGGCATCGTCGTCGAGACCAAGGCTGGAGACCTGGAACTGGTCGCCAAGCCCGACCTTATCGTCATCCACGTCAGCGACCACGGCAAACCGATGAAGCTCACCAACGGCAGCGGCAAGGTGACGGTGTTCAACGGCAATGACAAGACCGAGGCGCCGCTCGCGCTGGTGGGTGACAGACTGGAAGCCAAGGGCAACTTCAAGGTTGGTGCCGGCACCAAAGTGCTGACCGAGGTGTCGCTCAATGGCAAGCCGGCCGCCTCGGCACGGTTCACGCTGAAGTGAGTGGTGACCTCTGAGGTCATCGGGCGCGGCCTGTTGGCCAGTCCCAGACGCGTCGCTGCGCGCGGCACGGCGGCTGCGAGCGTGTAGTGGCCTGCGACTGCAAGGATGCGCGCAGCCAGCGCTTGTCGGCTGTAACTGACATTGCCGACGCTGGAAGGAGCACTACGAATGTTCTCAAGCGGTCAGCAGCGCCTGGCGCGACCTTCGAGTGTAGTCATGCGGCCGCGAGCTTCTCGCGGGCATCGTTGGGCATGTGTGAACGACCGCAGTCACCAACTCTGATTGACTTGACTCGAATGCCTCGGCGAAAGGTCCAGTTCCAAGGTAGACCGGTCGTTGACTCACAGAATCGTCCACGGGCTCCTTCGGGTCGCAAGCCGCGATCGGCGGGAAGACTCTCGACCGCAGTCTGTGCGTCAGCAATGCGCCGACAGCCGGCAATGGCTTTCTATGCGATTGAGTGCCAAGCCGTATCAGATCAGTGGTTGTGGCCGTCGCCGCGGCCGTGCGGCGCGCCCGGCACGTTGCCCGGGATCGCGTGGCCGGTGGAGCCGCGCGGGCTCAGCACGCGGGCCCGGGCGCTGATCGCCGCGCGCTGCGGCGCGACCATGTCGGCGAAGGCGTCGATCGCGGCGACGACCTGCCCGCCCACCATCGTCAGCAGCACGCGGTTGCGGCCGAGTTCCTCGTCGGGCACGCTGAGAAAGTCGCGCTCGAGAACAATCAGGTCGGCGAACTTGCCGGTCTCGATGCTGCCGAGCTGGCGCTCGAGCCGCAGCTGGTGCGCGGCGTTGACGGTGATCGCGGCGAGCACCGCGTCGCGCGAGAGCGCCGGGTCGGCATTGATCGGCCCCTCGAAGATCGGCGCGAAGCTCGCGGCGCTGTGCGGGTTGGTCGGATCGCCCGCGCGCGTGACGCCGATCTTGAGCGCGAGGAAGGTGTCGAACGGATCGATCGGCCAGTCGCTGCCGTGCACGATGCGCGCCCCGGCGCGCTGCATGCTGCCCGAAGGCTCCATGCGCGCGAAGCGCTCGCCGCCGAGGTGGCTCTCGGTCTCGCCAATCGAATAAGGCGCGCGCTGCGCCCATTGGAACGACATCGTGGCCATCACGTCGAGCGCGGCGAAGCGCCCGTAGTCCGCCACTGTGACGGTCTCGTCATGCGCGATCGCCGGGCGGAAATCGGCGCTTGGGCGCGCCTGCCGCGTCGCGGCCACGGCATCGAGCACGGTGCGCACGCCGCGGTCGCCGGTGGCGTGCAGGTGCATGTCGAGGCCGGCGTCGACCGTGGCGAGCATCAGCGCCTGCAGCGAGGCCGGCGTGTAGTACTGCTCGCCGAGGTTGGTGCTCTCCACCCACTGCGGCGCGGCCTCGGTGCCGATGTTGCGCAGGTAGGGCGTCAGCAGCGCGCCGGTATCGGCCGGTGCGTTGACCACGCCGTCCAGGAACACCTTGACGATGCGGGAGTGGACGCCCGGCGCCGGCAGGGGCCCGGCGGCGTCGGCCTGCGCGGTGAGCGCCTTGGCCTGCGCGATCGCGTCGGCCGGCGCGCTGTTGGCGGTTGCCGGGTCGAGGTTGATCGCGAGGTTCACGCGTGCGCTCAGCTCGCCCGCATCGCGCAGCGTCTTGAAGACGCGCAGGTGCGGCTCGCCGGCCGCGGCGTCCATGAACGTGGTGATGCCCTGCTCGCGCAGCGCGGCGAGCGCGGCGCGGCCCTGCCTGAGCTCGTCGGCCTCGCTGTCGGGCGGGATCGCGCCCTTGAGCTGAAAGCCGGCGGCGTCCTCGCAGATGCCGCTCGGGTTGCCGCCGCCGTCGCGCAGGAACTTGCCGCCGGCCGGGTCGGGCGTCGCCGCGTCGATGCCGGCGAGCGCGAAGGCGCGCGAGTTCGCGAGCACGGAATGGAAGTCGCTCGACGTGACCGCGATCGGCCGCGTGGTGGTCAGCGCGTCGAGCAGCGCCCGGGTCGGGTCGGCGTCGAGTGCGGCAGTGGACTGGCGGTCCCAGTTGACCGCTTCGAGCCAGGTGTCGGGCCCGGCCTCGGGCGTGGCGTCCAGGCAGGCCTGCAGGCGCTCGGCGAGCTGCGCGCGCGTCAGCGGCACGTAGGCCAGGTCGCACAGCAGCAGCGCGCGACCTCCTGCCAGCGAATGCAGGTGCGCATCGACGAAGCCCGGCATCAGCATGCGGCCGTCGAGCTCGATCACCTTGGTGTCGACGCCGATGCGCTTGGCCGCATCGGCGTCGGAGCCGACGAAGGCGATGCGCCCGTTGCGCACGGCCACCGCCTGCGCGATGCTGCGCTGGCCGTCCATCGTGACGACCTTGCCGCCGCGCAGCACGACGTCCGCCGGGTCGTATCCCTCGCCGTCGCCACAGCCGGCGACGATGGCGGCGAGCGCGATCGCTGCCGAAAGCAGCGCAACGCCTGTCTTGCTTACCCTCATGGTCTCCCCCGGACTTCGCCCGACATGGGCGTGGCCGAAGATAGCCGCCGCGCCGCGCCGTGGCCCTCTGCAAATGCAGAGGGGTCTTCAGCCCACCTGATTGGCGACCATGTTCAGCAGCCGCGCCAAGCTCGCACCCCCTCACCCCAACCCTCTCCCCCGTTGCCGGGGGAGAGGGGGAGTCTCTCCCTCTCCCGCTGGCGGGAGAGGGCAGGGGTGAGGGTGGTGGCCGCGGCGGACGATTGCGCTGAGGTTCATCGCCAAACAACTCAGCCCATGCGTCGGCGGGGTCCATGGCCAGCGAGTGCGCGGCCGAGAGCGACCTTGTCGGAGACGCCGAGCGTCAGGTAGGCCCCGCGCAAATAGGTGCGCACCGTGGCCGGGGCGAGGCCGGTCGCGCGCGCGATTTCCTTGTGCGAACGTCCGTCTGCATACAGCAGCGCGACGCTCATCTCCCGCGGCGGCAGCAGCGCGGCGCGCCGCTGCGGCGCGAGGCTCAGCAGAACCAGATCGCCGCACTGCTGAGTACCGAGCCGGCGCGCGCCGAGCTTCAGCGTGGCACGCGGCCCGCGCGCGGCAACCGCCAGATCGGCCGGCAGCCGCGTGCCGTCCCACTGCGGATAGCGTTCGCGCAGCAGGAGCGCGAGGCGCGCGCCGACGTAGACGAAGTCGCCCAATCCATCGACAAGCCCATGCGCGTCGCTCGCGCTGCCGGCGTCGCCGACCAGCGCTGCGATGCGCGCGCTCCACCGCTGCATCAGGTGCGCGCTGAACTGCTCGAACAGCACGCGGTGCGCCGCCTCGAACGGCGGCGACGCGCGGTGCCGGTACAGCGAGACGAACTGCAGCAGGCCGCTTCCCGCCAGCGCGCGGGTGATCGCCATCACGTGATAGAGATCGTGGCGGCGTGAGAAGGCCTCCACCACGGGCTCCGGGTCGGCATAGCCGACCTCGCACACCACGGTGTCCAGGCGTCGCATAGATTCGCTGGCGAAGCGGTCGGACGCGCTGATGCGATTCCATTCGCGCGCGAAGTCAGCGCTGAGGTTGATGCGGCCGCTGAGCCAGTTGCGCGGTGCAAGGCCATCCATGCCGCCCGAGCTCTCGCCCCACCACGCGGCGTCGAACGGCACGAGACTGCGCAGCCCCGCGAGGCCCTCGCTCATCAAGCGGGACGGGGAAACGTCGGCCGCCAGGCGATCGAGCGCGAGCAAGCGCGCGCTGAAGGCCTCGAACGTCTGGCGGCCGATCTGCATCGGCGGCAGTGTAGGCGGCTCGACCCGGTCAGACTGCTCGGAGCCTGCCAAACGGCATGCTGTGCGAAGGCCGCGAAACGGCAGCTTCGTGGTACCGGAGGGCTCATTTCGGGATCAATGCGCGGCGGCCGGATGTTGCAATGAGGCCATCTCGAAACACCCCATTCCACAGCCACAGCAAGACATGAGCTCCCCGTATGAACACCGCCGTCATCGAGCGCCTAGCCGGCACCGGCCGTCTGGATCGCATCTTCATCGACGGTGAGTGGGTGCTGCCTGCAGGGCAGGCCCGCAGCGCCGTCATCGATCCGTCGACCGAAGAAGCGGTCGCGGAGATCGCGCTGGGCAACTCGCAGGACGTCGACGCAGCCGTGGCCGCGGCGCGGCGCGCCTTCGCCACCTGGTCGGTCAGTTCCCCGCAGAGCCGGGCCGCGCTGCTCGACCGCATCCACGCCCTGATTCTGGAGCGCACCGAAGCGTTCGCGCAGGCGATCTCGCAGGAGATGGGTTGCGCCATTACCGTGGCGCGCGGCGCACAGGTGCCGATTGCGGCGGAGCACGTGCGCGTGGCCCGCGACCTGGCGGCGAGCTACCCCTTCGTCACGCACCGGGGCGACACAGCCATCCTGCGCGAAGCCATCGGCGTGTGCGGCCTGATCACGCCCTGGAACTGGCCGCTCTACCAGATCACCGCGAAGGTGGGCCCTGCCCTGGCGGCGGGTTGCACCATCGTCCTGAAGCCCAGCGAACTGTCGCCGCTGAGCGCGCTGTTGTTCGCTGAAGTGGTGCACGACGCCGGCATTCCGGCGGGTGTGTTCAACCTGGTCAGCGGCACCGGGCGGAGGTGGGCGCCGAGCTGTCTGCGCGCCCGGACGTGTACATGGTCTCGGTCACCGGCTCCACCCGGGCCGGCGTGCTGGTGGCGCAGGCGGCCGCGCCAACCGTCAAGCGCGTGGCGCAGGAACTCGGCGGCAAGTCGCCCAACCTCATCCTGCCCTATGCCGACTTCGCCCGCGCCATACCGGCTGCGGTCGCGGCGGGCATGCGCAACGTCGGCCAGTCCTGCAGCGCGCCCACGCGCATCATCGTGCCGCGCGAACGTCTCGCGGAGGTCGAGCGCCTCGCGTGCGAGACGGCGTCCGCGTTCGTCGTCGGCGATCCGCGTTCGCCGCAGACCACGCATGGCCCGGTCGCCAACCGTGCCCAGTTCAACCGAGTGCAGGAGATGATCGGTGTCGGCATCGCCGAAGGCGCGCGGCTCATCCATGGCGGCCCCGGTCGGCCGCAGGGGCTAGAGCGCGGCTGCTACTGCCGCCCTACCCTCTTCTCCGCGGTGCAGCCGCAGATGCGGATCGCGCAGGAAGAGATCTTCGGCCCGGTGCTGGTCATCATCGCCTACGACAGCGTGGACGAGGCGGTGGAGATCGCCAACGGCACGGAGTACGGCAGGCGCCCACGTGCAAGGGCAGGACCTCGCGGCCGCGCGTGCGGTGGCCGCGCGCATCCGTGCCGGGCAGGTGCACATCAACAACCCGCCGTGGAGCCCGGATGCGCCCTTCGGCGGCTACAAGCGCTCGGGCAACGGGCGCGAATACGGCGTCGAAGGCCTGGAGGAATACCTCGAGACCAAGGCCATCCTCGGCTACGGGGAACGTCCGGCGCCCGCCGCCGCCTGAACGCGCCAACGCAAATGAACCACCGCAATTCAAAGGAACAATCACCATGACCGCGGCCCGGATGCTGCATCGCGCCGATGGCGCCCCCGTTTCAACCTCCTTCCGCAGGGCAGCGCTCGGCACGGTCGATCCCTTTGCGCGCCATCGCGAGATTGCCTGGGAAGGCCGGGGCGCGATGAGCGTCGGCCGCGTCAGCTTCATCGGTGAAGTGGATGTGGCGAACTTTCCCCACACCGAGACGATCGTCGTCGTGGAAGGCAAGCTCAGCCTGATCGCTGCCGATGCCGCGCCGCTGGTGCTGCGCCGTGGCGAAGGCGCCGTCATCGCGCGCGGCACAGCCTTGCGTATCCAGACGGCGTCGCGCGCGCAGTTCGTGTTCTGCGCGGCCGCGGCCGAGCTGGCAAACCAGCCCGGCATCACCCGGCTGCGCGCCGACGCCGACTTCAAGCCGTCCAACTCGCTGCCGGCCGAAGTGCTGCTGGGCCCGGCCCCGCAGTGCCGCAGCGACAACGTCTTCAAGGACGAGTTGACGGGGGTCGTCGCCGGCACCTGGGACTCGACGCCCTACCGCCGCATCGTTCGCCCCCACCGCCTCAACGAGTTCATGGTCCTGCTGGACGGCAGCGTGCGCTTCGCAGCCCCCGATGGCAGCGTGCTGTCCGCCGGCACCGGCGATGCGCTGTTCGTGCCGCAGGGCGCACCGATCGGCTGGGAAAGCAGCGATCGCGTGGTCAAGTTCTACGTGTGCCAAAGCGTCCCGGCCTGAAGCGACGATCGAACCCCAGCCATGTCACACCCACTGCGTCTCGTTGAGACCTCGCCCAACCTGCCAGCCCGTGCCGACGTCGTCGTGATCGGCGGCGGGATCATCGGTGTCTTCACCGCCTACTACCTGGCCCAGCGCGGGCTGTCGGTCGCCCTGGTCGAAAAGGGCCGCATCGGCGCCGAGCAATCGAGCCGCAACTGGGGCTGGTGCCGCCAGCAGAACCGCGACGCGCGCGAACTGCCCATGGCCACCCGCAGCCTCGAGCTGTGGGATCAGTTTGCCGCCGACAGCGGCGAAGACACGGGCTTCAAGCGCTGCGGCTTGCTGTACCTGAGTAACGACGAGGCCCAGATCGCCGGCTGGGCCAAGTGGCGCGAGTTCGCGACGACGGCTGGCGTGACTACGCACATGCTGAGCGGCCGCGAGGCCTCGGAGCGGGGCCAGGCGACCGGCCGCGCGTGGAAAGGCGGCGTCTTCTCCCCCACCGACGGCACGGCCGATACGGCCAAGGCGGCGCCGGCCGTCGCAGCCGCGATCATGAAACTCGGCGGCACCGTGCACCAGAACTGCGCCGCGCGCGGCATCGAGATGGAGGGTGGCCGGCTCAGCGGCGTCGTGACCGAAGCCGGGACCATCAAGACCCGCACCGCCGTGCTCGCAGGCGGTGCGTGGGCGTCCTCGTTCTGCAACCAGCTCGGCGTGCAGTTTCCGGTGGCCACGGTTCGCCAATCGATGGTCCGTCTGGCACCGGTCGAGCAGCAACTGCCGGCCGCGCTGACCAGCCCGCACGTCGCCATCACCCGCCGCCCGGACGGCCACTACGTCCTGGCCATCAGCGGCCGTGGGCGTGCCGACCCCACGGCGCAGATGCTGCGCTTCGCGCCGCAGTTCTTGCCGATGTTCGCCAAGCGCTGGCGCAACGTGTTTCCCGGCGGCCTGGAAGGCATGCGCTGGGGCCACGAAACGCGAGCGAAATGGAAGCTGGACGCGCCCACACCGATGGAGCGGGCGCGCATCCTCGACCCGAAGCCCGACCCCGCGGGCGTGCGCGAAACCCACCGCCGTGCCATCGACATGTTGCCGGCGCTGCGCGAAGCCCGCATCGCCAATACCTGGGCGGGCTACATCGACAGCACGCCCGACGGCGTGCCGGGGATCGGCGAGCTGCCGCAGGTTCCCGGGCTCATCCTGGCCGCGGGCTTCTCCGGCCACGGCTTCGGCATCGGCCCCGGCGCGGGCCACCTGATCGCCGACCTGGTGTCCGGGGCCAAGCCGATCTTCGATCCGGCACCTTTCGACCCCGCCCGGTTCAAGGAGTCGATGTGGGGCAAGGTGGCTGATTTCTAGGTTTGCCGCGCCGGGCCGGCGACCCGTGCCAAATCCACCATGACACAGCGTCGGCGATGGGCCTTGACTACTCATAGTCCTCAGCCAGGGACCACTGAACAAAGCTGCAGCGTTCTTCGCCGATGCGATTGCCAAACGAACATCGGCTCTGGTGAGATCCAGGACACGCAGCCTGCCTACCACCTCCGCCACAGACTCGATGCGGCGGTACGAGCCGGGGTGGCCCTCGGCGTACAAGGCAAGCCCTGCCAGCTTTGCAAGCGCGTCTGCCAAGTGCAGGCCATGCGGGTCGACGATGTCGGCGACGACGCTCCCATCCGCCTCGATGGCGAAGAAGATGAAGTCCGGACGAACGATGCCGTACTGCTCGCCCGAGAGGTAGGCAATGCCGAGGGACGACTGCCCGGGCTGCTGAGGATTGCGATACCAGAACGCGAACCCCTGGCGCCTCGTCTCCGTCTCGATCACCTTCGCTTCCCAACTGTTCAGCAATCGTTCAAGCGCACCTTCGTGGGCTCGAAACGACCCTCCGGTTTGACCAGATCGACGTCCTGCGGCTCGGCGCTCATCTCCCTGACCTGGCGATACGACTCCTGGCGGTCGTGCGACAGCCGCTTGATCGCAGCGCCTGTAGGTCTCAGCCACGCCTTGGCCAACTTGTCCGCCTCGGCATCAAAGATCGGCTGCAGCTCCGTCACCAAGCCCAAGCGGCCACGGAAACACGCGCCTCGACGAGTGCTTCCTCGAAGGCATCCGCGTCCTCCGGGTCGGCCACCCGGTAGGCCAGGGCATCGACATAAGTGCGCGTGATATCGGGGCTGAAGATGCGCGCCGCGCGCCGGTAGGCATCGTCGATGACGGCCATGTCCGCGTCTTCCCAGAACTGGTTGAAGGTCTTGGTCTTGCCCTTCATGTCGGCGACCACCGTCTTGCCGTCGACGGTCAACACGGCTTTGCGACGAGCTTCGATCTTGGCCTTCTCGCTGTCCTGCAAACGGTCCAGCACGCCATGCATGGCCGCATGCGCCTTCTTGCCGGCGCCGGGCAGGATGTCGTCCGAGGCCAACTCGTGCGCGAGCGCCGTCAGGCGCTTGGCGGGCTTGGCGCCGCGTTGCGGCCGCGTCTGCGACGGCAGGGACTCGAATTTGTCCCACACCGCCATGGGCCTGCGGGTTGGGCTTCATCTCGACCGGGTTGATCAGCACGCGCCCCGGCGGCGGCGGCGCGCTGTCGTCACCCTTCATCAACGCATCGACGACTTCGCCGACGGACTTGGCGTTGAACCTGGGCAGCAGGCAATCCACCGCGTTCAGGCGGTCACTGCCGGGGATGCGGCGGGCCAGCGGCGAACGCACCATGCGCCCCAGCAGCTGGGTGATGTGCGTGCGGTCGGTGGCCGCGCGGAACGACACCATCACCTCGGCGCGCGGGCAGTCCCAGCCCGTGCTGATGGCGTCCTTGGCGATCAGCACCCGCACCCAGGTCGACTCCTGCACCCGCTCGGGCGCGATGTGGGGCACGTGTCGATGGCCGAACTGCTGCGTGCTGTGCTCGCCGAACACGTGCGCGACGCTGCCGCTCGGCAAGCCGGGCCATTGCTGGTAGATGGTGTCCAGCGCGCGCCCGATGTCGTTCGGGTCGGGCGTGTTGGGTACCTGCAGCACCATCAGCGGAATCACCGCGTGTGCCTCCTCCTGCTGCTTCGCGTAATCGGCCCAGGCCGTCGGTGATCGCCTTCAGTTTGTCGGTGGCGCGGCGCACCAGCACGGTATCGAAGTCGCCCACCTCATCGGGCATGTCGACGAGGAGGGCGTCCTTGATCAGGCCGGACTCTTGCACCTTGGCCGCATCCACGGCCACGTCGGGCAGCGTGATGCGCTTTTGCGCGCCCTCCATTGCCTTCTTGAAGCGCTCCACCGTCGCCGAGATGCCCCACACCACCGGAATGCCCGGCACTCCGTGTGCGCCGTTGATCAGGCGCTGCACGATGGTGCTCTTGGCGTTCAGGCTCGCGGCCGTCGGTTTGCCCATGCCGCGGTGCGCTTCGTCGAGCACCAGGTACAGCGTCAGGTCCGGGTCTTCGATGGTGTTGCGGATCGTGTCCCAGATCGTGTGCGAGCGCAGGTCGGGCCGCGTCTCGGGCAACAGCGTGCCGGCCCTGGCCTCCACCTCTTCGGGGTCGAAGCCGCGCACCAGCAGGCTGTTCTTGCCCAGCTTCTGCGTGTTTAGGAAGTAGATCTTGCCGGCCTGGAACTTGGCGCGGTTGAAGGTGTTCTCCACCGCCACCATGTCGGTATGGCGGATGCGGTCGCTGGCCTCCATCAGGCGGAAGCGCGTCTGCTCGTTCAGAGACGGGTCATCGCTGAACCAGATGACGACAGCGCCAGGGTCGGCGTCGAAGTCGACCTCGTCGTCACCGTGGAACAGGGCTTCGAAGGCCGCCGCGGCCATCACCGTCTTGCCGGCGCCGGTGACGGCGGTCAGCGAGAAGGCGGTCTTGTCGGCGTCGCCGTGCCACCTTGGCGGCCTTTCTTCAGGTTCACCAGTGCATCGCGCACCGCCTCGGTCTGGTAGTCCTTGAGCGTGAACTTCATGCCCTATTCCCCGTTCGCGAAGCTGAAGTTGGTCAGGTACGACTCATACAGCCGTACCGGCTCCACGCCGTCCGGCAGGCGGCGCGCAAGCGCCTGGAAGCGGCGGTCGTCGTCGGTGACGATGAAGGCCACCCGCATGTCTTTCGCGTTGCTCACTGCCTTGATGAACGGCGTGGCGGTATCCACCTCCGCCAGCAGCCCGTAGGCCTGCACCACCGCCCACCCCGCGGCGGGCAGCTTCTCGATGCGTGGGCCGCGACTGCCGGCGCGCAGCCACAGCAGTGGCGCGATGCGCGCGAAGGCGCGGTTGTGGGTGATCGAGACCGGCGTTTCGTAGGTCAGGGTGAAGAACTCGGCGTTCTCCTCGAAGCCGTCGGCCATCGGGAACTCGTCGGTGAACTTGTAGTCGCCCTTGATGGGCTCGCCGTCGGGTGTCTTGCCGGTGATGGCGGCTTGCACGCGGGCTTGGTGATGTAGTCGCAGATGCCCACTTGCTCCCACTCGGGATCGCCAGGCCGCAGCCCCTTTTGCGCACAACTTCCTGCTCATCCGCGGCCACCTCGTTGTTGGTGACCGAGATGCACTGGCGCCGCCCCCGTCCTGGCGGTTCAGGCGCATGACGGCGTGGGCGGTTGTGCCGGAGCCAGAGAAGAAATCCAAGACAAC
Source organism: Ideonella sp. (assembly GCF_016702655.1). Lineage (GTDB taxonomy): Bacteria > Pseudomonadota > Gammaproteobacteria > Burkholderiales > Burkholderiaceae_C > CAIKUF01. Next base: position 115,618 of record NZ_JADJDO010000001.1, read on the forward strand.
GGCATCGTGCTTTTCCTGGCAACAAAGAAACGCAGTGCGTCTTCCACCGCATACAACGACTCCTCGGGAATGGGAACTTCCGTCCAGGAAGGGGAGCGCAACACCCAAGACCCGTATGCGCCTGAGTCATGTGACTCGCCTCCTTCCATGTTGTTTTTGGTCGCACCGATTTGCCGGCTGGATCCGCCACGAGTCAAGGAACCATCGGTGCGCTGTCCGGACTTGAGCAACTTCCCGGCGGCGATCTTCTTGACCTTGCGCGTTGCGCAGGTACGAAAAAGACATTCAAGGCTGCTAAGTCCGACCTTGGTCCGTGCTTTGAAACTCTCGCGAGCCCAGCATCGAAAGATTTTCTTCAGCCTAGCGGCTATCAGCCCCCAGTTCATTTCCATGCCATCTTCTTCGCGAATCGGGAGAACAGCAGTGCATCCGGAAACGGCGGGAACGTTCGTACGCGACTCGACCTGCACCGCGCCGGTTCCTATCGTTGAGTTGATAGTCAGGGTCGCACTTGCTATAGGATCGCGGTAAAACTGTGCCCGCCGCCCTAACGCCGCGAGCGGACTCCACATCCGTTCTGCTCGAATATCGCCATCTGATCTTGAGCGAAGCGCCGTCGCCTGCGTGGTTTGCAGGGGGCGCTGCCCCAAAGAACACAAAGAAGATGAACTCGTCGGTTCGCGAGAAGTAGGTCGTTCGTGCCGTCCCTTTCGGGTTGATCACCGACGAGACCATCTGGACTGCCGCTTCCGGAAACGCTTGCTCCAGCAGAAGCCCCAATCGCAGGTACTCCTTTTCGTCAATCGTGACGATCAGCACCGAGCCCGTGGGCTTCAGCAATTCCTTCGCCAACTGCAACCGCCGCTCCATCATCGCCAGCCACTTGCTGTGCCGATAAAGGTCGTCGCTCTCGACGTAGTCGTTGTTGTATTTCCAGTCCTTCGCGCCGGTGTTGTAGGGCGGGTCGATATAGATCGCATCCACCTTGCCGCGGTGCGTGTAGGTCAGCGCCTTCAGCACGTGGTAGTTCTCGCCGTTGATGACGGTGTGGTGCGGCTTGTCGCCGCCGCGCTGCACCTTGCCCGTGCTCACCAGGCCCGGATAGATCGTGTCGCGGAACTCGGCCACCACCACCAGGTCGTCCAGCGCCACGGTCTGCGCTTCGGGCGTCTGCCCGTCCAGCAGATCGAGGGTCGCCACGCTGCCGCCACCCGTCTTGTGGATGGCCTTGATCTGCCAAAGCCGCGGGTCGCCCTTCTTCGTCGAACCGCGCGGCGGCAGCACGCGCACCTTGTCGCCCTTGCGGATGGGCCGCTGCGGCAATTCCACCGCTTCCGGGCGATGGCGCTCGAAGTTCAGTCCGAAGGGCAGGCGCGACGAGAGCTGCTTGAACTCACGGTCCAGGTCGGCGCCCAGTTGCGGGTCTTTGGCCTTGGCCTGGGCAATCAGGTCGGTCAGTCGGGACACACGTGCTCCTGCGTTTCTCGCTGCGGCCTTGGGCCGCTGCAATCCGTGGTTGTCAGGCGCCGCAAGGCGCTGCAGTTCAGGGCTGCCAAGGATCGATCACGGAGGCGCCCGCAGCCTTGAACGGGCCGGTATCCCGGGTGGCCACCGCAAGGCCGTTGGCAGCGGCGATGGCAGCGATATAGCCATCGGCGCTGGCAATGGCCAACCCCGCGGCGCGGGCCGTGGACATCAGCGCGGCATAGGCCTGGGTGCAGGCCAGGTCGAAGGGCAGCACGCGGCCGGCAAACAGCGGCAGCACCCGCGTCTCCAGGCTTTGATGCAAGCCGCTGCGGCGCCGGCCCGCGGGCAGCAGCGCCACGCCGGCGCGCAGTTCGGCCACCGTGATGGCCGACAGAAACATCGTTTCCAGCGGCTGGGCGTCGATCCACGCGATGACGCGCTCGTCGGGCGCCGGGCGCAGCGGCTCCCGACACCACGTTGGTGTCGAGCAGGATCACTCGAAGCTCGGCGGGCTAGCGGGGAGCTTGTTGCGCACCTGCTCGAAGACGGCGAACTCGTCGTCGCTGAGCTTGGCCCGCCGGCCCATGTCAGCCAGCATCGAGCCCAGCCTGACCCGCCCCTGCGGGCTGATGGCGGATTCGAGAATCTCGCGCACCTCGGCCTCCATGCTGTGGCCGCGTCGCGCGGCGCGCACGCGCAGTGCACGGTGCACCTCGTCCGGAAGGTTGCGCACAGTCAGCATGGCCATCGTCATCGCTCCTTCGAGCACCCAATGCATGCATTGTAGGCTGATGCCTGCATCCATGCGGCGCTGTGCCAAGTTGCCTGCGCAGTCGCAGGAACCGGCACCTCCGTGCCGTGATGCCGGCGCGCTTGGGTCCCGGCGTCTGGCACGACATGCCGGCCGTCGCGATGGCCGTGCTGGAGGAACGCGAGGAGACCGCGCGGCTTTGGCTGCTGGCGTGGCCGACACCACTTGACGAGGCGCAGATGACCGAGCTGCACAGCGCGTTCGGCGCACACGTGGCAAGTGGTGGCCGATTCCCGGCAAGCGCGCTGCGGTACGCGACGTTGAAAGTCAGGACCAAGCAAAGTTCCGGCAAGCGTCCCGATTGAAGCGGATTCCACTTGCGCCCCTGTGAATGCGGCATATCCGCAGGCGCCGGATTCATAGACCTCCATCCACCATCGATCCCGAGGCGTGACGGTCACCTGACCGCAGGTCGCCGAAAGCATCATCTGCCGAGGCCCGCTTCACAACCACATGAAGCGCGGCCCTCGGCCCCCAAAGCAGCATCACGCTGCGCGGCCCCGCACTTAAGCTCTTCGGCACGACGACACACCCGACACCGCCGATGAACACGAACCGCCTCGATGAACTTGCCGCGCTCGACCGCGCGCACCTCGTCCACCCCGTCGCCGCATGGCGCCAGCACGAAGCACGCGGCCCGCTGCTGCTGACCGGCGCGCGCGGCGCCTGGCTCACCGACGCACACGGCCACGAATTGCTGGACGCCTTCGCCGGCCTGTGGTGCGTGAACGTCGGCTACGGCCAGGACAGCGTGGTGCAGGCCGCCACCGCGCAGCTGCGCCAGCTGCCCTACGCCACCGGCTACTTCGGCTTCGCCAGCGAGCCGGCGATCCGCCTGGCCGCCAAGCTGGCTGAGATCACGCCCGCCTCGCTGACGCGCGCCTACCTGACGCTCGGCGGCTCGGAGGCGGTGGACGCCGCGGTGCGCTTCATCGTGCAGTACTGGAACGCACGCGGCCGGCCGACCAAGAAGCACTTCATCGCGCTGGAGCGCGGTTACCACGGCTCGTCGTCCACCGGCGCCGGGCTGACCGCGCTGCCGGTCTTCCACCGCGGCTTCGATCTGCCGCTGGCCACGCAGCACCACATCACCTCGCCCAACCCCTACCGCCACCCGCAGGGCGGCGACGCCCAGGCGTTGATCGCGGCCTCGGTGCAGTCGCTGCGCGACAAGGTGGCCGAACTCGGCGCCGACAACGTGGCGGCGTTCTTCTGCGAGCCGATCCAGGGCTCGGGCGGCGTCATCGTGCCGCCGGCCGGCTGGCTGAAGGCGATGCGCGATGCGGCGCGCGAGCTCGGCATCCTGTTCGTCGTCGACGAGGTCATCACCGGCTTCGGCCGCACCGGGCCGATGTTCGCCTGCGACGCCGAGGGCGTGCAGCCCGACCTGATGACGCTGGCCAAGGGCCTGACCTCGGGCTACGTGCCGATGGGCGCGACCATGCTGTCGGAGGAGGTCTACGCGACCATCGCCGACGGTGCGCCCGCCGGCGCGCCGATCGGCCACGGTGCCACCTACTCGGCGCACCCGGTCGGCGCCGCGGTGGCGCTGGAAGTGCTGCGCCTGTACCAGGAAGGCGGCGTGCTCGCCAATGGGCAGCGCGTCGCGCCGCGTTTCGCCGCCGGGCTGGAGGCACTGCGCGCGCATCCGCTGGTCGGCGACGCGCGCCACCGCGGCCTGCTCGGCGCGCTGGAGCTGGTGAGCGACAAGTCCACCAAGCGGGCCTTCGACCCCGCGCTCGGCCTGCCCGACCGCGTCTTCGCCGCCGCCTGGCGCAACGGCGTTGTCTTCCGCTGCTTCGGCGACGGCGACGCTCGGCTTCGCGCCGGCGCTCACCTACACCGAAGCCGAGTTCGACCAGCTTTTCGCACGCTTGACGCGCACACTGGACGACGTGCTGGCTGAAGCCGAGGTGAGAGCGGCGCTGGCATGAGAATGCCGGTACCCGCCTGACTTCGCGAGCATCGCCATGAGTGAAGCCTTCAAGCTCGACCGCCTGGACCTGCGCATCCTGATGCAGCTGCAGAAGAACGGCCGCATGACCAATGTCGATCTGGCCGACGCCGTGAGCCTGTCGCCCAGCCCTTGCCTGATCCGCGTGAAGCGGCTCGAACAGGCCGGCTACATCGCGGGCTACGGCGCCCATCTGCGGCTGGAGAAGCTGGGCGACACGCTGACCGTGTTCACCGAGGTCACGCTCAACGACCACCACCGCGAGGACTTCTTCCGTTTCGAGACCGCGATCCGCGACGTCGACGAGATCATGGAGTGCGACCAGGTCAGCGGCGGCTACGACTACCTGCTGCGCTTTTTGACGCGCGGCGTCAACCACTACCAGCAGGTCATCGAAGGCCTGCTCGAGCGCAACATCGGCATCGAGAAGTACTTCAGCTACATCGTCATCAAGTCGCCGTTCGTCAAGACGCATTGCGCGATCGAGAAGCTGTTCCCCGAGCGCGCGGCTTGAGTGCTGTCACGCGGCCCCTGGGCCGAAGTGATCCGGCCCGCGCCACAAAAGCATCATCTGCCAGGGCCCGCTCGAGAACCGCAAGAACCTTGGCGTCGAGCCCGAATGCAGCATCACGCTGCGGCGGTGTGCAGGTAATCTCGTCAGCACGATCACGGCACCGCAAGCGGCTGGGCGCGCCGATGGTCCTGCTGGCCGACCGCGCGCGGCGCCATCGAGAGCAGCCCGCACCAGCCCTTGATTCATGGAGAGATCACACCGATGAAGACGCTGTTGCTGAACAAGCAGGATGTAGGAGGCCTGATTTCGATGAAGGAAGTCATCGGCACGGTGGAGGAGGCGTACAAGGCCTTCAACAGCGGCCAGGTGAATCAACCGCCGTATACATGCATCCACCTCCCGCCACCCCGGGGCGAAATCGACTTCAAGCTGGGCTACTGCGAGGCCAACGAGATCATCTCGATGAAGGCCTCGTCCGGGGGGTTCCCGAACAACCCCACCGAGCACGGCGTGCCCAGCGGCATGGGAACCATCCTGCTGTTCGACGCCAGAACCTGCGCGCTCATCTGCGTGATGGACGGCAGCCTCATCACCGGCCTGAGAACAGGCGCCGCCGGAGCCGTTTCGGTGAAGGCGCTGGCCCGCAAGAACGCGAAGACCATCACCTCCATCGGGACCGGTAATCAGGCCCGGATGCAGATCCGCGCGATCCGGGAGGTGATGACGATCGAAACCATCCATGCCTGGGACCACCACCCCCAGACACTCGCCCAATACAAGGCCGACATCGAGCGCGAGTTCGGCATCCCGGTGGTGATGGCCCGCTCTAAACAAGACGCGGTGGAACAGGCAGACATCCTCGTCACCACCACCCGCGGCAAAGGCTCGCTGGTGGAAGCCGCCTGGGTTCGACCCGGCACGCATATCGTCGCCATCGGCACGGACACGCAAGGCAAGCAGGAGTTCGAGCCGGAGATTTTCAGGAACGCCAAGATCGTCAACGATTCGATCGCTCAGTGCGTCGAGAAGGGCGAAACCTGGCACCCGCTGCACAAGAACATCATCAGCAAGGACGACATCCACGCCGAGATCGGCGAGATCCTGCTGGGCAAGAAGCCGGGGCGCGAGACCGACGACGAGATCACGATCTTCGACTCCACGGGCATGGCGATCCAGGACAACACGACGTCGAACCTGATCTATCGCAACGCCATCGCCAGCAACACCGGCACGGCCTTCGAGTTCATTCGATCATGACGCCCCTGCTCGAGCACCCCACCCTGCGCGACATCCACCAGGCACGGGAGCGGCTGAAGCCGCACATCCGGCACACGCCCTTGCTGCGCGCCGAGAGAATGGAGCCCGCCCTCGGGTGCGAGGTGTACCTCAAACCCGAGACGCTGCAGATCACCGGGGCCTTCAAGATCCGGGGCGCGCTGAACAAGGCCCTGTCGCTGCCCCGCGCGGCCATTGCCTACGGCATCATCGCCACGTCTTCAGGCAACCATGCCCAGGGGCTGGCCTACGCAGCGCGGATGCTGGGTGTCAAGGCGCTTCTGGTGGTGCCCGTCACCACCCCGAAGATCAAGGTGGAGAACACCCGGGCGCTCGGCGCCGAGGTGATTCTGTTCGACGGCGACACCGCGGCGCGATGGAAACGGGTTTACGAGATCGCGGCAGAAAACCACTACGCCGTCGTGCACGCATTCGAGGACCCGATGGTCATGGCGGGCCAGGGAACCATTGGCTGCGAAATCCTGGAAGACCTGGCCGACGTGGACACCGTCATCATCCCCATGGGCGGCGGGGGTCTCATCTCCGGCATTGCCACCGCCATCAAGGAAACCAGACCCTCCGTGCGGGTGGTGGGCGCGGAGCCAGCGCTGACCCCCAAGTACTTCCATAGCCGCATCAACAAGGAGCGCACCTCGCTGCCGCTGAAGAACACGATCGCCGACGGTTTGCGAATCAGTGTGCCGGGCCAGAACCCCTACCCCATCATCGAAAGGTACGTCGATGAGATCGTGCTGGTGGAGGACGAACACATCATCGAGGGCATGCGCATGCTGGCCAAGGACGCCAAGCTGATCGCGGAGCCCGCTGCCTCGATCGGCATTGGCGCCTTGCTGGCGGGTGGACTCACGGTGACGCCGCAGGAAAGAGTCTGTGTGGTGTTGACAGGCGGCAACTGGGATCTGTGCGACCTTGCCAAGGTCTTTGATGGGGTGAGTTGATCGCTCTTGGGTTTGGCGGTGCTGGCCTCGGGCCTGCGCTGCGGCACCACGCTGCGGCAGTGCGCACGCAACCGGCAAGACGCACTTCATCGCGCGCGGCTGCCCGATGGCCTCAGAATCAGGTGCCATGGCATCCCCAGATTGATCATGAGCGTTCAAAACGGCGTGTTGAGGCTGTCGCTCAACCGACCTGATAAGCTGAACGCCATTGACAACGATCTGTCGCGCGACCTGTTGTCCGCGTTGACGGCGGCGAGCAGCGATCCATCAGTACGGGTGGTCGTTGTCAACGGCAACGGAAGGGCGTTCTGTGCCGGGCGGGACATTTCGGCTGCACCTACCGACGAGGACCTTGTACTTGTCCAAGCCGTCTCGAAGGCCATCGTCGACTTGGACAAGCCCGTGATCGCGGCCGTGCACGGATGGACCGTCGGAGCCGGGCTGGAGTGGATGCTCAATGCCGACGTTGTGATTGCCTCGTCGAGCGCTCGGTTCAAGTTGCCCGAGGCATCCATCGGCGTGTTCGTGACGGGCGGCCTCACCGCGACGCTCGCGGCTTACGCGGGGCTCGCGCGTTCCAAGGCACTCATGCTGCTCGGCGAGGAGTTCTCGTCGACGCAAGCGCAGGCGTGGGGGCTGGTGTGGCGTGTCGTGGCGCCGGACCAGCTCGATTCGGAGTCTCGACGTGTGGCCGACCAGGTCGCCTCGCTCCGACCGGAGGTTGTGAGTCAGTACAAGCGCGTGCTCAACGCGGTGGGTTTGCCCAACTTCCATCGTGCCATTGAACTGGAGAGCGAGGCCCAACGAGCCATTGCCGGCCAACAGGCATCTCCGGGGTAACCCTTCCCGCGATGGTGAGAGTGTCGGCTCTGGGACCATGCCGTGTACGTCCGGTACTGGCCGAGGAGCCCCAAACTTCCATTCGTCGACGGCCAGTACAACGGCCGCTGTGTGCCCAAAGCGCAGATTGCTTCTCCATGGGATTGAACGCAATGCGCATGACGCAGCGTGCGAGCGCCCGAGGGCCGACCACCCGCAGTCGTCTGCGCGCCAACGACATGTGTAGGTCGCCCTACGCGGACAGCGCCATCTCGGCCACCGCGCAGAACCAGCGCACGCCGTGCGGCAGCGCGTCGTCGTTGAAGTCGTAGCAGGGGTGGTGCAGCGGGCGTTCGACGCCGCCCTGGCCGAGCCAGAGGTAGGCGCCGGGCCGCTGGCGCAGCATGAACGCGAAGTCCTCGGAGGTGAACGCCGGCCGCGGCGCCTGCGTCGCCTGCAGGCCGGCAGCCTCGGCAGCCTGCAGCGCGAGCCGCGCTTGCGCCTCGGTGTTCACGGTCGCCGGGTAGTAGCGGTGGTACGTCACGCCGGCCTCGACACCATGCGCCAGCGCGGTGCCCGCGGCCGCATCGCGCAGCGCGGCCTCGATGCGGTCCTGCGCCTCGGCATCGAAGCTGCGCACCGTGCCGGTGACGGTGGCCTCGGCGGGCAGCACGTTGTGGCTGCTGCCGCCGTGCACTTGGGTGACGGACAGCACCGCCGATTCGGCCGGGTCGATGCGGCGCGCGACGATGGTGTTGAGCTGCCCCACGAGCTGGCTCGCCGCGAGCAGCACGTCGGGCGTGCGGTGCGGCTGCGCGGCATGGCCGCCGCGGCCGCGCAGCACGATGTCGAAACGGTCGGCCGCGGCCATGATCGGGCCCGCTCGCGTCTGCGCATGGCCCAGCGGCAGGTCGGGCCAGTTGTGCAGCGCATACACCGCGTCGCAGGGGAAGCGCTCGAACAGGCCCTCTTCGACCATCACGCGCGCACCGCCGCGGCCTTCTTCGGCCGGCTGGAAGATGAAGTGCACCGTGCCGTCGAAGCGTCGCGTGCGCGCGAGCTGGCGCGCCGCACCGAGCAGCATCGCGGTGTGGCCGTCGTGGCCGCAGCCGTGGTGCACGCCGCCGATCCGGCTCGAATAGCCGAGGCGCGACTGCTCGGCGATCGGCAACGCATCCATGTCGGCGCGCAGGCCCACCGCGCGGGCGCTGCTGCCGTGGCGCAGCGTGCCGACGACGCCGGTGCCGGCCAGCCCCTCGTGCACTTCCAGCCCCAGCAGACGCAACGAAGCGGCGACGATGCCGGCCGTGCGCCGCTCCTCGAACGCGAGCTCGGGGTGCGCGTGCAGGTCGCGCCGCAGCGCGACGAGATCGGGAAGCAGGTCGTCGATGTTGTCCGGACCCATGTATTGCTGCGCCATCGCGCTCCGTAGGCTGATGCCGCAGCTTAAGCGCGAGTGCCCGGTGCAAGTTGCCGTTGTGTTGCGCCAGTTCGGCAGCCTCGTGCGCTTGTCGGGCGCAGTCCGGCAGTTCCCGCGGCCGATCGCGGCCGAGAATTTGTGTCCCGCCACGACACGACCGGCCCTGCGATGAACGATTCGACCACCCGCCAGGAAAGCGACTTCCTCGGCACCCGCAGCATCCCGGCCGCCGCCTACTGGGGCGTGCACACGGCGCGCGCGGTCGAGAACTTTCCGATCTCGGGCCAGCCGCTGTCGTGCATGCCGGAGCTGGTGCGCTCGCTCGCCTTCGTCAAGAAGGCGGCGGCGCAGGCGAATGTCACCCTCGGCGTGCTCGACGCCGAGCGCGCGGGCTTCATCGCCAACGCCTGTGACGATCTGATCGCCGGGCGGCTGCACGAGCAGTTCGTCGTCGACGTGATCCAGGGCGGTGCCGGCACCTCGACCAACATGAATGCGAACGAGGTGATCGCCAACCGCGCGCTCGAGCTGATGGGGCAAGCGCGCGGCAGCTACGAGGTGCTGCATCCGAACGACCACGTCAACGCGTCGCAGAGCACCAACGACGTGTACCCGACCGCGCTTCGAATGGCGGCGTGGCTCGGCATCGGCGACCTGCTGCGCGAGATGGCGGCGCTGCGCGAGGCCTTCGAGGCCAAGGCCGCCGAGTTCGCCGACGTGCTGAAGATCGGCCGCACCCAGCTGCAGGACGCCGTGCCGATGACGCTCGGCCAGGAGTTGATGGCGTTCGCGGTGATGATCGGCGAGGACGAGCAACGCCTGGACGAGGCGCGCGCGCTGCTGACCGAGGTCAATCTGGGCGCGACGGCCGTCGGCACCGGCATCAACGCGCCGGCCGGCTACGTGGAGACGGTGGTGCCGCTGCTGGCGCGGATCAGCGGCGTGCCGGTGGCGAGCGCGGCCCACCTCGTGGAGGCGACGCAGGATGCCGGCGCCTTCGTCCAGGTGTCGGGCGTGCTCAAGCGCGTGGCCTGCAAGCTGTCCAAGACCTGCCACGACCTGCGGCTGCTGTCGTCCGGGCCGCAGGCGGGCTTCGGCGACATCCTGCTGCCGCCGCGACAGGCCGGCTCGTCGATCATGCCGGGCAAGGTGAATCCGGTGATCCCCGAGGTGATGAACCAGGTCGCGTTCGAGGTCATCGGCAACGACGTGACGATCACGATGGCGGCCGAATCGGGCCAGCTGCAGCTCAATGCCTTCGAGCCGATCATGGCCTGGTCGCTGCACAAGAGCGTGCGCCACCTGCGCCAGGCCTGCCTGACGCTGCGCGTGAACTGCGTAGCCGGCATCCTCGCCAACCGCGAGCTGCTCGCACGACGGGTGGCCGAATCGGTGACGCTGGTGACCGCGCTGAACCCGCTGATCGGCTACGAGAAAGCGGCGCTGGTGGCGAAGACGGCGCTCGCCAACCGCGCCACGATCGCCGACACCGCGCAGGCGCTCGGCGTGATGACCGCCGCCGAGGTGCAGGCGCTGCTGGTGCCGGAGACGCTGACGCGCCCGAGCCGGTTGGCGGGATGAAGACCGAGGCCCGCGGCGGCATGCCGCGCACCCGGCACCGCGTCGTCATCGTCGGCGGCGGCGCGGGCGGGCTCGAGCTCGCGACGCGGCTGGGCGACAAGTTGGGGCGCCGCATCGACGTCACGTTGATCGACCGCGAACGCGTGCATGTCTGGAAGCCCAAGCTGCACGAGATCGCCGCCGGCAGCATGGACATGTCGGCGCACGAGGTCGACTACCTGGCGCAGGCGCACTGGCATCGCTTCCGCTACCGCATCGGCGCGATGACCGGGCTGGACCGCGAGCGCCGCGAAGTGCAGGTGGCCGCCTCGCACGACGAGGCCGGCCGCGAGGTGACGCCGCAGCGCGTGTTCGGCTACGACACGCTGGTCATCGCGGTGGGCAGCCAGAGCAACGACTTCGGCACCCCGGGCGTGAGCACGCACGCGATGACGCTGGAGTCGCAGGCCGATGCGCGACGCTTCCACGCCTGCATGGTCAACGCCTGCATCCGCGCGCATGCGCAGACGGCGCCGTTGCGTCCGGAGCAACTGAAGGTCGCGATCATCGGCGCCGGCGCCACCGGGGTCGAACTGGCCGCGGAGCTGCACCGCACGACGCGCGAGGTGGTGGCCCACGGCCTGGACCGTGTCGACCCCGACAAGGACCTTCAGGTCAGCGTGATCGAGGCCGGAGACCGCGTGCTGCCGGCGCTGCCGCCGCGCCTGTCGCGAGCGGCCGAGGACCTGCTCGTCAAGCTGGGCGTGCAGGTGCACACCGGCGCCCGCGTGGCCGAGGTGCTGCACGACGGCGTGAGGCTGGCCGACGGCCGCGTGCTGCCGGCGGAGCTGGTCGTGTGGGCGGCGGGCGTCAAGGCGGCGGACTTCCTGAAGAACCTGGGCGGGCTCGAGACCAACCGCATCAACCAGCTCGTCGTGCGGCCGACGCTGCAAACGACGCGAGACGACAACGTGTTCGCGATCGGCGACTGCGCGGCCTGCCCTTGGCCCGGCCACGGCGCGGTGCCGCCGCGCGCGCAGGCCGCGCACCAGCAGGCGACGCATCTGTACAAGCAGATCCGACGGCGGCTCGCCGGCAAGCCGCTGCGGGACTACACCTATCGCGACTTCGGCTCGCTGGTGTCGCTGGGCGAGTTCAGCACGGTCGGCAACATGATGGGCGGACTGGTCGGCGGCAGCCTGCTGGTCGAGGGCGCGTTCGCGCGCCTGATGTACTTGTCGCTGTACAAGCTGCACGAACTCGCGCTGCACGGCCCGGCGAAGGTGACGCTCGATACGCTGGCACGGCTGATCACGCGGCGCACCGAGCCGCACGTCAAGCTGCACTGAGACTGTCGGGGCTGGCGACCGACGGCTTGCATGCGAGGCTCCCGAGGCATCGAGATGCGCCGACCACGCGACCTTCAACTGGCTTCCATGTGAGCTTCAAACGATGAGGCTTGTGACGGCAGGCCCAGTGCGCAATCTGGATGCAGACGCGGCCAAGATGCGAACGAGACTGTTGCACTTCGAGAAGTACGAGCGCCTTCAACGCATCTGAGCATCTTGCTCGGATCACGACCCTTGGGTCCCCATCGACACTGGGACGCGCACGATGAAGTCATCGGCTCATCGGCGAGGTGCTCAGAGCTCACTGGCTGTGATGTGTCTACAACACAGCTTTCGCACCGCCGAAGCAAGCTTCGCGACGTAGGTAGAAAACAAAAACGGGGCGCCAGGCCCCGTGTTTGCTTGATGGTTGGCGGAGTGGACGGGGCTCGAACCCGCGACCCCCGGCGTGACAGGCCGGTATTCTAACCAACTGAACTACCACTCCATGTGGTTGGCGGCGTTGCCAGATTGCTCTGCAAGTGCCGCCTGACTTGGCGTCCCCTAGGGGATTCGAACCCCTGTAATCACCGTGAAAGGGTGGTGTCCTAGGCCTCTAGACGAAGGGGACAAAAATTGTTGCGTGCTGACTTGTTGTTCTTGCCTTCGGACCCCGGCAGTGGTGGTGGAGGTAAGCGGGATCGAACCGCTGACCTCTTGCATGCCATGCAAGCGCTCTCCCAGCTGAGCTATACCCCCTGCACTGCCGTCGGTCAGAACCCGATTCTCATCCAGTCCTGTTCAAGCAAGACCGAAATTATAGCGAGGTTTTCTCAGGCGTCGGCCAGGCGTGCAAGCACGGTCGCAGGCTCGAAGAGCGCCAGCACGGCGTCGAGCGACGGCGTCTGCGGCCGGCCGCAGACGAGCACCCGCACCGCCATCGCGAGCAGCGGCATCTTCAGGCCGTGCGCGGCGAGTGTCTCCTTGATTGCGAGCGCGATTGTCTCGCGGCGCCAGTCGCCGATCGCCTCGAGCTTGGCGCGCAATGTCGCCAGCGCCGGCGCGACAGCCGGCGTCACGTGCGCGGCAATGTCGGCCGGCTCGGGATAGACCGGCACGGCGTACATCGCCAGCCATTCGGCGATCTCGCGCGTCGTCGCGCAGCGGTCCTTGTAGAGCGCGATCGCCGCCTCGAGGCGCGCGCCGTCGAGCGCCGGCAGGGCAAGGCGCGCCATCTGGTCCGCCACCAGCGGCGCGAGCGTGGCATCGGCGGTGAGCTTGATGTGCTGCGCGTTGACCCAGCGCAGCTTGGCCTCGTCGAACTGCCCCGCGCTGCGGCCGAGGTGATCGAGGTCGAACCACTGCACGAGTTGCTCGCGCGAGAAGATCTCGTCGTCGCCATGGCTCCAGCCTAGTCGCGCGAGGTAGTTCACGACCGCGTCGGCGAGGAAGCCCTCGTCGCGGTACTGCAGCACCGGCTTGGCGCCGTGACGCTTGCTCATCTTCTCGCCGACCTCGTTGAGCACGGTCGGCAGGTGGGCGTAAGTCGGCGGCGTCGCGCCGAGCGCGGTGAGGATGTTGATCTGGCGCGGCGTGTTGTTGACGTGGTCGTCGCCGCGGATCACATGCGTGATCGCCATGTCGATGTCGTCGACGACGACGCAGAAGTTGTAGGTCGGCGTGCCCACGCCATCAGGCGTCGTGACGTTCGGGCGCGCGATCACGAGGTCGTCGAGTTCGTCGTTGGCAATCGAGATGCGGCCCTTGACCTTGTCGTCCCAGACGACCGCGCCGCCGATCGGATTGCGGAAACGGATCACCGGCGCCACGCCATCGGGTACCGGCGGCAGTGTCTTGCCCGACTCGGGGCGCCAGGTGCCGTCGTAGCGCGGCTTCTCCCGCGCCGCCATCTGGCGCTCGCGCAGCGCGTCGAGCTCGGCGCTGCTCATGTAGCAGCGGTAGGCCAGGCCCTGCGCCAACATCTGCGTCAGCACCTCGCGGTAGCGCCCCATGCGCTGCATCTGGTAGTACGGGCCCTCATCCGGGTGGAGTCCGAGCCAGCGCATGCTGTCGAGGATTGCGGCAACCGCCTCGTCGGACGAGCGTTCGAGGTCGGTGTCTTCGATGCGCAGCACGAACACGCCGCCCCTGGCGCGCGCGAAGGCCCAGGGGTAGAGCGCCGAGCGGATATTGCCGAGGTGGATGAAGCCGGTCGGCGACGGTGCAAAGCGCGTCCTGACGGTCAATGCGGGAGAGTTCATTGGGAGGTGATCGAGTCCAGGCCGCGCGCGAGGTCGTCCTTCAGGTCCTGCAGGTCTTCCAGGCCGACCGCGACGCGCACCAGGCCCTGCGTGATGCCGGCGGCTTGGCGCTGGGCTTCGGTCAGGCGCCCGTGCGAGGTGCTCGCCGGATGCGTGATCGTGGTCTTGGTGTCGCCGAGGTTGGCGGTGATCGAGCACACCTGCGTGCTGTCGATGACGTGAAACGCGTTGCGCCGCGCCAGCTCGGCGCCGCCGCCCTGCTGGCCGCGCACGATGAACGACACCACCGCGCCGCCGCAACCCGCCTGCTGGCGCATCGCGAGTTCGTGCTGCGGATGCGACGCGAGGCCGGGGTGGAAGACGCGCTCGACCTGCGGCTGGCGCTCCAGCCATTGCGCAAGCTCGAGCGCGCTCGCCGACTGGGCACGCATGCGGATCGCGAGCGTCTCCAGCCCCTTCAGCACGACCCAGGCATTGAACGCCGACAGCGTGATGCCGGTGCTGCGCATCACCGGCACGAACTTCTCGTCGAGCAGGCGCTGTCCCCCGCACACGGCGCCGGCCATCACCCGGCCCTGTCCGTCGAGGTACTTGGTGCCGGAGTGGATCACGAGGTCGGCACCGAACTCGACCGGGCGCTGCAGCGCCGGCGTGCAGAAGCAGTTGTCGACGGCGAGCAGCGCGCCGCCCTGGTGCGCGATCGCGGACAGCGCGGCAATGTCGCAGACCTCGGTGAGCGGGTTGCTCGGCGTCTCGGCAAAGAGCAGCTTCGTCTCGGGCCGCAACGCGCGCTGCCACTCGCCGAGGTCGGTCTGCGAGACGAACGAAGTCTCGACGCCGAACTTCGCGAACTCGCGCGCAAAGAGCACGATCGTCGAGCCGAACACGCTCTGCGAGCAGACCACGTGGTCGCCCGCCTTGAGCAGGCTCATCGCGAGCAGCGTGATCGCGCCCATGCCGCTCGCGGTGGCGACGCACGACTCGGTGCGCTCGAGCGCGGCCAGGCGGCGCTCGAACATCATCACCGTCGGGTTCGAGAAACGCGAATAGACGAACGCCTCCTCCTCGTTCGCGAAGCGCGCCGCGGCGGTCGCGGCGTCGGGGTGCAGGAAGCTGCTCGACAGGAACAGGGCTTCCGAGTTTTCTCCCCAGGCGCTCGCCGGCAGGCCTTCGCGCACCGCGAGGGTGTCGGGCCTGACGCCGGGCGGCAGCGCAACGCGCGGGATCGTCTTCTTGGTGCTCATCGTGTCATCCTGCCTGCTCGGCCACGCCCTGCAGCGCCAGGCGCGAGCGATCGTCGCCCTCGTCGTCGCCCTGCGCCTTGCGCTGGCTCGCCATCGCGTCGAACTCGGCGTCGGTAATGTCGCCAGTCACGTAGTGGCCGTCGAAGCACGAAGCCTCGAAGCCGTCGATCGCCGAGTTGAGCGCGCCGATCACGCGCTTCATCGCCGCCACGTCCTGGTAGATCAGCGCATCGGCGCCGATGAAGGCGCGAATCTCCTCGATGCTGCGCCCGTGGGCGATCAGCTCCTCGCGCGTGGGCATGTCGATGCCGTAGACGTTGGGGTAGCGCACCGGCGGCGCGGCGCTCGCCATGTAGACCTTGCGCGCGCCGGCCTCGCGCGCCATCTGCACGATCTCCTGGCTCGTCGTGCCGCGCACGATCGAGTCGTCAACGAGCAGCACGTTGCGGTCGCGGAACTCGGTGGCGATCGCGTTCAGCTTCTGGCGCACCGACTTCTTGCGCATGCCCTGCCCCGGCATGATGAAGGTGCGCCCGACATAGCGATTCTTGACGAAGCCCTCGCGATACGGCTTGCCGATGCGCTGCGCGAGCTGCATCGCCGACGGCCGGCTCGACTCGGGGATCGGGATCACGACGTCGATCTCGCATGGCGGCATCGTCGAGACCAGCCGCTGCGCCAGCGTCTCGCCGAGGTTCAGGCGCGCCTGGTAGACCGAGATGCCGTCCATCACCGAGTCCGGCCGCGCCAGGTAGACATACTCGAAGATGCAGGGATGCAGCGCCGGATGCGCGGCACATTGGCGTGCATGGATGGCGCCGTCGAGATCGACGAACACCGCTTCGCCCGGCGCGACGTCGCGCACGAGCCTGTGGCCCGTGCCTTCGAGCGCGACCGACTCGCTCGCGACCATCACCGCGCCGTCGTCGGCGCCGGTGCCGAAGCACAGCGGCCGGATGCCGTACGGATCACGAAACGCGAGCAGGCCGTGGCCCGCGATCAATGCCACCACGGCGTACGAGCCCCGCAGCCGGCGGTGCGTCGCCGCGACAGCGTTGAAGACCGAATCGGGCGTCAGCGGCAGGTCGCGCACCGCCACTTCGATCTCGTGCGCGAGCACGTTGATCAGGACCTCGGTGTCGCTCTCGGTGTTGATATGGCGGCGGTCGATGTCGAACAGCTCTCGCCGCAGCGCCTGGGCGTTGGTCAGGTTGCCGTTGTGCACGAGCACGATGCCGAACGGCGCGTTGACGTAGAAGGGCTGCGCCTCCTCTTCGCTGTAGGCGTTGCCGGCGGTCGGGTAGCGCACCTGGCCCAGGCCCACGCTGCCCGGCAGCGCGCGCATGTTGCGCGTGCGGAACACGTCGCGCACCATGCCGCGCGCCTTGTGCATGAAGCACTTGGTGCCCTGCATCGTGACGATGCCCGCCGCATCCTGCCCGCGGTGCTGCAGCAGCAGCAGCGCGTCGTAGATGAGCTGGTTGACAGGCGTTCGGGAGATCACGCCGACGATGCCGCACATGGTGATGGCGTCCTGGGTAGGGGCCGCTGCGGTTCAGGCAGCCGGCAGATGCTGGGAGAGCTCGATCGGAAGCAGGGGCCGGATGCCGTCCAAGGCCGCATTCAACCACGCCGCCCCCTTGGATTGCTTCCAGGCGGCAGCGCTGGCGACCGGCGTGAACCCGGCCACGGCGGTGAAGACGAGCAGCACGACGAGGCCGCGCAGCGCGCCGAAGCCCGCGCCGAGGGCACGATCGGGCCAGGCCAGCGGCGTCGCGTGCAGCAGCATGCGCAGCAGCCGCGACGCGAGCGCCCACGCGAGACGCAGCGCGACGAAGCCCAGCACCAGTGCCGCGACGTGGTTGACGCGCGAGCGCGGCTCGCCGAGCGGCAGCCACGACGCGACATGCGGTGCCGCCCACTGGCAGCCGAACCAGGCCACGAGCAGCCCGGCGAGCGAGAGCAGTTCGAACAGCAACCCGCGCCAGGCGCCGATCAGCATCGACAGCAGCAGCCAGGCGAGCATTGCGAGATCGACCCAGTGCAGCAGCAGGCTGGCGCTGTCCGGCAAGACCATGGGAAGCGCGTCACAGCGACAGGATCGCTGCCGGCAGGCCCGCCACCTTGACCTTCGCGGCGGCGCGCTCGGCCTCGGCGCGCGTGGCGAACGGCCCGACGCGCACCCGCGTTCGCGCGCCCGAAGGCGTTTGCGCAACGTGGGTATAGGTCTTGAGGCCAAGCTTCTCGACCTTGGCGCGCACCGCGCGCAGCGCGCCTTCATCGGCGAAGGCGCCGACCTGCACGACGAAGCGCGACGCTGCGGCCACGGCATCGCTCGCCGCAGCGGCAAGCGGCTTGCCGTCGAGCAGAGCCTGGGCGCGCGCCGCCTCGGCCGCCTCGGTCGCCTGGGCCTTGGAGGGGGCGGCGGCCGCAGTTGCTTGGCTCGGCGGCACGCCAGCGGCCTCGGGCGCCCTGGCCCCGGGCACGGCGCTGGCAGCGGCTGCTGCGGCCGGCGCCGCCACTTCGCGCCCGGCCTCGGCCTGGGTCTCGGTGATCACGCGCTCGGCGGCGGGCGGCGCGGCCGGTGCCATGGCGCGCGGCTGCGCTGCGGCGGGGCCGGAGGCGAGCGCCGGCGGCGGCGCCGGTGTGGGCATCGCCAGCGGCGGCAAGCCGTCCTTGCGCGGTATCTCGATCGGCAGATCGACCGGGATCGGCCGTGGCTGGGTCTCGAACAGGAGCGGAAAACCGATGATGCCGGCCACCACCAGCACCGCGGCGCCGATCAGGCGCTGGCGTGCCCGCGTGCGGGCGCGCTGGACCTCGTCGACGGCTTCGGCGGCAGGCACCGCTGCGCCGCCGGGCGGCGGCGTCTTGCGCTTGAAGGCGGACAGCAGATCCATGCGAGGCAGGGGCGGTACAAGGAGTAGCGGGGTTTCACTTGCGCACTGCCTCGGCCGTGCAGGGCCGGCCAGGTCAGGCGGCGTGTGGCGCTGCCGTCCGGGGCAGCCCTTGCGCGAGCACGCCCCCCACCGTGAAGAACGACCCGAAGACGAGAATTCTATCAGCGGGGTCGGCCGCATCGACTGCTGCGCGCAGTGCCTCGGACGGACCGGCATGGCATGCGACCGTCACCGGACCCGGGCCGCGGCAGCGTCCCTGCGCGACGAGCCGCGCATGCAGTTCGCGCAGTTCCAACGCGCTCGCCGCGCGCGGCGTCGGCAGGTCGCAGAAGTGCCAGCCGTCGACGAGTGGCGCAACGCGGCACAGCATGGCCTCGAGATCCTTGTCGCGCATCGCGCCGAACACCGCATGCGTGCGCGGGTGAAACGCCATCTGGTCGAGGTTGTGCACCAGCGCGGCAACCGCATGCGGGTTGTGCGCGACGTCGAGCACGATCGCGGGCTGGCCGGGAACGATCTGGAAGCGTCCCGGCAGATCGACGCGCGCCAGACCGCCGCGCACGTGTTGCGCCGTCACCGGCAGCCGCTCGCGCAAGGCCTCGAACGCGGCGAGCACGCCGGCCGCATTGACGAGCTGGTTCGCGCCGCGCAGCGCCGGGTAGGCCAGGCCCGTGTAGCGCCGCTCGCGCCCCGCCCATTGCCACTGCTGGCGGTCGCCGGAGAAGCTGAAGTCGCGCCCCGAGAGCCACAGGTCGGCGCCGACCGCCGCGGCGTGATCGACGACGCTGCGCGGCGGCAGCGGATCGCTGACGATCGCCGGCCGGCCCGGGCGCAGGATGCCCGCCTTCTCGAAGCCGATCGCCTCGCGCGTGTCGCCCAGATGCTCGGCATGGTCGATATCGATGCTGGTGATCACGGCGCAGTCGGCGTCCCAGGCGTTGACGGCATCGAAGCGGCCGCCGAGCCCGACTTCGAGGATCACGAGGTCGAGCCGCTCAGCTGCGAGCAGGCGCACGATGGCCAGCAGCGTGAACTCGAAGAAGGTCAGTGCCAGATCGCCGCGCGCAGACTCGACGGCCTCGAAGTGCGGCAAGAGCGCATCCCCGGCCACCGCCTCGCCGCCGATGCGGCAGCGCTCCTCGAACCGGACCAAGTGCGGCGAGGTGTGCAGCCCGACGCGATAGCCGGCCTGGAGCGCGATCGCCTCCAACATCGCGCAGGTCGAGCCCTTGCCGTTGGTGCCGGCAACGACGACCAGCGGCGCGTCGATCGCCAGCGCCATGCGCTCGCGCATGCGCTGCATGCGCGCCAGCGTCAGGTCGATCGTGTTCGGGTGCAGGCGCTCGGCGTGGGCCAGCCAGTCGGCAAGCGTCACGGGCATCGAGATCAGCCGAGCGCCGGGCCGCCCCAAGCCGGCTGAGCGCCCCCAGGGGGCTGCGAACGCAGTGAGCTGGGGGCCGTCATGAGCCGAGCGCCGGGCCGCCATCGGCCGGAGGCCGATGTCCTTCGGCAGGCACAGGCAGTCCGCAGGGACTGCCTGTGTCTGGCCTCAGCCCGCAAGCCGGCTGAGCGCCCCCAGGCGGCTGCGACAACCGAAGGTTGCGGCGCAGGCTCACATCGCGAAGCGATGTGAAGGCGCGAAGCGCCGGCCGTAGCCAACGCAGTGAGCTGGGGGCCGTCATGTCAGGCCACCGCGTCGGCGCTCAGGCGCTGCAACATCGCGAGCGAGCGCGCGACGACGCCGCGCAACTCGCGCCGGTCGACGATCATGTCGAGCGCGCCCTTGTGGACCAGGAACTCGCTGCGCTGGAAACCCTCGGGCAACTTCTCGCGCACCGTGTTCTCGATCACGCGCGGCCCGGCAAAGCCGATCAGCGCCTTGGGCTCGGCAATCACGACGTCGCCGACGAACGCAAAGCTCGCCGAGACACCGCCCATGGTCGGGTCGGTGAGGACACTGATGTAGGGCAGGCGCGCCTTAGCCAGAAGCGTCAGCGCGGCGTTGCACTTGGCCATCTGCATCAGGCTCAGCAACCCTTCCTGCATGCGCGCGCCGCCGGTCGCGGTGAAGCTGATGAAGGGCGTCTTCTGCTCGATCGCGGTCTCGACGCCGCGCACGAAGCGTTCGCCGACCACCGAGCCCATCGATCCGCCCATGAAGTCGAACTCGAAACAGGCCACGACGACGGGAATGGTGTGCACCGCGCCGCCCATCACGACCAGGGCGTCGGTCTCGCCGGTGCTTTCCAGCGCCTCCTTGAGCCGCTCGGGGTACTTCTTGCTGTCGCGGAACTTCAGCGCATCGACCGGCAGCACCTCCTGGCCGATCTCGAAGCGGCCTTCGGCATCGAGGAAGGCGTCGAGCCGCGCGCGCGCGCCGATGCGGTGGTGATGCGCGCACTTCGGGCAGACGTTGACGTTGTGCTCGAGATCGGTCTTGTAGAGCACGGTCTCGCACGCCGGGCACTTGAACCACAGGCCCTCGGGCACCGTGCGGCGCTCGCTCGGATCGGTGTGCTTGATCTTGGGTGGCAGCAGCTTTTCCAACCAGCTCATGAGGTCTTTGCTCCTGTCGTTGCATCGAGTGCGGCACGAATCCCGGCGATGAAGCCGCCGGCCGCGCGCGCCACATTGTCGCGCGGCTCGGCTTCGAGCAGTTGGACCAGCCGCGAGCCGATCACGACCGCGTCGGCGACCGCCGCGACGGCGCTGGCCGTCGCCGCATCGCGGATGCCGAAGCCGACCGCCACCGGCAGGCTCACCTGCGCGCGGATGCGCGGCAGCATCGCCGCCACGGCGGCGGTATCGAGGTGCCCGGCGCCGGTCACGCCCTTGAGCGCCACGTAGTAGACGTAGCCGCGCGCAGCGCGCGCCACCTCGCGGATACGCTCGTCGGTCGAGGTCGGCGCGAGCAGGAAGATCGGGTCCAGCCCCGCCGCCTGCAGCCGCGCGGCAAAGGCCTCGCATTCCTCGGGCGGATAGTCGACGATGAGCACGCCGTCGACGCCGGCATCGCGTGCGGCTTCGACGAAGGCATTCTCGCCGTGGATCTGCTCGTAGCGCTCGATCGGATTTGCATAACCCATCAGCACCACCGGTGTCGTCGGGTCGCGCAGGCGAAACCCGCGCACCGCGGAGAGCACCTGCGGCAGCGCGATACCCTTGGCGAGTGCCCGCTCGCAGGCCTTCTGGATCACCGGGCCCTCGGCCATCGGGTCCGAGAACGGCATGCCGAGCTCGATCAGGTCGGCGCCGGCGGCGGCCATCGCGAGCATGATTTCGGCCGTCGCGTCGGCATGCGGGTCGCCGGCCATCACGTAGGGCACGAGCGCCTTGCGCTGCTTCGCCTGCAGCCGCTCGAAGGTGGCGGCGATCCGGCTCATGTCGCCCCCAAGGCGCCTGCGGCGCCGTCCCCCCGCGGGGGAGCGAGTCGGCTTGCGGGCTGAGACCGGACACAGGCAGTCCCTGCGGACTGCCTGTGCCTGCCGAAGGACATCGGCCTCCGGCCGATGGCGGCCCGGCGCCGGCTCATCGCCGAATCTCCGCCGCGGCCACGCCGCCCTTGACGTCCTGGCCCTGGCACGACGGGCGGCAGAAGAAGTCCGCGCCCGAGATATCGGCGACGGTGCCGATGTCCTTGTCGCCGCGACCGGACAGGTTGACGAGCAGGTGCCGGTCGCTGCCCATCGTCGGTGCGAGCTTCATCGCGTAGGCCACCGCGTGCGCCGATTCGAGCGCCGGGATGATGCCCTCGGTGCGGCACAGGCGGTGGAAGGCCGCCAGCGCCTCGGCGTCGGTGATGCCGACGTACTCGGCGCGGCCGATGTCCTTCAAGTAGGCATGCTCGGGGCCGACGCCGGGATAGTCGAGACCCGCGGACACCGAGTGCGTCTCGGTGATCTGACCGTTCTCGTCCTGCAGCAGATAGGTCCGGTTGCCGTGCAGCACGCCGGGCGAGCCGCGCTGCAGCGAGGCGGCATGCCTGCCGCTGTCCAGCCCCAGCCCGGCGGCCTCGACGCCGATCAGGCGCGTGCCTTCGTGCCCGATGTAGGGGTAGAAGATGCCGATCGCGTTGCTGCCGCCGCCGACGCAGGCGATCACCGCATCCGGCTGGCGGCCGATCATCTCGGGCATCTGGACCAGACACTCGTCGCCGATCACGCGCTGGAAGTCGCGCACCATCATCGGGTAGGGGTGCGGGCCGGCGACGGTGCCGATGATGTAGAAGGTGTTCTCGACGTTCGTGACCCAGTCGCGCATCGCCTCGTTGAGCGCGTCCTTGAGCGTGCGCGAGCCGCTTTCCACCGGCACCACGCTCGCGCCGAGCAGCTTCATGCGGTAGACGTTGGGCGACTGGCGCGCCATGTCCTCGCTGCCCATGTAGACCACGCACTCCATGCCATAGCGCGCCGCGACGGTGGCCGTCGCGACGCCGTGCTGCCCGGCGCCGGTCTCGGCGATCACGCGCGGCTTGCCCATGCGCCGCGCGAGCAGCGCCTGGCCGATCGTGTTGTTGACCTTGTGCGCGCCGGTGTGGTTCAGGTCTTCGCGCTTGAGGTAGATCTGCGCCCCGCCGAGTTCGCGCGACAGGCGGGCCGCATGGTAGATCGGGCTCGGCCGGCCGACGAAGTGGGCCAGCTCGTGCCTGAACTCGGCGACGAACCCGGGATCATCTCGAAACCGCGCGTAGGCCGCCTTGAGTTCGTCGAGGGCGTGGGTCAGCGTCTCGGCGACGAAACTGCCGCCATAGGGTCCGAAGTGCCCGCGCGCGTCGGGCTGGTGATAGTCGAGCATGATCTTTCGTCAGGATTCGGCGTCGGCGATGCGCGCATCGGCATCGCGGACGGCATCGCAGAACCGGCGCATCGCCGCGGCATCCTTGATGCCCTTGGCCGACTCGACGCCGGAGCTCACGTCAACGGCCCAGGGCCGCAAGCGCAGGATGCCGTCGGTCACATTTGCAGCATGCAACCCACCAGACAAAACGACCCGACAGGGCAGGTCGCGCACGACGAGAGACCAATCGAAGACCTTTCCGCCCCCGCCGTAGCCTTCGACGGGTGCGTCGAGCAGCAGGGCCTGGGCATCGGCAAATTGCCGCGCCGAGTCTAGCAAATCGACGCCCTCGGCCATGCGCACCGCGCGCAGGTAGGGCCGGCCGGCATGGCGGCAATCGGCCGCGGTCTCGTCGCCATGGAACTGCAGCAGCAGGTTCGGGATTGCGTCGGCGGCGCGCGCGATCTCGCCCGCAGCGGCGTTGACGAACAGGCCGACCGGGGTCACGAAAGGCGGCAGCACGCGCGCGAGCTCGGCGGCGCGTTCGACCGCGACATGGCGCGCACTCGGCGCGTAGAAGACAAAGCCGACCGCGTCCGCACCCGCCTCGACCGCCGCCTGCACATCGACCGCGCGCGTCAGGCCGCAGATCTTGATGCGCGTTCGGCAGCTCATGATGGGTCGGTCAGGGGGGCCAGTCGGCAGCAGGAACCTGGGCCGGGATGGCCCAGCGCGCATCGTAGTACGGTCCGACGAAGTACAACCCCGCGGCGGGGAATGTCGGCGCGGCGACGCGCCGGTCGCGTGCGGCGAGCACCTCGGCGATCCATTCCGGCGCGCGCCGCCCGCTGCCGACCGCGACCAGGCAGCCCATGAGGTTGCGCACCATGTGATGCAGGTAGGCATTGGCGTCGAACTCGAACCGCCAGTAGGCTCCGCGGCGCGAGATCGCGATGCTGCGCAGCGTCTTGACCGGCGACATCGCCTGGCATTCGGCAGCGCGAAACGAGCTGAAATCGTGCTCGCCGACCAGCAAGGCCGCGGCGGCACGCATCGCGTCGGCATCGAGGGGCCGCATCACCCAGGCCACAAGACCGGCTTCCAGCGCCGGACGCACCGGCGACTCGAGGACGACGAAGCGGTAGCAGCGGCCGAGGGCGTCGTTGCGCGCATGGAACGCGTCCGCGACCGGCCGGCACCACTGGACCGCGATGTCGTCGGGCAGGTAGCGGTTGCTGCCGCGCACCCACGAGAACGGCTCGCGGTCGATGGCGGTGTCGAAGTGCACGACCTGATTGATCGCATGCACGCCGGCATCGGTGCGGCCGGCGCACAGCGTGCGGATGCCCGCGCCGGCAAACTGCGACAGCGCGGCTTCGACGCGGTCCTGCACCGTGCGCCCGCCGGGCTGGCTCTGCCAACCCTGGTAGGCCTGGCCGCGGTAGCCGATGCCGAGCGCCACCCTCACCAGCGGCTCCCTGCACTGACAGGCGCAGCCACCTCAGCCAGCACCGGGCCCGTCCCGAGCCTGTCCGGAGTCTGGTCGAAGGGCCGACGCGGTCAGCTCAGTCGCTCGAGCATGTTGCGCGCCTTGGCCTGGATCGCGCCGCCGGTCTGGGCGATCACTTCCTCGAGCAGGTCACGCGCACCCTCGAGGTCGCCGATCTGGCGGAACTCCTCTGCGAGTTCGAGCTTGCGCTCGAAGGGGTCGCCACCCTCGCCACCGCCGATCTCTGGCAGGTCGAGCGAATCAGCCACACCCGTAACACTCTGCGGCGGCGCAGCAGCCGGTTGGTTCAGGTCGAGCGATATCCCACCGAGGTCGAAGTCCAGACTCAGGTCGCGCGCCGCCGGCGCGGCTGGGGCCGACTCCGCCAGCGTCGGCGCCTCGAGCGGCAGATCGAAGTCCATGCCTGCGTCGGCGGCAGGCGCCGCCACGTTCGGTGGCGCCATCGGCTGCGTCACCTCGGGCGGCGACGGCGGTCGGGTGCCGGCTGGGGCGGGCAGGTCCAGATCGAGGTCGAGATCGAGGTCCACTTCGGCACCGGCCGCCGGGGGCATCACGGCCGTCGCTGCCGCCATGCGCTCAAACTGCGATGGCGAGGGCAGCACCGACTGCGGCATCGTGCTCGCGCCCAGGGGTTCGGCGGGCCGGTCGCCCAACGAGTCCGATTCGCCGGGCCGGCCGCCCGGCTGGTAGAGCGGGTTCTCGGGATCGATCTGCTGGCCGAGTTCCTGCGCCTTGGCCCACTCTTCGCCCTCCCCACGGGTCAGGTTGTAGAGCTGAAGCGCAAGCGCCTCGAATCCCTTGGCATCGCGCCGCTTGGCGTAGACCTCGAGCAGCTTGGCGCGGATCGCCAGTCGCTCGGGCGCGCTACGCAGCGCTTCCTTGAGGATTTCCTCGGCCTGCAGGTCACGGCCGTAGGCGAGGTACACATCGGCCTCGGCCACCGGATCCACGTCACCGATCGCGTCGAGCTGGCTGAGCGAATAGCTCATCGACGAGGGCGTGCCACTCGGCGCGGCCTCGCGCGTGTCGATGCGCTGACCGCCGCTGACGCCGAAGAACGAGTCCGGCTGCAGCCTGCTTTCGAGGAACGAGGTCTCGCCGCTGTCCTTGCGGCTGCGCTTGACATAGCGATAGACGCCGAAGCCCCCCAGCAGCGCGAGCACCAGGCCGCCACCGCCGAGCGCCATCGGATCGTCGAGCAGGCTGCTGATCAGGCTCGGCTCTTCGACCGCAAGCGCAGGTGCGGGGCGCGGGGCAGGCGCAGCGCTGGCAGGCTTGGGCGCAGGCGCTACGGTGGGCAAGGCGGCGGGCGCGGGCGGCGTGGCCACTGCCACGGCCATCGACGCGGCTGGCGCAGGGGCAGGTGGCGCGGCCCCGGATGCCGCCGCCTGGGTCGGGGCGGGCGCCGCCGGAGCTGCGGCGACGGCGGGCACGCTTGCCGCAGGCGCCGCCTTGGCAGCTTCGGCAAGGCTCTTCAGCTCGGCGACATTCTTCTTCAGCTCGGCGGCGCGCGCGGCTGCATCCTTCGCCTCGCGCTCCTGCGACAACTTGTCTTCGGGCGCGGAGGCCTTGGCGCTCGCGCCACCCTTGCTCAGGGTCAGCTTGTCGGGCGTCGCCGCGGCGGGCTGCCTGCGATCCTCGACCGCCGCCTCAACCTTGCCGCTCGCCTGGCGCGACGCAGGGGCCGCAGCCTCGGCAGGCGCCACCCCGGACGCCAGCCGTTGCCGATAGGCCTGGAAGTCGGCGCTCTGGGCCTGGATGACCTGGCGTGCCTCGCCGCTGGACACCGCCTTGGCCGATTCGGCATCGGGCAGGTTGAGCACTGCACCGGCCTTGAGCCGGTTCATGTTGCTACCGACGAAGGCATCCGCATTGCCGCGGAAGAGTGCCACGAGCATCTGGTCGAGCGAGACCCCTTGCGGCTGTGCCCGCCGGGCGATGCCCGACAGCGTGTCGCCCGGCTTGACCTTGTAGTCGCCACCCGGCGCCGCTGCCGCAGCGGCGGCCTTGGGTGCTTCGGGCGCAGGCGCGGGTGAGGGCGCCGCCTTCGGCGATGCCGCTGGCCTGGCTTCGGGCGCGGCAGGCCGGGGCTCGGGCGCTGCGCGGGGCGGCACGGGGCGCGCCTGCGCTGCCGGCGCGGGCGCTGCCGCCGCGACCGCAGGCGCGATCGTCTCAGGCGCTGCGGGCCGCGCGCTGCGCGTCGTCGGCGGATCGAACAGCAGCGTGTACTCGCGCACCAGGCGGCCGTTGTTCCAGGTCAGCTCCAGGATCAGATCGACAAAGGGCTCCTGCACCACGCGGTCGCTCGTGATGCGCAGGTACGGCCGGCCATCGGCGCGGCGCTGCAGCACGACCTGCGTACCCGGAAGCACCGCGTTGTAGTCGATGCCCGCGGCCTTGTAGGCATCGGGCGAGGCGACACGCAGCTTGAGGTTGGAGGCCTCGTCGGGCGTCAGGCTGCTGACGTCGATCTCCGCGCGCAGGCTTTCGCCCAGCGAAGACTGCACGACGAGTCGCCCGAGGCCCAGCGCCCAGGCGCTCGGGAGCGCCAGGCAAAGGGCAGCGGCGGCAATCCCCGACAGGGCAAAACGGCCCGGCATGCGCGGTTTGGCTTTCAAGGCAACTCCCATCGATCAATGGCAAGCGGTGGCCACACCCACGGCCTGGCAATCGGTGCCGTGCCGGGCGTGCCTGCTGCACCCTTATTGTGTAAACGGTAGCCGAGCGCGTCCGCGATCCGATGCCAGGATGCACAAGCGGCCGAAACCACAATAGCATCAAGCATATAGGGTGACAAGCTCATGCAATGCCTGACGTTCGGCAGGTGCGGAATCCGACCGCACGACGAACCTGCGCTGTGGCAAAGGGGCAACGCAGGCGCATCATCGAAGTGGATCAGCGCTCGAGCAGGATGCGCAGCATGCGACGCAACGGCTCGGCAGCGCCCCACAGCAGCTGATCACCGATCGTGAACGCGCCGAGGTACTGCGGCCCAAGCGCCATCTTGCGCAGGCGACCGACCGGGATCTCCATCGTGCCGGTCACCGCAACCGGCGTGAGCTGGCGCACCGACGCCTCGCGCGTGTTCGGAACGAGCTTCACCCAGGGGTTGTCGTTGGCGATCATCTGCTCGATATCGGCCAGCGGCAGGTCGCGCTTGAGCTTGATCGCAAGCGCCTGGCTGTGGCAGCGCATCGCGCCGACGCGCACGCACAGGCTGTCGATGGGCGTCGCCTCGCTGCCGAAGCCGGGCCCGCGGCCGAGGATCTTGTTCGTCTCGGCGCCGCCCTTCCACTCTTCCAGGCTGGTGCCGTCGCCGCGATCGGCATCGATCCAGGGGATCAGGCTGCCGCCCAGCGGCACGCCGAAGTTGGCCGTCTCGTCGCCGCCCATCGCGCGCTGGCGCGCCGCGACCATGCGGTCGATCTCGAGGATCGCCGAAGCCGGGTCGTCAAGCAGCGCGCGGACCTCGGCGTTGAGCGTGCCGTACTGGGTCAGCAGTTCGCGCATGTGTTGCGCGCCGCCGCCCGACGCCGCCTGATAGGTGGTGCAGCTCATCCACTCGACGAGGTCGGCCTTGAACAGCGCACCGACGCCCATCAGCATGCAGCTCACCGTGCAGTTGCCGCCGATGAAGTCGCGCACGCCGCGCGCGAGTGCGCTGCGGATCACCGGCAGGTTGACCGGGTCGAGGATGATCACCGCGTCGTCGTTCATGCGCAGCGTCTTCGCGGCGTCGATCCAATAACCCTTCCAGCCCGCTGCGCGCAGTTCGGGGTACATCTTCTTCGTGTACTCGCCGCCCTGGGCGGTGATGACGATGTCGCAGCGCTTCAGCGCGTCGATGTCGTAGGCGCTTTGCAGCACGGTCTCGTTCCTGGCCTGCGCCGGCGCCTTGCCGCCGGCATTGCTGGTGCTGAAGAAGAGCGGCTCGATGAGCGCGAAGTCGCCTTCGGCGTTCATGCGGTCCATCAATACCGAGCCGACCATGCCGCGCCAGCCCACCATTCCCACCAGAGTCGTCGTTGCCATTTCGCTTGCTTCCTGTTGCCGGACTGCCTTGTTCAGCCCTGCCTTGCCAACTGGGCGACGACGGCGTCGCCCATTTCCGTGGTGCCGACGCGGGTCGTGCCCGGGCCGGCGATGTCGGCCGTGCGCAGGCCGGCGGCCAGCACAGCCTTGACGGCAGCCTCGATGCGCGCGGCCGCGGCCGGCTCGTCGAGGCTGAAGCGCAGCATCATCGCCGCCGAGAGGATCGTCGCCAGCGGATTGGCCACGCCCTTGCCCGCGATGTCGGGCGCACTGCCGTGGCTCGGCTCGTAGAGCCCCTTGCCCTGCGCATCCAGCGACGCCGAGGGCAACATCCCGATCGAGCCGGTCAGCATCGCCGCCTCGTCCGAGAGGATGTCGCCGAACATGTTGCCGGTGACGATAACGTCGAAAGCTTTCGGCGCCTTGACGAGCTGCATCGCGGCGTTGTCGACGTACATGTGGGCCAGCGCCACGTCGGGATACTGCGTGTGAACCTCGGTCACCACGTCCTTCCAGAACTGGAAGGTCTCGAGCACGTTGGCCTTGTCGACGCTGGTGAGCTTGTTGCCGCGCTTGCGCGCCGCCTGGAACGCAACATGCGCAATGCGCTCGATCTCGGGCCGCGTGTAGCGCATCGTGTCGAAGGCCTCGTCGGCGCCGGCAAAGGCGCCGTCGGGCGCGCTGCGGCGGCCGCGCGGCTGGCCGAAATAGATATCGCCGGTGAGCTCGCGGATGATCAGGATATCGAGACCCGCGACGAGCTCGGGCTTCAGGCTCGACGCGTGCGTGAGTTGCTCGTAGCAGATCGCGGGCCGGAAGTTGGCGAACAGTTGCAGATGCTTGCGCAGGCCGAGGATCGCCTGCTCGGGGCGCAACGCGCGCTCGAGCTTGTCGTACTTCCAGTCGCCGACAGCACCGAAAAGCACCGCATCGGCCTCGCGCGCGAGCTTCAGGGTCGACTCGGGCAGCGGGTGGCCATGCGCCTCGTAGGCGGCACCGCCGACCTGCGCCTGCTCGGTCTCCAGGTGCAGGTCGAGTGCGGCGAGCACCTTGACGGCCTCGGCGATGATCTCGGTGCCGATGCCGTCGCCGGGCAGGATGGCAATCTTGTGCGTCACGGATCTGGCTTTCGTGTTGCGGTTGAGGGTGGTCAGAGACGCGCCGCGAGCCACGGCATGCGCAGCAGACGCTCGGCTTCGAAGGCGCGGATCTTGTCGGCATGGCGCAGCGTCAGGCCGATGTCGTCGAGGCCCCCGAGCAGGCACAGCTTGCGAAACGGCTCGACCTCGAACGCGAGAGCCGTACCGTCGGGGGTGACGACGACCTGCGCTTCGAGATCGACGCGCAGCCGGTAGCCAGGGAAGGCCGCCGCCTCGTCGAAGAGCCGGCCTACCACGCGCTCGGGCAGCACGATCGGCAGCAGCCCGTTCTTGAAGCAGTTGTTGAAGAAGATGTCGGCGTAGCTCGGCGCGATCAGCACCTTGAAGCCGTACTGCTGCAGCGCCCAGGGTGCATGCTCGCGCGACGAGCCGCAGCCGAAGTTCTCGCGTGCGAGCAGAATGCTCGCACCCTGGTAGCGCGGCTGGTTGAGCACGAAGTCGGGATTGGGTTGGCGCGACGCCGGGTCCTGCCCCGGCTCGCCGGGGTCGAGGTAGCGCCAGGCGTCGAACAGGTTGGGCCCGAATCCGCTGCGGTGGATCGACTTCAGGAACTGCTTGGGGATGATGGCGTCGGTATCGACGTTGGCGCGGTCCATCGGCGCGACCAAGCCCTCGAAGGCAACAAAGGGTTCCATCGCGGCTACTTCTTCTTGTTCGCCGACGAGGCAGCATCCTCGATCGCCTGGCCGCCAGCCTTGATGTCCTTGCCCATGCCGGTCATCGTGTTGCATCCCGCGAGCAGCGCCAGCGCCAGGGTGCACAGGGCAAGCTTGAATTGCGTCATCGTCCTCATCCTCGCATCGCTCCTCACGAAAGGCGGCGCACATCGACGAAATGCCCCGCCATCGCTGCCGCGGCGGCCATCGCCGGGCTGACGAGGTGGGTGCGGCCGCCCGCGCCCTGGCGGCCCTCGAAATTGCGATTGCTCGTCGATGCGCAGCGCTCGCCCGGGTCCAGGCGGTCGGCGTTCATCGCCAGGCACATCGAGCAGCCCGGCTCGCGCCACTCGAAGCCCGCGCCCTTGAACACGGTGTCGAGCCCCTCGCGCTCGGCCTGCGCCTTCACCAGGCCCGAGCCGGGCACGACGAGCGCCAATCTGACGTTGGCGGCAATGCGCCCGCCCGCCCGGCGCACCACGGCCGCGGCCTCGCGCAGGTCCTCGATGCGGCTGTTGGTGCACGAGCCGATGAACACCTTGTCGATCGCGATGTCGGCGATCGGCTTGTTCGGCTCCAGCGCCATGTACTGCAGCGCGCGCTCCATCGCGCCGCGCTTGCCGGCATCCTTCTCGCGGTCGGGGTCGGGAACGCGGTCTTCGACCGACAGCACCATCTCGGGTGACGTGCCCCAGGTGACCTGAGGCCGCAGCGTGCTCGCGTCGAGCGTGACCACCGCATCGAACTTCGCGCCGGGGTCGGAGTGCAAAGTGCGCCAGTAGGTTACGGCCTGCTCCCACTCGATACCCTTGGGTGCGAGCGGCCGATCCTTGACGTAGGCGATCGTCGTCTCGTCCACCCCGACCAGGCCCGCGCGCGCACCGGCCTCGATCGCCATGTTGCACAGGGTCATGCGCCCTTCCATGCTCAAGGCGCGAATCGCCGAACCGGCGAACTCGATCGTGCTGCCGGTGCCGCCGGCGGTGCCGATGCGGCCGATCACGGCCAGGGCGATGTCCTTGGCGCTGCAGCCCTTGGCAAGCGCGCCATCGACCTGGATGAGCAGGTTTCTTGCCTTCTTCGCCAGCAGCGTCTGCGTCGCCAGCACATGCTCGACCTCGCTCGTGCCGATGCCGTGCGCGAGCGCGCCGAAGGCGCCGTGGGTCGAGGTGTGCGAGTCGCCGCAGACGACCGTCATGCCCGGCAGCGTCGCGCCCTGCTCGGGGCCGATCACGTGCACGATGCCCTGGCGCCGGTCGAGAAAGGGGAAATACGCCGCCGCGCCGACGGCGCGGATGTTCGCATCGAGCGTCGTTACTTGCTGGCGCGAGACCGGGTCGACGATGCCGTCCATGCCGCGCTCCCAGCCCGTGGTCGGCGTGTTGTGGTCGGCCGTGGCGACGATCGAGCTCACCCGCCAGGGCTTGCGCCCGGCCAGACGCAGCCCCTCGAAGGCCTGCGGGCTCGTCACCTCGTGCACCAGGTGGCGGTCGATGTAGAGGATGGACGTGCCGTCATCCTCGGTGTGGACGACATGCGCGTCCCAAAGCTTGTCGTAGAGCGTGCGTGCGGTCATGGCTGAAGTCTCTCCAGCCATCGATTGTCGCGGATTCGGCCGTGCTGCCGGCGGCATGGGGCAAGCATCGCCACCTGTCACCAGTGGCCGCATTCCGACAAGGCTGACCCGGCCATGCAATCAGGGTTGACCGGCGGGCGAGACCTCACCGATCATCAGCAACGCACTCCCTGGCAGCAAGGACCGCCGTGCACGCGCTCCTCTTCACCGACGTGGTCGACAGCACGCGCATTGCCGAGGCGCTCGGCGATGAGGGCATGGCATCGGTTTCGGCAGCGCACGACCGCGCCGCACG
Source organism: Ideonella sp. (assembly GCF_016702655.1). Taxonomy (GTDB): domain Bacteria; phylum Pseudomonadota; class Gammaproteobacteria; order Burkholderiales; family Burkholderiaceae_C; genus CAIKUF01. The sequence continues at coordinate 148,135 of NZ_JADJDO010000001.1, forward strand.
CGAACTGCTCGCGACCTGGCGCGGGCGCGAGATCGACAAGTCCGACGGCATGCTGCTGCTCTTCGAGCGCGCCGCAGATGCGATCGGATTCGCGATCGCCTTCCACCGTGCGCTCGCCGACCTCGGCCTGCCGCTGCAGACGCGCGCCGGCATCCATTTCGCGCAGGTGACGCTCAGCCCCAACCCCAGCGACGCGGTCGCCCGTGGCGCGAAGCCGCTCGAGGTGCGAGGCATCGCCGTGTCGCAGGCGGCGCGCATCATGGCCGTCGCGCGGGGCGGCCAGACGCTGATCAGCACCGAGGCGCTGTCCGCTTCCGGCGTCGATCTCCGGCAGGTGCGGTCGCACGGCCACTGGATGCTCAAGGGCATCGCCGAGCCGATCGAACTGTTCGAGGTGATTGCACCGGGCGGCACCTTCCAGGCGCCGGACGATGTGACCAAGGCCTATCGCGTCGTGCGCCGCGCCGACGGCTGGGCGCCGGTGCGCGAGATCGCGAACAGCCTGCCTGCCGAACGCGACGACTTCGTCGGGCGCGGCGCTGCGCTGCACGACCTGGTGCAACTCATGGACCACGGCGCGCGGCTGATTTCCATCGTCGGCATCGGGGGCACCGGCAAGACGCGGATCGCGGTTCGGTTCGCGCGTTCCTGCCTTGGCGACTTCCCCGGCGGCGTGTGGTTCTGCGATCTCTCGTCGGCGCGCAACCTGGATGGCGTGCACTTCGCAGTCGCCCAAGGCCTGGGCATCCAGCTTGGGACCGCCGATCCAGCCAGCCAGATCGCCGAGGCGATCGCAAGGCGCGGCGCATGCCTGGTGATCCTGGACAATCTGGAACAGGTCGCGCCGCTTGCGCAGCGCACGCTGGGGCAATGGCTGGATCGTGCCCCGCAGGCGCGCTTCGTCGTCACCACGCGCATCGTGCTCGGGCTCGCCGGCGAATCCGTGTTCGACCTGCCGCCACTCGACGACGTCGAGGCGACCCAACTCTTCCTGCTGCGCGCGCGTACCGCGCAGCGGGCGTTTGCGCCCGATACCTCGGACCGCGAGGCCGTCGCCGCACTGGCAAGGCGCCTCGACGGCCTTCCGCTGGCGATCGAACTGGCCGCCGCCCGCGTGCGCGTGATGCCGCCCAAGCAGTTGCTGCAACGCATGGGCCGGCGCTTCGAACTGCTGACGTCGCACAACGGAAGGCCCGATCGTCAGGCTACCTTGCGCGCGATGCTGGACTGGTCCTGGGATCTGCTCGACGACGCCGAGCGCGCGGCGCTGGCGCAGCTCGCGATCTTCCAGGGCAGCTTCGACTTGTACGCGTTCGAGGCCGTCGTCGAATTGCCGCCCGACAGGGTGTCGCTCGACCTGCTGGCCTCGCTCGTCGACAAGAGCCTGGTGCGCGCGCTCGAGGGCTACCGCTTCAGCTTGTTGGAAACGGTGCGCGACTACGCGACCGTGCAGCTTGCCGCGCTGCCGGCCGCGTCGGTCGATGCGGCCGGACTGCGCGCGCGTCACTGGCGTCACTTCGCCGCGCTCGACGAGCCAGGTGCGGTTGCGGCACGCTTCGCCGACCTCGAGAACCTGGTCGCGGCCTGTCGCGCTGCCTGCGCGGACGGCGAGCCGGCTGCCGCGGTCCGCTGCCTCGTCAACGCCTGGGTCACGCTGAACCTGACCGGCCCTTACCGCGTCGCGGTCGAGTTGGCCGGCGAAGTCGTGGCGATGCCCGGGCTGCCCGACGCCGACGCAGCGCTCGCGCACTGGGTGCTCGGCAACGCCTTTCTGGCTCTCGGTCAGAGCGACGCCTCGCGCAAGCAGTTTCAGCTCGGTCTCGCTCGCATCGACCCGAATGTGCCGACCGAGGCCGGCGCCCGGCTGCACACCGCCTTCGGAACGCAACTGGTGTTGGGTGGCGAACCGGCGGCCGCCCAGGCCGAGCTCGAGTGCGCCGTGCGCGATGCCCGCGCCCTCGGAAACACCGCGTTGCACGCCCAGGCGCTTAACGCGCAGGGCTTCCTGCTGGACCACCAGTCGCGCGTCGAAGAGGCCCTCGGCGTATACCAGAAGTCTCTCGAGCTGGCGGTCGCGAGCGGCAACCGGCACCTGGAAGGCGCGCTGCTCGGCAACCTCGGCGGGATGCACTACGACCTCGGCGAACTCGACGAGGCGCGCGCACTCTACGAGCGATCGCTTGCGATCGCCGAGGAGTTGGGCGACCGCGCGCGACAGGGCAATGCCTGCAGCAATCTCGGGCTGCTCCTGCTCGACCTGGGACTTCTGGACGCGGCGCGTGGGCGACTCGAGCAGGCCCATGCGCTGGCGCGCAGCTCCGGCAACGCGCGTCTGGAGTACATGGTCGGGTGCAACCTGGGCATCCTGCTCGCCGAACAGGGGCGCCTGCCCGAGGCCGAAGCCCGGTTCGCCGCCGCCGTCGCAGCCGCGGCGAACGCCGAGGACCGGCGCGCGGAGGGCCAGTTCCGCGGCTATCTCGCGATCACGCTCGCCCGCCAGGGCCGGCTCGCCCAGGCGCGCGAACAAGTCGCAGCGGGCGAACAGGCGCTGCGCACGCTCTCCGACCGGCTCGGCCTCGCGCTGCTCAGCTGCGACCGTGCGGAGGTCGAGTGGCTCGCCGGCGAGGCGGCAGCGTCGCGCCATGCGCACGCGCTGGCGTCCGCCGTCGCGGACGAACTGGCCTGCGGAGAGGAGTCGGAACTCCGGCGCCGGCTGCAGCGCGTCGCGGCGCGGCTGGACGCCTGAATCTCACCGGGAGCCGCCTGCCTGCCGCGGAGGCTCGTTGATCCTCAAGGAATGCAGCTTGCGTACAGCCCCTGCCTGCCTGGGTCGCTCAGATGTTGGCGATCTTCGGATCGACCGCGGCGCATAGCTCTTCAAGACCCGACGGCCCCCAGAGGATGACCGGCAGGTAGGTCGCGCTCGCGCCGAACCTGTTGCGCAGCGTCCAGGTGTGGAATCGGCGCTTGTTCACGATGCCAACAGAACCATCTCCAATCTTGCCCCAACGGTCGACCTGATTGTGTTGATTGACCGTGAGGACGATGCCCGCGTCGTCATGAAAGGCCAAGTCCTTGCTGACACCATTGCCGACGAGCGAGTCGTGGCTCAGCCTCCAGCGGATTCGCCTCTTGTTGTTCTGGTCGGCTGAAGTCTCCGTCGCGACCTGCACATCAGGCGCAACGGCGACGCAGTAATCCTTACCACCAACGCTGAGCGTCATCATTTCAATCGTACAGAAGAGCTGATCCGCGGTGCAGGTCTTCGCCGAGCGAGCGAGATCCACCATCCGCGCGAGCAGCGCTGGATCGATGATCTTGAGCATTCGCGATTCGTCGCCAGGCTTGGAGCCTGCGCCCCCGCCCTTGTCCTGTGCACATGCCGCCACCGCGATCAGGAGCACCACCCAGGGCACCGCTCGCCACGTCGATCGCTTCATGCTGCCTCCCTTGCACTGGGTTGAGGGCCGGGCGCGCTGCGCCACTGCGCCGGTCCGCGCATCGTAGCGGCGCAAACGAGCTGCGCCATCCCCAATTCAGTGCCTGCCGAGTGCGGCCACCACCTCCCCGGCGCCTGCACGAACTCGATCAGCACCCCTTCGCCGCCGATCGGAAAATCGTCGCTCGCCTTCGGGTGGATGAAGCAGATGTCGTAGCCCGACGCGCCCTTGCGGATGCCGCCCGGCGCAAAGCGCACGCCATGCGCCGTCATCCACGCGACGGCCGCCGGCAGGTCGTCGACCCACAGTCCGACGTGATTCAGCGGCGTCGCATGCACCGCCGGCTTCTTGTCCGGGTCCAGCGGTTGCATCAGATCCACCTCGACCGCCGCCGGCCCGCGGCCGAGTTCGCACACGTCCTCGTCGACGTTCTCGCGTGCGGAGACGAAGTTGCTCTTCACCGTCAGGCCGAAGATGTCGACCCACAGCGCGCGCAGGCGCTGCTTGTCGGGGCCGCCGATGGCGATCTGCTGGATGCCGAGGATGCGAAACGGCTTCTTGTCGTCGTCGTTCATGGCCGTCCTCAGGCAAAGCTCAGGATCGGTTGATCGACGGCCAGGCTCTCGCCCTTGGCGGCGAGCAGCTCGCCGACCGTGCCGTCCTGCGCCGCGGTCAGGATGTTCTCCATCTTCATCGCCTCGATCACCGCCAGCCGCTCGCCGGCGCGCACGGCCTGGCCGGGCTTGACGGCGATGTCGACCAGCAGCCCCGGCATCGGCGAGAGCAGGAACTTGCTCAGGTCGGGCGGGGCCTTGAAGGGCATCACGCGCAGCAGTTCGCTCGCCCGCGCGCGCATCACCATCGCGTCGATGCGCCGGCCGTCGTGCGCGACGCGGTACCACAGGCCCTGGCGCTCGAGCTGCGCCGTGAACGGCTGGCCGTTGCAGGCGCCGGTTGCGCGCACCGAGCTGAAGGTCCACTCCATCGCGATCGTGTAGGGCCGCTCGCCGACGGTGACGGTGATCGCCGTGCCCGCGGCGGCGATGTGCACCGGCACGTGGCGGTGCTCCCCACCCTCGCCCTTGACGACGACGACGAAGTCGCTGCCGATGCGCACGCCGTGGCCGGCGAGCTGGCCGCTGATCGTCGCCGCGCGGTCGCGGTAGCGCCGGTAGGCCGCGGCGGTGAGCGCGATCAGGAAGTCCGGGTCGTCGTGCGGCACGTCCTGGGCGCGGAAGCCGCCTGCGTAGTGCTCGGCGATGAAGCCGGTGTTGAAGTCGCCCGACACGAACTTCGGGTGCACGAGCAGCGCCGCCTGGAACGGGATGTTGCTCGCCACGCCGCGGATCACGAAGCCATTGAGCGCCTCGCGCATGCGGGCGATCGCGTCGTTGCGGTCGAAGCCGTGCACGATCAGCTTGGCGATCATCGAGTCGTAGTACATCGGGATCTCGCCGCCCTCGTAGACGCCGGTGTCCACGCGCACGCCGCCGCCCTCGGGCACCGGCGCCGCCGACTCCATGGTCTGCGGCGGCGGCAGGTAGCGCACGAGGCGCCCGGTCGACGGCAGGAAGCCGCGCAGCGGGTCCTCGGCATTGATGCGGCACTCGATCGCCCAGCCGTTGCGCTTGACGTCGGCCTGCCCGAAGGCGAGCTTCTCGCCGGCGGCGACGCGGATCATCTGCTCGACGAGGTCGAGCCCGGTGATGCACTCGGTCACCGGATGCTCGACTTGCAGGCGCGTGTTCATCTCGAGGAAGTAGAAGCTCTGGTCCTTGCCGACCACGAACTCGACCGTGCCCGCGCTCTGGTACTTCACCGCGCGCGCAAGCGCCACCGCCTGCTCGCCCATCGCCTTGCGCGTCGCGTCGCTGATGAAGGGCGACGGCGCCTCCTCGATCACCTTCTGGTGGCGGCGCTGGATCGAGCATTCGCGCTCGTTCAGGTAGACGATGTTGCCGTGCGCGTCGCCGAGGATCTGGATCTCGATGTGGCGCGGCTCCTCGACGTACTTCTCGATGAAGACGCGGTCGTCGCCGAAGCTCGCGCGCGCCTCGTTGCGGCAGGTCGAGAAGCCGTCGAAGGCTTCCTGGTCGTTGAAGGCGACGCGCAGTCCCTTGCCGCCGCCGCCGGCGCTGGCCTTGATCATCACCGGGTAGCCGATGCCCTGGGCGATCTCGACCGCGCGCTCGGGCGTCTCGATGGCCTCGTTCCAGCCCGGGATGGTGTTGACCTTGGCGTCGATGGCGAGGCGCTTGGATGCGATCTTGTCGCCCATCGCGGCGATCGAATAGTGCTTCGGGCCGATGAAGGCGATGCCCTCCTCCTCGAGCCGGCGCGCGAAGGCCTCGTTCTCGGACAGAAAGCCGTAGCCCGGGTGCAGCGCCTGGGCGCCGGTTGCCTTGCAGGCAGCGACGATCTTGTCGGCGACGAGGTAGCTCTCGCGGCTCGGCGCCGGGCCGAGCAGCACCCCCTCGTCGGCGAGCGCGACATGGCGCGCGTCGCGGTCGGCCTCGGAGTACACCGCGACGGTCGCGATGCCCATCTTCTTCGCCGTCTTGATGACGCGGCAGGCGATTTCGCCCCGATTTGCGATCAGGATCTTGCTAAACATGTGCTTCCTCCATCGGGTCGATCAGAACCTTGCAGAACATCGCTGGGCTCCAGTGAAGAGTTCATTCAGTTGCGCGAAGGACACCGCTGCACAGCCGCTGGCCGCCATGTCCACCCGCCCCAGCGCCGTGAAGCTCGGCTCGCCGAATTCGGGGAGCACCATCGGTTCGCCCAAGTCGATCTCGGTGGCATCGGCCGCCAGATGCTGGCCGCCGATCTGCGCGATGAAGTCGTGAAGGGGGGCCATGGATTCAGGGCACCAGCGTCATGCCCGCCGCCTTCGCCGCACCGGTATCGAAGGTCATGGTGACCGGGCACCCTGCGGCGGCGCCGATGCGCTCGATCAGCGCGTCGGCAAAGTCGGCACCGGCCGTGCCGAAGCGCTTGAGCGCCCGCGTGACAAGGTCCGCGTGGTCGATGGCCAGTTCCTTGCTGTGCAGCAGGGTCTCGAGCACCGTCGCCACCTGCGCGCGCACCAGACCGTAGCTGCCAGACAGCACCCACACGAGTTCCACCAGCGTCACCACGGACACGAAGCCCGGCTCCTCGGCGCTGAGCGACTCGATCAGCCGTGTCGCCCGAGGCGACTGGCGAGGATCGTCCTGCATCACGTAGCGCACCAGCACGTTGGTGTCCAGGCCGGTCACTTGCTGCGCCCTCCGCGGGCGGCCGCTGCGGGAGCGCCGCCGCGCAGGTCGGCCGAGGCTCCGCGCTCGGCGATGGTCCGGTTCATTTCCTCGATGGACACGGTGCGCGCGGGCTTGCCGAACATGCCCTTGAGTTCGCGCACCGATCGCGTGGCGGCGACGATCTGGAACCGTCCCGGTTCGATTTGCACGAACTCCACGCGATCGCCCGTGCGCAAATTGAGCAGACGACGCACCTCCGCCGGAATCGTGATCTGGCCCTTGCTGGTGAGGGTGGCGGTGGTCATCGATGGTCTCCAAGGATTGCCTTACCTAATTGTAAGGAATTGCGGTACGGGCTGGTCAGTGCGCTGCCCGGAGCCGGTAAGGTCCGTCGTGCGGAACGCCCCACAGGCGCCCCACCCGCTCACAGCGGGATATTCCCGTGCTTGCGCCACGGGTTGTCCTGCTTCTTGTCCTTGAGCATCGCGAGCGACCGGCAGATGCGCTTGCGCGTCTCGTGCGGCTGGATCACGTCGTCGATGAAGCCGCGGCTGCCGGCGACGAAGGGGTTCGCGAACTTGGCCTTGTATTCGGCCTCGCGCGCGGCGAGCTTCGCCGGGTCGCCCTTCTCGTCGCGGAAGATGATCTCGACCGCGCCCTTGGCGCCCATCACGGCGATCTCGGCGTTGGGCCAGGCGAAGTTGACGTCGCCGCGCAGGTGCTTGCTCGACATCACGTCGTAGGCGCCGCCATACGCCTTGCGCGTGATCACCGTCACCTTGGGCACCGTGCACTCGGCATACGCGTAGAGCAGCTTGGCGCCGTGCTTGATGATGCCGCCGTACTCCTGCGCCGTGCCGGGCATGAAGCCGGGCACGTCGACGAAGGTCACGACCGGGATCGAGAAGGCGTCGCAGAAGCGCACGAAGCGCGCCGCCTTGATGCTGCTCTTGATGTCGAGGCAGCCTGCCAGCACGAGCGGATTGTTGGCGACGATGCCGACACACTGCCCGCCCATGCGCGCGAACGCGATCACGATGTTCTTCGCGTAATCGGGCTGCAGCTCGAAGTAGTCGCCGTCGTCGACGACCTTGGCGATCAGCTCCTTGATGTCGTAGGGCTTGTTGGGGTTGTCGGGCACCAGCGTGTCGAGCGAGTGATCCAGGCGCTCGACCGGGTCCGATGTCGGCCGGAACGGCGGCATCTCCTTGTTCGACAGCGGCAGGTAGTTGAAGAAGCGGCGCAGCATCAGGATCGCCTCGACATCGTTCTCGAACGCCAGGTCGGCAACGCCGCTGCGGCTCGAATGCGAAACCGCGCCGCCGAGCTCCTCGGCCGTCACGTCCTCGTGCGTCACGGTCTTCACGACTTCGGGGCCGGTGACGAACATGTAGCTCGAGTCCTTGACCATGAAGATGAAGTCCGTCATCGCCGGCGAGTACACGGCGCCGCCGGCGCAGGGCCCCATGATCAGGCTCACCTGCGGGATCACGCCCGAAGCCATCACGTTGCGCTGGAAGACCTCGGCATAGCCGCCAAGCGATGCCACGCCTTCCTGGATGCGCGCACCGCCCGAGTCGTTCAGGCCGATCACCGGCGCACCGACCTTCATCGCGTGGTCCATCACCTTGCAGATCTTCTCGGCGTGCGCCTCGGACAGCGCACCGCCGAAGACCGTGAAGTCCTGGCTGAACACGAACACGAGGCGCCCGTTGATCATGCCGTAGCCGGTGACGACGCCGTCGCCGGGGATCTTGTTGTCCTGCATGCCGAAGTCGGCGCAGCGGTGCTCGACGAACATGTCCCATTCCTCGAAGCTGCCCTCGTCCATCAGCAGCTCGATGCGCTCGCGCGCGCTGAGCTTGCCCTTGGCGTGCTGGGCATCGATGCGGCGCTGGCCTCCACCGAGACGCGCCGCCTCGCGCTTCTTCTCCAGCAATTCGATGATGTCGTGCATCTCGGGTCTCCTTCGTGGGTTTGTGCGTCCGTCAGTTCGTCAGGTCGAGCAGGCGGCGCGCAGCCACCGATGCCGCAAGCCGCCCCGCCCGGACCTCGTCGGTCACGCCCGGCAGCGCTGCACGCACCGCCGGATGGTCGTTGAAGCGCTGGTGCAGGCCGGCCTCGATGCGCTCCCACATCCAGTCGCGGTCCTGCGCATGGCGGCGCGCCGCGAAGCGCCCGCCGGCCTCCTGCAGCGCGCGAAAGCGCGTCACGGCCCGCCAGAAATCGTCGATGCCTGTTGCCCTGAGCGCGCTCAGTTGCAGCACCTGCGGCTGCCACTGCGTGGCGTCGTGCGCCGCGTGGCCCGCGTGGCCGTGCTGGCCGACGAGGCGCAGCGACGAGGTGATCTGCGCCCGCGCCCGCGTTGCCGCCGCTTCGTCGAGGTCGGCCTTGTTGATCACGACGAGGTCGGCAAGCTCCATCACGCCGCGCTTGATCGCCTGCAACTCGTCGCCCGCGTTGGGCAGCTGCAGCAGCACGAACAGGTCGGTCATGCCGGCGACCGCGGTCTCGCTCTGGCCCACGCCGACCGTCTCGACGATCACGATGTCGAAGCCCGCCGCCTCGCAGACGAGCATCGCCTCGCGCGTGCTGGCCGCCACGCCGCCGAGCGTGCCCGAGGCGGGGCTCGGCCGGATGTAGGCGCGCTCGTCGGCCGAGAGCTTCTCCATGCGCGTCTTGTCGCCGAGGATCGAGCCGCCCGACAGGCTCGACGACGGGTCGACCGCGAGCACCGCGACGCGGTGGCCCTGCCCGATCAGGAACAGGCCGAGCGCCTCGATGAAGGTGCTCTTGCCCACGCCGGGCACGCCGCTGATGCCGATGCGCAGCGACTGCCCTGCATGGGGGAGCAGCGCATTGAGCAACGCATCGGCGCGCGCCCGATGGTCGGCGCGCGTCGATTCGAGCAGCGTGATCGCCTTCGCGATCGCGCGCCGCTGCGCTGCGCCAGGCGCCGTGCGCAAGGCGTCGAGCAGCGGCTGGTCTGCCGGATCGATCATGGCAGTCGCGTCGGACCCGGGATCAGAGCCTGTGAAGCAATGGATCACGCCCGCGCCGGGGCGGCCGAGGGGCCAGACGTAGGCGCGACGCGCGGCCCAGGCTGGCCGCCTGGGCAAGCGGCGCAACACCCGCCTGGCCCCTCGGGTGCCCCGGCCCATCGGGTTGGGCCCACAACGGGCCCACTCGGCGTTGCAGCGCTTGCCCGCACGTCAGTGCGGGTGGCGCGCTGCGCCTTGATTGGGCCCGTTGTGGGGCCAACGCGGGTGCGATCCATTGCTTCACAGGCTCAGGCGGCGTGCGCAGCGCGGATCTGTTCGAGCACGTCCTTCGCGCTCGCCGGGATCGGCGTGCCGGGGCCGTAGATGCCCTTGACGCCGGCCGCGTAGAGCGCGTCGTAGTCCTGGCGCGGGATCACGCCGCCGACGAAGACGACGATGTCGTCGCCGCCCTGTTCGCGCAGGCTCGCGATGATCGCCGGCACCAGCGTCTTGTGGCCGGCGGCGAGCGTCGACACGCCGACCGCATGCACGTCGTTCTCGATCGCCTGGCGCGCGCATTCCTCCGGCGTCTGGAACAGCGGGCCGATGTCGACGTCGAAGCCCAGGTCGGCGAACGCGGTCGCGACGACCTTGGCGCCGCGGTCGTGCCCGTCCTGGCCGAGCTTGGCGATCATCACGCGCGGGCGACGGCCCTCGGCTTCGGCGAACGCGGCGATCTCGGACTGCAGCTTCTCCCAGCCCTCGGCGGAGTCGTAGGCGGCAGCGTAGACGCCGCTGACCTTGTGCGTGTCGGCGCGATGCCGGCCCCAGGCCTTCTCGAGCGCATCGCTGATCTCGCCGACCGTCGCGCGCAGGCGCGTGGCCTGGATCGCGAGGTCGAGCAGGTTGCCGTTGCCGGTCTCGGCGCAGGCGGTCAACGCAGCGAGCGCGGCGTGCACGGCCCCTGCATCGCGCCCGGCGCGCAGCGCGGCAAGACGTTCGATCTGCCCCCGGCGCACCTTCACGTTGTCGACCTCGCGCGTCTCGAGCGCGTCTTCGCTCGCGAGGCGGTACTTGTTGACGCCGACGATCACGTCGGCGCCGGAGTCGATGCGCGCCTGCTTCTCGGCCGCGCTGGCCTCGATCCTCAACTTGGCCCAACCGCTGTCCACGGCTTTCGTCATGCCGCCCATGGCCTCGACCTCCTCGATGATCTTCCAGGCTTCGTCGGCCATGTCCTGCGTCAGTTTTTCCATCAGGTAGCTGCCGCCCCACGGATCGACGACGCTGGTGATGTGCGTCTCTTCCTGGATGATCAACTGCGTGTTGCGCGCAATGCGCGCCGAGAACTCGGTCGGCAGCGCGATCGCCTCGTCGAAGCTGTTGGTGTGCAGGCTCTGCGTGCCGCCGAACACCGCCGCCATCGCCTCGATTGTCGTGCGCACGATGTTGTTGTACGGGTCCTGCTCCGTCAGGCTCCAGCCCGAGGTCTGGCAGTGCGTGCGCAGCATCAGGCTCTTCGGACTGGTCGCGCCGAAGCCGCTCATGATGCGGTGCCACAGCAGCCGCGCGGCGCGCATCTTGGCGATCTCGAGGTAGAAGTTCATGCCGATCGCCCAGAAGAACGACAGCCGCGGCGCGAACTCGTCGACGGCCAGGCCTTGCGCGATCGCGGTGCGCACGTACTCGCGCCCGTCGGCGAGCGTGAAGGCGAGCTCGAGCGCCTGGTTCGCGCCCGCCTCCTGCATGTGGTAGCCCGAGATGCTGATCGAGTTGAACTTCGGCATCTTCTTGGCCGTGTACTCGATGATGTCGCCCACCACCTTCATTGACGGCCCGGGCGGGTAGATGTAGGTGTTGCGGACCATGAACTCCTTGAGGATGTCGTTCTGGATCGTCCCCGAGAGTTGGTCCTGCGCGACGCCCTGCTCCTCGGCAGCGACGACGTAGCCGGCGAGCACCGGCAGCACGGCGCCGTTCATCGTCATCGACACGCTCACCTTGTCGAGCGGGATGCCGTCGAACAGGATCTTCATGTCCTCGACCGAGTCGATCGCGACCCCCGCCTTGCCGACGTCGCCCGTCACGCGCGGGTGGTCGCTGTCGTAGCCGCGATGCGTCGCGAGGTCGAACGCGACCGATACCCCCTGCGCGCCGCCGGCGAGCGCCTGGCGGTAGAAGGCGTTGCTCTCCTCGGCAGTGGAAAAGCCCGCGTACTGGCGGATCGTCCACGGCCGCACCGCGTACATCGTCGCCTGCGGGCCGCGCACGAAGGGCGCGAAGCCGGGCAAGGTATCGGCGTACGGCAGCGCCGCGGTGTCGGCAGCCGTGTAGAGCGGCTTGACAGCGATGCCCTCGGGCGTGACCCAGGCGAGCGACTTCGCATCGCCGCCCGGCGCCGACCTGGCGGCGGCCTTTTCCCACTGCGCCAGCGTGGCGCGGGCGGTGTCGTCCGGCTTGCTCATCGTCGTCTCCTCATGCTCGGGCGCTGCGTCGCTGGCCGGGTGTCGTGGATGCGGCACGATGTTCGCTCGCCGCAGCCGGGTTCGCTTGCCGTTCCGCCTCAGTTATGCATAATTATAAATTCAAAACTCACACGAAACTGACACCTTTGCGCCCGAAGCGTTCAAGCATGCCGCGCATCGCCACCACCGCGCCGGCACAGCCTGTGGCTGCGGGGGCAATGCCGTCGCTCGCCCGGCGCGCGCTCTACCTCGACGTGGCCGAGCGTCTGCGCGAACAGATCTTCAGCCGCCGCCTCGAGCCCGGCAGCTGGATCGACGAGCAGCGCATTGCCGCCGAGTACGGCATCAGCCGCACGCCGCTGCGCGAGGCGTTGAAGGTGTTGGCCGTCGAAGGCCTGGTGACGATGAAGCCACGCCGCGGCGCCTACGTCACCGAGACCTCGGTCGACGACGTGCGCCAGGTCTATCACCTGCTCGGGCTGCTCGAGAGCGACGCGGCGGCAACCGTGGCTGCGTGCGCGACACCCGCGCAACGCGCCGAGCTCGCGGCCCTGCACGAGCAGCTCGAGCGCGAGGTCGGCCGGCGCGAGGCCTTCTTCGCCGTCAACGAGCGCATCCACATGGCGCTGCTGCGCGTGGCCGGCAACCGTTGGGCCGAGCAGATGGTGACGGACCTGCGCAAGGTCATGAAGCTCAACCGCCACCACTCGCTGTTCAAGCAGGGCCGCATCGACGAGTCGCTGGCCGAACACCGTGCGCTGATGCAAGCCATCGCCGCGCGCGACGGCCAAGCCGCAGCGCGCCTGATGCGCGCCCACTTCGACAGCGGGCTCGGCGCCGCAGCGGCCGTCACGCCATCGGCGGCGCCGGCCTGATCAAGCGCCGGGCGCGGCCGCGTCAGCGCTCGTCGATTGCCTTGACGTCGCGCCGCACAGCGCCCGAGTAAAGCTGGCGCGGACGGCCGATCTTGTACTCCGGGTCGCCGATCATCTCGTTCAACTGCGCGATCCAGCCCACCGTGCGCGCGAGCGCGAAGATGGCCGTGAACAGCGACACCGGGATGCCGACCGCGCGCTGCACGATGCCCGAGTAGAAGTCGACGTTCGGGTAGAGCTTGCGCGCGACGAAGTACTCGTCCTCGAGGGCGATCCGCTCCAGCGTCATCGCGAGCTTGAACAGCGGGTCGTTCTCGAGGCCGAGCGCCTCGAGCACCTCGTGGCAGGTCTCGCGCATCAGCTTGGCGCGCGGGTCGTAGTTCTTGTACACCCGGTGCCCGAAGCCCATCAGCTTGACGTTGGAGTTCTTGTCCTTGACCTGCTTGATGAAGTCGCCGATGCGCTCGACGCCGCCCATCTTCTGCACGTCCTCGAGCATGTTGAGCGCCGCCTCGTTGGCGCCGCCGTGCGCCGGGCCCCACAGGCAGGCCACGCCGGCGGCAATCGCGGCGAACGGGTTGGTGCCCGACGAGCCGCACAGGCGCACGGTCGAGGTCGACGCGTTCTGCTCATGGTCGGCGTGCAGGATGAAGATGCGGTCCATCGCGCGCACCAGCACGTCGTTGGGAACGTACTCCGCGCACGGCGTGGCGAACATCATGCGCATGAAGTTGCTCGCGTACGAGAGTTCGTTCTTCGGGTAGACATAGGGCTGGCCGGCGGTGTACTTGTAGGCCATCGCCACCAGCGTCGGCATCTTGGCGATCAGGCGCACCGCCGAGACGTCGCGGTGCTTCGGATTGTTGATGTCGGTGCTGTCGTGATAGAAGGCCGACAGCGCGCCAACGAGGCCGGTCATGATCGCCATCGGGTGCGCGTCGCGCCTGAACCCGCGCAGGAAGAACTGCATCTGCTCGTTGACCATCGTGTGGTTGGTCACGAGCTTGGTGAAGCGGGTCTTCTCGGCCGCGTCGGGCAGGTCTCCGTTGAGCAGCAGGTAGCAGGTCTCGAGGAAGTCGCAGTTCTCGGCGAGTTGCTCGATCGGGTAGCCGCGGTAGAGCAGCTCGCCCTTGTCGCCGTCGATGTAGGTAATGTTGGACTGGCACGAGGCCGTCGACAGGAAGCCCGGGTCGTAGGTGAACTTGCCGGTCTGGCCGTAGAGCTTGCGGATGTCGATCACGTCCGGGCCGACCGTGCCCTTGTAGATCGGCAGGTCCATCGGGGGGCTGCCATCCGAGAACGACAGCGTGGCTTTCACATCAGAGGGGTTCATGCGGTGTTCCTTGGTTGCGTCGTGCTATCGGTAGCGAGGAGTTTGTCGCTTGCGTCGCGTTGCAGTGTCTCTACATCAGTCCGCCATCGTTGTCGGCACCCGCATCAGGCCGAGCACCTCGACCACCTCGGCCCGTGCGAGCTCGCCCTCGGGCTCGCTGCGCCCGAGCAGCAGGTCGAGCAGGTCGTTGTCGGCCAACGTCATCAATGCCTGCAGGCCCTGCACCTGCGCAGCGGTCAGCGTGGCCTCGTGGCGCGCGAAGAACCTCTGGATCAGGAGGTCGTTCTCCAGCAGGCCGCGACGGCAACGCCAGCGAAGCCGGCTCAGCGTTGCGGGGTCGATGGCAGTCTGCATTGCGGTCCTTGCACGAGCCTGAACGCCGATGCCCCGCGCCGTCACACCGCGCGCCGGACCATCATTTCCTTGATCTTGCCGATCGCCCGGGTCGGGTTCAGTCCCTTGGGGCAGACATCGACGCAATTCAGGATGCTGTGGCAGCGGAACAGCCGGTAGGGATCTTCGAGGTTGTCGAGCCGTTCGCCGGTTGCCTGGTCGCGGCTGTCGGCGAGGAAGCGGTAGGCCTGCAGCAGCCCCGCCGGGCCGACGAACTTGTCCGGGTTCCACCAGAAGCTCGGGCAGGCGGTCGAGCAGCTCGCGCACAGGATGCACTCGTACAGGCCGTTCAACTCCTCGCGCTCCTCGGGCGACTGCAGGCGCTCCTTCTCGGGCGGCGGATCGTTGTTGACGAGGTAGGGCTTGATCGACTCGTACTGGGCGAAGAACTGCGTCATGTCGACGATCAGGTCGCGGATCACGGGCAGCCCGGGCAGCGGCTTCAGCACGATCGCTCCCGGCAGCGTGCGCATGTTGGTCAGGCAGGCGAGGCCGTTCTTGCCGTTGATGTTCATCGCGTCCGAGCCGCACACGCCCTCGCGGCACGAGCGCCGGAAGCTCAGCGTCGGGTCGACGGCCTTGAGCTTGATCAGCGCGTCGAGCAGCATGCGCTCGGAGCCGTCGAGCTCGACCTCGAGCGTCTGCATGCGCGGCTTGGCGTCGGCGTCGGGGTCGTAGCGGTAGATCTGGAACGTCTTTTTCGTCATGTCGATTCCTAGGTCGCAGGCGCCGCCGGGCCGCCCCAAGGCGCCTGAGCGCCCCTCGGGGGCCGCGAGCGAAGCAAGCTTGGGGTCGTCATTTCAGGCGCCGCCGGGCCGCCCCAAGGCGCCTGAGCGCCCCTCGGGGGCAGCGAGCGAAGCGAGCTTGGGGTCGTCATTCACATCAGAACGTGCGCACCTTGGGCGGCACGCTGTCGACGGTGAGCGGCTTCATGCGCACCGGCTTGTAATCGAGGCGGTCGCCCTCGCTGTACCACAGCGTGTGCTTGAGCCACTCGACGTCGTTGCGGCCGAGCGGGAACTGCGCGTCATCGGCGGGCCGCTCGTAGTCCTTCACCGTGTGCGCGCCGCGGCACTCGTGGCGCGCTGCCGCGGAGGCCATCGTCGCGCGCGCCACCTCGACCAGGTTGTCGACCTCGAGCGCCTCGATGCGCGCCGTGTTGAAGACCTTCGACTTGTCCTTCAACGAGATGCCCTTTGCGCGCGCCGCAACCGCGGCGATCTTCTTCACGCCCTCGTCCATCGTGGCCTGGGTGCGGAACACCGCGGCGTGGCTTTGCATCGTGGCGCGGATCGCATCGGCGACATCCTGCGCATATTCGCCCGAGGTGCTCGCGTCGAGCCGCGCCAGGCGCGCGAGCGACGCGTCGGCAGCGTCGGCCGGCAGCGGCTTGTGCTCCTTGTTCGCCTTGTTGAATTCGACGATGTGGTTGCCCGCGGCGCGGCCGAAGACGACCAGGTCGAGCAGCGAGTTGGTGCCGAGCCGGTTCGCGCCGTGCACGCTGACGCAAGAGCACTCGCCGACCGCGTAGAGGCCATTCACGACCGTGTTCGGCTCGCCGTTCTTCGGCGCCGCGACCTGGCCGTGGATGTTGGTCGGGATGCCGCCCATCTGGTAGTGCAGCGTCGGCACGACCGGAATCGGCTCCTTGGTGATGTCGACGTTGGCAAAGTTGTGCCCGATCTCGAAGATCGACGGCAGCCGTTTCATGATCGTCTCGGAACCGAGGTGCGTCATGTCGAGCACGACGTAATCCTTGTTCGGCCCGCAGCCGCGGCCTTCCTTGATCTCCTGGTCCATGCAGCGGCTGACGAAGTCGCGCGGCGCGAGGTCCTTCAAGGTCGGCGCGTAGCGCTCCATGAAACGCTCGCCGCTGTCGTTGCGCAGGATCGCGCCCTCGCCGCGGCAGCCTTCGGTGAGCAGCACGCCGGCGCCGTGCAACACCGGTCGGGTGGAACTGCCAGAACTCCATGTCCTGCAGCGGCAGACCGGCGCGCGCCGCCATGCCGAGGCCGTCGCCGGTGTTGATGAAGGCGTTCGTGCTCGCGGCGTAGATGCGCCCGGCGCCGCCGGTAGCGAGCAGCGTCGTCTTGGCTTCGAAGATGTGGACCTCGCCGGTCTCCATCTCGAGCGCGGTCACGCCCAGCACGTCGCCGTCGGCATCGCGGATCAGGTCGAGCGCCATCCACTCGACGAAGAAGCGCGTGTGCGCCTTGACGTTCTGCTGGTAGAGCGTGTGCAGCATCGCGTGGCCGGTGCGGTCGGCAGCGGCGCAGGCGCGCTGCACGGGCTTCTCGCCGTAGTTGGCGGTGTGGCCGCCGAACGGGCGCTGGTAGATCGTGCCGTCCGCGTTGCGGTCGAACGGCATCCCGAGGTGCTCGAGTTCGTACACGACCTTGGGCGCCTCGCGGCACATGAACTCGATCGCGTCCTGGTCACCCAGCCAGTCGCTGCCCTTGATGGTGTCGTAGAAGTGGTAATGCCAGTTGTCCTCCGACATGTTGCCGAGCGAGGCGCCGATCCCGCCCTGCGCGGCGACCGTGTGCGAGCGGGTCGGGAAGACCTTGGTCAGCACTGCCACGTTGAGGCCGGCGCGCGCCAGCTGCAGCGAGGCGCGCATGCCCGAGCCGCCGGCGCCGACGATCACGACATCGAACTTGCGCCGCGCGAGCTTGGCAGTGGGCATGGACGTCATCACAATCTCCAGAGAACCTGCACCGCCCACCCGGCGCAACCGGCGAGCCAGACCAGTGACAGCACCTCGATCACGAGGCGCGCGCCGACCGGCTTGACGTAATCCATCAGGATGTCGCGCACGCCGACCCAGGCGTGATAGGCGAGCGCGACGACGATGACGAAGGTGAAGGCCTTCATCCACGGCGCGGCGAAGATGCCCGCCCAGCGGTCGTAGCCGAGCTCGCCGGGCAGCAGCAGCTGCAACAGCACGACTGCCGTGAAGAGCGCCATCAGCACCGCCGTGACGCGTTGCGCGATCCAGTCGCGCAGACCGTAGCTCGCGCCGACGACGAGGCGCTTGGATCCGAAGTTGGTAGCCACCGTGCGCTCCTTCAGTACAGGCCGAAGAGCCTGGCACCGAGCAGCAGCGTCAACGTCAGGCTCAAGCCGAGCGTGACCACCGCCGACTGGCGCCCGAACTCCTTGCTCGTGCTGTGCGTCACGTCCATCCACACATGACGCAGCCCGGCGATCAAGTGGTGCAGGAAGGACCAGATCAGCGCCAGCACGACGAGCTTGACGAGCAGGGCCGGCACGAAGCCGATCCCGGCCACGAAGGCATTCGTGAAACTCGCGTAGGAAATCTCGGACGAGACGCTGACGTCGAACAGCCAGACCACGAACGGCAGCAGCGCGAACATCAATGCGCCGCTGGCCCGGTGCAGGATGGAGACGATGGCAGCGAGCGGCAGGCGATACTGCCTGGCGTCGATCAGGCGCATCGCGCCGGGTCTGGTTTTCGCGGTCTCAGCCATAGCGAGCCTTGTTCTGAGTGTGGGGGAACTCACGGCCTAGCCGGAGGATTTTATTGCAATGCAGCAGCAGCGCCACCCGGTGTTGTGTCAAACGTCTGCCCGAAAGCTTCAGTTCAGTTGATTGCGGTAATGGTGCGCCGACGTGTCGTACAAGCCCCGGCGCAGTTCGACCGGCCGGTCGTCGTAGGTGAACGAGAGGCGCTCGACGCTCAGCAGCGGCGCGCCCACCGCGACCTCGAGCAGCGCCGCCGCTTCGGCATCGGCGGCCACGGCGCGCAGTTTCTCCTCGGCGCGGATCATGCGCACGCCGAACTCCTGCTCGAACAGGCCGTACATCGGACCCTTGTACTCGGCCAGGCGCTCGGCGGTCAGGCCCTTGAAGGCGTGGCCCGGCAGCCAGATGTCGTCGAGCACGACCGGGCGGCCGCGAAACGACAGCACGCGCCGGATCTGGACCGTCGCATCGCCGGCCTTGAGGGTCAACGCGCGCGCGATCTCGGCCGGTGCGCGCAGGCGCCGGCAGTCGATGAAGCGGCGCGTCACGCCACCCTCCTGCCCGTCGTCGGCCGCCAGGCGCAGAAAGCGGAACTGCACCCGCTGCTCGGCATGCGTCGCGACGAAGGTGCCCTTGCCCTGGCGGCGCACGAGCAGGTTCTCGTCGGCCAACGCATCGACCGCCTTGCGCACCGTGCCCTGGCTGACCTTGAAGCGCGCCGCGAGTTCGACCTCGCTCGGGATCACCTCGCCCGGGCGCCATTCGCCGTCCTGCAGGCTGCGCGTGAGCAGGTCCTTGATCTGGCGGTACAGCGGGCTGAAGGCGGGGGCCGCGTCGCGCGGCGCGTCGGCGACAGCGCCGGCAAGGGGCGCAGCGGCAGTGCCGGTCGTGGAAGCCATGCGCGGATTGCAGCACAGCCCGCATCCAGCGTCCAGATTGATTTCAAAGATATCTTATATAAGACATATGAATGCTGAAAAAGAGCTCGCCGCCGGCGCGCGCCTTGGCTACACTAGGGGAAAACGCGAGTCCGGCGGCGCCGGCCCCGCCCCGAGCCCCACCGTTTCAGACCACCCACGGAGCCTCCCCATGAGCAAGACCCCTGTACGCGTTGCCGTCACCGGCGCAGCCGGCCAGATCGGATACGCGATCCTGTTTCGCATCGCCTCGGGCGAGATGCTCGGCAAGGACCAGCCAATCATCCTCTCGCTGCTCGAGGTGCCGCTCGAGAAGCCGCAGCAGGCGCTGCAGGGCGTGATGATGGAGCTGCAGGACTGCGCCTTCCCGCTGCTCGTCGGCATGGAGGCACACAGCGACCCGATGACGGCCTTCAAGGATGCCGACTACGCGCTGCTGATCGGCTCGCGCCCGCGTGGCCCGGGCATGGAGCGCGCCGAGCTGCTCGCCGTCAACGCGCAGATCTTCACCGCCCAGGGCAAGGCGCTCAACGCGGTGGCCAAGCGCAGCGTCAAGGTGCTCGTGGTCGGCAACCCGGCCAACACCAACGCCTACATCGCGATGAAGAGCGCGCCGGATCTGCCACGCAAGAACTTCACCGCGATGTTGCGCCTGGACCACAACCGCGCGCTGTCGCAGATCGCCGCCAAGACCGGCAAGCCGGTGGCGGCGATCGAGAAGCTGTGCGTGTGGGGTAACCACTCGCCGACGATGTACGCCGACTACCGTTTCGCGACCATCGCCGGCGCGAGCGTCAAGGACATGATCGCCGACCAGGCCTGGAACGCCGACACCTTCCTGCCCACCGTTGGCAAGCGCGGAGCCGCGATCATCGCTGCGCGCGGCGTGTCGTCGGCCGCGTCGGCCGCGAACGCGGCGATCGACCACATGCACGACTGGGCACTCGGTACCGATGGCGGCTGGGTCACGATGGGCATCCCGAGCAACGGCGATTACGGCATCCCCAAGGATGTGATGTTCGGCTTCCCGGTGACCTGCGCCGGCGGCGAGTACCGCCTCGTCGAGGGTCTTGAGATCGACGCCTTCTCGCGCCAGCGCATCGACCTCACGCTCAAGGAGCTGCTCGAGGAGCAGGAAGGCGTCAAGCACCTGCTCTGAGCGGGGCACGCTCGAAAGCCTGCAACCACCGGCCGCCTCGCGATGCCTGCTGCCCTGCACCCGCGCGAGGCCTTGTTCGACGCCGAGGATCGGGCCCCGGCGTTGCCGGTGTGCGACCACTACGCGGGCATCGAATCGCGCATGCACAAGGCGCTCGCACGCCAGGCCGAGACCGGGCCGGTGTTCGACATCACGCTCGACTGCGAAGACGGCGCGCCGATCGGCGGCGAGGCCGAGCACGCGCAGATGGTGGCCGAGCTCGCGGCGTCGCCGCGCAATGTGCATGGGCGCGTCGGCGCGCGGCTGCACCCGGTGCACCACGCCGCCTTCGCCACCGAGGCCGAGATCCTGGTGCGCGGCGCCGGCGATCGCCTGGCCTACCTGATGCTGCCCAAGGCGCACGGCCTCGCCGACGTGCAGGCCGCCTGCGACCTGATCGACCACCAGTCGCGCGTGCGCGGCCTGAAGCGCCAGATCCCGCTGCACGTGCTGATCGAGACCCATGGCGCGCTCGCCGAGGTGGCGGCGATCGCGGCCCATCCGCGCGTCGAGTCGCTGTCGTTCGGGCTGATGGACTTCGTCGCGGCGCACCGCGGCGCGATCCCGCAGTCGGCAATGAGCGCGAGCGGCCAGTTCGAACACCCGCTCGTGGTGCGCGCCAAGCTCGAGATCTCGGCTGCCTGCCATGCGCATGCCAAGACGCCGTCGCACTGCGTCGTGACCGAGTTCCGCCAGCTCGACCTGCTCGAGGACGCGGCCGAGCGCGCGGCGCGCAGCTTCGGCTACACGCGCATGTGGAGCATCCACCCGGACCAGATCCAGCCCATCGTCGAGGCCTTCGCGCCGTCGGCGGCCGAGATCGACCAGGCGATTGCGATCCTGCTCGCCGCGCAGGCTGCCGACTGGGCGCCGATCAGCCATCCGCCCGGCGCCAGCGCCGCCTTGCACGACCGGGCCAGCTTCCGCTACTTCTGGCAGGTGCTCGAGCTCGCGCACCGCACCGGCCAGCCGCTGCCCGACGACGCGCGCGCCGCCTTCTTTGCCGACGAGGCCGGCACCTGATGGCCATCTTGCGCGCAACCGGCGCCATCTGTTGCAATCGGACGCAGCCGCGCGGTGTTGCCACGCGCGCGCGCGCCGACAATCCGGCACCCCTTCACTTCCGGACCACCGCCATGCACCGAATCGCCACCCTGAGCCTCGCCCTCGCCTGCTGCGCGACGCTGCCCGCCTGGGCGCAACAGGCCGCGCCCGCGGCCAACGCCAAGACGGCCAAGGCCAAACCCGCGCCGCGACCCGCGACGCCGCGCGAAGAGCTCAAGTCCGAGGCCCTGGGCCTGGCGCTCGCGATCCAGACCACCGAGGCGATCAACGAGGCCCAGCTCGAGATCGCCTCGCGCGTGCTCACCGGCCGCGCCGACTGCGAATACAACCAGACCGTCGACGTCACCCGGGTGGCAGAGAAGCCGGGGCTGTTCGTGGTCCGCTTCAAGGATGCGAGCTACTTCATGGTTCCCGAAGAGACGACGACCGGCGCCGTGCGCCTGACCGACGCCAGGGCCGGCGCCGTCTGGCTCCAGATTCCGGTCAAGTCGATGCTGCTCAATTCGCGCGCCGGCAGCCGCTACGTCGATCGCTGCATGCACTCCGAGCAACGCGCCGCCGTCGATGCCGTCAAGGACGCTGCGGCCAACACGACTGCCAAGCAATAGGCGGCAACGCGGCGGCCGCCGGCACTTGCCGCTGCGCCCGACGACCGGCCCCGCGCGCCGCCCCAGATTCCTCCACTGTCGCCACCACGACCATGCTGCAAGCCTACCGATCCCATGTTGCCGAGCGCGCCGCGCTCGGCATTCCGCCGCTGCCGCTGTCGGCCGTCCAGACGGCCGAGCTGATCGAGCTGCTGAAAGCGCCGCCGGCCGGTGAGGAGGCCGCGCTGGTCGAGCTGATCACGCAGCGCGTGCCGGCCGGCGTCGACGACGCGGCCAAGGTCAAGGCGAGCTACCTCGCCGCGCTCGCGCACGGCAGCGAGCGTTGCGCGCTGATCAGCCGCGAGAAGGCGACCGAGCTGCTCGGCACCATGCTCGGCGGCTACAACATCGCGCCGCTCGTGGATCTGCTCGGCGACGCCGAGGTCGGCGCCACCGCAGCCGACGCGCTGAAGAAGACGCTGCTGATGTTCGACGCGTTCCACGACGTCAAGGCCAAGGCCGACGCCGGCAACGCGAACGCGAAGTCCGTGCTGCAGAGCTGGGCCGACGCCGAGTGGTTCACGAGCCGCCCCGACGTGCCGGCGAGCATCACGGTCAGCATCTTCAAGGTGACCGGCGAGACCAACACCGACGACCTCTCGCCCGCCCCCGACGCGTGGAGCCGGCCCGACATTCCGCTGCACGCCCTCGCGATGCTGAAGAACCCGCGCCCCGGCATCACGCCCGAGGAAGAAGGCAAACGCGGCCCGGTCGAGTTCATCGAGGCGCTGCGCGCGCGCGGTCACCTCGTGGCCTACGTCGGCGATGTCGTCGGCACCGGCTCGAGCCGCAAGTCGGCCACCAACTCGGTGCTCTGGTACACCGGCGAAGACATTCCGTTCGTGCCGAACAAGCGTTTCGGCGGCGTCTGCCTGGGCGGCAAGATCGCACCGATCTTCTACAACACGATGGAAGATTCGGGCGCGCTGCCGATCGAGCTCGACGTGAGCCAGATGGCGATGGGCGACGTCGTGGAGCTGCGCCCCTACGAGGGCAAGGCGCTGAAGGACGGCAAGGTCATCGCCGAGTTCAAGGTCAAGAGCGAGGTCCTGTTCGACGAGGTGCGCGCGGGCGGCCGCATCCCGCTCATCATCGGCCGCGGGCTGACCGCCAAGGCGCGCGAGGCGCTCGGGCTGCCGCCGTCGACGTTGTTCCGCCTGCCGCACGATCCCGAAGATACCGGCCGCGGCTACACGCTGGCGCAGAAGATGGTCGGCAAGGCCTGCGGCCTGCCGGAAGTGGGCGGCAACCAGAAGGGCGTGCGCCCCGGCACCTACTGCGAGCCGCGCATGACCTCGGTCGGCAGCCAGGACACAACCGGCCCGATGACGCGCGACGAGCTCAAGGACCTGGCCTGCCTCGGCTTCTCGGCCGACCTCGTGATGCAGAGCTTCTGCCACACTGCCGCCTACCCGAAGCCGGTCGACGTGAAGATGCACCACGAGCTGCCGGCCTTCATCAGCACCCGCGGTGGCGTCAGCCTGCGCCCGGGCGACGGCGTCATCCACTCCTGGCTCAACCGTCTGCTGCTGCCCGACACGGTCGGCACCGGCGGCGACAGCCACACGCGCTTTCCGATCGGCATCAGCTTCCCCGCCGGCTCGGGTCTCGTCGCCTTCGCCGCCGCGACCGGCGTGATGCCGCTCGACATGCCCGAGAGTGTGCTGGTGAGATTCAAGGGCAAGATGCAACCGGGTGTGACGCTGCGCGACCTCGTCAACGCCTGCTCACGGTCGAGAAGAAGGGCAAGAAGAACATCTTCTCCGGCCGCATCCTGGAGATCGAGGGGCTGCCGGACCTGAAGGTCGAGCAGGCATTCGAGCTCTCCGACGCTTCGGCCGAGCGCAGCGCGGCGGGCTGCACGGTGCACCTGAACCCCGAACCGGTCAAGGAGTACATCAACAGCAACATCACGCTGATGAAGCACATGATCGCGAGCGGCTACGAAGACGCGCGCACGCTGCGCCGCCGGATCGCGGCGCAGCAGGCGTGGCTCGCCGACCCGAAGCTGCTTGCGGCCGACGCCGACGCCGAGTACGCGGCCGTGATCGAGATCGACCTCGCCGACATCCACGAACCCATCGTCGCCTGCCCCAACGACCCGGACGACGTGAAGACGCTGTCCGAAGTCGCCGGCGCGAAGATCGACGAGGTCTTCATCGGCTCGTGCATGACCAACATCGGCCACTTCCGCGCCGCGAGCAAGCTGCTCGAGGGCAAGCGCGACATCCCGGTCAAGCTCTGGGTCGCGCCGCCGACCAAGATGGACGCGCAGCAGCTCAGCGAGGAAGGCCACTACGGCGTGCTCGGCACGGCCGGCGCGCGCATGGAGATGCCGGGCTGCAGCCTGTGCATGGGCAACCAGGCGCAGGTGCGCGAGGGCGCGACGGTGTTCTCGACCAGCACGCGCAACTTCCCGAACCGCCTGGGCAAGAACTCCAACGTCTATCTCGGCTCGGCCGAACTCGCGGCGATCTGCTCGCGCCTGGGCCGCATCCCGACCAAGGCCGAGTACCTCGAGGGCACCGGCGTGCTCGCGGCGAGCAGCGACAAGGTCTACCAATACCTGAACTTCGACCGCATCGCCGAGTTCAAGGCGGTCGCCGACACGGTCGGCGCGTAGGCGGCGCGCGATGCGAACGCCTGACGGCATGACCGCGACCTTGTCCCGACCCATGCGCCGGCCCCAGCGCTGGTTGCCGGTGCTGTGCTGCGCGGCGCTGCTCGGCGGCTGCGTCGCCTACCCCTACTACCCTGACGGCACGCCGGTTGCAGCGACGCCGAGCCGCTTCGAGCAGGCCTGGCATGCAGCACTCGGCGCCGCCGCAGACGCCGGGGTGCAGGTGACCGACGCGGACCGCGCGAGCGGCCGCATCAGCGGCGTCAAGGCCGGCGCGGCGGTCAGCATAGGCGTGCAGCAGCTCGCCGACGGCCGGGTGCAGGTGAGCTTCCAGGCACCGGCATCGCGCGAGGCCAACCCAAGCCTCGACGAGCGCTGGCTCGCGGCCTACAACCGCCGCATGGGGCGCTGAACGCACCGGGCGGGTTCTCTTCAGCCCGCCTCGGGCGCGATCTGCTCCGCGTAGTCGACCAGCGCCTCGAGAATAGCCTGCCCGCGCTCGTCGGCCGACGCGGCGAGCTTGTCGATCCGGTCCTGAAACGCCGCGAGCGTGAGCGCACCGGCGTCGCCCTCGTGCAGCCGTTGGCTGCAATGCGCCGTCCAGCGCGCGCGCTCGGGATCCGACAGCGACTGCGGGAAGTTGCGCGCACGGTAGCGGAAGACGAGCTCTTCCAGCCGCGCATCGTCGAAGGCCGGGCGAGCAGCGGCGATCTGCGCACCGTCCATGCGGCGCAGCTTGTCGAGCCTGGCCCGGTCCTGGTTGCCGACGAAGCCACCGTACAGATCCTCGTCCACATCGGCAGCGCGCAGCGGCTTGTCGCGCGCGAACACTGCCGCCCAGCGCTCGGGCGGCAGCGGCGCCATGCGCGCCATGACGGCGGCATGGCGCTCGACCTGCGCCAAGTCCAGCCCCCAGGCCTGGGCGCGCTCGTCGCTGAGCGTCTTCAGGTTGCCGATCACGATCGGCGACTTGTTGACGTGCACGGTCTTGATCGGCAGCCTTGCCACGCCATCGGGCAGCTCGTCTTCGCGCGTGAAGATGCGCGCGCGGATCGCGGCAGCGTCGAGCCCGTCGAGCAGTGAAGGGTCGAACGACAGGTCCCAGACGATCAGTTCGTTCTTGTTCACCGGGTGCTTCGCTATCGGCCAGACGATTGCCAGGCAGCCGCGTTCGGTCGGGTAGCGCCCCGAGATGTGCAGGAAGGGCCTGGCGACGCCGCCGATCTCATGCCACACCGCGTCCTTGCTGCGCAGCCTGAGGCAGAAGTCCCACAGCTTGGGCTGCCTGGCTTTCACGAGCCGAGCCAGCGCGATCGTCGCGCGCACGTCCGACAGCGCGTCGTGCGCCGCCTCGTGCGCGAGGCCGTTGGCGGCCGTCAGGTGCTCGAGCTTGAAGCTCGGCCGGCCGTCGTCGTGTCTGGGCCATTCGACGCCCTGCGGCCGCAGCGCGTACATGCAGCGCAGCACGTCGAGCAGGTCCCAGCGCGCGCAGCCATTGCGCCACTCGCGCGCGTAGGGGTCGATCAGGTTGCGCCAGAACAGGTAGCGCGTCACCTCGTCGTCGAAGCGGATGCTGTTGTAGCCGACGCCGGTCGTGCCCGGCAGCGCGAGTTCGGCCTCGATCGCTGCTGCGAACGCGTGCTCGGGCAGGCCGCGATCGAGGCAGTGCTGCGGCAGGATGCCCGTCAGCAGGCACGACTCCGGCTCGGGCAGGACGTCGGGCGCGGGCCGGCAATAGTGCATCACCGGCGCGCCGATCTCGTTCAGATCGGCATCGGTGCGGATGCCGGCAAACTGCGCCGGCCGGTCGCGTCGCGGCACGACGCCGAAGGTCTCGTAGTCGTGCCAGAAGAAGGTGGGTTCGCTCATGCCGGCACGATAGCCGAAGCCGCGCGGCCGATCAGTCGAACGCGAACACGCGCTTCCAGTCGTTCTTCATGCTGATCACCGTCCAGCCCTGCTTCTTCGCCTCGTCGTACAGCGCCTGCGTGAAGGTGCCGATGCGGCTGTCGGGCAGACCGGCGGCCGGACCGTAGGCGTGCTCACGCTGCGCATCGTCGTGCAGCACGATCATGCCCAGCCGCGCGCCCGGCGCGCCGGTGGCCCACTCGATCATCTGGCGGTCACCGTCGGAGTTGCCGAACGCCGCCTGCGGCCGGCGGCCGATGATCATGTTGATGCCGACCGGCTTGCCTTCGCGGTCGTTGTTGAAGAAGAAGGCCGGCTCGTTGGTCAGCGTCGGCAGGCCGGCCTTGATCGCGTAGCCCATCTTCCACATCGTTCCCACCACCTGCTCGGGCGGCACGCCGTACACCGCCTCCGCAAACGCGCGCACGAACTCCTGCCCGCCGCCGGTGACGATATAGGTGCGGTAGCCGTTGGCGCGCAGATACTTCATCGCCTCGAGCATCGGCGCATAGACGAGCTCGGTATAGGGCCGCTGGAACTTCGGGTGCTTGGCGGTCGCGGCCCAGGCCTTGACCGCCTGATGGAAGCCTTCGACCGTCAAGCCGCTCTGCGACGCGGCGACGAGCTTGAGGATGTCTTCGGTCTTGAGCCGCGCGATGGCCGCGCGGTCGCCGCCGAGCACGGTCTTGAACGGCTCCTCGCCGGCCAGCGCCGGCTGCGCCTTCACGACCTCCTTCACGCGGTCAAGCGCGAACACGACCTGCGCATACATCGGCTGCTCGACCCACAGCGTGCCGTCCTGGTCGAAGGTCGCCACGCGCTCGGCCGGCGCAACGAACTGCGGGCTCGCGGCGTCGGTCGTCTTGCGCACGAACTCGACGAGAGCCTGCCTGGCCGGGCCCTCGTTCCACGACGGCAGCGGGTCGCTCGCCGCGGGGCCGAGCTGCGCGCAGGCAGCCAGCAGGGCAGCGGCCGCAATGAGCAGGCTGCGGCGGGCGATGGACGGACCAAGGTTCATCGTGGGCTCCAGCGTGTGAAGGAGCGGTGATTGTGTCGCTTCGGCGGTCGTGGTGTTCCTGCGGACTGCGCGCGGCGAGCAAGTCGACATCGATGTCGCGCCGCGTGAGCAGAACGACCCAGCGCCCCTGGCCAAAGGGAATGATCAGCGCGCACGACCCCGGCTGCGACTCGGATCGGCGACAGCCATGCGGTGTCGACAAGAGGATCCCGGCACGCGCTCGACCGCGTCACGCAACCGGTCGAGGCCGGTCATGTGCCGCATCCGGTTCGCCAGCTCGCGCTGAACCACATGCCCGTCGACGCGCTCGACGTCCTGCTCGAACGCGCCGGTCGGAACGAACCGAAGCGCACACTCACCCGCCGGCCCGCTTGGACCCGGCCGGCGCGACGCAATGCCTTCCTCGCCCGGGCGACGGGCAGTGCCCTGCTCGGCGCGGGACTCGGCCTCGCGCAACACAGTCAGGATCGAGCCTCGAAGCCGCCTATCCGCCCCCCGTGCCCGCCCTCGCCTGCCCCCGCAGCCCCTCGACGAACTGCCGCACCTGCGCGTCGCCGGGATCCATCGCCTGCAGCTTCTCGCCCCAGCGCAGCGCATCGGCCCACCGGCGGTCCTGCGCGAGCAGCACGGCGAGGGCGTAGGGGATCGCCGCGTCCTGCGGGTCGAGCCGGTGTGCCTCGACGAAGGCGCGCTGCGCGGCCGCGCGCTGGCCGCTTTGCTGCAGCGCGAGCCCGAGGTTGTAGTGCACGCGGGCGCGTTCGGGCAACAGCGCGGCGGCGCGCTGCAGGCTCTTCGCGGCATCCGCCATGCGGCCCTGCTCGGCGAGCACGAGGCCGAGCGAGTAGTGCAGCTCGCCCTGCGCGGGCACGCGCCTGACGCCCTCGGCGAGCACGCGCTCGGCGTCCGCGGGTCGCGCGCGGGCGCTGTAGAACTGCGCCAGGTTGGCGCGCGCGGGCGTGAAGTCGGGATCGATGCGCAGCGCGGCGAGGTACTGTTCTTCGGCAAGGTCGGGCCGGCCGGTGTTCTGGTAGATCACGGCCAGGTTCAGGCGCGCGCCGGGCATGTCGAGCGAGACTTCCTGCGCGGCGATGAATTCGGCCAGCGCGGCGTCGAAGGCCTGGCGCGCCGGCGCATCGAGGCTTGCCGGGTCGACCGTCGACAAGGCGCGCGCCGCAGCGATGCGCACCGCGCGCACGGGGTCGCGCAGCAGCGGCGCGAGCGCCGCAACGCGCTGCGCGGGCGGCAGCGCCTCGAGGCTGTCGGCGGCGGCGGCGCGTACTTGCGCATCGGCGTCGCGCGTCGCCGCGACGCGCTCGGCCTCATGCCCCTCTGGATAGGCGCGCAGCGCGGCGAGCGCCGTCGCGCGCACGATGGCCGGGTTCTTCAAGTCGGCCGCGAGCTGCGCCAGCGCCGCGCCGGCGCCCGGCCGGGCGGCGGCGGCGTCGGCCATCGCGCCGCCGAAGTGCGGCTCGCTGCGCTTGCGCGCCGTGCCGTACCAGCGCGCGATCGCCGCCGCGGCCCAACTCGCCGGCTTGCCGGCGTGGCAGCTCGTGCAGGCGTCGGGCGCGCCGATCGTCGCCGCGAGATCGGGCCGCGGAACGCGCAGGCTGTGGTCCGGCCGCGCGTGCACCTGCATGTAGGTTGCGCTCGGCATGTGGCAGCTCACGCACTGCGCGCCGGCACTGCCGGGCTGGTGGAAGTGATGCGCTGCAGTGTCGTAGTTGCCGGCCGCGGACGCAAAGCGCGCGTTGGCGGGCTGCGCGTGGCACTGCAGGCACACCGCGTTGCCGGCGAGCTTCAACTTGGCGCTGTGCGCGGCGTGGCAGTCGGTGCAGCGCACGCCATGCGCGTACATCCGGCTCTGGCGGAAGGACCCGTAGACGTAGACCTCGTCGCGCTGCTGGCCGTCGGCGTGGTAAAGCCCCGGCGTCAGCAGCGCGGGCTGGTAGTTGTCGAGCAGCGGCTCGCTGGCCATCGGTGCGGGCGTGAGCTCGCTGCGCCGCGCGTGGCACGCGGCGCAGACCTCGACCTCGCCGCTGGCCCCCGCGCGGCGAAAGTCCACCGCGAGCCCGACGTCGCGCGGCGCGCTCGCGGCGCTCGCCGCAGCCGCCGGCCGCCACGCCTGCGCCCACGCGACGTGCTTCTCGCCGGCGCCGTGGCAGGCCTGGCAGCTGACGTTGCCCTCCTTCCAGCGCGAGTCGAAGGTGTCTGCCTTGGCGTCGTAGCGCTTCTCGTAGCCCGTCGTGTGGCAGGCGATGCACATCGTGTTGGCGGTCTGGTAGCGGCCGGTCCAGTGCATCACGTCGCCGGGCGGCGCCTTCTCGTGCGGGTAGAGGTGAAACCAGCGGCGCTTGCGCGTGTCCCACGCGATCGTCAGCGGCTGCAGCCGGCCGCCCGGGGTCTCGATCAGGTATTGCTGCAGTGGATCGACGCCGAAGGTGTACCGGACCTCGAAGTCGCTCATCTTCCCGTCCGGCCCGTCGGTGTGGACGAAGTACTTGCCGTCGCGACGGAAGAAGCGCGTCGTCACGCCCTGGTGCTTGAAGTTCGTGCCGCCGAAGTCGCCGCGCACCGTCGCCTCGCTCGGTGGCGCCATCGCCATGAAGTGATGCGACTGCTTCCACGCGCTGGCGGCTTCCTGGTGGCAGCCGACGCAGAGCTGGTTGTCGGCGTAGGCGGGCCGCGCGGCCGTGGTGGCCGGCGACGATGCGGCCGGCGCCGCCGCCAGGCCCGCGTCGCGCGGCGCGGGCGTTCGCATCGTGAGCCAGGCCGCGACGGCCGCAACGATAACGGCGAGAACGGCCAGCGCCCATGCGATAGGAGCGCGCCTCGGCGGATGCGGCGGCGCAGTGGGCACGGCCGGCGCCGACTCGGCGGCTCGCCTGCGCTTGCTGCGGCTCATGTCAATCGCTCCCCCGCTCTGAATGAGACGATTGCGGAGGCTCGGTATGACGTGCCTGCGCGGCAAAGCCGGGCCCGGGCAGGCCGGGGCGCTTCGCGGAGGCGGCCGGCGCTGCGCGCCGACTGCCCTGGCCTTGCAGGCCGCGCCTGCTCTCGCGAGCAGGCCGCTCGCCAGGCGCAGTCGAGCCCCCGGCTCGCCTGCGTCCGGGCTCGCCTGCTCGGGCTCGCGGCCCGGCGCAGAACTCGCTTCGCTCACTTCGTTCGCTGCGCTCGAACAACCGCGCCGAGTCAGACCACGAAGCGCGCTGCGCGCGCGGCCACGAGCCCTGTGCTGCTCGGCGCCTCCCAGGCGCGCCCCAGCCTGCCCGGACCCGCCTTTGCTGAACCGGTGGTGGCATGTGGGGCAACAAGCACCGCCGCCTCAGAGCGCCAGGCGCTGCCCGCCGGGGGCGATTTGTGGGGCGGCGAGGAGCGCAGGCCCGGGGTCGGCGCGCGCAGCGCGCTTCGTAGACTGACTCGTCGCGATTGTCTGAACGGAGTGAGCGCAGCGAACGCAGTGAGTTTCGCGACGCGACCCCGGGACGAGCACCACAGCGGAGTCGGCGCGCAGCGCCGACCGCCCCAGCATGAGCCCCCGGCGGGCAGCGCCTGGCGCGACGCTCCCATCGCGCCGGCGACGTCGTGCCCAGCCCTGCTCTCCAGCGATCGCCTCTGTCTCGAACTGCCGGCGCATCGCCCTTCATAGGCACACGACGCAGCCGCGCAGCCCTGCGCTTCTTCACGCCGCGCTCAGCCGCTGCGCCTTCATGCCTTCGACCACCTTGCCCTTGCGCGCGCGTTTGCCGACGTGCGCCATCAGCACGGCGGCCTTGAGCAATTCGTCCTTCGCCTTGCCGCCCCGGCCGCTGCCGATCACGCGCAAGCTCTGGCCGAACGCGGCCACGCTCGCCAGCGCGTCCTTCGCGTCCAGGTCCATCAGCGTCAGCCCACGCCCGCCCTTGGGCTGGTGCTTGAGCTCGTCGAGCGGGAAGACGAGCAGCCGCCCGCTCGCCGACAGGCAGCCGAGCTGTGCGCCGAGCAGATCGTCTCCGGGCACGAGGGCTGGCGCGAGCGGCGTCTCGCCCGGTTCGAGCGCGAGAAAGGTCTTGCCCCCGCGCTGGCGGCTCTGCAGGTCGCCCATGCGCGCGAGCAGGCCGTAGCCGCCGCTCGCGGCGAGCACGAGCATCTGCGCCGTCGCGCCGGCGTGGTAGTGCGCCGGCTGCGTGCCGGCCTCGAGATCGATCAACGACGTGATCGGCTGCCCGTCGCCGCGCCCGCCGGGCAGCGCCGCCACCGCGACCGAATACACGCGCCCGTCGCTGCCGAAGACCGCCAGCGTGTCGACGCTGCGGCAGGCAAAGCGCCCGTACAGCGCGTCGCCGGCCTTGAACGCGAGGCTCGCCGTCTCGACCTCGTGCCCCTTGAGCGCACGCACCCAGCCCTTGCTGCTCACGACCACCGTCACCGGCTCGTCGACGACGCGGATCTCGGCGGTCGCGCGCTTCTCTTCCTGCACCAGCGTGCGCCGCTCGTCGCCGTGCGCCTTGGCATCGGCCTCGATCTCCCGGATCAGCGTGCGCTTCAACGCCGCCGGGCTGGCGAGGATGTCCTCGAGCTTGCCCTGCTCGGCGCGCAGGCTGCTGAGTTCCTGCTCGATCTTGATCGCTTCGAGCCGCGCGAGCTGGCGCAGGCGGATCTCGAGGATATCCTCCGCCTGGCGGTCGCTGAGCTTGAACGCCTCGATCAGCGCCGGCTTGGGCTCGTCGGCCTGGCGGATGATGCGGATCACCTCGTCGATGTTGAGCAGCACGAGCTGCCGACCCTCGAGAATGTGGATGCGGTCGAGTACCTTGGAGAGCCGGAACCGCGTGCGCCGCTCGACCGTCTGCTGCCGAAAGCCGAGCCACTCGACGAGCATCTGGCGCAGGCTCTTCTGCGTCGGCCGGCCGTCGGCGCCGATCATCGTCAGGTTGATCGGCGCCGTGCTCTCGAGGCTGGTGTGCGCGAGCAGCGCCGTGATCAGCTCCTGCTGCTCGACGGTGCGCGTCTTGGGCTCGAAGACGAGGCGCACCGCGGCCTCGCGGCCGGACTCGTCGCGCACCGCGTCGAGCACCGCGAGCACGCTCGCCTTCAACTGAAGCTGCTCCGCGCTCAAGGCCTTCTTGCCCGCCTTGACCTTCGGGTTCGTGAGTTCCTCGATCTCCTCGAGCACCTTCTGCGCGCTCGTGCCCGGCGGCAGTTCGGTGACGACGAGCTGCCACTGGCCGCGCGCCAGATCCTCGATCTTCCAGCGCGCGCGCACCTTGAGCGAGCCGCGGCCCGACGCGTACGCGGCGCGGATCTCGTCCGCGCTGCTGATGATCTGGCCGCCGCAGGCGTAGTCCGGCGCCGGGATCAGCTCGGCCAGAGCGTCGTCCGACAGCCTCTCGTCCCTGAGCAGCGCGACCGCGGCGGCGGCGACCTCGCGCAGGTTGTGGCTCGGCACCTCGGTCGCGAGGCCGACCGCGATGCCGCTCGCGCCGTTGAGCAGCACGAAGGGCAGGCGCGCCGGCAACTGCTTCGGCTCCTCGGTCGAGCCGTCGTAGTTGGGGATGAAGTCGACCGTGCCCTCGTCGATCTCGTCGAGCAGCAGGCGCGTGATCGGCGCGAGGCGCGCCTCGGTGTAGCGCATCGCCGCGGCGCCGTCGCCGTCACGCGAGCCGAAGTTGCCCTGGCCGTCGATCAGCGGATAGCGCTGGCTGAAGTCCTGCGCCATGCGCACCAGCGCGTCGTAGGCCGCCTGGTCGCCGTGCGGATGAAAGCGCCCGAGCACGTCGCCGACGACGCGCGCGCTCTTGACCGCCTTCGGGCCGCTCGCCGTCGTGAACGCAAGGCCCATGCGCTCCATGCTGTAGAGGATCCGGCGCTGCACGGGCTTTTGCCCATCGCACACGTCGGGCAGCGCGCGGCCCTTGACGACCGACAGCGCGTATTCGAGGTAGGCGCGCTCGGCGTAGTGGGCGAGCGTGATCGCGTCGGACGGGTCGGCGGGCGCGGGGGAGAACAGGTCGGTCATCGGAAGCGGGATCGGCTGAGGCGGCGGATTGTGCACCGGCGCGGCATTCAGGCGCTGCCTTGAAGCGCGGCCCGCCCCAACGCAAAGGCGAGCCCGGCGACGCCCGAGCCGAGCACGACGGGTATGACGCCCAGCTTGAAGCGAAACAGCGCGACGCCCGCCGCCACGCCGATGACGGCGGACGCCCACTCGAAGCGGCCGCCGGTGCCCTGCGGCCACAGCACGTGCCAGGCGAAGAACACCGCCAGGTTGACGATCACGCCGACCACCGCGGCGGTGATGCCGGTCAGCGGGGCGGTGAACTCGAGCTTGCCGTGCGTCGACTCGACGAAGGGCGCGCCGAGCAGGATGAACAGGAACGACGGCAGGAAGGTGAAGAAGGTCACCACGCTCGCCGCGACGGCGCCGGCCAGAAAGAGCGCGTCGCCGCCGAAGATCGCCTTGGTCCAGCCGCCGACGAAGCCGACGAAGGCAACGACCATGATCAGCGGCCCGGGCGTCGTCTCGCCGAGCGCGAGGCCATCGATCATCTGCGGGGCGGTGAGCCACTGGAAATGGTCGACCGCTCCCTGGTAGACATAGGGCAGCACGGCATACGCGCCGCCGAAGGTCAGCAGCGCCGCCTTGGTGAAGAACCAGGCCATCTGCGTCAGCACGCCGTCCCAGCCGAACAGCGCGATCAGGCTGCCCAGCGCAAGCGCCCACAAGGCGACAAAGACGGCGAGGACCCTGCGCACGCGCGCCCAGGTGAAGAGCGCGTGCGCCGGCGTCGGCGTGTCGTCGTCGATCAGCGCCGGGCCGTGGCCTTGCCCGGCCGCGCCGTGACCGCCGCCGATCGCGAACTTCTCGGGGGCCAGCTTGCTGCCGAAATAGCCGGCCATTCCGGCGATGAGCACGATGAGCGGGAAGGGCAGCTCGAAGGCGAAGATGGCGACGAACGCGCCCGCCGCGATCGCCCACAGCCAGGCGTTCTTCAGCGCCCGCGAACCCACGCGCCACGCGGCGTGGACGACGAGCGCCGTCACTGCCGGCTTGATGCCGTAGAAGAAGGCGGCGATCACCGGCACGTTGCCGAAGGCCATGTAGATCCACGACAGCGCGATCAGGATGAACAGCGACGGCAGCACGAAGAGCCCGCCCGCGACGATGCCGCCCCAGCTGCGATGCATCAGCCAGCCGATGTAGGTGGCGAGCTGCTGCGCCTCCGGGCCGGGCAGCACCATGCAGTAGTTCAGCGCGTGCAGAAAGCGCCGCTCCGAGATCCAGCGCCGGCGCTCGACGAGGTCCTCGTGCATGATCGCGATCTGCCCGGCCGGCCCGCCGAAGCTGATGAAGCCGAGCCGTAGCCAGTAGCCGAAGGCCTCGCTGCGGCTCGGCGCGGCAGGCGGCGCGGCGGCCGCGGCGGCGCGGGCCTGTTCGTCGTCGTTCTCGGCGTGTGGCATGGGAGCGCCGATGCTACAGGCACGCCGCGCTGCGCTGTCGCGCCGGCGCGCGCTGTGCTCCACTCTGCGCATGTCTCTTCGCTCCGCGTCCCCGGCCCTCGCGGCCGCGCTGCTCTTCGGCGCGAGCACGCCGTTCGCCAAGCTGCTCGTCGGCGAGATGGCGCCGCTGCTGCTTGCCGGACTGCTCTATCTGGGCAGCGGTGCCGGCCTCGCGATCGTGCTGCTCGCGCGCCGCTCGCGCAGCGCCGAGCCGACGCGCATCGCGCGCGGCGACTGGCCCTGGCTCGCCGGCGCGATCGCCTTCGGCGGTGTGTTCGGGCCGGCGCTGCTGATGGCGGGCCTCGCGCTCGCCGACGGCGCGACCGCTGCGCTGCTGCTCAATGTCGAGGGCGTGCTGACGGCCGTGATCGCCTGGGTCGTGTTCCGCGAGAACGCGGACCGGCGCGTCGTGCTGGGCATGGCCGCGATCGTCGCCGGCGGCGTGCTGCTGTCGTGGGAGCCCAACGCCGGCGCGCTGTCGGCGGGCGCGCTGCTCGTCGTCGGCGCCTGCCTGTGCTGGGCGATCGACAACAACCTGACGCGCAAGGTCTCGGCCAACGACCCCATGCTCGTCGCGTGCTTGAAGGGCCTCGTCGCCGGCGCCTGCAACAGCGCGCTCGCGCTCGCGTCGGGCGCCGCGCTGCCGGCGGCCGCGCCGCTCGCCGCGAGCCTCGTC
This sequence comes from Ideonella sp., assembly GCF_016702655.1. Classification (GTDB taxonomy): domain Bacteria; phylum Pseudomonadota; class Gammaproteobacteria; order Burkholderiales; family Burkholderiaceae_C; genus CAIKUF01. The sequence continues at coordinate 183,875 of NZ_JADJDO010000001.1, forward strand.
GTCGGCTTCCTCGGCTACGGGCTGAGCCTGACGCTGTTCGTCGTCGCGCTGCGCACGCTGGGCAGCGCGCGTACCGGCGCCTACTTCTCGGTCGCGCCGCTGGTCGGTGTGGTCGTCTCGCTGGCGCTGTGGCCGCAGCCGCCGTCGGCAGCGTTCTGGGCCGCGGCGGCGCTGATGGCGCTGGGTGTCTGGCTGCACCTGCGCGAACGCCACTCGCATCTGCACACGCACGAGCCGCTCGAGCACGCGCACCGCCACCGGCACGACGAGCATCATCGGCACGCGCACGACTTCGCCTGGGACGGCCGCGAGCCGCACGCGCATCTGCACCGGCACGAGGCGCTGACGCACGCGCATGCGCACTACCCGGACATTCACCACCGGCACGGGCACGCGCGGGGCGAGCCCGCGCAGCCCTGAGTCGCGCAAACGAAACTTGCATGGACTTGCGCAGTGCAGGCGACGCCTGCGCAGGCCTTCGCTGCACAGCGTCGCTGGTGATTCGCTGCGGCCTGACACCCGGCCGCGCCGGGCCAGGACGGAGGCTGCGCCCTACAGGCCGAGCTTCCCCGGACAGAGGATGCGTCCAGGGTCGATCGCTCGCTTGATGCTGCGCAGCAGCGCGAGCCCCTCGGCGCCGAACTGCTGCTCCATGTAAGGCGCGAGCCGCAGGCCGACGCCGTGGTGGTCGTTCATCACGCCGCCCGCCTCCAGCGCGGCGAGGGTCGCCGCGCGCACGATCGCGTCGTGCAGCTCGAGAGCCTGGTCGAGATCGTCCGGCCCCTTCGGGATGCCGAAGCGCGGATAGATCATCGAGCCCCAGTCGTACCAGTGCGACAGGTGCGTCTTGAGCGTCAGTCCCCACACCGGGTCGACGGCTTCGCGCATCGCCTTCGTGACCGCGTCGTACAGACCCTCGATGTGCGCGAAGTCGGCGACCGCGTCCATCGTGCACCAGATCTGCGGCAATTGCGGCGCGTGCGGCGGGTGATAGAAGACGTAGCGCTGGTCCCACCAGCGCTGCCCGACCTGCGCGCCGATGTCGCGCCCACCCTGCTCGAGGCAGAGGTCGCGGCAGACGCCGGCCTCGGCCTCGACGAGGGCGGGGTGATCGCCGTCGAGCATCAACACCATCGTCACGTTGTCCAGCCCGGCCTGCACCGCGCGATCCAGGCTGTGGACCGCCGCGTCGCGGTCGTAGAGCCGCATCACGGCCGGCCGCGCGCCGGTCGTCATGATGCGTCGTCCGGCCTCGATGCCCTGCGCCAGGCTCTCGAAGCGGAACGCGGCGAACTCTCGACGGGCCGGCAGATGGCGCAGCCTGACGGTCACCGCGGTGATGACGCCGAGCGTGCCTTCGCTGCCGACGAAGAGTTGGGTCAGCTCCGGGCCGACGCCGTGACGCGGTACCGCGGGCAACTGCACGACACCGCCGCCGGGCAGGACCAGCTCGGCGCTCAGCACGTGATCCTGGATCGTGCCGTACTTGGTCGACAGCACGCCGGAACCCCGGGCGCCGACGCAGCCGCCGATGCTGGCCCACTCCGCCGAGGCCGGGTAGTGCGTGAAGCTCAGCCCCTCGGCGTTGAGCTGCGCCTCGAAGGCCTTGACGTTCATGCCCGGCTCGACGACGCAGGTGAGCGACTTGCGGTCGAGCCGCCGCACCTTGTTCATCGCGCCCAGGTCGAGCAGGATGCCGCCGCAGGTCGCGTTCGCCGCGCCCTGCACGCCCGACGCGCCGCCGACCGGCGTCACCGGCACGCCCAGGCGCGACGCAAGCTGCATGATGGCGGCCACTTCGCGCGTCGACACCGGCGTCGCGACGACGTCGTGCCGCGCCAGCGGCTGTCCATGGTGGGCGTGGATGTAGGTCAGCCAGCTCATGTCGCCGGCATGACGCCGCCTCGCCTCGGGCCCGACGAGGACGCGATCGGCGCCGACGATGGCGCCGAGCTCCGCCGCGAGCGCGCGCGATTCGAACTCCGAGCGCGATCCCGGTGACCGGATAGCGCGCGAGGCGATCGCCGCTCACGCCACACCGCCCATCGTCTTGCCCGCGGTCCAGTCGATGTCGTGCATGTCGAGCTTGACCTTCTCGAGTTCGTGCACCGCATCGATGAGGTGATTGGCGAAGCGGTTGAACGCGATCTCGCCCTTGTAGGCCGCCGCGCGCATCGGATTGCCCATGACGCCCGATTCGGTGAACTCGTCGTGTTCGAAGGGCATGTTGAAGTAGCTGTAACCCTGGAACTCGACGTCGGGCATGCCGTCCTTTTTGGTCCAGGCCTTGCCGAGCCACCGGGGCGTGTGCGCCTGGTCGGCCACCGCGCGATCCATGCGGACGAGGCGCGGGTCGTGGCACAGGCACTGCGAGGTCTCGAGTTCGCCCGCGTGCCAGCCCGGCGTCTCCTCGACCGGGCCTTCGAGCACGTCGGCGAGCATGCCGAGGTAGCGTTCGGCATAGGGCTTGTAGTAGCTGATCAGCGCGCCCGTCTCGTTGCGCAGCTTGCGCAGCACCGGATCGACGACCTTGATGTTCGAGCCGTGCCCGTTGACGAAGATCAGCCGCCTGAAGCCGTGATGGATGAGCGAGCGGCCGACGTCGTAGAGCAGGTTCAGGTAGGTCTCGACGCGCAGCGTGATCGTGCCGGTGCCCTGCCCGGGCGCCTTCAGGTGCTGCGGGCTGTAGCCCATCCACAGCGTTGGCGTGTACAGGATGCCGGCCTTGCGGCCGGCGCGCTTGGCAACCTCGTTGGCGGTGATGCTGTCGCAGAACAGCGGCAGGTGCGCGCCGTGCTGCTCGAGCGAGGCCTTGGGGATGAGGATGGTGTCGCTGTGGCGCAGATAGGCCTTCACGTCCGACGCGCTGAGGTCGCCCAGGCACCACGACGGGAAGTCGAGATCGAGCGCCTTGCGACGCGGCGCGTGCGCCTCGTCCTGCAGGCTCGGCTTCACGTGCGCCGCGGCGCCGCTGGCGAGGCTCCAGGGCTCGACGTCCGGGCCGGCGTTCGAACGCTCCGCGCCGGTCAGCGCGGAGCGGGATCGGGCGGGGGTGGGGGGTGTCTTCTTGGCGCGGGTCGCCATGGCAATGCTCCTGTGTGGGTCAGACCTCGAACAAGGCCCGCGCGGCATCCAACACCTCGCGGGCGAAACTGTCGTCGTTGATGTGCGCATCGACTTCGCGATACGCGATGCGGGCGTCCAGGCTGCGGCGCAGCAGGTCGCGAAACGCGGCGTCGAGCGCCGGGTCCCAGAACGCTCCGGGCGCGCCCTGCTGGTCGACCTCGCAGTTCGGCACCGACAGGCCGCGCGTCGGCACCAGCACGGCGACCCGGCCGCGCGCGGCGTTGAGCTTGCGCGCGATCTCGCGCGCCGCGTGCAACTGCTCCTCGGCCATCGCGCGCACGAGCGTGAACTCCGGGTTGTGGAAGTAGCTGGGCCGGTTGCGCCAGTGCGGCGGCACCTCGCTGCGCGGCCCGCAGACCATGAAGTCGATGCAGCCCGGCACGACCACCTGCGGCAAGCCGAGGCGACCGGCCGCCTCGAGCCGGTGCGCCCCCGCGTCGTGGAAACCGCCCGCGATGTGGCCGATGATCTCGCTCAGCGTGAATTCGACGACACCGTCGATGTGTCCGGCGGCCGCCTGCTGCTCGAGCGCGGCACCGCCGACGCCGTTGGCGTGGAACACGACGAGGTCGCCGCAGTCGGGCTCGAAACGGCGCCGGATCCACATGATGGGCGTGGTCGTGTTGCCGAGCATGGTCACGCCGATCTGCTTCTTGGCCGAGCGCTCATCGGCTTGGGTCAGCGACCGCTCGAAGGCCCGGGCCGCACCCGCCACGCCGGCCGCGGCCGAGTCGAAGACGCGCCGCGCGATGCTGTTCAGGCCGAGGATGTCGACGACCGAATGCTGCATCGAGATGTCGGACGTGCCGACGAAAGGCGCGAAGATGCGCCGCCCCGACGCGATGGGCGACACGATCGTCTTGGGCATGCCCAGCGGCAGCTCCTGCATCGCGGCGGCAGCGAGCACGGCGCCCTCCGCGCCGCCGAGCGCGATTGCGCCGTGCACCTGCCCCTGCTCGGCGAGTGACTTGGCGATCGTCCTGGCACCGATGCGCATGCCCTCGACCGCCCGGCCGCGGCTGCCGGCGGTGCGCAGCGCGTCTATCGTCGCCCCCGCCGCCGCGGCGACCTGGCGCCGGTCGATGTCGCAGACGATCTCCTCGGCCTCGCCGAGGATGCCGACGTCCATGACGGTCACCTCGCAGCCCTGCTCGCGCAGGCGCCGCGCGAGGTACGCCGACTCGCGACCCTTGGTGTCCATGGTGCCGATGACGAGGACGCGCGCCATGCTTCAGTACCCAAAGACTCGCCGCGGCAGCTCGGTGGCAATCGCGGGCATCAGCCAGACCGCCGCCAGCACCAGCAGCTGCACGACGACGAAGGGCACGATGCCGCGGTAGATCTGCCCGGTCGTGACCTCCGGCGGCGCGACGCTGCGCAGGTAGAAGAGCGAGAAGCCGAACGGCGGCGTGAGAAAGCTCGTCTGCAGGTTCAGCGCGATCAGTACGCCGAGCCACAGCGGATCGGCGCCGAGCGTGATCAGCACCGGCCCGGCGATCGGGATGATGATGAACATGATCTCGAACGGATCGAGAAAGAAGCCGAGCAGAAAGACGATCGTCATGACGACCGCGAGCGCGCCGTGCAGGCCGCCCGGCAGCGAGGTCAGAAGCCCTTCGACGAGCAGGTCGCCGCCCAGCCCCCTGAACACGAGGATGTACAGCGACGCGCCGAGCAGCAGCAGGAAGGCCATCGACGTGAGGCGCGCCGTCGTGCGCGAGACGCCCGCGAGCATCTCTCGATCGAGCCGCCCGCGCATCGCCGCGAGCGCCATCGCGCCGACGGCGCCCACCGAGGCCGACTCGGTCGGCGTCGCGACGCCGCCGAGGATGGAACCGAGCACCGCGACGACGAGCACGAGGGGCGGCAGCATCGCCCACAAGACCCGCCCGACGAGACGCGACGCCCCGGCCTCGGCGGCGGGCATCGCCGGGCAGGCCGCCGGGCGCACGACCGCGACGACGATGACCCACAGGATGTAGAGCGCGGCCAGCGCAAGCCCCGGCACCAGCGCGCCGAAGAACAGGTCGCCGACCGAGACCGGATCCGGCGCCATGTTGCCACGCGCGAGCTGCGCCTGGCTGTTGGCCGCCTGCAGCATGTCGCCGAGGAAGACGAGCACGGTCGCCGGCGGGATGATCTGCGCGAGTGTCGCCGACGCGGTGATGGTGCCGGTCGCGAGGCGCGCGTCGTAGCCGATGCGCAGCATCAGCGGCAGGCTGATCAGACCCATCGTCACGACGGCGGCGCCGACGATGCCCGTCGACGCGGCGAACAGCACGCCGATCAGCACGACCGAGATCGCGATGCCGCCGCGCACGCGGCCGAACAGCCGTCCGGCCGCCTCGAGCAACTCCTCGGCGATCCCCGAGCGCTCGAGCACCGTGCCCATGAAGATGAACAGCGGCACGGCGACGAGCACCTCGTTCTGCATGATCGCGTACAGGCGCCCCGGCAGCGCCTGCAGCAGCCGGAACTCGAACGCGCCGAACACCGCGCCGAGGCCGGCGAAGACGATGCCGATCGCCGCCAGCGAGAACGCGACGCCGAAGCCGAGCATCAGGATGGCGAGCGACGAGACGAGCAGCAGCACGCTCAGGATCTCGCCGATGACGAGAGTGCTCATCGGCTCAGCCCCGGCGCAGGATGTGCACCGAGCGGGCCGCGAGGGCGAGCGCCTGCAGCGCGAGCAGCACGGCCATCACAAACAGCATCGCCTTGAGCAGGTACACGGCGGGGATGCCGCCCGGCATGCCCGAGCCCTCGCCCACGGACCACGAATCGGCGATCCAGGGCACGACGAGCCAGGCGAGGACGGCCATCCACGGCAGGACCATCAGCACGGCGCCGGCCAGATCGACCCAGGCGCGGGCGCGCGCGGACATGCGCGAGTAGAAGATGTCGACGCGGACGTGCGCGTCGTGCTTGAGGGCATAGGCGGCACAGCCGGTGAAGACGATCGCATGCAGCCAGACGTAGGCCTCCTGCATCCAGATGAAGCCGACGTTGAACGCATAGCGCAGCACGACGACGCCGAAGCACACGAGCACACAGGCCAGCGTCAGCCACGACAGCGCCCGGCCGACCGCCTCGCCGAAGCGGTCGAGCGCATCGGCGAGCGGCCCGCCGCTCGCGCCTGCGGCCTCGGTGCCGACGCTCATCCGAGTTGACGCATGCGCCACACCGCGCCCGGCATCAGCAGGCCGCGCTTGAGCACGCTCTTCTGGAAGCCGGCGTAGGACTCGTAGATCTTCCTGGCCAACGGATCGTCGGCCACCGCGGCGGGGATGATCTCGGAAGCCGCCTTCTGCATGGCGCGCAGGATGTCGTCGGGGAAGGCCTTGAGCGCGACGCCGAACTTGCCCGTCAGCTGATCGAGCGCGGCCGGGTCGTTGGCGATCACCTCGGCTTCGGATTGCAGGATCTGGGCCTGCGCGGCGAGGCGGATCGTCTCCTGGTCGGCCGGGCTCAGGCTGTCCCAGACCTTCTTGTTGAACATCAGCTCGAGCGTGTGGCCGGGCTCGTGGAATCCGGGGCTGTAGTAGAACTTCGCGACCTTGTAGAGGCCGTAGCCCATGTCGAACCACGGCGTCGCGAGCTCGGCCGCATCGAGGGCGCCCGACTGCATGGCCGGGAACACCTCGCCCAGCGGCATCAGCACTGGCGTCGCGCCGAGCGCCTTCATGATCTCGCCCCCGAATCCGGGATAGCGAACCTTCAGGCCTTTCATGTCGCCGAGGCTGGCGACTTCCTTGCGGAACCAGCCTCCCATCTGCGCGCCGGTTTGGTTCACCGGCAGGCACTTCAGGTCGTGCGGCGCGTTGAGTTCATCCCAGAGTTGCTGGCCGCCGCCGTACGTGAGCCAGGCGAAGTGCTCCATCGGCAGCATGCCGAAGGGCACGGTGGAGAAGAAGTTGTAGGCCTTGGACTTGCCGGTCCAGTAGTAGGCCGTCGAGTGCGCGACGTCGACCGCGCCCTTGGAGACGGCGTCGAACATGCCCAGCGGCGGCACCAGTTCGTTCGCACCGTAGATGCGAAACGTGATGCGTCCGTCGGTCGCCTGCGCGACGTTCTTCGCGAAGCGCTCGACACTCGTGCCGTTGCCCGGCGCGTTGCGCGGCCAGCCCAGCACCAGCTTCAGTTCGCGCTTGCCTTGCGCGATCGCCGGCGCGGCGCAGGTGGCCGCCGCGACCGCGACACCGGATGCCAGCAATTTCCGACGCCCTTGTTCCATGTCGTGCTCCTTGTGTTCGAGTGGGTGGGCCGCGAAACCGGCGGCTTCGGTGTGAAACTCGATAACCTCAGGCGCGCCCGACCGGCCCGTGCCCGGACAGCACGGACGCGTGCCAGTCGTGCCAGTAGTGATCCGCCACCTTCAGGTGCTCGGCCATCAGATCTCGCGCGCGCGCGTCCTGCCCACGCGCGATCGCGTCTCGCAGGGCCTCGTGATCGCGAATCGAACGCCGGCACACGTCGATGTCGTCGAATACCTGCGCGCGCCATGCGCGCGTCGCGAGGTAGAAGGAATTTGCGGTGCGCAGCAGAAACTGGTTCTGCGTCGCGGCGATCACGGCGAGGTGGAAGTCCGCACTCGGCTGCGCGATCGACTCCTTGCGCTTGAGCCGCTCGCGACACTCGCGGTTGCACGCGTCCATGCGCTCGATGTCGCGCGGCATGCGGCGCTTGCAGGCGAGCACGATCGCCTGCGCCTCGAGCATGGTGCGGAATTCGCTGAGCTGCTCGACTTCGTCGTCGTCGACCGGCAGCCCGAGATCGGCCTTCACGACGATCATGTCCAGACTCGCGACGCTGGCCTCGGCGCGCAAATAGACGCCCGAGCGGGGACGACGCTCGACGATGCGCAGGCAGTCCAGCACCGCGAGCGCTTCGCGGATGACGGGACGCGTGGCGCCGAAGCGCTCGACCAGGACACGCTCGGACGGCAGGCGATCGCCGGGCCTGAGCCGATGCTCGCGCACGAAGGCGAGGATCTGGCCGATCAGTGCGGCGGCTTCGTTGTGTTCTGGCTGCGATGTCATGTTCAGCGGCTTCGGCATGGCGCTGGGGGGCTTGGGTCGAGTCAATCTGGCATGACCAATCTACACAGACCAGATTCAACGACTTTGCGCTGAATCAAACGCCGGTGCATCGACGCGCGTCGCTCGGGGTTGTCCCCTACGCGATGCTCATGGCGGCGCCGGCGCACGGCTGCACACAAGGGGTCCGGGCTGCGTGGGGCAAGACAGCGGTCGCGCCGAAAGCCGCTGCGGCGCGCTCGAGCAGGCGCTCGAGCGCCATTGACACGACCGCCGTCGTGCGGCCGCCGTCACCGCCCCGAGTGAGTCAGCCAGACTCTTGGTCTGCGGCGACGCGCTCGGCGTACTCGCCTTCGAGCATCGACATCACGACCAGCGAGTCGTAGCCCTCGTCCAGGCGCACGGCGTCGCGCAGCGTGCCCTCGACCACGAAGCCTTCGCTCTCGTACAGGTGCTGCGCGCGCAGGTTGCGCGACTTCACGTCGAGCCAGAAGCGGTGCGCGCGCAGGTCGCGAAACGCCATCCGCTTGAGCAGGCGCACGCACGCGCGGCCGAGGCCCTGGCCCTTGGCCTGCAGCACGATGCGCTTGAGTTCGACCGCGCGGTGCGGGCTCCGGCAGCCCTGCAGGATGACGAAGCCGGCCGCCTGCGTGCCGGTGCCGGCCTCGACGATGAAGTGGCGGAAGTCCGGAAAGCGCACCGCGCCTTCATGCTGCGTGCGCTCCCACGGCGTGATGAAGGGCAGGTTGGCCGCGTCGCGCTCGACGCCGAGCACGAAGTCGAGGTCCGACAGCATGGTCGGGCGCAGGCGCAGCGATGGGCGAGGCAAGGCGGTCATCGCGCGCAGTGTGCCAGCGTCGAGTCGCGGCGCGACGGTACGTTTGCCCTCGGTAGCCCGCCGCGCCGGGCCGTGGACCTCTCTCCTCAGCGGCTACACATCGACCTCGATCGCGTCGCCATGCAGCTCCATCAGCTCGCGCCGCGCCGCCGCTTCGCCCTTGCCCATCAGCCGCGTCAGCGACGCGGTCGTCGCGCCGATGTCGAGTTCGCCGTGCGCGACCGGCAGCAGGCGCCGCGTCTCGGGGTTGAGCGTCGTCTCCCAGAGCTGCTCGGCGCTCATTTCGCCCAGGCCCTTGAAGCGGCTGATCGTCCACGCGTTCTCGCGGCAGCCTTCCTTGCGCAGCTTGTCGAGGATCGCCGTCAGCTCGCCATCGTCGAGCGCATAGAGCTTGGCCGCCGGCTTCTTGCCGCGCGCCGGCGCATCGACGCGATACAGCGGCGGCTTGGCGACGAACACATGGCCGCGCGCGATCAGCTGCGGGAAGTGGCGGAAGAAGAGCGTCAGCAGCAGCACCTGGATGTGCGAGCCGTCGACGTCGGCGTCCGAGAGGATGCAGACCTTGCCGTAGCGCAAGCCCGTGAAGTCGACCGCAGCGTCGGCATCTTGAGTTCGTGCGCCGGCCCGCCCGGGCCCCATTTGGCGACGAAGGCCGGCGCCGCGAGCGTCGTCGCGCCGGTGTCCACTACGCGCCCGCCTCGGCCGCGCCGCCGCCATCGAACCCGCGCAGCACCGCGAGGACGTTGAGGCCGATCGCGTCGGTCGCGTAGCCGCCCTCCTGCACGAAGAGCGTCGGCCGGCCGAAGGCGGCCAGTGCCATGCCGAGGCGCGCGTACTCGGGCCGGTCGAGGCGGAAGTGCGAGATCGGGTCGCCGACGTAGGTGTCGACGCCGAGCGAGACGACGAGCAGCTCCGGGTCGTACGCGCGCAGGCGTTCGAGCGCGGCGGCCAGCGCGGCGAACCAGGCGTCGTTGCTCGCGCCGGCCGGCAGCGGGTAGTTGGCGTTGCAGCCGAGGCCGTCGCCAACGCCGCGCTCGTCGGCGTGTCCGAGGTAGAACGGGTATTCCGTCATCGGGTCGCCGTGCAGGCTGGCGTAGAAGACGTCGCGCCGCGCGTAGAAGATCGCCTGCGTGCCGTTGCCGTGGTGGTAGTCGACGTCGAGGATCGCGACGCGCCGCGCGCCGGCGTCGAGCGCGGCCTGCGCGGCGACGGCGGCGTGGTTGACGAAGCAGTAGCCGCCGAAGAAGTCGGCCCCCGCGTGATGGCCGGGCGGGCGCGTCAACACATAGGCCGCGCGTTCGCCCGCGCGCAGCGCGGCCAGCCCGGTCAGCGCCGCCTGCGCGCCACCGTTGGCGGCCGCCCAGCTGCCGGCGGTCAGCGGCGTACCGGAATCCATCGAGTACAGGCCGAGGCGGGCGACAAAATTGCGCGGCACGACGTCGTCGCGCAGCGTGCGCACCGGCCACACGGCCGGGAAGGCGTCGGCCTGCGCATCGCCGCCGCTCGCCAGCCACTCGCCCCACGCGCCCTCGAGGAAGTCGAGATAGGCTGGCGCGTGCACGCGTTCGAGCGGCGCGCGGCCGTGGTCGCGCGCGGGCAGTTGCAGACCGCCATCGAACCAGCCCGCGTCGCGCAGCGCCGCGGCGATGCCCTCGGCGCGCGCCGGCGTCTCGAACGCCGGGACGAGCCGGCCGCGGAAGATCTCCTGGTGCGCGGCGTGCGCCGCGTGCAGCGTGTTGACGACGAACTTCATCGCGCTGCGGCCGACGCTTAGACGTCGACCTCGATCGCGTCGCCATGCAGCTCCATCAGCTCGCGCCGCGCCGCCGCTTCGCCCTTGCCCATCAGCCGCGTCAGCGACGCGGTCGTCGCGCCGACGTCGAGTTCGCCGTGGGCGACCGGCAGCAGGCGCCGCGTCTCGGGGTTGAGCGTCGTCTCCCACAGCTGCTCGGCGCTCATTTCGCCCAGGCCCTTGAAGCGGCTGATCGTCCACGCGTTCTCGCGGCAGCCTTCCTTGCGCAGCTTGTCGAGGATCGCCGTCAGCTCGCCGTCGTCGAGCGCGTAGAACTTGGCCGCCGGCTTCCTGCCGCGTGCCGGCGCATCGACGCGATACAGCGGCGGCTTGGCGACGAACACATGGCCGCGCGCGATCAGCTGCGGGAAGTGGCGGAAGAAGAGCGTCAGCAGCAGCACCTGGATGTGCGAGCCGTCGACGTCGGCGTCCGAGAGGATGCAGACCTTGCCGTAGCGCAACCCGCTGAAATCCGGCGCGTCGTTCGCGCCATGCGGATCGACGCCCACGGCCACCGCGATGTCGTGGATCTCGTTGTTGGCGAACAGCCGGTCGCGCTCGACCTCCCAGGCGTTCAAGACCTTGCCGCGCAGCGGCAGGATCGCCTGCGTCTCCTTGTCGCGGCCCATCTTGGCGCTGCCGCCGGCCGAGTCGCCTTCGACGAGGAAGAGTTCGTTCAGCGACAGGTCGCGGCTCTCGCAATCGGTCAGCTTGCCCGGCAGCACGGCGACGCCCGAGCCCTTGCGCTTCTCGACCTTCTGGCTTGCACGCTGGCGCGTCTGCGCCTGCCGGATCACGAGTTCGGCAAGCTTCTTCCCATGCTCGACATGCTGGTTCAGCCACAGCTCGAGCGGCGGCTTGACGTAGTTGCTGACCAGGCGCAGCGCGTCGCGGCTGTTCAGCCGCTCCTTGATCTGGCCCTGGAACTGCGGGTCGAGCACCTTGGCCGAGAGCACGAACGAGGCGCGCGAGAACACGTCGTCGGGCATCAGCTTCACACCCTTGGGCAGCAGGCCGTGCAGTTCGATGAAGTTCTTGATCGCGCCGAACAGTCCGTCCTTCAGGCCCGACTCGTGGGTGCCGCCGGCCACCGTCGGGATCAGGTTGACATAGCTCTCGCGCACCGGCGCGCCCTCTTCGGTGAACGCGACACACCAGGCCGCGCCCTCGCCTTCGGCGATGTTCTCGGCTTCGCTGCCGGTCGCATACTGCTCGCCGTCGAAGAGCGGCACGATCGGGTCGGCGGCAAGGGTCTGCATCAGGTAGTCGCGCAGGCCGCCCTTGTACAGCCAGCGCTGAACGTCACCCGACTTTTCGTGGGTCAACGTGACCTCGACGCCCGGCATCAGCACCGCCTTGCTGCGCAGCAGGTGCGTCAGGTCGTTGCGCGGCAAGTCGGCGCTGTCGAAGTACTTCGGCTCCGGCCACACGCGCACCGTCGTGCCCTGCTTGCGGTCGCCCGCGCCGGCCTTGCGCACGGCAAGCGGTTCGGCCACTTCGCCCTGCGCAAAGGCGAGCGTCGCGACCTGGCCTTCGCGGTAGACCGTGACCTGCAGCCGCTTCGCGAGCGCGTTCGTCACGCTCACGCCCACGCCGTGCAGCCCGCCCGAGAAGCTGTACGCGCCGCCCGCGCCCTTGTCGAACTTGCCGCCGGCGTGCAGCTGCGTGTACACGATCTCGACCACCGGCACCTGCTCCTCGGGGTGCAGGCCGAACGGGATGCCGCGCCCGTCGTCCTCGACGCTCACCGAACCGTCGGCGTGCAGCGTGAGCGCGAGGCGTTTGCCGAAACCGGCGAGCGCCTCGTCGGCGGCGTTGTCGATCACCTCCTGGATGCAGTGCAGCGGGCTCTCGGTGCGGGTGTACATGCCCGGCCGCTGCTTGACGGGCTCGAGACCCTTCAACACCCGGATCGATGCCTCTTCGTACTTGCCTTGTCGGGTCGCCATCGACAGATTCTAGGCGTGGGGTCACGGCGCGGCCGCCCGCAAAATGCCCCAACGTGCGCGGGAGCAGCGCGGTTGGGCTAGAGTGCGGCGATGACTGCCCACACTGCACCCGCCCGACTGTCGATGACGCAGGTGCTGCTGTGCGGCGCGGCGGTCGTCACGCTCTCGATGGGCATCCGCCACGGCTTCGGGCTCTGGCTGCTGCCGGTGACGATGGAGCGCGGCTGGTCGCGCGAGACCTTCGCGTTCGCGATGGCGGTGCAGAACCTCACCTGGGGCGTGGCCGGCCTGTTTGCAGGCATGCTCGCCGACCGCCTCGGGGCGTTTCGGGTGCTCGTCTTCGGCGGCCTGGCGTATGCGGCGGGTCTTGCGCTGATGGCCGGCGCGCAGACCGCGAGCGGCTTCGTGGCCAGTGCCGGCGTGCTGGTAGGCATCGCGCAGGCCGGAACGACGTACTCCGTGATCTACGGCGTGATCGGACGCAACGTCGCCGCGGACAAGCGCTCGTGGGCGATGGGCCTCGCGGCGGCTGCCGGGTCGTTCGGCCAGTTCCTGATGGTGCCGGTCGAGAACGGCTTGATCGGCAGCCTGGGTTGGCAGGGCGCACTGTTCGCGCTGGGCGCGGCGGCGTTGCTGATCGTCCCGCTCGCAATCGGCCTGCGCGAGCCCGGCTTCGCGAGCGGTGCCGCGCGGCCGCAGCAGGGCATAGTCGAGGCGCTGCGCGAGGCCCTTGGCCACCGCAGCTTCCAGTTGTTGACCGCGGGTTTCTTCGTCTGCGGCTTCCAGGTCGTCTTCATCGGTGTTCACCTGCCGAGCTACCTCAAGGACCAGGGGCTGTCGCCGGGCGTGGCAACAACCGCGCTGGCGCTGATCGGCCTGTTCAACGTGTTCGGCACCTATGCCGCGGGGTCGCTGGGCCAGCGCCTGCCCAAGCGCTACATCCTGGCCGCGATCTACGCGCTGCGCTCGCTCGCGATCGTCGTCTTCCTGGCCGTACCGACGAGCCCGGCGAGCGTCTACGTCTTCTCGGCCGTGATGGGCCTGCTGTGGCTGTCGACGGTGCCGCCGACGAACGCGACGGTGGCGCAGATCTTCGGCGTGCAGTACCTGTCGATGCTGGGCGGATTCGTGTTCCTGTCGCACCAGATCGGCAGCTTCCTCGGCGTCTGGCTCGGCGGCAAGCTCTACGACGCGACCGGCAGCTACGACGTCGTCTGGTGGCTCGCGATCGCGCTCGGCGTTTTTGCGGCGCTGGTCAACCTGCCGGTGCGCGAGCGCGCAATCGAACGCGCGGCACCGCTGCCGGCATGAGCCCGCCGGGCCGCCCCAAGGGCGAATACCGCAGCGCGCAGCACGAAGGTACTTCATTGAGCCCGCCGGGCCGCATGGGCCACGAAGGGGCCCCTCCGGGTCCCTTGGCGAACACCGCAGTGCGCAGCACGAAGGCACGCCAGTGACGCGCCTGCCACGCGCCGGCCGCATCGCGCTCTGGGCGGGCGCGCTGGTGGTGTTGCTGGCCGTCTTCCTGCTTTACCTGCAGCCCGATCTCGCCGTGTCGCTCGCCAACCAGTTCTGGAGCTGCTTCTGATGCTTCACGCTGGCCTCGCGCCCTCGGCCTGGGTGCAGCGCTGGTCGACGCTGGTGCCTGCCGGTGCGAGCGTTCTCGACGTCGCCTGCGGGTCGGGCCGGCACACGCGCTGGTTCGCTGCGCGCGGCGGGCGCGTGACGGCGCTCGACCGCGACGCGCAGGCCGTCGCCGGCCTGCGCGAGGGGCCGGATGCAGCGGCCGAAGTCATCGTCGCCGACATCGAGAATGCGCCCTGGCCGCTCGCCGGGCGCCGGTTCGGTGCGGTCGTCGTTACCAACTACCTCTGGCGCGCGCTGCTGCCGACCCTCGTCGCGAGCGTCGCCGATGGCGGCGCGCTGATCTACGAGACCTTCGCGCGCGGCAACGAGACCGTCGGCAAGCCGTCCAACCCCGACTTCCTGCTCTTGCCGGGCGAACTGCTGCAGGCGGCGGCCGGCCTGCACATCGTCGCCTACGAGGATGGCTTCGTCGCCGGGCCGCCGGAGCGCTTCGTGCAGCGCATTGCCGCCGTGCGCAGGTCGGCCGCCTCGACGCCAGCGCAGCGCGATCCGCTGTAGCCGCACCGGGCGGGGCGCCCGCACGGCTAAAATCGCGCGATTCAGAGGAACCCGAATGGAACCGATTGTTGGCAGCATCGTCGCCCTCGTGACGCCGATGCGCGAAGACGGCAGCGTCGATCACGGCGCGCTGCGCGCGCTGATCGACTGGCATGTCGCCGAGGGCACCGATTGCGTCGGCGTCGTCGGCACGACCGGCGAGTCGCCGACGCTGTCGGTCGAGGAGCACTGGGAGGTGATCCGCGTCGCGGTCGAGCATGCTCGCGGCCGGGTGCCGATCATGGCCGGCACCGGCGCCAACTCGACCGCCGAGGCGATCGAGCACTCGCGCTACGCGGCCAAGGTCGGCGCTGCTTGCACGCTCTCGGTCGTGCCCTACTACAACAAGCCGTCGCAGGAAGGCATCTATCGCCACTACCGCGCGATCGCCGAGGCGGCCGACATCCCGATGGTGCTCTACAACGTGCCCGGGCGCACGGTGGCCGACATGCAGCCCGAAACCGTGCTGCGCCTGGCGCAGGTGCCGGGCATCGTCGGCATCAAGGAGGCGACCGGCAACATCGAGCGCGCGGCGCGCCTGATCAAGCATGCGCCGGCCGGCTTCTCGATCTACTCGGGCGACGACCCGACGGCCATCGCGCTGATGCTGCTCGGCGGCCACGGCAACGTCAGCGTCACCGCCAATGTCGCGCCGCGGGCCATGCACGACCTGTGCGTCGCGGCGCGCGCGGGTAAGGTGCGCGAAGCGACCGCGATCCACATGCGCCTGCTCGAACTGCACGGCGCGCTGTTCGTCGAACCCAGCCCCTCGGCCACCAAGTGGGCGCTGGCGCGCATGGGGCGCTGCGGCGACGCGCTCAGGTTGCCGATCACGCCGCTGTCGGCTGCGGGGCAGGCGGTGGTCGAGCGTGCGCTTGCCGAAGCCGGGCTGCTTGCACCCCGCAATGCTTGAGACAGCACGGCCCGTCGCATCGGCGGTGACCGGGCCAGCGCGTCTGGCCACCATGGAGAATCCAAACGTGACCCTCGCCCCCTCGTTCCGGCTGCTGGCCATGGCCGCAGTTGCTATCGCCGCGCTCACCGCATGTAGCTCGCTGAGCCAGCTCACCGGTGAGGAGACCGTCGACTACCGCACCCAGGGCAACAAGACCGCGCCGCTGGATATTCCGCCCGATCTGACGCAGCTCACGCGCGACCCGCGCTACGCGCAGCAGGGCGCGAGCGTCAGTGCGAGTTCGTTCCAGCCGGCCAATGCCCCGGCAACGCCTGGCGCGGCCGCGCCGAGTGCTGCGCCCGGGCCGGCGGTGGCGGTGACCTCGGTCAGCACTGCGACCGGCAAGGCCACGATCGAGCGCCAGGGCAATGCGCGCTGGCTGGCCTCGACGATGACGCCCGAGCAGATGTGGCCCGTGCTGCGCTCGTTCTGGCAGGAGATGGGTCTGGCGCTGGTCGTCGACCGGCCCGAGACCGGCGTGATGGAAACCGACTGGGCCGAGAACCGCGCCAAGCTGCCGCAGGATGCAATCCGCGCCGTGCTCGGCAAGGTCATCGACTCGGCCTACTCGACCGGCGAACGCGACAAGTTCCGCACCCGCGTCGAGCGCACCGAAACCGGCAGCGATGTCTACATCACGATGCGCGGCATGGTCGAGGTCTACACCGACGTGGAAAAGACGCAGACCGCCTGGCAGCCACGCCCGCCCGATCCCTACCTCGAAGCCGAGATGCTGGGCCGCCTGATGCAGAAGCTCTCGGCCAAGCCGCCGCGCGCGATCACGCCCGCCGCGGCAGTGGCTGCGGCAAGCGCGCCGGCAGCGCCGCCGCGCGCGCGCATGCTGGCCGACCAGCCGACGCCCACGTTGCAGGTCGACGACGGATTCGACCGCGCCTGGCGCCGCGTCGGACTGGCGCTCGACCGCAGCGGCTTCACGGTCGAGGACCGGGATCGCGCCAAGGGCCAGTATTTCGTGCGCTACGTCGATCCGGCGCAGGCCGGCAAGGAAGACCCGAATTTCTTCGCCAAGCTGTTCGGCGCCAAGGGCGACGCTGCCGGTCCGGTGCGCTACCGGGTGGCCGTCAAGTCCGAGGCCAACCTGAGCCTCGTCACCGTGCTCGACAACCAGGGCGCGCCCGAGAAGGGCGAGGCCGGGCAGCGCATCCTGGCGCTGCTGCTCACCGACTTGCAATAGCGCTGCGCCACCGGCCCGCGAGATGCGGTTCTGCAGCCTCGGCAGCGGCAGCGCAGGCAACGCGCTCGTCGTCGAGGCCGGCAGCGGCGCGAGGCCCAGCCGCGTCCTCGTCGATTGCGGCTTCACGCTGCGCGAATTCGAGTTGCGCCTCGCACGCGCCGGGCTTGCGCCGGGCGATCTCGACGCCGTCTTCGTCACCCACGAGCACAGCGATCACGTCGGCAGCGCGCTCGCGCTGGCGCGCCGCCACCGCCTGCCGGTGTGGGCGAGCCGCGGCACCTGGCGCGCAGCGAACGGCAAGGCCGACCTGGCGCCGGAACTGCTGAACGTCGCCCGAGACGGCGAGCCGATCGCGATCGGCGAATTGCTGCTGCAGCCCTTCACGGTGCCGCACGACGCGCAGGAGCCATTGCAGGTCACCTGCACCGATGGCGCGCGGCGCCTGGGCGTGCTGACCGACACCGGCACCAGCACCGCGCACCTGCTCGATCGCCTGGCAGGTTGCCACGCGCTCGTGCTCGAGTGCAACCATGATCGCGACCTGCTCGCGCGCTCGCGCTACCCGGCGTCGCTCAAGACGCGCATCGCCGGTGCCTACGGGCATCTGGCCAACGACAGCGCGGCGCAGATCCTCTCCGGCTGCCTGCACGCCGGGTTGCGACACGTCGTCGCCGCACACCTGAGCCGCGAGAACAACACGCCCGCGCTGGCCGCAGCGGCACTCGCAAGCGCCTGCGGCGGGTCGATGCACGAGATCGTCGTCGCCGATCAGTTCAGCGGCGTCGGCTGGCTCACGTTGGCCTGATCGCCAACCTGCACGCGACGCACACGACAAAGGCCGCCCGAGGGCGGCCCTGCGACAAGAGTCCTGGCGCCGAGGAACCGGCGCCAGCCCAACGTGTGGAGCTTACTGCTTGGCGGCGCCCGAGGCAGCCATTTCGGCGGCCTTGCCCGCCGCAGCAGTCGCCGCGTCGGCAACGCCCGAGGCGGCGGCTGCGGCGCCAGAGGCGGCAGTGTCAGCTGCGGCCGAAGCGGCAGCGGCAACCACAGGAGCGGCGGCCGAAGCAGCAGCGGCCACGGCCGGGGCAACCTCTTCCTTCTTGCCGCAGGCGGCGAGGGCAACGGCGGCAACCAGGGATGCCAACAGGAGCGACTTGTTCATGCTATTCCTCAAAGGATGAAAGTTCTTGGACAAACTCGAAACAGAAATGCGTTCTGCACTTGCGCAACACCCATGGCGTGCCACAGGCTCGTCGTTCGCAGGTACGGCAACGCCAATGCGTCTACCGTAACCAGCCTAGGAGTATACCCGGAGTGCTGAAGTCGCTCACAGTCCGATCGTCGTGGCGGGGAATGACTCGACCGATCGTTGTGAAATTACGTCAGCCAATTCGATGTCCTCGGTTATGTCGGCCGCCACGCGCGACACCCGGCCCTGATGGCGCAGAGGGTCGAGCAGGCGCAGCGCGAGCGCACCGGGTGCCAGCAGCAGCACCGGCACGTCGATGGTCTGCAAGTCCTGCAACGCCCGCGCGTGCACGACATGCGACCACTGGGCGCGCCAGCGTACGAAGCGCGGATGGCGGCGCAGGACCTCGTCGTAGTCGAGCGCGAGCAGGTGCAGGCGCCGGTTGGCGCCGGCCCACTGCGTCAGGCTGTCGATCACGCCCACCTCGTTGAGCGGCCAGTGCGCGAAGTTCGGGTCGCAGAACCAGAGTTCGCGCCAGCGGGCCGCGCCGGCTTCGGCCAGCGCATCGCGCACGGCGGACTGGAACTCGTTTCGGCTCGCTATGCGGACGATGTCTTGCACTTGCATTCTCCCCTGCTGCGCGAGGTGTTCAGCCGGCTGTGTCGACGCGCAACCAGCCCGCTCGCTCCCACTCGGCCAACAGCGCGCGCGCGCCGGGGCTCAGGCGGGCCACCGCGGCCGCAGTCAGGCAGCGCCGGTCGGCGAGCTCGCGCATTGCGCGCGCGTCGCGGCCGCTGGCGAGGTAGGACTCGCCGTTGATGAACACATGGTGCTCGTCGTAGAGCATGCGGCTGCGCCGGTCGAGCTGCCACGCGCCCGCATCGGCAGCTGCCGGCCCGTCCCCGCCGGCATCGAACCAGACGCTGGGCTTGGGCTCGGTCAGTACCTCCCCGAGCGCACAGGCGAGCGCGCGCCGGTCGCCAATCAGGCGCGCGACAGCGTCGGCCGCGAAGGCCACCAGGGCAGGCGGGATCAGCCCCGGCGACTCGGTCGCCCCCTGGCGCGGGTCGCGGTAGAGCGGATCGTCCTCGGGCGGCTCGGTCTCGTCGAGCGAGCGTTGCAGCACGCTGCGGGCGAGCTCATCGCGTGCCGGCGCGCGCAGGCCGATCGAGCAGGTCATGCAATCGGCGCCCACCGCCACGCCGTCGTGCGCCCAGCCGATCGGCAAGTAGAGCAGGTCGCCGGGCTCGAGCACGGCCTCGCACTCGGGCTCGAAGCGCGCGAGGATCTTCAGCGGCAGGCCGGGCCGCCGACCGAGGTCGCGCTGGTGGCCGTACCGCCAGCGCCTGCGGCCCTGCACCTGGAGCAGGAACACGTCGTAAGAATCGACATGCGGACCGACGCCGCCGCCGTCGCTGGCGTAGGAGATCATCAGGTCGTCCAGGCAGGCGTCGGGAACGAAGCGGAAACGATCGATCAGCGCGCGCGCCGCATCCACGTGCAGGTCCAGCCCCTGCACGAGCAGCGTCCAGCCGCGGCGCGACAGCGGCGGCAGCGCGCGCCGCGGCAGCGGGCCATGGCGCAGCGCCCAGCGCCGGCCGTCGCGCACCAGAAGACGCGACTCGACGTCCTCGCGCGCGGCAAGATCGAACAGCGCCGGGCGCGCCAGCGGCGGCACGACGCCGGGCAGCGCGCCGCGCACGACGAGCGGCTTCCTCTGCCAGTGGCGCCGCATGAACTGCGCCGGCGTCAGCCCGCCCAGCAAGGGTGTCGGTTGCGAAGTCTGCATCGCGCCATTGTGCCGCCCCGCGCCGGGGCCACTGTGCCATCATTGCCGCATGCAGATCAGCCAACCCTGCGTCGTCACGCTCACCTGGCGGCTCGAAGATACCTTGGGCAACGTCATCGACGAACTCGCCGACCCGCTCGAGTTCTTCTACGGCGGCGACGACCTGCTCGCCAAGGTCGAAGAAGCGCTCGCCGGGCAAGAGGTGGGGTACCAGACCCGGCTCCAGCTCGAGCCCGAGCATGCGTTCGGTGAATACGACGCCGAACTCGTCTTCTTCGAGCAACGCGCGGTGTTCCCCGAAGGCGTCGAGGCCGGCATGCAGTTCGACACATTGCCCGAGGGCTGCACCACCGAGGGCCTGCGCACCGACACGATCTACACCGTGACCGAGGTCTACCCCTCGCACGTGGTACTCGACGGCAACCACCCGCTGGCCGGCATCGCGCTGCGACTGGACCTCACGGTCAGGGACGTGCGCGAGGCCACGCCCGACGAGGTCGAACGCGGCAGCGTCGGCGATGCCGGCCTGACGGTGCTCAGCACCGTGGCGCCGAGCCCGCACACGCACTGAGTGTCTGCCTCCAGCTCGCTGCGCTCGCGTCCCCCACGGGGAGACGAGCCGGCTTGCGGCGGCCCGGCGCCGGCTGGGGCTGAGAGGCAATCCAATGCACCCGCGTATGCCCCCAGAACAGGTCCAGGTTAGGCGCAAAGCGCAGCCGGGTTGGATACCCGGCGAGCATTTGCAACGACGCCTGGGCCTGTTCTGGGGGCATACCCCAAGGGCCGGGGCACCCAAGGGCCCTGCGCGGCGTTGCAACGCTTGCCCGCACTTCAGTGCGGGCAGCGCGCTGCGCCTTGCTCAGGGCCCTTGGCCACCCCGGCGCGGGCGCATTGGATTGCCTCTCAGCCTCTGAGTCCGATCAGCGCTGCGGGCGCGCGACGCCCGCGCTTCAGCGACTGCCGGTCGAGCCGAACCCGCCCGCCCCGCGCGCGGAGACTTCGAAGTCCTCGACGCGGCGGAAGTTCGCCTGCACCACGGGCACGATCACCAGTTGCGCAATGCGCTCCATCGGCTGCACCGTGAACGCGCTCGCGCCGCGGTTCCAGCAGCTCACCATCAGCGGGCCCTGGTAGTCGGAGTCGATCAGGCCCACGAGGTTGCCGAGCACGATGCCCTGCTTGTGGCCGAGGCCCGAGCGCGGCAGGATCATCGCCGCCAGGCCCGGGTCGCCGATGTGGATCGCAAGGCCGGTCGGGATCAGTTCCGCCTGCCCCGGCTCGAGCACCAGCGGTACGTCCAGGCAGGCACGCAGGTCGAGGCCGGCGCTGCCCGGCGTCGCGTAATGCGGAAGCGCGTCGGCCATGCGCGCATCGAGCACCTTGACGTCGATCGTGCGCCGGGTCACTGGACGACCCTCCGCGCTGCGCGCTGCGGGATGAGCGCTTGGGAGCGGCCCGGCGCGCTCATGACGCAGGCGCGGCAATGCGTTGCGCGATCTCGGCGACGAGGGCGCGCGCCAGGCTGAGCTTGTCCGCCCGCGGCAATTCGCGCTCGCCCGCCGCATCGACGAGCACGAGCGCGTTGTCGTCGCGGCCGAAGGTCGCCGGGCCGATGTTGCCGACGATGAGCGGCACGCCCTTGCGCTCGCGCTTCTCGCGCGCATGCGGCACGAGGTCGTGGCTCTCGGCGGCAAAACCGACGCAGTAGGGGCGGTCCGGCAGGCGCGCGACGGCGGCCAGGATGTCGGGGTTCTCGGTCATCGTGATGGTCGGGGCGCCCTGCCCGCGCTGCTTCTTGATCTTCTCGCCCGACGCGGCGACGGGCCGCCAGTCGGCCACCGCCGCGGTGGCGACGAACACATCGTGGCCGGGCGCGAGCGGCAGCACCGCATCGTGCATCTGCTGCGCCGATGTCACGTCGATGCGGCGCACGCCGGCCGGCGTGGGCAGGTGCACCGGCCCGGCGACGAGCGTGACCTCGGCGCCCGCCTCGGCGGCCGCGCGCGCGATGGCAAAACCCATCTTGCCGCTCGACAGGTTGGTGATGCCGCGCACGGGGTCGAGGGCCTCGTAGGTCGGGCCGGCGGTGATGAGCAGCCTGCGTCCCGCGAGCAGCTTGGGCTGGAAGAACGCGAACAGCGCGTCCAGCAGTTCGGCCGCCTCGAGCATGCGCCCGTCGCCGACCTCGCCGCAGGCCTGGTCGCCGCTCGCCGGGCCGAGCAGCACGGCGCCGTCGGCCTGCAGTTGCGCGACGTTGCGCTGCGTCGCCGGATGCGCCCACATCTCGCGGTTCATCGCCGGCGCGACGAGCAGCGCGCAGCGCGCGATCGGCCGCGCCAGGCAGGCGAGGCTCAGCAGGTCGTCGGCGCGGCCCTGCGCGAGCTTGGCGATGAAGTCGGCGCTTGCCGGCGCGACGACGATCGCATCCGCCTCGCGCGTCAGATTGATGTGCGCCATGTTGTTGGCCTCGCGCGCATCCCACTGGCTCGTGAAGACGGCGCGACCGGACAGTGCCTGCATCGTCACCGGCGTGATGAACTGCTCGGCCGCCTGCGTCATCACGACCTGCACCGTCGCGCCGGACTTCGCGAGCAGGCGCGTCAGCTCGGCCGCCTTGTAGCAGGCGATGCCGCCGCTGAGTCCGAGCAGGATGTGGCGGCCGGCGAGCTCGGCGGGCGCGCATGTGGAGGCTGTCATGGCGCCAATGTAGCAGTCGCGCGGTGGCGCTCTACTGCGCTGGCGATATCGGCGCGCCGGCCTCCGATCCGAGGCTCGACCGCCCCGCGCCCGCTCGTCCCAAGGGCGGCCGGCCGGGCGCTCAATGGCGCTGCGGGCCCTCAGCAGCCGTAGGGACCGGGTTCGTAGGGTGTCGGCTCGGTGTCGGTGCGTGGGCTCGCTGGCGCGGGGATTGCCATTGCCGCGTCGAGCGCGGCCGCGGCCGATCGCGCCGCGGCGCCGGGCAGCACGACGGCGCTTGCTGTGCCGGTCGCAGCGAGCATCACAAGGCAGAGGGCGAGGCGTTGCATGGCGTTCATGGAGGGTTCCTTTCATCGAATCGAGAGCAAGGCGTTCGCAGCCCCAGGCTGCGCGAACCGTTGTAGGCTCCCAGGCGTTAATTGCCCGTTAACAGGCGACGCGCGCCGCGCGACACTTGGCAGCGTCGGCCGGGTCGCGACCGAGGGAGTGGGAATGACGCTGCGGGTGCTTGGAACCCTGCGCTGGGAGCCCGAGGGCGCACCGCCCCGGCCGCTGCCGGTCGTGCTGCCGGCGGCGATCCTGCTCGTCCTCGCGCGCCACGTGCAGTGGGTCTCGCGCACGCAACTGGCGAGCCTGTTCTGGCCTGGCATGCCCGACGAGTCGGCCCTGCTCAACCTGCGCGTCAACCTGCACAAGGCGCGCCAGTTGCTCGCCGACCTCGGCGCCCAGCCGCCGCTGGAGGCCGAGCGCAGGCGCGTGCGCTGGCTCGTGCAGACCGATCTGGACCCCGCCGACCGCGCCGCCGGGCCGCTGGCGACCGGCTTCGACCTGCCCGAGTTCGAGCCGTTCCAGGCCTGGCTGCACGAGTGGCGGCAGGCGTGCAGCGGCCCCGCCCTGAGCGCAGCGCCGGCGGCCGAAGACGAAGCGCCCGCGGCGCCGGCATCGGGGCCAGGCTTCTACGGCCGGCGGGTCGAACTCGCGCAACTGCGCGCGGGCGATGCGCCGGTGTCGGTCGTGCTCGGCGAAGCCGGCCTGGGCAAGAGCCGGCTCGTCGCCGAAGCTGTCGGCGCGAGCCCGTGGCTGCGCTGCCGCGCCGGCCTGCGCGCGATGCCGTTCGCCGCAGTCGCCGAACTCTTCGAGCGCCATCCCGAATGGCTGCACGGACTCGGCGCCTACCGGCTCGATGTCGCCCGCTTGTTGCCTGACATCGCCCCCGACGAGCCGCTGCCGCCGCTGGACGCGGTAACGGCGCGCGTGCGCCTGTTCGAGGGCCTCGCGCGCACCATCGAGCAGCACGCGCCGCTGCTCGCCGTCGACGATCTGCAATGGGCCGACACGACAACGCTCGAATGGCTGGTCCTGCTCGCCCATCGCGGGCGGACGCGCTGGATCGCCACCGCGCGCGACGGCGCCGAGCTCGCCGCCCCCGTCGAGGCGGCGCTGGCGTCGCTGCAGGCCGCCGGCGTGGCGCGGCTCGTCGAGCTGCAGGGGCTGGACCGAGCGGCACTCAACGCGCTGCTGCACGAGCGCCGGCCCGACCTTGCGGCCGGGCAGGCCTTTCCGCGCCCGCATCCCTGGCTTGCGGTGCTGGCCGTCTACACCGGTGGCAACGCCTTCTGCGCGATCGAGGTCATGGACGCGCTGCAGACCGGCGACACGCCGCGCCAACTGGCGCGCATGCCGCTGCCGCAGCGCGTCACTGCGATGCTGCTGCAGCGGCGCCAGCGGCTCGCGCCGCCTGCGCGCGCGGTGCTCGACGCGGCGGCGATCGCACTCGACCGCCCGTCGCTGGCACAACTGGCCGCCGTGGCCGGATTGGCCCGTCCGGCAGCTGTGGTCGCGCTCGAATCGGCGCAGCAGCAAGGCCTGATGCACGACACTGCGTGCCGCCACGACCTGGTGCGCGACGCGCTGCGAGAGGCCATGCCAGCCACGCGCGCCGCCGAGTTGCACCGGCGCAGCGCGACCCACCTGGCCGACGAGGGCGCAGCGCCGGAGACGATCGCGCACCATTGGCGCGCGGCAGGCGACGACGAGGCGGCCTGGCCATACGTGTTGTGCGCGGCGCAACGCATGCGCCAGCGCGGCGAACGCGAGGCCGCGGCGGCGGCGCTGAGCGAACTGCGCGGCGCGGCGCAGGACGAGACGCTCGCGCTGCGCGCCGAAGTGATGCTCGCCCAGGAACACCTGTTCGACGACCTGCCCGCCGGCCGGCGCGCGCTCGAGTCGACGCTCGTGCGCGCCGCCTGCCTACCGGAGGGCCGCGGCCGCCAGATCATCGAGGCGCACGCGCTGTCGGGCCTGGTCGACAACGCTGTCTTCAGCGGCGAGCTCGCGCGCGCCGCCGCGCTCGCACCCCGCCTGCGCGCGCTGCTGCCCGGCCTGGCTGCCGACGTGCTGATCGAGGCCCATCAGGTGCTGATCGAGGCCGCAATGCGCGAGGGCGACACCGCCGCCGCGATCGCCTCGCTCGACGGGCTGCGTCGGGCGCACGCGCCGCGGCCAGTGGTGCTGTCGTTCGAGGCCCAGATCCACTGGTTCAGCGGCGCCGTGCGCGAGGCGCGCCAGGTCTTCGAGCACCTGCTCGAACAGCACCCCGACTACTGTCAGGGGCTGACGATCGAGAACGACCTGGCCGTGATGTGCCATGCGCTGGGCGATCTCGAGCGCGCCGAGGAGATGGCGCGGCGCAGCCTGCGCAGCTGGGCCGGTGTCGCGCACACGCAGGCGCTGTCGTCGCTCGTGCTCGGCGCGACACTGGTCAGTCGCGGCCGACTGCACGAGGCGCAGCCGGTGCTCGAGCAGGCACTCGAGCTCGGCCGCCAGCAGGGATCGGACCTGTTCATCGGCGAGGCGCTGGTGCGCATGGCGCGCCTGCACTGGCACGCGGGCGACCTGGCCGCGGCACGGCGCAGCGTCGCCGAGGCGCGCGCGCATGCCGGCAGCGCGGCCGAGCCGTTGCGCGCGAGCGCGCTCGCGCTGATGCAGGTGCTGTGCGAAGACGAAGCCGCCGCTGCCGCGCTCGTCCAGTTGCGCGCGCTGTGCGCGCGCAGCGGCCATCCGCTGTTGCACGCGCGGCGCTGGCGCGCCGAGGCGGCGCACGCGCTGCGCACGGACGATCGGCGCGCCGCGCTCGCCGCGGCGCAGCAGATGTCGGCCGTTGCGGCGCTCGGCTCGCTCGCCGAGTGGCACTGCGAGGCACTGTGGCTGATCGCCGATCGGGACCGCGGCGCCGTCGCCGTCGACGCGCGCGCCCAGGCGCAGCAGATAGCGCTGCGCCACGGCCTGGGCAACCTGATTCGCGACGCGGGCGGTGAAGCCCAGCGACTCGGAGCCTAGCCTCGGCCCCAACTCGCCCGGCACTACATCAACACGATGTCGTAGTTCTCCGGCGACCCCGTCGACTCCGCCTGCAGCGAGATCGGCTTGCCGATGAACTCGCTCAAACCCGCGAGATGCTGGCCTTCCTCGTCGAGCAGCATCTCAACGACGGCGGCCGAAGCGATGACGCGGAACTCCTTCGGGTTGAACTGGCGCGCCTCGCGCAGGATCTCGCGCAGGATGTCGTAGCAGACGCTGCGCGCGGTCTTGACCTGGCCCTTGCCCTGGCAGGTCGGGCAGGGTTCGCACAGCAGGTGGGCCAGCGACTCACGCGTGCGCTTCCTCGTCATCTCGACGAGGCCGAGCTGCGTGAATCCGCTCACCGTGATGCGCGTGCGGTCGCGCGCGAGTTGCTTGCGCAGTTCGGCAAGCACGGCGGCCTGGTGGTCCTCGCGCGCCATGTCGATGAAGTCGAGGATGATGATGCCGCCCAGGTTGCGCAGCCGCAGCTGGCGCGCGATCGCCTGCGCCGCCTCGAGGTTGGTCTTGAAGATCGTGTCGTCGAAGTTGCGCGCGCCGACGAAGCCGCCCGTGTTCACGTCCACCGTCGTCAGCGCCTCGGTCTGGTCGATGATCAGGTAGCCGCCCGACTTCAGCTCGACGCGGCGCGCGAGCGCGGCGGCGATCTCCTCGTCGATCTTGTGCAGGTCGAAGATCGGCCGCTCGCCGGCGTAGCACTCGAGCTTGGTCACCGAAGTCGGCGTGAAGTCGGTGCCGAACTTGCGCAGCGCCTCGAATTGCAGCTTGGAGTCGATGCGCACCGATTGCGTCTCGTCGTTGACCATGTCGCGCAGCACGCGCTCGGCAAGGTTCAGGTCCTGGTGCAGCAGCGTGCCGGCGGGCGACTTGAAGCCGCGCTCGCGCACCGCGGCCCAGGTCTTGCGCAAGTAGGCGATGTCGTCGGCGAGTTCGGCGTCGGTTGCGTCCTCGGCATTCGTGCGCAGGATGAAGCCGCCACCGCCGTCGCCGGCGAGCGCCTGCACGCGCGTGCGCAGTTCCTCGCGCAGCTCGGGCGAGCCGATCTTCTGGCTGATGCCGATGTGGTCGTCCTGCGGCAGGAAGACGAGCAGCCGCCCGGCGATCGAGATCTGCGTCGACAAACGCGCGCCCTTGCTGCCGATCGGGTCCTTGATGACCTGCACGACGAGCGTCTGGCCCTCGAAGACGAGCTTCTCGATGGGCGGCGTTGCCGCCGCGCCGCCATTGGCTCCGGCCGCGCGCGCGCCGGCGGCCTGCTGCAGGTCGGCCACGTGCAGGAACGCCGCGCGCTCGAGGCCGACCTCGACGAACGCCGACTGCATGCCCGGCAGCACGCGCACCACGCGCCCGGCGTAGATGTTGCCGACGCGGCCGCGCTCGAGCGCGCGCTCGATGTGCAGCTCCTGCACCGCGGCGTTCTCGACGATCGCGACGCGCGTCTCCTGCGGCGTCCAGTTGATCAGGATGTCGTGGCTGGCCATGGGGCGAGTCTATGGCCTCGCCGCAGCCCGCGTCGGCACGCCCGCGCGGCGCAGCAGCCGCGCCGTCTCGTGCAGCGGCAGGCCCATGATGCCCGAGTAGCTGCCGTCGATGTGCGCGATCCACGCCGCGATGCTGCCCTGGATCGCGTAGGCGCCGGCCTTGCCGAAGGGCTCGCCGCCGGCGACGTAGGCGTCGATCGCGCCGCGCGGCAGCGCGGCGAAGCGCACGTGCGAGACGCTCAGCGCCGCGTGCACGCGCCGCCCGTCGTGCAGCGCGACCGCGCTGAGCACGCGGTGGCTGCGGCCCGACAGCAGCGCGAGCGTCGCGCACGCCTCGGCCGCGTCGGCCGGCTTGCCGAGGATGCGCCGTCCGAGCGCCACCGTCGTGTCGGCGGCGAGCACCGGCGCTGCGGGCAGGCCCAGGACTCGCAGGCGCGCCACCGCCGCGGCGAGCTTCAGGCGGGTCACGCGCTGCACGTAGGCGGCCGGCAATTCGCCGCGGCGATGCGCCTCCAGCGCCTCGGCGTCCTCGTGCGCGTCGGGCAACAGCAGCCGGAAGTCGATGCCGATCTGCTGCAGCAGCTGCGCGCGGCGTGGGCTCTGCGAGGCGAGGTAGACGAAACGGGGGGCTGAGGCGGCAGGGGGCGGGGGGGGGGGCGCGGGGAGGGCGAGCGGGGCCGGGGGGGCGGGGGGCGGGCGGGCCGGGCGGGCGCGCGGGGCGGGGGGGGGGGGGGGGCGGGCGGCGCGGGGGGGGCGGGGGCGGGGGGCCGGGGGGGGGGGGGGGGGGGGGGGGGGGGGGGGGGAGGGGGGGGGGGGGCCGGGGGGGCGGGGGCCCGCGGCGCGGGGGGCGGGAACAGACCCCCCGGGCCCGGGCCGCGGCCCGGCCGGGGGGGGGGGGGGCGCGGGGCCGGGCGGGCCCGGAACCGGCGGGGGGGGGGGGGGGGGGGGGGGGGGGGGGGCGGCGGGCCCCCCGGCCGGGGGGGGGGGGGGGGGGGGGCGGGGGGGGGGGGGGGGGGGGGGGCGGGGGGGGGCGGGGGCGCGGCCCCCCGCGCGGGGGGGGCCCCGCGCCCGGGGCCGGCCCGCGGCCCCGGCCGGGGCCGGGCCCCGCGGGGGGGGCGCGGGGGGGGCCAGGACGCGCGCCGGCGCCCCGGCCCCGGGCGGGGGCCGGGGCCGGGCGGCGGCCGGCCCCGGGGGGGGGCCGCCGACGCCGGGGGGGACAAGGCGGCGGGGGGGGCTGGCGGGGGGGGGGGGGGGGGGGGCCCGGGGGGGGGGGGGGCGGGGGGGGGGGGAAGGGGGGGCCGGGGGGGCGGGGCGCGGGCGGGGCGGGCCGGGGGGGGGGGGCCCGCGGGGGCCCCGGGGGGGGGGGCGGGGGGGGGGGGGGGGCGGCGGGGGGGGGGGGGCCGGGCGAGGCGCCGGGGCTGGGGCCCGCGGACGGGCCCCGGGGGGGGGCGCGGCGGCGGGGGGGGGGGGCCGGGGGGGGGGGGGCGGGGGGGGGGGCCCGGGCGGGGGGGGGGGGGGGGCGGGGGCGGGGGGGAGAGGCGCGGGGGGGGGGGGGGGGGGGGGGCGGGGGGGGGGGGGGGGGGGGGGGGGGGGGGGGGGGGGGGGGGGGGGGGGGGGGGGGGGGGGGGGGGGGGGGGGGGGGGGGGGGGGGGGGGGGGGGGGGGGGGGGGGGGGGGGGGGGGGGGGGGGGGGGGGGGGGGGGGGGGGGGGGGGGGGGGGGGGGGGGGGGGGGGGGGGCGGCAGGCAGCTTCTCATCCCATTCACCCGCCCAGGCGGGCGGTGGACCTACTCGCGATGGTAGGGGTGGCCGGCGTTGAGCGAGGCTGCGCGGTACAGCGCCTCGGCAAGCAACACGCGCACGAAGGCGTGCGGCAGGGTCAGGTCCGACAGGCGCAGCGTCTCGTCGGCGCTGGCCTTGAGCGCCGCGTCCAGCCCGTCGGGGCCACCGACGATCAGGGCCGCGTCACGTCCGTCGCCCTGCCATGCGGTCAGGCGCGCAGCGAGCTGCTGCGTCGTCGTGCGCGTGCCGCGCTCGTCGAGCACGATGCGGCGCGCGCCGCGCGGGATCGCGGCCTCGATGCGCTGCGCTTCGGCGCTCATCATCTGTTGCGCGCTGCGGCCGGCGCCGCGCGGCTCGGCCTTGACGGACTTGAGCTCGAGGCGAAGTTCGGGCGGGAAGCGCTTGGCGTAGTCCGCGTAGGCCGCCTGGGCCCAGTCCGGCTGGCGCTGGCCGACAGCGACCAGCCAGAGCTTCATCCGGGTTTGCGGCGGACGGGCGTCTTGCGCGCAGGGGCTGCGCTGATGGCGGTCTTCCTGCCAGCCGCTTTCTTCGCCGCCGGCTTGCCGCTCGGCGACTGCTTGACGCCGACGGTGCGCGTCACGCCCTTCTTCGCCGGCGCCGCCGCCTTCGCGGCAGGCTTGCGGGCCGGGGCGCGCTTGGCCGTGGCAGGCTTCTGCGCTGCGACGTCCGCCGCGGGCTTCGTTGAGCGCCTGGCGGCGGTCGGCACGGCCGGCTTCGCCGCGGCGGGCGCGGTTCCGCCGAGTTTCATGCGCACCGGCTTGTCGCCCCAGATCTCTTCGAGGTGGTAGTACTCGCGGATGCTCGGCTGCATCACGTGGACGACGGCGGCACCGCAGTCGACGATGATCCACTCGCCGTTCTCCTCGCCTTCGGTGCGCGGCGGCCCGAAGCCGCCCGCCTTGACCGCATCGCGCACACCGGCCGCGAGAGCCCGGGTCTGCCGGTTGCTGGTGCCCGACGCGATGATCACGCGTTCGAACAGCGACGACAGATGCTCGGTGTTGAAGACGACGATGTTCTGGCCCTTCACGTCTTCCAGACCATCGACGATGGCGCGTTGCAGTTTTCGGATGTCCATTCAGCTCCTGAAGGAGTCACGGTACAGGCCGTGCTCGGCAATATAGCCTGCGACCGCCGCAGGCACCAGCGACGCGATCGGCTTCCCGGCGGCGACGCGCGCGCGGATGTCGGTGGCCGAGATCGCGAGCGGCGGCAGCGGCAGCTCGTGCAGCGACGCGCCCGCGGCGATCACGTCGGGCGGCGCGCGCACCGCCTCGCCGGCGCGCGCGGCAACGGCGATCTGCACGAGCGCGACGAGCTCGCGCCAGCGCTGCCAGGTCGGCAAACGCGCGAGCTGATCCTGCCCGATGAGCAACCACCACTGCGTGCCCGGCTCGCGCGCGCCCAGTTCGAGCACGGTGGCTATCGTGTAGCTCGGGCCGGCGCGCACGAGCTCGCAGCGCTCGAGCCTGAAGTGCGGCTCATCCGCGATCGCAAGTTCGACCATCGCCGCGCGGTGAGTGCCCGGCGTCGCGCCGGCGCCCTTCTGCCAGGCGAGGCCGGCCGGGATCCAGTAGACCGCGTCCAGCGCGAGCGTTGCGAGTGCGGCGCTTGCCAGCGCCACATGCGCGTCGTGCACCGGGTCAAAACTGCCGCCGAACAGCCCGACGCGACGCGTCATGTCAACCCCTCGCCCGGCGAGTACGCCATTCGATCCCCCAAGGGGATGCAGGCCGGCTTGGCGAGGTGAGCCCGGACACGGGCAGTCCCTGCGGACTGACCG
Organism: Ideonella sp.; assembly: GCF_016702655.1. GTDB lineage: Bacteria > Pseudomonadota > Gammaproteobacteria > Burkholderiales > Burkholderiaceae_C > CAIKUF01. The sequence goes on from NZ_JADJDO010000001.1 coordinate 215,050, forward strand.
TGCCTGGCGAACGCCATCGGCCTCTGGCCGATGGCGGCCCGGCGCTCGGCCCGCAAATCGCTCATCCGCCGGATGTCCAGTCGGCCCAGTCGCGCGGGCGCAGGAAGTCGGTGTAGAGCCGCGCCTCGGGCGTTCCCGGCTCGGGCGCCCAGTCGTAGCGCCATTTCACGACGGGCGGCATCGACATCAGGATCGCCTCGGTGCGCCCGCCCGACTGCAGGCCGAACAGGGTGCCGCGGTCCCACACGAGGTTGAACTCGACATAGCGCCCGCGCCGATAGGCCTGGAAGTCGCGCTCGCGCTCGCCGTGGGGCAGGTCGCGCCGGCGCCGCACGATCGGCAGGTAAGCCGGCAGGAAGGCATCGCCGACGGCGCGCGTCAGCGCGAAGCCGGCATCGAAACCGAGCTCGGAAAAGTCGTCGTAGAACAGCCCGCCCACACCGCGCGGCTCGGCACGGTGCTTCAGGTAGAAGTACTCGTCGCACCACTGCTTGAAGCGCGCGTGCAGGCCGGCGGGAAACGGCGCCAGCGCGTCGCGGCAGGTAGCGTGGAAGTGGCGCGCGTCGTCTTCGAAGCCATAGTAGGGCGTGAGGTCCATGCCGCCGCCGAACCAGGTCACGGGCTCGGCGCCCGCCGGGAAGGCGGCGAACATGCGCACGTTCATGTGCACCGTCGGCACGTACGGATTGCGCGGATGCAGCACGAGCGACACGCCCAGGGCCTCGAACGGCGCGCCGGCCAGGTGCGCGCGGTGCGCGGTTGCCGAGGCCGGCAGCGCAGCGCCCCTCACGTGACTGAAGTTGCAGCCGCCGCGTTCGAGCAGCGCGCCGTCCTCCACCAGGCGGGTGATGCCGTCGCCCTCGAGGCTGGCGCCGGGTTCGCGCTGCCAGCGGTCTTCGACGAAGGGCTTGCCGTCTTCGGCCTGCAACGCGGCGACGATGCGCTCCTGCAGGCCGAGCAGGTAGGCACGCACGACACCACTGTTCATGGGCTCAGCGCTTGGCGACGGCGCGGTGCCCGATGTCGGTGCGGTGCTGCGCCCCGGCAAACGTGATCCCCGCGAGCGCGTCGTAGGCGCGCTGCTGCGCGACCTTGACCGAGTCGCCGAGCGCGGTGACGCACAGCACGCGCCCGCCCGCGGTCACGACCTGCCCGCCCTGCAGTGCCGTGCCGGCGTGAAAGACCATCAGGTCATCGGCGTCGGGCGGAAGGCCGGTGATCGCGTCGCCCGCGCGCGGCGCCCCCGGATAACCGTGCGCGGCCATCACGACCCCGAGCGCCGCACGGCGATCCCATTGCGGCTCGACCTCGCCCAGCGTGCCGCCGGTGGCGTGCATCAGCACGTCGAACAGATCGCTCTTCAGGCGCAGCAGGATGGGCTGCGTCTCGGGGTCGCCCAGGCGCGTGTTGAACTCGAGCGTCTTCACCTGCCCCTGCGCATCGATCATCAGCCCGGCATACAGGAAGCCGGTGAACGGCACGCCGTCGGCGGCCATGCCGGCGATGGCCGGGTGGATGATCTCGTGCATCACCTTCGCGTGAACGTTGGGCGTGACCACCGGCGCCGGCGAGTAGGCGCCCATGCCGCCGGTGTTCGGGCCCTGGTCGCCGTCTTGCAGGCGCTTGTGGTCCTGGCTCGTCGCGAGCGCGAGCACGTTGCGCCCGTCGCAGAGCACGATGAAGCTCGCCTCCTCGCCGTCCAGGAACTCCTCGATCACGACCCGGCCGCCCGCAACGCCGAGCATCGCGTCGACGGCCCGGTGCGCCTCGTCGACGGTCGTCGCGACGACGACGCCCTTGCCCGCCGCCAACCCGTCGGCCTTGACGACGACCGGCGCGCCGTGGCGATCGACATGCGCGTGCGCCGCGGCAGCGTCGGTGAAGGTCGCGTAGAGCGCGGTCGGGATCGCGTGGCGCTGCATGAAGTCCTTGGCGAAGGCCTTCGAGCTCTCGAGCTGCGCCGCGGCGCGCGTCGGGCCGAAGATGCGCAGCCCGCGCGCGCGAAAGGCGTCGACCACGCCCGCGGCGAGCATCGCCTCCGGGCCGACGACGGTGAGCGCGACCTTCTCGGCCTGGGCGAAGTCGGCCAGCGCGTCGACCTCGGCAATCGGCACGTTCTGCAACCGCGCATCGCGCGCCGTACCGCCGTTGCCCGGCGCGACGAACACCTTCTGCACGCGCGGCGAAGCGGCGAGCTTCCACGCGAGCGCGTGCTCGCGCCCGCCGGAGCCGATGACGAGCGCCTTCATGCCGGCTCGAGCTCGGCGTTGTGGAACACGTCCTGCACGTCGTCCAGGTCCTCGATGACGTCGAGGAGCTTTTGCATCCTGAGCGCGTCGTCGCCGGAGAGTTCGACCCAGTTCTCGGGCCGCATCGTCACCTCGGCGAGTTCGGGGACGAGTGCCGCGCCTTCGAGCGCGGCCTTCACGGCCTCGAAGTCGCCCGCCGCGCAGAGGACCTCGATCGCGCCGTCGTCATCGGTGATCACGTCCTCGGCGCCGGCCTCGAGCGCAACTTCCATCACCTTGTCCTCGCTCGTGCCGGGCGCGAAGACGAACTGCCCGCAGTGCTTGAACTGGAACGCCACTGAACCCTCGGTGCCGAGGTTGCCGCCGTACTTCGAGAACGCGTGGCGCACCTCGGCCACGGTGCGCACGCGGTTGTCGGTCAGGCAGTCGATGATCACCGCCGCGCCGGCTATGCCGTAGCCCTCGTAGCGCACTTCCTCGTAGTTCACGCCTTCGAGCGCGCCCGTCGCCTTGTCGATGTTCTTCTTGATCGTGTCGGCCGGCATGTTGGCCGCCTTGGCCTTGTCGACCGCCAGCCGCAGGCGCGGGTTCATCGCGAGGTCGCCGCCGCCCTGGCGTGCCGCGACCATGATCTCGCGGATCACGCGCGTCCAGATGCGGTTTCGCTTCTCGTCCTGCCGGCCCTTGCGGTGCTGGATGTTGGCCCACTTGGAATGACCGGCCATGTCTTCTTTCGCTGATCTTGAGAATAGACTGCGATTCTACGTACCACCCCCGTGAGCCCCCGATGAGCGACCCGATCCTGCTTGCCCGCCGTGGCGAGATCGAATGCCTGCTGCTGCCCGCGCTGGCCAACCGCCACGGCCTCGTTACCGGCGCCACCGGCACCGGCAAGACGGTCTCGCTGCAGACGCTGGCCGAGAACTTCAGCCGCCGCGGCGTGCCGGTCTTCCTGGCCGACGTCAAGGGCGACCTGACCGGCATCAGCCAGACCGGCAGCATGCCCGCCAAGATGGCGGCAGTGCTGAAGGAACGCGGCATAGCGCCGCCAGCACCGGCCGCCTGCCCGACCACGCTGTGGGATGTGTTCGGCGAACAGGGCCACCCCGTGCGCGCGACCATCAGCGACATGGGCCCGCTGCTGCTCGCGCGCATGCTGGCCCTGAACGAGACGCAGCAGGGCGTGCTCTCGCTCGTCTTCAAGGTCGCCGACGACAACGGCCTGCTGCTGCTCGACCTGAAGGACCTGCGCGCGATGCTGCAACACGTGGGCGACAACGCGGCGCAGTTCAAGACCGAGTACGGCAACGTCAGCGCGGCCAGCATCGGCGCGATCCAGCGCGGGCTGCTGCAACTCTCCGAACAGGGCGGCGACAAGTTCTTCGGCGAGCCGATGCTCGACATCGCCGACCTGATGCAGACCGTCGAGGGTCAGGGCGTCGTCAACATCCTCGCCGCCGACAAGCTGATGGCCAGCCCGCGCCTGTACGCGACCTTCCTGCTGTGGATGCTGTCGGAGCTGTTCGAGACGCTGCCCGAGGTCGGCGACCTCGACGCGCCCAAGCTCGTGTTCTTCTTCGACGAGGCGCACCTGCTCTTCAAGGACGCGCCGGCGGCGCTCGTCGAGCGTATCGAGCTCGTCGTGCGTCTGGTGCGCAGCAAGGGCGTCGGCGTCTACTTCGTGACCCAGAACCCGCTCGACATCCCCGACGCCGTGCTGGCCCAGCTCGGCAACCGCGTCCAGCACGCGCTGCGCGCATTCACGCCGCGCGACCAGAAGGCGGTCAAGGCGGCGGCGAGCACGATGCGCGCCAACGCCGGGCTCGACATCGAGACCGCGATCACCGAGCTCGCCGTCGGCGAGGCGCTCGTGAGCCTGCTCGACGCCAAGGGCCGCCCGGCGCCGACCGAGCGCGTCTACGTGCTGCCGCCGGGCAGCCGCATCGGACCGATCACGCCCGAGGAACGCAAGGCGCTCGTCGCCGGATCGCTCGTCGCCGGCGTGTACGAAAGGGTGGTCGACCGCGAATCGGCCCACGAAAAGCTGCGCGCGCAGGCAGCGGATGCAGCACCAGCCGGCGGCAACCTGGCCGCCGAAGGCGTGCGTGCGACGCGCGGTGCCGGCGGCGCCTCGCCCCCGGCAGCAGCGGATGACGGTGGTCTGATGGGCGGCCTCAAGGACGTGCTCTTCGGCAGCACCGGCCCGCGCGGCGGTAAGCACGAGGGGCTCGCCGAGTCGGCGGCGCGCTCGGCGATGCGCAGCATCGGCTCGTCGGTCGGGCGCGAAATCGTGCGCGGCGTGCTCGGCTCGCTGCTCGGCGGTTCGCGGCGGCGATGAGTGACGACAACCCGCTCGCCGGGACCATCGAGCGGCCCTTCGGCTGCGGCCCGGCGCGTTGACCCTGGCGCGACGAACTTCGGGGCCGGTATCAGAGTCCTAACGGCAGATTGCTCTGCGCGGAGGTCGACCATGAGAACCTGGGCTGCATTCTTGCTGTGCCTGCTGCTCGGCGCCTGCGCGACGCCGCCCCCCACGCCTGCGCTGGCGCCCCTGCTGGCCGATGCCGCCTTTGCGCCACCGTCGGAGCGCATCGATGCGGCCGACGTGTTTGCGCTCAGCCCGGAGATGAAGCGCTACCTCGCGGTCGACATCGCGGCCAAGCTGCGCCAGCGCGGTCTGCGCAAGGGCCTCGTCGACGCGCTCTACAGCGAGGGTGAACTCAAGCTCGACTACGACTCGGCGACGACGCGCAACGCCGCGCAGGCCTTCGCGGCGCGCTCGGGAAACTGCCTGTCGCTCGTGATCATGACCGCGGCCTTCGCCAAGGAGCTCGGCCTCGCGGTGCAGTACCAGAGCGTGTTCACCGACGAGACCTGGGCCCGCAGCGGGGGCATCGAGTTTGCCATCGACCATGTCAACCTGAGCATCGGTGCGCGGGTCAGCGAGATCGACCGCAGCGCGCGCTTCCACTCGGTACTGACGGTCGACTTCCTGCCGCCTTCGCCGTCGGGCCTGCAGCGCGCGCGCCTGCTGGCAGAGAACACGATCGTCGCGATGTACCTGAACAACCGCGCCGCCGAGTCGCTCGCCCGCGGCCGCGTCGACGACGCCTACTGGTGGGCGCGCGCGGCGGTGCAGCACGACCCCGAGCTCGCCCGCGCTTACAACACGCTCGGCGTCGTCTACCGCCGCCATGGCGACCTGGCGTTGGCGCAGCGCGTTCTCGAGCACGCGAACGCGATCGAACCCGACAACCCGCAGGTCATCTCCAACCTGGCCCAGGTGGCGACCGACCAGGGCCGCATCACCGACGCCGCGGTGCTGCTGCAGCGGCTGGCACAGATCGAGGCCGAGCCGCCGTTCGCCTATTTCGACCGCGGCCAGGCGGCGCTGCGCGAGGGCGACGTCGTGACCGCGAACGCGCTCTTCGAACGCCAGGTCAGCCGCGCGCCCTACTACCACGAGTTCCACTACTGGCTCGCCGTGACCCAGGCCAGGCTCGGCGACGCCCAGCGCGCGAAGAAGCACCTTGCGCTCGCGATGGACGCCAGCACCACGCGCGACGACCACGACCTGTACGCGGGCAAGCTCGCCCGGCTGCAGGAGCGCCTCGCGCGCTAGGAGCCAAGACGTGGAACGATGGCTCAAGTGGCTGCTGTGGCTGGCCGTCGCCACCGCGCTGCTCGTCTGCGCCGGCATCGCCGCCGGCCGGCTCGGGCTGCTGCAGGGCCAGCGCCCGGCGGAACTGGGCGTGCGCAACGGCCTCTTGAAGCCCCCCGCGACGACACCCAACAGCGTCAGCAGCCAGGCCGTGCTGTACCCAGACCACCCGCGCAGCCGCGAAGCGCAGATCGCGCCGCTCGCCTACCGCGGCGACGGCGCGGCGGCGATGGATCGCCTTGCCGCAATCGTCGCCGCAACCGAGGGTGCGCAGATCGTCGAACGCCGGGGCGACTACCTTTATGCAACCTACACCACGCCGCTGATGCGCTACGTCGATGACGTCGAGTTCTGGCTCGACCCGGCCCGCGGTGCGATCGAATTGCGCTCGGCTTCGCGCGTTGGCTACGGCGATCGCGGGCTGAACCGCGCCCGCATCGAGGCGCTGAGACTGCGCTTCGAGGCGCCATAGCACTCCGGACACCCGCGCTTCGCGCCCTGCGGCGTCGATTCGCGTCGGCGCAAGCGAACTCCGTCGCGCGCCGCTGGCGGGCGCGCCGCGCAGCTGCCATGCTCACGCTCACTTCTTCAAGGGAGCGGCGCATGTCCTCAACTCAATCATTGCTCGCCATCGTGCAACACACCCCGCCCTGGGTCTGGGCCTTGCTCGCCGCGCTGCTCGCGCTCGGCCTTGCGCAGGCGCGGGCGCGCCGTGTCGGCCCGACGCGGGCTGCGCTGCTGCCCGCGGCGATGCTCGCCTGGTCGCTGTGGGGCGTGGCCACGAGCTTTGGCAGCGCGCCGGCCCTGCTGGCCTGGGCCGCTGGCGCGAGCGCCGCCGCGCTCGCAACGCGCCGACTCGGTGCGCCGGCGGGCACGCGCTGGTCGGCCCAGGCACATGCGTTCCAGCTGCCCGGCAGCTGGCTGCCGCTCGCGCTGATCCTGGCCCTGTTCTGCTGCAAGTTCGCAACCGGCGCGTTGCTCGCGCTGCGGCCGGCGCTGGGCGCCGACCCGGCCTTCGCTACCGGCGCGAGCCTCGCGTTCGGCGCGTTCAGCGGCGTCTTTGCCGGCCGCGCGCTCGCGCTGCTGCGCCTGGCGCCGCCGCGCGCCAGCCTGTGGCCCGCCTGGGCGGCCGAGAGGCAGAATCAGCGCCCATGACCGGCGCGCTCGCTACCCCCGTTGCCCCCGCACCCATGCTGCGCGGGTTTGGCCGGCGCGGCCTGCACACGCTCGCGATCGGGGTCGCCGTCGCGTTGTGCCTGAGCCTGCTGCCCGGGCAGCGGCTTGCGGTGACGCTCGCCTACTCGGTCTGCATTTCGCAGGCGTGCTGGCTGTTCATCGACGGCGGGCGCCTGCTCGCCGCGCGCTGGGTGCACCGCGACGCCGCGAGCGGCGCGGCGCAGCACGGCTGGCCGGGCTGGGGCTGGATGGCGTTCGTGCTGCCGCTGGGCACGCTGACCGGCTATGCACTCGGGCACGCGATCGCCGGCATCCTGCTGGGCAACGCCTCGCTGTCGCTGATCGACCAGGACCCGCGTGCGCTCGTCGCGTTCGTGCTGCTGTCGATGATCCCGGGCTTCGTCGCGACCTGGTTCTTCGTCTCGCGCGCCCATCTCGAGGCGAGCCGCACGCGCGCCGCGCAGGCCGAGCGCCTGGCCGCCGAGCAGCGGCTGCGGTTGCTTGCGTCCCAGCTCGAGCCGCATATGTTGTTCAACACGCTGGCCAACCTGCGCGCGCTGATCGGCATCGACCCTGCGCGCGCGCAGGCCATGCTCGACCGGCTGATCCCGTTCCTGCGCGCAACGCTCGCCGCATCGCGCGCGAGCACGCAGCCGCTCGCCGACGAGTTTGCGCGCATCGCCGACTACCTCGAGCTGATGCAGATCCGCATGGGCGCACGGCTGCAGGCGCATCTCGAGCTGCCGCCCGAACTCGCTGCCTGCGCCGTGCCGTCGCTGCTGCTGCAGCCGCTGGTCGAGAACGCGATCAAGCACGGTCTCGAGCCGCATGTCGCGGGCGGGCGCATCAGCGTCGGCGCCGCGCGCGAAGGCAGCACCCTCGTGCTGCGGGTGCGCGACACCGGTGCCGGGCTTGTAGCGGGCGCACCGCCACCGGGCAGCGGGTTCGGCCTGCAGCAGGTGCGCGAGCGCCTCGCCGCGCTGCACGGCGACGGCGCCAGCCTCGTGCTCGAGCCGGCACCCGATGCCGAGGGCGGCACCCTGGCCACCTTGCGCCTGCCGCTTCAATGACCCGCGCCACCGCACTCATCGCCGAAGACGAGCCACTGCTCGCCGCGAGCCTACAGGCCGAGCTGGCGCGGCTCTGGCCTGCGCTTGACATCGCCGCCAGCGTCGGCCATGGCGCGGCGGCGGTCGAGCAGGCGCTGGCGCTCGAGCCCGACGTGCTCTTCCTCGACATCCGCATGCCCGGCCTGAGCGGCCTCGAGGCCGCGCAGGCGCTGGCCGAGGACTGGCCCGACGAGCCCGGCGCTGTGCCCTTCCCGCTGATCGTCTTCGTGACCGCCTACGACGAGTACGCGCTCCAGGCCTTCGACCGCGCCGCCATCGACTACGTGTTGAAGCCGGTGCAGCCCGAGCGCCTGGCGCAGACCTGCGCACGCCTGCAGTCCGCGCTCGCGCAGCGCGGTGGCAACGCGCTGGCGGCGACGATCGAGCAGTTGCGCAGCCTGCTCGTGCCGCCGCCGAGCGCGCCCGCTGCCGAGCGGTTGAACATGCTGCCGGTCGGCGTCGGCAACGAGGTACGCATGGTGCCGGTGGCAAGCGTGATCTACTTCGAGGCCGCCGACAAGTACGTGCGCGTCGTCACTGCCGAGCGCGAGTACCTGATCCGAGTTTCGCTGCGCGAACTGCTGCCGCAACTCGACCCGCAGGCGTTCTGGCAAATCCATCGCGGCACCGTGGTGCGCGCCGACGCGATCGCGAGCGCGCTGCGCGACGAGGCCGGCAAGCTCACGCTGACGCTCGCCGATCGCCGCGAGCGCCTGGCCGTGAGCCGGCTCTACGCGCAGCGCTTCAAGGCGCTGTAGCAGCGCCTCGCGCCTTGCGGCGGCGTTCTATCGCATGCCGCGCGCGCGTGACACGATCGCAGATCAGAATCCGGGCATCCCCTTCACGGAGCAGCACCATGTCACACGACCCGCAAGACCTTCACGCCCGCGCCCGCCGCCGCGTCGGCATGAAGATCGGTTTCTACATCCACGCCCTCGTCTACGTGCTCGTCAACCTCGGACTGTGGGCGATCGCCGAGCTCGGCGGGCGGGGCAACTGGAACATCTTCCCGCTCCTCGGCTGGGGCCTGGGCCTGGCGATCCACGGCCTCGTGACCTTCGTCGGCCTGCGCGGCGACGGCCTGCGCGAGCGCATGATCGAAGACGAGGTGCAGCGCCTGCAGCGCCGATAGAATCGGCCGCTTCGCATTGCAGCATCCACGCGCCGCTGGCGCGCCGCCCGGCCCATGAGCGCCCCCGCCCCCGAGACCCCTGCCGGCAACTTCCTGCGCGCGATCATCGAGCGCGACCTGGCCGCCGGCACCTACGCCGGGCGGCATTTCGCCGGCACGCCCGGCGACGCCGCGCACCACGCCGCCGGGCCGCTCGACGCTGCACGCATCCGCACCCGCTTTCCGCCCGAGCCCAACGGCTACCTGCACATCGGCCACGCGAAGAGCATCTGCCTGAACTTCGGCCTCGCCGAGGACTACGGCGGCATCTGCCACCTGCGCTTCGACGACACCAACCCCGAGAAGGAGGAGCAGGAGTACGTCGACGCCATCCTCGAGTCGGTGCGCTGGCTCGGCTTCTCGTGGGACGCGGGCGGCGTCTCGCACCTCTACCACGCGAGCGACTACTTCGACTTCATGGTCCGCGCCGCCGAGGCGCTGATCGAGGCGGGCCTGGCCTACGTCGACGAGCAGAGCGCCGACGAGATGCGCGCCAACCGCGGCGACTTCAACCGGCCCGGCACCGACAGCCCGTACCGCACGCGCACGCCGGCCGAGAACCTCGCGCGCTTTCGCGCGATGCAGGGCGGCGAGCTCGCCGACGGCACCGCCGTGCTGCGCGCGAAGATCGACATGGCGAGCCCGAACATCAACCTGCGCGACCCGGCGCTGTACCGCATCAAGCACGCCACGCACCACGCGACCGGCGATGCCTGGTGCATCTACCCGATGTACACCTACGCGCACCCGATCGAGGACGCGCTGGAGAACATCACGCACAGCATCTGCACGCTCGAATTCGAGGACCAGCGGCCGTTCTACGACTGGCTGCTCGACGCGCTGTGCGGCCTGGGATTGCTCGCGCAGCCGCGGCCGCACCAGTACGAGTTCGCGCGCCTGAACGTGACCTCGGTGATCACGAGCAAGCGGCGGCTCAAGCAACTCGTCGACGAGGGCATCGTCGCCGGCTGGGACGACCCACGCATGCCCACGCTCGTCGGCCTGCGCCGGCGCGGCTATACGCCCGAGGCAATCCGCCTGCTGTGCGACCGCGCTGGCACGAGCAAGTCCGGCGGCTGGACCGACTACGCGAGCCTCGACGCCGCGCTGCGCGAAGACCTCGACCCCAAGGCGGCGCGCGCGATGGCGGTGCTCGATCCGGTGAAGCTCGTGCTGACGAACTGGGACGAGGTGATGGGCGCAGGCACCATCGACGCGTGCAGCGCGCCGGTGCATCCGGCGCAGCCGGAGCGCGGGCGCCGCGCCTTCGGCATCGGGCGCGAGGTCTGGATCGAGCGCGACGACTTCATGCAGATGCCGGCCAAGGGCTACTTCCGCCTCTACCCCGGCAACAAGGTGCGCCTGAAGTACGGCCACGTGATCGAGTGCACTGGCGCGACGACCGACGCGGCCGGCCGCGTGACCGAGGTCCAGGCCCTGCTCGTGCCCGACACCAAGAGCGGCACGCCGGGGGCGGATGCGGTCAAGGTCAAGGGCGTGATCACCTGGGTCGGCGTGCACGACGGCTTGCCGGCCGAAGTGCGACTGTACGAGCGCCTGTTCACCGAAGACCAGCCCGACGCCGGCGGGCGCGACTTCCTCGCCAGCTTGAACCCGGCGAGCCTGCGCGTCGTGCGGGCGATCGTCGAGCCCTCGCTCGCCGCGGCCGAGCTCGAAGCGCGCTTCCAGCTCGAGCGCCACGGCTACTTCGTCGCCGACCGCATCGAGCACCGCGTCGGGTGGCCGGTGTTCAACCGCACCGCGACGCTGAGGGACTCGTTCGCGAAGTAGCGGCTACTGACCCGCCACCTTCGCCAGAGCGGGTTACTGGTCGATATCGGCCCACGACGTCCGGGTGCCGGCATCGGCCGCCGCAATGGCCCCATCACTCTGGGGCGGCAGACTTGAACGATGCGGAGCACATTCGCCACGCTGTCTGACGAGCTGGAAGATTTCAGACACGACGCCTTCAAGTGGCGCTCTGGTAATCTCTCTTACCATGTGCCACCAAGTTAGACTCCGTGCAAGCATTCAGAGGCGAACGGCATGCTTTCCACCGTGACCGACAAGGGGCAGATCACATTGCCAAAGGCGCTGCGCGACCGCCTGGGAATCAGCCCCGGGACGAAGGTCGAGTTCGTTTTGCAGCCTGACGATACGGTCCGGCTGCGGGTGCTGGCGCGCGGATCGTCCAACCTTTTCGGGCTGCTGGCTGCGTCTGGTGAAGCGGCGCGCTCGCCAGAGCAGATCGACGCCGGCATCGCGGCTGCCGTCAGGGCACGCAGCAAGGCACGCTGACCGATGCAGGCGATCGATACGAACCTGCTTGTGCGATTGTTCGTCGTCGACGACGCCGAACAGGCGCGGCGGGTACGCAACCTTTTCGATCAGCATGCCAACGAAGACGGCGCGCTATGGCTGGCCGACATCGTCCTGGTCGAACTGGTGTGGGCGCTGGATCGGGTCTATCGCCGAGATCGCAAACAGATCGCGGTCGCGCTGGCAGCCCTGTCCGGCAATGCAACGGTGCAGCTCGAATCTGTGCAGGCCGTAGCGGAGGCCACCGCGCTTTACGCCGGCAGCGCCTGCGACTTCGCCGACTGCCTGCTGGCAGCCAAGGCCAGACGGGCAGGCTGCGACGCGGTGCGCACCTTCGACAAGGGCATGCGCGCGTTGCCGGGCGTGAAGTTGCTGTAGGTGGCGACGTGCCGCTGGCGCACCATGGGCGGCGACGGTTCTGCCTTCGCCGCCGCGTGGCGCGAGTGCGTTCAAGGTCGCGATCCCTGCTGTCACGATCGGCAGCGATTGGGCGTGCCTGGCCTTTGTGGCCGATGGCTACCAGACGGCACAGGCGTCTTTGAACGTCGCGTCCGTAAATGCGGGCAAGCCGGCCCTTCCGGCGGAAGAGGCGAGAGAGCAGACATTCTTGGAGAGGCTGCAGTCCGTGGCCTCGAACTTCGACTTGAAAGCGAGGCTGGCCGATCTGCAAAGGGCAGTGGACAAGGCGACCGACCACATCATCGACCTTATGGTGGTGTTCGCGATGCAGACCGTCGTTCTTCCATTGATCCTCGCGTGGGGGCTTCTCAAGGTGGCTGGCGGACTGTTCAATTCGCGGCCTACATAGAGAAGCCACGCAACAGATTCTCTTGGTCTCCTAACGCGCGCTCCCGACCGCCAGTCGCTGTGAGCGTTCAGCCCGCAACGAAGCGCGCCAGGATCGCGCGGTGATCTTTCGGCCAGGCGCGCCATGCCTCGTCGCCGCCGAGGCCGAACACCTGGCGCAGGAAGGCGAGCGCCAGGGCCGGCGTCGCCGCCTTGACCTGCGCATTGAGTTGCGCGCCGCCAGTGCCGGCGCGGTCGGTGAACATGCTGTGCGAGCCGCCGTCGAAGACCGCGAGCGCCTTGCGTGGCCCGCCGGTGGCGTCGAACACCGCGACGCGATCGTCGGCGGGCGAGTAGTAGCCCGGAATGCGGATCACGTCGTCGGTCGCGGTGATGTGCAGGCTCGGCACGTCGATGCCGCCCAGGACGACGGCCGGCGAGGCCTCGCCGTAGAAGGGCGGCGCCGAGATCAGCACCGCCGCCTTCAGGCGCGCGTCGCGCAGCGCTAGGCGCCGGCCGTCGCGCTCGATGCGCGCGCCGACTGCGAGCAGCGTCGTATTGGCGCCGTACGAGTGGCCGGCCGCGGCGATGCGCTCGCGGTCGATGCGTTCGCCCTCGCTGCCGGCGAGCAGCCGGTCGAGCGCGAAGCGCAGGTCGCCGACGCGCGCGAGCACCTCGCCCTCCTGCGCCGCGTCGTGCAGCCGCGCGGGCAGGCCGAACGGGTTGCCGAACCAGACGCTGCGGTCGCTGCCCACGTGCTGCAGGTGCAGGCTTGCGAAGCCCTGCCCGGCCCAATGCCGGCCGAGGTAGCTGTAGCCGGCGCGCGAGCCGCCGATGCCGTGCGAGAACACCACCAGCGGGACCGGCTGTGCGCGGCTCGCCGAACGCGGCAGGTAAAGCCGCACCGGTACCGCGCGCTCGCGCGCCGTGTCCTGCCAGTCGAACTCGAGGACGCGGTAGCGATCCTCGTCGGTCGCGACATCGGCCCCGGCAGCGCCGGGCAGCAGCGCGACCGCGAGCGCCGCGAGCAGCAGGCGGCGCCGCGCCGGCGAGGCCGGGCTCGTGCGCAACGTCTTCATGGCCTGGCGCGGGTCGGCAAGGCGCCGCCCATCACAGGCACCGGCTCGACCGCATCGGCAAGCTCGAAGCCGAACACCTGCGCATAGAACCAGGCCTCGGCCTCGAGCGTGCGCGCGAGCGTCTCCTTGCGCCGGAAGCCGTGGCCCTCGCCCTCGAAGGCGAGATAAGCGACCGGGATGCCGCGCGCCTTCAGCGCCTCGACCATGACCTCGGACTGCGCCGGCAGCACGACCTTGTCGTCCAGGCCCTGGAAGAAGATCATCGGGCACCCAATGGCGTCGGCGTGCAGCGCCGGCGAACGCTCGGCATAGAGCCGCTCGCGCTCAGGCCCGGGCGGCGCGATCAGGTAGCCGTTGTAACGCGACTCGAACTTGTGCGTGTCGGCGTCGAGCGCCGCGAGATCGCTCACGCCGTAGTAGCTCGCGCCGGCCTTGAACACCCGGTGGAAGGCGAGCGCGGCAAGCGTCGTCAAGCCGCCTGCGCTGCCGCCGCGGATCGCCATCCGATCGCCGTCGACGCGACCCTGCGCAGCGAGCTGGCGCGCACCGGCGACGCAGTCTTCGACGTCGACCACGCCCCACTGGCCGCGCAGCAGGTCGCGGTAGGCGCGGCCGTAGCCGGTGCTGCCGCCGTAGTTCACGTCGAGCACCGCAAAGCCGCGGCTGGTCCAGTACTGGATCGCGAGCCTGAGGCTGTTGCGGGCTATCGAGGTCGGCCCGCCGTGGCTCATCACGACGAGCGGCGGCTTCTCGCCTGCTGGAGCCTCGAAGTCGCGGTTGCGCGGCGGGTAGAAGAATGCGTGCGCACTGCGGCCGCCCGCCGATGCAAAGTCGATCGGCTCCGGGATCGACAGGGTGCCCGGATCGGGGGTTTGCTCGACGCTGCGCGCGAGTACCTCGTGCGCGCCGGTCGCGGCGTCGATGCGCACCACCTGCGGCGGCTGGGTCGGCGACCCGGCCAGCGCCACGACGAAGCCCGGCCCGGCGCACAGATCGTCGAGGTCGGTGAACGGCGTCGCGAGCGGCTCCGCCGTTGCACGCGCGAGGTCGATGCGCAGCAGCCGGCTCACGCCCTGCTCGATGCAGGTCGCGACGATCTCGTCGTCGCCGGTGAAGCCGAACATCGCCTGGCCGAACACCCACAGCGGCGCGCCGAACTCGGCCGCCATCGGCAGCACGGCAACGAGCGCGTCGCCGCGCACGCGATAGAGGTTCCACCAGCCGCTGCGGTCCGAGACGACGAAGAGCTCGCCGCGCGGCGACCAGACCGGCTGCACCAGCGATTCGCCCGGCCCGCCGGCGATGCGCCGCACGCGCGCCAGCGTGCCGTCCCGCGCCACGTCGGCGAGCCAGAGCTCGCAGCCCTCCCACGGCATGCGCGGGTGACCCCAGCTGAGCCACGCGAGTTGTGAGCCGTCGGGCGACAGGCGCGGCGCGGCATAGAAGTCGTTGCCGCCCGCGAGCTCGATGCCGGCGCCGCCGGCCAGGGGCAGCGCGACGATGCTGTTGCGCGCCTCGGCGCCCGGCTGCGAATGATCCTCTCGGACCGCGATCAGGCGCCGCCGCGAGCGGTCGATCGCGAAGTCGGCATGGCGCTGCGCGCTGTCGGACGTGAGCGCACGCGGCGCACCCTGCCGGCCCTGCGCATAGACCAGGTTGTCGGCGAAGTTCGAGAAGTACAGCGTCCCCGCATCGGCGAGCAGCGCTCCGCCGCCATACTCGTGGACCCGGCTGCGCACGTTGAACGGCGCCGGCGTGACGACAACGCCCTTGCCGCCCCGGCTCGAGCGCACCGCGGCGACACGTCCGCCCTCGGCGGCGATGCCCTCGCGCCAAACGATGTCGTCACCGTCGACCTGCGGCGCGGCAAGCGGCTTGCTGCCCGCGGCAAGGCGCTCGGCCGACAGCGGCGACTTCCAGCTGCCATAGGGCGCTTCTACGCGGGCTTGCATGGCTTGTTCCTTGCCGCAAGAACTTGCAGCCGGCCTGCGTTTTAACAGACTGGCGCGCTGCAGACGGCGAAAGGGGCCTTTTCGCGAAGGGCTGAGGATCGCGCGGGCAATCAGGCCGCGACGACCTTGCGCGCGCCGCGCTTGGCTGCAACCGCCTTGCGCGTCACGGCCGCCTTGGCGGTCGTGGCCTTGCGCACGACGGCGCGCTTGGCGCGCACCGCGGTCTGCTGGACCGGCTTGGCAGCCTTGCGCACTGCGGCCTTGACGGGCTCGCCCGCAACGGCGCGCGACAGCGCATCCGCACCTTCGGCAACCTTGGCCGACACCGCGAGCGCGGCCTTGGCGCCGGGCAGGCTCAGGCGGACGGCGGCTTCGAGGCCGGTCACGACGACGCGGTTGTCGATACCGGCAGCGAATTCGGCAACCTTGGCCACGCGCTCGGTGGCGGCGCTGGACGAGGCGGCAATCACCTTCTCGGTGTTGGCGCTCACGCCGTCGACACCCTTGACGATGATCTCGGTCACGTTGCCGCGCAGCTGGTTCATCGTCAGCGTCAGGTTCGGAGCGACTTCCTCGGTGCGGGCATAGACGTTCTTCTCGAGGCCGGCGTTGACGGCTTCGATCAGGCGCTGCGAGCCGCTGCGATAGGCCTGGACGGCAGCTGTCGCGGCATGGCGGTAGTTCTCGATCGTCTCGATGGTGACGCTGCTCAGGGTCTGGGTGTTCATGGTGAGGTCTCGAAGGAAGTTGCGGGTTGGTTACCGGCATCGTCGGACCTGCACTGCAGGCCGCTACCGGGACAACGCAATCTTCGCGGCAAGCCCTAGGGAGCGAAACCCAAACCGGGCCCGCAAACTAGAGCGGGCTCTCGAGTGAGGCTCGCTTCGCCGCCGGTTCAGCGGCTAGCAGCGCCGCATAGCGCGCGAGGTCGATGTTGCCGCCGCTGACGATGATGCCGACCCGCCGGCCCACAAGGTCGATGCCGGCGTGGCGCGCGCCGGCGAAGGCCAGGCACCCGGTCGGCTCGACCACGATCTTCATGCGCTCGGCGAAGAAGCGCATTGCCTCCACGAGTTGGTCGTCGCTCGCGGTCACGATGTCGGCCACGTCGCGGCGGATGATCGCGAACGTGAGCGCGCCCAGGTGCTGGGTCTGCGCGCCGTCGGCGATCGTCTGCGGGGTGGCGATGTGCACGATCTCGCCGCGCGCCAGCGACTGTTGCGCGTCGTTGCCGGCCTCGGGCTCGACGCCATGCACGCGGCAGCCCGGCGCGAGCGCGCGCGCAGCGAGCGCCGCGCCGCTGGTCAGCCCGCCGCCGCCGAGGCAGACGAACAGGTCGTCGAGCGGCCCGACCTCCTCGATGAGCTCCTGGGTCGCGGTGCCCTGGCCGGCGATCACGTCGGCGTGGTCGTAGGGCGGGACGAGCGTCATGCCGCGCTCGCGCGCCAGGTGCACGGCGATGACCTCGCGGTCCTCGGTGTAGCGGTCGTAGACGATGATCTCGGCGCCGTAGCCGCGCGTTGCCGCGACCTTGGCCGCGGGCGCGTCGTGCGGCATCACGATCGCCGCCGGGATGCCCTGCAGGCGCGCCGCGAGCGCGATCGCCTGCGCATGGTTGCCCGACGAGAACGCGACCACGCCGGCGCGGCGCTGGCCGGCATCGAAGCGCGCGAGCGCGTTGTACGCGCCGCGGAACTTGAACGCGCCGCTGCGCTGCAGGTTCTCGCACTTGAAGAAGAGCTCGGCGCCGAGCAGCGCGTCGGCGGTGCGCGAGCGCAGCACCGGCGTGCGATGCGCGTGGCCTTCGATGCGGCGCGCGGCGGCGGCCACGTCGTCATAGGTGGGCAGGGCTTGCATCCGAGCGAGTCTACGTGCGGCGGGCGACAATCGCATGAGCCCCCGCCCGGCCGCTCCGAAGGGGGCTCGCACCGCAGTGCGAAGCACGGAGGTTACCCATTGTCCCTGCTCCTGATCCGCCACGGCGAGACCGCGCTCAACGCGGCGCGCGTGCTGCAACCCGAGGACACGCCGCTGGGCGAGGTCGGCTTGCGCCAGGCGCGCGCGCTCGCCGCGCGCATCGCCGCGCTCGCACCGGCAGCGATCCTCGCCAGCGATTTGCCGCGCGCATGGCAGACGGCCGCCGCGATCGCCGCCGCCACCGGCCTCGAGCCGCGCCCGAGCCCCTTGCTGCGCGAGCGCAACTTCGGCGTGCTGCGCGGCCGGGCCTACGACACGCTCGGCTTCGACCCGCTCGCGATGCGCGACGCGCCGCAAGGCGGCGAGTCGCAAGCCGCCTTCCTCGCGCGCGTGGCGCAGGCCTTCGATGCGATGGTGGCACTGCACGCCCGGGCTGGCGGCGCGGTCGCGGTCGTGACCCACGGCCTCGTGATCCAGGCGCTGCTCGCCCGCCACGCGAGCCCCGCGCCCGGCGGCGCGCCGGTGCAAGGGCTTGCGAACGCGTCGCTCAGCATCGTCGGGGCGCAGCCGCCGCACGCGATCGCCCTCGTCGGCTGCACGCGCCATCTCGAGCCCGCGACGGCCGGCGCGATGGAGAACCTTCATGGCGGCTGATGCAGCCGATGATCCGCGCCGCCACAGCCCGGCGGCCGAGCGCAACCGCGAGCCCATCCTGGCCCAGTTGCGGCGCTGGCTGCCGGCGCGCGGCAGGATGCTCGAGATCGCGTCCGGCACCGGGCAGCACGCGGTCCACTTCGCGGCCGGATTGCCCGGCTGGCTCTGGCAGCCGACCGACGCCAGCACGAGCGCCGTCGCATCGATCGCCGTCTGGCGCTCGGAAGCAGGGCTGGCCAATCTGCTGCCGCCGGTCGCCCTCGACGCGCTGGCGCCGGACTGGCCGCTGGCAGGCGCGTTCGACGCCATCTTCTGCGCCAACATGCTCCACATCTCGCCCTGGCCCGCCTGCAGCGCGCTGATGCGCGGCGCGGCGCGCCACCTCGCTGCGGGCGGGCAGTTGATCCTCTACGGCCCGTTCCTGGTCGACGGCGTCGAGACGGCGCCGAGCAACCTTGCCTTCGATGCCGACCTGCGCACGCGCGACCCGGCATGGGGCCTGCGCCAGCTCGCCGACGTGCAGGCCGAGGCGGCGGCGGCCGGGCTCGCGCTGGGCGAGCGCGCGCCGATGCCGGCCAACAACCTGATGCTGCGCTTCAGCGGGGCGACTGCCGCCAGCCCCGCGCCAGCTCGGCGCTGAGGATGCAGGCGACGAGCCAGGCGCTGCCCGACGCGAACCCGGCGATGACGTCGGTCGCGAAGTGCGCATGCACGAAGACGCGGCTTGCGCCGACCGAGAACGCGACCGCGCTCGCGATCAGGACCGCCGGCATGTGCCAGGCGCGCGGCAGCGTACGCAGCAGCACGTAGGCGAGCATGCCGTAGGCGACGAGCGCGCCCGACGAGTGGCCGCTCGGGAAACTCCAGCCGCCGGCGCTCGCCAGGCCCTGGTCGTCGAGCGGCCGCGCGCGCTCGAAGATTCGCTTGAGTGCCCCGTTCAGCAGCCCATTGCCGCCCATGGCAGCGACGAAGGCCAGCGCCAGCACGCGCTCGCGCCGCCACCACAACAGCGCCGCGCCGAGCAGGCACAGCACCGTGAGTGTCTTCCCGTCGCCGAGGCGCGTGATCGCGTGAAACGCGGCGCGCGTCGTGTCCGACGTGCCGCGCTGCACGGCATCCATGAAGGCCTGGTCGATGCGCTGGGTCGCACCGCGGTCGAGCACTTCCGAGGCCACCGACACGAACAGCGCCGCCGCGACGACGATCAAGACGAAGCCCAGGCCGACGCCCAGGCCAAGCCGCACCCAGGGGTGATGCGGGCGTGCGCGCACGCGCCGCACCACGTGGTCCGCGTACCAGGCGAGCAGCGCCACCGCCGCGAGCAGCACCGCGAGCAGCAGGCCGAACACCTGCAGCGCATGGGCGCCGAGCGTCTCGGCAAGCGCGAGCGCCGCGCGCTCAGTGGGTGACGGCAGCATGGGCATCGAGCTCCATCTCCACGCGGTCGACCGGGGCAAAGGCCTGGGCGTGCGGTTCATAGTCCCAGCGCTCGACCGCGCAGCGCCTGGGGTCGAGGGTCAGGCTGCGCACGACGTTGACCGAGTTGACTGCGTCGTGGCGCAACCGCGACGACACTGCCGTACCCGCCTGCACCACCCACACGCGCCGCGCCAGCCCGGCGTGGTGGTCGTGCAGCGGGCGCACGAACGGCAGGTGGCTGTGGCCGCCCAGGATCAGGTCGGCGCCGGCGGCGGCCCAGCGCTGCACCGCGCGCTCGTGGCCGCGCAGCAGCTCGGCCTTGTCCTCGCGCCGCGTCACGTGCACCGGCTGGTGCGTCACGACGACGCGCAACTGCGTGGCCTGCGCCGCCTCGAGCTGGCGCGCGATGCGTTCGACCTGCGCGCCCGACACCACGCCGCGCTCATGCAGCCAGCGCCGCGTCGTCTTGACGCTGACGACGAGCAGGGCGTCGGACTCGAAGCTCGGCTCGAGCTCGTGGCCGAAGGCGCGCCGATGGTTGGCGTAGGGGCTGAACAGGCGCGACGCGAGGTTGTAGAGCGCGATGTCGTGGTTGCCCGGGATCACGAGCGTGGCCGGCGCCTGCAGCCGCTCGACGAACTCGCGCGCGGCGCGAAACTGCGCCGGCCGCGCGCGCTGCGTGATGTCGCCCGACAGTACCACCAGCGACGGCGCGAGTGCGACCACCATGCGCACCAGCGCATCGACCACCGGCGCGCTCTCGGTGCCGAAGTGGGTGTCGGAGATCTGCACCAGCAGCGTCATGGTGCAGGCGGCTCGGGCTTGAGCAGCCTCAGCGGCTCGGGCGAGACGCGAAACGTGAGCGGCAGCGCGAGCCGTGTGACCTCGCCGTCGGTCGCGACCTTGAAGCTGCGCCGGCCGGCGAAGCGGCGCACATGCACCGTCAGGCTGTCGAAGCCGAACGCGGTCACCTTGTCGGCGTCGCCGAGGCGCGCGAGCGCGCCGCGCAGCACCAGCCACAGCATCCCGAGCACACCCACCGGGCGCAGCATGATGCCCGCCAGATGCCCCTCGTCGAAGGCCTGCGCGGTGCCGAGCTGCTCCATCTGGAGCCGGTTGTTGCCGACGAACAGCGTCGGCGTGCGCACGTTGGTGGCGTGCTCGCCGTACTCGATGCGCAGCCGCAGGCGGCGATGCGCGCGCAGCAGCGTCGCCAGCCCGGCGCCGAAGGCAACGATGCGGCTGCGCCCGAGGCGGCGCTTCCAGGCCTCGCGGTCCTCGAGCAGTTGCGGGTACAGGCCGAGGCTCGCGTTGACGAGGAAGACCTTGTCGTTGACGAGCCCGACCTGCACCGGATGCGGCCGCGCCGTCAGCAGCAGGCGCGTCGCCGCCGCGGTGTCGGCCGGGATGCCGTGCACGCGGCCGAAGTAGTTGAACGTGCCCTGCGGCAGCACGCCGAACGCGCAGCCGCTGCCGAGCACCGCCTGCGCGACGGTGTTGAGCGTGCCATCGCCGCCGGCCGCGACGACGATGCCGCCATCGGCCCGCGCCGCCGCCACGGCCTCGGCCGCCACCGCCTGCAGCTGCCGCGGATCGTCGACGACGAGGATGCGGTGCGCGCGCCCTGCCGCTTCGAGCACGCTCGCAATCGTGGCCCGCGTCGCGCCGCTGTTGCCGTGGCCGGAGCCGGCATTGAGAACGACGAAGAGCGGCGCCGCGTGAGCGTTCGGGTCAACAGGCATGGCCTCCTTCCAGGCTTGCGCGGTGCGCACCGGCCGCAGCATGCCAGACCTCGAGGGCGGTGTTTACCCGGAGCCGGGTTGTCGCGAGCGCGACTCGCGCACCGATCGGCACAGGATAGCCTTGCGCGCCTTGCGCTTGCCGCCCGCCACCTACCCGAGGACTTGCCGATGAACTCCGTTTCCCCGAGCCGCGCCATTCGTGTCACCCTCTCCGCGACTGCGCTCGCCGTACTCGCGGCCTGCGGGGGTGACGACGCGCCAGGTCGAGGCGAGTTGCTCGAGGCGGCGGCGACGGTCGCAACGCTGACAGCCGCGGAGATCGACGCCGGCACCGCCGCGAGCGGCCTGCAGGCACTCTCCGGCAAGGCCGTCTGCGACGTCAAGGTCGTGGCGCTGAACTATGCGACCGTCGGTGCGAACGGCGAGGCGCTCACCGCGGCCGGCCAGGTCAACGCCTCGGGCGTGCTGCTCGTGCCGGCCGGCGCCTGCAGCGCGCCGGCAGCGCTCATCGCCTACGCCAAGGGTACCGACGTACAGAAGCCACGCACGCTCGCCAATCCGTCCGACCCCGAGACCTTCCTGCTGCTCGCGATGTACGCGGCGCAGGGCTATGCCGTCGTCGCCACCGACTATCTCGGTTTTGCCAAGTCGACCTACAGCTACCACCCCTATCTGCACGCCGATTCCGAGGCGAGCGCGGTCATCGACTCGATCCGCGCCGCGCGCAGCGCGGCAGTGCAGCTCGGCGCGGCACTGTCGGGCAAGGTGATGTTCACCGGCTACTCGCAGGGCGGCCATTCGTCGATGGCCGCGCACCGCGCCGCCGAGCGCGACCACGCGGCAGAGTTCGCCGTCGTCGGTGGCGCGCACCTGGCCGGGCCGTACAACTTGTCGGGCTCGCTCAAGACCGGCGGCGCGATTGCCGGCTACCAGTTCTTCGTGCCTTACCTCGTGACCTCGTGGCAAAAGGTTTACGGCGGTGTGTATGCCAACGTCGCCGACGTCTTCAAGACGCCCTATGCGAGCTATGTCGAGACACTGCTGCCGAGCCCGACCTACGACTACACGACGCTCGTCACCTCTGGCCAATTGCCGGGCGCCAACGGCGAGAGCCCGAGCGAGGCGCGCGACCTGATGTTCCAGAGCGCATTCATCGCCGACACGCAGGCCAACGATGCCAACGGCGTCTACCTCGCCGGGAAGAAGAACGACCTGCTCGGCTGGAGCCCCAAGTCGGCGCTGCTGTTGTGCGGCGGCGCGGGCGACCCGACGGTGCCGCCGGTCGTCCACCAGGCGGTGTTGAAGGCCGACTTCGACAGCCGCGGCCTGGCCAACGTGATCTCGGTCGACGTCGATGCCTACATCCAGGCCACCTACGGCCCGGGTGGCGTTGCGCCGACCGACCCGTTGTCGCCCGAGTTCGCGACCTACTACGGCAGCTATCACGGCAGCTACGAGCCGCCGTTCTGCCACGCCCAGGCCAAGGCCTTCTTCGACACGGTGAAATAGCGGGCGCGTAGCATCGCGGCGATGAACCTGATCTACATCGCCGACCCGATGTGTTCGTGGTGCTACGGCTTCGGCCGCAGCATCGACGCGCTGCTCGCCGAGCCCGGCCCGGCAGCGCCGCTCAAGCTCGCGCTCGTGATGGGCGGGCTGCGGCCGTTCACGACCGATGCGATGACGCCCGCGCGCATCGACGAGATCCTCGGCCACTGGCAGCACGTGCACGATGCGAGCGGACAGCCCTTCGCCCAAGCGCCGCACACCGCGCTGCACGAACCCGGCTTCGTCTACGACACGGAACCGGCGAGCCGCGCCGTCGTCAGCGTGCGCAGCCACTGGCCGGAGCATGGGTGGCGCTACCTGAGGGCAGTGCAGCAGGCGTTCTATGCCGACGCGAAGAACGTGACGCGCCCCGAGGTGCTCGCCGATCTCGCCCAGGCCCAGGGCCTGCCGCGCGCGGACTTCGCCCAGGCCTTCGCGTCGCAGGCGATGCGCGACGCGACGCTCGCCGACTTCCAGCAGTCGCAGGCCTGGGGTATCCGCGGCTTTCCGGCCGTCGTGGCCGAGCACGACGGCGCGCTGCACCTCGTGACGCAAGGCTACCTGGGCGCCGACGCGCTGCGCGAGCGGCTGGCGGCACTGGCGGCGGCAGCCTCCACGCCGCATTGACCAGCGGCTGAACTGGGCGGCGCTGGCGCCGCAACTCAGAGGCCGAGAGCCGACAAGTCGGCCGCAACAATGGGCGGAGCGCGGAACCCGTCACCGCAACCCCGCTCACGTTCACGAGGGCCGCAAGCGCAGTGTGCGCGAGCAACGAGGGCCACCCGCGAGAGTTGCCCTTTGCCCTGACACGCTGCGCCAGAGCGCGCGGCAGAGCGCGCGTGCCGGCCCGATACACTCGCGCTCGTGCCAGCCCCGCCGTCGTGAACTCGCTGCTTCCCTACCTGCTGATCAACGTTGCGATCAGCCTGATTGCAGGCGCTGCGCTGTTGCTGGCCTGGCGTCACGACACCAGCCTGCGCTTCAGCCGCGACCTGGGCTGGGCCTTCGTCGTCCAGGCGCTCGGGCCGGTGGCTTTCGTTGCCTGGCAAGTGCCGGTCATGCCCTGGCATGCGCTGGGCGCGGCTGGGCTCGTCGTCGCCGCGGTCGGCTACCTGCTGCTGGTCTTTATCGGCGTGGCACGGCTCTCCTACCGGACGCTGCCCGGCCGGCCGCTGGCGGCGCTGGCAGCGGCGCTGACGGTGATCGTCGCAGCGGCACTGAGTTTCGATGCGCGCGTCGCCCAGGCCCTGATTGGCAGTGCGCACCTGATGCTGGCCGCGGTGGCGACGGTGTGGCTGTGGCGCCTGGGCCGCGCCGAGCGTCTGGCGGGCCTGCTGCTGGTGCTGATGGCCGCAAGCCAGTTCGGCTATGCGGCGTTCGGCGAAGCCGCCCTGCCCGCACAGGCGAGTGTGACTGCGGTCTTGCGCGCGGCGCTGGGGATGACGCTGCTGTTTGCCGCGCTGAGCCGCTCGCGGACCGAGTCGCACCAGTTGCGCGAGAACTACCGGCGCATGATCGAACACTCGCACCAGGGCGTGGCAGTGTTGCGCGGCGAGGAGATGCTGTACGCCAATCCGGCGCTGCTGCGCATCTACGGCGTCGCCCGCCTCGCATCGGCCCCCGCCAACTGGCGCGACGCGACGGTACCCGAGGCCGAGCGCGCCACGGTGCGCGAGCGCCATCGGCGCATCGTCAGCGGCGAGATCGAACACGCCAGCTGGGAGGGGCGCCGGCATCGGCCCGACGGCACGCCGCTGCAGCTGCGCTTCGGCGCCTGGCGCATCGACTGGGACGGCGAGCCCGCCGAGCAGCTCGTCGTGACCGACGAGACGGCGCAGCACGCGAGCCTCGAATCGCTGCTCTTCCAGGCCACGCACGACGACCTGACGGGCCTGCCCAACCGCGGCGCGCTGCTGCAGCGCCTGCACGAGTTGTGCAATGCCGAGCCGCAAGCCGCGTTCGCGCTGCTGCTGCTCGACGTGGACCGCTTCAAGCTCTTCAACGAGGCACATGGCCATTCGGTCGGCGACGAGGTGCTCAAGACGCTGGCGCGCGGCCTCGTCGAAGCGGTCGGCAGCCGCGCCGAGGTGCTGCGCCTGGGCGAAGACGAGTTCGCGTTGCTCGCGGTCGATGCGCAGCCCGAGGCTGCGGCGCGGCACATCGCGGAGTTGGTGCGCGACTTCATCGGCCGGCCGCTCGAATCCGCGCGCCAGCGCCTGTTCGTCGACCTGTCGATCGGCGTCGGGCTGCACCCGCAGACGGCGCGCGAGCCCGACGCGCTGCTGCGCGCCGCCAACGCCGCGCTGCACGAGGCCAAGCGCACGCCAGGAACCTCGATCCAGTTTGCCGAAGAGCGCTTCGAGCGCGGCTCGGGCGCCGCGCTCGACGTCGAACAGGCCCTGCGCGCGGGCTGGATGACCGAGCAGTTCAGCCTCGTCTACCAGCCCAAGGTCGATGCGCGCAGCGGCGCGCTGATCGGCTTCGAGGCCCTGGCGCGCTGGAACCGGCCCGGCCTGGCGAGCGTGAACCCGAGCGCGTTCATCGCCACCGCCGAGCGCATCGGCCTGATCGGACCGCTCGGCGAGGCGATCCTCGTGCGCGCCTGCCAGCAGATCGCGCAATGGCGCGACGCGGGCGTGCGCCTGGTGCCGGTGGCGGTCAACGTCTCGGCGCTGCAACTGCTCGACCCCGATTTCCCGGATCTCGTGCAGCGCACGCTGCAGCGCTTCGGGCTGGCACCCGCCGCACTGACGCTCGAGCTGACCGAGACCGCCGCCGTGACCCACATCGAGCAGACGCGCGCGCAGATCGAACGCATGCGCGTCGACGGCATCGCAGTCGCGCTCGACGACTTCGGCACCGGGTTCTCGTCGCTGAACCTGCTGCGCAGCCTGCCTTTGCAGGGCGTCAAGATCGACCGCAGCCTGATCGAGCCACTGCCCGAGGCCGACGCCACCGCCGTCGTGCGCGCGATCTGCGACCTCGCACGCGTGCTCGACCTCGACGTCGTTGCCGAAGGCATCGAGACCGAGGCCCAGGCCGCCGCTGCCGCGCACGCTGGCTGCCAGGTGCTGCAGGGCACGCTGCTTGCACGCGCAATGCCGCCCGCCGAAGCCGCCCAATGGAAGGCGGCACCGTTCGCCTGGCGCCGCCTGGCGCCGCGGCCGGCACACGGCCTGCCCGGACAGCACGCTACATCTTGAGCTCCAGCCTGAGCTGCCAGTTGACGTAGGTGCGCGTCGTCGTCTCGGTCGTCTCACGCAGGCTCTCCGTCTCGAAGCTGCCACCAGTGCCGTAGTCGGCCGCGGCGAGGTTGCCTGCCGACAGCCGCAGGCGCACGCTCGGAGTGAAGGTCCACAAGGCGTTGGCGTCGACGACCGTCTTGGCGCCGACGCTGGCGGTCTGGTCGGCTGCCAGCCGCGTCGTGTAGCCCGGCGTCCAGTTGACGGTCGCGCCGAGGGTGAGCGGGATGCTGCGCAGCCGGTAGTCGGCACCGACGTTGAGCGTGCCCGGCGGCTGTTGGTCGAGCCGGTTGTCGGGGCCGGGAACGCTCTCGACGCTGGAACGGAAGACGCTCGCGTTGGCGCGCAGGTCGATCGGCAGCGCATCGGCCCAGACGTCGCTCAGGCGGAACTTGGCCTCGAGCTCCAGCCCCTGCGTGACGGCGTTGCCGATGTTCCGGGGCTGCGCCACCCAGCGCTTCACATCGGCCCAGGGAACGACCTGTTCCGTGGTGACGCTGCGGATCAGGTTGGCGATGCTGCGCCGGAACAGGCTGGCGCTCAGGATGCCGCCGCCCTTGGGATAGAACTCGAACGCGAGGTCGACGCCGTTGGCGAGTTCGGGCAGCAGGTCGGGGTTGCCGACGCGGTCGGGCGAGCTCGGCAGGTTCGGGCCAGGCACCGGGTAGCGCAGCGAGAACGTCGGCCGCGCGATCAGGTTCTGCAGCGGCGGCGCGCGGTAGCTGCGCGTCAGGCTCGCCCGCACCTGGCTGCGGCTGGCAGGGTCGGGCTTCCACACCGCGTGCACGATCGGCGCCCAGACGCTGGAGAGGTTGCGCACCAGGCTGCCGTCGCCTGGATCGCCGGTCGTCAGCAGGCCCTCCCAGCGCAGACCGGCGTGCGCCGACCACTGCGGCGTCGGGTTCCACTCGTCCTGTGCGTAGAGCGCGATACGCGAAGTCGCGGCATCGAAATCCTCGCCATAGCCGGCCAGTTGCGGCACGCCGTTCTCGGTCGTGAAGCGCGTCTCGGCGCGCCAGGTGCCCTCGGTCTCGATGCCGCCGACGACGCTGTGCTCGTTGTCGACGAGCGCGAACAGCTTGCCGCTCAGGTTGGCCGAGCGGTCGCGCACCGCCGAGTCATCGTCGATGACTCGCGGGTCGGGCTCCGTCGCCGGCGTGCCGAACTGATTGGTCAGCGTGTGGTTGGCGATGCGCGTCGTGCCCAGGCCGGCCCGCAATTCGCTGCGCAGCGTCTCGCCGAGGCGCTTGTTCCACAGCGCGTTGACGCGCAGCAGCGAGAAGCTGCCGTCGGTCTCGGCCTCGGCGCTGGCATAGGGCGGCGGGTCCGTGCCCACCGTCTGCACGAGCCTTGAAGCGCGCTGCGTGTTGCCGTTGCTGAGCACGGCAAACGGCATCAGCACCAGTGACTCGCCGGCCGCGCCGCGCCACTGCAGGCGCGCATTGAGGTTCAGGCGCTGGCGCTCCTCGAGGCTCGCGCTGCTCTGGTCCTGCGCGAGCGTCGTCACGCCGTCGGCGAGCCTCTGGTTGACGGTCGCGGTGTCGGTCGCGCTCTCGCGGCGCTGGACCATCCCACTCGCCGAGACGTTGTAGGTCAGCGCGTCGGCGCTGTCGTTGAGGGTCCAGGCAAAGCCGGGCGTGATCTGGCTGTTCTCCCACGCCGATCCGGCCTTGAGGTCGTTGACGTGCTTGCGATAACCCTCGCGCATGATGATGTTGATCGTGCCGGCGATCGCACGCGCGCCGGTCTCTGCGGTCGGCGCGCGCAGGATCTCGATGCGCTCGACCTGCTCCGGGTCGAGCGCGTCGATCGCAAAGCCCGGCGGCACGCGTTCGCCATCGAGCAGGATCTGCGTGTAGCCCCCGCCCAGCCCGCGCATGCGGATCGCGCCGCCGCGGCCGGGCGCGCCGCCCATGGTCACGCCGGGCAGGCGCTTCAACACCTCGCCGAGCGTGGTATCGCCGTAGCGCTCGATCTCGTCGCGCCCGACGATGATCTTGGCCGCGGTCGACTGGCGCCGCTGCTCCAGCTCGTCGCCGCGCTGGCCGGTGATCTCGACGCGCTCGAGCTGCTGCGGCGCCGAGGCGGGCGTGGCGGCGGGCGCCGGCGCCTCCTGCGCCAGCGCGGCCTTGGTCAGCAGGGCCGCGGCGAGGGCGACGAAAGGGCGCAGGGTCGTCATCTTGGGATCGGTGGCGGTAGTATGCCGTCAGCCCCCGACCACACCCTTTCACGCGCATCATGCCCTTTCGCTGCGTTGCACTGCCCGACACCGCGCGCGGCGCGCTCTGGCTGCATTCGATGCCGGGCCGGCGCGAAGCGTGGCGCGACTTCATCGCCGGCGCGCAGCAGGCGCGGCTGGGCCTGATCGTGTGCCTGACGCCGCGCCACGAGCTGGTGTCGCTCTCACCTGCCTACGACGCCGCGCTGCGCGCGGATGCTTTGCCTGCGCGATGGCGGCACCTGCCGATGCGCGACTTCGGCCTTGCCGACAACGTTGCCGACTTTCGCGCGGGAATCGTCACGCTGGCCAGCGAGCTGGCCGGCGGCGAGGTCGTGCTGCTGCATTGCGCGGCCGGCATCGGCCGCACCGGCACCGCCGCCGCCTGCCTGCTCAAGAGCCTGGGGCTGCCGCACAACGAGGCACTGCAGCGCATCCGCGATGCCGGCTCCAGCCCCGAATCGGCCGCCCAGTCGGGGCTGATCCACAGCTTTTGAGCGCGGGCCGGCGCCGGCCTGAGGCCCGATGCGCATCGTCGAGTGCAGTGCGACGCTGATCGTGATCGACAAGCCGAGCGGGCTGCCCGCCGTGCCCGGCCGGGCGAGCGGCCTGCAAGACTGCGTCGCCAGCCGGGTGCAGGCGCAGTTCGCTGACGCCCTGGTCGTGCATCGGCTCGACATGGCGACCTCGGGCCTGATGCTGATGGCGCGCGGCCTGGCGGCGCAGCGCGCGCTCGGCGCGGCATTCGAACGGCGCGCAGTCGACAAGCGCTATGTCGCGGTCGTCGCCGGTCTCGTCGCCGCCGCGCCGGCGGCAGGCTGGGCCGAGATCTCGCTCCCGCTCGCCGCCGACTGGCCGGCGCGGCCACGCCAGAAGGTCGATCAAGCCGCCGGCAAGCCCTCGCTGACGCGCGTTCGCGTGCTCGCGCATCGGCCCGGCGCCGATGCCGGCCTGCCCTGCACGCGCGTCGAGCTGCAGCCGCTGACCGGGCGCACGCACCAGTTGCGCGTGCACCTGGCGGCGATCGGCCACCCGATCGTCGGCGACGCGCTGTATGCGCCGCCCGAGGTGCAGGCGATGTCCGCCCGCCTGCTGCTGCATGCGAGCGCGCTGGCACTCGCCGATCCCGTCACCGGGCAGCCGGTCGCCTTCGCAAGCCCGGCGCCGTTCTGATTAGACTTGGTTCACAAACCCCCGCGCGGCCGCACCGACCGGGGGCTCGCATCGCGGTGCGCAGCGCGGAGGTTTTCCAGTGCCCAAGACCCTCACCGTCCTCACCGGCGCGTCACGCGGCCTCGGCGCCGCGATGGCCGAGCAATTGCTGCAACCGGGCGCGACGCTGATCTGCCTGTCGCGCAACGCCAATCCGGCGCTCGCGCCGATCGCCGCGCAGCGCGGCGCGACACTCGAACAGTGGGCGATCGACCTCGTCGAGGCGCCTGGCGCCGCCGCGCGCCTCGGCGCGTGGCTGCAGTCGCAGGACGGCGAAGCCTTCGACAGTGCGACGCTGATCAACAACGCAGCGGTGCTGGCCGCGATCGCGCCGCTCGAGGATGCCGATCCGGCCGAGCAGTCGCGCGCGCTGCGCGTCGGCCTCGAGGCCCCGTTGCTGCTCTGCGCAGCCTTCCTGCGCGCGACGCGCGGCTGGCGCGCGCGCCGCGAGGGCCGCTGCAGGCTGCTCAACATCTCGTCCGGGCTGGGCCGCCACGCGATGGCGAGCCAGGCCAACTACTGCGCCGTGAAGGCCGGGCTCGATCATCTGTCGCGTGCGATCGCGCTCGACCAGGCGCACGCGCCGCACCCGGCGCGCGTCGTCTCGCTCGCGCCGGGCGTGATCGACACCGACATGCAGGTCCACCTGCGCGGCAGCGACGCCGCGCGTTTCCCGGACCGCGAGCGCTTCGTCGCGCTGCAGGCGTCGGGGCAGCTCGATGCGCCTGCCGTGGCTGCGGCCAAGGTGCTGGCCTTCCTGCAGCGCAGCGACTTCGGCGCCAAGCCGGTCGCCGACGTGCGCGATGCCTGATCGGCGCGCCCTCCTCGCCGGCGCCGCGCTCGGCGGGCTGCTCGGCGGCTGCGCCGCGCCGTCGGCGCCCGACCTTGCCGCACTGACGCGCCAGGTCGCGGACACCGAACGCGCCTTCGCGAAGACCATGGCCGACCGCGACGCGGCCGCGTTCGCGCGCTTCATCGCCGAGGAGGCGGTGTTCTTCAACGCCAAGGGTCCGGTGCGCGGCAAGGCCGCCGTGGTCGCCGACTGGCAGCGCTTCTTCGTCGGGCCGAAGCCGCCGTTCGCGTGGGCGCCGCAGGACGTCGAGGTGCTGCCATCGGGCACCCTTGCGCTCACCAGCGGCCCGGTCTACGCGCCCGACGGCAAGGTCGTCGCGAGCTTCACGTCGGTCTGGCGCTTGGCGGCGCCGGGCGTGTGGCGCATCGTCTTCGACAAGGGCTGCGACTGCCCGCCCTGACCGGCGGCGCGCCGCGCTTCAAGGCAGGAAGGGCCCGTCCACGAGCAGCGCGCGCAGCGCAGCCGAGGCGGCGCGCGACACCTCCGGACCGTACCTGGCCCCTCCCGTGTAGCACTGGGCGAGCGACGTGATGCCGCGCGCCTGGATCGAGGCCTCGCGCTCCGGCATCGGCATCCCATGCGTCGAGCCCGGCCGCTTGCGCGAGACACGGAGTGCGTCGATGCCGACAGGCTCCGGCTCGCGACCGGTCGCGCTGTGCACGCGCCGCGTCGCGCGTACGCACGCGGCACCCCACCGGCGACGCGTACCTGCCGACGCGTCGCCCGCGCAGGCGTCGGGGCGGACCGGCTCGACGTGCGAAGGCCCGATCGGTACGAGTCGGCTCGCCACCGAACTCGGTGCTGCGAAGCGGCGGTTGGAGCAGACGAAGGCCGTGCGGCGACGGTGGGCCGGCGGTTCGCTCCGTGACCACTCCCCGCATCCCGGGGATGGATGGGCGGCAGTGAAATGGCTAATCTGCCTCCGCGGCTCG
The DNA here is from genome assembly GCF_016702655.1 of Ideonella sp. Lineage (GTDB taxonomy): Bacteria > Pseudomonadota > Gammaproteobacteria > Burkholderiales > Burkholderiaceae_C > CAIKUF01. Next base: position 246,289 of record NZ_JADJDO010000001.1, read on the forward strand.
TTATCGCGGCGCGCCGCGCGTCGCGCTCGAATCCGCCCCCCTCACAACCAGGAGATTCCAGCATGAAAAAGTCATTGATCGCGTTGGCCGCCGCTGCCTGCCTCGGCGCCGGCAGTGCTCAGGCGGACACGCTCGACTTCGAGGCCTTTCCGACCGGAGACCTCGGGTCGACGGTCCTCGTGATGCCCAACGCAACCGTGACCGGGTTCGGCACATCGCTTTTCAATCTGTCCGCGTTCTATGGCATGGGTTCGGGTGGCGCGATCTGCTCGTTGAACTTCAGCAATTGCGAGGCAGACCTGCAAATCGACTTCAGCGGCGCGGTGTCGGGGCTGACGTTCCGCACCTACGGTTACGACGGCGGCGACAGCGTCGCGATCAGCGCCTACGCCGGCGCGACGCTGCTCGGCACGGTCGGCGTCTCTTCGGACACGCTGGTCGACTTCAGCGCGTTCAGCGGCGTGACCCGGCTGACGATGGACGACTCGAGCACCGGCGCAGGCTTCGGCTACGGATCGTTCGAATTCACCCCGGCCGTGCCGGAGCCGGGCACCTATGCGCTGATGCTCGCCGGTCTGGGCGCACTGGGTGCCGCCGCCCGCCGTCGCCGCGCGGACTGAAAGGCACCCCGCAGCCGGCCTCCGGCGGCCGGCTGCTGCGGACCGCTCCGAGCGCGGTCGCGTCAAGGCTGGCGCTGCGCCTTGCAGTCCTGCAGCACCAGCGTCTCGCGCGCGGTGTGGTCGGCGGCGAGGAAGAACAGATTGCCGACCTCGCCCTTGACGTGCCAGCGGTAGCCGAGCTGCTCGTCGACGGACACGTAGCGGGCGCCGGAGCCGGTCGGGCCGCTGCGCAGCAGCACCAGGCGGCCGTTGATGTAGATCGTCGCGAACGCGTCGCCGCCCTGGAGGTTGAGGTAGACCACCGGCAGGCGCGCGCCGCCGGTGCAGCGGTACACCTGCGACGAGGACTCGAATCCCGGCGCGCCTGCGGCGGCCTGCGCCGACGCAGCGCCGCTGGCCAGCGCGGCCAGCGCAGTCAGCGCGAGTGGGACGAACGACGGACGTGACATGCGGCTCCCGATTCAGCGGATCGACGTTGCGGCGATCGTGCCACAACGCGCCGCTGCCGCGGGCGACGGTCACCGCGGGCAGGCGGTCGTCGAATGAAACTCGGCGGACAGCGTCTGGCGCTCCTTCATGCGCACGACGGCCGGCTGCGGGAAGCCGGGCAGCGCGACGCGCGCGTAGCTGTCGCCGGGCCAGAAGATGCGGTTCGAGTTGAACGCGATGTCGAGGCTTCCGCTGCCGTCGGCGCCGCTGCAGTGCGCGAAGCCGGGCGAACTGAACAGGTGGCGGATCGGATCGCCGTCGACCGGCGTGTCGTCGGTGTCGATGAACACCTGCGGGACGCAGGCGAAGACGGTGTCACCCTGTATGCCGACGACCTCGAAGTAGGTGACCTTCTTGCCTTCGACAACGACCTGCTTGGTGTTGCTCGTCACCTGCATGCAGCCGTAGACCTTCTCGGGCGAATAGCGCGCCTTGTAGTAGCCGAGCTGCGGCAGCGCGAGCGCGCCTGCCGCGGCCAGCGATGCACCGAGCGCAACGAGCGCAACGAGCAGCGTCCTCATGCTTGGTTCTCCTCCGATCATTCGATGCGCGCGCCGCGCGCTCCCGGACGCGCATCGTGGCACCGCCGGCGCGGCGCGGGGCCCCGGGGTTTCCCGCTGCGGCGCCGCACGCGGTGCCGGCCGCGGGGCCCTCGGTTAGCATCGCGCCGACCCCATCATGAACCTCCCCTACGAACTCCAGGTCGGCTGGCGCTACACGCGATCGGGGCGCAGCGGGCGGCGCAACGGCTTCATCTCGTTCATCTCGGGCGTGTCGATGCTCGGCATCGCGCTTGGCGTGGCGGCGCTGATCATCGTGCTGTCGGTGATGAACGGCTTCCAGAAGGAGGTGCGCGACCGCATGCTGAGCGTCGTCGCGCATGTCGAGATCTACGCCGCCGACGGCGCCGCGTTGCCCGACTGGCAGGCGACCGCGGCGCAGGCGCGGCGTGATCCGCAGGTCATCGGTGCGGCGCCCTTCGTCGCCGCGCAGGCGCTGATCGCGCGCGGCGAAGACATGCGCGGCACGCTCGTGCGCGGCATCTCGCCCGCCGACGAGGCGAGCGTGACCGAGCTCGCGGCCAAGCTCGCGGGCAGCGCGCTCGGGCAGCTCACCGCCGGAGGCTGGAACATCGCCGTCGGCACCGAGCTCGCGCGCGCGCTCGGTGCGCGCGTCGGCGACAAGGTGACGATCGTCGCCCCCGGCGGCCAGCTCACGCCGGCCGGCGTCGTGCCGCGCCTGAAGCAGTTCACGCTGGTCGGCATCTTCGACACCGGGCACTACGAGTACGACAGCGCGCTCGCGCTGATCCATGTCGACGATGCGGCGCGGCTGTTCCGCGTCGAGGGGCCGAGCGGGGTGCAACTGCGCCTTGCGGACCTGCACCAGGCCAACGCCGTGGCGCGCCAGCTCGCGCGCGAGCTCGGCAGCAGCGTGATCGTGACCGACTGGACGCGCACCAACCGCAACTGGTTCGACGCGGTGCAGCTCGAAAAGCGCCTGATGTTCATCATCCTGACGCTGATCGTCGCCGTGGCCGCTTTCAACCTCGTCTCGACGCTCGTGATGACCGTCACCGACAAGCGCGCCGACATCGCGATCCTGCGCACGCTGGGCGCCAGCCCGCGCTCGGTGATGGCGATCTTCATGGTCCAGGGCGCGCTCGCGGGCGTGATCGGCACCTTGGCCGGCGTCGCGCTCGGCCTTGCGGTCGCGGTCAACATCGACGTCATCGTGCCCGCGATCGAGCGCGCGCTGCAGGTGAGCTTCCTGCCCGCGAGCGTCTACCTGATCAGCCGCATGCCGAGCGACCCGCAGAGCGCCGACATCGTGCCCATCGTCGCGATCTCGCTCGTGCTCGCCTTCCTCGCCACGCTCTACCCGAGCTGGCGTGCGAGCCGGGTGCAGCCGGCCGAGGCGCTCAGGTATGAGTGATGAAGCCCTCAAGACGCCTGCGGCGTCGCCCCCTCAGGGGGGAGCTCGGTCGGCTTGGGGCAGCCCGGCGCCGACCGAGACCGCACGCGAGACCGTGCTGCAGTGCGCCGCGCTCGACAAGCGCTTTCGCGACAGCGCACTCGACGTGCACGTGCTGCGCGGCGTCGATTTGCATGTTCGCGCCGGCGAGACGCTCGCCGTCGTCGGCGCGTCGGGATCGGGCAAGAGCACGCTGCTGCACCTGCTCGGCGGCCTGGAGGCACCGAGCGGCGGCAGCGTCGAGCTGATGGGGCGCGACTTCGCAGGCATGAGCGCCGCCGAGCAGGGCGAGTGGCGCAACCGCCACCTCGGCTTCGTCTACCAGTTCCACCACCTGCTGCCCGAGTTCAGCGCGCAGGACAACGTCGCGATGCCGCTGCGCATCCGGCGCCTGACGGGCAGCGCAGCGCGCGCACAGGCGGCTGCGGTGCTGGCGCAGGTGGGCCTTGCCGATCGCGTCGCACACCGGCCGTCGCAGCTCTCGGGCGGAGAGCGCCAGCGGGTTGCGATCGCGCGCGCGCTCGTCGCGCGGCCGGCCTGCGTGCTCGCCGACGAGCCGACCGGCAACCTCGACCGCGAAACTGCCGACGGCGTGTTCGCGACCATGCTCGAGCTCGCGCGCGAGCACGGCACGGCCTTCGTTCTCGTGACGCACGACGAAGGGCTTGCCGCGCGCTGCGACCGCATCCTGCGGCTCAGGCGCGGGGTGCTGGTGGGGCGGGATTGAAGGTTCTTTCTCGCTGATCGCGGGCAGTTTCCGGCGCTGTTGCTGCTTCGCCGCTACCTGAAGCTCGCTATCGAGATGAGCAGGGACCGGGGCATCATGGACCTGCCGATCGACGCAGCGGGAGAACTGCCCTTCTCGCTGCGGGCCATTCCGAGACAGTTTCCACCACCTGGCCAGTTGCGACTTTGGGTCAGCGAGCTGGTCTGACCTGCTCACGTTGGCTCGGGGCTGCGAAGCCGGTGGAGCGGGATCAAGTTGGCGCGCGCTCTGCGGCGTTCATGCCCAGGGCCGGAGAGCCTTGAGCATGAACGGTGTCGCCCGTCCGTCGGCCTCGGCCCTGGCCTGCGCAGCCTACAAGCGATCCCGCGCACGCCGGTTCTCGCGCCGCAACGCGTCGCGGCGCAGATCGATCGCCAATTGCATTGCCGCGATGCGCCCGCGCAGGCTGCGCTCGCGTACCGCGTCGCCGACGGCAGCCTTGAGTTCGCTGCGCAAGCCTGCGAGCGCCCGCAACATCTCGACCTCGGGCGGAACGATGCCGGCGTCCTTCAGGATCTTGAAGCCCATGCGCAGTTCGGGCGGGGTCTGTTCGTAGCCGTCGCCGAAGTCGAGCGGCTTGCCCCAGCTCGGCGCGGCTTCGAGTTCGCCCCTCGCCTCGCTCGCGCGCAGCGCGCGGCCGATGTGGTCGTCGAGCAATTGCAGTCGCTGCAGGCGCTTGTCCTCGTGCGTCATGCGTTCTCCCTGACAGCCGCAAGAATAGGCTCGGGCACGCACCCCTGTCCAGCGCGCGGCGACGAGCACCCTGAACCGAAACCCCCGCGCTCGCCTTGACGCGCTGCCACCGGTTGCCGAGGCTGCAGTTGGGCGTGCCGGTCGGGCCGGACTGAGAACGGGCTGCAACGGCGGCAACGCACCTGCGCCAATGCCTCAGAATATCAAGTCGGAAAGGCAGGCGGCCGGCTTGCCCAATCGCAGATCATCGCAATGAATCGATCTTCCATCCTGGACCTGCTGCACGAGCGTCGCCACGAGATGGCCGTGCGATTCGGCGCTCGGCAACTGGGGCTGTTCGGCTCTGCGGCCCGGGATGAAATGGGACCCGACAGCGATGTCGATGTGCTGGTGGAGTTCGACGGCCCGGCTACCTACGACAGCTACTTCGGGCTCAAGGATTACCTCGAGCGTCTGCTCGACAAGCCAGTCGACCTGGTGACCAGCAGGGGCCTCAAACCGCGCGCGCGGCAGCAAGTCGAGCTGGATCTGATCCATGTCGCGTAGCTGGCTCCTGTACCTGGACGACATGATCGCCAGTGCGGAGAAGATAGGCCGCCTGACTTCGAAGCGTGGCCTCGAACAGTTCGTCGCCGACGAGGCCGTGTTCGACGCGGTGCTGTTCAACCTTCAGGTCATCGGCGAGTCGGTAAAGAACCTGCCCAACGACGCCACGGCCTCATTGTCCGAACCGCATCGCTCGGCACCAGCGCGGCTTCGTGACCTGATCGCGCATCGCTACTTCGCGCTCGACCCCGAGATCATCTGGGAAGTGGCCAACACGCATGTGCCGGCTCTGCTGGGCGAGGCCCTTGCCTTGCGCCATCGCGTGGAAGGACGAGCTCCCGAGAGCGGCAAGGCAGGTTAGCGACAGCAGCGTCGGACGCCTGGCAATGGACTGGATCGACACCCACTGCCACCTCGACGCACCGGAATTCGACACCGACCGCGCCGCGGTGATCGCGCGCGCCGCGGCGGCAGGCGTGACGCGGCTCGTGCTGCCTGCGGTGGAGGTCGCCAATTTCGACGCGGTGCGCGACCTCGCCCGCACCCAGCGATTCGGCTATGCGCTCGGCATCCATCCGCTGTTTGTCGATAACGCCGCCGAGGCCGACCTCGAGCGCCTGCGCGACGCGCTTGCGGCGCTGCGCGACGACTCGCGGCTCGTCGCGGTGGGGGAGATCGGGCTCGACCACTTCGTTCCCGGCCTCGATCGCGGGCGCCAGGCGCGCTTCTACGCCGCGCAACTCGCCCTGGCGCGTGAGTTCGATCTGCCGGTGATCCTGCACGTGCGGCGCTCGGCCGACGATCTGCTCAAGCACCTGCGCCGCGCGCCGGTGGCGGGCGGCATCGCGCATGCCTTCAACGGCAGCGAGCAGCAGGCGCTGGCCTTCGTCGGCCTCGGGTTCAAGCTCGGCTTCGGCGGCGCGCTGACTTTCGAGCGCGCGCTGCAGATCCGGCGCCTCGCGCAGACGCTGCCGGCCGATGCGATCGTGCTCGAGACCGACGCGCCCGACATCCCGCCGCAATGGCTGTACCGCAGCGCCGAGAAGAGGGCTCAGGGCGAGCCCCCGGCGCGCAACGAGCCGGCCGAGCTGCCGCGCATCGCTGCCGTGCTCGCAGGCCTGCGCGGCTGGACGCTGGCCGAGACGGCGGCGATCACGAGCGCCAATGCCGAGGCTGCGCTGCCGCGGCTCGCGGGTGCGTTCGGACGGTGAGCGCGGCGCGCCTCATCGGCCTGCCGCCAGTGCTGTCGCCGCACACGCGGCTCGTCGTGCTGGGCAGCTTTCCCGGCGCGGCGTCGCTCGCGGCGCGGCAGTACTACGCGCACCCGCGCAACCAGTTCTGGCCGCTGCTCGCGGTGCTGTGGGGCATCGACCTCGTCGCGATGCCCTATCGGCAGCGGCTGGCTGCACTGCGCGAGCGCGGCCTCGGGCTTTGGGACGTCTATGCGAGCTGCCGCCGCGAAGGCAGTCTCGACAGCGCGATCGAGGAACCCGAGCGCAACGATCTCGCCCGGATCCTGCGGCGCGCGCCGCTGCTCGAGGCGATCGCGCACAACGGCGGCGAGTCGGCACGCGCGATGCGCATCACCGCCGCGCTCGGCGTGCCGGTGCACCGCCTGCCGTCGACGAGCCCGGCCAACGCGAGCTGGTCGTTCGAGCGCAAGGTCGAGGCGTGGCGAGCTGTGTTCGCGGCACATGGGCTCGCCATCAAGCGGTAACCATCCGCGCCATTGCCGGGGGACGGCAGTCACATCACCTGCGGTCACGGGCGCGTTGCCGGCATTCGGATCGCTCCAGTTGCGACAGGCCGGCCCTCTCGGGTTTTCCCCCAGCCGCATCGCGATCTTTCGCGTAGACAATCTGTTTGTCAATATTTACTGACATTTTGGAGTTGAAATGAGCGCAAACACAAGACGATCGATCCTCGGCTGGCTCGCCGCCATTGCGAGCGCAGCCACGCTGGCCGGGCTCGTGAGCTGCGGCGACGGCGTTGCGTCGAGCCCGGCGACGCTGGTGCTGCGCGGCGGCAAGGTGCTGACGATGGACGCCGACCGCAGCGTCGCGACCGCCGTAGCCGTCTATGGCAACCGCATCGTCGCGGTCGGCAACGACGCGGCGGTCGCGTCCTACATCGGTCCCGACACCAAGGTCGTCGAGCTCGCCGGGCGCACCTTGCTGCCGGGCTTCATCGACGCCCACATCCACCCGGTGCTCGGCGCCGAGCGCCTGGGCCAGTGCAGCATGGACGGCGAGACGCTGACGATCGAAGAGATCCTGCCGCGCATCCAGGCCTGCGTGGACGCCGAGACGAACCCGGCGCCCGACAAGTGGATCCAGGTCGTGAACGTCAACCCGGCCAACTTCGTCGCCACCGCCGACGACCTCGACACGATCAGCACCACGCGGCCGATCCTGATGAGCGGCATCGACGGCCACACGGCGTGGGTCAACCACAAGGCGCTGCAGCTCGCCGGCATCACCAAGGCGACGCCCGACCCCGACGGCGGCCAGATCGAGCGCGACGCGAACGGCGAGCCGACCGGCTTCCTGAAGGATGCGGCGCAGGGGCTGGTCGCGGCCGTCGTTCCGCCGCTGTCGCTTGCCGAGAAGATGGCGCTGACGCAGCAGGCGCTGGACCTCGCACGCGCGCGCGGCATCACGACGGTGCAGGACGCGTGGGCGTCGGAAGCGGAGATGGAGGTCTACGCGGCACTTGCCGATGCCGGCAAGCTCAAGATGCGCGTGCGCGCGACGCTCGCCTCGGAGATCGTCGACGACGAGGCCGAATACGAGCGCCTGATCGACCTGCGCGCTCGCTTCGCGAATCACCCGTTGATCCGCGCCAACGCGGTCAAGCTGTTCTCCGACGGCGTGATCGAGTACCCGACGCAGACCGCGGCGATGATCACCCCCTACCTGGACGGCAAGGGCAACGAGACCGCGAACTACGGCGAGCGCTACTTCGAGCAGGACATCCTGAACGCCTACGTCGCGCGGCTGGACGCCGAAGGCTTCACGGTGCACACGCACTCGATCGGCGACTTCACCACGCGTGCCGTGCTCGACGCGCACCAGGCCGCGCGCGAGCAGAACGGCGAGACCGACAACCGGCACCAGATCTCGCACCTGCAGGTCGTCGATCCGGCCGACTTCGCACGCTTTGCCGAGCTCGGCGTGATCGCCAACATGCAGCTCTTCTGGGCCCTGCCCGACGTCTACACGATCGACGCCGTGCAGCCCTACCTGCAGCCCGCGCGCCACAGGCTGATGTATCCGGCGGGCAGCTTGGTGCGCGCGGGCGCGCTGCTGGCCGGCGGCAGCGACTGGCCGGTGGACGTGTTCCCCTGGGACCCGATGCCCAACACGCCGCTCGCCGCCGCCTTCATGGGCATCACGCGCACCAATCCGATCCCCGACGATCCGCTGTACGGCCAGGTGCTCAACGCCGGCGAAGCGGTGACGCTGGACGACATGCTCGCCGCCTACACGATCAACGCGGCCTACGCGACCCGGATGGAGGCCAAGCACGGTTCGATCGAGGTCGGCAAGATCGCCGACTTCGCAGTGATCGACCTGGATCTCGAGACGATCGCGCCCGAGGACCTGCTCTATGCCTCGGTGCAGATGACGGTGCTCGACGGCGAGGTGGTCTACGACGCGCCTGCCGTGCTGGCCGCTCCCGCAACCAGCCTGCGCAGCGTGAGCGCGCTCGCTGCCAACGGCCGCAGCAGGGCGACCCGGCGCAACCACGACTTCTGTGCCCAGATCGCGCAGGCAGCCCATGCAACGCACACGCCGAGAGCACCGACCACGCACCGTTGACAATACGGCGCCGATGCCCGCCGCCGCTCCCACCGAGACCTTCTACCGCAAGCTCCCGCGCCAGGCACGTTCGCGCGAGCGCGTGGCGCGCATCCTGCAGGCCACGCGCACGCTGCTCGAGCGCGACGGCCTGCAGCGCCTGACGACCAACCATATCGCGCGCGCAGCCGGCGTCGACATCGCGTCGCTGTACCAGTACTTCTCGGGCAAGGAGGCGATCCTCTACACCCTCGCCGAACGCTGGGTGCAGGACGTGCAGGCGGTCTACGCGCGCCATCAGGCCTTGATCCGGGCCGGGCAGCCGCTCGTGGTCTCGCTGCGCAAGATTCTCGCCGAGCTCGAGGGCATGCCCGACAACGACTGGAACTGGCGCCACCTCGCCGGGCCGATGAGCATCGTGCCGGTGCTGATCGACCTCGAAAGCGCGCACGAGGGCGTGACGACCGCTTTCTGGTCCGCGGTGCTGCGCTGGTACGGTGCGCAGGGCGACGACGACCGGCTGCTCGCGCTGGCGCGCATGTTCTACGTGCAGATCGACTCGGCGCTCACGCTCGCCGCGCGCGTGCCGCCGGCGCAGGCGGCGTGGATACGGCGCTGGCAGAAGCGCCAGAGCGTCGCGCTGCTGCGCGAGGGCCTGCCCAGGCAGCCCCGGGCGGCCCGCTGATGGCCCACACACCGCCCCCCGACTGCGAGCCGGCGACGATCTCGGAACACGAGGGCGTGCGCTACCTGCACCTGGGCACGCCCTGGGTCCAGGGTGCGATGCGCATCGCCAGGCCGCAGGCGGTCGAGCTCGAGTACGTGCAGCGCATGCTGGCCTGGATGCTGTGGCGGCCCGCGGCAGATCTCGCGCGCGGCCATGCGGTACAGCTCGGCCTCGGAGCGGCGACGCTGACGCGCTTTTGCCACCAACGGCTGCGCATGGAGCGCACGACGGCGGTCGAGATCAACCTGTCGGTGATCGCTGCCTGCAGGCAGTGGTTCCGCCTCCCGGCCGACGGCGCGCGCCTGACTGTCATCGCCGCCGATGCCGCGCAATGGATCGCCGACCCGCAGCGCGCGCAGACGGTGCACGCGCTGCAGGTCGACCTCTACGACCACGATGCCGCGGCGCCGGTGCTCGACGACGAGGCCTTCTACCGCGCCTGCCGCGCGCTGCTGGTCGAGGGCGAAGGCACGATGAGCGTCAACCTGTTCGGCCGCGCGGCGAGCTTTGCGGCGAGCGTCGCGCGCATCGCGGCAGCGTTCGGCGCCGACCGTGTCTGGAACCTGCGCCCCACGCGCGAGGGCAACACGGTCGTCATCGCGACGCGCGCTGCGTCGCGTTGCCCGGCCATGAAGAGCTGGCCGCGCGTGCCGATAACATCGAGGCCCGGTTCGGATTGCCAGCGCGCAAGTGGTTGCGCATGATTCGCGTGCCGGTGGCGGCGCCGGGCCGCTGAGCGCAGGCAGCGCGGGATCGAGATGTACGAAACCTTCTTCGGCCTGCAGCGCGAACCGTTCTCGATTGCGCCCGATCCGCAGTTCCTGTTCCTCGGCGAGCGTCACCGCGAGGCGCTCGCCCTGCTCTCCTACGGCCCGGCGCGCGGCGCGAGCTTCGTGCTGCTGACGGGCGCGGTCGGCGCCGGCAAGACGACCGTCTGGCGGCGCTTTCTCGAGGGTCTGCCGTCCAACGTCGACGTCGCCAACGTCTTCAACCCCAAGCTCGGCGTCGACGCGCTGCTGCGCCGCGTTTTCGAGGACCTGCAAATCGAGCTGCCGGCCGGCGAGACCGGCGTCGACCTGATCGACGCACTGCACGGCCACCTGCTGCTTGCCGGCGCGCGGCCGGCGGCTGCTGATCGTGATCGACGAAGCCCAGGCGCTCGCGCCCGAGGTGCTCGAGCAGCTGCGCCTGTTGACCAACCTCGACGTGAGCGGCCGCCTGCTGCAGGTGATGCTGATCGCCCAGCCCGAGATGCGGCAACTGCTCGAGCGGCCCGAGCTCGAACCGCTGGCGCAGCGCATCGTCGCGCGATACCACCTCGAAGCGCTGTCCGAGCGCGAGTCTGCGGCCTACATCGCGCATCGCCTGCGCGTGGCCGGCATGACCGGGTCGATACCATTCGACGGCGAGGCGCTCGCGCTCGTCCACCGCGCGAGCCGCGGCATCCCGCGGCGTATCAACGCGCTCTGCGACCGCGCGCTGGCGATCGCCGAGCGCGACGGCACGCGCCGCGTCGGGAGCGACATCGTCGCACGCGCGGCGGCGCAGACCTTCGGTGATGCGCCCCGCCGGCGCGAGCCACGCCGGCGGGGGCGGCCACGGCGAGAACGGCGGCCCGAATGGGCATGTTCGCTCTCGCCGTCGGCGCCGGCATCGTGTTCGCCGCCGGAAGTTGGCTGCTGCCGCGCATGGGCGGCGCGCCCGCGGTGTCGCCGGCGGCGCCCGCAGACCCGGCAGCGTTGGCAAGCGCTGCGTCCGCCAGCGCCACACCCTCGCGCCCCGGAGCGCAGCGGGCGGCAGGTCCCGGCGGCATCGAGGCGATTGTCCCGTCGACCACGGACGCGGACGATGCGCTGCACGCACTCGCGCACCGCTGGGGCTGGGACCCAGCGGCTGCCTCGGACCTCTGCGCCGCAGCGCCGCAGCAGGGCCTGGCCTGCTACCGCGCGCGCGGCGGCATGGCAACCCTGCGTCAGCTCGACCGGCCTGCCGTGCTGCACCTCGTCGACGCCCGGGGCCGCCCGGCCTACGCCGTGCTAGTCGCGCTGCGCAGCGACGTGGCCACGCTCGCTGAGGCCGGCGCGCAACGCGAGCTCGCGATCGCCGATCTGGCGCCGGCCTGGCGCGGTGAGTTCACGACCCTGTGGCGAACGCCGCCGGGCTGGTGCGACGGCGCCTCGGGCACCGATGCGGCCTGGCTCGCGCCGCTCCAGCTCGCCGGCCGGGCGGGGGGCGGCGGCGGCCTCGCCGCAGCAGCGATTGCTCGCCTTCCAGGCCGCGCAAGGCCTCACGCCCGACGGCATCGCGGGGCCGCTGACGCTGATGCGCCTGATCCGGGCCGGTGGCGTGGACGAGCCGCGGCTGTGACGCCCAGGCGCAGTGAAGTGGCGGGCGCGGCTGCCGATAACATCCAGGGCCCGGCCTGCTGAAGCTGCAGGCCGCAGACGGCGCGCAAGCCGCGCCCCGATCGCACCACAACCATGACCACCAAGGCCCACGCCGCCGCCAAACCCGCCACCGGGCCGCTGACCTGGCGCGCGCTGCTGCAATGGCTGCGCGAGGACAGGCTGATCGGCGCCGAGGATGCGACCCGCACCGCGCAGCGCTTCAGCTCCGGCGACAGCCGCCAGCATCCGCTGGTGCGCCTCGCGAGCGCGGGACTGGTGCGCGAAAGCGACGGCGCTGCGCTCGACGCCGAGGCGCTGACGCAGTGGCTCGCCGCGCGCTGCGGCCTGCCCTATCTGCGCATCGATCCGCTCAAGGTCGACGTCGGCCGCGTCGCCGACGTGATGTCGATCAACTACGCCGAGCGCCGCCACGCGCTGCCGATCCAGGTCGGCACGCACGAGGTCACGATCGCGACCTGCGAGCCCTTCGACATCGGCTGGGTGGCCGAGATCGAGGGCCACACGCGCAAGAAGTGCGCCTGGTCGTTGCCACCTGGCCGAGCTGCAGCGACCGGGTTCTCCCACTCTCGCGCTCGGTGCGCGCGGCGATCAGCGGCGAGACGGCGACCCACCGCGGCTTCGGGCAACTCGTCGAGCTCGGCCGGCAACCGCCGCTGGACGCCAACGACCAGGGCGTGGTGCGGGTCGTCGGCTGGCGTGGCAGTACGCTTCGACCAGCGCGCGAGCGACATCCACCTCGAGCCCCGCGGCGCGGCTGGGCGCGATCCGCTTCCGCATCGACGGCGTGATGCACACCGTCTACCAGCTGCCGCCGGGCGTGATGAACCGTGACGGCGCGCATCAAACCCTCGGTCCGCATGGACGTGGTCGAGAAGCGGCGCCCGCAGGACGGGCGCATCAAGACCGCAACCGCGCGGCGACGAGGTCGAGATGCGCCTGTCGACGCTTCCCACCGCCTTCGGCGAGAAGATGGTGATGCGCATCTTCGACCCCGACACGGCCGGCAAGAACGTCGACGCGCTCGGCTTCGGCGCGCACGACACGCCGCGCTGGGAGGCGCTCACCGCACACACGCACGGCATCATCCTCGTCACCGGGCCGACCGGATCGGGCAAGACGACGACGCTCTACGCGACCCTGAAGCGCCTCGCGACCGACGAAGTCAACGTCTGCACGATCGAGGACCCGATCGAGATGATCAACCCGCGTTCAACCAGACGCGGGCGGACCAGCTCAGCCCGGGTTTGCCGAAGGCCTGCGCTGATGCGCCAGGACCCCGACATCATCATGGTCGGCGAGATCCGCGACCTCGAGACGGCCGAGATGGCGATCAGGCCGCGCTCACCGCGCCACCTCGTCTTCCGGCACGCTGCACACCAACGACGCAGCGTCGGCGATCCCGCGCCTCGTCACGACCTGGGCGTGCCCGCCCTACCGGAATCGGCGCGACCGTCGTCGGCGCTCCGGCTCTCGTGCGCACGCTGTGCCAGCGTGCCAAGGCGCCCGATCCGGACACGACGCGCGAAACCTTGCAGACGGTGATCAAGCCGTGGCGCCTGACCGGCGAGGTGCGCGCCTGCAAGCCGGTGGGCTGCCTGGGTGCCGCATGACGGGTTACCGCGGCCGCGCCGGGCTCTACGAACTGCTCACCGTGACCGAGGCCGCGCGCGCCGCGATCCATCCGAGCCCCGACGCCGCGAAGCTGCGCACGCAAAGCCTTGCCGACGGCCTGCGCCCGCTGCGCATGGCCGGCGCGATGAAGGTCGCCGAAGGGCTGACCACGGTCGAGGAAGTGCTGCGCGCGACGCCGGGAGGGTTGATGACGACCCCAGGCTCACTGCGTTCGCGGCTCAAGGCGCGGTCAGCAGGGCGGCCCGGCGCTCGGCAGACGCCGCACGCCCGGTCGCAAGGGCGGCGCCGCGCTCCTCGCCGCATGCAGAGCCGGATCGTACGCGATCAGTCGCAGGCCGGTAAGTGTTCCCGAGCACCGGATGCGTCGTAGCCTGCTCAAGCTGCGCGATCTCGTCGGCCGTAGCGTCGTCGACACCGCCGCCACCGCCTGGTCGATCTGCTCGGGCTTGCTCGCACCGAAGATGGGCGCCGTGACGCCCGTGCGGCAACCAAGGCGTAGGCGGGCGTCGCGTTGCTCACCCCTGGCCTGCGCCAGCGCCGAGAGGCGCTCCACGGTCTGGAAGTCGCTCGCGCGGTAGTAGAGCCGTTGCGCGATGTCGTCGGTGCTCGCGCGCGCGGTCGCGCCGGCCTGAAGGTCGTCGGCCTTGCGGTTGCCGGCGAGAAAGCCGCGCGCGAGCGGGCTCCAGGGGATCAGCGCCACGCCCTGGTCGCGGCACAGCGGGATCATCTCGCGCTCCTCCTCGCGGTAGGCGAGGTTGTAGTGGTTCTGCATGCTCGCGAACGGCGTCCAGCCAGGCGGCGCGCGACTTCCTGCGCCTTCGCGAACTGCCAGGCCCCCTCGAGCTCGCGCCGAGGTAGCACCTTGCCGGCCTTGACGACGTTCGTGCAGCGCCTCCATCGTCTCCTGATCGGCGTGGCTGCCCAGCGGTGGATCTGGTAGAGGTCGATGTAGTCCATGCCGAGCCGCTGCAGGCTCGCGTCCACGGCGTGCAGGATGCGTTTCTCGACAGACCGCTCGTGTTGGGACGCGGCTCGTGCGCATTACCGCCGGCGCCAGCCTGCTGCCCAAGCCAGGCCCACCGGGTAGAACATGGTCGCGACGACGATCCGCGCTGGCAGAACGCGCACAAGCGGCCGGTGAGCACCTCGCCTCGCCGGCCGAGTACATGTCGGCGCTGTCGAAGAAGTTGAGCCCCGCTCGACCGCGTGCCTGACGAGCGGGCAGCTCGCCTTCGTCGAGTACCCAGGGCCGCCACTTCGGCGTGCCGTAGGTCATCATGCCCAGGCACAGGCGCGAGACGACGAGGCCGGTGCGGCCGAGGCGGGTGGTCTGCATGGGTGCTCCTTGGCGCTGCGCGGGCGCCCATGATGCCAGCGCCCCCGCGCGGTGCAAAACCTGCAGGCGCCCGGCCAGGGCCGGCCAGGCTGGCACGCCGAGCGCGACCAGGTGCAGCACCCATTCGCGCGCCGGGTCGGCGCCGACGAGCGCCGCCGCTTCGGCGTCGTAGAACGCACCGACCGCGCAGGCCGCGAGCCCGCGCGCCCGCGGCGAGGTAGATGGCGCTCGCCGATGCAGCCTGCCTGCAGCAGCGCGTGCCGATAGCCGCGCAACGCGCCCGCCGGGTCGGCCTGCAGCGCTTCGCGATCGACGCCGAGCACGAACACCGCTTGCGCGTCGCCGATCACGTCCTGATCCAGCGCGGCGGCGCGCGCTGCCGCACGCAAGTCGGGCCGACGCGGCGCGGCTCGAGGCGTGGCGCCGCGCGTCGTAGCGATAGGCACCCGGCGCGAGGCCCGCTACGGCGTTGACGACGGCGACGCACGCAGCGCCTCCGACAACGAAGCCCGCGCGCCATCAAAGCGCCGAGCACCGCCGGAAGCCCGTCGAGTTCGAGCGCCCGGTCCGAGAAGCGGCGCACCGAGCGCCGGCGCCCAGATCACGCGCAGCCCGTCGGCCTGCACCGGAGGCGCGCGCGGCAGGGTGATCGCGCCAGTGGCTGCGGGTGCGCGGGCGCGGCGTCTGCGGCGCCATCCGCGGCGCCGCGAGCGAGGTCGCGGCGTGCATCGCGCCGGTGATGCCGAGCGGCGACCTTTCGCGGCGCAGCGCGCTGCGGTGGCGCAGGCGACTGGCGGCCTCGCCGGCGCGCGCGGCGCCACTGGCGCGGCAGGACTTGGCCGCGGGACCAGCGCGGGCCAGGCAAGCACGCCCTCTTCAGCCTCGTCGAGTCCGAGCGCCGCGGCACATCGCGCCTCGTCGAAGCGCATTGCGAAGCGGTGCATCGCGCCTCGACCTCGCGCGCCGCGACGCGCAGGTTTCCGATCGCATGGCCGAGGTCGGCGAGCAGGTAGCGATAGGTGCGGTCGCGGTACTTGTGGCCGCTGCGCCGGAAGACCGCGGTCGCGACGACGATCGCGGCTGCCTCTGAGCGCCGTCTCGTCGGCCGCCATCGCGACCTGCGCGGCGGCAGGCGCCGCCCTCGAGACGCTCCAAGCGCATCGGCCAGCGCGTCGTAGTGCCACACCCCGGCGGGCAAGCCGGGCAGCGCGCACCGCGGCGACGTGGAGCTCGGCCGCGAACAGCGCCCCCGACGACGGCGACGCGCGCAAGCGGAACGGTTCGCGCGCACGGCGTGATGCCGGCCGTGTGGCGCAGGACGTTGGCCAGCGCCGCCAGATCGAAACGCCTGCGCCGGGCAGCTGGCAGCTCCGGGCAGCGCGATCCGCGCCGCCCCAGGGCAGGCTTGAACGGCGTCCGGCGCGTCGCCCCAATCGACGCCCGCGCGCTGCAGTACGCCGCGGCGCGAGTTCGACGACTGGGCATGGAAGCGCTCGACCATCGCCATCGCCGCGCCAGGGTCGCGGATCCGGTGTCGCCGATGTCGCCGCCGGCTTGCGCCTGGCCCTGCCCGCTGCGCCAGCCGGCCCAATACGCCGCGCCGACGGCGGCCAGCGCGCCGAACAGCGCGAGCGCGCGCCGGCGCCGCGGATGCATTGCCGCGCCAACGCTGGCATCCGGCGCAGCCCGCCGCACCAGGAAGCGCCACACGACACGCCAGTTGAACGCGAGATGCAGCGCGAGCAGCAGCAGCGTGGTGTAGCCGAACAGGTAGTGCCAGTCGAACACCGGCAGTTGCTGGTTGGCGACCCAGAAGATGCCGCCCGCCGTGCTGCCCACGTACAGCAGCAGCAGCACGCTCGTCGCGGCGTTCAGGGCCAACCCGCGACGGCGGGCGCCGGCACAGCACCCGCCACGACAGCCAGGCCACAGCCATGAGCAACGGCAACGCAACCCACAGGATCTTGGGCATGGCGCGGACCTCTCCTCTCGATTCTAGGGAGCCGACGCGGGCTGAAGGATTCCAACAGAAGGATTTCACCAGTGGCGCCGTGGATCGCGAGGCCTTAGCCTGCCACTCCTCTTCCGCCCGACACCGAATCGCCCATGAACGCCGACACCAAGCTCATCCTCGACCACGTTCTCGACCACGAGGCGGGCCATCCCGAGCGCATCTACCTGACGCAGCCCGTCGGCGGCGGCAAGGTCGTCGACTACACCTGGGGCCAGGTCGTCGGCGAGGCGCGGCGCATGGCGGCGCACCTGCAGGCGCAGGGATTCCCGCGCGGCGCGCGCATCGCCATCCTGTCGAAAAACTGCGCCCACTTCATCATGGCCGAGCTCGCCATCTGGATGGCGGGCTACACCACGGTCGCGATCTTCCCGACCGAGACCGCCGAGACGATCGGCTACGTGCTCGGCCACAGCGAGGCGAGCCTGCTCTTCGTCGGCAAGCTCGACAGCTGGGAGCAGCAGCGCGCCGGCGTACCGCCTGGGCTGCCGTGCATCGCGTTCCCGCTCGCGCCGAAGACCGATTTCGACACCTGGGAGGCGATCGTCGCGCGCAAGCCGCCGCTCGCCGGCCGGCCGCAGCGCGCGGCCGACGAACTGGCGATGCTGATCTACACCTCGGGCTCGACCGGACAGCCCAAGGGGGTGATGTCGAGCTTCGGCGCCATCACGCGCACCGCCGAGATCATCAGCGCCGATACGCGCCAGGCGTCGGCGCCGGCGTCGAGGGCCGCATGCTGTTCCTACCTGCCGCTGGCGCACAGCTTCGAGCGCTCGTGGGTCGAGGCCGCGTCGCTGGTGGACGGCGGCACGCGCCTGTACTTCGCCGAAGCGCTCGACACCTTCCTCGAGGATCTGCGCCGCGCGCGGCCGACGCTGTTCATCTCGGTGCCGCGCCTGTGGGTCAAGTTCCAGCAGGGCGTGTTCGCGAAGATGCCGCCGGCCAAGCTCGACCGGCTGTTGTCGATCCCGATCCTCGGCCGCATCGTCGCGAAGAAGGTGTTGAAGGGCCTCGGGCTCGACGCCGTGGTGCAGGCCGGCAGCGGCTCGGCGCCGCTGCCGCCCGAAGTCATCCAGTGGTACCGGCGCCTGGGCCTGCAGCTCTTCGAGGGCTACGGCATGACCGAGGACAACTCGCTGTCGCACACCTCGAACGAGCGCTTCAGCGAGCCGGGCTGGGTCGGTGCGCCGATGGCCGGCGTCGAGGTGCGGCTGAGCCCGGAAGGCGAGATCCTGATCAAGTCGCCGGGCCAGTTCAGCGGCTACTACAAGCAGCCCGAGCTCACCGGCGGCCTCGTTCACCGAAGACGGGTTCTTCCGCACCGGCGACCGCGGCGAGCGGCGCGCGGACGGCATGCTCAAGATCACCGGCCGCACCAAGGAGCTGTTCAAGACCGCCAAGGGCAAGTACGTCGCGCCGGCGCCGATCGAGAACCTCCTCAACGCGCACCCGATGATCGAGCTGTCGCTGGTCTCGGGGTCGGCCAGCCGGCGGCCTACGCCGTCGTCGTGCTCGCCGAGGACATCCGCCCGCGCCAGGACGATCCGGCGCTGCGCGCCGACGTCGAGCGCGAGCTCGGCGAGCTGCTGCAGGCCGTGAACCGCCGCATCGCCGACTACGAGCAGTTGCGCATGATCGTCGTCGCGCGCGAGCCCTGGTCGATCGAGAACGGCCTCTTGACGCCGACGATGAAGGTGCGCCGCGCGCGCATCGAGGGCGCGATCGCGCCGCGCGTCGACGAGTGGTACGCCGACGCGCGCCGCGTGATCTTTGCTTGATCGGCCGAGGCGCGACGCTACTGCAGCGCGCAACTCCCCGGCCCGTCCGGGTGGCCGCAGCTGCCGCAGGGGCCGGGCATGGTCGGCAGCGGCGACGCGCCGGCGCCGCTCTCGGCGGTCGCGAAGACGGACAGCTTCTTCGCCAGCGCCGTCGAGGCGCAGGCCGGGCACTGCGGCGTCTGGCCGCCGCGGACCAGGGTTTCGAATTCGCGCCCGCAATCCTGGCAGGCGTACTCGTAGATCGGCATCGCATGGCTCCTGAAACTCACCCGCCCCGATTGTCGCGCGGCGCGGGCAAACTCAGGCCGCGACACAGTGCCTGCGAGGTCGCGCGGCGCTAGCCTGAGCCGGAGTCGCCTCTTCTGGGCAATCGCACAGGCGCTGCGTTTCGGCGACTCAAGCGATCGGAATGCGCGCCTTGTTCGCCGCCAGCCACTGGGCGAAGGTCTGCAGCGCCGGGTTGAGCGCGCGCGCACGCGCCGGATCGCGCGCGCCGCAGAACTCGGCCGCGAACTCGACATTGAACTGGAACATGTTCCCGAGGTCCTCGGCGCCGGGAAAGCCGAAGCTGCGAAACAGCGCCGGGTCGAGCGCCTGGTAGCGCACCGGCTCGCCGAAGGCCACGCCCATCGCCGCGGCCATCTCGGCGCCGGTCAGCAGTTCGCCGGCGATACCGACGCGCTGGCCGATCAACTCGGCGCCGCGCTTGAAGACGCCGTAGGCGCAGCGGCCGATGTCCTCGACCGCAATGCTCGGGAACCTGCCCGCGCCGAGCGGGATCGCCCACTCGAGCACGCCGTCGGCGGCGCGCTGGGGCCGAGGCCGAAGAAGATCAGGTTCTCCCAGTAGAACGAGGTCAGCAGGAAGGTCGTGGGCACGCCGGCATCGGTGAAGAGGTCGTCCGACTCGCCCTTGGCGTCGAAGTGCGGCACCTTGTAGCGCCCCATCAGCGTCGGCATGCGCTCGTCCGTGAGCGCGACGAAGTTGCGCGAATCCTCGAGCGTCGACCAGACCGCGTGCGCGACGCCGGCCGCCTTGGCCGCGCGCGCCAGCGCCGCGGCCTGGGCCTGTTCCTTGTCGGGCGAGAAGTGCTCCCAGAAGTTGGTCACGAAGTAGGCCCCGTGCGCGCCGTCGAGCGCGCGCACGAGGCTCGCCTCGTCGTCCAGGTCGGCCGCGACGACCTCGGCGCCGGCCGCGGCGAGCGCGCGCGCGTTGTCGGAGTCGACCTTGCGCGTCAGCGCGCGCGCCTTGAAGCCACCGCCCGCGTCGGCGAGGATGGCGCGCGCCAGGCCGCCCCCCTGGGCTCCGGTGGCGCCGACGATGGCGATGATCCTGGGTTGCGTCATGGCGGTCTCCTTCTCGGGATAGGGTGCTGCGCTTGTCTGCGCCCGCGAAGCATAGGCCCTTGCCGACGCGCCCGCCAGCGCCGGGTCATCCGCGGCCGTCGCAGGCCAGCGCGCGCCAGCAGCACAGCGCCGAGACGGCGGCCGCGCCCGCTGCGGCCCAGAACACGGCGGCGAATCCGAGCGCCTCGCTGAGCGCGCCGCCGGCAACACCGCCGACGACGCCCGACGCGCCGTAGCCCAGCACCGTGTACAGCGCCTGCCCGCGGCCACGCAGGCGGCCCGGGAAGTGGCGGTTGATGAGGCCGATGCAGGCGGTGGGCTTCGCGGCGAAGGTGACGGCGTGCGTACACTGCGCGATGACTGGCACCCAGGCGAGATTGCCGAATGCGGCCATCGCGGCGAAGCGCAGCATGGACACGAGCGCGGCGAGCACCAGCCAGCCGTGCATCGACACGCGATGCACCCTGCGCCCCTGGAACCAGAACCACAGCACTTCGGCGGCGACGGAGAGCGCCCACATCAACCCGACCGTGCCCGGCCCGTAGCCGAGCTCGGCGAGGTAGAGCGAGAAGAAGGCGTACAGGCTCACGTGCGCGAGCACGGTGAAGAAGACGCCGGCAAAGAACCACGCCACCGCCGGTTGGCGCAGCACCGCGAGCGCCGGCGCGGCGCGCTCGTGCGTCTGCGCCGCCTCGCGCACCATCGGCACGAGCAGCGCCGCACCGAGCAGCAGCGCGAGCAGCGCGACGACGAGCCACGGGAAACGCACCAGCCCCGCCCACTGCAGGACAAAGCCGCTGCCGCTGACGGCGAGGATGAAGCCGACCGACCCCCACACGCGCACGCGGCCGTAGCGCCCAGCGTCGAGCGCACCGGTGTCGTCGCGGCTGACGAGGTGCGCCAGCGCCGCCTCGTTGATCGGGATCACGCCTGCGGTGCAGAGGAAGAGCGCGACGGTGACAGCGACGATCCACGGCCACGACGGCGGACCGAAATAGCCGAGCGAGCACACGAGCGCGAGCGCGACCGCCCAGCGCAGGAGCAGCGTGCGCGAGCCGCTGTGGTCGGCGAGCCAGCCCCATGCGTAGGGGCTGACGATGCGCGTCGCTGCCTGCATCGAAGCGAGCGAGCCGATCGCCAGCGTCGAGAACCCTAGATGTTGCAGCCACAGCGGCGCGTAGGTCGCGAACAGCCCCGTGTAGGCGAAGTACGAGAACGAGACGCCGCCGAAGGCGACCAGCGCGCCGCGCGCCTGCGCGGGCATTCAGCGCCGCGCGCGCGCCGGGATGGGCGGTGTCGCGAGACGCACGTCGCCGCACTGCGCGCGCTGGCGCAGCGCGTGGTCCATCAGCACGAGGGCGAGCATGGCTTCGGCGATCGGCGTCGCACGGATGCCGACGCAGGGATCGTGGCGGCCGAAGGTCTGCACGACGGTCGGCGCGCCGCTGCGGTCGATCGACGCGCGCGGCGCGCGGATCGAGCTCGTCGGCTTGATCGCGATCGCGACCGTGATGTCCTGCCCGGTGGAGATGCCGCCGAGCACGCCGCCGGCGTTGTTGCTGCGAAAGCCCGCCGGCGTGAGCTCGTCGCCGTGCACGCTGCCGCGCTGCGCGACGCAGCCGAAGCCGGCGCCGATCTCGACCCCCTTGACGGCGTTGATGCCCATCATCGCGTAGGCGATCTCGGCGTCGAGCTTGTCGGCGAGCGGCTCGCCGAGGCCCGGCGGCACGTTCGTCGCCTCGACGAGGATGCGCGCACCGACCGAGTCGCCTTCCTTGCGCAGCGCGTCCATCGCCGCCTCGAGCTCGGCGATCATGCTCGCGTTGGCGGCGAAGAACGGGTTGTTGGGCACATGCTCCCAGCCCTCGAAGGGGATCGCGATCGCGCCCAGATGCGTCATGCAGCCGCGAAAGCCGGTGCCGTGATGTTCGCGCAGCCACTTGCGCGCGACGGCGCCGGCGCCCACCATCGGCGCCGTCAGGCGCGCCGACGCACGCCCGCCGCCGCGCGGGTCGCGCAGGCCGTACTTGCGCCAGTAGCTGTAGTCGGCGTGGCCGGGGCGGAAGGTGTCGAGCAGGTTGCCGTAGTCCTTGCTGCGCTGGTCGGTGTTGTGGATCAGCAGGCAGATCGGCGTGCCCGTCGTGACGCCCTCGTAGACGCCGGAGAGGATCTGCACCGCATCGGGTTCGTTGCGCTGCGTCACGTGGCGGCTGGTGCCGGGGCGGCGCCGGTCGAGCTCGGGCTGGATGTCGGCCTCCGCGAGCGCCATGCCCGGCGGGCAGCCGTCGATCACGCAGCCGATCGCGGGGCCGTGGCTCTCGCCGAAGTTGGTGACCCGAAACAGGGTGCCGAAGGTGCTGGACATGGCTGCGCCGGAGAGCGGATCACGCCACCTGGGCCGTGATCGGAAGGGACGATTCTAGAAGCAGCTCAGTTCGGCGCCGCCGCCGCTCCGGCCCCGGGCTCCTCGACCGGCCAGTCACGGATATAGGCCTTCAACATCCGGTTCTCGAAGTCCTGCGCGTCGACGACGGCCTTGGCGACGTCGAAGAACGAGATCACGCCCATCAGCATGCCCTGGTTCATGACCGGCGTGTAGCGTGCATGGCGGCCGAGCATCATGCGCCGCACCTCGTCGATCTCGGTCTCGGGGGTGCAGGTCAGCGGGCTGTCGTCCATCACCGAGCGCACCGTCGTCTTGCCGATGATGCCGCCGTTCTTGACCAGGGCCAGAATGACCTCGCGGAAGGTCAGGATGCCGACGAGCTGGCCATGACTCATGACCACGAGCGAGCCGATGTCGTTGCCGGCCATGGTCTGCACTGCCTCGGCGAGCGGCTGGTCGGGCGAGACGGTGAACAGGGTCCCGCCCTTGACACGAAGGATGTCACTGACTTTCATGCGCGCCTCCCTCTTCGATTCGATGCGGAGCCAACACAGCACACAATCCGCGCCACAGACACCCGAACGGCGCAACGCGATGGCAGGCCCCCTCGACCCCGGATTCGACACCCTGGCGCTGCACGCCGGCGCCGCGCCCGACCCAGCGACCGGCGCACGTGCGCTGCCGATCCACCTGACGACGGCGTTCGTGTTCGAGTCGAGCGAGCAGGCGGCGTCGCTGTTCAATCTCGAGCGCTCGGGGCATGTGTACAGCCGCATCAGCAACCCGACCAATGCCGCGTTCGAGGAACGCATGGCGGCGCTCGAGGGCGGCGTCGGCGCGATCGCGACCGCGAGCGGCCAGGCCGCGCTGCACCTCGCCATCGCGACGCTGGCCGGCGCGGGTTCGCACATCGTCAGCTCGAGCGCGCTCTACGGCGGCTCGCACAACCTGCTGCACTACACGCTGGCGCGCTTCGGCATCGCGACGAGCTTCGTCAAGCCGGGCGACATCGCCGGCTGGCGCGCGGCGATCCGCCCGGAGACGAAACTGCTCTTCGGCGAGACGCTCGGCAATCCCGGCCTCGACGTGCTCGACATCCCGACCGTCGCCGCCATTGCCCACGACGCCGGCGTGCCACTGCTCGTGGACTCGACCTTCACCACGCCGTGGCTGATGCAGCCCTTCAAGCACGGCGCCGACCTCGTCTTCCACTCCGCGACCAAGTTCCTGTGCGGCCACGGCACGGTGGTCGGCGGCGTGCTCGTCGATGGCGGCGCCTTCGACTGGAGCGAGGCGACGCGCTTTCCCGAGCTGAACCAGCCCTACGCGGGCTTCCACGGCATGGTGTTCGCCGAGGAAAGCACCGACGGCGCCTTCCTGCTGCGCGCGCGGCGCGAGGGGCTGCGCGACTTCGGTGCCTGCATGAGCCCGCACACCGCGTGGCTGATGATGCAGGGCCTGGAAACACTGCCGCTGCGCATGGCGCGTCACGTCGAGAACACGCGCAAGGTCGTCGAGTTTCTCGTCGCGCAGCCGCTCGTCGCAGCGGTCGGCTATCCCGAGCTCGAGTCGCATCCCGACCACGAACTGGCGCAGAGGCTGCTGCCGCGCGGCTGCGGCGCGGTGTTCAGTTTCGACCTGAAAGGCACGCGCGCCCAGGGCAAGGCCTTTATCGAGGCCTTGAAGCTCTTCAGCCACCTCGCCAACGTCGGCGACTGCCGGTCGCTCGTCATCCACCCTGCATCGACGACGCATTTCCGCATGGACGATGCAGCGCTCGCGCAGGCCGGCATCGCGCCGGGGACGATCCGGCTGTCGATCGGGCTCGAGGACGCCGACGACCTGATCGACGACCTGAAGCGGGCGCTGAAGATCGCGGAGCGCGCGTCATGAGGCTGGCGGTGAACGGCCGCGAGGCCTACGCCTACACCGGCGGCAAGCCCTTCGACGCCGCCTTGCCCTGCGTCGTCTTCATCCACGGGGGGCTCAACGACCACAGCGTCTGGACGCTGCTCGCGCGCTGGTTCGCAAACCACGGCCATTCGGTGCTCGCGGTCGACCTGCCCGGCCACATGCGCAGCGCCGGTCCGGCGCTCGCCGACATCGAGGCCATGGCCGACTGGACGCTCGCGTTGCTCGACGCCGCCGGCGTGCAGCAGGCAGCGCTCGTCGGCCACAGCATGGGCTCGCTGATTGCGCTCGAGGCCGCAGGCCGGGCGCCGGCGCGCGTGACCCGGCTCGCGATGCTCGGCAGTTGCTACCCGATGGCGGTGCCGCAGGCGCTGCTCGATCTCGCGCTTGCCAACCCGCTGGCGGCGATAGACCGCGCCGTGATGTTCTCGCACTCGACGCTCGCGCCCAAGCCCTCCTACCCCGGCCCGGGCGTGTGGTTGCGCGGCGCGGCGACGCAGTTGATGCGGCAGGTGTTGCGCCACCAGCGTAACGACGGCCTCTTCCACAACGACTTCGCGGCCTGCCACCGCTACGCCGGCGGCCTCGAGGCGGCGGCGCGCGTGCGCTGCCCGGCGCACCTGATCCTCGCCCGTGACGACCAGATGACGCCCACGCGCGCGGCGAAGGTGCTCGGCGCAGCGCTGAACGCGCCGGTGCAACTCGTCCCCGGCGGGCACAACCTGATGCAGGAGTGCCCCGAGCAGGTGCTGGCAGCGCTGCGCATCGCGCTCGGCTGAGGAGCCTGGCGTTGGCCCGGCATTGAACGAGCGACGAGCGGCTGCCCGGCGTGGCAGATGCCACGCGCGGCGGGGCATGGCAGGCCGATCGAGGGCCGCGCCGGCTGGCATGATGTCCGGCAACCCGATCCACCTGCCGCAAGCCCAGTATGCCACCGCCCGCCAGCCCCGATTGCCCCTGCACCGCGCGGCAGGGCAGGCCATGATCCGCGGCCAGCGCTGCGTGCTGCGCACGGTGCGCGCGGCCGACCTGCCTGCCCTGTACCTGCTGATCAACGACGCTTCGCTGCAAGGCGAGTACCTCTCGCTGCCACTGCGCTCGGAACCGTCGTTTCGCAAGGAGTTCGACGAGACCGGCTTCCTCGGCGACAAGCGCGGGCGCTTTCTGGTCACCGATCTCGACGACAGGCTGCTCGGCACGGTGGTGTATTTCGACGTCAACTACATGGACGGCTTCGAGATCGGCTACCACCTGTTCGATCCCGGGCAACGCAAGCAGGGGCTGATGTCCGAGGCGGTGCGGATGGCGGTGGACTATCTTTTCAGCCACCACAAGATCAACCGCCTGCAGGTCGTGATCGCGCAGGGCAACGAAGCCTCGAAACGGCTCGCGCTCAAGTGCGGGTTCAGCCTGGAAGGCACGCTGCGCGGCAATGTCTTCCACCACGGCCACAACCACGACTCGCTGCTCTATTCGCGGCTGCGCGCCGACGCGGCGCGCTGAATCCGCGGTCAGCCGGCGACAATGATTTCCGCGAGCGTCATCTCGTCGAAGCCTGCGCGCTGCCAGAAACCCTGCAGCGAATTCGCAGGGTCGAGCAACAGCTGCGCCAGCAGCGGGCGCGCGCTCGTCGCGGCCGGATCGCACAGCAGCACGTAGCGCGCGCCGCCGGGCTCGTCGAGGCGGCCCACCCAGTCGATTGCGATCAGCGCTTCGAGCAGCGATTCGACCGGCAGCGGATCGGTGCGCAGCGCGCGCGACAACTGCTCGGCGCTGGCGCCGCGCGCCGGCTTCTCGCGCGCGCGCACGAGTTCTCGCAGCAGCGCGACCGCGAGCCTGAAGCGCGCCCCCGGCACGTCGGCGAGCGGCTGCATGTGCATCTGCAGGCTCGGCGCGTAGGCTGCGATCACGGCGCCGAAGAGGACGATCAGCCAGCCGGTGTAGATCCAGATCAGCAGGATGGGGACCGTGGCGAACGCGCCGTAGACGAGCGAGTAGGTCGGCACGCGCGCCAGGTACCAGGCGAGCACGTTCTTCGCGATCTCGAACGCGACCGCGACGAACAGCCCGCCGGCCAGCGCGTGGCGCCAGCGCACCGGCGTGTTGGGAACGAAGCGGTACATGCCGGTCAGCATGGCGGCGAGCAGGGTGAAGCCGAAGGCGTCGAGCAGCAGGCCGACGCCGCCTGCGCCTTCGCCGAGCACGCCGCGCGACGACGTCACCGCGAGCGATGTCACCGACAGGCCCAGGCCGAAGACGAGCGGCCCGAGGGTTGCCGCCGACCAGTAGATCAGCACCCGCCGGCCGAACGAGCGCATCCTGCGCACGCGCCAGATCGTGTTGAGCGTGCGGTCGATGGTGGCCATCAGGGCGAGCGCGGTCAGCACCAGGAACGCGAAGCCGACTGCCCCGAGGCGCTTGGCCTGGGTCGCGAACTGGGTCAGCCCCTGCAGCACCTGGCGCGAGATGTTGTCGGGCACGAGGCTCGTGATCAGCATCTTCTGCAGCGCGAGCTGGAACTGGTCGAACATCGGGAATGCGCTGAACACCGCCAGCCCGACCGTCACCAGCGGCACGAGCGAGATCAGCGTCGTGAAGGTCAGGCTGCTCGCGGTGACGCCCAGCCGGTCCTCGCGGAAACGCTGGTAGAGCGTCCGCACCGTTGCCATCCAGGGCCAGCGCTGCAGCGCGTGCAGCGTGCGTGTCAGCTCCTGGGTCGGCGTGATGTGCTGGGGTGCTGGCATCCTGCCTCCGCCGGGCCGCCCCAAGGAGGCCGGAGCCCCAATGGCCACGCAGGGGCCCCTTCGTGGCCCTTGGGGCAGCGAACGAACTGAGCGTGGGGGTCCATTGCTGGCATCATAGCCAGCGATGACTGCCTTCTCCCCGCGCACCGTGGCGCAGCCTGCATTCGCGAGCCAGATGCGCGCGCTGGCCCTGGGCAGCCTGCTCGCGCTGATCGCACTCGGCCTGGCCTGGGAGCTGTGGCTCGCGCCGACCGGCAGCGGCTGGCTTGCGCTCAAGGTACTGCCGCTGCTGCTCCCGTTGCCCGGGTTGTGGCGCAATCGCCTCTACACCTATCGCTGGGTGACGCTGTTCGTGTGGCCGTACTTCATCGAGGGCGCGGTGCGCGCGGCGAGTGACAAGGGGCTGGGCGCGGGGCTCGGGCTGATCGAGGCCGCGCTGTGCCTGCTGCTCTTCCTTGCCTGCACCCTGCACGTGCGCGCCCGCTTGCGCCTGGGCCCGCCATGAGCCCGCCGGGCCGCCATGGGCCACGAAGGGGCCCCTCCGGGGCCCGGGGGGGAAAAACGCAGTGCGCAGCACGAAGGTGCTCCAGTGAAGGCCGCGCTGCTGGAGGCACTTGCCGCCGCCGTCGGCCCGGCGCAGGTGTTGACCGAGGGCGATCTCTCTGCCTGGGAGGTCGACTGGCGCAAGCGCTACCGTGGCCGCGCGCTCGCCGTCGTCCGCCCGGCGACCACGGCCGAGGTCGCGGCCGTGCTGCGCGCCTGCGCCGCGCACGGGACGGCGGTCGTGCCGCAGGGCGGCAACACCGGCCTCGTCGGCGCGTCGGTGCCTGACGCGAGCGGTACGCAGGTGCTCGTGAGCCTGGCGCGGCTGAACCGCGTCCGCGCCGTCGACGCCGCCAACCTGACCTTGACCGCTGAGGCCGGCTGCGTGCTGCAGGCAGTGCAGGAGGCCGCTGCGGCGCAGGACCTGCTGTTCCCGCTCTCGCTGGCCGCCGAGGGCAGTTGCACGATCGGCGGCAACCTCGCGACCAACGCCGGCGGCACGCAGGTGCTGCGCTACGGCAATGCGCGCGAACTGTGCCTCGGGCTCGAGGTCGTGACGCCCGCGGGCGAGATCTGGGACGGCCTCGCCGGCCTGCGCAAGGACAACACCGGCTATGCGCTGCGCGACCTCTACATCGGCGCAGAAGGCACGCTGGGCGTGATCACCGCGGCCACGCTCAAGCTCTGCCCGCAGCCCGCAGCCCGCATGACAGCGCTCGCCTCGTGCGCCGACCTGGAGGCCGCGACGCGTCTGCTGCAGCTCGCCCATGCGCGGCTGGGGCCGGGGCTGACCGGCTTCGAGGTCATGGGCGACCTTGCGCTCACGCTCGTCGCGCGCCACTTCCCGCAGCTGCGCCGGCCGCTGGCCCCCGACCCGGCCGCCCCGTGGACGGTGCTCGTCGAGCAGTCCGACAGCGAGGGCGAGGCGCATGCGCGCGGCCTGTTCGAGGGCCTGCTCGAGGCGGCTCTCGAAAGCGGGCTGATCGCCGATGCGGCGGTGGCCGAGTCGGTGGCGCAATCGAAGGCGATGTGGCATCTGCGCGAGGCCATCCCGCTCGCACAGGCCGAGGAAGGCGCCAACGTCAAGCACGACATCGCGCTGCCGGTATCGCGTGTCGCGGCTTTCGTCGCCGCGACCGACACGCTGCTGCAACGGGCGTTTCCCGGTGTTCGGCTGGTCAACTTCGGCCACCTGGGCGACGGCAACCTGCACTACAACGTACAGGCCCCGGACGGCGTCGCCGCGGCAGACTTCCTGCGCGAGCACGAGCACGCCGTGAACACGATCGTCTACGACGCGGTGGGCCGCTTCGGCGGCTCGATCTCGGCCGAGCATGGTATCGGAGCCTTGAAGCGCGATGAACTCGCCGCGCGCAAGTCGCCGGTGGCGCTGGCGCTGATGCGCGACATCAAGCGTGCCCTCGACCCCGACGGGCGAATGAACCCGGGGCGCGTGCTGTAGCGCGAACAGGGGCTATTGCAGCGGTCCGTCGAGCGCGGGCGGCAGCGGCAGCGACATGACATCAATGCCTTCGTCGCGCAGCGCCTCGGCGTCGGCGCGCGTGGCCTGGCCGCGAATGCCGCGCCGCGCGACCTCGCCATAGTGAATGCGGCGCGCCTCGTCGGCAAAGCGCTCGCCCACGTCCTCGGTGTGCTCGAGCATGTGACGCACGGCGCGCATCCATTGCGCCTGCAGGTCGTCGGCGGCGGGCAGCGCGACGGCCTGCTTCTCGGCGGGGGGCGATGCGCCGAGGTTCAGCCGCGGCGCGCTCGGCAGGCGCCGGATCTCGGCGTCGCCGCACAGCGGGCAGGCGAGCAGGCCACGCGCGCGCTGCGCCGCTTCGTCGTCATCCGACGCGAACCAGCCTTCGAAGCGATGATCGTTGGCGCAAGCGAGGTCGAGCACCTTCATGGCCACATTATCGTCGCGGGTGCGTCGGCGCTGTCGCGCTCAGTCGCGCCGGGCCGCTCGCAGGCCGACCGAGATCCCCGCCGGGGGCGACACCGAAGTTGTCTTGGTGTCGTCACTCTCAGGGCGCACCGTGCCAAGCCAACGGCCAGGCGCCTGCGCGCCAGCGCTGCAGCCACAGCAGCCCGATGAGCGTCTTGGCGTCGGTGAGTTCGCCGCGCGCCGCAAGCGCGTCGAGCTCGTCGGCGCTTGCCGTCAGGACTTCGACGAATTCACCTGCGTCGAGATGCTGCGCACCGCGCTCGAGGCCGCGCGCGAACCAGACCTCGATGCCTTCGTTCGAGTAGGCGATCGCGTTGTGCAGGATGCCGGCGCGCGCCCATTCGCGGGCGCGGTAGCCTGTCTCCTCGGCGAGCTCGCGCACCGCGCAGGCGAACGGCGGCTCCTGCGGGTCGATCTTGCCGGCCGGGAACTCGAGCATCACCCGCCCCATCGGGTAGCGGTATTGACGCTCGACGACGAGGCGCCCGTCGGGCAGCAGCGGCACGATCATCACCGCGCCGGGGTGGACGATGTACTCGCGCGCTGCCGTTGCGCCATCGGGCAGGCGCACCAGATCGCGCCGTACGTCGAGGAAGTGGCCGCGAAAGACCTGCGTCCCCGACAGGCCCTGCTCGAGCAATTGCGGATCGGCCGCCGCATCGAGGGCCGGCACCGGAGGCGTGGTGCGCACCGTCACCAGGTCAACGGCGCCGGCGCAGGTAGCGCCAGACGAAGCCAGGGAAGGCAAAGGTCAGGAACATGAACGCCAGTGCGGCGTAGAACTCCCAGCCCTGCTCCTGGCGCTGTCCGATGCGCGACTCGATCAGGAAGCCGAGCGCCAGCGTCGTCGCGCAGGCGAGCGCGAGCTCGAGCAAACGCCAGGCGAGCGACTTGGGATCGCGGCGCGGGCCGACAGCGAACAGGCGCTCGTTGACGAAGGGCAGGTTCGCAGCCAGGACGGCCACGACGAGCACGAGCCAGACGCCAGCCGACTGGCCCATGCAGCGCGCGGGGCCCTGGCGGCTCAGGTGCCGAGCGCGCGCACGACGGCCTGCGCGCACAGCGCCATCAGCCCGCCGGGCAGGATGCCGAACAGCAGGATCGCGGCCCCGTTGAGCGAGAGCAGCGTGCGCACTTCGCCGCTCGCGACGATGGGTGCTGTCTGTACCGGCGCGTCGAAGTACATCACCTTGACGACCCGGATGTAGTAGTAGGCGCCAACGAGCGAGAGCAGCACCGCGACCACCGCAAGCACGATGTAGCCGGTGACGTTGGTCGTGATGATGGCCTGCAACACCGAGAGCTTGGCGTAGAAGCCCACCGTCGGCGGGATGCCGGCGAGCGAGAACATGAAGATCGCCATCACGCCCGCATACCAGGGGCTGCGCGACGCGAGACCCTTCAGGTCGTCGATCTGCTCGGCCTCGTAGCCGCGCCGCGCGAGCAGCAGGATGATGCCGAAGGTGCCCAACGTCGTGAAGACGTAGGTCACGACGTAGAACATCGCCGAGCTGTAGCCGTTGGCGGCCGAGTACGTGTTGGACGACACGACGGTCGGCGTGAAGCCGAGCAGCATGAAGCCCATGTGCGCGATCGTCGAGTAGGCGAGCATGCGCTTCAGGTTGGTCTGCGCGATCGCGGCCAGGTTGCCGAGTGCCATCGAGCCGACCGACAGCACGATCAGCATCTGCTGCCAGTCCACCGCCAGCCCCGACAGGCCCTCGACGAGCAGGCGGAAGGTGATCGCGAACGCGGCGAGCTTGGGCGCCCCGGCGACGAGCAGCGTGACCGCCGTCGGCGCACCCTGGTAGACGTCGGGCACCCACATGTGGAAGGGCACGGCGCCGAGCTTGAAGGCGAGGCCGGCGACGATGAACACGAGGCCGAAGGCGAGCACCGATTTCTCGATCGTTCCCGCGGCGATCGCCTTGAAGACCTGCGGAATGTCGAGCGAGCCGGTCGCGCCATACATCATCGACAAACCGTAGAGCAGGAAGCCGCTCGCGAGCGCGCCGAGCACGAAGTACTTCATCGCCGCCTCGGTCGCGGGCGCATGGTCGCGGCGCAGCGCGACGAGCGCGTACAGCGAGAGCGACATCAGCTCGAGGCCGAGGTAGATCATCAGGAAGTTGTTCGCCGCGAGCATCACCGAGATCCCGAGCAGCGAGAGCAGGCTGAGCGTGAAGAGCTCGCCTTTCAACATCTCGCGCTCGGAGGCATAGGCGCGTGCGTAGGCGAGCGTGATCATCACGGCCACCGTGGCGAAGAAGCCGAGCAGATGTCCGAGCGGATCGGTCACGACCATGCGCTGCATCGCATAGAGCGTCGCGCCGCCGTCGAAATAGGCGAAGTGCATCGCCGCGACTACCGCCAGCGTAGCCTGCGAGAGCAGATAGGTCGGCGTGCGCAGCGGATGCTCGACCCACAGGTCGACCAGCGTGATCACGCAGGCCATCACGAGCAGCACGATCTCGGGGTAGATGGCGAGCCAGTTCATGTCGTTCTCCTCCCGGTCGGCGCCGGGCCGCCCCAAGCCGACCGGGCTCCCCCTCGGGGGGACGCGACAACCGAAGGTTGCGGCGCAGGCTCACATCGCGAAGCGATGTGAAGGCGCAAGCGCCGGCCGCAGCCAACAAAGTGAGCTTGGGGGTGGTCATTTCAGAGCTTGCTCGACGCGACATGGCGCAGCAGTTCGGTCACCGAGCTCTGCATCAGGTCGGTGAACGGCTTCGGGTACACGCCCATCCACAGCACCGGAATCGCCAGCATCGCCAGCATCAGCACCTCGCGCGGGCTCGCGTCGACGAGGTCGCGCACGTCCTTGTTGGCCACCGCGCCGAAGTAGACGCGCTTGACCATCCACAGCGTGTACGCAGCGCCGAACACGAGCGCCGTCGCAGCGAGCGCGCCGAGCCAGAAGTTGGCCTTGACGCTGGCCAGGATCACCATCCACTCGCCGACGAATCCGGCCGTTCCCGGCAGGCCGCAGTTGGCCATCGCGAAGAAGACGACGAGCGCGGTGTAGGTGGGCATGGTGTTGACGACGCCGCCGAAGCTCGCGATCTCGTGCGAGTGCATGCGGTCGTAGAGCACGCCGATGCACAGGAACATCGCCGCCGAGACGAAGCCGTGCGAGATCATCTGCACGATGCCGCCCGCGACGCCGAGTTCGCTGAAGAGGAAGAAGCCGAGCGTGACGAAGCCCATGTGGGCGATGCTCGAATAGGCGACGAGCTTCTTCATGTCCTTTTGCACCAGCGCCACGAGGCCGATGTAGATGACGGCGATGATCGACAGCGCGATCACGAGCCAGGCCCACTCGCGCGACGCGTCGGGCGTGATCGGCAGCGAGAAGCGCAGGAAGCCATAGGCGCCGAGCTTGAGCATGATCGCCGCCAGCACCGCCGAGCCGCCGGTCGGCGCCTCGGGGTGCACGTCGGGCAGCCAGGTGTGCACCGGCCACATCGGCACCTTGACCGCGAACGCGGCGAAGAAGGCGAAGAACAGCAGCGACTGCGCCGTCATCGGCAGTGGCAGGTCGTGCCAGGCCTGGATGTCGAAGCTGCCGCCCGATTTGTAGTACAGGTAGATCAGCGCGACCAGCATCAGCAGCGAGCCGGCCAGCGTGTACAGGAAGAACTTGAAGGCCGCGTAGATGCGGTTGGGCCCGCCCCAGACGCCGACGATGATGTACATCGGGATCAGCGTCGCCTCGAAGAACACGTAGAACAGCATGCCGTCGAGCGCGGCGAAGACGCCGATCATGATGCCCGAGAGGATCAGCAGCGCGGCCATGTACTGGTTGACGCGGAAGGTGATCGCCTCCCAGCCTGCGATCACGACGACGAGCGTGATGAAGGACGTGAGCAGCACGAACCAGACCGAGATGCCGTCCACGCCGAGGTGGTAGCGCACGTTGAACCGGTCGATCCAGGCGAAGTTCTCGACGAACTGCATCGCCGCGGTGCCGCTGTCGAAGCCCGAGATCAGCGGCAGGGTGACCAGGAAGCTAGCCAGCGCTGCCACGAGTGCCAGCCAGCGTACGGCGCCGGCCTGCTCGTCACGGCCCAGCACCAGCAGCACGGCCCCTGCGGCGATCGGCAGCCAGATGGCCAGACTCAACAATCCCATGTTCTTGTTCTCCGGATCCTCAACGCCCGCCGGGGCGCCCCAAGGGCGTTGGCCGCCCCCCCGGGGGGCAGTGAGCGCAGCGAGCTTGGGGGGCTTTCATACTCAGCGCGCCAGCAGGCCGCCCAGGAACGGCCACAGCTGCCAGGTCATCAGGCCGACGACACCCAGGATCATGACCAGCGCGTACCAGTAGAGGTGGCCGGTCTGCACCAGGCGGACGACGCCGGCGACGGCGCCGACGACGCGCGCCGAGCCGTTGACGAGCGCGCCGTCGATGACGCCGAGGTCGCCGCCCTTCCACAGCCCGCGCCCGAACCCGCGCGCCGCCGCGGCGAGCACATGTTCGTTGAACCAGTCGAAGTAGTACTTGTTGTCGAGCACGCGGTTGACGAAGGCCAGGCGCGCCTTGATCGCCGTCGGGATCTCCGGCTTCGCGATGTAGCCGACCCAGGCGGTCGACGAAGCCGGCCAGCGCGAGCCAGAACGGCAGCGAGCTCAGCCCGTGCAACGCCATGGCCCACGCGCCGTGGAAGTGCGAGGCGAGTTCGGCCATCGCCGGGTGGCGCGCGGCGTCGACGACGATGGCATCGTCGAAGAAGCCGCTGAAGAGCAGCCCCCAGATCGTGATGAAGCCCAGCACCACCGACGGGACCGCGAGCGCGACGAGCGGCAGCGTCACGACCCACGGCGACTCGTGCGGCGCGTGGCCATGACCGTGGTCGTGGTCGTCCTCGGCTGGGAAGGGCTTGTGGTGGAAGCGCTCGGGGCCATGGAAGACGAGGAAGTAGACGCGGAACGAGTACAGCGCCGTCACGAACACGCTTGCCGCGACGGCGAAGTAGGCGAAGCCCGAGCCCGGCAGGTCGCTCGCGTGCACCGCCTCGATGATGTCGTCCTTCGAGTAGAAGCCCGAGAACAGCGGCGTGCCGACCAGCGCCAGCGTGCCGAGCAGGAACGTGATCCAGGTGATCGGCATGTACTTGCGCAGGCCGCCCATGTTGCGGATGTCCTGGTCGTGGTGCATGCCGATGATGACCGAGCCCGCGCCGAGGAAGAGCAGTGCCTTGAACGCTGCGTGCGTCATCAGGTGGAAGATCGCGACCGAATAGGCCGAGGCGCCGAGCGCCACCGTCATGTAGCCGAGCTGCGACAGCGTCGAGTAGGCGACGACGCGCTTGACGTCGTTCTGCACCACCCCGAGCAGGCCCATGAAGAGCGCGGTGATGGCGCCAATGACGAGCATGAACGAGAGGGCGGTGTCCGACAGCTCGAACAGCGGCGACATGCGCGCGACCATGAAGATGCCGGCCGTGACCATCGTCGCGGCGTGGATCAGCGCCGAGATCGGCGTCGGGCCCTCCATCGAGTCGGGCAGCCAGACGTGCAGCGGGAACTGCGCGCTCTTGCCCATCGCACCGATGAACAGGCAGATGCAGGTCACCGTGATCAGCATCCATTCGGTGCCGGGGAAGGTGAGCGCCGCGAGCGCCGGGCCCTTGGCGAAGGCCTCGCCGTAGTTGAGCGTGCCGGCGTAGGCGACGATGAGGCCGATGCCGAGGATGAAGCCGAAGTCGCCGACGCGGTTGACGATGAAGGCCTTCATGTTGGCGAAGATCGCCGTCGGCCGCGTGTACCAGAAGCCGATCAGCAGGTAGCTCACCAGGCCCACCGCCTCCCAGCCGAAGAACAGCTGCAGGAAGTTGTTGCTCATCACGAGCATCAGCATCGAGAACGTGAACAGCGAGATGTAGCTGAAGAAGCGCTGGTAGCCCGGGTCGTCGGCCATGTAGCCGATCGTGTAGACGTGCACCATCAGCGAGACGAAGGTGACGACGCACATCATCAGCGCCGACAGGCCGTCGATCAGGAAACCGACTTCCATCTTCAGGCCGCCGAAGACCATCCACTCGTAGACGGTGGCGTTGAAGCGCGCACCGTCGAGCGCCACGTCGCGCAGCACGAGCGCGGACAGGACGAAGGAGACGAGCACGCCCAGGATCGTCACGCTGTGCGCGCCGGCGCGGCCGATCCCGCGCCCGAAGAAGCCGGCCAGCACAGCGCCGGCCAGCGGCGCGAGCGGGATCGCGAGGAGCACGGTCGGAGAAAGCGTGGTAGACATGTTCCGGCCTCAGCCTTTGAGCTCGTCGAGCGCGTCGACATTGATCGTCGAGCGGTTGCGGAACAGCACGACCAGGATCGCGA
The DNA here is from genome assembly GCF_016702655.1 of Ideonella sp. Lineage (GTDB taxonomy): Bacteria > Pseudomonadota > Gammaproteobacteria > Burkholderiales > Burkholderiaceae_C > CAIKUF01. The sequence goes on from NZ_JADJDO010000001.1 coordinate 282,283, forward strand.
GGCCGATCGCCGACTCGGCGGCGGCCACGGTCAGGATGAAGAACACGAAGACCTGGCCGGCCATGTCGCCCAGGTAATGCGAGAACGCGACGAAGTTCATGTTGACGGCCAGCAGCATCAGCTCGATCGCCATCAGCAGCACGATCAGGTTCTTGCGGTTCAGGAAGATGCCGATCACCGACAGCGCGAACAGCATCGCGCCCAGCGACAGGAAATGGCCGAGCGTCACCGGCCCGAGGGTGGCCGTCATGGCTGGACCCCTCCCGTGCTGCCCGGCGCCGCCGCGGAGGGCGGCGTCGGCGCGACCTGCACGATGCGCAGCCGATCGGCCTTGCGCGCGCGGACCTGCTCGGACGGGTTGATGAACTTGCTGTCCTTGCGCTTGCGCAGCGTAAGCGCGATCGCGGCGATGATGGCCACCAGCAGCAGCACCGCGGCGATCTGCAGCGGGTAGAGATAGTCGGTGTACATCGCGATGCCGAGCATCTTGGTGTTGCCGAGCCTGAGCGCGGCCTCGCTCGGTGCCGGCGCCTCGGCGAGGTCGAAGCCGCCGAGCAGCACCGCCGCCATCTCGAGCGCGATCACGACGCCGACGATCGCTGCGAGCGGGAAATGCTTCCAGAAGCCGGCGCGCATCTGGGCGACATCGATGTCGAGCATCATCACGACGAACAGGAACAGCACCATCACCGCGCCCACGTAGACGAGCACGAGCGCGATCGCGAGGAACTCGGCCTTGAGCAGGATCCACAGGCACGAGGCGGTGAAGAACGCGAGCACGAGGTAGAGCGCCGAGTGCACTGCGGTGCGCGCCGTGATGACGCGAAAGGCCGCGAACAGCAGCACGGCCGAGAAGACGTAGAAGAGCGCGGTGGTGGTGTTCATTGCGATGTCGGTGCGCGTCGCCGCTCAGCGGTACTTCGCGTCGGCGGCGCGATTCGCGGCGATCTCGCGCTCGTAGCGGTCGCCCACCGCGAGCAGCATGTCCTTGGTGAAGTACAGGTCGCCGCGCTTCTCGCCGTGGTATTCGAAGATGTGCGTCTCGACGATCGAATCGACCGGGCAGCTCTCCTCGCAGAAGCCGCAGAAGATGCACTTGGTCAGGTCGATGTCGTAGCGCTTCGTGCGCCGCGAGCCGTCGGCGCGGACTTCCGATTCGATCGTGATCGCCATCGCCGGGCACACCGCCTCGCACAGCTTGCACGCAATGCAGCGCTCCTCGCCGTTGTCGTAGCGGCGCAGCGCATGCAGCCCGCGAAAGCGGGGGCTGAGCGGCGTCTTCTCCTCGGGGAACTGGATCGTGATGTGCGGCGACAGGAAATGGCGCCCGGTCAGTGCCAGGCCCTTGAAGAGCTCGGCGAGCATGAAGCTCGACAGCAGTTCCTTGATGGAGGAGACAGCGTTCATGTCTGCCCCTCGTCCGACGGGTACGGGGGATGCGGGGCGGGGCCGCGCGGCCCGCGGAAGACACATTGCCACAGGATGTCTCATGTCTGGGCTCACTTCCAGATGTTCAGCGGCGACTGGATCCACAACCCGACGACGACCAGCCAGACGAGCGTGATCGGGATGAAGACCTTCCACCCGAGACGCATGATCTGGTCGTAGCGGAAGCGCGGGAAGGTCGCGCGCACCCAGAGGAACATCGTGACGACGACGAAGGTCTTGATCGCGAGCCAGATCCAGCCCGGGATCCAGTTGAAGAGCGCGCTGTCGATCGGGGGCAGCCAGCCGCCGAGGAACAGCGTCACGGTCAGGATCGAGACCAGGATCATGTTCGCGTATTCGGCGAGGAAGAACATCGCGAACGCCATGCCCGAGTACTCGATCATGTGCCCGGCGACGATCTCCGACTCGCCCTCGACGACGTCGAACGGATGGCGGTTCGTCTCGGCCAGGCCGGAGATGAAGTAGACGAGGAAGATCGGCAGCAGCGGCAGCCAGTTCCAGGACAGGAACGACAGGCCCTTGTCGGCGAAGTAGCCCTCGCCCTGCCCGAGCACGATCTCGGTCATGTTGAGGCTGCCGCTGACCATCAGCACGACGACGAGCGCGAAGCCCATCGCGATCTCGTAGCTCACCATCTGTGCCGACGCGCGCAGCGCGCCGAGGAAGGCGTACTTCGAGTTCGAGGCCCAGCCGGCGATGATCACGCCGTAGACCTCCATCGACGTGATCGCCATCAGGAACAGCAGCCCGGCGTTGATGTTGGACAGCGCCACCTCGGGCCCGAACGGGATCACCACCCAAGCCGCAAGCGCGGGCATGATCGTCAGCACCGGACCGAGGAAGAACAGCGGCTTGTTGGCCGCCGACGGGCGGATGATCTCCTTGAAGATCAGCTTGACGGCGTCGGCGATCGGCGTCAGCAGACCATAGGGGCCGACGCGGTTCGGGCCGGGGCGGATCTGCGTCCAGCCTATGCCCTTGCGCTCCCACAGCGTGAGGTAGGCAACGCAGATCATCAGCGGCAGCACCAGCGCGACGATCTTGATCAGCGCCCAGACGGGCGGCCAGAAGCCGCCGAGGAGCGAACTGCCGTAGGTCGTGACGGTATCGAGCATGTCAGTACCGCCCGGCCGCCCGAAGGGACTGACACGCCCCTCGGGGGCAGCGAACACAAGGCCGCAGGCCGCAGGACAGCCGCAGGCTGGTCCCGCGAAGCGGGATGCGGCTTTGCCGCACAAAGTGAGCTGGGGGCAGTCTCATGTCAGGCCTTCTCGATCCGGATCTCGCCGAACATCGGCCCCAGGCCCGCTGTGTCGGGATGCCCGGCAGCGACGCGCAGGACTCCTGGTGCAAGGCCGGCGTCGCAGCGCGCCCCCAGCATCGCCTGCGCATCGCCCTGCGACACGCGTACCCGGTCGCCGGGCCGCAGGCCGAGTTCGCGCCACAGTGCTTCGGGCACGCCGACTTCGGGCACACGCGCGTCGGTCGTCGCCTGCAGCGCGGGCGCCCGGCGCACGAGGGCGTCGGTGGAATAGATCGGCACGTCGGCCACGCGCTCCAGGCCCTGCGCCGGTGCGGCGTCCGAGGCTGCCGGCGCAAGCGCGGCGCGGTTGTCGAGCCGGCCCGCGAGATCGCCCGCTCCGAGTGCGGCGGCGCAGACCTCCTGCGAGGTCTCGTAGTCGAAGCCCGGCAGGCCGAGCAGGTTGCCAAGCACGCGCAGCACCTTCCAGCCCGGGCGCGTCTCGCCAAGGGGCTTGACGACGCCGTGGAAGCCCTGCACGCGGCCCTCGGCATTGATGAAGGTGCCCGAGGTCTCGGTGAAGGGCGCGATCGGCAGCATCACGTGCGCGACGTCGGCGGCCGCAGACTTGAACGAGCCGAGCGCCACGACCATCTCGGCCGACGCGAGTGCGGCCCGCGCCGCGGCCGGGTTGGCCGCGTCGAGCGACGGATCGACGTCGAGCAGCAGCACGCCCTTGAGCGCCGTGCTGCCGCGGGTCAGCATCTGACCGGCGTGCAAGCCGCCCTCACCCGGCAGGGCGCCGGCGAGTTGCGCGCCGACGCTGTTGGCGGCCTCGCCGAGGTAGCCGACGCTGGCGCCGGTGTGCTCGGCGAGCCAGTTCGCCAGCGCGAGCAGCGCGCCGGCCTGCGGATGCTGGGCCGCCGCGTTGCCGAGCAGGATCGCCTTGCGCTCGCCCGAGAGCAGCGCCGTGGCGATCTCGTTCGCGCCAGCGCGGGCCTCGGCAGCGACCGGCGCCGCAACGCCCTGGGCCTGTGCCACCGCGGCGCAGACGCTGGCGAGCGCCTGCGGCCACGCGCTGGGGGCAGCCGTGATGCGCCCGGCCATCGGCAGCAGCCAATCGTCGTTCGCCGCGTGCAGCGCAAACACCTGCGCGCCCTTGCGCGCCGCCTGGCGGATGCGCTGCGCAAGCAGCGGATGATCCTTGCGCAGGAACGAGCCGACGACGAGCACGCGCTGCACGCTCGACAGCGACGCGATGGGCATACCGAGCCAGCGCGCCGAACCCTCGGCGGCGCGGTTGGCGAAGTCGGCGTGGCGCAGTCGGTGGTCGACGTTGGCGCTGCCGAGGCCGCGCACGAGCTTGCCGAGCAGGTACAGCTCCTCGACCGTGCGGTGCGGCGACGCGAGGGCGCCGATGCGCTGCGCGCCATGCTCGGCAGCGAGGTGACCGAGGCTGCGCGCCACATACTCGAGCGCGGTCGTCCAGTCGACGCTCTTCCACTCGCCGCCTTGCTTGATCATCGGCGCGGTCAGGCGATCGTCGCTGTTGACGGCCTCGTAGGAGAAGCGGTCGCGGTCGGCGATCCAGCATTCGTTGACGGCCTCGTTCTCGAGCGGAACGACGCGCATCACGCGGTTGCCCTTGACCTGCACGACGAGGTTGGCGCCGGTGCTGTCGTGCGGGCTCACCGACTTGCGGCGCGACAGCTCCCAGGTGCGGGCGCTGTAGCGGAACGGCTTGCTGGTGAGCGCGCCGACCGGGCAGATGTCGATCATGTTGCCCGACAGTTCGGAGTCGATCGTCTCGCCGGCGATGGTCGTGATCTCGGAGTGCTCGCCGCGGTGGATCATGCCGAGTTCCATCACGCCGCCGATCTCCTGGCCGAAGCGGATGCAACGCGTGCAGTGGATGCAGCGCGTCATCTCCTCCATCGAGATCAGCGAACCGACGTCCTTGTGCAGCACGACGCGCTTTTCTTCCTCGTAGCGAGAGGCCGACGCACCGTAGCCCACCGCGAGGTCCTGCAACTGGCACTCGCCGCCCTGGTCGCAGATCGGGCAGTCGAGCGGATGGTTGATGAGCAGGAACTCCATCACCGAGCGTTGCGCGGCGAGTGCCTTCTCGCTCTTGGTGCGAACAATCATGCCCTGCGTCACCGGCGTGGCACAGGCCGGCATGGCCTTGGGCGCCTTCTCGATGTCGACCAGGCACATGCGGCAGTTGGCCGCGATCGAGAGCTTCTTGTGGTAGCAGAAGTGTGGGATGTAGGTCCCGGCCGCTTCGGCCGCATGCATCACCATGCTGCCTGCGGGGACGCTGACCTTCTTGCCGTCGAGTTCGAGTTCGATCATGGTGTGCGCCGCTGCGTCCTGGCTCAGACGGTCTCGGCGACCTTGCGGGTCTTGTGTTCGACGAGATGCGCGAACTCGTCGCGGAAGTGCTTGATCATCGCGCGCACCGGCATCGCCGCGGCGTCGCCGAGCGCGCAGATCGTGCGGCCCATGATGTTCTCGGCCACGTTGTCGAGCAGCGCCAGATCCTCGCTGCGGCCCTCGCCGTGGGCGACGCGATTGACGATGCGCCAGAGCCAACCCGTGCCTTCGCGGCAGGGCGTGCACTGGCCGCAGCTCTCGTGCATGTAGAAGTACGACAGGCGCAACAGCGAATCGACCATGCAGCGCGAGTCGTCGAGCACGATCACCGCCCCCGACCCGAGCATCGAGCCTGCCTTGGCGATGCTGTCGTAGTCCATCGTGCAGTCCATCATGATCGCCGCCGGCAACACCGGCGACGACGAGCCGCCCGGGATCACGGCCTTCAACCTGCGCCCCTTGCGCACGCCGCCGGCGAGCTCGAGCAGCTTGGCGAACGGCGTTCCCATCGGCACCTCGTAGTTGCCGGGGCGTTCGACGTCGCCCGATACCGAGAAGATCTTGGTGCCGCCGTTGTTGGGCTTGCCGATGTCGAGATAGGGCTGGCCGCCGTTGTTGATGATCCACGGCACGGCGGCGAAGGTCTCGGTGTTGTTGATCGTGGTCGGCTTGCCGTACAGGCCGAAGCTCGCCGGGAACGGTGGCTTGAAGCGCGGCTGGCCCTTCTTGCCTTCGAGCGATTCGAGCAGCGCAGTCTCTTCGCCGCAGATGTAGGCGCCGAATCCGTGCGCTGCATGGAGCTGGAACGAGAAGCCCGACCCGAGGATGCGCTCGCCCAGGTAGCCGGCCGCGCGTGCCTGCTCGAGCGCGGCCTCGAAGCGCTCGTAGACCTCGAAGATCTCGCCGTGGATGTAGTTGTAGCCGACCGCGATGCCCATTGCGTACGCCGCGATCGCCATGCCCTCGATGACGATGTGCGGGTTGAACATCAGGATGTCGCGATCCTTGCAGGTGCCCGGCTCGCCCTCGTCGGAGTTGCAGACGAGGTACTTCGGGCCCGGGAAGGCGCGCGGCATGAAGCTCCACTTCAGGCCGGTCGGGAAGCCCGCGCCGCCGCGACCGCGCAGCCCGGAGAGCTTGACCTCGGCGATGACCTGCTCGGGCGTCATCGGCGCGCCGCCCTCGCCGCCGGCGAGCACCTTGCGCAGCGCCTGGTAGCCGCCGCGCGCGACGTAATCGTCGAGCGACCAGTTGCGGCCGTCGAGGCCGGCGTAGATCTGGGCGCCGATGTGGCGGCCGTGGAAGCAGGTCTCGCGCCCCGTGGACTGGAACTTGGACAGGTCGAGCATGGTGGTCATGCCTTGCGCAGCGTGTCGACGAGGTCGTCGAGCCGCGCTTCGTCCATGAAGCTGCACATCTGGCGATCGTTGACGAGCAGCACCGGCGCGTCGGCGCAGGCGCCCAGGCACTCGCACTGCTGCACCGTGAACAGCCCGTCGGCCGACGTGCCGCCCTCGTCGACGCCGAGCTTCTCGCACAGATGCTCGAGCGCCTGCTGGCCGGCGCGAAGCTGGCAAGGCAGGTTGGTACAGACGTTGATCTTGTAGCGCCCGACCGGCTGCTGGTTGTACATGTTGTAGAAGGTCGTCACCTCGTGCACGGCGATCACCGGCATGCCGAGGTAGGCGGCGACCGCGGCCTCGCTCTCGGGGCTGACGAAGCCCTGCTCCTGCTGCACGATCGCGAGGCAGGCCATCACCGCAGACTGCGCCTGGTCGGCCGGGTACTTGGCGACCTCGCGCGCGAAGCGCTCTGTGGTTTGAGCAGAAATCATGATTGATCTCCGGCCGCGCCGGGCCGCTCCCCAGCCACCGGAGTTCTCCCAGGACCTTGAAGCGGCCCCTGTGCGGCCCCTGGGGGCGCGAACGAAGTGAGCTTGGGGGTCGTCATCTGTCGATCTCGCCGAAAACGATGTCCATCGTGCCGATGATCGCGACCGCGTCGGCGATCATGTGGCCGCGCGAGAGTTCGTCCATCGCGGCCAGATGGGCGAAGCCAGGCGCGCGGATCTTGAGCCGGTAGGGCTTGTTGGCGCCGTCGCTGACGAGGTAGATGCCGAACTCGCCCTTCGGGTGCTCGACCGCCGCGTAGGCCTCGCCCTCGGGCACGTGCATGCCCTCGGTGAAGAGCTTGAAGTGGTGGATCAGCTCTTCCATGTTGGACTTCATGTCCACGCGCGACGGCGGAGCGACCTTGTGGTTGTCGGTGATCACCGGGCCCGGGTTGGCGCGCAGCCATGCCACGCACTGCTGGATGATGCGGTTGCTCTGGCGCATCTCCTCGATGCGCACCAGGTAGCGGTCGTAGGTGTCGCCGTTGGTGCCGACCGGAATGTCGAAGTCCATCCGCTCGTAGACGTCGTAGGGCTGGTGCTTGCGCAGGTCCCACACGATGCCCGAGCCGCGCAGCATCGGCCCGGTGAAGCCGAGATTGAGCGCCCGCTCGGGCGTCACCACGCCGATGCCCACCGTGCGCTGCTTCCAGATGCGGTTGTCGGTCAGCAGCGTCTCGTAGTCGTCGACGTTGGCAGGGAAGCGCCGGCAGAAGTCGTCGATGAAGTCGAGCAGCGAGCCCTGGCGCGTCTCGTTCAGGCGCGCCATGACCTTGGCGCTGCGCACCTTGGAAGCCTGGTACTGCGGCATCGTGTCGGGCAGGTCGCGGTACACGCCGCCGGGGCGGAAATAGGCCGCATGCATGCGCGCCCCCGAAACCGCCTCGTACATGTCGAACAGATCCTCGCGCTCGCGGAACGCGTAGATCAGGATGTTCATCGCGCCGCAATCGAGGCCGTGCGCGCCCAGCCAGAGCAGGTGGTTGAGCAGGCGCGTGATCTCGGAGAACATGACGCGGATGTACTGCGCGCGCTCGGGCACCTCGATGCCGAGCAGGCGCTCGATCGCGAGGCAGTAGGCGTGCTCGTTGCACATCATCGACACGTAGTCGAGACGGTCCATGTAGGGCAGCGACTGGATGAAGGTCTTGCTCTCGGCCAGCTTCTCGGTCGCGCGGTGCAGCAGCCCGATGTGCGGATCGGCGCGCTGGATGACCTCGCCGTCGAGCTCGAGCACGAGGCGCAGCACGCCGTGCGCCGCCGGATGCTGCGGCCCAAAATTGAGCGTGTAGTTCTTGATGTCAGCCATGGCGCCGGTTCAGTGCAAGCCGCCGTAGTTGTCTTCGCGCACGATGCGCGGCGTGATCTCGCGCGGCTCGATCGTCACCGGCTGGTAGATCACGCGCTTGCTCTGCGCGTCGTAGCGCATCTCGACGTTGCCCGAGGTCGGGAAGTCCTTGCGGAACGGGTGGCCGATGAAGCCGTAGTCGGTCAGGATGCGGCGCAGGTCGAGGTGGCCGTCGAAGATGATGCCGTACAGGTCGAAGGCCTCGCGCTCGAACCAGTTGGCGGAATTCCAGACCGGCGTCACCGAGGCCACGAGCGGAACCTCGTCGTCGGGGCAGAAAACCTTCAGCCGCAGACGCCAGTTGTGGTGCACCGACAGCAGGTGCGAGACGACGGCGAAGCGCTGCCCCTCCTGCGGACGGTCCTGCCAGGCCGAGTAGTCCATGCCGCACAGGTCGATCAACTGCTCGAAGTGCAGTTGCGCATCGTCGCGCAGCGCGAGCGCGGCGGCGTGGTAGTCGGCCGCGTCGACGGTGATCGTGAGCTCGCCGTGCGCGCGCACGAGTTGCTTCACGCGCGCGCCGAGCACGGTCTCGACGGCAGCCTGCAGGTTGTCGAGATGCATGCTCATCGGGCAATCGTGTTTTCGCGCCGGATCTTGGCCTGCAGTTGGAGGATGCCGTAGAGCAGCGCTTCGGCCGTCGGCGGGCAGCCCGGCACGTAGACGTCGACCGGCACGATGCGGTCGCAACCGCGCACGACCGAGTAGCTGTAGTGGTAGTAGCCGCCGCCGTTGGCGCACGAACCCATCGACAGCACCCAGCGCGGCTCGGCCATCTGGTCGTAGACCTTACGCAGCGCCGGCGCCATCTTGTTGCACAGGGTGCCGGCGACGATCATCAGGTCGCTCTGGCGCGGGCTGGGGCGAAACAGCATGCCGAAGCGGTCGATGTCGTAGCGCGCCGCGCCGGCATGCATCATCTCGACCGCGCAGCAGGCCAGACCGAAGGTCATCGGCCACAGCGACCCGGTCTTCGACCAGTTGATGACGGTATCGAGGCTCGTCGTGACGAAGCCTTCTTTCAGAACGCCTTCGATGCCCATGTCAATGACTCTCTGAACAGCGCGAGCGGGCCGAGCGCCGGGCCGCCCCAAGCCGGCCCGCATCCCCCTGGGGGATCGGCCGGCGTACTCGCCGGTCGAGGGGCTCCATCATTCCCAATCCAGCGCGCCCTTTTTCCACTCGTAGGCAAAGCCGACGACGAGGATGGCGAGGAAGATCATCATGGCCCAGAAACCTGACGCCCCGATTTCACCGAGCGACACTGCCCACGGGAAGAGGAACGCGATCTCGAGGTCGAACAGGATGAACAGGATCGCGACCAGGTAGTAGCGCACGTCGAACTTCATGCGCGCATCCTCGAAGGCCTCGAAGCCGCACTCGTAGGGCGAGGCCTTGGCAGCGTCGGGCCGGTTGGGGCCGAACACGAAGCCGAGCACTTGCGGCGCGACGCCGACTGCGGCACCGACCAGGATGAACAGGATGACGGGCAGGTAGTCGTCAAGGCTCATGGCGGCTTCGCGGCGGCAGTTGCGTTGGGCTGGTGTTGTTCTTGGCGCGGGCCTGGGTGAGCGCCCTGCGGTTTCGCTATGGTGCCGACGGCGAGACTCGAACTCGCACAGCTTTCGCCACTACCCCCTCAAGATAGCGTGTCTACCAATTTCACCACGTCGGCGGCCTGCACAGAACTGACCGGCTGGCATGAGGCATGGCGCACCGGACAGCCAGAAATTCTACCCGCAATCGCTCCCGCTTCGAGGCCATTCGCTGCATTGCAGCAACGGCCTTGACAGCGCGCAAACGCGCTGCCTATCGGGTCGGGATCGCGCCCACGCCCGAGGCCGGCGCAGCAGGCGCGGCCGGCGGCAGGGCTGTCGCGCCGGCCGGGATCTGGGCCGCGCCAGGCGTGGGTGCGCTTGCCGCCGAGGCCGCGAGCGCGGGCGCATCGAGTGCGCTGCCGCCCTGGATGCGCGAGCGGTCGTTGGACATATAGGCCAGCGCGAGCGTGCACGCGAAGAAGACCGCCGCGCAGACCGCCGTCGATCGCGACAGGAAGTTTGCGCTGCCCGTCGCGCCGAACAGGCTGCCCGAGGCGCCGCTGCCGAACGACGCGCCCATGTCGGCGCCCTTGCCGTGCTGGATCAGCACGAGGCCGATCATCACCAGCGCAGTCAGGATCTGCAGCGCGACGATCAGGTTGAGGAACAGGGACATGACAGCAGACTCCGCTTATGGCTTGCCGGCGAACCGGCCGGGTACAGGTTTCAGACGGCGGCGCGGGCGATGGCCGCGAAGTCCGCCGCGACGAGCGAGGCGCCGCCGATCAGGCCGCCATCGATGTCGGGCTTGGCGAACAGCGTGGCCGCGTTGTCGGCCTTCACGCTGCCGCCGTAGAGGATCTTCATCGCCGCCGACTTCTCGGTCGCGGCATGCAACTGCTGGCGCAGTAGCGCATGTACCTCTTGCGCCTGCTCGGGCGACGCGGTGCGCCCGGTGCCGATCGCCCACACCGGCTCGTAGGCGACGACGACCTGCGAGATGCAGTGCCCGAGGGTGTGGATCGCGGCCGAGAGCTGGTGCTTGACGACGTTCGCCGTCTCGCCCGCCTCGCGCTGCGCGAGCGTCTCGCCGACGCAGACGATGGGCGTGAGCCCATGCGCCAGCGCGATCTTGGCCTTGTCGGCGACGAGCTGGTCGCTCTCGCCATGCAGCGTGCGCCGCTCCGAGTGGCCGACGATCACGTAGCGGCAGCCGAACTCGGCCAGCATCGCCGCCGAGACCTCGCCGGTGAACGCGCCGGACTCGTGCGCCGAGCAATCCTGCGCGCCCCACGCGATGGTCGATCCCGCGAGGCGCTCGCGCAGTTGCGCGAGGTAGGGGAAAGGCGCGCAGACCGCCAGATCGCACGGCGCCGCGCCGGGCAGCGCGCGCAGTGCGTCGAGCAGCGCCGCGTTCGCAGCCAGGCTGCCGTTCATCTTCCAGTTGCCGACAACGAGTTTGCGACGCATGGTTGCATCCTTCTCAACGGGCCTGGCCGGCGGGCCAGGTCAGCACGATCTTGCCGATGTGCTGGTTGGATTCCATCAGGCGATGGGCGCCCGCCGCATCGCCAGCTTCAAACTCGCGGTACACGACCGGCTTGACACGCCCCGCCGCGAGCCACGGCCACACCGTGCGCCGCAGCGACTCCGCAATCGCGGCCTTGAACGCGACCGACCGCGGGCGCAGCGTCGAGCCGGTGATGACGAGGCGCCGGCGCAGCACGAGGCCAGCGTCGAAGGTCGCCGCGACGCCACCCTGGACCGCGATGATGACGAGCCGGCCGTCCTCGGCCAGGCAACTCACCTCACGCGCGACGTAGTCGCCTGCCACCATGTCGAGGATGACGTCGACGCCGCGCTTGGCAGTGATGCGGCGCACCTCCTCGACGAAGTCGTGGCTGCGGTAGTTGATCGCGTGGTCGGCACCGAGCGCAATGCAGGCGGCGCACTTGTCGTCGCTGCCCGCGGTGGCGATCACGATCGCGCCGTGCGCCTTGGCGAGCTGGATCGCCGTCACGCCGATGCCGCTCGTGCCGCCCTGGATGAGCAGCGTCTCGCCCGGCTGCAGGCGCGCGCGCTCGAAGACGTTGGACCAGACGGTAAACATGGTCTCGGGCAGGCTCGCCGCCTCGATATCGCTCAGCACGCCGGGCACCGGCAGGCACTGGCCGATCGGCGCGACGCAGAGCTCGGCATAGCCGCCGCCGGCCACGAGCGCGCAGACGCGGTCGCCGAGCGCGAAGCCGGCCGCCGCGAGGGCGTCGGCGTCACCACCCTCGATGCGCCCGGCAACCTCGAGGCCGGGCAGATCGGAGGCGCCTGGCGGCGGCGGATAGACGCCCTTGCGCTGCAGCACGTCGGGCCTATTGATGCCCGACGCAGCGACGCGGATCAGCGCCTCGCCCGCGCCGGCCACCGGCGCTGCGCGCTCGACGAGCCGCAGCACGTCGGGCCCGCCGGGTGCGGAGATCTCGACCGCCTTCATCATCAGACCGCGCCCGCGCCGGGCTCAGTTCTGCGGTGCGGGCTGCTGCGGCTGGCGCTCGAGCAGCGCCTTCATCGACAGCTTGACGCGGCCCTTCTCGTCGGTCTCGAGCACCTTGACGCGCACGACCTGGCCTTCGCTCAGGTAGTCGGTCACCTTCTCGACGCGCTCGTGCGCGATCTGGCTGATGTGCAGCAGGCCGTCCTTGCCCGGCAGCAGGTTGACGAGCGCGCCGAAGTCCAGGATCTTGGTGATCGGGCCCTCGTAGATCTTGCCGACCTCGACCTCGGCGGTGATCTCCTCGATGCGCTTCTTCGCGTGCGCGGCCTTGTCGGCGTCGGTCGAGGCGATCGTGATCGTGCCGTCTTCGCCGATGTCGATCGTCGTGCCGGTTTCCTCGGTCAGCGCACGGATCGTCGCGCCGCCCTTGCCGATCACGTCGCGGATCTTCTCCGGGTTGATCTTCATCGTGTACAGGCGCGGCGCGAACTGGCTCACCTCGGTCTTGGCCTCGCCCATCGCTTCCTGCATCTTGCCGAGGATGTGCAGACGCGCCTCCTGCGCCTGCGCGAGCGCGACCTGCATGATCTCCTTCGTGATGCCCTGGATCTTGATGTCCATCTGCAGCGCGGTCACGCCGGCGGTCGTGCCGGCGACCTTGAAGTCCATGTCGCCCAGGTGGTCCTCGTCGCCGAGGATGTCGGTCAGCACCGCGAAGCGGTTGCCTTCCTTGATCAGGCCCATCGCGATGCCGGCCACATGGGCCTTCATCGGCACGCCGGCGTCCATCAGCGCGAGGCAGCCGCCGCACACCGAGGCCATCGACGACGAGCCGTTGCTCTCGGTGATCTCCGACACCACGCGCAGCGTGTACGGGAAGTCGGCCTCGCTCGGCAGCGCCGCGGCAAGCGCGCGCTTGGCGAGCCGCCCGTGGCCGATCTCGCGCCGCTTCGGGCTGCCGAAGCGGCCCGCCTCGCCGGTGGCAAACGGCGGCATGTTGTAGTGGAGCATGAAGCGGTCGGTGAACTCGCCCGCGAGCGCGTCGATGCGTTGCGCGTCGCGCGCGGTGCCGAGCGTCGCCGCGACCAGCGCCTGCGTCTCGCCACGCGTGAACAGCGCCGAGCCGTGCACGCGCGGCAGCACGCCGTTGCGGATCTCGATCGGGCGCACGGTGCGCGTGTCGCGGCCGTCGATGCGCGGCTCGCCGGCGAGGATCTGGCCGCGCACGATGCGCGCCTCGATCTCGAACAGCAGCGTCTCGACCTTGACCTTGTCGAACGCGGCGCCCTCCTCGACCAGCGTGCCGATCGCCGAGGCATAGGCCTCGCGGCAGGCCTGGGTGCGCGCCTGCTTGGAGCGGTTCTGGTAGGCGGTGCGCAGCGGGCCTTCGGCGAGTGCGGTGACCTTGGCGATGAGGGCCTCGTCCTTGGCCGGCGGCTGCCAGTCCCAGGCCGGCTTGCCGGCGTCGCGCACGAGCTCGTTGATCGCGGCGATGGCAATGTTGCCCTGCTCGTGGCCGAACACCACGCCGCCGAGCATGATCTCCTCGGAGAGCTGGTCGGCTTCGGACTCGACCATCAGCACCGCGGCCTCGGTGCCCGCAACGACGAGGTCGAGCTTGGAGCTGGCGAGCTGCGTCTTGCCCGGGTTGAGCACGTACTGGCCGTCGATGTAGCCCACGCGCGCGGCGCCGATCGGACCGTTGAACGGGATGCCCGAGATCGCGAGCGCGGCGCTGGCGCCGATCAGCGCCGGGATGTCGGCCGACACCTCGGGGTTGAGCGACAGCACGTGCACGATGACCTGGACTTCGTTGTAGAAGCCGTCCGGGAACAGCGGGCGCAACGGGCGGTCGATCAGGCGGCAGGTCAGGATCTCGAGTTCGCTCGGCCGGCCTTCGCGCTTGAAGAAGCTGCCCGGGATCTTGCCCGCGGCATAGGTCTTCTCGGTGTAGTCGACCGTGAGCGGGAAGAAGTCCTGCCCCGGCTTGGCGTTCTTGGCGCCGACGACGGTGGCGAGCACCACCGTGTCTTCCACGCTCACGACCACGGCCCCCGAGGCCTGGCGCGCGATTTCACCGGTCTCCAGCGTGACGCTGTGCGATCCCCATTGGAAGGTCTTCGTGACTTTGTTGAACATGCTCATGGTGGTTCTTCCGTCGATGTGGGCGCGAAGTGATCGGCTGCGCCCGTCGCCCGGAGTTGCGCATCACCGCGGCAACAATGCCATTCCAGCGCGGTTCGCCTGCGCGGCGACGCGGCTCTGTCACGAACCGCGCTGGAATGACACAGCAGTTGCCCGGTCGGCCCAACTCCTGTAAACGAAAAGAGCCTGTGCTGGAGAGTCCAGACAGGCTCGCGTGCTCGATGGCCGGCCTACTTGCGCAGGCCGAGTTTCTGGATCAGCGCCGTGTAGCGGTCGGCACTGCGATCCTTCAGGTAGGCCAGCAGACGCTTGCGCCGGTTGACCATCTTGAGCAGGCCGCGCCGGCCGTGGTGGTCCTTGGCGTGGGTCTTGAAGTGCGGCGTCAGGTCGTTGATGCGCGCGGTGAGGATTGCGACCTGCACTTCCGGCGAGCCGGTGTCGTTGGCGCCGCGCGCGTTGTCCTTGACGATCTCGGCCTTGTTCAGGCTGGCATTCGACATTGTGAAAGTTTCCTGTGTATCGCCGGCGATCCGCCCGTGGGCGGCGAAGCGGCTGTGGACTTGCGGTCGCAGGTGAAACGTACCCGCGCCGTGCTTGCCTGCCCTCCGGCAACTATCCCCGAAGCGCAAAGCCTGTCAATTATAGCCCAAGACCGCGCGCAAGCCGCTCCACTCCCTGCACCAGACGCGCCGGGTCGCGCGAGGCGAAGCACCAGCGCAGCCAGCCCTCGGCCTCGTCGCCAAAGGCCGAACCCGGCGCGAGGCCGAGGCCCGCTTCGGCCACGAGTCGCTTGGCGAAGACGAGCGAGTCGTCTTCGCCCGCGACGCGCAAGAACGCGTACAGGCCACCCTGGGGAACGGCCACGCTGACCCCCGGCAGTCCGGCCAGCCGCGGCAGCAGCGTGTCGCGGCACAGGCGCAGCCTCTCGACGAGCCCGGGCACGAATTCGTCGGCCTGAGCCAGCGCGGCCAGTGCGCCGCGCTGCACGAAGACCGGCGCGCACGAGGTGTTGAACTCGATCAGCTTGCCGATCGCCGGGATCAGCGACTCCGGCACGGCGAGCCAGCCCAGGCGCCAGCCCGTCATCAGGAAGCTCTTCGAGAAGCTGTGCGCGATGACGAGCCTGTCGTCGGGCTCGGCAATGTCGGCAAAGCTCGGCGCCGCAGGGCCGTCCCCGAACCAGATGCGCTCGTAGACCTCGTCGGCGACGATCCAGGTGCCGGTGCGCCGGCAATGCTCGAGGATGGCCTGCTGCTCGGGCCGCGTGAGTGTCCAGCCGGTGGGGTTGTTCGGCGCGTTGACGAGCAGCACGCGCGTGCGCCGGGTCACGGTGGCGAGCAGCGCGTCGAGATCGAGCGTCCACGCGCCGCCCTGCACGCCGAGCGCGAAGCGCTTGACCGCAGCACCGAGGATGGCCGGCTGCGCCGGCAGGTTGGGCCAGACCGGAACGACGACCACGACCTCGTCGCCGGCGCCCGCCAGCGCCTGCATCGCGATCATCAGCGCGTTGACGCCCGACGACGTGACGGCGATGCGCTCGGCCGCGATGCTGCGGTGCAGCCCGCTTGCGTAGGCAGCGATCGCCGCGCGCAGCTCGGGCAGGCCGAGGTTGTGCGAGTAGAAGGTCTCGCCCTGCCGCAACGACTCGGCGGCGGCGTCGCGCACGAAAGCGGGCGTCGGCTCGTCGCTCTCGCCGAACCAGAACGCGAGCACGTCGGCACGTCCGATCCCGGCGTTGGCGACTTCGCGGATGCGCGAGGCGGGGAGGTTCTCGATCGCGGCTCGCATGCGGATGGCTTGCTCTTGAAATGGGCCGTTGCCGCACCACGTGCAGAAACATCGGTGGCCGCAGGGTGCGGCAGCCGCTTGATTGTAGGAGCCCACCATGTTCGTCCTGCCCGTTTCCACCGCGCTGCATCGGCGCGCGATGCCCCGTCCGGTGCCCGCCTTTGCTGCGCGCGCCGGCGCCTGCGGCGTCGTCGCCGCCGAAGACAAGCCGAGCCGCCTGCCGCGCCTGGACGTGATCGAGAGCGACGCGGCCTACAGCGTCGTGTTCGACATGCCCGGCGTCACGAAGGAGCAGGTCGAGGTCACGGTCGAAGGGCAGCGTGTCAAGGTCGCGACCCTCTCCGCGGCTGCGGCAGCCGAGCCGGCAGCCGCCGACGCCAAGGCCCGCATGCTCTACCGCGAGCGCGGCACTGCGCCCTATGCGCGCACCGTGGTGCTGCCCGACGAAGTGGACAACGCCCAGTCGCAGGCGCGCTTCGAGAACGGCGTGCTGACGCTGACGCTCGCCAAGCGTTCGGCCGCGCGCGCGACGCAGATCCGGGTCAGCTGATCTCGGCAGCCGCCGTCGCGACGGTCGCCAGCGGCCAGCGCGGCAGCACGTCGAAGGCGTAGTCGCGCCGCGCGTCGGCGCTGCCGCGCTGCAGGCGCATCGCGGCAGCGAGCGCGATCATCGCGCCGTTGTCGGTGCACAGCGCGAGTTCGGGGTAGTGCACGCGCACGCCGCGCTGCGCACAGCCGGCATCGAGCCGCTCGCGCAGGTGCGCATTCGCGCCGACGCCGCCGGCAACCACCAGGCGCGCAAGGCCGCAGCGCTCGAGCGCAGCGAGCGACTTGTGGACGAGCACGTCGGCGATCGCCGCCTGCGTCGCCGCGGCGAGATTGGCGCGGTCCTGCTCGCACACGTTGCCGATCCTGCGCAAGCGCGTCATCACCGCCGTCTTGAGCCCCGAGAACGAGAAGTCGAGGTCGCCGCTGTGCAGCAGCGGCCGCGGCAGGTCGAACGCGGTTGCGTCGCCGAAGTCCGCGAGCCGCGCCAGCGCCGGCCCGCCCGGATAAGGCAGCCCCATCATCTTGGCTGTCTTGTCGAAGGCCTCGCCAGCCGCGTCGTCGATGGTCTCGCCGAGCAGCGCATAGCGCCCCACGTCATCGACGCGCATCAGCTGCGTGTGCCCGCCCGAGACGAGCAGCGCGACGAACGGGAACTGCGGTGGATCGCCCGAAAGGAAGGGGGACAGCAGATGCCCTTCGAGATGGTGCACTCCGAGCGCCGGTTTGCCCAACGCCGCCGCGAGTGCACACGCAACCCCGCGCTGACGAGCAGCGCGCCGGCCAGCCCCGGCCCGCGCGTGTAGGCGACGACATCGATTGCGGCCAGCGCCGTTCGCGCATCGGACACTACCTGGCGCGTGAGCGGCAGCACGCGCCGGATGTGGTCGCGCGACGCGAGCTCGGGCACCACGCCCCCATAGGCCCGATGCATGTCGATCTGGCTGTGCAGCGCCTGCGCGAGCAACTGCGGAGCGGCGTCGCCCTCCACCTTCACCAGCGCCACGCCGGTCTCGTCGCAGGAAGTCTCGATGCCGAGGAAGATCATCGAGCCGAGTGTATGCCGCACGCCTCCGGCTCGACGGGGCTGGAAGGTTAGCGAGGCAGCGCTTGCGCGCGCCGAGTCCGCCGCCGCTTCCACCACCACCACGCCGCCCACGGCAGGCCGACGATCGACAGCACCGCCCACGCGAGCGTCGCGTAGTCGGCGGGGGTCCAGGGTAAAGGCAGCAGATCGGGATCGCGCAGTTCGGGCGGGAAGGGCCGCGGCGGCACCGGCACGATCTGCGCCATTGCCGGGTCGGCGGGCACGAGCGTGTGGTACTCCCAGGTCGAGACTGCCGGCGCATTGCCGAACGCGCGGCTGGACGGAAACTGCGGGAAGCGCAGGAAGGTCAGGGCTTCGAGATCCTGCGCCAGCAGTGTCGCGAGCAGGCCGTCGCGCGCGGCCGCCGGGGCGTGGCCGATCTCGAGCAGGCTCGCGAAGGCCTGCTCGAGCGCCGCCGCCGGCATCAGGCGCGTCTGGTCGGTGCGCAGGTAGTCGAAGGCGAGCCTGGCCTTGTCGATCGAGCGGTCCCTGATCGCGATGAACGGATAGCCCAGCCACGCCAGCACGCGGCTCGAGGGGCCGCGCGCCGGCACATCCCAGCCGAGCGCGCGCAGCGTGTCGACGCTGATCGACGCGCAATTCTGGTTCGGGTGGTAGTAGACGAGCTGATGGCGGTAGAACTGCTTGTAGACGCGGTTCAACGCCGACTGCACGAGTACCGCCGCGCGCTCGTCGGCAAGCACCGCGACCAGCATCGTCGTCGGGCGGTACCAGCCCTGGCCCGAGTTCAGGTCGGCGAGGTAGTTGTCGAGCGGCACCGGCGCCGCGATGATGCCCTTCTCGCTCTCGACATCGAGCGAGTAGAAGTTGTTGACGAGCCAGTTGCCGATGCTGCCGTCGGCCTGCACGCGCCCGGTGACGATCGCGAAGTGGCCGCCATGCGCCTCGTCGTCGTCGCCCTGCGCGCCGTTGACCATCAGGCCGATCACAGGCCGGCCGGCCCAGTCGGCGCGGCCGCCTTCGCGCTGCCAGAGCGTCATCGCCGCGTACGGGCTTTGCGCGCCGCCGCGCGGTTCCTCGCGCATCAGCGTGCGCAGCGCCTGCGCCGCTTCGCCCGGCGGCAGCGCGCGCGCCGACGGCGCCTGCGGGCCGAGGCGGAAGTCCTCGGGCCAGACCGTCCGCGCGACGAACACGCCGCCGTCGATGGCGCCGCGCAGCGCCAGCTCGCGCGTCGCGAAGAAGGCGAGCGACGTGGCATCGACATACGAGCGATTGAGCGCGATCTTGGGCACGAGCCTCCACGGCAGCGTGCCCTGCGCCGTGGCGACGAGTTCGCGCTTGTCGCCCGCCAGGCGCGCGTGGCGGACCTGCAGCGGCGCCGCGACCCAGACCAGTGGCGGATAGTCGAGCGCGGCGCCGGCAGGCCGGGCCGCCGACCAGCGCGCGACATCGTCGAAGGGCCGCACGCCCGGCTCGAAGGCTGCCAGCGGCAGGCCCTCGCGCGGCACGGCGACGATCTCGTCGCGGAAGTACCAGGCGGCTTGGCGCTGCGGCGGCCGCGGCTCGGCGCGGCCCGGGCCGACCGTGAAGTCGGCGCTTGAATAGAGGCCGAACGGGCCTTCCGCGGCGGCCGGCACGTCAGCGGCCCGCGCCACGGCTGCAAAGACCGCGAAACTCCACACGATGGCGCCGAGCATGCGTCGCGCAGCCCGCCACTCTTGCGCACGCCCGCCGCGCTGAAAGCTCAATTGCGCCATGGGCGAAATTCATCTCGCGGTCGTTTCACCATGCTTCGAGGCGCAGTCTAGAGGTCGTCGCTGACGATGCAGGTGGCCTCATCGTCGAGATCGCGCAAGGCTGTGCACAGCCTGCTTGCGCGCACTCACCTTCCACTTGTCGGCCAGCGCCCTGCCTTCGGCGTCTTTCGCGAACTGCCCCGCATCCGCCTGCGCGACGGCAGCAAGCGTCTCTGCGATCTGCCACTCGTTGTGCCCGGACGAAGGCACGGATGGCCTCAGCCGCAAGGAACGACTTCTGGCGTCGGGTCGAAAGCGCAAGTCGATCGAGCCGCTTCGACTTCGTCGTCCAGACGGGCAGTCATCGTCGTTGACATGGGCGTTCGGCCGCGCGGTGTTGCAATGTAGCCATCTTGCCACGGCAGCGTGACGCTCGATCGCCTGGGCTTGCAGCGAGGCCTGCCTTGACCCTTGTCATGCTGGCGCGCAAGCAACCCCTTCAATGCGGGTGCGCAAAGCAAATCGAGCGTGGACTCTCCGCGCTTCGGACATGTACTATTGGTTACGAATCAAGAAGTTCCGCGAGCCAGGCGCCTCGTTTCGGCAGCCGCCCGACTTACAGCAACGAACCTCGAGGGGAGAAATGGCATCGTCTCCGATTGCCACTGCGCTGGTTTGCGAACGGCCGCGCAGCCGCTCCTGCCTCGCACACTTCGCCGTGACTCCCCACTGCCCGCCGGCACGCGGCTGACCCGTATCGGCGCGCCGCACAGCAAGGCAGCGACTCGGCAATCCACCTCGCCCTGCTGCGCCGCCCGCTCGTCTTCGTGGCCGGGCTGTCGTTCTTCATCAACCTGCTGCAGCTCGCGCCGCGCGCTGTTCATGCTGCAGTTGTTCGACCGCGTGCTCACCAGCCAGAGCAAGGAAACATTGCTCGTCCTCCTGATCGGCATGGCCGTCGCGCTGGGCCTGATGCTGGCGCTGGATTACCTGCGCAGCCGGCTCCAAGGCGTGGCGGGCAACATCCTCGGCGATTCGCTCTCTCCCGTCGTGGCCAAGGTGATGCTCGCGAACGTGGCGCGCAGCGGCAACCGCGGCGCATCCGATGGCCTGCGCGACGTGGCCGCGCTGCGCAACCTGTTCTCGGCCCAGGGCCTGCTGGCCTTCTTCGACACGCCCTGGGCGCTGGTCTACGTGGCCGTGATCTGGCTTGCGCACCCGGCCCTCGGCTGGGCGGCGCTGGCCTCGTCGGCCTTGATGCTCGGCCTGGCGCTGCTCAACGCTCGCATCACGCGCCGCGACATCGAGGTGCTGCAGAAGGAAGCCTCGCGCACCTCGCGCTACCTCGAATCCTCGATGCAGAACGCCGAGGTGGCGCAGGCGCTCGGCATGGGCGATGCGCTGATCGCGCGCTGGCGCAAGCTCAACGCCAACGTCGGCGCGCTGCGAGGGCCCACGGCGCGCAAGTCGGTCGCCATGGCCGCCATCACGCGCAGCACGCGCCAAGGCGTGCAGGTGCTGATTCAGGCGCTCGGCGCCTACCTCGTGATCACGGGCGAAGGCACGCCGGGCATCCTGGTGGCCACCACCATCCTGCTCGGCCGCGCGCTCGCGCCGGTGGAGCAGGTGGTTGCAAGCTGGAAGGTACTGGCCGAGGGGCGCCTGGCCTTTCGGCGCCTGAGCGAGTTGATGGGCGCAGTGGCCAGCCAGCCAGAGCGCATGCCCTTGCCGGCGCCAGCCGGCCGCCTGCAGGCGCAGGGCCTGGCCTACAGGCCGGCCAAGAGCGACCGGGTCATCCTCAACGGCGTGTCGCTCAGCCTGGAACCTGGCGAATCTCTCGCCGTCATCGGCCCCAGCGGTGCGGGCAAGTCAACACTGCTGCGGCTGCTCACCGGCGTGTGGCAGCCCACTGCCGGCGCGGTGCGTCTGGACCATGTAGACCCAGCGCTATGGCCCCGCGCCGAGCTCGGCCCCTGGATCGGCTACGTGCCGCAAGACGTGGAGCTCTTCTCCGGCACCGTGGCCGAGAACATTGCGCGCCTGGGCGAAGTGGATTCCACCAAGGTCGTGCAGGCGGCGCAACGCGCGGGCATCCATGAGTTGGTGCTTGCCCTGCCCGAGGGCTACGACACGATGGTCGACCCGGCGAGCGCCCTGCTCTCCCCCGGGCAGCGCCAACGCATCGCCCTGGCGCGCGCGCTGTATGGCGACCCGCGGCTGCTGCTGCTCGACGAGCCCAACGCCAACCTCGACGGTGCCGGCGAGCTGGCGCTCGGCGAGGCGCTGAAGGCCCTGCAAGGCAAAGTGACCACCGTGATGGTGACCCACCGCACCACCTCGTGCAGCACCTGGACAAGATGCTCTTGCTCGACGCCGGCCGCATGACGCACTACGGCACCGTCGCCGACGTGATGCACGCGCTCCAGCAACAACAACAGGCACAGCCAGGCGCCGGCCGCAGCCATCCATCGGGCCAGGTGGTAGCCATGCCCCGGCCT
Organism: Ideonella sp.; assembly: GCF_016702655.1. GTDB lineage: Bacteria > Pseudomonadota > Gammaproteobacteria > Burkholderiales > Burkholderiaceae_C > CAIKUF01. Next base: position 304,374 of record NZ_JADJDO010000001.1, read on the forward strand.
GCGGCGGGCGGCACATTCGCCCATGCCGGCACCCCGCCGCAGCCACCGCTGGCACACGACGGAGTCGCCGGCTCATGATCAGCAGCGCCGCCAGCCAGGCCACGTTGCCCGCGGCCTCCGCAGGCGGCGCCAACCCCCTGCAGCCCCACCTGAACGAAGCGGCAAGGCTGATGCGCTGGGGCGCGGGCGTTGTCGTCTTCGGCCTGCTGCCCATCGGCGCGTGGCTGAGCCTGGCGCCGCTGGCCGACGCCGTGGTGGCGCCGGGCTTCGTGAAAGTGGACCTGAACCGCCGCCCCGTGCAGCACGCCGAGGGCGGCATCGTGCGCGAAGTGCTGGTGCGCGACGGCCAGCATGTGCGCCAGGGCGAGCCCATGCTGATCCTGGGCGACGTGTCGATCGACGCCGACAAGAATCGCCTGAACTTCCGCGTCAAGGCCGAGCGCGCGAGCATCGCGCGGCTAGAAGCCGAAAGCACCGCGGCGCGGGCCCTCACCTTCCCGCCCGACGTGGTGGAGGCCGCCAAGACGGACCCGCGCGTCGCCGAGCTGATGCTCAAGGAACGCGCCCTCTTCGACGCACGGCGCGATGCGATCACCGGGCAGATCACCCTGCTGCGTGCCCAGCGCGAGAAGGTGCTGCAGGAGATCGCCGCGCTGCGCTCCCAGGTAGCGCAGGCCGCCGAATCGTTGAAGTTCCAGAAGGCCGAACTCGAAACCAACCGCGGCCTCGTGAAAGACGGCTTCATCGCCCCCACGCGACTGTCGCAGCTCGAAGGCACCGTGGCCGACTACGGCGTAAAGCTCGAAGAGCGGCGCTCCGACCTGGCCCGCGCCGAACAGCGTATCGTCGACACCGACCTGCGCGCCCGTACGCTCGAAACCGACTACCGACAGCAGGCGAGCGACCAGTTAAAGGTCACGTCCTCGCGCCTGTCGGAGATCGAGCAGGAACTGCGCAAGTCCACCGACGCATCGGCACGGCAGGTGATCGTGGCACCGGCCAGTGGCGAGGTCATCGACCTCCGATATCCGACACCGGGCTCGGTGGTGGCGCCGCGGGAAACCTTGGCCGACATCGTGCCCGCCGACGCGAAACTCGTCACCGAAGCGCGAATCAGGCCGGAAGACGTCAACCGCGTTCGGCTGGGGCAGGCGGCAGAGGTTCGCTTTACTGCATTCAAGTACCGCACCACGTCACTAGTACCGGGGACGGTCACCTACGTCTCGGCAGACCGGCTATCTGACCGAGCCACCAATGCGCCGTACTACACGATACTGGTTGCGGTCGACTCGCGATCGCTCGAAGTGGCGGGCGAATTGAAGCTTCAGGCGGGTATGCCAGCCGAGGTATACATCAATGGCGAGCAGCGAACGCCGTTGCAATATGTGTTGGAGCCAATCACCCAAGTAGTTCGACGCGCAGGCAGGGAACGCTAACTTAACTATTTCGTAACGTGTAAGAAATCTCAAGAGCTGACTTCATGCATAAGTCCATTTTAAATTCCGGTTTGTCCATTGACGAAGCATCTTTCGACGGCGAATTGCCCGCAGGAAGTGCCATAACCGCTGCCCGGGGTGATAGCAGCGCGGCGCCTGACGATCCCGCCCTGCATAGAAGTTCATCAGCGACGACCTTGTATACCACCGCCCCCGATGACGCCCATCGCGCTGCGAATTGGCACTTGCCGATTCTGCCGGCCATCGACACTCACACGCCGTATGCATCTGAAAGTACGTCATCTGCATTGCTTTCCGCAGACGCATTAGCCTCGAACGAGACCTACGCATCTGCCGATCTCGTCGATCAAATCGTCAATATTGACCGGAGTGGTCTTGGGCAGACGCACTTCCTGCCCGTTGCGTTGTCTGTCGGAGATGGGCAGCATGCTGCACTTTGGGACGCTTTAGCCCAGCCACAGTTCAAATATACCATTCCATCGATGGACGGAATTCCGCTGCCTTCCGGGAACTCCCCAGCGGCAGCCGAATTGGATCTTCCGAAGAATCAATATCCAGCCTATGATCTCCCAGTATTCGCCGACCTCGCGGCGTTGTCGGTGGCAGCATACGAGTACGGCATCAATCTCACAGGCGCAGTCAGGCACGCTGGGTGGTCAGTACTTGGCGAAGCCAGTGCAAACGGACCGATGCCCTATTCATACTACTACTTTGATACTCTGCTTCGACAGGATATCCACAAGGTCAGCTATACAGATGTTCAGTCACACGCCTTCGGCGCTGTTCGTAGTACCGAAGCCGGACACAAGGAACTGGCAATAAGCTTTACCGGAACGGAGGGCGGAGCAGACTGGGAAACAGACTTCTCAACTCTTGGCTTTACCGAGTCATACCTTTCGGTGCGCGAGAGCGTGTATCAGTGGCTTTTGGCTGCCGCCAAGCATCAAGGCGAGTTTGATCGCGTACTGATCACTGGCCACAGCCTCGGTGGCGCAATGGCCCAAGCTTGCGTGCTTGACATTGTTGCTCCGGAATCGACATCGGTCTGGTTCAGCCCGAGCGCGAATCAGATGCAAACGGGGATGCTGGAGGCCGGTAACAGGCTGCAGGATCTCCACTCAGAATTACCTGATAATCAGCGACTAACCGGCAGCGACATCGATTGGTTAAGAAGCCATCTGACGGTCGCGACCTTCGGCGCACCCAGCCTTGCTCTTGATTCATTGAATTCAGTGACATCAGGAAGACTAACCATTAGTTCTTTGATAGATATTCCAGCTATCCGGAACTACTTCTTTCAGTTCGAGCATACATCAGACTATGGTCCCGACGACCCCGTTGCATGGGGCCTAGGTAATGGCGACGAGGTAGGCACGAGAATCGATATTGACTTGGATTATACTCACGATTCACTGTACAGATTTGGATACTCTGCGAACCCGAGTTACGCTGTCTTGCATTCGGGAGACTTGTACTATGAGTCACTCCTTAGAGCATTAACAGGTAGCTACCTAACATACTCCGCACCCGGTTCGTTCAACTCCGCATTCCTCCCTCAGTCATCTCATGGCACGGATGGAAAGCACGATACGATCATTAACACCCCGACTTCAGAAGGATTTGGCGGGAATGATACTCTGATCGCGACTTCTACGGTCGTATCGTCGATGGACGGAGGTACCGGTGATGATTCATACGTCCTTGGTGACTATAACAACGTCAGCCTGAGTGTGCAGATCAATGGCCCAGCAGGCGAGCACATTGATGATCTGTATTTTGCAGTGGTGGGGATGGCATCATTCGAAATTGATTCAAATTCAAACGCGCTCATTGTTCACTTTCGCAATGCATCCACAGGCATTGAAAGCACGGCAACAGTCTCGCAGTGGTTCTCCAATTCTGCAAACTATCAGCTCAACTCAATAAGAGTGGCCTACAGCGGCGATTGGCTCGACAAATCATCTAACCCTTGGACCTACCTTGCCGCTTGGACTGCGGGCGATACGGATAGTGATATTCCCTTGTTGAATATTGGCACTGAGGCTGATGACAAGATAATCGGCGACTATCTCCTCGGCGACACCATGACCGGTGGCGCCGGCAAAGACGACATGAACGGCCGCGGCGGCATCGACAACGCCAAGGGCGAGGCAGGAGACGATCGGCTCGCGACGTACGACGGCAGCTTCGACGCCACCAGTCAAGACATCCTGGACGGCGGCGCCGACAGCGATACCTACATCGTTGACGTCCCTAAGGGCCAAAGGCAACGATCAGGATTCGTCCGGGTCGGATAGCCTGACCATTCTGTCCAACACTGCTGTTGCTACTGCTGACTACACGAAGACGCTGTTCAGCACGGCCGACGCGACGCATCCCAACCACGACCTGAAGATCGTGACCCGCATGAGCGATGGAACCGTCCTGGCGACGGTGACCATCGAGAACATGGACATCGTGGCCAGCCGCGTCGAGACGCTAGACGTCAGTGTGTCCAGCACGACAGTGGCGCGATTCGATCTGGCCAAGGCGTGGGCCGCCGCCCTCGCGGGCGATACGACGGGCGGCACGGCCTTTCAGGGCACCTTCACGGGCAATTCCTACAACGGCGACGGCGACGACAACATTCCCGGAACGCCCGGTAACGACGTGATCTATGCCGGCGGTGGCAAGGACACCATTGGCAACGGCGGCGGCGGGAGCGACCAGATCTACGGCGAGTCGGGCAACGACACCATCAATGTGGGCGGGGCCATCGGCGTGAGCACGCTGGACGGCGGCACGGGCGCGGACACGCTCAACTTCGACGGCGCGGCGGCCAGTGCTGCCAATACATGACCTTCGGGCTGCAGAAGGCCGACGCCAGTTGGGTGTATTTCGGGATTCACTACATCGGCTACAGCACCGGCCAGAACGGCACCCCGCCCACGATCGACGCGCTGCAGACTGCGCTGGCCGGCGGGCCGCTGCAGTTGCAGTACGGCTTCAGCAGCAGCAGCACCTCCATCGAGTCGCTGACCTGGAAGGGCGTGGAGACCGTCAACGCCAAGGGCGGCATCCACGAGGACTCGCTCGTCTACATCAACGGCACCGAGTACGCCGGCAACGGCGGCGTGGACACCTTCTACGCCGACTGGTCCTCCTGGACCGAGGCCGTCACCTGGACCAACGCCAAGAACGCGGGCAACTCGCGCAGCTCAGCGACGAGGCCGTCACCACCATCGGCGCCACCCATCAGGTCAAGGTCTCGGGCATGGAGCGCCTGCTGCTCCTCACCGGCAGCGGCAACGACACCATCGTGCAGAACGTCACCGGCACCGACGACGAGTTCCGGCTCGGCGGCGGCAACGACAGCCTGACGCTGACCGGCCTGGGAGCCGGGGCATCCTCGGCGGGCAGCGACAAGATCGACATGGGCACGGGCAACGACACGCTGCTCGTCAGCGGCGGCTCGGTCAGCGACACGATCGCGCTGGGCGACGGCGACGACAAGTTCACGCTCAGCGGGGCCATCGGCGTGAGCACGCTGGACGGCGGCACGGGCGCGGAGACGCTCAACTTCGACGGCGCGGCGGCCAGTGCTGCCAAGTACATGACCTTCGGGCTGCAGAAGGCCGACGCCAGTTGGGTGTCTTCGGGGATTCACCATCGGCTACAGCACCGGCCAGAACGGCACCCCGCCCACGATCGACGCGCTGCAGACTGCGCTGGCCGGCGGGCCGCTGCAGTTGCAGTACGGCTTCAGCAGCAGCAGCACCTCCATCGAGTCGCTGACCTGGAAGGGCGTGGAGACCGTCAACGCCAAGGGCGGCATCCACGAGGACTCGCTCGTCTACATCAACGGCACCGAGTACGCCGGCAACGGCGGCGGGACACCTTCTACGCCGACTGGTCCTCCTGGACCGAGGCCGTCACCTGGACCAACGCCAAGAACGCGGGCAACTCGCAGCTCAGCGACGAGGCCGTCACCACCATCGGCGCCACCCATCAGGTCAAGGTCTCGGGCATGGAGCGCCTGCTGCTCCTCACCGGCAGCGGCAACGACACCATCGTGCAGAACGTCACCGGCACCGACGACGAGTTCCGCCCGGCGGCGGCAACGACAGCCTGACGCTGACCGGCCTGGGAGCCGGGGCATCCTCGGCGGGCAGCGACAAGATCGACATGGGCACGGGCAACGACACGCTGCTCGTCAGCGGCGGCTCGGTCAGCGACACGATCGCGCTGGGCGACGGCGACGACAAGGCCACGATCGGCGGCAAGATCGGCGTGAGCACGCTCGACGGCGGCGCGGGCGCGGACACGCTGACCTTCGACGGCGCGGCCGCCGGCGCCCCCAAGTACATGAGCTTCGGGCTTCAGAAGGCCGATGCGAGCTGGCTGTACTTCGGCAATCACTACGTTGCCTACAGCGCCACCCCGAACGGCACGAACCCCACGATCGATGCGCTACAGGCAGCGCTGGCGGGCGGGCCGCTGCAGTTTCAGTACGGCTTCTCGACGACCAACACAAGCATCGAGTCGCTCACCTGGAAGGGCGTGGAGACCGTCAACGCCAAGGGCGGCGTCCACGAGGACACGCTCGTCTACATCAACGGCACCGAGTACGCCGGCAACGGCGGCGTGGACACCTTCTACGCCGACTGGTCTTCCTGGACCGAGGCCGTCATCTGGACCAACACCAAGAACGCGGGCAACTCGCAGCTCAGCGACGAGGCCGTCTCCACCCTCGGCGCCACCCACCAGGTCAAGGTCTCGGGCATGGAGCGCCTGCTGCTCCTCACCGGCAGCGGCAACGACACCATCGTGCAGAACGTCACCGGGAGTGACGATGAGTTCCGTACCGGCGCGGGCAACGACTTCATCGATGGAGGATCTGGCAACGACCAGATGCTCGGCGGCAAGGGCAACGACACCTACGTCGTCAACAGCACCGGCGACGTGGTGACGGAGCTTGCGAGCGAGGGCGCTGACACGGTCAGCACCTGGATCAACTACACCCTCGGCACCAACCTCGAGAACCTGCGCATCCTGGCGACGGGATCGATCAACGGCACGGGCAACGAGCTCGCCAACGTGATGTTCGCCGGCGACGGCAACAATGTGCTGGATGGCGCGGGCGGGACGGACACCGTGTCGTTCCTCTACGCGGCCAGCGGCGTCACCGCGAACTTGGCGGCGGCGGGCCAGCAAGCCACCGGTGGCTCTGGCAGCGACACGTTGCTGAACTTCGAGAACCTCACCGGCAGCGGATTCAACGACGTGCTCGCCGGCAATGCCGGCGCCAACGTGCTGGACGGCGGCGCGGGCGCCGACGCGATGGCGGGAGGCGATGGCTCGGACACCTACTACGTCGACAACGCGGGCGACGTGGTGACCGAGGTGAATGCCGACGCCGCCACCGGCGGGACGGACCTCGTGCTGAGCCAGCTCGCCAACTACACGCTGGGCGCCAACGTGGAGAACGGCCGCATCCTCGCCGCCGGCGCGGCCAACCTGAGCGGCAACAGCATTGCCAACACGCTGTTCGCCGGCGCTGGCAACAACTCGATCGCGGGCGGCGCGGGATCGACACGGTGTCTTACCTCTACGGCGTCGGCGGCGGCTCGGTGGGCGTGACTGTCAGCCTGGCGCTGACGGACTGGCAGGTCACGGGCGGCTCGGGCTCCGACAAGTTCGCCGGGGTCGAGAACCTGACGGGCAGCGTGAACGCCGACACGCTCAGCGGCAACGCAAGCGCCAACGTGCTCGACGGCGGCGCGGGTGCCGATGCACTGGCAGGCGGCGATGGGTCCGACAGCTACTACGTCGACGACGTGGGCGACGTGGTGAGCGAGACGAATGCCGACGCCGCCACTGGTGGCACCGACACCGTGTACAGCACGCTCGCCACCTACACGCTGGGCGCGAACGTGGAGAACGGGCGCATCGCTGCCGCCAGCGGCAAGGGCAACCTCTCGGGCAACGAACTGGCCAACACGATCTTTGCGGGCGCGGGCAACAACTACATCGCCGGCGGCGCGGGCAGCGACACGGTGTCCTACCTCTACGGGGTCGCGGGCGGAACGGGCGTCACCGTGAGCCTGGCTGTCACCGATTCGCAGACCACGGGCGGCTCGGGGTCGGACAAGCTGGCCGGTGTCGAGAACCTGGTGGGGTCGGACTTCGCGGACTTCCTGACCGGGAGCGACGGCAACAACTCGCTGACGGGCAAGCTCGGCAACGACCATCTCGCCGGCGGCCTGGGCAACGACAAGCTCGTTGGCGGCGCGGGCATCGATCTGCTCGACGGCGGCGGGGGGAAGGACACCTTCCGCTTCGACTTTGCGTTGGACGGCACGACCAATGTCGACACGATCTCAGACTTCAACGTCGTGGACGATCGCATTCAACTCGAGAACTCGGTGTTCGCGCAGCTCACGGTCACGGGCACGCTGGCCGCGGCCAACTTCCGCGCCAATGCCGGGGGCGTGGCGACGCAGGCGGACGACTACATCCTCTACGACACCAACACCGGCGGCCTGTTCTACGACGCCGACGGCAACGGTGCCGGCGCGTCGATCCAGTTCGCCATCGTCAACGGGCATCCGGTGCTGACGGCGGGGGACTTCGTCATCTCGTAGCGGGAGGTGCGGCGTGTGTCGGACGCGCGACGGGCGCCGCGGTCCGGCGCACGCCGTTCAGTGCTTCTCCTTCGCGTGATTGATCGAGTACTTCGGGATCTCGATCGTCACGTCGTCCCGCGCCAGGATGGCCTGGCACGACAGGCGCGACTGCGGCTCCAGGCCCCAGGCGCGGTCGAGCAGGTCCTCCTCGCTCTCGTCCATCTCGCCCAGCGACTCGAAGCCCTTGCGCACGACGACGTGGCAGGTGGTGCAGGCGCACGACAGCTCGCACGCATGCTCGATCGCGATGTCGTTGTCGAGCAGCGCTTCGCAGATCGAGGTGCCGGGTGGCGCTTCGACGCGCGCGCCCTCAGGGCAGTACTCGGGATGAGGCAGGACGGTGATGACGGGCATGGGGGTCGGCGCCTCTCAGACTTCGTTCACGCTGCGCCCGGCCAGCGCCTGGCGGATGCCGCGGTTCATGCGCTCGGCCGCAAAGGCCTCGGTACCCTTGGCCAGCGCCTCGACGGCGGCGTCGATCGCGCGATGGTCGCTGCCTTGCGCAATGCGCTGCAGACCGGCCAGCATGGCCTCGATCGCCGCACGGGCACCGGCGTCGAGCAGGTCGCCGTCGGCGGCCAGCGCCGAGCGCGTGCCGAGCAGCAGCCGCTCGGCCTCGACCTGCGACTGGCGCAGGCTGCGCGCCTGCATGTCGGCGTCGGCGCTGCGAAAACCCTCCTGCAGCATGCGCGCGATGTCGTCGTCGGCCAGGCCGTAGCTCGGCTTGACGGTGATCGCGGCCTCGACGCCCGAGGTCTCCTCGCGCGCCTTCACCGCCAGCAGCCCGTCGGCATCGACCTCGAAGCTGACGCGGATGCGCGCCGCGCCGGCCACCATCGGCGGGATGCCGCGCAGCTCGAAACGCGCCAGCGAGCGGCAGTCGGCGACGAGTTCGCGTTCACCCTGCACCACGTGCAGCGCAAGCGCCGTCTGGCCGTCCTTGAAGGTCGTGAAGTCCTGCGCACGCGCGCACGGTATGGCGCTGTTGCGCGGGATGATGCGCTCGACCAACCCGCCCATGGTCTCGATGCCGAGCGAGAGCGGGATCACGTCGAGCAGCAGGATCTGCTCTGCACCGTCGTTGCCCGCAAGCTGGTTGGCCTGCACCGCGGCGCCGATGGCGACGACCTCGTCGGGGTCGAGGTCGGTGAGCGGCGCCTGGCCGAAGAACTCCGCGACCGCCGCCTGCACCATCCGCATGCGCGTCGAGCCGCCGACCATCACCACGCCCTTCACGTCGCTGCGCTCGGCGCGCGCGTCGCGCAGCACCTTGCGCACGGCGGCGAGCGTGCGCGCAACGAGGTCGCGCGTCATCTCGACGAACTGCGCCCGTTCGACGCGCAATTCGATCTCGCCGCTGCTGAGCGGGCAGGCGAAGTTCGTGTGGTCGGCGCTGCTCAGTTTCTCTTTCGCGGCGCGCGCGGCGACGAGCACGGCGCGCTTGTCCTGCGCGGTCGTCGCGTCGACCCTGGACTGGGCGAGTGCCCACTCGGCGAGGCGGTGGTCGAAGTCGTCGCCGCCGAGCGCCGAATCGCCGCCGGTGGCGACGACCTCGAACACGCCCGCCGCAAGGCGCAGCAGCGAGATGTCGAAGGTGCCGCCGCCGAGATCGTAGATCGCGTACAGCCCCTCGGCGCCATGCTCGAGGCCATAGGCCACCGCGGCCGCGGTCGGCTCGTTGATCAGGCGCAGCACGTTCAGTCCGGCGAGTTGCGCCGCGTCCTTGGTCGCCTGGCGCTGCGCGTCGTCGAAATAGGCCGGCACGGTGATCACGGCGCCGAACACCTCGTCATCGAAACTGTCCTCGGCGCGCTGGCGCAGCGTGGCCAGGATCTCGGCCGAGACCTCGACCGGCGACTTGACCCCGGCCACGGTCTGCAGCTTCAACATGCCCGGCGCATCGACGAAGTCGTAGGGCAGCTTGGCACGCTCGGGCAGGTCGGCGAGGCTGCGGCCCATGAAGCGCTTGACCGAGACGATCGTGTTCTTCGGGTCGAGCGCGGCGTCGGCGAGCGCATCGGCGCCGACGACCGTGCGTGCGCCGCCGCGCGCATCGACGACATAGCGCACCGCCGACGGCAGGATCACGTGCCCGTGGACATCGGGCAGGCATTGCGCGACGCCGCTGCGCACCGCGGCGACGAGCGAGTGCGTGGTCCCGAGGTCGATGCCCACGGCAACCCGGCGCTGGTGCGGGTCCGGGCTCGCGCCGGGTTCGGAGATCTGCAGCAGGGCCATGGGACTAGGTTTCCAGCGCTTGCAGGCGCTGGTCGACATCGTGCGCGAAACGCTCGACGAACATCAGCGCACGCACCTGCTGCGCCGCGCGCGCGAAGTCGCGCTCGTCGTCGAGTGTGTGCCCGAGCTGCGCGAGCAGCGCCTTGCGCGCCGCGCCGACTTCCGCGGCGAGCAGCTCGACGGCATCCGCGCCGTCGGCCTCGGCGAGCGCTTCGCGCCAGGCCATCTGCTGCATCAGGAAGTCTGGCGCCATCGCGGCGTTGTTCCCGGCGTCGATGGCCGCACCGTTGATCTCGCACAGGTAGGCGGCGCGCCTGAGCGGATCCTTCAGGCGCTGGTAGGCCTCGTTGACGCGCACCGTCCATTGCATCGCGACGCGCTGCGCGGCAGCGCCTTCGGCGGCAAAGCGGTCGGGGTGGACCTGCTCCTGCAGGCGGCGCCACTGGGCGTCGAGTGCGCTGCGCTCCTGCGCGTGGCGCGCAGGCAGGCCGAAGAGCTCGAAGTCGGTGGCGGTCAGTTCCATGCAGCGACAGGCGACGCCCGCGTTCGGGCGCTTCCGGGGATCAGACGCGGAAGGATTCGCCGCAGCCGCAGCGGTCCTTCTCGCGCGGGTTGTGGAACTTGAAGCCTTCGTTCAGGCCCTCGCGCACGAAGTCGAGCTCGGTGCCGTCGAGGTAGGGCATGCTTTTCGGATCGACGAGCACCTTGACCCCGTGGCCTTCGAAGACGACGTCCTCGGGCGCGGCCTCGTCGGCGAACTCGAGCTTGTAGGCCATGCCCGAGCAGCCGGTGGTCTTGACGCCCAGGCGCACGCCGACGCCCTTGCCGCGCTTGGCGATGAAGCGCGAGACGTGACGCGCCGCGGCTTCGGTGAGAGTGACTGCCATGCTCTTGCTGCCCCGGTCAGTGCTGACGCGCTTTGTAGTCGTTGACGGCGGCCTTGATCGCATCCTCGGCCAGGATGGAGCAGTGGATCTTGACCGGCGGCAGCGCAAGTTCCTCGGCGATCTGCGTGTTCTTGATCGTCAGCGCCTGGTCGAGCGACTTGCCCTTGACCCATTCGGTGACGAGCGAACTCGACGCGATCGCCGAGCCGCAGCCGTAGGTCTTGAACTTGGCATCCTCGATCAGGCCGGTCTCGGGGTTGACCTTGATCTGCAGCTTCATCACGTCGCCGCAGGCCGGCGCGCCGACCATGCCGGTGCCGACGCTCTCGTCACCCTTGTCGAACGAGCCGACATTGCGGGGATGCTCGTAATGCTCGATGACTTTTTCACTGTAGGCCATGATTCCTTCTCCAACGACATAGGGTTCAGTGTGCCGCCCACTGGATGGTGGACAGGTCGACGCCATCCTGGAACATCTCCCACAGTGGCGAGAGCTCGCGCAGCTTGGCGACGTTGCTCTTGATCGTCTCGACCGCGGTGTCGATCTCCGCCACCGTCGTGAAGCGGCCGGTCGTCATCCGCAGCGACGAGTGCGCGAGTTCGTCGCTGCGCCCGAGCGCGCGCAGCACATAGCTCGGCTCCAGGCTCGCCGACGTGCAGGCCGAACCCGACGACACCGCAAGCCCCTTGATGCCCATGATCAGCGACTCGCCCTCGACGAAGTTGAACGACATGTTCAGGTTGTGCGGCACGCGCCTCTCGAGATGGCCGTTGACGAACACCTGGTCGATGCCCTGCAGGCCAGCGAGCAGCCGCTGGTGCAGCATGCGCACCCGTTCCTGCTCGACGCCCATCTCCTCGCGCGCGATGCGAAACGCCTCGCCCATGCCGACGATCTGGTGCGTCGGCAGCGTTCCCGAGCGCATGCCGCGCTCGTGGCCGCCGCCGTGCATCTGCGCTTCCAGGCGCACGCGCGGCTTGCGCCGCACGTACAGCGCGCCGATGCCCTTCGGACCGTAGGTCTTGTGCGATGCGAGGCTCATCAGATCGACCGGCAACGCCCGCAGGTCGATCGCGACCTTGCCGGTCGCCTGCGCCGCGTCGACGTGAAAGACGATGCCGCGCTCGCGGCACATCGCACCGATCGCGGCGATGTCCTGGATCACGCCGATCTCGTTGTTGACGAACATCACCGAGACCAGGATGGTGTCGGGCCGCAGCGCATCGCGCAGGCGGTCGAGGTCGAGCAACCCGTCTTCCTGGACATCGAGGTAGGTCACCTCGAAGCCCTGGCGCTCGAGCTCGCGCGTCGTGTCGAGTACCGCCTTGTGCTCGGTCTTGACCGTCACGATGTGCTTGCCGCGCGTCTTGTAGAAATGCGCAGCGCCCTTCAACGCGAGGTTGTTCGACTCGGTCGCGCCGCTGGTCCAGACGATCTCGCGCGGGTCGGCGCCGATCAGCGCCGCAACCTGCTCGCGGTTCTTCTCGACCGCCTCCTCGGCCTCCCAGCCCCAGGCGTGGCTGCGCGACGCCGGGTTGCCGAAGTGCTCGCGCAGCCAGGGAATCATCGCGTCGACGACGCGCGGATCGACCGGCGTCGTCGCGCCGTAGTCCATGTAGATCGGATAGTGCGGGGTCATGGCAGGAAGGAGATCGGGTTGGGCTTCACTTCGAGAATGCGGCGCCGAGCGCGAACACCGAGTTCGGCGCGGTCACCTTGATCGGCTTGACGACCGGGTGCGACGATATCGCACGCTTGATCGGCTGCTCCTGCACCGAGACGCCCTTGGCGAGTTGCTCGTCGACGAGCTTCTTGAGCGAGATCGAGTTCAGGTACTCGATCATCTTCGCGTTGAGGCTTGCCCACAGGTCGTGCGTCATGCAACGGCCCGTGTCCTCGCCCATGCAGTTCTCGCGCCCGCTGCAGCCGGTGGCGTCGATCGGCTCATCGACGGCGACGATGATGTCGGCGACCGTGATGTCGGCCGACTTGCGTCCGAGCGAGTAGCCGCCGCCGGGCCCGCGCGTGCTCTCGACGAGTTCGTGCCGGCGCAGCTTGCCGAACAACTGCTCGAGGTAGGACAGCGAGATCTGCTGGCGCGCGCTGATCGCTGCGAGCGCCACCGGTCCGGTGTTCTCGCGCAGTGCCAGATCGATCATCGCCGTGACGGCAAAACGGCCCTTGGTGGTCAAACGCATGGCAATCTCCTGAAACGGCTGGCAATCACGGAAGGACTCCCGCGGCGCGGGGCCCCGTCGTCGAGCAAGACCGGCAATCACGGTTCAGGCGGGTCACCCGCGCCAGTACCTGAGCAATTTAGTCAATCATACTCGATCCCGAGTGATTTGGTCAAGATTGATCGCGGAAGTTCCGTGGCTGCAACGCGAATGAGGCGGCGCAACGACCCGCGCCAGCGATGGCATGATGATCCGGACCTTGACACCCGAACCATTGGCCGCCAACGCCCTCACCCAGACCGCCGAGCGTGAGTGGACGCTCTCGGGCCACTGGACCGTGCACCGCCTCGGCCAGATCGCCGCTCGATTGGCGGCCGAGGCGTGCGCCGAAGGCGAGATCGTCCTCGACGGCACCGCTCTCGAGGCGATCGACAGCGCCGGTGCGTTGCTGTTGCAGCGCTGGCTGGGCAGTCACGGCGCGCGGCCCAGCCTGCGCGGCTGGCCGCCGCGGCTCGAACGGTTGATGACCCTCGCCGCCGCCCCGGCAACGGCGCCTGCACTTGCCGAGCCGGTGCGCCCCTCGGGGCTCGAGCGCGCCGGCGCCTGGGGCGTCGCGGGCCTGGAGCAGGCGCTCGGGCTGCTCGCCTTCGTCGGCGAGAGCGCGCTCGCGGCGGCGCGCCTGGCGGCGCATCCGCGCCAGGTGCGCTGGAAGGCCGTGCTCCACAACCTGCAGGTGAGCGGCTTCGAGGCCCTGCCGATCGTCGGCCTGACGGCCTTCCTGCTCGGCGTCGTCGTCGCCTACCAGGGAGCAGACCAGTTGCGCCACTACGGCGCCAACATCTTCGTCGTCGAGCTTGTCGGCTACTCGATGCTGCGCGAGTTCGCGCCGCTGATCAGCGCGATCATCATCGCCGGGCGCTCCGGCTCGGCCTACGCGGCGCAGATCGGGACCATGCTCGTGACCGAGGAGATCGACGCCATGCGCACGCTGGGCATCGATCCGATCGAGCTGCTCGTGCTGCCCAAGGTGGCAGCGCTGGCCATCGCGCTGCCGTTGCTGACGGTGTTCGCCGACGCGACCGGCGTCTTCGGCGGCATGCTGATGGCGCGTGCGCAGCTCGACGTGGGTTTCGTCGAGTTCATCGACCGCTTCGGCCGCGAGCTGCAGGGCTCGTCGTTCCTGATCGGCGTCGGCAAGGCCTGGGTGTTCGCGATCATCATCGCGATCATCGGCTGCTTCCAGGGCTTTCGCACCCAGGGCAGCGCCGACAGCGTCGGCCGGCAGACCACGCTCGCCGTCGTGCAGGCGATCTTTCTCGTGATCGTCGCCGACGCGCTGTTCTCGGTCGCGTTCAGCATCCTGGACCTATGACATGAACGCTCCCGATCTCGTGATCCGCATGCGCAAGGTCTGCACGCGCTTCGGCAGCCATGTCGTGCACCAGGACCTCGACCTCGACGTCCGCCGCGGCGAGGTGTTCGCCATCGTCGGCGGCAGCGGATCGGGCAAGTCGGTCTTGCTGCGCGAGATGATCCTGCTGCAGCGCCCGACCTCGGGCACGGTCGAGGTACTCGGCAGCGACATCGCGCACCTGGACGCCGAACAGGCGTTCGAGCTGCGCAAGCGCTGGGGCGTGATGTTCCAGCACGGCGGCCTGTTCAGCGCGATCAGCGTGCGCGAGAACGTCGGCCTGCCGCTGCGCGAGTACAGCGCCCTGGACGATGCGTTGATCGACAGGCTCGCCGAGTGGAAGCTCGCGCTCACCGGCCTGCCTGCCGATGCCGGACTCAAGTTCCCGGGCGAACTCAGCGGCGGCATGCTCAAGCGGGCGTCGCTCGCGCGCGCGATCGCGCTCGACCCCGAGCTGCTGTTCCTCGACGAGCCGACCTCGGGCCTCGATCCGGCAAGCTCGGCCGGCGTGGACGAACTGATCCGACGCATGCACGAGTTGCTTGGCCTGACGGTCGTCATCGTCACCCACGACCTCGACCTGCTGTGGCAGGTCTGCGACCGCGTCGCCGTGCTCGGCGAGGGACGCGTGCTGGCCGTCGGCAGCATGACCGAGCTGTCCGAGGTCAAGCACGCCATCGTGCGCAGCTACTTCGACGACCCGCGTGCGCGCAAGGCGCGCGCGCGCGCCGAAGCGGCCTGAGCCTGAACCTCATGGACAACAAGGTCAATCTCGCTGCGGTCGGCGTCTTCGTGCTCGTGCTCGGCGCGGCGCTCATCGCCGGCGTGCTGTGGCTGGCCGCGGGCGGAACGGGCAAGAAGCGCTACGAACCCTACGAGGCGATCATCCAGGAGTCGGTTTCGGGGCTCAACATCAACGCGCCGGTCAAGTACCTCGGCGTCGACGTCGGCAAGGTGCGCGAGATCGCGCTCGACCCGCGCAACCCGCAACAGGTACACCTGCAGCTGCAGATCGAGCGCGGGACGCCGATCAAGCAGGACACCGATGCCGTGCTGCGCACCCAGGGCCTGACCGGCATCGCCTACGTCGAGCTCAGCGGCGGCAGCCCCGACTCGCCGCCGCTGGCCGCGCCCCCCGGCGGCGGGCCGCCGACGATCCGCTCCAAGCCCTCGCTCGGCGCGCGCATCGAGAACGTGCTGACGCGCGTGCTCGGCAACATCGACCGCAGCTCGGTCAGCCTGAACGCGACCCTCGACGACGAGAACCGGGCCGCCCTCAAGGCGACGCTGGCCGACACCGCGCTGCTCGTGCACGCCCTGGCCGAGCAACGCAAGGCGCTCGCCGACGGCATAGCCAACGCGGCGCGCACCGCCGACCACGCCGCGCGCGCGAGCGCCGAACTCGTGCCGCTGATGGCGCGCATCGCCGCCAGCGCCGACGCGGTCGAGAAGATGGCGCGCGACGCCGAACGAGCGAGCAACAGCGTGGAGCGCGCCGCCGAGGCCGCAGGCAGCGGCGTGCGCCAGCTCAATGCCGAGACGCTGCCCGAGGTCGAACGGCTGCTGGTCGAGGTCAATGCCCTGTCCGCGGCAATGCGGCGCCTGGCCGAGCAGACCGAACGCGATCCGAGCAGCCTGATGCTCGGCCCCCGCCAACCCGCCCCGGGCCCGGGAGAAAGGGCCATTCCATGACCGACGCTGTCTCGCGCCGGATCGCACTTTCGCAGGCGGGCGCATGGCTGCTCGCGCTCGGGGGCTGCGGCACATCGCTGCTGCCGCGCCCGCCGCAGGCGCCTTCGCTGTACGCCCTCGACGAGCTGCCGGAACGGCCCGCACCCGCCCTGCCCGCACCCGGCGCGCCGACGATCCTGGTCGGCACGCCGCGCGCCGCGGCCGGTTTCGACACGCGCGGCATCGTCTACCTGCGCCAGGCGCATGCCTTCGAGGTCTATGCCCAGAGCCAGTGGGTCGACACACCGGCGCAGATGCTCGCGCCGCTGATCGTGCGCGCACTCGAAGCGACGGGCACGTTTGCCGCCGTGCTGCGCGCGCCCGCCGCCGCGAGTGCCGAACTGCGCCTGGACACCGAGCTGATCCGGCTGCAGCAGGACTTCAGGGCCGCGCCGAGCAGGGTGCACTTGAGCTTGCGCGCCGTGATCGTCGAGCAGGCGACGCGCCGCGTGCTCGCCTGGCGCGAGTTCGACGCCGGCGTCGCGGCATTGAGCGAGGACGCCTACGGCGGCGTTCGCGCGGCCAACCTGGCGGCGAGGCAACTGCTCGCCGAACTCGCCGCCTTCACCGCCCAGGCCGCCGCGAAGCGCTGAGAGGCTGAGAGGCAGTCCAATGCACCCGCGCATTGGATTGCCTCTCAGCCTCTGACTTGACGCAGGTCGCCCTCAGGGCGGCAGATGATCGCCGACGTTGGCGCCGAAGGCCTGTTCGCGCAGCAGCGCGAGCTGGTCGCGCACGCGCGCCGCCTGCTCGAACTCGAGATTGCGCGCATGCTCGAGCATCTGGCGCTCGAGCTGCTTGACGCGCCTGGCGAGGTCAGCCTCCGACAGCGCCTCGACCTGCGCCGCGGCCTGCGCAGCCTTCAGGTCGTCCTTGGCGCCGTTCGGGTTGTAGACACCGTCGATCAGGTCGCGCACCTGCTTGCTCACGCTGCGCGGCGTGATGCCGTGCTGCAGATTGAACGCGACCTGGCGCGCGCGCCGGCGCTCGGTCTCGCCGATCGCCGCCGCCATCGAGTCGGTGATGCGGTCGGCGTACAGGATCGCCTTGCCGTTGAGGTTGCGCGCCGCGCGGCCGATGGTCTGGATCAGGCTGCGCCCCGAGCGCAGAAAGCCCTCCTTGTCGGCGTCGAGGATCGCCACCAGCGACACCTCGGGGATGTCGAGCCCCTCGCGCAGCAGATTGATGCCCACCAGCACGTCGAAGGTCCCGAGGCGCAGGTCGCGCAGGATCTCGACGCGCTCGACGGTGTCGACGTCGCTGTGCAGGTAGCGTACCTTGACGCCGTTGTCGGCGAGGTAGTCGGTGAGCTGCTCGGCCATGCGCTTGGTCAGCGTCGTGATCAGCACGCGCTCGCCCGCCGTCACGCGCTCGCGGATCTCCTGCAGCACGTCGTCGACCTGCGTCTGCGCCGCGCGCACCTCGACCTCCGGGTCGACGAGGCCGGTCGGGCGCACGAGCTGCTCGACGACCTGCGCCGCCATGCGCTGCTCGTAATCGGCCGGCGTCGCCGAAACGAACACCGCCTGGCGCATCTTGCGCTCGAACTCCTCGAACTTGAGCGGCCGGTTGTCGAGCGCGCTCGGCAGCCGGAAGCCGTAGTCGACGAGCGTCTGCTTGCGCGCGCGGTCGCCGTTGTACATGCCGCCGAGCTGGCCGATCATGACGTGGCTCTCGTCGAGGAACATCAGCGCGTCGGCGGGCATGTAGTCGACCAGCGTCGACGGCGGCTCGCCCGGTGCCGCGCCCGACAGGTGGCGCGTGTAGTTCTCGATCCCCTTGCAGTGGCCGACCTCCTGCAGCATCTCGAGGTCGAAGCGCGTGCGCTGCTCGATGCGCTGAGCCTCGACGAGCTTGCCCAGCGCAATGAACTCGGCCGTGCGCTCGCGCAACTCCTCCTTGATCGTCGCGATCGCGCCCAGGACTTGCTCGCGCGGGGTCACGTAGTGGCTCGACGGATAGACCGTGAAGCGCGGGATCTTCTGCCGGATCCGACCGGTGAGCGGATCGAACAGCTGCAGCGACTCGACCTCGTCGTCGAACAGCTCGATGCGGATCGCGAGCTCGCTGTGCTCGGCCGGGAAGACGTCGATCGTGTCGCCGCGCACGCGGAAGGTCCCGCGCGAGAAGTCGGTCTCGTTGCGCTGGTACTGCATGCGGATCAGCTGCGCGATCACGT
The DNA here is from genome assembly GCF_016702655.1 of Ideonella sp. GTDB lineage: Bacteria > Pseudomonadota > Gammaproteobacteria > Burkholderiales > Burkholderiaceae_C > CAIKUF01. Next base: position 323,120 of record NZ_JADJDO010000001.1, read on the forward strand.
CGCGCTGGCCGACCTTGTCGTGCACGCGCAGCGTCATCACCATCCGGTGGTAGGCCGAGGGCTCGCCGATGCCGTAGATCGCCGAGACGCTGGCGACGATAACGACGTCGCGCCGCTCGAGCAGGCTCTTGGTCGCCGAGAGGCGCATCTGCTCGATGTGCTCGTTGATCGCGCTGTCCTTCTCGATGAACAGGTCGCGCTGCGGCACGTAGGCCTCGGGCTGGTAGTAGTCGTAGTAGCTGACGAAGTACTCGACCGCGTTCTTCGGGAAGAACTCGCGGAACTCGGCGTAGAGCTGCGCGGCGAGCGTCTTGTTGGGCGCGAACACGAGCGCCGGGCGGCCGATGCGGGCGATGACGTTGGCCATCGTGAAGGTCTTGCCCGAGCCGGTCACGCCGAGCAGGGTCTGGAACGCAAGCCCGTCCTCGACGCCTTCGACGAGTTGCGCGATCGCCGCCGGCTGGTCACCCGCTGGCGGATAGGGCTGGAAGAGCTGGAACGGCGAACCCGGGAACGAGACGAACTCGCCCACTGCCGGGGCGGCGGTCTCGATTTCGCGGACCGGCCCGCGCGGGGCCGTGGCAGGGGTGGACATGGATGGACCTCGGAGCAACCTGCAAGCCTAACCGACCCGCCCGACCGGCGCGCCTTGCGGGCATCTGCACCAGTCGCAGGCGTCGTGCGCACCGGCGCGAGCTGTCGCCAAGGTGACAAGAGGGCTTGAAATGGAGTCGGTTCCCCAGCTTCTTTCGGGTTAGTACGGCACCCAAACGTCAGCAGACTGACCGTGGAGTGCCTAGAATGGTGCGGCGCACAACGGTTCGCGCGTCGTCGACACACCGCCGTTACCGAGGAAGCCCGATGCTCTACCAGTTGTATGAAACCCAGCGCGCCCTGATGAGCCCGTTTTCGGAGTTCGCCTATACCTCGGCCAAGCTCTACTCGCACCCGCTGTCGCCGTTCTCGCACACCCCGCTCGCGCCGCGCGTCTCGGCCGGCCTCGGGCTGATGCACCGTTTGGCCAAGGAATACGAGAAGCCCGAGTTCAACATCCACGCGGTCAATATCGACGGCGTCGAGGTCGCGGTGCAGCAGCGCACGGCGCTCGGCAAACCGTTCTGCCGACTGTTGCGCTTCAAGCGCTTCACCGACGACCCGCGCATGCTGGCGCTGATGAAGGACCAGCCGGCGGTACTCGTCGTCGCGCCGCTCTCGGGCCACCACTCGACGCTGCTGCGCGAGACCGTGCGCGAACTGCTGCGCCACCACAAGGTCTTCATCACCGACTGGACCGATGCGCGCATGGTGCCGGCCGAGGTCGGCCCCTTCCACCTCGACGACTACGTGGCCTATGTGCAGGAGTTCATCCGCCATGTCGGCCCCGAGGTGCACGTGATCTCGGTCTGCCAGCCGACGGTACCGGTGCTCGCTGCGGTGTCGCTGATGGCGAGCAAGGGCGAGCCGACGCCGCGCACGCTGACGATGATGGGCGGGCCGATCGACGCCCGTCTGTCGCCGACCAAGGTCAACAACCTGGCCGCCGACAAGAGCCACGGCTGGTTCGAGAACAACGTGGTCTACCGCGTGCCGCAGAACTACCCGGGTCATGGGCGCCGGGTCTACCCAGGCTTCCTGCAGCACAGCGGGTTCATCGCGATGAACCCGGACCGGCACCTGAAGTCGCACTACGACTACTTCCTGCACCTGATGCGTGGCGAGGACGAGAACGCCGACACGCACCGCGAGTTCTACGACGAGTACAACGCAGTGCTCGACATGCCGGCCGAGTACTACCTCGACACGATCAAGACCGTGTTCCAGGACTTCGCGCTCGTCAACGGCACCTGGAAGGTCAAGGGCGAACTGGTGCGCCCGCAGGACATCAAGCACAGCGCGCTGCTGACCATCGAGGGTGAACTCGACGACATCTCGGGCGCCGGCCAGACGCGCGCCGCGCACGGCCTGTGCACGGGCATTCCCGAAGCCCACCGCCGGCACTACGATGCCAAGGGCGCGGGCCACTACGGCATCTTCTCCGGCCGGCGCTGGCGCGAGAACGTTTACCCCGAGGTGCGCGCCTTCATCGCGAAGTACCACACTGCGCAGCTCGCCCCCGGCGCCAACGGCAGAGCCGCCAAGTCCGCGCCGACGCGGCGCCGATAATCGGGCGGTGCGCGCCGCCGATACGACTGCTCCCGACCTCGCCCAACGCCTGAACGACGCGCTGCCGCAGACGCAGTGCACGCGCTGCGGCTACCCCGACTGCCGCGCCTATGCGCAGGCCATCGCCGACGGCGAGGCCGGGATCAACCAATGCCCGCCGGGCGGCGCCGAGGGCATACGCCGGCTGGCGGCGATCAGCGGGCGGCCGGTCGTGCCGCTCAACCCCGCCAACGGCAGCGAGGGCCCGCTGCGGCTCGCGCTGATCGACGAAGACTGGTGCATAGGCTGCACGCTGTGCATCAAGGCCTGCCCGGTCGATTGCATTGTCGGTGCGCCCAAGCTGATGCACACCGTGATCGCCGAGCAGTGCACCGGCTGCGAGCTCTGCATCCCGGCCTGCCCGGTGGACTGCATCGCGATGGTCGACGCGTCGGGGCCACGCACCGGCTGGGCCGCGTGGAGCGCCGAACAGGCAGCGCAGGCGCGCGCGCGCTACGCCTGGCGCACCGAGCGGCTGCGTCGAGACGCGATCGAGAACGACGAGCAACTCGCCGCCAAGGCGCAGGCGAGGCTAGACGAACTGCAGGCGGCGTCGGCGGCCACCGATCCGGCCGTGCTAGACAGCAAGCGCGCCATCATCGCTGCCGCGCTGGCGCGCGCGCGGCAGCGGCGCGAACGCTGATCGCGCCGCACTTCGTTTCGAGACCATGGACGCTGCCGCCATCGAAGCCTTCTTCGCGACCTTGAAGGCTGCCAATCCGCAGCCGCAGTCGGAGCTCGAGTACACGAGCGTGTTCGAGCTCCTCGCGGCGGTGCTGCTGTCGGCGCAGGCAACGGACGTCAGCGTCAACAAGGCCACGCGGCGCCTGTTCGTGGTCGCCAACACGCCGGGCAAGATGCTCGCTCTCGGCGAGCAAGGGCTCGCCGAGTACATCCGGACCATCGGCCTGTACCGCAGCAAGGCCAGGCATCTGATCGAGACCTGCCGCATCCTCGTCGAACGCCATGGCGGCGTGGTGCCGCGCACGCGCGAGGCGCTCGAAGCGCTGCCCGGCGTCGGGCGCAAGACCGCCAACGTGGTGCTCAACGTGGCCTTCGGCGAGCCGACGCTGGCGGTGGACACGCATGTGTTTCGCGTCGCCAACCGCACCGGCCTCGCGCCCGGCAAGGACCCGCTCGCGGTCGAGCAGGCGCTGCTCGCGCGCGTGCCCGCAGCCTACCTCGCCGACGCGCACCATTGGCTGATCCTCCACGGGCGCTATGTCTGCCTCGCGCGCTCGCCGCGCTGCCCGCAATGCCGGGTCGCGACGTGGTGCGACTTCGAACCCAAGACCGCGGCGTGATGATGCGCATCCTGCTCGCCGCGTGGCTGCTGCTGTGCGGCCCGGGTGGCGCGCTGGCGCAGCCGGTGGCCGCGACGGACGACCGCGGAAACGCGATCGAGCTCGCGCGGCCGGCGCAGCGCGTGATCGCGCTCGGCCCGCACCTGACCGAACTCGTGTTCGCGGCCGGCGGCGGCGATCGCGTCGCGGGCGTGATCCGCTACAGCGACTATCCCGAAGCGGCGCGCGCGCTGCCCGTCGTCGGCGACGCGTTCGCGCTCAACCTCGAGCGCATCGCGCAATTGAAGCCCGACCTGGTCGTGGTCTGGCACTCGGGCATTGCGCAGCGCCAGCGCGAGCAGTTGCGCGCACTCGGCGTGCCGGTCTTCGAGAGCGAGATCCGTCGCGTGGCCGACATCGCGCGCACGCTCACGCGCCTCGGAACGCTGCTCGGCACGCGCGCAACTGCCGACGCCGCGGCCAAGCGCTGCTGCGGCGCTGGTCGGCACTCGAGGCGCGCTACGCCCGGCGCGCGCCGGTGCGCGTGTTCTACCAGCTCTGGCACCAGCCGCTGATGACGATCAACGGCGAGCACCTGATCGCCCAGGCCATCACCGCCTGCGGCGGCGTCAATGTCTTCGCCGCGCTGCCCGCACTCACGCCGACCGTGAGCTGGGAAGCCGCTGCACAGGCCGACCCGCAACTCATCGCCAGCGCACGCGTCGACGGTCAGACCGTCCCCGACGGCCGCTGGGCCGAATTGCCGACGATAGCTGCGGTCAGGCGCGGCCGCTACGCGCTGCTGCCGCCGGACTTGCTGGGGCGCATGGGACCGCGCTTCGTCGATGGCGCGCAGTTGCTGTGCGAGGCGATCGACGCGGCGCGATGAAGGTTGCACCCGGCGGGTGCGGACCGGGGTGTCCGACCCTGGCCGGGCCGGATCGAAATCTGCTGTAAGGGAAGCCTCAGGTAACAGGTGGTATCCTCGCCTCGATTTAGAATGTTGCAGTGCAACACGAGCTTTCGGAGGCTGATCCATGGAATTCCAGAACAGAGTCGCCGTGATTACCGGTGGCGGCAGCGGCATCGGCCGCGCGGTGGCGGGCGCGATGGCGCGCCGCGACGTGAAGGCGATCGCGCTCGTGGACGCGAGCGAGGCGGTCGAGGACATTGCCGAGAAACTCAACGCAGAGGCCGGGCGCACGGTCGCGATTCCCTTCCAGGGCGACACGACGGACGAGAAGTTCCGTGCTTCGGTGTTCGATGCGATCGGGCGCAAGTTCGGCCGCGTGTCGCTGTGCGTGCCGGCCGCCGGCATCACGCGCGACGACCTCGCGGTGAGGGTCGACAAGAACACCGGCAAGGCGCGCATCTATCCGTTGGAGCAGTTCAAGCTCGTCGTCGACGTGAACCTGATCGCGCCGGTGTACTGGGCGCTCGAGATGATCGGCCGCGTGGCCGAGGATCGCGCCGCCAAGGGCCTCAAGCGCTGGAACCCCGACGAAGGCATGCAGGGCTCGGTGGTGTTCATCGGCTCGGTCTCGTCGCAGGGCAACCGCGGCCAGATCTCCTACGCCAGCACCAAGGCGGGCCTCGAAGGCGCCGCGGCGACGATCATGAAGGAGGCGATGTACTACGGCGTGCGCTGCAGCGTCATCCACCCCGGCTTCACCGACACGCCGATGGTGCGCGCGATGGGCGCCGACTACGTGGCCAAGAACATCCTGCCCTACACCCAGCTCGGCCGCCTGATCCAGCCGACCGAGATCGCCGACGCGATCTGCTTCATGCTCGCCAACTCGGCCGTCAGCGGCGAGCTCTGGGTCGACGCCGGCTGGCACGCGCCGGCCTGAGCCGCGCCCAAGAACGAACAACGACGGAGACAATCCGGCACCTCGCGTGCCGGCGTGCAGCCATGAACAAGAGCACCAAGCCCGCCCCCACGACCGAGGACGTCGACCGCGACTTCCGCGCCCAGGTGGCGCAGATGACGGCCGGCCTCGCGCCGACTGCCTTCACCACCGCCTGGGCGGACTGGGTCTCGCACCTGGCCCTGTCGCCGTCCAAGCGCCGCGAGTTGCAGCGCAACGCCGCGCTGCGGGCGAGCGACACCTGGATGTTCGCGCTGCGTGCGCTGGCCGGTGCGCCGGTGTCGCCGGCTGCCGACCTCAACGGCGGCGCCGACCGGCGCTTCGCGGGCGATGCCTGGTCGCAGTTTCCGTTCAACGTGCTCGCGCGTGCCTACCAGAACAACGTGGCGCTGATGAACGAGGCCGTGCACGGCGTCAGCGGCGTCAACGAGTACCACAGTCAGTTGCTGGCGTTCGCGGTGCGCATGCTGGCCGACTCGGCATCGCCGTCGAACTACCTCGCGTCGAACCCCGAGTTGCTGGCGCTGACGCAGGAGGAAAAGGGCCAGAACCTGGTACGCGGGTTCCAGAACGTGATCGAGGACCTGGGGCGCACGCTCAAGGGCAATGCGCCGGCCGGCACCGAAGAGTTCGAGGTCGGCCGCAACGTCGCCGTGACGCCGGGCAAGGTCGTGTTGCGCAACGAGCTGATCGAGCTGATCCAGTACGCGCCGACGACGCCCTCGGTCCATGCCGAGCCGCTGCTCATCGTGCCGGCCTGGATCATGAAGTACTACATCCTCGACCTGAGCGCGCGCAACTCGCTCGTCAAGTTCCTTGTCGACCAGGGCCACACGGTGTTCATGATGTCGTGGAAGAACCCCGACGAGCGCGACCGCGACCTGGGCATGGACGACTACGTCCGCAAGGGCCTGTTCGCCGCGCTCGACGCGGTCTGCGCCATCGTGCCCAGGCGCAAGGTCCACGCGGTGGGCTACTGCATCGGCGGCACGCTGCTCGCCATCGGCGCGGCGGCGCTGGCGCGCGAGAAGGACGAGCGCCTGGCGTCGATCACGATGTTCGCCGCGCAGGTCGACTTCTCAGAGCCTGGCGAGTTGGCCTTCTTCATCAACCCCAGCCAGCTGGCGATGCTCGAAGCGACGATGCACAAGAAGGGCGTGCTCGAGAGCAAACAGATGGGCGGGGCGTTCGCGATGCTGCGCGCGCGCGACCTGCTCTGGCAGCCGATCGTCAACCAGTACCTCAAGGGCCAGCGCGATCGCATGATCGACCTGATGGCCTGGAACGCCGACGGCACGCGCATGCCGTGGCGCATGCACTCCGAGTACCTGTACCGGCTCTACCTCGACAACGAGCTGGCGATGAACCGCTTTCCGGTCGAAGGCAAGACGGTGCGCCTGTCGGACATCACGGTGCCGATGTTCGTCGTCGGCACCGAGAGCGATCACGTCGCGCCGTGGAAATCGGTCTACAAGGTCGACAACCTCGTGCGCTCGGACGACCTCACGTTCCTGCTGACCTCCGGTGGCCACAACGCCGGCATCGTGGCCGGCCCGGTGCACCCCAAGCGCCACTACCGCATGCGCACGCGCCGCTTGGCGGACCCGCACCTGGCGCCGCAGGACTGGATGGACGCCGCGCCCAAGTCAGAGGGCTCCTGGTGGCCGGCTTGGCAGCAATGGCTCGCGGCGCATTCGGGCGCCAAGGGCAAGCCACCGGCGATCGGCGCCAAGGGCCATCTCGCGCTTGGCGACGCGCCGGGACAGTACGTCCGCCAGCGCTAGTTGGCCAGCGGCACCGCCTCGGCCACCGCCCACCCCGTCGCCCTGATCCTGGGCGCGAGCCTGACACCGCGCGGAGGTTCCCGCTGGCGGCCCGGGCGGGTCATCGTGCGCTCCTGGAGCTTGCCGTGTAGTCCTGCTTCGCCCCGCCTGCGGTTCATGCCCATTGCGGCGCCCGCGGCCATCGCATAGGGTTGCCAGATGAACGCCTTCACGACCACCACCCTGCAGGTGCGCAAGGACCGGCTCGACGTCACGCGACTGAGGACCGAACCGGCCGCGGCACTGGCCGAAGGCCAGGTGCGGGCGCGGATCGATGCTTTCGCGCTGACCTCGAACAACATCACCTATGCCGCGTTCGGCGACGCGATGAACTACTGGCAGTTCTTCCCCGTGCCGGCCGATGGCGACGGCACGGACTGGGGCTGCGTTCCGGTGTGGGGTTTCGGCACGATCATCGAGTCGCGCCACGGCGACGTGGCGCTGGGCGAGCGGGTCTACGGCTACTGGCCGATGGCCAGCCATGCGACCCTGCAACCCGACCGACCGACGCCCGCCGGCTTCTCGGACGGAGCACCACACCGCGCGGCGCTGCACTCGGTCTACAACGGCTACCAGCGTTGCGGCGCAGACCCGTTCTACACCGCGGACAGCGAAGCCCTGCAGGCGCTGCTGCGCCCGTTGTTCCTCACGGCCTGGCTCATCGACGACTTCCTGGCCGACAACGCCTTCTTCGGCACCGCCACGGCGGGCCGCCGCGGCGTGATGCTGCTCTCGTCGTCGAGCAGCAAGACCGCCTATGCCACCGCTGCGCAGCTGGCGCGGCGCCCCGAGATCGAGGTGCTTGGCCTGACCTCGGCGGCAAACCTTCCGTTCTGCGACAGTCTCAGCACCTATGGCCGCGTGCTGAGCTACGAGCAGCTCGACACGCTGCCGACGGACATGCCCTGCGTCTATGTCGACTTCGCCGGCAACGGCGAGCTGCGCAGGGCCGTCCACACCCGCTTTGCACGGCTGGCCTACAGCTGCTCGATCGGCGGCACGCATGTGCAACAGCTCGCCGGCGCGCGCGATCTTCCCGGCCCCAGGGCGACGCTTTTCTTCGCGCCGGCGCAGGCGAAGAAGCGCAGCGCCGAGTGGGGCGGCACGGAGTTCAACCGACGCCTGGTGGCGGCCTGGCACGACTTCCGTGCGCGGGTCAGCGACCGGACCGCCCCGTGGCTCGTGGTGCAGCACCACCGCGGCGCGCAGGCCGTCGCCGCGGCCTATGCCGAGGTGCTCGGCGGTCGCGGCGACCCGCGGCTGGGGCACGTGCTGAGCCTCGGCGACGGCGCCTGACGTCGCGCCGGATCCATCGCTCCCTCCCAGTCGATCGCCGCCGACGGAGCGCGATTCGCTCAACTGCCGATCACGCCGCCGTCCTTCTTTCGGATCACGACCGTCGCCGACCGCGGCCGGCCGCCGGGCAGGTAGTCGGGCCAGTTCGAGTACTTCGCCGGAGCGGCCGGGTCGCTGCGGTCGCTTGCCGTCTCGCCCGGGTGCTGGATGTTGATGAACATCGTGCGTCCGTCGGGCGTCAGCGCGACGCCGGTGACCTCGCAGTTCACCGGGCCGGTGAAGAAGCGCCGCACCTCGCCCGTATTCGGGTCGCAGGCGAGCATCTGGTTGTTGCCGAAGCCCTTCATCTCGCCCTTGTACATCTGCGAGGCGTGCATGTCGGTCTGTATCCAGAGCACGCCGCGCGCGTCCAGCGTCAGCCCGTCGGGGCAGGCGAAGAGGTCGCCGCGGATGTTGCCGCGCGCTTCGACGCGCTCGTTGGCCGGGTCGCCGGCGAGCAGCAGGTGCTTCCAGCGCAGCGTCGTCGAGTCGAAGTCGCCGTCCTCGGTCCACTGAATGATCTGGCCCATCACGTTGTTGGCGCGCGGGTTGGCGGCATCGACGCCGGGCATGTCTTTCGCGCCGCGGCTGCTGTTGTTGGTGAGCGTGCAGTAGACGGTCCTCGCCTGCTGATCGATCGCCAGCCATTCCGGCCGGTCCATCTTCGTCGCGCCGAGCAGGTCACTCGCCTGGCGGCTGCGGATGACGACCGCGCCCTGATCGGCAAAGCCGTTGGCCGCGGTGAGCGGCCCCTGGCCGTGGACCAGCGGCAGCCAGCGACCACTGCCGTCGGAGTCGAAACGGGCGACGTAGAGCGTGCCGTGGTCGAGCAGCATCGCATTGGCCTTCGCGCCGCCCGGCGCGATGCGGTCGCGGCTGACGAACTTGTAGATGTACTCGAAGACGGCGTCCTCGCCCGAGTAGACCACCGCGCGGCCGTCCTTCGTCGTCGCGATCCACGCGCCTTCGTGCGCCGCGCGGCCGAGCGCAGTGCGCTTGACGGGCAGGCTCGCGGGATCGAAGGGGTCGATCTCGACGACCCAGCCGAAGCGGTGAAATTCGTTCGCGTGCTTCTTCGCGTCGAAGCGCTCATCGTGCTCGGCCCAGCGGTAGGAACTCGCCTTGCGCATTCCCCAGCGCGCCTGGTCGGCGTCCGGCTTGTCCGGGCCGTCGAAGTAGAAGGCCCAGTTCTCTTCGCCGCTCAGGTAGGTGCCCCAGGGCGTCATGCCGCTGGCGCAGTTGTTCAGCGTGCCCAGCACGCGCAGGCCGGAGGGATCGGCTGCGGTTTTCATCAGCGCATGGCCGGCAGCCGGGCCGCTGACCGCAAACGGCGTGTAGGCGGTGAAGCGGCGCGCGAACTTCGACGGCAGCACCGCCTGCCAGCGGCCATTCTTGAATTCGATCTCGACCACGGAAACGCCGTGCGCCGCCTGCGCCTTGCGCACCTTCTCGGCGCTCCAGGTCTTCATGCCGTCGGGATGCAGAAGGCCGTCGTCGGTGTACTCGTGGTTCATCACGAGCAGGCCGCGTGCACTGCTGCCGTCGATCGGGTAGAAGTGAATGCCGTCGTGGTGCATCCCCATCTGCACAGCCTGCTCGGCAGCGCTGTTGCTGGCGTCGGGCTTCCAGGCCGGCAGCGCGCCGGGCACGCCCACCGGCTCGCCCCAGGGCACGAAGGCGACGGCGGTGTAGCCCTCGGGCACGACCATCGTGTCCTGAGCCGTCGTCGGAATGCTCTTGAAGCCGAGCCGCGCACCGCCGCCCGCCCCGGACGACGCGCAGCCGGCGAACGGCAGAGGCAGCAACGTCGCCACCAGCCCTGCCAGGCCTCCCTGGACCCACAGGCGCCGCGCCGGATCGGACACGACGTGGATGGAGTCATTGGCGCTGCGGTTGGAGTCTTCCATCCAGTCGAAGTCTTTCGCCATGGTGTCTCCTCGAATGCGCTACGGGATGAGGCCTGTCGATTCTGCCTGAGCGTGCATCAGTCCACCATCACCCAGGCCTCGTCGGCGCGCCGCCACCGGCACCCATAGACGACTCGGCCCTTCGTCGGCCCGGATCAACGCGCCACCGGCAGCGCCTCGGTGAACTGCCCGGGGTTCGCACTGTCCTGGAGGCGGACGAACACACCGCCGCTCTGCGCGATCACGAGGTCGGGCCGGCCGTCGCCGTCGACATCGGCGACGGCGACCCATTGAACGAAGCCATCGGCCACCGCCGGGTAATCCTGCGCCGGCTGCAGGCGACCGGCGAACGCCGGTTGCTGCAGCAGCACCGACACCCCGGTGCCGGCGCTGCCGCAGTCTGGCGGGCACAGGCCGGCGAGCGAGCCGCTGTTGGCCACCGCGAGGTCGGCGCGTCCGTCGCCGTCGAGATCGGCGACCTCGACCGAGGTGAACTAGTCGGATGGCGGCAGCGCGCCACCGCCACCACAGCCGGCCAGGACGAGTGGCAGCAAGGCAGTGACCAAGGCGCGCGGGCGCAGCGCAGGCGGCGCGGAGCTCTGCTTCGATGGCATGCAAGATCCGACGTGGATGCGATGCACGATCGTCGCCGGTTCGGCGCGGCGCCGATTGACGGCACTCAATGCCGATCGTGGGCGCGCGCCGTCGGCTGTCGGGCTGTCGAGTTGCGACAAGCACTGCCGACCACGCTCACTTGCCGAAGCTCCTCGCCGTGCAGCAGTTCGGCCGCGGTGACGGTGTCGGTGACGCACTTGGTGTATTGGCAGGCCAGGCCACCCAGGAGATCGAATACGGCTTCCTCGGTCTTGATCAAGTGGTAGCCGAGGTCTCGGCCAGCCACCGCGCGCGGGTCGATGTCCTGCGGCTGGTCCCGGTCACCCGCGCTTGACGCGCGTCACCAGCCGAGCCGACATCCACGCGCATGATGGACTCGGGAAGTCCAGGCCAGCAAGTGATTCATCGACATGCGTGGGTTGTGGCAACTTCGGAGGAGACCCGATTGATGAAGCATCTGAGCGGCGTCGACTCAGCGTTCCTCTACCTGGAGACGCCGCAGACGCCGATGCACGTCGCATCGCTGAGCCTGTTCGAACTTCCCAAGGGTTACCGGCGGGACTTCCATGCCGTGGTCAAGCGCGAGCTGGGTCGGCGCCTGAACCTGGCCCCGATCCTCCAGCGCAAGCTGGCGACGATGCCGCTGCAGCTCGCCGACCCGGTGTGGGTGCACGACGATGCAGTGGACCTGGACTACCACGTGCAGCGCGTCACCCTGCCGCCGCCAGGCACCATGCGCCAGTTCGAGGACTTCGCCGCGGGCCTGCACGCCGAACTCCTGGACCGCAACCGGCCGCTGTGGCGCCTGCACGTGATCGAAGGTCTCGATAGCGGGCAGGTCGGCTACTACTTCAAGGCCCACCATGCAGTGCTCGACGGCTTGGCCGGCGTGCAGCTCGCCAGGACGCTGTTCGACACGACGCCGCGCCCGGCGGCGACCCGCCGCTCCGCTGGCGAGCGTGCGGGGACGGCGGAGCACCCCGGCCTGCTCGAGCTGGGGGCGGCGGCACTGCGGCACGACGCCGGCCAGTACATCAAGCTGGTGCGCCACCTGCCCGACGTCGTGCGCACGCTGGCCGGCATGTTCGGGCCTTCCAAGCCGGCGGCGAAGGGCCGGGCGCGGCAGAGCTCCACCTTCGGCCCGCGCACTCCGCTCAACGTGCCGATCACCGCCGAGCGCGGCTTCGCCGGACTGTCGCTGCCGCTGGACGCGCTGAAGTCGCTCGCGGCAGTGCACGACGCCACGCTCAACGACATCGTGCTCGCGCTGTGCAGCGGCGCCCTGCGGCGCTACCTGGCGCAGCATGGTGGCATCCCGAAGCAGCCGTTGACGGCTGCGATGCCGGTCTCTCTACGCGCGGCGGGCGACACCGAATACACGACCCGGGCCACGATGCCGCTGGTGAACCTGCACACCCACGTTGCCGATCCGCTGCGGCGCCTGCGCGCGATCCACGACGCGGCCGGGGCGGTGAAGGCGATGGTGCACAAGGCGCGGGGGCTGATGCCGATGGACTTTCCGTCGATCGGCGTGCCGTGGGTCCTGCACGGTCTGGCGGAGCTCTATGGACGCTCACACGTGACGAGCGTGATGCCGCCGCTGGCCAACGTCGTCATCTCCAACATCCCGGGCCCGCAGGTGCCGCTCTATGCAGCGGGCGCGCGCATGAACACCTATTGGCCGATGTCCATCGTCGAGCACGGCCTCGGGCTCAACATCACGGTGATGAGTTACGCCGGCGCGATGGGTTTCGGCTTCACGACGGCGCGCGCCGCAGTGCCCGACGCCGAACTGCTCACCAGCGCGCTGGCGGCGGCCTTCGAGGAACTGGCCGCGATATCGCCGAAACGCGCGGCCAGGGCACCCGCGCGCCACCCCGCAACCCGAGCCTCCGGGCGATCACGCCCCCCGACCAAGGACAAGCCATGAACACCAAGCGACCCGACCGCAAGGCCTATCTGGTGGGCGGTGGCATCGCCTCGCTGGCCGCAGCCGTGTACCTGATCCGCGACGGCGGCTGGCGCGGCAACGACATCCGCATTCTCGAGGAGGCCACGTTCGGCGGCAGCCTGGACGCCGGCGGGTCCGCCGCGCTGGGCTACTCGATGCGAGGCAGCCGCATGTACGGCCCGGCCTACGTGCTGATGTACGAGTTGCTCAGTCGCATCCCGTCGCTCGACGACCCGGCCAAGTCGGTGACGCAGGACACGCTCGAGTTCTGGACCGAAGCACCGTGGGACGACCATGCGCGGCTGGTCGAGCGTGGGCGGATCGTCGACGCGGCGTCGTTCGGCCTGAGCGACAAGAACCGGGTCGACCTGATCGGGCTAATGATGCGCGGCGAGGCTGCGCTCGGCGCCCGGCGCATCGACGAATGCTTCGGCGCGGACTTCTTCGGCACCCGCTTCTGGCTGATGTGGTGCAGCATGTTCGGCTTCGAAACCTGGCACAGCGCGGCCGAGCTGCGGCGCTACCTGCTGCGCTTCCTGCGCCTGTTCCCCGACCTGCCGACGCTGAAGATCATTCAGTCGACGCGCTACAACGCCCGCGACTCGATCGTGCGCCCGATCATGCGCTGGCTCGAGCAGCAGGGCGTGCAGTTCGACAGCGGGGTGCAGGTGACCGACCTGACGTTCGAGGCTCGCGCAGACGGACGCAAGGCGGTGCGCCGGATCAGCGCCCGACGCCAGGGTGCAGACGCCGACATCGAGGTGGCGCCGGACGATTTCGTCATCGTCACGCTCGGCTCGATAACGGCCGACTCGAGCCTGGGCTCGATGGACGCATCGCCCCCGCCGCCCCAGCGGCGCAGCGGCGCCTGGGCACTTTGGGAGCGACTCGCAGCCCAGGACGCTGCCTTCGGCCGCCCCGGCGCGTTCTGCGGCGACATCGAGCGGACGAAATGGGTCACCTTCACCGTCACGCACGCCGACGATCGCTTCGTGCGCCGGATGAGAGCCTTGAGCGGCAGCGCGCCCGGCCGCGGCGGGCTGGTGACGCTGGCGGACTCGAGTTGGCGCCTGACCTTCCACTTCTTCCATCTGCCGGCGTATCCCGACCAGCCGCCGGACACGCACGTCTGGTGGGGCTACGGGCTGTTCGCCGACCGCGCCGGCGACTTCGTCGGCAAGACCATGCCGGAGTGCAGCGGCCGCGAGATCCTGACCGAGCTCTACTCGCACCTCGGTTGGCAGGACGACCTGCCCACGCTGCTCGAAGGGGCGAATTGCGTGCCCTGCCTGTTGCCCTACACGACCAGCCAGTTCATGCCGCGCTCGCCGGGCGACCGGCCGCCGGTCGTCCCGCCGGGCACCGCCAACCTGGCCTTCGTCGGCCAGTACTGCGAGATTCCGGACAACGTCGTCTACACGGTGGAGTACTCGATCCACGCCGCCGCGCTGGCCGTGGCGTCGCTGCTCGGCGCGCCCGGGATGGTGCCGCCGGCCTACCAGGGGCTGGACCACCCGCACGCGCTCGTCGGCGCGATCCGGCGCGTGCTCGAGTGAGGGTCCCGGTGGTTCTGGGCCGCCGACGCCCAAGCGATGCACGAGGAGAGGATTGGGATGGCACTGCACAAGATGGCCCCGATGGATGCGGCATGGTTCCACATGGACGGCCGGGCCAACCTCGCGATGGTCACCAGCGTCGCGCTGACCGGCAAGCCCCTCGACTTCGACAAGGTCAAGGCCTTGTACGCGGCTCGCCTGGCCGACTTCCCGCGCTTCAGGCAGCGCGTGGTGGAGCGCGGCCTGCCGATCCCGCTGCCGCACTGGGAGGACATGCCGAACTTCGACATCGGCCAGCATCTGCACCACGTGGCGCTGCCCGCGCCGGGCGGCGAACGCGCACTGCAGCAGCTGCTCAGCGACATCGCCAGCGCGCCGCTCGATCGCCTGCAGCCGTTGTGGCAGGTGCACGTGATCGACGGCGTCGGCAGCGGCAGCGCGCTCGTCACGCGCTTCCACCACTGCATCGGCGACGGCACGTCGATGACGGCGCTGTCGATGCGGCTGTACGAGACGACGCCCGACGGACCTGTCGAGGGCGCCGCGCCGCCCGCACCGCACGCCGACGTCTCGGACGAGGGCTGGCTCGGGTCCGCGCTCGGGACGCTGGGTGCGTCGGCCCGGGCCGTGGCCTCGACCGCGAACACGGCGATCGACACCGCCCTGCATCCGCAGGCGCTGGTCGAAAAGGCTGCGCTCGTCGTCGGCGGCGCCGGCATGCTGATGACCGAGCTGCTCAAGCCGGACGATCCACAGTCGCCCTTCAAGGGCGAGTTCTCGCTTGCCAAGCGCGTCGCCTGGTCGGCGCCGGTGTCGATCTCAGAGGTTGAGAGGCTTTTCAGCGTGCCCGCGCCGGGGTGGCCAAGGGCGCTGGGGTAGGCGCGTCGCTTGCCCGGCCTGGCCGGCCGGGCAAGCGACGCAACACCCCCCAGCGCCCTTGGGTACCCCGGCCCTGCGGGTTGCCCCTCGGAAGGCGCCCACTCGGCGTTGCAACGCTTGCCCGGGCAGACAGCCCGGGCTGCGCGCTGCGCCTTGATTGGGCGCCTTCCGAGGGGCAACGCGGGCACGCTGGAAAGCCTCTCAACCTCTCAGACGTCAAGGCGATCGGTGCACTGCTGGGTGCCAAGGTCAACGACGTGCTCGTGGCCGGCATGACCGGTGCCCTGCGGGCCTAACTGAAGCAGCGCGGCGTCGACGTCGGGCGCACCACGCTGCGCGCCCTGGTGCCGGTCGACCCTCGGCCGCCGGAGCGCGCATTGGAGCTCGGCAACGACTTCGGCCTCGTGCTGCTCGAGCTCGCCGTCGCGGCCCGGACACCACTCGAGCGGCTGCGCGCGACGAAGGCGCACATGGACGCGCTCAAGCGCTCCCCCGAGCCGGTGGCGATGCGGCTGCTGTTCGACATCTTCGGCCGTACGCCCAAGGCAATCTCGGACATCCCCGAGTCGATGTTCACCCGCAAGGCGAGCGTGGTGATGACCAATGTCGCCGGCGCCTCTCGCACCCTGTACGTGGCTGGCGTGCCGATCGAACGCATCATGTTCTGGGTCCCGCACCCGGGCGAGCAGCTCGGCATGGGCATCAGCATCCTCAGCTACCGCGGCCAGGCGACGCTGGCGATCGTCGCGGACGCCCACCTCGTGCCCGATCCCGGCACCATCACGCGCCGCTTCGAGCGCGAGTTCGCGACGCTGCTGTCCGCGGCCCGACGCACGGCGGGCGGCGCACAGCAGGCAGCGCCGACCCACGAGGCTGCGACCCGCAACCCGCCGTCGAAGCAGGCGACATCGAAGCAGCGGGCGGCCCAACCGACGAAGGCCCGCGCGCGCTGAACCCGACCGACCGGTCGGCCCGGAAGCGCACGATCAGCTGTGCGCGTACACCCGGTCGGCGTACTCGCGCACCATGCGACGGGCCGAGAAGCGCGGCCCGTGCGTCATCAGGCTGCGGCGCACCATCGCGACCCAGCGCTGCGGGATGCCGTCGGCATCGCGCTCGTGGAACATCGGCACGACCTGCTGCTCGAGCAGATCGAACAGCGCATGGGCGTCGCGCCAGTCGTGCGCATGCTCGTCCGGGTCCACACTGCCGTCGAGGGCCCATCCGTTGCTGCCGTCGTAGGCCTCGGCCCACCAGCCGTCGAGCACCGACAGTTGCAGTCCGCCGCCGAGCGCCGACTTCATGCCGCTCGTGCCGCTCGCCTCCAGCGGCGGGCGCGGCAGGTTGACCCACAGGTCGCAGCCGGCCACCAGCTGGCCCGCCAGCGGGATGTCGTAGTCCTCCAGGAACGCGACACGCCCGGCCACGCTCGGTGCGCGCTTGAGTGCGAACAGCCGGCGCACGACGTCCTTCGCGTCTTCGTCGGCCGGGTGGGCCTTGCCGGCGAAGACGAACTGCGCCGGCCGCGCTCCGTCGAGAAGTGCCAGCGCCCGCTCCGGCAGCAGACCGACCAGATGCAGCCGCTTGTAGGTGGCCAGCCGGCGCGCGAAGCCGATCGTCAGGCGGTCGGGGTCGAAGCTGGTCCCGCCCGCCTGCGCGTAGTCCAGCGGTTCGCCGCGGCGCAGCCGGTCGCCGACGGCACGGCCGGCGACCATCTCGACGAGCTGGCGCCGCGCGGTGCCGCGGGCTGCCCACAGCTCCGCCGCCGGGATATCGGCCACCGGGGCCCAGGTGGCCGGGTCGTCGACGCGCGCAAGCCAGCCCGGCCCCAGGTGACGGTCGAGCAGCGCGCGCATCGGCCCGCGCAGCCAGGTCGGCACGTGCACGCCGTTGGTCACGTGCTCGATCGGCACGCCCTCGACCGCACGCCCCGGGAACAGCGGCTGCCAGATCGCCCGCGCAACCTGGGCGTGGCGCCGGCTGACGCCGTTGGCGTGCCGGCTCGCGCGCAACGCCAGCGCGGTCAGGCCCGAGGGCTGGTTGGGGTCCGCGGGGTCGATGCGGCCGACGGCCAGGAATCGTTCGCGTTCGCCGGCCAGGTCGGCCACGCGGCCGAGCATGGCCATCAGCTCGTCGCGGGTGTAGGTCTCGTTGCCGGCCGCCACCGGCGTGTGGGTGGTGAAGACCACCTGCTTGCGCACCGCCTGCCAGGCCGCTTCATCGTCCCCGCCACCGGCCCGCGCCGCGCGCGCCTGTGCCATCAGCTCGAACACGGCCAGCGCCGGGTGGCCCTCGTTCAGGTGGTAGACGCAGGGCTCGATGCCCAGCGCGCGCAACAGGCGCGCTCCGCCGACGCCCAGCACGGCGTACTGCGCGAGACGGATCGCGCGGTTGCTCTCGTACAGCCGCGAACTGACCCAGCGGCCGACCGGGCTGTTCTCCGGCCGATCGGTGTCGAGCAGATAGAGCGGCACGCGGCCGACGTCGACGCGCCAGGCCTGGGCCACGACCTCTTCGTCGTCCACCGGCACCGTCACCGTCAGCGGCCGGCCGTCCGCGCCGGTGAGCCGCACACAGGGCAGCCGCTCGGGGTCGGCGTCCAGCCAGTACTCGTGCTGGTAGCCGGTGACGTCGATGCGCTGGTGAAAGTAGCCGGTGCGGTACATCAGGCCGACGCCGACCATCGGCAGGGCCAGGTCCGAGGCTTCCTTCAGGATGTCGCCGGCCAGGATGCCGAGCCCGCCGGAATAGATCGGCAGCGAGCCGTGCACGCCGAACTCCGCGCAGCAGAAGGCCACCGGGTGGCGCGCGCTGGCGGCACCGGCGCGCCAGGGGCGCTCGCGGTCGCGCCGCAACTCGTCGGCCAGGCGGTCGATCTGGGCCACCAGCGCCGCGTCCTCGGCGGCGCGTTCGAGCGTCGCGCGAGGCGTCTCGGCGAGCAGCCGTCGCGGGTTGGCCGCGCAACGAGCCCAGCGGTCGGCATCGATCGCGCGAAAGACGGCGTCGCCGTCGGGCGACCAGGTCCAGCGGTAGTCGTAGGCCACGCGGGCCAGCGGCCGCAGCCGCTCGGGCAGAGCGTGCGCCAGCTCGGACACGGCTCGCTCGATGTCGTCGTCACCGGGAAACATGGGCATTCCTTCTGGACGGGGCATGGAGATTCAAGTCGCCTGCGCTGTCCCGTCCAGGAGTCTGGCGGTGTGCTGCGGCGCCGTCCGTCTCCTCGGCGATGTGCTCGCTCCGTACGACGCTCAAACCGCGCCCTGCCGCAGCGTCCCGTCCGATCCACTCGGCAACGCGCACGTCGGAGTATGCCGGGCGCCGTGAGTTCCACTGCTCGCAGCGCGCCGCAATGGTCGCAGACCGGCTCGGGGCCAGAGGCCAGCCCCTGCGTCACGCACGCTTCGCGATCGCCCTTCACGAACGGTCCAGCGCCCCCCTGGGGATTGCTCGCCGGGCGTGACGACGCGCGGGACTCAGCGGTCATCACCGATCGCGATCCCGGCCTGGTAGGCGCTTGGCGCGCGATCGGCAGCGGATCCCCGACCTGTCAGAGTGCTCAGCGACGCTCGGCCTGCAGCCCTTTCTCGACAACGATCACGGCCGCCCCCGAGCCGCAAGCCCATTCGTCGGTGTTGCCGGGGCTGGCACTGCTCGGCGCGGCAGCGCGCCGCCGCAGATATCGGGACAACCATCTCGCGCACGTGCCAGGGCCGCCTTGTGCGGCCCACCTTTGCTGGCAAGGACCCCCACGGTGACCGCGGAGGCTGAGAGGCAATCGGATCAGGGCCCTCGGCGTAGAGAGTCATGCGTTTCGAGCCGGTGGGGCTGGCCGCAGGGGTCCGTCAGCGACGCTGGTGCGGGTCCGCCGTGACGAACAGGCTGCACCGATAGGGTTCTGACAGGCTCCTCCGATGCAACGGGTCCCCCCTTCCCACAGAACCTGGCTGGCGGAAAGGCGATCTGTGAATCGTCAGGCTCGGCGTGAACCGTCGTCAATCCGCCGTCACCCAGGCGCCACCGGCGCGCCGCCAGCGGCAGCCATAGATCGCATGCAGGCGTTCGGCCGTCAGGATCTGCGCCACCGCCCCCGCCTCCCAGCACCCGTCGCCGTAGAGCGCGAGCACATGGGTTGCAACCGATGCCGCCCAGTTGATGTCGTGCGCGCTGAAGACGACGCAGCGCTCGCGCAGCGCGGCGAGCCAGCGCCCGACCTGCATCTGGTGGCCGGGGTCCTGGAAGGCGATCGGTTCATCGAGCAGCATCAGCGGCGCGCCCTGCACCGCGCATTGCGCGAGCGCGACGCGCTGGCGCTCGCCGCCCGAGAGCTGCATCACGTCGCGCTGCGCAAGCGCCGACGCATCGAGCGCGTCGAGCGCCGACGCCGTCGCCGGACCGCCCGGCGCGCACACGGCGAGTTCGAGCAGGCGTAGGACCGCGATCGAGAACCGGTCGTGCGCCTGTTGCGGCGCGAAGGCGCGCACCGCCGCAGCGTCGGCCGGCGACCACGCTTCCTGCGCCCGGCCGAGCCAGCGCACCATACCCTCGCGTTGCGGCACCGGCAGCCCTGCGAGCGCGCGCAGCAGCGTGCTCTTGCCGGCGGCGTTGCGGCCGATCACGCACCAGCGCTCGCCCCGGCGCGCCTGCCAGTTGAGGCCGCTCAGCAGCGTGCGGCCGGCGGCAGCGAGCGTCAGGCCGAGGGCCTCGACGAGCGGCGGTGCGTCGTGATCTGGCTTGCCGTTCATCGCGCGCTGCGGACCAGAAAGCCGATGAAGAGCGGCGCGCCGATCAACGCCATCACCGCGCCCACCGGCAGTTCGAGCGGCATCGCGAGCGTGCGCGCGGCGAGGTCGGCGCCGACGAGCAGCGCCGCACCGCCGACCGGGCTCATCCAGGCCAGCTCGCGCGTGCGCTGCACGCCGGCAAGGCGCAGCAGTTGCGGCACGACGAGACCGACGAAGCCGATCGCGCCCGCGGTCGCGACCGCGAGGCCCGCGGCGAGCGACGCCGCGACGAGGAGCTCGTAGCGCAGCCGCCGCACCGGCTCGCCGAGCAGCGCCGCGGCCTCGGCACCGAGCAGCAGCCGGTCGACACTGCGCCGGCGCAGCCACAGCGCGAGCGCGAAGACCGCTGCGGCGCCGACGCAGGCCACGCCATGCTGGGCACCGGAGAGGTCGCCGACCAGCCAGAAGATCGCGCCGCGCAGGCGCTCGTCGGGCGTGATCGTCAGCAGCAGCGTTGCCAGCGCGCCGCTCACTGCGGCCAGCATCGCGCCGGTGAGGATCAGCCGCGCGGAAGCATCGTCGCTCGCGGCGAGCGCACTGCGCGCCAGCGCGAGCAGCAGCGCGCCGGCGGCAAGCGCGCCCGCCGCCGCACCCAGCCACAGGCTCGCGCCGGCCAGCAGCGCGAGCAGCGCGCCCACCGACGCGCCGCCCGAGGTGCCGAGCACATAGGGGTCGGCGAGCGGATTGCGCAACAGTACCTGCATCGCCAGCCCCGACAGCGCGAGCAGCGCGCCGACGCCGGCGGCCGCGAGCACGCGCGGCGCGCGCAGCGTCGCGATGAGCGCGCCGTCGAGGCCGGCGCTGCCGATCAGCAGCGCGGCCGCCAGCAGCGTCGCCGTCGCCGCCAAGAGCATGGCGGCGAAGGCGGCGAGCCGCTTGCCTTGCAGTCCCATGCGCCGTTGTACTACTGGAACTTCCAGCGCAGACCGATGAAGCCGCTGAGCGACGCGGTGTTGTAGCCCGCGACCGACTCGTAGTCGGCGTTGAACAGGTTCTCGATGCGGCCGAAGAGCTGCGCGCCGTGGCCGAGGTCCCAATGCGCGAGCAGGTCGACGAGCGAGTAGCCCGCGAGCGACACACCGCCGGCATCGCTGCGCGGCCCGACATAGGCCCATTGCGCGCCGATGCGCCAGGCGCCTATCGGTTGCCAGATGCTCGCCGAGGCGAGCGTCGCGGCGCGGCGCAACAGGCGCTCGCCGGTGTCGGCGTTCGTCGGATCCTGGCGCGTCAGGCTTGCGCCGAGTTCGGTCTTGCCGAGCACGCCCTCGTAGGTGACCTCGAGGCCGCGGTTGTCGCTGCTGGCGATGTTCTCGAACCTGTTGCTCGCGAAGTCGTACTGGAACTCGTTGCGCACCCGGCTCGTGAAAGCGATCGCGCGCAGCAACTGGTTGCCGGCGGCGTACTGCAGGCCGAGCTCGCCCGAGCGCGCCTTCTCGGGCTCGAGATCCGGGTTGCCGAAATAGGGCGCATGCAGGTAGCCGAGCGGCGGCGCGTTGAAGGCGGTCGATGCGCTCGCGGTGACCTTCCACTGCGGCGCGAGCTGCCAGCCGAGGCCGAGGTAGCCCGTCGGCTGGCCGCCGATGCCGCCGATGTCGTCGTAGCGCAGGTTGAACTGGACGCTCGCCGCGCCCGCATTGCCCTGCACGCCGGCGAAGAACGCGTCGATGTTGCGCGACTCGGAATAGACGCCGCCGAAACCGTCGTCGGTGTCTATCGTCTGGCGCTGCAGATCCAGACCCGCGTTCAAGTTCCACTGCGGGGCGAGCGCGACGCGGTTGCTCCAGTTGAGCGACTGGTTGCCCGAGATGTACTGGCTGCTGGTGCCGAAGGCGCCGCTCTCGACGAAGCTGCTGTCGTCGCGCTGCCAACCGAGGGCGAGCGTGCTCAACCAGTCGTTCGTGAACTGGTTGCTGGATGCGAGGCGCACGGTCGAGATCTTCGTGCGGCTGGTCTGAGTATCGACTGCGCTGGCGAAGGCGCTGTCGTAGTCGAGGTTGCCAGCGGTCTGCGTCAGCGCGAGCCCGAGCGTGTGTCCGCGCTCGAACTCGTAGCCGAGCGAGGCCGATCCGCTCGTGTTGCGATAACCGTCGCGATCCGGGTTGACGGCCGGGTTGGCGCTCGCATCCTGCGCCGAGAAGCCGCTCGACTGCTGGCCCGAGACGCCGATCGACGCGCGCGTCGGGCCCCACTGCCCCGCAGCGTTCGCCGCCACGCGGCCAAAGCCGTACGAGCCGCCCTCGGCAGCGATGTCGCCACCCGGGCTCCCTTGGCCGCGCTTCGTGAAGACCTGGATCACGCCGCCGATCGCACCCGAGCCGTAGACCGCCGAGACATTGCCGCGCACGATCTCGACGCGCTCGACCTGGTCGAGCATCAGGTGCTCGACGCCGAGCGAGCCGGTCGCGTCCTCGCGCGTCTGCGGCACGCCGTCGACGAGCAGCAGCACCTGTGACGCCGGCGCGCCGCGCAGGAACAGCGTGGTCGCCGAGCCGCGGCCGCCATTGCGCGCGAGCTGCAGGCCGGCCTCGCGCGCAAGCAGCGTCGGCAGGTCGATCGCCTGGGAGCGTTCGATGTCCTCGCGCGTGAGCACGGTCGAGTGCGCGATCGTGTCGGTGAGTGGCTGTGCGTAGCCGGTGGCGGTGACGATGACCGGGTCGAGCTGGGGTGCTGGGTCGGGCTGGGCCACGGCAGGCGCGGTGGCGACGAGGAGGAGGCTGGAGACGGCGCATGCGGCGGCCAGCGCCAGGGAACGTGCCTTGGTAAGGACTGACATCAGGTGAGCTTCCACGAGACTGAGGCGCCAGGCCCCGGTTCCCCGCAGGCGCCTGGCAACATGGTGCGCCGCCGGCGTCGTCGAGACGGCAGCGGGCACCCCCTGTTGGCCGGTATCCGGGCTGGCGGAACCTGCTCTTGCGACCTTCCCAGGGACGAGTGATCCATCCCCAGTGGCGTGTGCGCTCAAGCTGCAGGGCGCTGATGCGCCTTGCGTCCGCTGGACCGTTGCGGGGGCAGCGCAGGCCGGGATTCGCATCCGGCGCGAGGCCAAGTGCGAAATCCTTCTGCTTCCCGTTTAACTGCGCCGGCAAGAAGACCGGCGCGGGCACCAACGGCGCAATTCTCGCAGGGCGCGCGCCTACAATTCGCGATCGGAATCCCGACTGCATCAAACTCTTCGCAAAAAGATGGCCACCGTCGAAGACCTCGCCGAACGCGTCGAGCGCCTGCTGCTTCGGCACGAGGAGTTGCGCCGCACGGCAGCGCTGCTCGAAGCGCAGCTCGCCGGCGTGACGCAGGAGCGCGACAGCCTGCGCTCGCGGCTGCACGCGGCACGCAGCCGCGTCGACGCGCTGCTCGAGCGCCTGCCCGTCGAGGGCGCCGGCGACCAGGAGGCCGTTGCGTGAAGCAGATCGAAGTCACGATCATGGGCCAGAGCTACATCCTCGGCTGCCCCGAAGGCGGCGAAGCCTCGCTGCTCGCCGCGGTGAACCAGGTCGACAGCGAGATGAGCGCAATCCGCGATGCCGGCCGCGTGAAGGCGCGCGAGCGCATCGCCGTGCTCGCGGCGCTGAACCTCGCCTACGCGCTCGCCGAGCGGCCCGCGGCGGCACCGGTCGATGGCACGCCAGGCGTCGATATTGCCGGCCTCGTGCGCCGCCTCGACCAGGCGCTCGGCGCCGACGGACAACTGCTCTGAAATCGCGTCGCACCTGCCGCGACGGCGGACGTAGAATGTTTTCGTCCGTTGCGCTCGCGTGAGTCTTATAGTTCCTTGAACCGATGCTCTTGCCGAGCTAGGGCTTGGAACATCGTCCGGCAGGCGTGAACGTCTCGCGTCAGATGATCCCAATGCCGGACTGACCTCGCCCACCTGAACCCTGGGTTCAGGAATGCGGCTCACGGTTCGCGACGGACACCACCTCATTGCCACTGACGCACGATGGCCGCGCCGCACTACTGGCTGATGAAGAGCGAGCCTTCGGAAGCCTCGATCGACGATCTTGCTCGGGCCCCGCACCAGACCCTGCCCTGGACCGGCGTGCGCAACTACCAGGCGCGCAACTTCATGCGCGACGAGATGCGCATCGGCGACGGCGTCCTGTTCTACCACTCGAGTTGTGCCCGGCCCGGCATCGCCGGCCTGGCCGAGGTGGCGTCGGCCGCCTACCCCGACGCGACGCAGTTCGATCCCGCAAGCCCCTACTACGATCCGAAATCATCGCCCGCCGCGCCGCGCTGGCTGCATGTCGACGTGAAGCTGCGCGCGAAGACGCGCCTCGTCGACCTGCAAGCATTGCGCGCCCACGCCGAACTTGCCGCCATGCGCGTGCTGCAGCGTGGCAACCGGCTCTCGATCACACCGGTGACGGCCGCCGAATGGCGCTTCATCTGCGAGCGCCTGATCGCGGGCAGCTGAGAGGCTGAGAGGCCATCCAATGCACCCGCGCCGCGCCCGCGGCCACGCCCTGCCGGGCAGGCCGGCCCGCAGCGAGCCATCACTTAAGATCGCAGCCCGTCGAGGCCCGGCCACGAGGCTGCACCTGTCTTGTTGCGAACCTGCGTCATGAGAAGTCAATGAAGGACCTGCCGTGCCTGGCGCTGGCGGCGACGGTCTGGACCTACTGGACTTGCGTCGGCGCGATGATCGTGCGCGTTCGCCGCCGCACCCGCAAGCTGGCGGGCATCGTCCCGAGCCAGCCTGTCGAGCAGCTGATGTGGATCGTCTGGGTACCGCTGGTCGCGGCCTGGATGAGCCTGCCATATGTCGCGGCCGGCGCCGCTGCCCCGCCCTGGGGGCTGCCGGCCTGGGCGCACGCGGCCCCGCTCGGCGCCCTGCGCTGGGCCGCCGCCGGCGTCGGGGTCGCTTGCCTGCTGGCGAGCATCGAATGCTGGCACCGCATGGGCAGAAGCTGGCGCATGGCCGTCGCTCCGGACGAGAAGACCGAGCTCATCACGACCGGCCTTTACGGCTACGTGCGCCATCCGATCTACGCGCTGAGCATCGCGCTGATGCTGTGCACGGCCATCGTCGCGCCGACGCTGCCGGTGGCGGCGATGGCAGTCATTCACATCGGCCTGATGAACTACAAGGCGCGCAACGAGGAGCGCTTCCTCAGCATGCGCGATGGCGCAACTTACCGGCGCTACATGCAGCGGACCGGGCGCTTCCTGCCCCGCCTGCACGCCGCCGGGTCCGACAGCGCACCATGAGCCTGCGCCGCCTGCACCCGTCCGCCTGGGTCGCGCTCGTGCTGCTGACTTCGATGGCGCTGGCCGATGCCGGCCCTGCCATCGCAACGACGCGTGGCGACGCCCTCGACGCGACCATCGAGCAGCGGCTGCTCGCACTCGACCCGCAGCGCATCTCCGGGCAGGACGTGCGCGAGGTACTCGCGCACGCGCCCGCGCCGCGCATCGTCGCGCTGCACGGCAGCCTGCCCATCGTCACGATGGAGCCCTTCGCCGAGTTCCTGGCGGCGATGGGGTATCCGGACGAGCGATTGCGCCATCCGCGCGACGGTCGCATGAGCCTCTCCAGCTTCACCGACAGCCGCGAGATCGCCGGCAGCATCGCCTGGCACTACGAGCGCGACGGCGTGATGCCGATCCTGATCGGGCACAGCCAGGGTGGGATGCTCGTGGTCAAGGTGCTGCAGGATCTGGCCGGCGCCTCGGGCCCGTCGCTCGCGGTATGGGACCCGATCGCTGGCGTTGCGCAAGACCGCAGCACGATCGTCGACCCGTTGAGCGGCGCGCAGCGCCCCGTCGTCGGGCTGCAGTTGCCGTATGCGGCGGCACTGGCCACCGGCAGGGCGATGCGCGTCCTGCTCGGCCAGTGGGACATGCTCGCGCGGCTGCGCAGCGTGCCGGACAGCACGGCCGAGTTCGGCGCCTACTTCATTGCGTGGGACCCGATTGCCCTCACCGGCCCCGACGCCGCGCACGACGACCCCTATCGCGCCACCGGCAGTGCCAGCGTGCGCAACATCATGCTGCCCGCCGACTACGGCCACCTGACGCTGCCATTGGCAAGGCACCTCGCCGACGATCCGGCGACGCGTCAATGGATAGAGCGCTTCGATCCACGCGCGCAGGCCGCTGCGCCGCCTGACATCGCCGGCGCCGACCTGCGCAACATCGTGCACGCCGCCGACATCTGGCACAGCGTGAAGAAGAGCTGGTGCCTGCAGGCGCAACAGTACGCGCTGGCCCGGCGCGCCGGCCGGCAGGCTGCGCGCTAGCCGACGATGGGTGCGCCGCTGCGGCTCAATCTCTTCCAGCGCGCGATGCTGCGCTGGCGCGACCTGCATCCGTACAACCCGGTGCACGTGATTTGCGTGCCCACCGCGCTCGAGCCAGCGCGGCTGCGCGCCTGCATCGCCGAGCGGCTCGAGCAGATCGGCCTTGCCGGCCTGGCTGTCGACAGATCGCGCCGGCGCGTGCGCTATCGGTCCGGGCCGGTCGCGGTGGATCTGACCGTCGTCGACGCCGAAGGCGACGCGAGCGCGGCCCTGTGCCGATTGATCGAGCGCGAATTCAACCGGCCGTTCGTGGCGGATCGCGTCGAGAATCCCATTCGCTTCTTCGCGATCGACGAAGGCAATGCGTTCCGCCTCGCCCTCGTCTACGACCACTTCGTCGCCAGCGGCGACTCGATCGCCCGCCTGCTCACCGCGAT
Source organism: Ideonella sp. (assembly GCF_016702655.1). Classification (GTDB taxonomy): domain Bacteria; phylum Pseudomonadota; class Gammaproteobacteria; order Burkholderiales; family Burkholderiaceae_C; genus CAIKUF01. The sequence goes on from NZ_JADJDO010000001.1 coordinate 349,999, forward strand.
CGCGAGCTGCGCCGGCATGCCGCAGCGCACATGGCCGCCGCTGGTGCTGCAGCACGCGCCTGCCACCTACCGTAACCTGCTGCTGCGCCATCCGCTGTGGGCGCTGCGCGCCGCCCTGGCACTGCCACGCATGATCGCCGGCGCGCGCCGAGCCTATCGGCCGCGCTATGCCGATGTCGAGGACGGCGCCAATGCCTACCGCGAGTTGCGGATCGATGCACCGCAGGCGGCCGCACTGCGCGCCGCGGCCAAGGCCTGGGACGTGACGCTCAACGAACTGCTGATGGCCGCGATGCTGCTGGCACTATCGCCGCACGCGCTGGATCGGCGTCGCGAGCCGCGGCGCAGCGAACTCGCGCTGGCGTCGATCCTGAACATGCGGCGCGACTTCGGGCCCGACGCGCAGGACGCACTCAACCCCTTTCTGGCCGCGTTTCGCGTCTCGCACGCCGTGCCCGACGGCATGGCCCTGAGCGAGCTCGCACTCGAGGTGCATGCGCAGGCGGCACGCGTGAAGCGTGGCCACCTCTACCTGCAGAGCCTGATCGCGCTCGGCGTCTCGGCCCTGCTGTGGCCGATGCTGAGCCTGCGCCGGCGACACGCCTTCTTTCCGAAGTACTTTGCCGTCTGGGCGGGCATCACGTCGCTCGACGTGGACGCGCTATGGGCGCGCAGCGCGGACGCCGGCTGCGAAGGCCTCGACTACCTGCGCGCGGTGCCGACCGGCCCCTTGTGCCCGGTCGTGTTCGCCGTCACGGCGGCGCGCGGCGCGCTGAACGTCGGCATTGCCTATCGCACGGCCGCGTTCTCGCGCCCGGCCCTGGAGCGCCTGGCCGCCGATTTCATGCGCGCCATCGCCTCGGCGCGCGCGGAGTCAGGTGCATGAGCCCGCCGGGCCGCCATGGGCCACGAAGGGGCCCCTCCGGGTCCCTTGGCGAATACCGGAGTGCGAGGCACGAAGGCACACCAATGAATCGGCGCGCGCTGCTGGCCGCGTTCGGCTTGGCGCTGGCCATGGCCGGCTGTGCGACGGCGCCCCCTGCCGATCGTGCCGCCCAGGCACCCGAGGCGACAGGCCCGCAGGCCGTCCTGGGGTCGATGGCGCTGGATGCGCAGCTCGAAGCGCGCATCCTCGCGCTCGATCCCGAGCGCGTGACTGACAGCGAAGTGCGCACGGTGCTCGCGGCCGGCCCAACGCCGCGTATCCTCGCGCTGCACGGCGGGGTCTATCCGGTGCATCTGCTGATGGATTCGTTCTCGCGCTTCCTCGCGGGAATGGGCTATCCGCAGGCCCGGCTGCGCCACCCCGGCGATGGGCGCCGCTCGCACAGCCCGTATGAAGACAGCACCCAGATCGCAGGCCTCGTCGCCTGGTACTACGAGCGCGAAGGCATGATGCCGATGATGGTCGGCCACAGCCAGGGGGGCATCCAGTTGGTGAAGGTGCTGCACGATCTTGCCGGCGACGGCAGCGCGCAGATCCGGGTCTGGAATCCGCGCACCGACAGCGCCGAAGACCGGGTCACGATCGTCGATCCCTACACCGGCGCCGAACGCCCGGTCGTCGGGCTGCGCATCGGCTATGCCTCGGTGGTCGGTGCCGGCGGTTCGGCGCTGCTACTGCCCAACCAGTGGAGCATGGTCAAGCGGCTGCACAGCATCCCCGACTCGGTGCAGGACTTCACGGGGTTTGCGCTCGGCGTCGACCTGATCGCCTGGGACCTGCCGGGCGCAGCCGCGACCTACACGGCGCGCGGCAGTGCGCAAGTGCGCAACGTCGGCTTGCCCGCGGAGTACTCGCATGTGTTCGTGCCCCAGACCTCGCACCTCGCGCGCGAGCCCGCGATGCGCGAATGGATCAACGCCTACGTGCCGGGCCGCGCCGCGCCGGTGCCGCCGGAGGCAGGGCCGGCCGACAACAGCCTGTGGGCGGCCGACGTCTGGTACAGCATCAAGAAGCACTGGGTGCTGGAGGCGCAGCAGTTCGTGCGCGCGCGGCGCACGCTGGCGGCATCGCGATAACTCGCCAGGGCCTACTCTGGCGCCAGTGCCAGTTGCCCGCCGCCGAAACTCGTTCTCTTCTTCAACTCGCCGCCCACGCCGACGCGCACCGCGCAGTACTTGAACTCGGGAATCTTGCCAAAGGGGTCGAGCGCCGGGTTGGTGAGCACGTTGGCTGCCGCTTCGTAGAAGCAGAACGGGATGAAGATCGCGCCGCGCGGCGTGCCGTCGTCGGCGCGGGCGTACAAGGTGACCTTGCCGCGCCGCGACTGCACGACGATCGTCGCGCCGGGCTCGACGCCGAGGGCCGCCAGGTCGAGCGGGTGCATCGAGGCCACCGGCTCGGGCTCGATCGCGTCGAGCACGCGCGAGCGCCGCGTCATGCTGCCGGTGTGCCAATGCTCGAGCTGGCGCCCGGTGATCAGCACCATCGGGTACTCGGCGTCGGGCTGCTCGGCAGCGGGGATGAGGTCGGCCGGGACGATGCGGCCGCGGCCGTTCTCGGTCGGGAAGCGACGCCTGAAGACGACCGGTTCGCCGGGGTCGCCTTCGGCCTCGCAGGGATAGGTCACCGCCGACTCGGCCTGCAGCCGCGCCCAGGTGATGCCGGCGATCGATGGCATCGCGCGGCGCATCTCGTCGAACACTGACTCGGGGCCCGCATCTTCCCAATCCAGCCCCAGGCCGCGCGCCATCTGCTGGATGATCCACAGGTCCTGGCGCGCGTCGCCCGGCGGCGTGATCGCCTGGCGGCCGAGTTGCAGCGTGCGGTCGGTGTTGGTGAAGGTCCCGGTCTTCTCGGGGAAGGCCGACGCAGGCAGAACGACGTCGGCGAGCGCCGCGGTCTCGGTGAGGAAGATGTCCTGCACCACCAGGCACTCGAGCCGCGCCAGCGCCGCGCGCGCGTGCTGCGCATCGGGGTCGGACATCGCCGGGTTCTCGCCCATGATGTACATCCCGCGCACCCGCCCGGCAGCGATCGCGCCGATGACCTCGACCACCGTCAGGCCGGGCTCGACCGGCAGCGCCGTACCCCACAGTTGCTCGAACTTCGCGCGCGCCTGCGCCGACGCGACGCGCTGGTAGTCGGGGTACATCATCGGGATCAGCCCGGCGTCGGATGCGCCCTGCACGTTGTTCTGCCCGCGCAGCGGGTGCAGCCCGGTGCCGGGGCGGCCGATCTGCCCGGTCACGAGCGCGAGCGCGATCAGGCAGCGCGCGTTGTCGGTGCCGTGCACATGCTGGCTCACGCCCATGCCCCACAGGATCATCGACGCGCGCGACGTTGCGTACAGCCGCGCCACCTCGCGGATCGTCGCCGCGGCGATGCCGCAGCGCGGCGCCATCGCCTCCGGGCTGTAGGCTTGGACCTTGCGCGCGAGTTCGTCGTAGCCGCTGGTGCGGTCGCGAACAAAGCCGGCATCGGCCAGGCCTTCGCTCACGATCACGTGCAGCATCGCGTTGAGCAGCGCGACGTCGCTGTCGGGCTTGAAGGCCAGGTAGTGCGTCGCGTGGCGCGCGAGTTCGGAGCGCCGCGGGTCGGCGAGGATGAGCCTGGTTCCCGCCTTGACCGCGTTCTTGATCCAGGTTGCCGCAACCGGATGATTGGCGACCGGATTGGCGCCGATCACGAACACGACCTCGGCCTGCGCGACGTCGCGCACCGGGTTCGAGACTGCCGCCGATCCCAGGCCCTCGAGCAGTGCGGCGACGCTCGATGCGTGGCAGAGGCGCGTGCAGTGATCGACGTTGTTGGTGCGAAAGCCCGTGCGGACGAGCTTCTGGAACAGATAGGCCTCCTCGTTGCTGCCCTTGGCCGATCCGAAACCTGCGAGCGCCTGCCCACCATCGCGGTCGCGGATCGTGCGCAGCCCGGCGTTCGCGACGGCGAGCGCTTCGTCCCAGCTCGCTTCGCGAAACAGCGCTTGCAGTTGGTCGGGGTCGGCAGTCAGGTCGGCCCGCTTGGCGGCGCCTGGCTTCCTGATCAGCGGCCGGGTCAGGCGCTGGCGGTGGTGCACGTAGTCGAAGCCGTAGCGCCCCTTGACGCACAGCCGGCCCGCGTTGGCCGGCCCGTCGCGACCTTCGACGCGGATGATGCGGTTGTCCTGCACATGGTAGGTGAGCTGGCAGCCTACGCCACAGTACGGACACACCGAATCCACCTGCTTGGCCGCCACCGCGCCGGCCTGCGCCAGCGGCGAAGACCTTGGTGCACTGGGCGAAGGCGCACCCATGAGGGCACCGGTCGGGCAGGCGCGGACGCACTCGCCGCAGGCGACGCAACTGCTCGCGCCCAACGTGTCGTCGAGGTCGAACACGATCCTGGCCTGCGCGCCGCGGTAGGCGAAACCGATCACGTCGTTGACCTGGACCTCGCGGCACGCGCGCACGCAGCGCGTGCAGTGGATGCAGGCCTCGAGATTCACCGCGATCGCGGGGTGCGAGCGGTCGGGCGCGGGGGCCTGGCGTGCGCGCGGGAAGCGCGAGTCGTTGACGCCGAGTTCACGCGCCCAGTGGTCGAGTTTCGAATCGGCGCGCAACGGCGTTTCGGGCCGGTCCGCGCACAGCAGCTCGACGACCGTGCGCTGCGCGTGCAGCGCGCGCGCGCTCGCGGTCGAGACCACCATCCCTGCCTGCGGCTGGCGGCAGCACGAGGCGGCGAGCGCGCGCTCGCCCGCCACCTCGACGACGCAGGCGCGGCAGTTGCCGTCCGGTCGCAGGCCGTCGCCGTGGCACAGGTGCGGGATCGCGATGCCTTCGCGCGCCGCGACTTCGAACAGCGTCTCGCCCGGCCGAGCGTCGACGCCCCGGCCGTCGAGCGTGAACGCGATCGTCGCCGCCATTCAGCCGATCTCGCGCGCAAAAAAGCGCATCACGCTGCGCACCGGATTGGGCGCCGCCTGCCCGAGGCCGCAGATCGAGGCGTCTGCCATCGCCTGGGCAAGGTCTTCAAGCAGCGGCTGGTTCCACTTCGGTTCGCGCAGCAGCGCCGCGGCCTTGGCAGTCCCGACCCGGCAGGGCGTGCACTGACCGCAGGATTCGTCGGCGAAGAATTCCATCATGCTCTGCGCAGCGTCGCGCGCGCGGTCGTGCTGAGAAAGAACGATGATGGCCGCCGAACCGATGAAGCAACCGTGCTCGGCGAGGGTATCGAAGTCGAGCGCCTGGTCGGCGAGCGCCGCCGGCAGGATGCCGCCCGACGCGCCGCCGGGCAGGTAAGCGTAGAGCTCATGCCCGGGTAGCATGCCGCCGCAGTATTCGGCGATCAGCTCGCGCGCGCTGATGCCCGCCGGCGCGATGTAAACGCCCGGCCGCGCAACGCGGCCGCTGACCGAGAACGAGCGCAGGCCCTTTCGACCGCGCCGTCCGTGGCCGGCAAACCAGTCCGGACCACGTTCGACGATGTCGCGCACCCAGACCAGGGTCTCGAGGTTGTGCTCCAGCGTCGGCCGGCCGAACAGCCCCGCTTGCGCGACGTAGGGCGGGCGCAGGCGCGGCATGCCGCGCCGGCCCTCGATCGATTCGATCATCGCCGACTCCTCGCCGCAGATGTAGGCGCCGGCGCCGCGGCGCAGCTCGATTTCGGGCAGCGCGCAGGGCGGGTCGGCGGCGAGCGCGGCGAGCTCGCGCGCCAGCAGCGCGCGGCAGGCCGCGTACTCGTCGCGTAGATAGACATAGATCTTCTCCACGCCGACCACCTGCGCCGCGATCAGCATGCCTTCGAGGCAGCGGTGCGGGTCGCGCTCCAGCCACCAGCGGTCCTTGAAGGTGCCCGGTTCGCCCTCGTCGATGTTGACCGCCATCAGGCGCGGCGCGGGCTCGGCGCGCACGATGCGCCACTTGCGCCCGGCCGGGAAGCCCGCGCCGCCAAGGCCGCGCAGCCCTGCATGCTCCATGGCTTGCAGCAACGACTCGGCCGCAAGCAGGCCCCCGGCGCAGGCGGCCAGCGTCGCGTAGCCGCCCGCGGCGCGGTAGGCGGCCAGATCGATGCAGGCCGGAAGTTGCGCCTCGACCTCGCCGCGAGCGACGGCAGCGGCGACACCAGCGGCGTCGGCGTGCTCGATCGCATTGCGGCCGACGACGGCCACCGGCGCGCCGTGGCAGCGGCCCACGCAGGGAGCAGAGGCGATGCGCACGCCGGCCATCCCGGCGAGCGCGGCCTGCAGCTCGCGCGCGCCTGCCATCGCGCACGACAACGACGTGCACACCCGCACCGTCAACGCCGGCGGCGGGCTCTCGCCCTCGCGCACGATGTCGAAGTGGTGATAGAAGCTCGCCACCTCGAACACCTCGGCCGGCGCGAGCTTCAGCTCCGCGGCCAGTGCAACGAGGTGCTGCACGGACAGGCCGTGGTAGCGGTCCTGGATCAGATGCAGGTGTTCGATCAGCAGATCGCGCCGGCGCGCCCGCTCGCCCAGCAGCGCCGCGACTTCGGCGTGCGCCTGCGGCGCCACCAGCGTGCGGCCCTTGGGCGACGCCTTCACTGTCGGTTGCCGCCGTTCCTGCATCCTGCCTGCACCCCTTTCGCGCGCGATGTTACCTGCTGCGGATGGGCCGGGCCCGGCAGGCGACAATGGCCGGCCCGCCGCCCTTGCACGCGCCAACCCGGCCTGCGCCACACTACCGAACATGATCCTCGGTCTCGAATGGCAGCTGATTGCCGAGCTGCTGGTGCTCGGCTCGGCCACCGGCTTCCTGGCCGGGCTGCTCGGCATCGGCGGCGGGATGCTGCTCGTGCCCTTCCTGACGCTGCTGCTCGGTCATCGCGGCGTGGCGCCGGAACTCGCCGTGAAGATGGCGATTGCGACCTCGATGGCGACCATCCTGTTCACGTCGCTCTCGAGCGTGCGCGCGCATCACCGCCGGGGCGCGGTGCGCTGGGATCTGGTGCGCGGCCTGGCACCGGGGATCGTGGCCGGCGGGCTGCTCGCCGGCGCAGGCGCGTTCGCGATCCTGAAGGGGCAGTGGCTTGCGCTGCTGTTCGCGCTCTTCGTCGGCTTCTCGGCAACCCAGATGCTGCTCGACCGCAAGCCCGCGCCCCATCGCGAAATGCCGCGCACCGCCGGGCAATGGGGCGTGGGGGGAGCAATCGGATTCCTCTCCGGCCTCGTCGGCGCGGGCGGCGGCTTTCTCTCGGTGCCCTTCATGACCTGGTGCAACGTGGCCATTCACAACGCGGTCGCGACCAGCGCAGCGCTCGGCTTCCCGATCGCGCTCGCCGCAACCGCCGGCTACGTGATCGGCGGCTGGTCGCTCCCGCCGGCGCTGCCCGGCGCAGCAGGTTATCTCTACCTGCCGGCACTGGTGGTCGTCGCCATGGCCAGCGTCGTGCTCGCGCCGCGTGGCGCGCGCGCGGCACATGCGATGAACGTCGCCCAGCTCAAGCGCGTGTTCGCGCTGCTGCTCTACGGCCTGGCGGCCTACATGGTCTACAAGGGGCTCGCCGGATGAAAGGCCCCCCCGAGCTCGCAATCGCTCGCTGCTCCCGATGCAGGGAGGACGGTCCCTGGCAGGGGCGATCTGGTTCGCCTGTCAGGCCGGCTCGAAGCGAATGCTCGCCAGCGTGACGTGATTGCCGCCGCGGCGCCGGGCCTCGGCGAGCGCCGCCTCGGATGCCTGCAACAACTCATCCTGGCTCAGCGCGGTGTGCGGGAAACTCGCCACGCCCATCGAGACGCTGAAGCCGAGCTCAACCCCGTCGACCATCACGATCTGCGTCGCGCACTGGCGCCGCAGGCCTTCCATGCGCGAATGCGCGGTCGCCAGTCCGACACCGGAGAGCAGCACCGCGAAGCGGTCTTCGTCGATGCGGCACGAAGCGTCCATGGCGCGCGTGTTGCTGCGCAGCAGCCTGCCCAGCGCCTCGAGGACGCGCGTGCGCGCCGTCGGCCCGAGGGCCAGGGCCGCGTCGGAGACCGGATCGAGCGTGATCGAGACGAGCGCGAATTCGCGGTGCTCGCGCGAAGAAAGGTCGACTTCGCGCCGCAGCTGATCGTCGAAATGGGCGCGCTGGTAGAGGCCGGTCTCGCCGTCGCGCAGGCCGCCCCCATCGGCCGCTGCGCCGTGCGTCGTACCCTCGGCGCCGCTGCTGCGCTGATGGTTCTCGATCTGCTGCAGCGCGCGCTGCAACTGGGCGTCCTTCTGCCGCGCTGCGGTGAGTTCAGTCCAGAGCGCCAGCACGAAGCGCGATCCCGCGGCAGACGAAGCATCACCGGTCAGCGACTGCCGGTAGACGCTGAACTCGCGCCTCTGCCCTGCGCGCTCGATGCGGTGCTCACCCTGCAGCGGCGTCGCCAGACCGACGGCGGCCTGATCGGCAGCACGCAGGCTGGCCCATTGGCCTGACTCCATCAGATCGGCATCGGTCAGGCCGACGACCTCCGCCGGCGGGCGGCCCAGGAGTTCTGCCATGGCGCGATTGACATGCAGGTAGCGGCCGCTGGCAACTTCCTTGATCGAGAGCGGCGTGCCCGTGCGGTCGATCCAGCCCAGCAAAGCCTCGCACAGCACGCCCGTACCCAGGCCGAGCGCAGCCAACGCCCGACCCGCGCCTGCATCCCCGTCGAGCGATTCGGTCGAATTCATCGAAGCATGTTCCTCGCAGCTTCCATCGGCATGGCGCATCGCAAACTGAAGGCCGCGCGCCCCACGCGACCTGGTTCACCGGGTTCGATATTGGGCGTGCGCGTTTCACTTTTCAAGCGCGTGCTCCATGCAGGGGGCTGCTTCTCCCTAACTTGATGATATTGGCGCTGCGGGGAGGCCGCATCGGCACTAACCACCGGGCAGGCAGCAGCCGCAGCCCCGCTACAGTGCAGCGTCGGCGCCGATGCCGGCGAATGGGAGGCCGATGGCCGGCGATCTGTCCTCTTGCGCTGGCGCGCAGCCAGCGCGACCCGCTGAATCGAATCCCTCGCCCGGCACGGCTGGATCGCCCGCGGCGCGCTCGTTCGACGTGGTCATCGTCGGCGCGGGTGCGGCCGGCCTCTTTTGTGCCGGTATCGCCGGCCAGCGCGGGCTGCGCGTGCTGGTCGTCGACCACGCGCCGCGCGTTGCCGAGAAGATCCGCATCTCGGGCGGTGGGCGCTGCAATTTCACCAATCGCGAGACCGCGCCCGCCAATTTCCTGTCCGACAACCCGGCGTTTTGCCGCTCCGCGCTGGCGCGCTACACGCCGGCCGACTTCATCGCGCTGCTGCAGCGGCATCGCATCGGCTGGCACGAGAAGCACAAAGGCCAGCTGTTCTGCGACGGCAGCAGCGTGGACGTGATCGCGATGCTGCTGCGCGAGTGCGAGGCCGGCAAGGTCACGCGCTGGCAACCGGCTGCCGTGCGGTCGGTGCGGGCGGCCGGACATGGCTACGAGATCGCCACCGACCGCGGACCGGTCCGTTCGCGCAACCTGGTCGTGGCCACCGGAGGACTGTCCGTTCCCAAGATCGGCGCCAGCGACTGGGGCTACCGGCTCGCGCGACAGTTCGACCTGAGCGTCATCTCGCCACGGCCGGCCCTCGTGCCGCTGGTTTTCGACGCCGGGCAATGGGCTGCCTATGCCGCACTGTCCGGGCTGTCACTGCCGGTGCAGATCTCGACCCAGAGCGGGCGCGGCCGGGCCTCCTTCGTGGAGGACCTCTTGTTCACGCACCGCGGCCTGAGCGGCCCGGCGATCCTGCAGATCTCGAGCTACTGGCAGGCCGGCGAAGCGATACGGATCGACCTCGCCCCCGGCACGCAACTCGCCGAAGCACTGTGCGAAGCCAAGACGCGCTCGCGGCGCAAGCTCGTCAACGAACTCGGTGCGCGGCATGTCCCGCACCGGCTCGCCGAAGCCTGGCTCGCGCCGCACGCCGACTGGGCCGACACGCCCCTCGCGGCCCTGCGCGACCGCGACCTGCGCCAACTCGGCGAGTCGATGCAGCAGTGGCATCTGGTGCCCACCGGCACCGAGGGTTGGCACAAGGCCGAGGTCACTGCGGGCGGCGTCGACACGCGCGGTCTGAGCTCGCAGTCGATGGAGTGCTTGCGGCAGCCGGGCTTGTACTTCATCGGCGAGGTGCTCGACGTGACGGGATGGCTTGGCGGCTACAACTTCCAGTGGGCCTGGGCCAGCGCCGCGGCCTGCGCGCGGGCGCTGACCTGTTGAGCGGCCGCGCCTCGGGCAAAGGCGGCAGGGCGGCTTTGCGACACTGCTGCGAGTCGGTCTATAATTACAGTCTTTGCCGACTTTGGCTTGCCGGCAAGCGTGCACAACCCCCTCACGACTATCGCTCAATGACTACTGTTCGCGTCAAGGAAAACGAACCGTTCGACGTGGCCCTGCGCCGCTTCAAGCGCACGATCGAGAAGCTGGGCTTGCTCACCGACTTGCGCGCGCGCGAGTTCTACGAGAAGCCTACCGCCGAGCGCAAGCGCAAGAAGGCAGCTGCCGTGAAGCGCCATTTCAAGCGCATCCGCAGCATGCAGTTGCCCAAACGCATGTACTGAGAAGTTCGCAGCGCCCCCGGAGCCCGCGCAGCGCAGCCTCGCGGGCTTTGCGCTTTCTGGACCACCCGCATCCACCCTGCCGTCCCGACGCCATGACGCTCAAAGACCGCATCACCAACGACATGAAGGCGGCGCTGCGGGCGCGCGAAGCGGATCGCCTGCTCGCCATCCGCGGCCTGCTCGCGGCGATCAAGCAGCGCGAGGTCGACGAGCGCATCGAGCTCGACGATGCGGCCGTCGTCGCCATCGTCGACAGGCTGTGCAAACAGCGCAAGGATTCGATCACGCAGTTCGAGGCCGGCGCCCGCGCCGACCTCGTCGCCAAGGAGACGGCCGAGCTGCGCGTTCTCGAGGGCTATTTGCCGCAGCGCCTCAGCGCCGAGGAGATCGCCGCCGAAGTCGCCGAGCTGACGGCCGAGATCTCGACAACGCTCGGCCGGCCCGCGGGAGCGCCCGACATGGGGCGGCTGATGGGCGCCGCAAAGACCCGCTTCGCCGGCCGGGCCGACATGGCCCTGGTATCGGCAGCGGTCAAGCGTTCGCTCGCCGCGGCATCCTAGGCTCGAAACACAGGACCAGGCCCATGTCAGGCGTCGTCAACGTGCAGCAGCTCAGCCCCGAACTGTGTGTTGCCGGGCAACTCGGCCCCGAGGCAATGGCCTGGGCGGCAGCGCAGGGCTTCCGAAGCGTGATCAACAACCGGCCCGACTTCGAGGCCGGCCCCGACCAGCCGACCAACGCCGCCGTCGAGGCGGCGGCGCGTGCCGCCGGCCTGGCCTACGCCTACCTGCCGGTGGCGCCAATGTTCCAGTCCCCGGAACAGATCGCGCGCATGGCCGAGCTCGTCGCCAAGCTGCCCAAGCCCATCCTCGCGTACTGCCGCTCGGGCGCGCGATCGGGGCGGCTGTACCTCGCCAGCACGCAAGTCTGACGCCGCGCAACGCCGGGCGCGACCGCGCCCGGCGAGGGCCCGCGGCAGCTACTTCTTCTTCGCGTCCTGGTCCATCGAGCGCTGCAGCGCCCTCGTCGCCCCCTACGTGTGCTCGATGCGCGCGTAGGCCGAGTGATTGTGTATCGACTCGAAGTTCTCGATCTCGACGCTGTAGCGGCCGATGCGGGCATCGCCCGCGAGGCGCAACGCCACGTCGCGCACCAGATCCTCGACGAACTTCGGGTTCTCGTAGGCGCGCTCGGTGACCCATTTCTCATCGGCGCGCTTGAGCATGGGCCAGAGCTCGCTCGACGCGCTGTCTTCGGCAAAGCGCACGAGCTCGTGCCAGCCGATGTCGGCCAGCGCCTCGACGCGCATCGTCACGTGCGAGCGCTGGTTGTGCGCCCCGTAGTCGGAGATCTCCTTCGAGCACGGGCACAGGCTCTTGACGGGTACCACGACTTCGACCCAGAGCGTCGTCGCTGCCGGCGCGATGCGCGCGTCGACGACCCATCGGCCCTGGTATTCGAGCAGGCTCTCGATGCCGCTGACCGGCGCGCGCTTGCGCAGGAAGAAAGGGAACTCGGCCTCGATATGGCCCTCGGCCGCATGCAGGCGCTCGAGCATCAGCGCCGCCTGGTGCCGCAGTGCCGCGCCGTCGAGGGGTGCGTGCTGATCGTCGAGCCAGGCCACGAAGCGCGACATGTGGGTGCCCTTCTGCTCGGCAGGCAGCGCCACCGCGAGCGACCAGTGCGCGATCGTCGCCTGCACCGCCTTGCCGACCCGCAGTTGCAGCGGGTAGCGCAGGCCCTTGATGCCGACCCGCTGTATCGCCAGATGCCGCTCGTCGCGACCGCTCTGGGTGTCGGGGATGTGCAGCGCGTCCTTGAGATTGTTCATCGAGGCTTCAGCGGTTGGCGGCGGCCGGCCGCAGCAGGACCGGCTTGACGGCAAAGCGCTTCAGGATCGATCGCTCGATGCCCGCGGCGTCGAGGCCGCACAGCGCGAGCAGCTTGGCCGGGTCGCCATGCTCGACGAACTCGTCGGGCAGGCCGAGCACGAGCACCGGCGTCGCGAGGCCGGCGGCCTGCAGCGCCTCGATCACCGCACTGCCTGCGCCGCCCATCGTGCAGCCTTCCTCGACGGTGACGATGGCGTCGTGGCTGCGCGCGATCTCGGTCACGAGTTCGACGTCGAGCGGCTTCACGAAGCGCATGTTGGCCACCGTCGCGTCGAGCCGCTCGGCGGCGGCGAGCGCCGGATACAGCAACGTGCCGAAGGCGAGGATCGCGATGCGCTGGCCGCGGCGCGTCGACTCGCGCCGGATCTCGCCCTTGCCGAACGCGATCTCGGTGAGTTCGGGCGCCACCTCGGCGCCGATGCCCGTGCCGCGCGGGTAGCGCACCGCGGTCGGGTGGTTGCGGCGGAAGGCCGTCGTGAGCAGTTGGCGGCACTCGTTCTCGTCAGCCGGCGTCGCGAGGCTCATGTTCGGGATGCAGCGCAGGTAGGCAATGTCGTAGGCGCCGGCGTGCGTCGGTCCGTCGGCGCCGACGATGCCGGCGCGATCGAGCGCAAACACGACCGGCAGGTTCTGCAGCGCCACGTCGTGGATCAACTGGTCGTAGGCGCGCTGCAGGAATGTCGAGTAGATCGCGACCACCGGCTTCAGTCCTTCGCAGGCGAGGCCGGCGGCGAAGGTCACCGCATGTTGCTCGGCGATGCCCACGTCGTGATAGCGCAGCGGAAAGCGGCGCTCGAACTCGACCATGCCCGAGCCCTCGCGCATCGCCGGCGTGATGCCGACAAGCCGCTCGTCGGCTTCGGCCATGTCGCACAACCACTGGCCGAAGACCTGCGAGAAAGTCGGCTTGCCGGGTGCCGACTTGGCGAAGCCCTGCGCCGGATCGAATTTGGCCGACGCGAAGTGGTAGCGCACCGGCTCGGCCTCGGCGAGCTTGTAGCCGTAGCCCTTCTTCGTCACGACGTGCAGGAACTGCGGGCCCTTCAGCTCGCGCAGGTTCTCCAGCGTCGGGATCAGCGAGTCGAGGTCGTGGCCGTCGATCGGGCCGACGTAGTTGAAGCCGAACTCCTCGAAGATCGTGCCCGGCACGACCATGCCCTTGGCATGTTCCTCGAAGCGCCGTGCGAGCTCGAGCAGCGGCGGCGCGTTCTTGAGCATCGTCTTGGCGGTGTCGCGCGCCGCGGCGTAGAAGCGCCCCGACATCAGGCGCGCCAGGTGGCGATTGAGCGCGCCGACCGGCGGCGAGATCGACATGTCGTTGTCGTTCAGGATGACGAGCATGTCGGCGTGCGAAACGCCCGCGTTGTTGAGCGCCTCGAAGGCCATGCCGGCGGTCATCGCGCCGTCGCCGATGATCGCGACCACCTTGCGCTCCTCGCCCTTCAGGCGCGCCGCGACCGCCATGCCGAGCGCGGCCGAGATCGAGGTCGACGAATGCGCGGTGCCGAAGGTGTCGTACTCGCTCTCCTCGCGCCGCGGAAAGCCGCCGATGCCGCCGATCTGGCGCAGCGTGTGCATCTGCTCGCGCCGGCCGGTCAGGATCTTGTGCGGATAGGTCTGGTGGCCCACGTCCCAGATCAGGCGGTCGTGCGGTGTGTCGAACACCGCGTGCAGCGCGACGGTGAGCTCCACCGTGCCGAGGTTGGACGACAGGTGGCCGCCGGTCTGCGAGACGCTGTGGAGCAGGAAGTCGCGCAGTTCGAGGGCGAGTTGCTGCAACTCGTCGCGCGACAGCCGGCGCAGGTCGGCCGGGCTCTGGATCGTGTTCAGAAGGGCGTGGTTCATCGTGTTCCAGGCATTCAGCTGTCGCGCTCGACGATGCGATCGGCGAGCAGGCTCAGCCAGGCCGCCTGCGCCAGGCCGCTGCGCGCGAGTGCGGCGTGCGCGGCATCGCGCAGGTCTTCGGCATGGCGCCGCGCGGCGTCGAGGCCAAGCACGGTGACGTAGGTCGGCTTGTTGTTGTCGGCATCCTTGCCCGCCGTCTTGCCCAGCGTCTCCGAGGCCTGCGTCACGTCCAGAATGTCGTCGACGACCTGGAACGCGAGGCCGATCGCGTCGCCGTACGCGGCGAGCGCCTGCCAGGCCGCCTCGTCGGTGCTGCCGCAGGCCGCGCCCATCAGCACGCTGGCCTGCAGCAGGGCGCCGGTCTTGCGGTGGTGCATGTCGCGCAGGCAGCGCTCGTCGAGCGGCCGGCCGATGCTCGCGAGGTCGATCGCCTGCCCGCCCGCCATGCCGGCGTGGCCGGCAGCGCGCGCCAGCAAGGCGCACAGGCGCGCCTGCAGGGCCGGCGGCACGCCCTCGGGCGGGGTCAGGATCTCGAACGCAAGCGCCTGCATCGCGTCGCCGGCGAGCATCGCCTGCGCCTGACCGTAGCGCACGTGCACGGTCGGCTTGCCGCGGCGCAGCACGTCGTTGTCCATGCACGGCATGTCGTCGTGCACGAGCGAATAAGCGTGGATCAGTTCGACCGCGCAGCCTGCACGCAGCGCCGCGCCGGCGTGTCCGTGGACCGCCTGCGCCGCAGCCAGCACGAGCAGCGGACGCACGCGCTTGCCGCCGTCGAGCACGCCGTAGCGCATGGCATCGCCCAGGCCGGCCGGCGCATCGGCGGGCACCCAACGCTCGAGCGCGAGTTCGACGGCGTCGAGCTCGCAGCGCGTCCAGGCGTCGAATTCGGCCAGCTTCATGGCGCGGTCGCGGCCCAGGGCTTGAGCTGGCCGTCGTCGAGCACCTTGACCTGCGCGTCAACGGCCTCGAGCCGGCCGCGGCAGAACGTCAGCAGCTCGGCACCGCGGCGGTAGCTTTCGAGCAGGCGGTCGAGCGGCATCTCGCCGCGCTCCATCGCGCCGACCAGGGTCTCGAGTTCGGCGAGCGCCTCTTCGTAGCTGGCAGGTGCCGGCGCTCCCTTGGGCGGAGTCGTTGGCAGGGCGGGTTGCTTGGCCATTTTGCTGGGTGAAACCCTGATTGTAGTCAGCCCGGCCTGCCCTTCGCCCCGAATCGCCGGAGACCCCCTGCAGTCCGGCCATGCGCCGTAGTGCGCTGGGTACAATCGCGCCCTCGCCACGGCCGCGCTTGCGTGGCGAACGGTTCCTCCTCCGGCCGCGCTGGCGGTGGTGGCAATGCGACCCCTGGTGACTGGAGACGCTCGGGATCATGTCCGACATGAGTCTGGCGCCGCAGGTGCGCGAACGCAGCCGTTCGCAGCTGCCGGTGTCTGCCTACTTCGACCCCGATCTGCTGCGCCGCGAATTGCGCGACATCTTCGCCCGCCACCCGCGCTACCTCGGCCACGAACTGGCCGTGCCCGAGGTCGGCGACCACCTGGCGCTGGTGCAGGAAGGCGAAGGCCGGGCCCTGGTGCGAACGCCGGCCGGGGTCGAGCTGATCTCGAACGTCTGCCGCCATCGCCAGGCGATCATCCTGCGCGGGCGCGGCAATGCCGCGCGCGGCGGCAACATCGTCTGCCCGCTGCACCGCTGGACCTACGACCTGCACGGCCGCCTCCTCGGCGCGCCGCACTTTGCCGACGACCCCTGCCTGAACCTGCGCAACGACGCGCTGCAGCGCTGGAGGGGCCTGCTTTTCGACGCCGGCGGCAGCGACATCGCGACCGAGCTCGCCGGCCTCGAGTCGCACCCCCGCTTCGACTTCGCCGGCCACGTGCTCGATCGGATCCACGTCCACGAGTGCGACTACAACTGGAAGACCTTCATCGAGGTCTATCTGGAGGACTATCACGTCGGCCCCTTCCATCCCGGGCTCGGCAACTTCGTGACCTGCGACGACCTGCGCTGGCAGCTCGGCACCGACTTCTCGGTGCAGACTGTGGGCCTGGCGTCGGCGCAGGGCCAGGCGTTGGGCAAGGCCGGTTCGCCGGTCTACCGGCGCTGGCAGGAGGCCGTGCTGCGCTGTCACGGCGGCCACCTGCCGGCGCAAGGCGCGGTCTGGCTGACGAGTTACCCGGGCCTGATGCTGGAGTGGTACCCGCAGGTCATCGTGGTCTCGCATCTCGTGCCGCGCGGACCGCAGCGCACGACCAACATCGTCGAGTTCTACTACCCGGAAGAGATCCACGCCTTCGAGCGCGAGTATGTCGAGGCGCAGCAGGCGGCCTACCTCGAGACCTGCGTCGAGGACGACGAGATCGCGCTGCGCATGGACCAGGGCCGCGCCGCGCTGCTCGCGCGCGGCGACGACGAGTGCGGCCCCTACCAGTCACCGATGGAAGACGGCATGCAGCACTTCCACGAGTGGTACCGGCGCCCAGCTCGGGGTGCGCCCCCAGGGGGCGCCCAGTCGGCTTGGGAGCGGCCCGGCGCCGACTGATGCCCATGGCACGTCCGCGCTGGCTCGACTCGGCGCCGGTGCTGATGGTGCTCGCGTCGCTGCTGTTCGCGCTGATGGGCCTGTGTGTCAAGCTCGCCTCGGCGCACTACGGTGCGGGCGAGATCGTGCTCTATCGCGGTGCGGTCGGTGCGCTGCTGATGGCCGGCGTCGCGCTTGCGCGCGGTGGCTCAATGCGTACGCGCGTACCGGCGATGCACTTCTGGCGCAGCCTGACCGGCGTGTGCGCGCTGTGCCTGTGGTTCTACTCGATCGGCCAGCTCCCGCTCGCGACGGCCGTGACGCTGAACTACATGTCGTCGGTGTGGATGGCGCTGTTCCTGATCGGCGGCGCGATCGCGCTCGGCGGCGCACGCATCGATGCGCGCCTGGTCTGCACCGTGCTGGTCGGCTTTGCCGGCGTCGCGATGGTGCTGCAACCGGCCATCGAGCGCGACCAGTTCTGGGGCGGGCTCGCCGGGCTGATGTCGGGCGTGCTGGCGGCGATGGCCTACCTGCAGGTCACGGCCCTCGGCCGCGCCGGCGAGCCCGAATACCGCGTCGTCTTCTACTTCTCGCTCGGCGGCGTTGCGGCCGGAGCCCTGCTTGCGTCGGTGACCGGCGGCCTGCACGGGCACAGCTTCGAGGGCATCGCGCTGCTCGGCACGGTCGGGTTGCTGGCAACGACGGCCCAGTGGATGATCACGCGCGCCTATGGCGCGGGCACGACGCTCGTCAACGCCAGCCTGCAATACACCGGCATCGCCTGGTCGTTCATCTTCGGCGTGCTCTGGTTCGACGACCCGGTGACCTGGCTCGCCCTGGCTGGCATGGTGCTGATCGCCGGCGCCGGCGTCGCCGCGACGCGGTTGCGCCGGTCTGCGGGGCAGGCGGATGGGGCAAACTCCGCGGTCGTCGAATCCTGAACCAGCCCTCGAACCACCACCATGAAGCCGCACACGCCTTCTCCACTCGTCGATGCGCAGGCGCTGCGCCAGGCGCTCGGCCGGCCCGGGCTCGTCCTGCTCGATGCGAGCTTCGAACTTTCCGACACCTCGGCCGGCGAGCGCGCCTGGGCCGAGGGCCATGTGCCGGGTACGTTGTATGTGCACCTCGACCGCGACCTGTCGGCGCCCAAGCAGGCACCCGGCGCGGGCTTCACCGGGCGTCACCCGCTGCCCAGGCGGGCCGCCTTTGCGGCCACGGTCGGGCGCTGGGGCATCGCGCCCGGCCGCTGCGTGGTCGCGATGGACCGCCAGGGCGGCCCCTATGCAGCCAGGCTGTGGTGGATGCTGCACTGGCTGGGCCATCGGCGGGCCTGGGTGCTCGACGGCGGCGTGCAGGCCTGGGTCGCCGCGGGCGGGCCGCTGACGTCGGAGCCCGCACCGGCGGTTAAGCCGCTGCCGCCCTACCCGTTGCGCCACGGCCGCAGCATGCCCGTCGTCACGGCACGCGACGTGGCGCGCGACCTCGGCCGCACGTGCCTGCTCGATGCCCGCTCGGGCGAGCGCTTCCGCGGCGAAGTCGAGCCGCTCGACAAGGTGGCCGGTCACATTCCCGGCGCACTCGACCGCCCGTTCCAGGACAACCTCGACCCCGCCAGCGGTCGCTTCAAGCCACGCGAGCAGCTCGCACGCGAGTACCGCGCGCTGCTCGCCGGCGCGGCTGCGGACGGCAGTGTGGCGCACTACTGCGGCTCGGGTGTCACGGCCTGCCACAACCTGCTCGCGATGGCCGCCGCCGGACTGCCCGGCGGGCGCCTCTACGCGGGCTCGTGGAGCGAATGGTCGGCCGATTCCCTGCGCCCGGTGGCGCTGGGCGGCGGCTGAGCATGGCACGATAGTGCCTTGATCGGAGTCAACCCGATCGCGCCATGAGGGCGCACCATTGCGAATTGCCTCGAATCCAGTTTCTTACCGAAGGAGTACGCCATGTACAAGCGAATTCTCGTTCCGACCGATGGTTCGGACCTCACGAAGAAGGCCGTCGACACAGCCATCGGCCTGGCCAAGGCGCTCGGCGCGACGCTCTACACGATGAGCGTGAAGGAGCCGTTCCCCTACAGCGCGATCTCCGAGATGCAACCGGTGCCGCCGCAGGAGTTCTTCGATGCGCAGGAGCGCATCGCGGCCGAGCGCGTCGAGGCGGTGCGCGCAAGCTGCGTTGCCGCCGGGCAGGCTTGCGAGACCCACACCGTCGAGGCGGTTCACCCGTGGGAAGCGATCATCGAGCACGCAAAAGACAAGGGTTGCGACCTGATCGTGATGTCGTCGCACGGCCGCAGGGGCGTCACCGCGCTGCTGCTCGGCAGCGAGACGCAGAAGGTGCTCACGCACACCGCCATCCCGGTGCTCGTCGTGCGCTGAGTTCGCGCCCGCGACACGCGGGTTACGCTCAGTGGGCCAGGCCGACGACCGCGACCACGATGCCCATGCCTGCCGCCAGCCAGGCCAGTTGCGCGGCGGTGTCCTTGAGCGGCATGCGCTGCTGTAGCTGCGGTATCAGGTCGGCCACGGCGACGTAGATGAAGCTGCTCGCCGCAACGACGAGCAGGTAGGGGAACAGGTCTTCCCACGGCCCGACGACGAAATAGCCGAGCACGCCGCCGGCCACTGCCGCCAGCCCCGACAGGGCGTTGTAGAGCAAGGCCTTGGCGCGCGAGAAGCCGGCGTTGAGCAGCACGATGTAGTCGCCCACCTCCTGCGGCACTTCGTGCGCGACGATGGCCAGCGCCGTGACGACCCCGAGCCGCGTGTCGGTCAGGAAGGCGGCGGCGATGATCACGCCGTCGCAGAAGTTGTGGATGCTGTCGCCCATCAGCACGCTCCAGCCGCCCTGCCCCGCCTGTTGCTCGTCGAAGTGGTGATCGTGGTGATGCCCGTCGCCCTCGTGATGGTGGGTGTGGCGGTAGAGCTCGGCCTTCTCGAGCAGGAAGAAGAACAGCAGCCCGCCGAGCAGTGTCGCGAACAGGCGGTGCGGATCGGTCGCACCCTCGAAGGCCTCGGGCAGCATGTTGAGCAGCGCCGTCGCGAGCAGCACGCCAGCCGACAGGCTGACCAGGTTCTTGACCAGGCGTGCCAGCATGGCCAGCGTCAGGCTGGCCGCGACCAGCACCGAGACCGCGCCGCCGACCAGCGTCGCCACGACGATGTAGGCGAGCGTCATCGGCGCGCCGCGCGGCGCTCAGGCAACGCCATGATCCGCGAACCAGGCGAGGCAGCGCTTCCAGCCGTCTTCGGCGGCCTGCTTGCGGTAGTTGGGGCGGTAGTCGGCGTGGAAGGCATGCGGCGTGTCGGGATAGACGACGATCTCGGAGCGCCTTGCCGCGGCACTGCCCGCGCTCAGCGCCACTTTCATCTTATCAACCGTGTCAACCGGGATGCCCTCGTCGGCCGCGCCGTACAGACCGAGCACCGGGCACTCGAGCTGCGCGGCGATGTCGACCGGATGTCTGGGCTGCAAGGGCGTGGTCGCGCCGGCGAGGCGGCCGTACCAGGCCACGCCGGCCTTCACGGCCCGACTGTGCGCTGCGTAGAGCCAGGTGATGCGCCCGCCCCAGCAGAAGCCCGTGATGCCAAGGCGCTTCAGGTCGCCGCCGTTGGCACCGGCCCAGGCGACGCAGGCGTCGAGATCGCTCAACACCTGCGCGTCGGGCGCCTTGGCGACCACCTCCTCGAACAGCTTCGGAATCTCGGTATAGCTCTTGGCGTCGCCGTGGCGCGCAAACAGCTCGGGCGCGATCGCAAGGTAGCCACGGTGCGCGAGGCGGCGCGCGACATCGGCGATGTGCGCATGCACGCCGAAGATTTCCGACACCACGAGCACCACCGGCAGCCCGGACCCGCCGGCAGGCAGGGCGCGGTAGACCGGCATCGCGAAGCCGCCCGACGCGATCGTGACCGCCCCTGCGCTCAGGCCCTGCACCGGCGTGCTGATCGTCATTGCGCCCGCCGGCTGCACGGCAGCGGCAAGGCTCGCTCCGACGGTGGTCGCGATGAAGCTGCGGCGGTCCAGCGCCTGGCCGGGCGGGCGAGGCAGTTCGAGTGCGGTTTCGGGCATGGTGGCGCCTTCGGTCGGGTGGAGTGCGGATTCTAGGAACGCCGCCGTTGCGCCCCGGCGCGCGCCGCGAATGCCCCGACAATGACGCCGATGGACCCGATGCTTCCGAGGCCTCTTGCGCGCGCTCAGGCGCCGCGCTGGCCGCACCACCTGGCCGCGATCGACATGGGCTCGAACAGCTTTCGGCTCGAGATCGGCGAAGTCGTCGCCGACGGCTACCGGCGCATCCACTACCTGAAGGAGACCGTGCGCCTGGGCGCCGGCCTCGACGCCGCCGGCATGCTGACCGAAGAGGCGGCGCGGCGCGGCCTGGCCTGCCTGGCCGGCTTCGCGCAGCGCCTGGCCGGCTACAGCGCGCAGCAGGTGCGTGCCGTGGCGACGCAGACGCTGCGCGAGGCGCGCAACCGCGATGCCTTTCTCGCGCGCGCGCAAGACGTGCTCGGCTACCCCATCGAGGTCATCTCCGGCCGCGAAGAGGCGCGCCTGATCTTCTCGGGCGTTGCCCGCCTGCAACCCTCGCCGGTGCCGCGGCTGGTGATCGACATCGGCGGGCGCTCGACCGAGATGATCATCGGCAGCGCGCGCCGGCCGCTGCGCGCCGAGTCGTTCCAGGTCGGCAGCGTGAGCCTGTCGATGCGCTTCTTTGCCGACGGGCGGCTGACCGAGAGCGCATTTCGCCAGGCGCAGATCGCCGCCGGCGCCGAGCTCGAAGAGGCGCTGATCCCGTTTGCGCGCCGCCACTGGCAGGAGGCGCTCGGCGCCAGCGGCACGGTCGGCGCGGTCTCGCAACTGCTGCAGGCGAGCGGCAAGACCGACGGCACGATCACCCCTGGGGGTCTGCGCTGGTGCATCGCGCGCTGCCTGCGCGCCGGGCACATCGACCGGCTCGACCTGCCCGGCCTGCGCGACGACCGGCGCCAGGTCATCGCCGGCGGGTTGTGCCTGCTGTACACGCTTGCAACGCATTTCGGCATCGACGCGCTCGCACCCGCCAACGGCGCGCTGCGCCAGGGCGTGATCTTCGACCTCGCCGAGCGCCGCGTCGCCGCGCAGGACCCGGCCGAGGCGCACGACATGCGCGACGCCTCGGTGCGCGAACTGCAGCGCCGCTTCATGGTCGATGTGCAGCAGGCCGATGGCGTGGCGAACGTGGCCGACGCCTTCTACGCCAGCGTGCAGCCGCGGGCCGAGGGCGGGCCGGCGGGCGAGTTGCGGCGCGAGCTGCTCTGGGCGGCCGCGCTGCACGAGACCGGGATGATGGTCTCGCACCACGACCATCATCGCCACAGCGCCTACCTGCTCGCGCACGTGGACGCGGCCGGCTTCTCGCAGTCGCAGCAGCGCCGCCTGGCCGACCTCGTGCTCGCCCAGCGCGGCAGCCTGCGCAAGATCGAGCCGGCACTCGCCCTGCCGACCTTCACCTGGCAGGCGCTGTGCCTGCGCCTGGCGATCATCAAGTGCCACGCGCGGCGGGCGGTCGACCCGCGCGCGCTGCAATTGCGGCGCGATGGCGATCAGGCGCTGATCGTGCACGCCCCCGGTTGGGCCGAGCGCAACCCGCGCACGCTGTACCTGCTCAAGGAAGAGGCGGCGCACTGGGAGCGCAGCGGGCCGTTGCGGCTGCGCATTGCGCCGGCCACCACCTGATACCCAGTTGCGTTTAATCGCATCAATGTGGCAGTTGCCTCCGTACTCCAAGTGGATCGATTCGTCCACCGGCCTTGCTGCATCTCGGCAATTGCATTTCACCGCTGGCGCGAGGTCGAGGGCGCCGGGGGACCGGCTGCCTCCGTGTCCCCCGCCGCCTGCCGGCAGGCCGCCAGGCGGCTCCTCCTTAACCTGCGGCATCCGGTCCCCCGGCGCCCCCGACCCGGTCGCCGCGGTGCCCTGCGCAATCTGCGCGAGCGCCGGGCGCCTCGGCGGTGCAACGAGCGGCAGGGTGGGCTGGCGGGTTCTGCGCAGGTAAAGGAGGAGACGCCAGCCCCGGGGCTGGCGGCGGGGGAGAGAGCCCGGACACGAACAGTCCTGAGGACTGTTCGTGCCTGGCGAGCGCATGGGGCTCTGCCCCATGCACGGAGCAGAACCCGCCAGCCCGCCCTGACGCTCTCGTACTGTCCTGCGCAGGCAAGCCTTCGGGCGGTGCATCCAATGCCACTTGGAGCCCGAACTCGATAGCCAGTCTTGTACGATTGGATGCGCACTTGTAAGGGAGGGCCGCAGCCCCCTCGCTACGCGTGCTTGCCGAGGTCGAAGCCGCGACTGCCGGCAGCCTGTGTGGCGACGGCCATCGGCGCCGCCTCGAGCGTCGTAGCCAGGCTGTCGTTCCAGCGGTTCAGGAATCCGAACATCGCGACCACGCCCAGGATCTCGACGATCTGGTTGTCGCTCCAGTGCGCGCGCAGCCGCGCGAAGAGCTCGTCGGTGACGG
Organism: Ideonella sp.; assembly: GCF_016702655.1. GTDB lineage: Bacteria > Pseudomonadota > Gammaproteobacteria > Burkholderiales > Burkholderiaceae_C > CAIKUF01. The sequence goes on from NZ_JADJDO010000001.1 coordinate 373,246, forward strand.
CATTCGGTTGCGCCGCGGCGGCGAGCGCGAAGTCGAGCGCCACGCGCTCGCGCTCGTCGTAGAGCGGGCTCGACGCGTATTCCCACACCGCGGCGAGCTTGTCCGCCTCGACGCCGAAATTGGCCGCGCCGAGCAGCGTGTGCGCCTGGCAGTACAGGCAGCCCGCGGCCTTGCTCGCGACATGCCCGATCAGGCGCCGAAAGCCGAGGTCGACCTCGCCTTCGGGATCCATGACGGCCGCGTTGAGCTGCGCCAGCGCCTGCACCAGCCCGGGCTTGCGCTGCATCGTCAGCACGCTGTTGGGCGTGAAGCCGAGCGTGCCGAGGAAGAAGTCGAAGTGCGGTGCGAGCGCGGGCGTGGCGCTGGCGGGCAGAGGCTCGAGGCGCGGCATGACGGAGGGTCCTTTGCGGTTCGCTTGTCAGCTCTTGCCGGAGTTCTGCACCGCCTGCAGCGCGACCTACACCAGACCCTCGCGCTCGCGACGCTCGAGCCACCAGACGGCGCCCTTCTTCACCGGCCAGGCCTGGTCGGCGCCGCACAGCAGCCGCGCCGCGACGATGCCCAGCGTCGGCTGGTGGCCGACGACGAGCACGGTGTCGCTGAGCTCGGGCCAGCCGACCGCGGCGAGCAGGTCGTCGGCGCTGCGCCCGGGCGCAAGCGCGGCCACGGTCTTGAAGCGGCGGCCGAGCGGCCCTGCCGTCTGCTGCGCGCGCGCCGCCGGGCTGACGAGGATGCGCGCACTGGCCGGCATGCGCGCGTCCAGCCACTCGGCCATGCGCTTTGCCTGGCGCCGGCCCTTGGCCGTGAGTTCGCGCTCCGTGTCGTCCTGGCCCGCGCGCAGGATCTCGGCTTCGGCGTGACGCCACAGGATCAGGTTCATCGACTTGCGCTCCAGGGGCTCGTGCGGTTCGACATGAGTACCGCTCATCGGCTGCCCCGCAGCCGCACCATCAGGGCCTGCTGGGCGCTCGCGCCGTGGCCACCGACCGGCGCGTAGCTGCCATCGGCGCGCTGGATCCAGGCGTCCTTGCCGTCGAGCAGATAGGGCACCAGCGCCTCGTCGATCAGCCGCTGGCGCAGCTCGGCGTCGCGCACCGGCCAGGCGATCTCGATGCGGCGGAACATGTTGCGGCTCATCCAGTCGGCGCTCGTCAGGAAGAGCACCTCGTCGTCGGGCCCCGCGCCCCAGCGGAAGTAGAGCAGCCGCGTGTGCTCGAGAAAGCGCCCGACGATCGAGCGCACGCGGATGCGATCGGTCTGCCCGGGCACGCCCGGCGGCAGGCAACAGGCGCCGCGCACGACGAGATCGATCTCGGCGCCGGCCTGGCCGGCATCGACGAGCGCCGCGATCAGCGCCGCATCGGTGAGAGCGTTGATCTTGAGCACGATGCGCGCCGCGCTGCCGGCGCGCGCGGCACGCGCCACCTGCTGCACGCGCGCGAGCATCTCGGCGTGCAGCGTGAACGGCGCCTGCAGCATGCGCCGCAGCGGTTTCGTCTTGCCCAGGCTCGCGAGCTGCTGGAACACCGCCTCGGCGTCCTCGGTCAGCCTGGCGTCGGCGGTCAGGTAGCCGATGTCGGTGTACAGGCGCGCCGTGCGCAGGTTGTAGTTGCCGGTCGAGAGGTGGGCGTAGCGGCGCAGCACCGGCCGCGCGGGCGTGCCCTCGCGGCGCGTCACGAGCAGCAGCTTGGCATGCGTCTTCAGGCCGACGATGCCGTACACCACCTGCGCGCCGACCGCTTCAAGCCGCTCGGCCCAGTTGATGTTGGCCTCCTCGTCGAAGCGCGCCTTGAGCTCGACGACGCAGGTCACCTCCTTGCCGCGCTGCACGGCCTCGATCAACAGGTCCATCAGCGGCGACTCGGTGCCGGTGCGGTAGATCGTCTGCTTGATCGCGAGCACCTTCGGATCGCTGACCGCCTCGCGCAGGAACTGCACCACCGGCTCGAAGGACTCGAACGGATGGTGCAGCAGCACATCGCCCTGGCGCAGGCGCCAGAATATCGACACATCGCGCGGCAGCCCCATCGGCCAGGCAGGATGGTGGGGCGCGAAACGCAGCGCCGGCGCGTCGGCAGCGTCGATGAGCGCGTTCATGCGCCCCAGGTTGACCGGCCCGTTGACCTGGTACAGCGCCGCCGGCGGCAGGCCGAACTGGCGCAGCAGGAAGCCCGAGAGCTCGGGCGGGCAGGTATTGACGACCTCGAGCCGCAGCGCCTGCCCGAAGTGGCGCGTCGTGAGCCCGGAACGCAACGCCTGGCGCAGGTTCTTGACCTCTTCCTCGTCGACCGCGAGCTCGGAGTCGCGCGTCAGGCGGAACTGCGAGAACGCCTCGACGCGCCGGCCCTGGAAGAGCTCGTGCAGATGGGCGCGGATCACGCTCGTCAGCAGCACGAACCCCTGCTTGCCGCCGGCGATCTTGTCGGGCAGGCGCATCACACGCGGCAGTACGCGCGGCACCTTGACGATCGCAATCGAATTCTCGCGCCCGAAGGCATCCTTGCCGCCGAGGCGGACGATGAAGTTCAGCGACTTGTTGGCGACCTGCGGAAACGGGTGCGACGGATCGAGCCCCACCGGCACCAGCAGCGGCCGCACCTGCTGCTCGAAGAACTCCTGCACCCAGCGCCGCTGCGCCCGGTCGCGCTCGGCGTGGTTGACGACGACGATGCCGGCGCGCTTGAGCGCGGGCATGACCTCGTCGTTGAAGCAGGCGTACTGGTCGCCGATCAGCGCATGGGCCTGGCTCGCCACCGATGCCAGGTCGCTGCCGACGACACCGGTGCCGGGCTGGCGCGCGGCCTCGATGTAGTCTGCCATGCGGACCTCGAAGAACTCGTCCAGGTTGGACGAGACGATGCAGATGTAGCGCAGCCGCTCGAGCAGCGGCACGTCGGGCCGGCGCGCCTGCGCCAGCACGCGCCGGTTGAACTCGAGGATCGCGGTCTCGCGGTTGAGCGCTGGAGGCAAAGGTGAGGTGACGGGCATTGGCAGACGAGTTTATGAAGGATTGATGACCGGTCGATGACGGCCCGCAATCGCGGTGGACGCGCTCAATCCCCCACCAACCCGTTCCTGATCGCGTACACCGTCATCTCCGAATTGTTCGTCAACCCGAGCTTTTCGAGCACCCGCGCGCGGTACACGCTGACCGTCTTGGGGCTGAGCTTCAACTCGTCGGCAATGTCCGACAGGCGCTTGCCCGAAGCGATCTTGACCAGGGTCTCCAGCTCGCGGTCGGAGAGCTTGTCGTGCGCCTGCGCGGTGACCGGGCTGGTCAGGCTCTCGACGAGCATCTGCGCGATCTCGGGCGTGACGTACTTGCGGCCCTGGGCCACGGTGCGCACCGCGGCGACGATGAGCGCCGGATCGCCGCCCTTGTTGACGTAGCCGAAGGCGCCGGCGCGCAGCGCGCGGATCGCGTACTGGTCTTCGGGGTACATGCTGACGACGAGCACGCGCAAGGCCGCGCCTTCGTCCTTGAGCACGTGCAGCACATCGAGGCCGCTGCGCCCGGGCAGGTTGATGTCGAGCACGAGCACGTCGCACGCCGTGCCGCGCAGCAGCGCGCGCAGTTCGCCGTAGTCGCCGGCCTCGCCGACGACCGTGATGTCGGGCGCATCGGAGAGCGTGTCGCGAATGCCGCGCCGGATCAGCGCATGGTCGTCGCAGAGAATGACTCGGATCACAGTTCGCCCCAGTAGCTCGGATCGTGCTGGTCGTGGACGTCGGCAAGCTCGGGTTGCGGCGCGCCGGCAGCGTCTGCGCTGTCCGCCGCGTCGGGTGCCAGCGGCACCGACAGGATCAGCGTCGTGCCCCGCTCGCCGCTGGAGAGGTCGACCCAGCCGCCGACCGTGCTCGCACGCTCGTGCAGGCCGCGGATGCCGAACGAGCGTGCCTTGGCCAGGTCCTCGAGCGACAGGCCGCGGCCGTCGTCGGCGATCTCCAGCGTCAAGGTGCCTGCCGCGACCGTGAGCTCGATCGCGACCCGCGTCGCCTGCGCATGCTTGGAGACGTTGGTCAGCGCCTCCTGCGCCGTGCGGTAGGCCACCAGCGGCACGCCGGCAGGCAGTGCAAGCGCCTCGCGGTCGCTCGTGAAGCGGCACGCGATGCCGGTGCGGCGCTCGAAGCGGCTAGCCATCCATTGCAGCGCAGCGACCAACCCCTGCTCGAGGATGGCCGGGCGCAGGTTGTGCATCACGCGCTGGCTGGCTTCGATCGCGTGCGCCACAGTCTCGAGCGCCGACGTGGCGCGCTGGCGCACCTCGGGCTTGTCGGAGTGGCGCGCAATCCACGCCAGGTCGAAGTTCAACGCCGTCAGCGAGCCGCCGACGTCGTCGTGGATTTCGCGCGCGATCGCGGCGCGCTCGCTCTCGACACTGGTCTGCAGGTGCTGCGCGAGCTCGCGCAGGCGCTGCTTGCTCTGGCCGAGTTCGCGGTCGGCGGCCAGGTGGGCGCGCCGCGTGTCGTTGGCCTCGACGGCGTGCAGCAGCGCCGGCACCAGGCGCGCCATGTTGTTCTTGAGCAGGTAGTCGGCGGCGCCGTTGCGCATCGCCTCGACGGCGGCATCCTCGCCGATCTCGCCCGAGAGCAGCAAGAAGGGCACGCCGTTGTCGCGCGCCTTGAGCAGGTCGAGCGCCACCAGGCCCGAGAAGCCGGGCAGGTTGTAGTCGGAGATCACCGCGTCCCAGGCCTGCTCCATTGCGCGCAGGAACTCGGGCTCGGAGTCGATGCGCAGCATCTCGACCGCGATTCCGCCGCGGCGCAACTGCGCGAGCGTGAGCTCGTGGTCGAGTTCGGAATCCTCGAGGTGCAGGATGCGCAGCGTTCGCGTCGGGGCGGCCAGGCTCATGATGATGCGCAGTATGCCGCGCCCGGCGCGGCTACTCCGCAGCCGCGCGACGCAGCGTATCCACGACCGGCCTTCTGAGCACGTCGCGCAGGCCCCACCAGCCCGCCGCGAGCGCAAGCAGCGCGCCGCAGGCGCCGCCGGCCAGCGGCACCCAGGGGGCAGGATTCCAGCTGAACTCGAAGACGAAGCGCGCCAGCGCCCAGCCGACCGCCATCGCGGCGGCGGACGCGAGCACGCCGGCCAGGGCCCCGACGCCGAGCAGCTCGGCGCGCTGCACGCGCGCGAGCAGATGCGCGCTCGCGCCGAGCGCGCGCATCACCGCGAACTCGCGCGCGCGCGCCTCGCGCGTCGCGGTGACGGCAGCGAACAGCACGGCCAGGCCGGCCGCGAGCGTGAAGCCGAACAGGAATTCGACCGCGCGCACGACCTGGTCGAGCACGCGCTGCACCTGCGCGATCGAGGCCGAGATGTCGACGTTCGTGATGTTCGGAAACTCGCGGCTGAGCGCGTTGTCGAAGCCGCCCGCCTGCGCCGGCGCGCGAAAGGCCGCGATGAAGGTCGTCGGCACGCCGGTCATCTGCGCGCGCGGAAACATGACGAAGAAATTGACCCGCATCGAGCCCCAGTCGACCTTGCGCACGCTCGTGATGCGGCCCTCGGCGGGCAGGCCCGCGATGTCGAAGCGCAGCCGGTCGCCGAGCTTCAGGCCGAGTGTCTGCATCAGCCCCTCCTCGACGCTGACCGCATCCGCCTCGTCGGCCTGCCACTGCCCGCCGACCAGCTCGTTGTGCACCGGCAGCGCACCGGCGTTGCTCAGGTTGAACTCGCGATCGACGAGACGCCGGGCGCGGTCGTCGGCGAAGTCTTCGGGCATCACCGCCTTGCCGTTGATCGCGACCAGGCGGCCGCGGATCATCGGATAGAAGTCGAAGGCGGCGACGCCCGCCGCCTGCAACCGCTCGCGAAAGGCCCCGGCCTGCTCGGGCTGGACGTTGATCACGAAACGGTTCGGCGCATCCGGCGGCGTGGCGCGGCGCCAGGCGGCGATCAGGTCGGTGCGCAGCAGCACCAGCAGCACCAGCGCCAGCAGGCCGACCGCGAGCGCCGAGACCTGCAGCACCGCAAACGCCGGCCGGGCCGCGATCTGGCGCGTCGCGAGCACCGCCCAGCGCGGCGCGCGCGCCTCGGGCACGGCGTGGCGCAGCAACTGCACCGCGAGCCACGAAGCGAGCGCGAACAGCGCCACCGCCGCTGCGAAGCCGCCGACCGCGATCAGCCCCAGCCTGGCGTCGCTGGCCACCGCGAGCAGCAGCGCGACAAAGCCGAGTGCGCCCGCGAGCAGCACCGCAAGCGATGCCGGCTTGAGCGCGCCCAGGTCGCGCCGGATCACGCGCAGCGGCGGCACGCGTGCCAGCTGCAACACCGGCGGCAGGCCGAAACCACCGAGCAGCGTCAACCCGACCGCGAGCCCGAACAGTGCCGGCCAGAGCGTTGCCGCGGGCAACGCCGAGTCGACCAGGCCGGCGAGCAGCCAGACGAAGACGTAGTGCACCGCATAGCCCAGCGCCACGCCGGCGAGGCTCGCGCCGAGGCCGACGGCGCCGAGCTCGCCGATGTACTGCAGCGCGATCCTGCGCTGCGGCAGACCGAGCACGCGCAGCATCGCGCAGTCGTCGAGATGGCGGTTCGCGAACTCGCGCGCCGCGATGCCCACCGCCACCGCGGCGAGCAGCGCCGCGAGCAGCGCGACCAGGTTCAGGAACTTCTCCGCCCGGTCGAGCGTCTGGCGCATCTCGGGCCGCCCGGCCTCGAGCGACTCGACGCGCAGCCCGCGCCAGGCGCGCGTCTTGATCTCGGCCTGCGCCCAGTCGACGAAGGCCTTGACCGCCTCCTCGCGCCCCGGTGGCGCGGCCACCATGAGCCGGTAGCCGACCCGGCTCGCAGGCTGGATGAGGCCGGTCGCGGCGAGGTCGGCCTCGCTGAACAGCACGCGCGGCGCGAAGGTGGCAAACCCGGTCCCGCGGTCGGGCTCGACGACGATGATGCGCGTCATGCGCAGCCCGGCATCGCCCAGCAGCAGCGTATCGCCGAGCTTCAGATCGAGCGCATCGAGCAGCCCGGCATCGACCCAGGCCTCGCCCGGTGCCGGCGCCGCAGCGACGGCTTGCGGTGCGGCGTCGCCCGCCGAGGCCTTGAGCTGCAGCCTGCCGCGCAACGGATAGCCCGCGCCGACCGCCTTGGCGGCGACGAGGCGCGTCGCGCCGCCCTGCGCGTCGCTCGCGCGCGCCATGCTCGGGAACCCCGCGCTCGTCGTCACCTGCAGGCCGAGCGAGCGCGCCTTGGCGGCAACCTCGGGCGGCGCCGGCTGGTCGCTGCCGACCACCGCGTCGCCACCGAGCAACTGGCTCGCGTCGCGCGTCAGGCCGCTGTTCAGGCGATCGGCGAAGAAGCCGACTGCCGTCAGCGCGGCCACGGCAAGCAGCACCGCCAGCGCGAGCAGGCGCAACTCGCCGGCACGCCAATCGCGGCCGAGCTGGCGCGCGGCAAGGTGCCACCACTGCGCTGGCACCGGAGAGGCAATCGTCATACGCCCGACGATAGCGCAGGCCACCGAACGCTGCATGCAAGGCGATCGAACGCACCTCGGTGCGCGCGGTGCTTCAATGCAGGCATGAACGCTGCGCCACTGCCTTCGCTGTTCGTCTCGCACGGCTCGCCGATGATCGCGCTCGAGCCGGGCCCGACGGGCGCTTTTCTGGAGCGCCTCGGGCCGGCGATCGCGCGCACCTTCGGCCGCCCGCGCGCGGTGCTCGCGATCTCGGCCCACACGCTCGCGCGCCAGCCGGCGCTGCTCGCCGCCGCGCAGCACGACACGGTGCACGACTTCGGCGGCTTTCCGGACGCGCTGTACCGGCTGCACTATGACGCGCCGGGCGCGCCCGATCTCGCGCGCGAGGTGCAGGCGCTGCTCGCCGCTGCCGGCATCGACGCCCCGTGCATCGATCGCGGCGGCCTGGACCATGGCATCTGGACCGCGCTGCGCTACCTGTACCCCGCGGTCGACCTGCCTGTGCTGCCGCTCGCGCTCGTGCCCGACATGGCGCCCGCGGCGCTGTTCGCGCTCGGCGCGGCGCTCGCGCCGTTGCGCAGCGCAGGCGTGCTCGTGCTCGGCACGGGCAGCATCACGCACAACCTGCGCCTCGTCTTCGCACAGCGCCCGCAGGCCGGCGCCGAGCGGCACGGTGCCGACACGAACGCCAGCGACGAGATGCCCGAGAGCCGCGCCTTTCGCGACTGGATGGCCGATCGCAGCGCGGCGCGCGACTGGGACGCGCTCTTCGACTACCGCCGGCGCGCCCCGCACGCGGTGCTGATGCACCCGACCGACGAGCACCTGCTGCCCTGGTACCCGGCGGCCGGCGCGGCTGGGCGCGACGCGGCACCGCTGCGCCTGCACGAGAGCGTCTCGCTCGGCAGCCTGGGCATGGACTGCTACGCTTTCGGCGCCAGCGCCGGGGCCTTGGCTGCGGCGCTCGCCTGACGCGGGCTCAGAGGCTGAGAGGCAATCCAATGCACCCGCGTAAGCCCCCAGAACAGGCCCAATCTAGGCGCAAAGCGCAGCCGGGTTGGCTACCCGGCGAGCATTTGCAACGACGAGTGGGCCTGTTCTGGGGGCTTACCCGTAGGGCCGGGGTGTCCAAGGGCTCTGGGGGGGCGTTGCGTTGCTTGCCCAGGCGGACGCCTGGGCTGCGCACCGCGCCTACCCCAGCGCCCTTGGCCGCCCCGGCGCGGGCGCATTGGATTGCCTCTCAGCCTCTCAGCCGGCGCCGGGCCGCTCCCAAGCCGGCTGCGCGCCCCCTCGGGGGGCAGCGAACGAAGTGAGCATGGGGGTCGTCATCTCAGTTGCTCCACCGCGCATCGCGCGACCCGCGACGCATGAAACGTGTGCCTTCGTCCCCGGCAGGGGACCGGTCGCCGCCGGCGACCAGGGGAGCGCGGCGGAGCCGGAGCGGGCCGAACCCGATCCGGGTTTCCCGGTCGGGTTCGGAGCCCCTCGGGGGGCGGCCGCCAGACGGCCGGGGGTGGTCAGTTTCACTTCAGCCCGGGCCCGAAGCCAGCATCGCCTCGCGCACCGCCGCAGCCTGCCGGCGCGACACGGCCAGCCACTCGTCCACCGGCGCCACCCGCACCGCCCAGGCCTCGCTACCTTCGTCGTCGGCCGACGCGCGGCGCTCGAGCGCGCGCATCGCGTGGCGCGCGACGAGCGCATTGCGATGCACGCGCAGGAAGCGGCTGCCCAGGCGCTGCTCGAGGTCGGCGAGCGCATCGTCGAGCACGTAGCTGCGCTCGGCGGTGCGCAGCGTCACGTACTTGAGCTCGGCCTTCAGGTAGAGCACGTCGCGCACCGGCACGCGCACGACGCGGCCGAACTCGCTGACGACGATCACCGGCTCCGCGTCGGCCGGCGCGGCAGCCACGGCCCGCTGCAGGCCGAGACGCTGCGCCGCGCGCTGCAGCGCGGCCTGCAGGCGCTCGCGCCGCACCGGCTTGGTGAGGTAGTCCACCGCATGCAGGTCGAAGGCCTGCAGCGCGTGATCGGCATGCGCGGTGACGAACACCACCGCCGGCGTCGGTTCGCGCCGGTTGAGTTCAGCCGCGAGTTGCAGCCCGTCGCTGCCGGGCATGCGGATGTCGAGCAGCACCACGTCGCAGTCGTGGGTGGCCAGCCACGCGAGCGCCTGGGCCGCGTTGGCGGCCTCGCCGGCAACGCCGGCCTGCGGCACCGGGCACTCGCCGACCAAGCTGCGCAGCCGCAGGCGGGCAAGTTCCTCGTCGTCGACGACGAGCACGCGCAGCGCCGCCGTCATGCCGGAGCAAGCGGAACGACGATGCGCACGCGAAACACTTCGCCATCGGGCCGAGCCTCGAACTGCCCCGCCACGTCGTGCATCAGGTGCAGGCGCTCGCGCACGTTGCGCAGCGCCATGCCGGCGCCGGGGCGCGACGGCGCACCGTGCAGGCTGTTGTCGATGCTGATCACGGCCTGGCCGTTGCGCACGCGCGTGCGCACGCGGATCGTGCCGCCCTCGGGCGCCGGCTCGACACCGTGGCGGACGGCGTTCTCGACCAGCGGCTGCAGCAGCAGCGGCGGCACGCGCGCGGCGGCGGCGGCGGGATCGAGCTCCCAGCTCACGCGCAGTCTCTCGCCGAAGCGGATCTGCTCGATCGCGATGTAGCGCTGCGCGAGCTCGACCTCGGCGCCGAGCGTGACCGCGGCATCGGTGTCGGCAAGCGCGACGCGAAACAGCTCGGCCAGGTCCTCGAGCAGGCCTTCGGTGCGCGCCGGGTCGATGCGCGCGAGCGTGATCGCGGTGTTGAGCGTGTTGAACAGGAAATGCGGCCGGATGCGCGACTGCAGCTCCGCCAGGCGCGCGCTCGTGTCGGCCGGACCCTGCGCGATCGCGCGCAGGCGCAGCCAGTAGAAGAGCGCCGTGGCCAACGCCGCGCCGGCGGCCGCCGGGGCCAGCCATTGCGCAGCGAGCAGGTCGAGGCCGAGAAACGACTGCAAGGCCCAGCTGGCGCTCGCGCACAATGCGCCGAGCACGGCTGCAGCGACCCACTGCGCCGCATCGGGCAGGCGCGCGAGCGCTCCCTTGAGCAGGCACGACAGCACCAGCCACGACAGCACGCCCGGCAGCGCGATGCCGGTGCCGAGCGCGAGGCGCGTCAGCCACGGCTCGAATCCCGCCGCGCCGAACAGCGCTCCGATCGCCAGCACGCCCTGCACGAACAACACCGCGCGCAGCACCACGCCGCCGTGGCACATGTCGAACGCCGAGCCCGTGCCGCCGGCGGCGCGCTGCGGGGCGGCACTCGCGACGGGCAGGTCGAAGCCGGTGCTGCCAAAGGCGCCTGCGGTCGTCGACGGCAGCGAATCGCTCATCGCGGTGGGTGCGCCGATAGAATCGTCGGCGCAAGAATGCCTGGGTGACAGTGGATTGTCGCTCGCCGTAGCCGAGTCCCCGAGCCCACGAGTCCGCGATGTCTGCCAATCAACTCGAAGCCAAGTCCAGCGCCTGGTCGGCGCTGTTCACCGAACCGATGAGCGAGCTGGTGCAGCGCTACACGGCGAGCGTCGGCTTCGACCGCCGGCTGTGGAAGGCCGACATCGCCGGCAGCCTGGCGCATGCCGAGATGCTCGCCGCGCAAGGCATCCTGAGCGCAGCCGACGAGCGCGCAATCGCCGATGGGCTGCAAACGATCGCGGGCGAGATCGAGCGCGGCGAGTTCTTGTGGCGCCTCGAACTCGAAGACGTGCACCTGAACATCGAGGCGCGCCTGACGCAGCTCGTCGGCGACGCCGGCAAGCGCCTGCACACCGGGCGCTCGCGCAACGACCAGGTCGCGACCGACCTGCGGCTGTGGCTGCGCGACGAGGTCGACGCCATCGTCGGCCTGCTCGAGGCGCTGCAGCGCGCGCTGGTCGAGATCGCCGACGCGAACGCCGACGTCGTCCTGCCCGGCTTCACGCATCTGCAGGTGGCGCAGCCGGTGAGCTTTGGCCATCACATGCTGGCCTACGTCGAGATGTTCGCGCGCGACGCCGAGCGCATGAGCGAAGTGCGCCGGCGAACGAACCGGCTGCCGCTCGGCGCGGCTGCCTTGGCCGGCACAAGCTACCCGCTCGACCGCGAGCGCGTCGCGCGCACGCTCGGCATGGAGGGTGTGTGCCAGAACAGCCTGGATGCGGTCAGTGACCGCGATTTCGCGATCGAGTTCGCCGCCGCGGCGAGTATCGCGATGGTGCATGTGTCGCGCCTGTCGGAAGAGCTCGTGCTGTGGATGAGCCAGAGCTTCGCATTCATCGAGATCGCCGACCGCTTCTGCACCGGCAGCTCGATCATGCCGCAGAAGAAGAACCCCGACGTGCCCGAGCTCGCGCGCGGCAAGACCGGCCGCGTCGTCGGCCACCTGATGGGGCTGCTGACGCTCATGAAGGGCCAGCCGCTGGCCTACAACAAGGACAACCAGGAAGACAAGGAGCCGCTGTTCGACAGCGTCGACACGCTCAAGGACACGCTGCGCATCTTCTGCGAAATGATCGGCGGCACGTTGGACCCGCAGACCAAGGTGCGGTCGGGCGGCCTGCGCGTCAAGCCCGAAGCGATGGAACGCGCCGCACGCCTCGGCTACGCGACCGCGACCGACCTTGCCGACTACCTGGTCAAGAAGGGCCTGCCGTTCCGCGACGCGCACGAGGTCGTCGCGCACGCCGTCAAGGCAGCTCAAGGCCAGGGGCGCGACCTCGCCGAACTGTCGCTCGAAGCGCTGCAGCGAATTCATCCGACCATCGGAGCCGACGTGCACGAGGTGCTGTCGCTGCGCGGGTCGTTGGCTGCACGCAATATTGTCGGCGGCACGGCACCGGCGCAGGTGCGCGCGCAGGTGGCCGGGCATCGCCATCGGCTCGGCGCCGGCTGAAATCGACGGCTACGGCTTCGCCCTGCTCATGCAGAGCCTGGCGCAACGTTACCGGAAGCCCTCCGGAACCGCCGGCCCGTCGATGACGCGACCGTCGCGGATCAGGGCCGAGACCGAGCGCGCGCTGCCCGTACGCGGGTTCAGGTAGGTCCAGGTCCAGACCGCACCCTCGTCGCGGTTGCGCACACCGGTAGGCGAGCCCATCAAGGCCGACACCTGATCCTGAGACATGCCGGGCTGGATCTGGCGCGCCTTGTCCCACTCGAAATCGCTGCCGGCACATGCCGCGCACAGCGCAGCTGCAAGCACCGGAAGAACGAGGAAACCACTGCGAGACTGCTTCATGGTGTGCGCGTCGGATCCGACCGATTCCAGGCCAAAGCAAACGCCCCAGCCGTGCGGGCTGGGGCTGTGTATGGTGGAGCCGGGGGGAATCGAACCCCCGTCCGCTAGCCATCGTCAGGCAGATCTACATGCTTAGCTGGCTGATTTGGTTTTAGGGCCGTGGGTCGCGCAGCAGCACGCTACCCCCGTCCCGATCCACTTGATTTGATTCCGGGCTGAATGGCGCAACCCGAAACGAGCCCATGTGAATGACCTCGCAGCCTTCGGGTGTTACCCCTCAGGCCCAGCCCATCGGCCAACTGTTGCGAGGCTCACCGGTTTTAAGCGGCGAGAGCGTACGTTTGATCGTTCGCAGTTACTTTGTTTCCAGTGGATTTACGAGCGTACTGGTGCTCGGCATGCCCTGTTCCAACTCCGAACCCGCGTCGAAGCCAGGTCGGCCCCTGGTGAGCGGTAGTTTAGGGCATTGCGAGCCATTGCAATAGCTCGGCCGGACGCGAGATCACAGCGTCGGCATTCCAGTTGGCGATCGGCTCGTTCTGGCCCAGGTAGCCCCAGGCGGCGGCCAAGGTGCGCATGCCGGCGCCGCGCCCGGCCTGCACGTCGCGCTCGTCGTCGCCCACGTAGACGCAGCCCGACGGTGCAACCCCCAGGCGCCGGGCCGCCTCGAGCAGCGGCGCCGGGTGCGGCTTGGCATGCGGCGTCGTGTCGCCGCAGATCAGGACCGCAGCGCGGTCCAGCAGGGCCAGCCCTTCGACGACCGGCAACGCATACAGCGTGGCCTTGTTGGTGACGATGCCCCAGCGCAGCGCGCGCGTCTCGAGCGCGTCGAGCACCGGCAACATCTCGTCGAAGACCCGGCTCTCGCGCGTCAGGCGCTGCGCGTAGCGGGCCAGGAACTCGTCGCGCAGGTCGGCATAGCCTTCGTCGTGCGGGGCTACCTGCAGGGCGATGCCGAGCATGCCGCGCGCGCCGCTGCCCACCATGGGCCTGAAGTGCTCGAGCGGCAAGGGCGGCAGGCCGCGCTGCAGGCGCATCTCGTTGCCGGCACCGGCCAGATCGGGCGCGCTGTCGACGAGCGTGCCGTCGAGGTCGAACAGCACCGCATCGGGGGTCATCCGCCTCATTCGGGCCGGCGGCAGGCGAGCAGGTAGTTGACGCTCGTGTCGGCCGACAACCAGTAGCGCCGCGTGAGCGGGTTGTACTCCATGCCGCGCGCAGCCTGCACGTCGAGCCCGGCCTCTCGGCACCACTGCGCGAGCTCGCTCGGCTTGATGAAGCGCGCATATTCGTGCGTGCCCTTGGGCAGAAGGTTCAGCACATGCTCGGCACCGACGATCGCGAACACGAACGACTTCGGGTTGCGGTTGATGGTCGAGAAGTAGACAGCACCGCCGGGTCTGACGAGTTCGGCACAGGCGCGCACGATCGACGATGGATCGGGCACATGCTCGAGCATCTCCATGCAGGTGACGGCGTCGAACTGCGCCGGCATTTCGCGCGCCAGTTCCTCGGCCGCCACTTCGCGGTACTCGACGCCCTGCGTGCCCGCCTCGAGCGCGTGCAACTGCGCCACCTTGAGCGGCTTGGCGGCGAGGTCGATGCCGAGCACGTTCGCGCCGCGCCGCGCCATCGCATCGGCGAGGATGCCGCCGCCGCAGCCGACGTCGAGCACGCGCTTGCCCTTCAACCCCAGCTCCTGGTCGATCCAGTCCAGGCGCAGCGGGTTGATCTCGTGCAGCGGGCGGAACTCGCTGTCGGGGTCCCACCATCGGTGGGCGAGGTCACTGAACTTGGCGAGTTCCTGCGGGTCGACGTTGCTCATTGCTCAATGCTAAAGCCTGCACTGAAGGCGCACCAAAAGCGGAAAACCCCGCCGAAGCGGGGTTTTGCTGGATCAGCCGATCAACCGGCGATCACTTCTTGGCGCGCGTTCCGACCATTTCGATCTCGACGCGGCGGTTCTTGGCCCGGCCTTCGGCCGTCTTGTTGCTCGCGATCGGGTCCTTCTCGCCCTTGCCTTCGGTGTAGACGCGGTTCTTCTCGACGCCCTTGCTCACCAGATAGGCCTTGACGGCATCGGCGCGGCGCACCGACAGCTTCTGGTTGTACTCGTCGGTACCGATCGAGTCGGTGTGGCCGACGGCGATGATCACCTCGAGGTTCATGCCACCCATCTTGCTCACGAGGTCGTCGAGCTTGGCCTTGCCTTCGGGCTTGAGGTCGGACTTGTCGAAGTCGAAGAACGTGTCGGCGGCGTAGGTCACCTTCTCGCTCGTCGGTGCAGGCTTGGCGGCAGGCGCGGGCGCGGGCGGTGCCGGCGGCATGGCCTTCGGCGCGGGAGCCGCTGCCGGCGCGGGCGCGGGCGGCGGCTTGGCAGCGCCATCACAACCCGGGTAGGCGGTCGCCGGCGTCCAGTTCGAATCGCGCCAGCACAGTTCGTTGGTGCCGTTCATCACGGGCTTGCCGTCGGCGGACTTCCACTGGTCTGCACCGGTGGCTGCCTTCAGATCTGCAGGCGTCGGGCTGGCAATCGGCTTGGCCGGGAACGGCTGCACGTTCTGCGCGCTCGCGGCCAGGGGGACGGCGAAAGCTGCTGCTGCAAACAGCATCGCCACCTTGTTCAGTTTCTTCATGATTCTCCTCTCAGGGGGAAGGTACAGAGTTCCTGCAAATCGTCCGAATCGCAATCGGAAGGTACTGGCAAACCCTCGGTTCCAGAGCGCTCACCACCGACGCGTCATTGTGCCATAGGGCTCACAGCCAACGCGATTTTGGGCCAGCGTCGCGCAAGCGTGGCGCGCTCTGTTGCGTGAGTGCTACAGGTTGCGCCACTTAGAATCGACCGCTGGCCCGCCGAGCGGCTCCCGATCCGTGCCTGCCCTTTCGATTCTCCCCTTGCCCCAGACACCCGCATGACCCAGTTCGCCAAGGAAACCCTGCCTACCAGCCTCGAAGAGGAGATGCGGCGCTCGTATCTGGACTATGCGATGAGCGTGATCGTCGGGCGCGCGCTGCCCGACGCCAGGGACGGACTCAAGCCCGTGCACCGCAGGTCACTGTACGCGATGCACGAGCTCAACAACGACTGGAACCGGCCCTACAAGAAGTCGGCGCGCATCGTCGGCGACGTGATCGGCAAATACCACCCGCACGGCGACCAGTCGGTCTACGACACCATCGTGCGCATGGCGCAGGACTTCTCGCTGCGCCACATGCTGGTCGACGGCCAGGGCAACTTCGGCTCGGTCGACGGCGACAACGCGGCGGCGATGCGCTACACCGAGATCCGCCTGGCCAAGATCGCCCACGAGATGCTGGCCGACATCGACAAGGAGACGATCGACTTCGGCCCCAACTACGACGGTTCCGAGAAAGAACCTCTGGTGCTGCCGACGCGGCTGCCCAACCTGCTCGTCAACGGCTCGGGCGGGATTGCGGTGGGCATGGCCACCAACATCCCGCCGCACAACCTGAACGAGGTCACCGACGCCTGCCTGCACCTGCTCAAGAACCCCGGCGCGACGATCGACGAATTGATCGAGATCATCCCCGCGCCCGACTTTCCGACCGCCGGCATCATCTACGGCACGAGTGGCGTGCGCGACGGTTACCGCACCGGGCGCGGCAAGGTCGTGATGCGCGCCAAGTGCCACTTCGAAGACATCGACCGCGGCCAGCGCCAGGCGATCATCGTCGACGAGATCCCCTACCAGGTCAACAAGAAGACGCTGCTCGAGCGCATGGCCGAGCTGGTGCACGAGAAGAAGCTCGAGGGCATCAGCCACATCCAGGACGAATCCGACAAGTCGGGCATGCGGGTCGTCATCGAATTGAAGCGCGGCGAAGTGCCCGAGGTGGTGCTGAACAACCTGTACAAGCAGACGCAGCTGCAGGACACCTTCGGCATGAACATGGTGGCGCTGATCGACAACCAGCCCAAGCTGTGCAACCTGAAGGACCTGCTCGAGATCTTCCTCGAGCACCGGCGCGAGGTCGTCACGCGGCGCACCGTGTTCGACCTGCGCAAGGCGCGCGAGCGCGGCCACGTGCTCGAGGGCCTGGCGGTGGCGCTCGCGAACATCGACGAGTTCATCGAGACCATCAAGACCTCGCCCACGCCGCCGGTCGCGAAGGCGGCGCTGATGAGCAAGAGCTGGGACTCGTCGCTGGTGCGCGAGATGCTCACCCGCGCCGCGGGCGAGACCCCGGGCGGGCGCGACGCCTTCCGCCCCGAGGGCCTGGACCGCGCGCTCGGCATGCAGGCCGACGGTCTGTACCGCCTGTCGGACGATCAGGCGGGCGAGATCCTGCAGATGCGGCTGCAGCGCCTGACGGGGCTGGAGCAGGACAAGATCATCACCGAGTACAAGGAGGTGATGGAGAAAATCGCCGACCTGCTCGACATCCTCGCCCGGCCCGAGCGCGTGACGGCGATCATCGCCGCCGAACTCGCCGCGCTGAAGCAGGAGTTCGGCCAGACCAAGGCGGGCGCGCGGCGCAGCGAGATCGTCGCCAATGCACAGGATCTCGGCACCGAGGACCTGATCACGCCGACCGACATGGTCGTCACGCTCAGCCACACCGGCTACATCAAGAGCCAGCCGCTCACCGAATATCGCGCGCAGAAGCGTGGCGGGCGCGGCAAGCTCGCCACCGCGACCAAGGAAGACGACTGGATCGACGACCTGTTCATCGCCAACACGCACGACTACATCCTGTGCTTCACCAACCGCGGCCGCGTCTACTGGCTCAAGGTGTGGGAGGTGCCGCAGGGCGGGCGCGCGAGCCGCGGCAAGCCGATCGTCAACATGTTCCCGCTGCAACCGGGCGAGAAGGTCAACGTCGTGCTGCCGTTGACCGACGGTTTCCGCAGCTTCCCGGCCGACCACTACGTGTTCATGGCCACCGCCCAGGGCACGGTCAAGAAGACCGCGCTCGACGAATTCAGCAACCCGCGCAAGGCGGGCATCATCGCGGTCGACCTCGACCCGGGCGACTACCTGATCGGCGCGCGCCTGACCGACGGCCATCACGACGTGATGCTGTTCTCCGACGGCGGCAAGGCGGTGCGCTTCGACGAGGAGGACGTGCGCGCGATGGGCCGCAACGCGCGCGGCGTGCGCGGCATGGCGCTCGACGACGGCCAGAGCGTGATCGCGATGCTCGTCGCCGAACAGGAAGAGACCGGCAGCGCGAGCCCGGTGAGCGTGCTCACCGCGACCGAGAACGGCTACGGCAAGCGCACCAGCATCGTCGAGTACACGCGCCACGGGCGCGGCACCAAGGGCATGATCGCGATCCAGCAGAGCGAGCGCAACGGCCGTGTCGTCGCCGCGACGCTGGTGCGGCCCGAGGACGAGATCATGCTCATCACCGACAAGGGCGTGCTCGTGCGCACGCGCGTGTCGGAGATCCGCGAGCTCGGCCGCGCCACCCAGGGCGTGACGCTGATCGCGCTCGACAAGGCGACGCACCTGATCGGCGTGCAGCGCATCGTCGAGAACGACGCCAACACCGAAATCCCGGGCGACGAGTCCGACACCGAAGAAAGCCCGAGATGACCCCGACCCGACGACTGATGACGATCGCGGCCCTGTGCGCCGCAGCCACCCTGGCCCAGGCCCAGAGCAAGAAGGAGCTGGTACAGAAGGTGCTGGCATTGCAGCAGCCGACGATCGAGAACGTTTCGCGCAGCATCGTCGAACGCCCGGCAATGCAACTGATGCAGGCCGCCGGGCAGGCGCTGCAGACGCAGGTGCCGCCCGAGCGGCGCGAGGCCGTGGGCAAGGCGATCGAGGCCGACATCAAGAGCTATGTTGCGGAGGCGACGCCGCTGATGCGCGAGCGTGCGCTCAAGCTCGCCCCCTCGACGGTCGGCGTCGGGCTCGAGGAGAAGTTCAGCGAGGCCGAGTTGAAGCAGTTGATCGCCTGGCTCGAATCGCCGGTCAACAAGAAGTTCCAGCAGTTCGCTCCCGAGGCGTTCAACAACCTCGGACAGAAGCTCGTCGCCGAGGCCGCACCGCTGCTCGATCCCAAGCTGAAAGCGCTCGAGCAGAAGGTGCGCGCGAACCTCGGCCTGCCCGAGGCCGGTTCAGGCGGCGCTTCCGGTGCCACCACCAAGCCGGCGACGCCTGCGCCCGCCAAGCCCGTCAAGCCCTGATCGGCGAGCGTCGCCCGACCCACTGCGATGGCCGAGACGCCCAACCCGGCATTGCTGGCGCTGCGCACGCAGATCGACGCCGTCGATCGCGACCTGCTGGCGCTGCTGAACCGGCGTGCCGCGCTCGCGCTGCAGGTGGGCGAGGTCAAGAAGCGCGAAGGCTCGGTCGCCTTCCGCCCGGAGCGCGAGGCGCAGGTCATCGCCGGCCTGAAGGCCGTCAATGCCGGCCCGCTGGCGAGCCAGAGCGTGGCGCCGATCTGGCGCGAAATCATGTCGGCCTGCCGCGCGCTCGAGACACCCACGCGCGTGGCCTACCTGGGGCCCGCAGGGACCTTCAGCGAGCAGGCCGCCCTCGGCTACTTCGGCTCGTCGATCGTGAGCCTGCCCTGCACCAGCATCGACGAGGTGTTCCGCGCCACGGCTGCGGGCGCGGCGGATTTCGGCGTCGTGCCGGTCGAGAACTCGACCGAGGGCGTGGTCGCGCGCTCGCTCGACCTGTTCCTGGCCACGCCGCTCGTGATCGTCGGCGAGACCAGCCTCTTCGTGCGCCACAACCTGCTGCGCAAGCTCGATTCGCTGGACGGCATCCAGGCGGTGTGTGCGCATCCGCAGGCGCTCGCCCAGTGCCATGACTGGCTCGCGCACCACCTGCCGCAGGCCGAGCGCCGGCCGGTGGCGAGCAACGCCGAGGGCGCGCGCCTGGCGAGCCTCGACTCGACGCTGGCGGCAGTGGCCAGCGAGCGCGCAGCGAGCGAGTACGGCCTGCACGTGGCGGCGCCGGCGATCCAGGACGATGCGCGCAACCGGACCCGCTTTGCCGTCGTTGCCGACCCTGCCGGCCAGCCGCAGCCGCAAGCCACCGGAAGCGACTGCACCAGCCTCGTCGTCTCGGTCGCCAACCGGCCGGGCGCAGTGCACGACATGCTCGTTCCGCTCAAGGCGCACGGCGTGTCGATGAGCCGCTTCGAGTCGCGGCCGGCGCGTTCGGGCCAGTGGGAGTACTACTTCTACATCGACCTGCAGGGCCATCCGCAGCAGGCGCATGTCGCCGCCGCGCTGCAGGAACTGCGCGCCACCTGCGCCTTCTTCAAGCTGCTCGGCAGCTATCCGATCGACACCCACTAGGCGCGCAGCGACGATGTTCAAGCAACTCGGCGTGATCGGCTGCGGCCTGATGGGCGGCTCGTTCGCGCTCGCGTTGAAGCGTGGCGGCCTGGTCAAGCATGTGGTCGGCTACAGCAAGTCGCCCTCGACCACCGAGCGCGCGCGCAAGCTGGGCGTGATCGACGTCGCGGCCGAATCCGCGCTGCAGGCGGTCGCAGGCTCCGACTGCGTGCTGCTCGCGGTGCCGGTGGCGGCCTCGGAGACCACCTTCAAGGCGATCCGCCACCTGGTCGAACCCGGCCTGCTGCTGATGGACGTGGGCAGCACCAAGCGCGACGTCGTCGATGCCGCGCGGCGCGCGCTCAAGGAGCGCGTGGCCTCGTTCGTGCCCGCGCATCCGATCGCCGGCAAGGAAGTCGCCGGCGTCGCCAACGCCGACGCGCTGCTCTACAGCGGGCGCCAGGTCATCCTGACGCCGCTGCCGCAGACCGCGCCCGACCTGGTCCAGAAGGCCACCGACGTCTGGTCGGCGATCGGCGCCCAGGTGCTGCGCATGACGGCCGAGAACCACGACGCGGCCTTCGCCGCGGTGAGCCACCTGCCGCATCTGCTCGCTTTCGCCTACTTCAATTCGGTCGCCAACCAGCCCGCGGGGCGCGACTTCCTGTCGCTCGCCGGACCGGGATTCCGCGACTTCACGCGCATCGCGGCCAGCGACCCGACCGTCTGGCGCGACATCCTGATGTCCAATCGCGAGGAGATCCTGCGCCAGTCGATGCGCTTCCGGCACACGCTCGACGCGATCGAGCACGTCATGCGCGGCGGCAATGCCGAAGCGCTGGAAGACCTGGTGCGCAAGGCGTCCGAGGCGCGCGGCGGCTGGCAGATGAATGCGCAGAAGCACAACGGCGACCGTTGAGCCTGCTCCGCCCGCCTGCCACCCGTGTACGACACCGCCTTCCTCGACCTGCCGCCGCTGGTCGGCGCTGCGGGTAGCCTCCGGCTGCCGGGATCGAAGAGCATCTCCAACCGCGTGCTGCTGCTCGCCGGCCTGGCCGCGGGAGAGACGATCGTGCACGACCTGCTCGATGCCGACGACACGCAGGTCATGCTCGCGGCATTGCAGCAGCTCGGCTGCGCCATCGCGCGCAGCGGCACGAGCGTGCGCGTGACCGGGCTGGCGGGCCGGCTCGCGGTGCACCGCGCGCAGCTCTTCCTCGGCAACGCCGGCACCGCGATGCGGCCGCTCGCGGCCACGCTCGCCTTGCTCGCGGCAGCACAGGGCGGCGACTTCGAGCTCGCCGGCGTGGCGCGCATGCACGAGCGCCCGATCGGCGACCTCGTCGCCGCGCTGCGCGGCATCGGTTGCCTGATCGACGAACTCGGCGCGCCCGGCTTTCCGCCGCTGCGCGTGCATGGCGGCGAGCTCGACCTCGGCGCGCCGATCCGGGTCCGCGGCGATGTGTCGAGCCAGTTCCTGACTGCGCTGCTGCTCGCGCTGCCGCTCGTCGCGCAGGAGCGCGCGATCGTCGTCGAGGTCGATGGTGAGCTGATCTCCAAGCCCTATGTCGAGATCACGCTGAACCTGCTCGCGCGCTTCGGCGTCGCGATCACGCGCGCGGGCTGGCAACGCTTCACGATCGCGCCGCAGCCGGGCGGCTACCGCTCGCCGGGCGAGATCCATGTCGAGGGCGATGCCTCTTCGGCGTCGTACTTCATCGCCGCAGGCGCGATCGGCGCCGCCGGCGAGCGCGCGCTGCGCATCGAGGGCGTCGACCAGGATTCGATCCAGGGCGATATCCGCTTCGCCGACGCGGCGGCGGCGATGGGCGCACAAGTCTCGAGCGGCCCGGGCTGGCTCGAGGTGCGGCGCGGGCGCTGGCCGCTGGCGGCGATCGAACTCGACTGCAACCACATCCCCGACGCGGCGATGACGCTCGCGGTGATGGCGCTGTTCGCCGACGGCACGACGCGGCTGACCAACATCGCGAGCTGGCGCGTCAAGGAGACCGACCGCATCGCCGCCATGGCCGCCGAGCTGCGCAAGCTCGGCGCAATCGTCGAGGCCGGCGCAGACTTCATCGCCGTCACGCCGCCTGCGGCCCAGGGCTGGCGCGCGGCGGCGATCGCGACCTACGACGACCACCGCATCGCGATGTGCTTTGCGCTTGCCGCGTTGAATCCGCTCGCGGGTGCGCAGCCCGCCGTACCGGTGCGCATCCTCGATCCGCGCTGCGTTGCGAAGACCTTCCCGGACTACTTCGAGACCCTGTTCGGCGTCGCGCAAGCGCGCGCGGGGGACATCCCCGTCATCACCGTCGACGGCCCGTCGGCATCCGGCAAGGGCACGCTCGCCGCGGCGCTCGCGGAGCGGCTGGGTTATGCCTACCTCGACTCGGGCGCGCTGTACCGGGCCGCGGCGCTCGCCGCGCGCGACGCCGGCCTGGCCGACGGCGACCGCGCCGCGACCGCGCGCCTCGCGGCGGCGCTCGAGCTGCGCTTCGCAGGCGGCCGGACGCTGCTCGGCGGGCGCGACGTGGGCGACGCGCTGCGCGACGAGGCCGTCGGCGCGCGCGCGTCGCAGATTTCGGCCTGGCCCGAAGTGCGCGCTGCGCTGCACTCGCTTCAGCTCTCGATGCGCCGCCTGCCCGGCCTGGTGGCCGACGGGCGCGACATGGGCAGCGTGATCTTCCCCGATGCGCGGCTCAAGATCTTCCTCACCGCAAGCGCCGCCGAGCGTGCCGAGCGGCGCGCCAAGCAATTGATTTCGAAGGGCTTTTCGGCTAACATCGCGGGCTTGCGCGCCGATCTCGAAGCGCGTGACGAGCGCGATCGAAACCGCGCCGCCGCGCCGCTGAAGCCAGCTCCGGACGCCCTCCTGCTCGACAACTCGGGCCTGACCATCGAAGCATCGGTGGCGCAGGTGCTGCAGTGGTGGCAGGAGCGCAGTCCGTTCCGCTGAGCCGTCCTCGCCGCAAACCCGGCCCGTCGCGCGCCCTGCGCGGAGGAATGTCAAACCAACCCGCAACGGCCCCGTTGCACAGCAGAACACCCCTCATGACCCAACTTCAAGCCACCACCACCCAAGGGCCGGACTCCTTCGCCGCCCTGTTCGAAGAATCGCTGCAGAAGCAGGAGATGCGCGCCGGCGAGGTGATCACCGCCGAGGTGGTCCGCGTCGACTACAACTTCGTGGTGGTCAATGCCGGCCTCAAGTCCGAAGCCTATGTCCCGATCGAGGAATTCAAGAACGACAAGGGCGAGCTCGAGGTCCAGGTCGGCGACTTCGTCTCGGTCGCCATCGACGCGATCGAGAACGGCTACGGCGACACGATCCTGTCGCGCGACAAGGCCAAGCGCCTCGCGTCGTGGTTGTCGCTCGAGAACTCCCTCGAATCCGGCGAGTTCGTCAGCGGCACCGTCAACGGCAAGGTCAAGGGCGGCCTGACGGTGCTGGTCAACGGCATCCGCGCCTTCCTGCCCGGCTCGCTGCTCGACACGCGCCCGGTCAAGGACATGACGCCCTTCGAGGGCAAGACGATGGAGTTCAAGGTCATCAAGCTCGACCGCAAGCGCAACAACGTCGTGTTGTCGCGCCGCGCCGTCGTCGAGGCTTCGATGGGCGAGGAGCGCGCCAAGCTGATGGAGACGCTGCGCGAGGGTGCGATCGTCCACGGCGTGGTCAAGAACATCACCGAGTACGGCGCCTTCGTCGACCTCGGCGGCATCGACGGCCTGCTGCACATCACCGACATGGCCTGGCGCCGCGTGCGTCATCCGAGCGAGGTGGTGCAGGTCGGCCAGGAACTCGACGCCAAGGTGCTCAAGTTCGACGCCGAGAAGAACCGCGTCTCGCTCGGCATCAAGCAGCTCGGCGACGACCCGTGGCTCGGTGTCTCGCGCCGCTACCCCAACGGCACGCGCCTGTTCGGCAAGATCACCAACATCGCCGACTACGGCGCCTTCGTCGAGATCGAACCCGGCATCGAGGGCCTGGTGCACGTCTCCGAGATGGACTGGACGAACAAGAACGTCGCGCCGAGCAAGATGGTCACGCTCGGCGAGGAAGTCGAGGTCATGGTGCTCGAGATCGACGAGGACAAGCGCCGCATCAGCCTCGGCATGAAGCAGTGCAAGGCGAATCCGTGGGAGGAGTTCTCCGAGACCGTGCAGCGCGGCGACCGCGTCAAGGGCCCGGTCAAGTCGATCACCGACTTCGGCGTCTTCGTCGGCCTCGCGGCCGGCATCGACGGCTTGGTGCACCTGTCCGACCTGTCCTGGAACGAGCCCGGCGAAGCCGCGGTGCGCAACTTCAAGAAGGGCCAGGAGGTCGAGGCCATCGTGCTCGCGATCGACGTCGAGCGCGAGCGCATCTCGCTCGGCATCAAGCAGCTCGACAGCGATCCGTTCACGAGCTACACCACGGTCAACGACCGCGGCATGACCGTGACCGGCAAGGTCAAGTCGGTCGACGCGCGCGGCGCCGAGATCCAGCTCAACGACGACGTGACGGGCTACCTGCGCGCCTCGGAGATCAGCCGCGACCGCGTCGAGGACGCGCGCAACGTGCTCAAGGAAGGCGACGAAGTCTCGGCGCTGATCATCAACGTCGACCGCAAGACGCGCTCGATCCAGTTGTCGATCAAGGCCAAGGACAACGCCGACAACCAGGAAGCGATGCAGCGCCTGTCGCAGACCTCCGAGCGCGAGAACGCCGGCACGACCAGCCTGGGTGCGCTGCTGCGCGCCAAGCTCGACACGCAAAAGGACAACGGCTGAGCCTCGCCGTGCCTTCGCCTGCAGAGGGGGGGGGGGCGTACTCGTCGGGCGAGGGGCTCCAATGACCCGCTCCGATCTCGTGGCGCAGCTGGCCGACTCGTTCGGCCAGCTGACGCACCGCGACACCGAGTTCGCGGTCAAGACGATCCTCGACGCGATGAGCGATGCGCTGGCGCGCGGGCATCGCATCGAGATCCGCGGCTTCGGCAGCTTCTCGATCAACCGGCGCCCGCCGCGCGTGGGGCGCAACCCGCGCTCGGGCGAGCAGGTCGTGATCCCGGAAAAGCTGGTACCGCACTTCAAGCCCGGCAAGGCGCTGCGCGAGGCAGTCGATGCGCGAGCCGCCATGCTGCCTGACGAGACGCAGGCGTCGCCGGCGGCCGAACCGGCCAGGTCGCAGCAAGCCTGACGCGGCGCCCGGCGCGGCCCGCACCGACGTGCCCGCCTAGAATCCCGCCAGGGGGAGTGATGCGCATCTTCGTCTGGCTGTTCCGCGGCTTGATCTTCTTTGCGTTGTTCGCGTTCGCGCTGAACAACCAGTCCGATGCGAGCGTGAAGTGGTTCTTCGGCTACGAGTGGCGCGCGCCGATGGTCTTCATCGTGCTCGCCGCCTTCGTGCTCGGCTGCGTGTTCGGCGTACTGGCGATGGTGCCGAGCTGGTGGCGCCACCGGCGCGTGGCGCGGCGCCACCGGCCCGAACCCGCGCCGCCCAACACGGGCACCGCCGCGCCCCCGGCTGCGCCCGCCGAGCAGCCCCCGCGCGATGGAATTTGACCTGCAATGGCTGCTGCTCGGCCTGCCGCTCGCGTTCGCGCTCGGCTGGGCCGCGTCGCGCATCGACCTGCGCCAATGGAAGCGTGAGCAGCGCGAGGCGCCGCAGGCCTACACCAGGGGCCTGTCCCTGCTGCTCAACGAGCAGCACGACAAGGCCATCGACGCCTTCATCGAGGCCGTCCAGCAAGACCCCGACAGCACCGACCTGCATTTCGCGCTCGGCAACATGTTCCGCCGCCGCGGCGAGTACGAGCGCGCGGTGCGCGTGCACGAGCACCTGCTCAAGCGCGCCGACCTGCCCGCCGCGCTGCGCCTGCGCGCGCAAGACGCGCTGGCGCAGGACTTCATCAAGGCCGGCCTGCTCGACCGCGCCGAGCAGGCCTACCGGGCGCTGGAGGGCACGAGCTTCGATACCGAGGCGCGCCTGGCGCTGCTGTCGCTGCACGAACGCTCGCGCGACTGGCCGGCAGCGATCGCCGACGCGCGCAAGCTCGAGCATGCGGGGGCGGCGTCGTTCGCGGCGCGCATCGCCCACTACTGGTGCGAGATTGCCGAGCAGGCCGATGCGCGCCAGCAGGCGGGCGCGGCCGCCGACGCGCTGCAGCAGGCGCGCCGCGCCGCGCCGCTCGCCGCGCGGCCGCTGATCGAGACCGGGCGCCGCCACGCCCGGCTGGGCGAGCATGCGCAGGCGCTGCAGGCCTTCGGCGAACTGCTGGTCGTGCAGCCGGCCGCGTTCGCCCTCGTCGCGCGAGACCACGCCGCAAGCGCCCTGGCCTGCGGGCAACAGGCGCCTGCGCGCGCGCAGCTCGACGCGCAATACCAGCGCGCGCCGTCGACGGAACTGCTGGCGGCGCTCGCGCTGCTCGACCCGTTACCGGCACACCAGCGCGATCGGCTGCGATCACACCTCGCGGCGCTGCCGACGCTGACCGCCGCGGAGCAACTCCTGGCCCTCGGCGCGGCGGGCGAGATCGCGCTCGACAGCGCCGATGCGCGGGTGCTTGCCGGCGCGGTCGGGCGCGCCGCGCGGCCGCTGCAGCGCTACCGCTGCGCCGCGTGCGGCTTCGAGGCGCAGCGCTACTTCTGGCAATGCCCGGGCTGCATGGCCTGGGACAGCTATCCGACCCAACGCCTGGAGGACCTGGCATGACGCTGCACACGCTGGCCGCGATGCGCGCGCGGCTGCAGGCGGCGCGCGTGATGGTCGTCGGCGACGCGATGCTCGACCGCTACTGGTTCGGCAGCGTCGAGCGCATCTCGCCCGAGGCGCCGGTGCCGGTGGTTCGCGTCGAGCGCGAACAGGAGCGCCTGGGCGGCGCGGCCAACGTCGCGCTCAACGTGCAGTCGCTCGGTGCGCAGGCGACGCTGCTGACCGTCGTCGGCGACGACGAACCGGCCCGCAAGATCGAAGCCCTGCTCGCCGCGCAAGGCGTCGCGACGCTGCTCGGCCGCGACCCGCAGTTGCGCACCATCGTCAAGCTGCGCGTGATCGGGCGCTCGCAGCAACTGATCCGCATCGACTTCGAGAACCAGCCCGACCACGAGGTGCTCGCTGGCATGCTCGCTGCCTACGAGCAGGCGCTGCCGGCGCACGACGCGGTGCTGTTCTCCGACTACGGCAAGGGCGGGCTGACGCACATCCCGCGCATGATCGAGCTCGCGCGCAGCCTCGCCAAGCCGGTACTGATCGACCCCAAGGGCAGCGACTATCGCCGCTATGCGGGCGCGACCGTGATCACGCCGAATCGGGCCGAGCTCGCGCAGGTGGTCGGCCCCTGGGCGAGCGAGAGCGACCTGCACGAACGTGCGCACCGCCTGCGGCGCGAACTCGGCCTCGCCGGCCTGCTGCTGACGCGCTCGGAAGACGGCATGTCGCTCTTCGACGAGGCCGACGGCGCGCCCGCCCACGCGCAGGTGGCGGCGCAGGCGCGCGAGGTGTTCGACGTCACCGGCGCCGGCGACACCGTGATCGCCACGCTGGCCGCGATGCTTGCCTGCGGCCTGACGCTGCGCGAGGCGCTGCCGCTGGCGAACCGCGCCGGCGGCATCGTCGTCGGCAAGTTCGGCACGGCGAGCGTGAGCTGCGAGGAGTTGTTCGGATGAAAAGTCGTCGTCACCGGCGCGGCCGGCTTTATCGGCTCCAACCTCGTGCTCGGACTGAACCGCATCGGCATCGACGACGTGATCGCGGTCGACGACCTGACCGACGGCGCCAAGTACCGCAACCTGCTCGGTGCGCAGATCAGCGACTACTTCGACAAGACCGACTTCTATGCCCGCTTCGCACGTGCCGAGTTCGGCAAGGTCGACGCCGTGTTCCACGAGGGCGCCTGCTCCGACACCATGGTGCACGACGGCAAGTTCATGCTCGACAGCAACTACCGCTGCTCGAAGGACCTGCTCGACGCCTGCCAGGCGCAGCGCGTGCGCCTGCTCTACGCGTCGTCGGCGGCGACCTACGGCGGCAGTTCGGCGTTCCGCGAAGAGCCCGGCTGCGAGGCACCGCTCAACGTCTACGGCTATTCGAAGCTGCTGTTCGACAACGTCGTGCGCCGCATGCTGTCCGCGGCGACGGCGCAGGTGGCGGGCTTTCGCTACTTCAACGTCTACGGCCCGCGCGAGCAGCACAAGGGGCGCATGGCGTCGGTCGCCTTTCATCACCAGCAGCAGCTGCGCGAAGCCGGCAAGCTGCGCCTCTTCGGACCCTACGGCGGCTACGGCGCGGGGGAGCAGTCGCGCGACTTCGTGCACGTCGACGACGTGGTCGCGGTCAACCTGTGGTTCCTCGAGCACCCCGAGGCGAGCGGCATCTTCAACCTCGGCAGCGGCCGCGCGCAGCCATTCAACGACGTCGCGCTCGCCGTCGTCAACGCCGCGCGCGAGGCCGCCGGCCAGGCTGCGCTGCCGCTCGAGGAACTGGTGCGCCAGGGCGTCGTCGAGTACATCGACTTTCCCGACGCGCTCGTCGGCAAGTACCAGTGCTTCACCGAGGCCGACCTCGCGCGGCTGCGCTGCGTGGGCTGCGAGCACGCGTTCGCCGACGTCGCGACCGGCGTGCGCCGCTATGCGCAGTGGCTGGCCGCGGCGTAGGCGACTCGCGGCCACGGCGGCGGCGTTGCTCGTCTGGGGTGCGGCGCAGGCTGCGGTCGACGTCAACCACGCCGACCGGGCGGCGCTCGAGCGCGTCAAGGGCGTCGGCCCGACTCTGTCCACCGCCATCCTCGAAGCGCGCGCGCAGGCGCCGTTTCGCGACTGGGCCGACCTGCTGCGCCGCGTCAAGGGGCTCGGCGCGGCGAGCGCTGCGCGCCTCTCCGACGCGGGTTTGACCGTCAACGGCGCGGCCTTCGCGCCGGTTGCGGGCATACGCGTAGCACCACCCTAGATCAACCGGTTGTCGAGGTCGAAGGTCGACGGCTCGGGCTCGCTGCGGCGCTGCGCGCGCCGTTCCCAGCCGAAGAAGCTCGCCACCGCGTCGCGCCGCGCCAGCGTGTCGGCGCTGCCGAGCGCAATGAGCGCGCGCGTGAACGGCTTCTCGAACAGCAGGTAGCTCGCGAGCGCCGAGCCGCGCACCTCCGCGCCGTCGCCCGATACGCCGACGCCGCGCAGCATCGTGCGTACCGGCGCCGGCAGGCTCGCCAGATGGCGTGCGGCGATGTCGTCGATGCGCTGCGTCGGTGCGATCACGAGCACGTCGATCGGGCGCAGGCTCGTTGCGCTGCGCGCCGTCGGCGGCAGCAGCGCGAGCGTGGCGTTGATGCGCTGCAGGCGCTCGACGTCGAAGGCCAGCGCATCGAGGAAGATACTCGACATCGCGTGGCCCGCGATCTGGGCCAGGCTCGGATAGCCCGCGCTCACCGCGCGCCTCCCCGGCGGCTCGTGCATGCGCCCGGCGCCGATGACGAGGATGCGCTCTGCGCCCAGATGCACGGCCGGCGAGATCGGCGCCGACTGGCGCATCGAGCCGTCGCCGAACCACTCGGCCTGGCCCTGCACCTGCAGGCTGACCGCCGGGAAGACGAACGGGATCGCCGATGAAGCGAGCAGGTGCGCCGCGCCGATGCGCTCGCGCACCGCGATGCGCTGCGAGCGCGTCCACGGCACGATGTCGCCGTGTGCATCGTAGAAGGTCACGTGCAGGCCCGAGCCATAGCTCGACGCGGTGATCGCGAGCGCCTGCAAGTGCCCCTCGGCGAGCATGCGCGGCAGCCGCTCGACGCGCACCAGGCGCTGCAGCAGCCCCTCGAGCGGCGCGTTGTCGAGCAGCGAGCGCGGCCGCGCGCGCCGCCAGCGCGCGACCGCCCAGCCGATCGAGAGCATCGTGAGCCAGCGCGCGCCGGTGCGGATTATGCCGATCGCATCGGCGCGGTAGACCTGCTCGGCCGAGAAGTTCTCCCAGACCTCGCGTAGCGCGTCGACCGCGCCGTCGAAGTCGTCGGCACCGCAGGCCAGCGCGGCGGCATTGATCGCGCCCGCCGAGGTGCCGGTGATGACCGCAAACGGGTTGCCGGCGGCGGCGCCGCAATCGCGCCGGATCCGCGCCAGCGCGCTGAGCACGCCGACCTGGTAGGCGGCGCGGGCGCCACCGCCGGTCAGCACCAGGCCAGTCGTCTTGCCCCGGCCCACGGAGTCAGCGCGCATGGCGCGGCAGCTTACTGCGGATTTGGCGGTCGGTACGCGCTGATCGACAGGGTCAATCGTGGCGGCCAACGGCACCCCGGTTCGCGGGGTGCGGCCAGGCGCGGCGCGCGGTCTGCGACGCTCGCGCGGCTAGCCCACGGTGTCGGCGAGCCGGGCGCCCTGCTCGCGCAGCCAGGCGTCGAACGCGACGCGCGCCTGGCGCGCCAGAATCGGGCCGTGCAGCCTGGTCTGCGCGCGCAGTGCCGCGAGGTCGACGCCGGCGTGCGCGAGTTCAACCGTGTGGCCGACGAGCCAGCGCTCGAAGCGCGCGGGCTCGGTCTCCGGATGGCACTGCAGCGCGAGCGCCGCCTCGCCCCACATGAAGGCCTGATGCGCGTAGGCCGCGCTACCGGCGAGCAGCGTCGCACAGGCGGGCAGGTCGAAGGTGTCGCCGTGCCAGTGCAGCATCGACGTCGCCCCGCCGTCCAGCGGCGCGAGCGCCGACGCGTGCCCGGCCTTTGTCAGTGTCAGCGGCGACCAGCCGATCTCCTTGACGGGGCCAGGATAGACGCGCGCGCCCAGCGCGGCGGCGATCATCTGCGCGCCGAGGCAGATCCCGAGCGTGGGCCGGCCGGCGACGCGGCGGCGGCGCAACCAGTCGATCTGCGCCGCGAGCCACGGATAGCGCCCGGTCTCGTAGACGCCGATCGGCCCGCCGAGGACGACCAAGA
Source organism: Ideonella sp. (assembly GCF_016702655.1). GTDB lineage: Bacteria > Pseudomonadota > Gammaproteobacteria > Burkholderiales > Burkholderiaceae_C > CAIKUF01. Next base: position 404,093 of record NZ_JADJDO010000001.1, read on the forward strand.
GCGCAGCCTGCGTCGGCTCTACCGCGCCGAGGTCGTCGACGCCGGCGTCGAGCCAGCGCAGTTCGAAGCCGCGCGCGGCGAGCAGCGGCCCGAGCGACCCGAGGTCCTCGAACGCGACATGGCGGATGACGACGGCGGTGGAGGCAGGCATGGGCTCCTCGGCTTCGACGCCCGACGGCGATGCGGCCCGCCCGCTCACGCTGGAGCCGCAACGCCACGCGTGCGAACATGATCGCGTGCGCAAGCCCGTCCCGGCCTGGGAGCCGTTGTCGCCCGCGGTGCTCGCCGACCAGATCGGCAGCTACGACCGCATGCGCGCCGCGGGCGCACTCGCCGCGTCGCCGCGCGGCGTGACCCTGTTCCGCCACGCCGACGTCGTCGCCGCGGCGCACGACGTGCAGACCTTCTCGTCGGCCGCGTCGGCGCGGCGCGCGGTGCCCAATGCAATGGACCCGCCCGAGCATGGCGCGTGGCGCGCGCTCGTCGACACCTTCTTCACGCCCGTGATCATGGCCGCGCTCGAGCCGCGCGTGCATGCGATCGCCGCGCCCGCCGACCCGACGACCTCGCTGCTCGGCGCCACCGTCGGCGCGCAGCCGCCGGTCGAGGCCGACATCGTATCGATCCTGCGCAACTGGACCGCGGGCGACCTCGCGTCGATGGCGGCCGCGCTCGGCGTCGTCGTCTGGTTCCTCGCGACGCAGGCGGACGTGCAGCAGCAGCTGCGCGCGCGCCCCGAAGGGCTCGCCGCGGCGATCGACGAGATGCTGCGCATCGGCGACCCCTTCCTCGTCAACCGGCGCGTGACGACGCGCGCGGTGTGCATCGGCGAGCACGAGCTCGCCGCCGGGACGCGCGTGTACCTGAACTGGACCTCGGCGAACCGAGACGAGGCCGTCTTCGGCGACCCGGACGCCTACCGGCCCGAGCGCAACGCGCCGCACAACCTCGTCTACGGCATCGGCATCCACGCCTGCCCCGGGCGGCCGCTGGCGACGATGGAGCTCGTCGTCGCGGTGCACGCGCTGCTGCAGGCGACGACCTGCATCGAGCCCGCGCCGGATGCCGCGCCGCTGCGCGAGACCTATCCGCTCGGCGGCTGGCGCAGCGTGCCGGTGCGGCTGCGCTGAGCGGCGCGGGAGGCGGTTCAGCCCCGCGGCGGCTCGGGCGTGCGGTAGATGTGCCCGCCCAGGTACTTGGCGCCGCTGTCGCATCCCAGCGTGACGACGCGCCTTCCCGGCCCCAGTTCGGCCGCCAGTTCGATCGCGCCGACGACGTTCAACCCGGTCGATCCGCCGGCGAAGATGCCGGCCTCGCGTGCGAGTCGGCGGCACATCGCGAAGGCCTGCTCCTGGTCGACGGCGCGGATGTCGCGCAGGCGCGCCCGGTCGAGAAACGGCGGCTCGAACCCGACGCCAATGCCTTCGACGCGATGCGCACCGCCCTTGCCGGTGGTCAGGAACGGCGACTGCAGCGGCTCGAGGGCGATCACCGCCGGCTCGACGCCGGCGCTGCGCAGCCCGTCGGCGGCGCCCATCAGCGCCGCGCCGGTGCCGACGGCTGCGATCAGCGCGTGCACCTCGCCGGCCAGGTCCTGTGCGACCTCCAGCCCCATCGGTTCGTAGCCCCGGCGCACGTCGGGCGATCCGAACTGGTCGGCGTAGTAACTCCCCGGCTCGGCAGCCAGCGCCTGAGCACGTCGCCGCATGCGCGCAATCAGCTCCGGCGTGATCGCGCCGTCGTCGCTGCGCTCCACCAGCACCTGCGCGCCGAACGCCTCCATCGCCAGCTGCTTGCTCTCTGAAAAGGCATCCGAGAACACGGCCGTGAACTCGAGCCCGAGAACGGCGCACACGAACGCGAGCGCGGTGCCGGTGCTGCCGCCGGTGTACTCGACGACGCGATCGCCGGGCTCGAGGTCGCCGCGCTCCAGCGCGCGCCGCAGCACCGAAACGGCCATCCGGTCCTTGTAGGAACCGGTCGGATTGCCGCCCTCGAGCTTGAGCCAGATCTGGGCGCCGCGCGCGGGTTCGAAGGCCTCGAGCCGGACGAGCGGCGTGTGCCCGATTGCATCGAGTGCGTCGCGTGCCAGCATGGCTCACGCGCCTCCATCAGGCAGAGTCGCGGCCGGCTCCGGCAGCGGCCAGACGCGAGCCATCAGTGCGCTGATCGCCAAGCCGACGAAGCAGCCGAACAGCACCTCGGCGACCTTGGTCAGGCCAAGCTCGATGCCGGCGGACTTCGACTGAAGCGACAGCCCCGATGCAATGACCAGCGCCGCGGTGATCGGCGCCTGCCGCCACATCGTCGGGACTCGCACCAGATACGCGGATATGAGTACGGTGGCGGCGAGCGCGATCGGCAGCATCCATTCGCCGGACTTGGCGAAGAGCATGAACGCCAGACCAACCGCGGCGCCGACGAGCACGTTGACGATGCGGCTCCTGAACATGCGCGCCGCGACGTCCACCTGCGGGTCGGTCGAGGCGATCATCGCGGCGATCGCCCAGATCGGGCTCACCCCGCCGATTTCACGCAGTACGGCCCAGACGAGCGTCGTGCCGATGAACACGTTGGCCGCGAAGCGCCAGGCCATCGCGCCGCGCTGCGGGAAGCTCGACGCCACGATCAGCGTGCCAGGCCCGGGCGGCCTGTGCTGTGGTCGAGGGCTGCGTCCTGCACGCGCTGCGTCGGCCGGGTTGCCAGGCCTTGCTCCGCGAGATCGGGATGCCAACCGAGAGTGCGCCCTTCCGAGCGGAGCATGATCGTCGTCATGGGGCGAGAATCTAACCTCCCGGAACGGGTACGACCCTGCGACGCAGGGCGAGCCCTGCGTGCAGCACCGGCAGGGCACGCGAGGGCGGCGACCGCATGCCTGGGCAGCGCACTCCGGCCCGGCTTCGTGCCCGGGTTCTGATCCGCGTCAATTCGTCCTGGCCGGTGAACCCGCGATCATCGCCATCATGAAAACCATCATCGTCGGTGGCGTCGCAGGTGGCGCCTCTTGTGCGGCGCGCCTGCGCCGGCTGGATGAGCACGCGCAGATCCTGATGGTCGAGCGCGGGCCCTATGTGTCGTATGCGAACTGCGGCCTGCCCTACCACGTCGGCGACGTGATCGAGCAGGAGTCGGCGCTGCTCGTTGCCGACGCCAACACCTTTCGCGCCATGTTCGCGGTCGAGGTGCGCACCGGGTGCGAGTGCATCGAGGTTCTGCCGGCGAGCAAGACCGTCCGGCTGCGCGACGTGGCCAGCGGCGCGGTAACGACCGAGCCCTACGACAAGCTGGTGCTGGCGCCCGGCGCTGCGTCGATCCGTCCGCCGCTGCCCGGCATCGACCTGCCCGGCATCTTCGAGCTGCGCACCGTTCCCGACGCGCGCACGATCCGCCAGTGGATCCAGAAGGGGACGCCCTTCCTCGCCGGCATGCACCGCTACTCGGGCTTCCAGACGGTTCGGCCGAAGACGCGCGCGGTGATCATCGGCGGCGGCTTCATCGGCATCGAGACCGCGGAGAACCTGATCCACCGCCGCTTCGACGTGACGCTGGTCGAAATGGGTGCGCAGATCCTCGCGCCGATGGACCCGGAGATGGCGCGCATCGCCGAGGGCCACCTCCAGCGCCACGGCCTGAACCTGGTGCTGAACGATGGCGTCGCCGGCTTCGAGCCGGGCGAGAACGGCTCGCTGAAGGTGCTGACGAAGTCGGGCGCGGTGTACCCGGCCGACGTGGTGATCCTGGCGCTGGGCGTCCGGCCCGACGCGGCGCTGGCCAAGGCCGCGGGCCTGGAGATCGGCGCTCGCGGCGGCATCCGCGTCGACGAACAGATGCGCACCAGCGACCCCGACATCTTCGCTGTTGGCGACGCGGTCGAGGTCAAGGATCCGGTCACCGGCGAATGGGGCCTGGTCGCGCTGGCCGGCCCGGCCAACCGGCAGGGCCGCATCGCCGCCGACGTGATTGCCGGGCGCGACTCGCGCTTCCGCGGCACGCAGGGCACGGCGATCATCGGCTTCTTCGGCGGCGCCGCGGCCTGGACCGGCGTGAGCGAGAAGACGCTGCAGCGCCTGGGCGACACCGACTACGAGAAAACCTACCTGTACCCGAACTCGCACGCGGGCTATTACCCGGGCGCCAAGCCGATCGCGATGAAGGTGATCTTCCGCAAGTCCGACGGCAGGCTGCTCGGCGCGCAAGCGCTGGGCGAAGACGGCGTCGACAAGCGCATCAGCGCGCTCGCGATGGCGCTGCAGATGGGCGCCACGGTCTACGACCTGGAAGAAGCCGAGCTGTGCTACGCGCCGCAGTTCGGCAGCGCCAAGGACCCGGTCAACTTCGCCGGCATGGTGGCAGCCGACATCCTGCGCGGCGACATGCCAGTCAGCCATTGGAACGAGGCCGAGGACGGCTTCCTGCTCGACGTGCGCGAGCCCTTCGAACTCGCCGTCGAGGACGTGCCCAGTGCCACGCACATTCCGCTCGGGCAACTGCGCGCGCGCCTGGGCGAACTGCCGCGCGATCGCGACATCCTCGTTATCTGCCGCTCTGGGGGCCGCGCTTACTTCGCCACGCGCATCCTGCTGCAGAACGGCTTCAAGGCGCGCACGCTGGCCGGCGGCATGCTGGCGCGGACGCACGCGTCGACCTTTTGGAGCGACTGATACGCAAGTGCGTTGACTCACGTAGGAACCGAGGTCGGCTCAGCGCTTCGCTGACCGCCCTCGAGCCCCGAGCCCTAGCTGGTAGTGCAGCGCCTGCCGCCACCAGTGCAGCGCGATCAGCGGCACGATCTTCGGGGCCACCAAGCTGGGGCTGTCGCGCTGGCTCCTGACCATGCACCTGCTCAGGCCGAGGCCGCGCCCAGTGGCAAGGCGGTGCGCAGTTACCTGTCGGGCTCGACGACCACGATCACGAGCCTGGGCAAGCTTGGCGGCATCGTCTCGACGCCGGTCATCAAACACCCCGAAGTCGCGATCGTCGGCGTCAACCGCATCGCCGAGCGGGCCGTGATCCGCGACGGCGCGATCGTCGCGCGCCAGATGATGAGCCTGTCGTCGTCGGTTTGACCACCGCGTCGTCGACGGCGCCGTCGGCGCGGCCTTCGTGCAGGCGTTGCGCGGGCACCTCGAGCACCCGGCGACGCTGTTCGTCGAGTGAATCCGGGTCTGCCAACCCGCATCGGCCCTGCCCCGAATGCGCAGCGCGGCGGCTCGTACCGAACCGCGATCAAGCGCATGCAACTCGACATCGGCCATGAACCGACGGTCACGAGCGGCAGGTATGGAGCATCCCATTGGCCCTGCCGATGGCCAACCCTCGGCGCCGTTGTTGCCAGTCTTCCCCGGCAGCAGGCCCTCGCTCCACTATCCAGCCTGCGGCTGCTTTCGCATAGCGCTCCCAACCCAAGCAATGAATCGGAGAGGCATCGTCAAGCCGAATGTCATCAATCCCGAGCACCCGGCATCCGCCGGCAATTGCCGCGGGCCGCAGGCGCCCATGCTGGACTTTTGTCTCGGTCTACAAATTCTCAGCACGCCGCTAATCTGGCATTAAGCCAAAGCGCCGAGCATCACGCTCCTGAACGAGGTCGCCGTCGGCGGCCGAACAAGGAGAGTGAGTGTTGTCCCAATCCATGCCGGTCGTCGTGCCGCCTGATGCCATTGCCGCGCGAGCAACTCCCGCGGCGCGCCTGCGGCTGCACCCTGTCGGCTCGGTGCACCGTGCCGAGATTGAAGCCTTCATCGCTGCCGTGTATCGCGAGCGCTACGGTGCCCAACTGCGGCACTTCGCTCCGGTGCTCGTCAGCCTGCACGACGAGCCCGGCAACTGCGTGGCGGCGGCCGGTTACCGTGCCGCGGGCAGCGGGCCGCTATTCCTGGAGCGCTACCTTTCCGGTGCCGTGGAGTCGCTGCTGCCCATGCCCGCCGCCCGCCGGCCGCAGCGCCGGCGAATCGTCGAAGTCGGCCACCTTGCGGCGGTGCGTGCGGGCGAAGGACGCCGGCTGATCCTGCTGCTCGGCCCGCACCTGGCGGGCCAGGGCTTCGAATGGGTGGTCAGCACGCTGACGCAGGAGCTGCGCAACCTCTTCGTGCGCATGGGCGTGGCGCCGCTCGCCCTGGGCGTGGCCGACCCGACGGTGCTGGGCGACGATGCGGCGCAATGGGGCAGCTACTACGACCACCGGCCGCTGGTGCTGGCCGGCCGGCTCGATGCCGCGCTGCAGATGCTGGCGCGCCGGGGAGCGGCATGAGGCCGGCGCTGCACGACGGCCGGCGCGACTGGAGCGCCGCGCAGTTGGGCGAGGCCGTGGCTGCGGCCGGCCGGACGCTGGAGACTGCCGGCGCGCGCGTGCTGGCCACGGTGCTGGACAACGGCGCGGCCTTCGTCGCGCTGGACGAGGCGGCGCAGCAGCGTGGCATCGTGCATGTGCCGCTGCCGCAGTTCTTCAGCGCGGTGCAGATGCAGCATGCGCTGCAGGCCGCGGGCGTGGACACGCTGTTGGTGTCCGCACCGCTCGCGGCTGCCTGGCGGGGCTTCAGCTGGTGGCCGATGGAGGTGGCCGGCGAACCCTTGATGCATGCGCGGCTGCCGGCGGCCGAGGTGGCGATGCCGGCGCACACCGCGAAGATCAGCTTCACCTCGGGCACCACCGGCGCACCCAAAGGCGTGTGCCTGAGCGCCGACGCAATGCAGCGCGTGGCGCAGGGGCTGATCGAGGCGATGGCGCCGCTGCACATCGAGCGCCACCTGAATGCCCTGCCCTTTGCCGTGCTGCTGGAAAACATCGCCGGCCTGATGGCGCCGCGCCTGCACGGTGCGACGGTCATCTCGCTGCCACTGCGGGAGCTGGGCCTGACGGGCTCGTCGAGCTTCGATGCGGCGCTGTTCCAGGCTGCGCTGCAGCACCACCAGCCGCACAGCCTGATCCTGCTGCCGCAGATGTTGCGCGCCTGGTGCGGCCACCTGATGCGGACTGGCCAGCGCGCGCCGGCCTCGCTGAGGGTGGTGGCGGTGGGCGGCGCAGCCGTCGGCGAAGCGCTGATCCGCGCCGCGCAGGCGCTGGGCATCCCGGCCTGCGAGGGCTACGGCCTGTCCGAAGGCGCGTCGGTGCAGACGCTCAGCCTGCCCGGCGCCGAGCGCCCTGGCAGCGCCGGGCGGCCGTTGCCGCATGCGCGGCTGCGCATTGCCGACGACGGTGAGATCCTCATCGCCGGCAGCTTGTTCAGCGGCTACCTCGGCGATGCCACTGCCGTGGGCGAGTGGTGGCCCAGCGGCGACCTCGGCCGCATCGACGAGGACGGCTACCTGCACGTCTCCGGCCGCAAGAAGAACCTGCTGATCACCGCGTTCGGCCGCAACGTCTCGCCCGAATGGGTGGAGACCGCGCTGCGCGGCCACCCGGCCGTGCTGCAGGCGGTGGTCTTCGGTGACGGCGAGCCGGCGCTGTCGGCCGTGCTCTGGCCAACGCGTGCCAATGCCGACGATGACGCGCTGCAGGCCGCCGTCGATGCCGCCAATGCCACGCTGCCCGACTACGCCCGCGTGGCACGCTGGACACGTGGTCGCGCCGACTTCGACGCGCGCACCGGCCTGGCCACGGCCAACGGCCGGCCGCAGCGCAGCGCCATCCAACAACGCCATGCCGGCGCGCTCGGCCTGGCTCTCGAATCCACCCACTGAACCCAACCATGAGCTTCCATCAAACATTGCTGCAACAAAGTGCCCAGGCGCGCCAGGGCCTGCTGGCCACGCCGATCATCCAGGGCTGCCTGCGCGGCGAAGTCTCACTGCCGAGCTACGTCACCTTCCTGCGCGAGGCCTACCACCATGTGCGCCACACCGTGCCGCTGCTGCAGGCGACAAAGTCCGCCTTGCCACCGCGGCATGCCTGGCTGCGCGGCCCACTGGACGAGTACATCGAAGAGGAAGCCGGCCACGACGAGTGGATCCTCGACGACATCGCCGCCTGCGGCGCCGATGCCGAAACGGTGCGCCACGGCCCGCCGGGACATGCCACCGAGGTGATGGTGGCCTATGCCTACGACACCATCGCGAGGCGCAACCCGCTGGGCTTCTTCGGCATGGTGCATGTGCTCGAAGGCACCAGCGTGTCGCTGGCGCTGATGGCGGCCGACGCCATCCAGGCGCCGCTGCAGCTGCCCGATGCGGCCTTCAGCTACCTGCGCTCGCACGGCATGCTCGACGTGGAGCACACCGCGCATTTCGCGCGTCTGATGGAGCGCATCGACGACCCGCGCGACCAGGCCGACATCGTCCATGCGGCGCGCGCCTTCTTCCGCCTGTATGGCGACGTCTTCCGCAGCCTGCCGTTGCCGCAGGCCGAGGCGGTGGCGGCATGAAGGCGGCAGACGCCCGCGTGCTGCTCACCGGTGCCAACGGCGGCATCGGCCAGGCCATGGCGCGCGCGCTGCGCCAGGCCGGTGCACAAGTGATGGGCGTGGGGCGCGGCGTGGCCGGGCCTGCCGGCCTGGCCTGGCACCGCGCCGACCTCAACGAGGCCTGCGCTACGGCAAGCGTGGCCCAGGCTGCGGCCGACTGGCGCGCCAATGTCGTGGTGCATGCCTCCGGCATGCCCGGCTTTGGCGCGCTGCAGTCGATCTCGCCGCTGCAGATGGAGCAGGTGCTGCAGGCCAACCTGCTGGCGCCGATGCGTCTGACACAGGCGTTGCTGCCACAGCTGCTGCGCCTGCCGCGAGCACAGGTGGTGTTCGTCGGTTCCGCTCTGGGCCGCATCGGCCTGCCCGGCTTCAGCGTGTACGGCGCCAGCAAGGCGGGGCTGCACGGCTTTGCCGAGGCCTTGCGTCGCGAACTGGCCGACACGTCCGTGCGCGTGCAGATCCTCGGCCCGCGCAGCACGCGCACCGGCTTCAACGGTGTCGCGGTCGAGGCCTACAACCAGGCCACCGGTACGGCCATGGACAGCCCCGAGATCGTCGCCGCCGCGCTGCTGGCGCTGATCGAGAGCGAGGCCGCCGAGACCTTCGTCGGCTTCCCCGAGCGCCTGGGCGTGCGGCTCAATGGCCTGCTCGGCGCACGCATGGACGGCAGCTTCGTCAAACACCGCCGCAGCCTGCAGGCCACCACGATCCAACCCGCAACCCCCGGAACCACGACATGAAGAAGATCCTGCTCACCCTGGCCCTGTGGCCGCTGGCCGTCTGGGCTGTCCCGGTGGACGATGCGGTCGCCGAACTGCAACGTGACTGGGATGTCATCCGCTACCAGACGCCAGCCGGCGAGCGCGAGAAGCGCTTCGAATCGCTCAGCGCCAAGGCCCGCAAGGTGGCCGAGGCCCACCCCGGGCGCAGCGAGCCGCTCATCTGGGAAGGCATCATCTTCAGTTCCTGGGCCGCGGAGAAGGGCGGCATCGGCGCGCTGAACCTCGTCAAGCAGGCCAAGTCCGACTACGAGCAGGCGATCCAGATCGACGCCAAGGCGCTCGACGGCTCGGCCTACAACAGCCTGGGCGTGCTGTACTACAAGGTGCCGGGCTGGCCGCTGGGCTTTGGCGACAAGGTCAAGGCCAGGGAGATGCTGCAAAAGGCACTGGCGCTCAACCCCAACGGCATCGACCCGAACTTCTTCTACGCCGAATACCTGGTCGAGGCCAAGAAGGCCGATGAGGCCGTGCCCTACCTGGAAAGGGCGCTGCGGGCCCCGCCGCGGCCCGGCCGGCAGATTGCCGATGCTGGACGGCGCGACGAGGTCCGCGCGCTGCTGGCGAAGATCAAGGCGGACTGAACACGAGCGGCGTCGGCAACGCCTCAGGTTTCCTTCGGCCGCAGGCGATGCGGCTTCGCATGCTGCTGCCGGTGTGCATGGGCTTCACCTCGGCGGTGGGCATGGCACAGGACTGCGGGTGGTCGCGCATCGACCAAAGGGTCGAAACCGATGACTCGGGCGCATGGAATCCGGATGTCTACCGGAGCATCGCCTCGGCATTCACGGTCGCACAGGTGGGTGCAGCGCTGTGGGAGGGCTCGGAGTCCCGCTTCGGGCGCACCCTGTGGCAGGGCGTGGATGCACAAGTCATTGCCAGTGTCACGGCGGCCATCGGCAAGCGCGTCTTCACCCGAGTGCGGCCGATCGACACCAACAACCCATGCAGCCGAGCCGCGCGGAACGGCGCGCGCTCCATTGCGCACGATGCACCTGGGCGATGCGGCGCACGATCGCGGCATGCTCAAGGCCGGCCATTTGGCCAACCAGGAGGGCAAGATTTGCGACGACGCCATCGTGCGGTTGTTCGTCGATGGCCAGCCCGACCCGCAGCCGGTGGCCAACTCGACCTGCTTCTCACCCATCACGTCCAGCACGGCATCGTGGCTGACCGCGATGTATCAGTTCGACCCATCCGATCGCATGATGAAGGTCACATCCAGCGGTGGCAAGACGATCGTCAATGATGCGCCGGCCACCGCCACGGAAGCGGCTGCTATCAACAGCGACAACTTCAAGGACATCGGCACCTGCCTCAAGACGCTGATGGGCTACACGACCGCTCGAGCGGCCAAACCTCATTCCCTGACGAGCTCCGCGACCACGCCTTGCCCATCGGCCCGCGCGCGATAGCGCAAGTTGAGCGCATGCAGCGCCGCAATGCGCTGAACGATCGACACGCCCAGCCCACTGCCGCTTTCGGCCTGGCCATCGACGCGGCGAAAGCGCTGGCCCAATTGGGCCAGCACGTCCGGCGGCAGCGCATCGCCGTCGTTCTCGATGGCCAGCCGATCGGCGCCAAAACGCATGCGCACGCTACTGCCCTCGGGCGCATAGCGCACTGCGTTGTCCAGCAGGTTTCGCAGCAGCACGGTCATCAGGTCGGGGTCGCCCTGCAGTGGCATCGGCGGCATGGCCGCAGCCGGCCATTCGCAATCGAGCTCGATGCGGCGGCGTTCGGCCAGCGGCAGCACGTCGCTGAAGACCTGTTCGACCAGCGGCGTCCACTGCAGCGCCTGGGCTGGTGGCAGGCGGTCGGTCGATTCCAGACGGGAAAGCGCCAGCATCTGCGTCACCAGCCGGTCCATGCGGTCCATGCCGGCGTCGAGCTGCGTCTCGGCGCGGCGGCGCTCGTCTTCACCGGTCGCGCGGCGCAGCACGTCCCACTGCGCGCGCAACACGGCCAGCGGCGTGCGCAACTCGTGGGCAGCGTCGGCGGTGAAGCGGCGCTCGTGTTCCAGTGTGGACTCGATGCGCGTGAACAGCCCGTTCATGGCCACCAGCATCGGCTGCAGTTCCTGCGGCGCGTGGTCCACCGGCACCGGCCGCAGGTCGTCGGCACTGCGGCCCTGCAGCTCGGAGGTCAGCATGCGCACCGGCTGCAGCGCGCGCCGCACCGCCCAGGCTATGGCCAGCAGCAACACCGGCAGCACCAGCAGCCAGGGCAGAAGTTGGCTGCCTACCAGGTCCCGCACCAGTTCGTCGCGTTCGTCGCCATGCTGCCCCGCGGCCACCAGCCACTCGCCATCCTGTGATTGCAGGTAGTACACGCGCCAAGACTCGCCGCCAAGCGTCATATCGACGAAACCGGTGGCATCGGCGCGGCGCGGCAGCTGCACGCCTTCGCGGTCGACCAGCATCAGCTGGCCCTGGCGGTCCCACACGGCGATGGCCAGGTCGCGCAGATCGGCCTCGCCCGCCGACGGAGGCGTCGGCAGTATCTGGCCCGGCGCGGCCGCGGCCACCAGCGTGGCCTGGACCTGCAGCGCCAGGCGGATGATCTCGGTGTCGAAAAGCTCGTTCACCTCCTGCCGTGCGCGCTGCGCAGACACCAGCAGCGCCACCCCCCAGACCACCGGCGCACCAATCAGCAGGTACAGCAATAGCCGGCGTTGCAGGCTCATGACAACGTTTCGGCGGCGCCGAGTGCGTAACCGACGCCACGCACGGTGCGCACGATGCCCGGGTGGATCTTGCGCCGCAGGTGGTGCACGTAGACCTCCAGCGCATTGCTTTCGGGTTCGCCGCCGCTCCAGTCATAGAGCTTCTCCTGCAGCTGCGCGCGCGACAGCACGCGCTGCGGGTGCAGCAGCAGCAACTCCAGCAGCGCCAGTTCGCGCCCGGTCAGCTCCACGGGCTGGCCCTGCCATTGCACCCGCTTGGCGGCAGGCTCGTAGCACAGAGCGCCATGGGTCCATACCGCCTGGGAGCGACCCGAGGCGCGGCGCAGCATTGCGCGCAGCCGTGCAGCCAGCTCGTCGATGGTGATGGGCTTGATCAGGTAGTCGTCGGCGCCGGCATCCAGGCCGGCGATGCGCTGCTCGACGCCGTCGCGCGCAGTCAGGATCAGCACCGGCAGCGTCTGGCCGCGCTGGCGCCAGCGGCGCAGCCAGGTCATGCCGTCGGTGCCGGGCAGGCCCAGGTCGAGCACCAGCGCGTCATAGGGCGCTCCGCCCAGCGCGGCGTCGGCCTGCGCGCCGTCGCGGAACCAGTCCACCGCGTGATCGAGCTGGCGCAGTCCCACCGCGAGCGCTTCGCCGAGTTGGGGGTCGTCTTCTAGGATCAGCAGGCGCATGAGGGTGGGAGACGAACGGGTGCCGATGGGCAGCCCAGGCCCCCGCGTGCTGCAGCATAGTGCCGTGAGCTTAGGCGCACCTTAATGCAGCCGAGCCTTGATAGCCGCTTCATCAAACTCGCCGCGCGAAACCTGTCATCCGAATTGATGGCGCGGTTCAACTGACATTCGCCGCCGCCTGTCGCAGCCATCACCGAGCACTCGTCAGCGGCAGCTTTCCGGGCATCTGAAGGGAACACGACTGGGGTCCGCGCCGACCGACGTGGGCGGCTTCGATCCCGGCCTTCGGGTCATCGGCCTCGTCAAGCGTCGCAGCCGCCCCAAGACGCGTTACTGTTGCCAACTTGCAGTTGTAGGCAGAATGCAGCTCGCAAGCCAGTTGCTTCTGGCAATGCAACATATGCACCCCCGTTCCATTGCGTCGCCCCAGACCCATGCGCAGGTCGCGGCAGTGTCAGACCGCGCCGATGCGCCACCCTGCAGCGCCCCCGTGCGGTGGATCAAGAGCCCGACCTGGGACCTCGTCTGGATCCTGAATACGCTGTGGCTGGCCCCGCTGGTCCTTCTGCTGGGGTGGAGCGATGACGACATTCGCGCCACATCGGTGGACACGCTGTTCTTCGTCCTCGCAGTGCCTCTGTGGTTCGGCCACCGCGTCGCATCGGCTTGGCTGGCCTACGCGACCCCTGCCTACCACGCCCTGCTCGCGACGCAGCGACTGCGCTTCGTCGTGGCACCGTTGGCCATCACCGTCGCCTGCTTCGCCGTGCTGCTGGCGCCCGAGAGCGTGCTACCGATGCCGCTGGCCGAGCGCGTCGTCTGGCTCGCCATCCTGGATTACCTGCTGGTGAGTTACCACTTTGCCGCGCAGCACTTCGGGCTGCTCAGCCTGTACCGCGCGCGCGCGGGACGAGTGTCGGACGCCGGTGCGCGGCGGCTCGATCGGTGGTTCGCACTCCTCGTGGGTGGCGGTTTCGTGGTGCTGGCGAACGCGCTGGCTGGATCGATCGCGTTCCAGGATCGCTGGATCGACCCGCTGCTGGGAGCAGGCGTGTCCGATAAGTTCGCACGCGCGCTGTGCTACGGCAGCAGCGTCATCGTCGTGATCGTGACCGCGCTGGTGCTGCGCCTCGAACTGCGCTCGCAGCGCCCAACCCTGCCGCGCATTGCCTACGTCCTCGGTGTCTCGACCATGGTGCTCCTCGGTTTGCTCGCACTCGATCCCTTCGTCTTCATCGTGCTCTGGAGCGTGCAGCATTGGAGCGCCGCGATGGGACTTACCTCGCTGGCTGCTTCCGGCGGATCACAGGCGCATGGCGCGCATTGGCAACGGCTGCTCGCGCCCATCAACCGGCGCGGCTGGGCCGTGCTGCTCGTGCTCGCCATCGTCTCGACCCTTCTGCTGCCAGTGTTGGAGGTGGAGGCTGTGTCCGACGAATACGCTTTTGCCGACCGCATCTTCGGCCAGGCGGCGCTGTGGCTGCGCTCCTCCCCATTCGTGCCGGCGCTGCTGGCACTGGGTTTCGCGACCAGCTTCATCCACTACGTGCTGGATCGTGCTGCCTTCCGCTTTTCCTCACCCGACGTGAGGCAGGCTGCTCGCGGCCTGCTCAGGTGACGACATTTCGCCGTTGTCGTCCTGATGCCACCGACATCCTGCCGACTCGGCAGGCAGTTCCACCCCGCGCTGCAGTGTGGTAGTGCGGTGCTCCCAAGGTGGTGAGCCCGGACGGTCGCAAGGCACGCACGGCGTCGCCATCGCCCGGTCAGGCGCCCACCTTCGGCCTGCCTGCGGGTGCCGTCCTTCGGGTGGTTACCGCCAGGCCGCCGCATCGCGTTGCACCGCCGACCGGAACCGCTGCATCGCCGCCTCGCCCCAGCGCGCGAGCGCGGCATCGGTGGGGTAGAAGCGCACGGCCTCGCCGAGGTCGAGTTCGGCGCTCGCCTCCCAGCGCCGAGGCGCAGGCGCACCGTCAGGGCTTGCGGCAGGTCGCCATGTTCGGTGGCGAGGCTGCGCGACGGAAACTCGCGCAGCACTTCGGCCACCGGCGGCGCACGACCGCTGACCTCGACCTCGAGGTACTTGTCAAAGCGGCAGCGCGCACCGGCCAGTTTCCACAACTGCTGCACCGTCAGGCGCAGGCCGCCGGCAAAGCGGTCGGCGCCGGGTCCACTCTCGTGCTCGGGCGTGGCGGATGTCGCTTGTGCGACGGGGGGCCCGCTGGTGCGCCGGGCGGTGTGGTGCCCGGGGACCGGTTGCGCTGGGCGAGGATAGCGCCAGCGCGCCGGCCGGATCAGCCGCGCTGGCCTTGCCCCTCGGTATCGCTCGCCGATGCGGCTGCGGCCCCGGCCCTGGCGAGCACCGCCCGTCGCGCGAGGCCGATGTGTTCGCGCAGCGTGTAGCGTTCGCTCGCGAAGCGTGTCGGCGTGCGCAGTTGCTCGACCGCGCGCTCGATGCGGTCGAGATCGGCCAGCCAGCGCTCGATCGGCAGGCTGCCGGTGCGTGCGGCCACGTCGCGCTCGAGCAGGGTCAGCTCCCCGTACCAGCGATAGACGCGCGAGCGCTCGCGCCAGCGCAGGAGCTGCGGCAGCAGGTTGATCAGCGGCACCATGATCACGACCAGCGGCAGCACGACGACGATCACCCGCTCGGCGAGCGTCGCCGCCCAGAAAGGCAGCACGCGGTTGAGCAGGCTGGGGCCGAAGCGGTGGTGGCGGTCGGCGTCGCTCGAGACCGGCAGGTCCACCGGGTCGGTGTTCGGAAACTCGCGCGGCCTTTCGAAGAAGCCCTGCCCTGCGTGGAGCTCGCGTGCCGCATCGAGCAGCAGGTGCACGATCGGGCTCGCAAGATCCTCGCGCGCGACGAGCATGGTTTCGGTGGCGATCAGCTTGACGTCCTGCGCCGGGATGTTGCGGGCGAGGTCGATCGTGCCGGGCGGCAGTGTCAGCCTCGACAGGTGGGCATAGCGCCGCTCGTAGGCCTCGGCCCGCGCCGTGCTCACGAGCAGGAGCCGAGGGTCGAGCAAGGCCTGCCAGATCGCCGGCGACCGCGCGGTGCCGCTGAAGAACGCGGCATCGACCTCGCCAGCCTGCAGCGCGCGCAGCGCCGCGACGTGGCCGAGCGACGGCAGTTCGGTGTTCAGCGCATTCAGGCCGTTGACCGCGAGCAAGGGCTCGACGAGGGCGCGCGTGCCGCTGCCGGGCGCGCCGATCGCGATGCGCCGATGCCGCAGCTGGTCGACGCTCGCGATCGCTGCATCGCGGCGGATGAAGATCCAGATCGGCTCGTAGTACAGGCTGGCGATCATGACCAGGTTCTTCGCCTGGTCGGGGCTCGACACGCCGCCCGCGAGGAAGGCCACATCCACGCCCGAGGTCGGGTCGTGCAGCAGTGCAGCGTTTTCGGCGGCGCCTGCCGTGAGCCGCTCCTCGACCGTCACGCCATCGCGGGCGAGGATCTCCCGGTAGCGTTGCGCGAGTTCGTGCGGCACGCCATCGGCGACGCCCGAAGCGAGCACGATGTGCCGCGGTGTCGCACTGTGCAGGAACTGCCAGATGGCCCACAGCAGCGCCAGCACGAGCGCGGCCACGATCCATCCAATGCGCCAGCGGTCTCGACGTGACAGCGTCTCTGGGAGGTCTTCGCTCGGCATGGGAAGTCAAGGACACGCGCCCGTCGCGAAGGGCGAGCGTGACCGTGCGGGCCACCCGGCGATTGTGCCCGAGCGGGACCTCGGTCCGCGGTCAGGGGGTGTGCGGCGCCGGCGCCCCTGCGCGCCGGCCCATCGTCGAACGCCGCTCTGTTCAGATCGGCATCCTTCCAGCACTTCAATCCGCCGAACCCAGCTGCACTTTGCGCCCAGATTGCAGCCTCGGCCGAGGGACCAGCGCCGCCAGCCGCTGCATGCATTCGAGCGGGCTCATCACCAAGTACGTCGTACCGTCGCGCTACGGTGTCTCGAGCCTGCGTTCCACCTGCCCCGCAGCGTTGCGCTGTACCCGTTCGTCGGACAGCGCTGAGCTCGGACACGAACAGTCCAGTGGACTGTTTGTGCCTCGCGAAGGGCCCGGCCACTGGCCGGGCGCGGCCTGCAAGGCGGCCGCGTGATGTAGCGGCACAGCTGCTCCAGCCGCTTGCGGTCGTGTGCTTCGACCCGCACCGCGGCGTGCAGGCTGAACCCGTCGATGTCGGCGCACAGCGGCTGGCGTGCTGTGGTCTCGCGCGGCATCCCGCCGTGCAAGGTCAGCACCTTCTGCCCGGCGCGGGGCCCGAAGGCGATGCGGTAGGTGATGGCCGCAGCCTGCAGTGGCCGCAGGGTGCGTGCCTCCTCGCCGTCGCCATCGGGCTGCGCGGCCAGCAGCACGTGCAGCGGGATCGGCAGCGGCAGCACCCATTGCCGCACCGGCACATGCGGAATGACCTGGTCCACCAGATGAGCCGCTGTCTGCGCCATGCGCCGCACGCCGCACGACGGGCAAAAGCCGCGGCGTTTGCAGCTGAACGCCAGCAGCTTGGCGCGCGCGAGTTCTGCGACACGCTCGCCGAGGTGTATCGCTACGTGCTCGAGAGCCGGCAGCGCGACCTCGTGCCGCTGGCCGACGAACTGGCCTTCGTGCGCCGTTACCGCCGCCTGCTCGAACTGCGCTTCGGCGACGCGATGCCGCTCGTCGGCGCCGATGCTCTGCAGGCCGCGGCGCCGCGCTGGCTTATCGCGCCGTTGGGGCTGCAGGGGCTAATCGAGAACGCCGTCAAGCACAACGAGGCCAGCGCCGCCGAGCCGCTGCCGGCACGGCTGGCGCTGGGTGAGCACGATGCCTTTGTCAGCGTCGGCAACTCGGTGCGGCCGCGGCTGAGCGCGCTGCCCTCGGCCGGCGCCGGGCTGGCGAATCTGGACGAGCGCTGCCGCTTGCTGACCGGGCGGGAGCTGACGCTGTCGCGCCCTGGCCGGGACTTCGAGGTGCGGGTGCCGTTGGTGACTGCGGCATGAGCCGGCGCCGGGCCGCCCCAGGCCGGCTCGCGCCCCCTCGGGAAGCGGCGCCGCAGGCGCCTGGGGGTCACATGAACGGAACCGTGCGCGCCTTCATCGCCGAGGACGAGCCCCCGGCGCGCGAACGGCTCACGCTGTCGCTGGCGCGCGTCGCGCCGCAGTTCGTCGTCGCGGGCCATGCCGACAGCGTGCGCGGCACGAAGGCCTGGCTCGCCGCGCATCCGCCGCCTGACCTGCTGCTGCTCGACATCCAGCTCGCCGATGGCTTGTCGCTCGACCTCTTCGCCGACGGCACGCTCGCGTTGCCGACGATCTTCACTACGGCTTTCGACCGCTTCGCGATCGACGCCTTTCGCGCACTGGCGATCGACTACCTGCTCAAGCCCATGGCCGACGACGCGCTCGCGCAGGCGCTGCACAAGGCCGAGCGATTGCGGCGATCCCTCGGCACAGACATCGCGGCGCTGCTGTTGCGGGAAATTCGGGCCGGGCGGCCTGCAGCCCGCGGCGCTGCGCTGGCGCCAGCGCCTCGTCGGCCGCAAGGGGACGCAGTTCCATGCGCTGGGCGTGGAGCAGGTCGCCTACCTCGTCTCGGTGGACAAGCTCAGCTTCGCCGTCGATTCGGCCGGCGAGCGCTACCTGCTCGAGACGCCGCTGGCCGAAGTTGGAAGCGGCGCTCGACCCGGCGCGCTTCTTTCGCGCGAACCGCCAGGTGATCCTCGCCGCCGGAGCGGTCGCCAGCTTCGCACCCGCGGGGAAGGGGCGGTTGAAGGTGGAACTGCGGCCGGCGGGCGCCGGACCGGAGATCGTCAGCCAGGAGCGGGCGGCGGCGTTCAGAGCGTGGCTGGCCGGGTAGGGCAGCCGGGCGTGGTCGAGGCTCCAAGGGGCCGAGCGCTCTGCGTTGATTCGAGTCAATCTGCGAATTCAGGGCGCACGTAGGCTTGCTCTCATGGTGGATCCTTGTGGGGTGGGCTTGCGCTGCCCACATGTTTTGCTTTGGCGAGGCATTTCGTGCTCCCGCGAATCGGCATGAGGGCTCGGCGGGTTGGTTGCGGCGCCTTATGCGCGGCCGCGCTCGTGCTTGCCACCGCGGCCGGCGCTGCCGAGCCCTCCGAGCATGAGGTAGAAAGTTCCGTCGCCGCCGCGCCGGTGCCGGTGCCGGTGCCGGTGTCGGTGCCGGTGCTGTTGCAGTTGTCGTTGACGGTCGACGGCAAGCCACGGGACGCACTCGCGGCGCTGAAGCTGTATTCGGCGCGCCTGGACTCGACCGATCCTCCAGTGTTGCTCAGCCCGACGGTCGTAGGGGCTGCGGGTGGTGAAGCCGCGGTCTGGGTCAGGCTCGCATTGGAGCCCGGCAGCCACTTCCTGCTGGTCCTGCCGCCCGGGCTCGACCAGAACCCTCCCGCCGTCGCATATCACGCGCCGTCGGCGCGGTTCGGGCGCTTGGTGCGTCATGGCCCGGAGTCGCTGCGCGGGGCGACGCGGGCTGCGCCACAGAGTTTCTTCGTCTATGCCGCTGCTGCGCCCCACAGCTTCGAGCCTCTCGAGGGCTTTCTGCTGCGCGTCCCGCCAGACGCCGCGTCGGTCTACGGCGGCACGCTGTCGATCGCGTGCACGGGCGGTGCCGACGAGTCGCACGACCTGATCCGCGTGTGCTCCGACATCTCGGTGTCGGATCGCCGCACCGAGCTCCCGAGCGTCGCGCCAGGCGAAGCGGCGCAGCAGTTCTCGCCCGTGACGCCCTACGACATGCCGCTTGTCGCGCTCGACCTGCGCGGCGAAGGCCTGATCACCGGAGTCGTGCCCAAGGCTTTCGCCGTCACTGCCGCCAATCGCCAGCCGGCGCCGGCGCCCATGCCGCCCTACGTGGCGGCGCCCGGTCCGGCGGCCGCCGTGTTCAATCTCCTCATGCTAGGCGGCAAGCTTGGCGCCGATGCGGCCAATTCACGCGCCGCCGCCGCCCAGGCCGAAGCGTGGCGACCTTGCCTGGCCGAACTTGCAACCGAGCCGGCAGCCGAGGAGTTCGGCAACGCCGTGCGCGAAGGCGCCGGCCGCGCCTGCAGGCGGCCGGGGGAGGCGGATCGCGGCCGCGGACCGGTTCCGACCCAGGCCGACCAGATCGACTTCAACATCGCCGTCGAGTTCGCGCCACAGCAGCTGCAGGTCGTGGCCTGCCGCGACGCCGAGCACTTCTGCCTGGAGATGGCGATGCGCGTCGCCGTGATCGATCTGGCCGGCAAGCGCCAGATGTTCGACGCCGTGATCCTCTATGTCAACGATCTGACCGCCGACGACCCAGGGCTCGTTTCACGCCGCCTGCTCCAGTTGCGCGCCGACGAGCGGCCGGTCGCGAAGACGCAGGACGCCTGGTGCGGCAAGGACCGATTGCAGCAGTTTGGAACCGAGATCGGGCGCGCGAGCGAAGCGATCGTGCGCAGCGCGTTGCGGCACATGCAGGGGCCGTGGTGAAACGGACAGCGCAGCTCTCGCTCGCGGGCCAATGGCGCGCAGTGGCGCGGCGTGTCGGCCTCGGCGCACTGCTGATGGCCTGGGCCTGCTGCGCGTACGCCGAACCCATCGACGACGCCGTCAGCGCTTTGCGGCGCGAGGACTACGCCACCGCGCGCCAGATGCTCGAGCCCCTGGCCGCGCAGGGCGACGGAAGGGCGGACTTCTGGCTCGGCATGATGCACTACGAGGGCTGGGGCACCCACAAGGATCTGCAGGCGGCGATCCGCCTGTGGGTCGAGGGTGCCCAGCGCGGCGACGGCATGGCGCAGGCGCAGTTGGGGGGCCTGTACTTGGCGGGCAAGCAGGTGCCGCGCGATGTGGAGCAGGGCATCCGCTGGACCCGCCTCGCGGCCGAGCAGGGCATCGCGCTGGCCGCCTCCAACCTTGCCGTGCTCTACGCCAATGGCACCGGCGTGCAGCGCGACGAGGTGCAAGCCACGATCTGGCTCTCGCGCGCCGCGCGTGGCGGACATGTGCCGTCGATCGTCGAGATGGCGTATCGCCTGTTCAATGGCGTGGGCGTCCGGCGTGATATCGGCCTGGCCTATGCGCATGCCATGACGGCCTCCGAGCATGGGTCAGTGCGGGCGCAACGATACGCCGGAGAATCGCTGAGGCGCGGCCTCGGCACCGTACGCGACCAGCAGGCGGCTCTGCGCTGGATGCGCAAGGCGGCCGAGAGCGGCGACACGCTTGCAATGGACGATCTGGCAGACATGCTGGAACGTGGCCAAGGTACGCCGCCCGACGTCGAGGCGGCCCTCAAGTGGTACACAGCCGCCGCCGAGCGCGGGAATGCGCCCTCCGCCGTGACCCTCGGCATCCACTACCAGGGCGGGCACGGCGTGCCGGTGGACATGGCCACGGCCGCGCGCTGGTATCGACGCGCGGCGGAGCTGGGTTCGACCAACGGGCAGATCGATCTCGGCCACATGTACAAGAACGCGCGCGGCGTCGCGTTCGACCCGCTGGAAGCGGCGTTCTGGTACAGCCTGGCGATCCCGAAGATGGAGCCGGGCGAATTGCGCACCAAGCTCGAAAGCAACCGCGACGAGATGGTGGCGCGGCTGTCGCGCGCGCAGCGCGGCGATCTGGAACGCCGGCTCGCCGCCTGGCGTGCGCAGAGGCCGATTGACTGCGGCGGCCTCCGCGAGCATGTAGCGCCGTGATCACTGCTGTCCGGTTAAATCTTGAACAAACTCAACTGGTTAGCGGGGTCAGGCGATTCGAATCTGGGATGCATCGGGCTGCAAGGCGCATGAAACCTCGGTTTTCTCGAACACCGACACCGACAGGATCTGTAGACATGTGTAGAGCGAGGCATCGAGTTGAAGCTCCTTCTTGACGATGGCGATGAGCACGTAGGTGGCCACGGCGCACCAGACCTGCGTCTTCACGGCGTTCTCGCTGTTGCCGAGAAACTTCTTGATGCGCAGGTGCTGCTTGATCCACTTGAAGAACAGCTCGACCTGCCAGCGGCTCTTGTACAGCGCGGCGATCGTCAGCGCCGGCAGCGCCGTGTTGTTGGTCAGGAAGATCAGCGTCTTGCCCGACTCGGGATCCTTGAACCGGACGCGGCGCAGGTGCTCGGGATACTTCTTCGCCGAGTAGTGCCCGTTGAGCATGACCCGCTGGTCGCTGATGATGCCGGTGCTGCGGTCGGTGGGGGCCGAGTACACACGCCGGGCATCCATCGGCGACTTCGCGCGCGTGACGAAGAAGGCGCCGGCCTGATGCAATGCGTGCAGCCGCGCGAAGTCCACGTAGCCGCGATCCATCACGTAGAACGCGCCGGCCTCGAAGGCCAGCAGGTCCAGCACGTTCACGTCGTGCAGCTTGCCGTCGCTGATGTGGATGAACGCGGGGATCGCCCCGCGCAGGTCCAGCAGCGTGTGCAGCTTGATCGCCGCCTTGGTCGAACGAAACGGCGCCCACTCGAACAGACTCAGGCACAGATCGATGGTGCTGGAGTCCAGCGCATAGACCGTGTTGTCCAGATCCACGCCGAGCGAATCGCTCGCGTACAGCTTGCGCGCACGCCGGATCAGCAGGGCCGCCAGGTCCGCCCAGATGCGCCAGTCGCGCGACTCGTTGGCATCGGCCAGCGTGGAGCGCTTGACCGCCGAGCGAAAGCCCATCGCGTACAGCTTGCTGGCATTGGCCGACAGGCTGGCCTCGATGTCGCGCAGACTCTCGCGCCAGGTCAGCTGCGCGAAGGCCATGGCACGGAACTGCTCGGCACAGGACAGCGTGCGCACGCCCGCGTTGCCGCCGCGGCGCTGCACGATGCGCGCGAAGCTGGTCCATGGCACGAACTCCATGACTTGCGCGAACAAGGTCTTGCCAGCATTACACGCGCGCTCCTCGAGGCAGTCAGCCCGGAAAGTACGCGGTTCTCGGTAATCGAAGTTCAAGTCGGCACCAAACGAAATCAGCCTACAACCCGCGCCAATGCTTGATCTCAGCTTCGGCATGGCTCATTTAACCGGACAGCAGTGCGCCGTGATCTTGAATCACATCCTGTCGAAATGGCGTGGCGCGGTGGTGATGGCGGTGCTCGTCGCCGGCTGCGCCGCGCCAGCCCCCGCGCCCAAGTCCGTCGATCGTCTCGCCGAAGCTCGCCAGGTCCTCTTGGAGGCCCGAGCGGCAGCCGCTGAACTCGAAGACAAAGACTTGGCGCTGTGGTTGATTGCGGGCTGGCAGGTGGTTGCCCAGGATGTGCCGGAGGCGCTGAAGACCGCAGCTGCCATCGCTGACGCTTCCGCCAAGGACGCCACCCTGGGTGAGATCGCCGTGCTGCAGGCCATGGCTGGGGACGTCTCGGGGGCGGTGAATACCGCCGCCACCGTCTTGAACGCTGACTCGCGGATAGAAGCCAGCTATGTGATTGCCCAGAAACAGGCCCGGGCAGGCGACGTCTCCGTTGCACAAGAGACCGCCGGCACCATTGCCCATGCTCCCGTGAAAGCCAGCGCTCTGTTCGCGATAGCAGACACACAGGCCAAGGCTGGCGATGTCGCTGGTGCTGCGCGGACGCGCGAGCAGGCGCTCAAGGTCGTCTCCGCCTTCGAGGACGCTGAAGAAAGGGCACGCGCCCTGCGTGCGATCGCCGAGGCACAGGCCAAGGCCGGCGAAATAGCGGGGGCGTTTGGGACCGTTGACAGCATCGAGACCGCGTCGGACAAGGCCGACGCGTTGCAGCGATCGCCGAGCAGCAGGCGAAGGCGGGTGACTTTTCGGGAGCATTGCGGACCGCCGCCTGCACGAAGCTTCACAAGGCCCTCTATTCGATCGCCAGGGAACAGGCAAAGTCGGGGGACTTCTCGGGCGCGCTGCAGACTGCCGCGACCGTTCCCAACGGTTGGGACAAGACTCGCGCCCTGCGTGCGATTGCCGAGGAACGCGCCAAGGCCGGCGACGCGGCGGGTGCTGCGCAAACGCGCGAGCTGGCGCTGCAGACCGCAGCAACTATAGCGGACGCTTCCGACAAGGCCTATGCGCTGCGTGCGATCGCCGAGTTGCAGGCGAAGGCAGGTGACGTGTCGGGGGCGCTGCAGACCGCCGCCACCATTGGGGCAGCTTCCCGCAAGGCCGACGCCCTCTATGCGATCGCCAAGGAACAGGCCAAGGCCGGTGACATTTCGGAGGCACTGCAGACCGCCGCCACCATCGCGGACGCTTCCTACAAGGCCGACGCCCTGCGTGAGATTGCCGAGGCACAGGCGAAAGCCGGGGCCACATCAGGTGCTGCACACACGCGCGAGCTGGCGCTGCAGACCGCCGCCACTATCGCGGACCCTTCCCGCAAGGCCTACGCTTTGTTGCGATCGCCGAGCTACAGGTGAAGCGGGTGACGTGTCGGGGGCACTGCAGACCGCCGACATCAGCGCGGACGCTTCCGGCAAGGCATGGGCGCTGCGTGCGATCGCCGAGGAACGCGCCGAGGCCGGCGACGCAGCGGGTGCTGCTGCGCAAACGCGCGAGCTGGCACTGCAGACCGCCGCAACTATTACAGACGCTTCCGACAAGGCCTATGCGCTACATGCGATCGCCCAAGCACAGGCCAAGGCCAGCGACGTGGCCGGCGCGACCAGGACCTGGGAGCGTGCTATGGCCGCAAGCGCGGCCGAACTGAAGCGCCGCCACCAATCGATCCTTGAAGCTGAACACATCGCGCTGATGGCCGCCGATCGCGTGGACGCGGGCGACCTGAGCGGCACGCTCGCGTGGGCGGCAGCGCAAGGCGGCAACCCCGTGGCCAGGTTCGGCGCGCTGGTGGGAGCGTCGGTGGCGTTATTGAGGCCGAGCAGCCAACTCGGCCAGCGGAGCAACTGGGACCTGCTTGCACTTGGCTTCATGACATGGCTGACAGTGACGGAGGGGTGGTACATCTTCTGGTGACGGGCTCGCGATCGAGCCAGCAACGGCACCGAGCGGCTTGGCCTGCGCGGCGGCCGCCTTCCGCGCGTCGCCCCACTCAGGTCTTTGCCGCCGCAGCCCGATTGCGCTCGCCCAGCTTGGCGATCAGCCCGTCGATGCCGACCGCGCCGATGTCCTGCGCGAAGACGCTGCGGCAGTTCTCCGCCAGCCACAGGCCGAGCACGTTGACGTCGTAGATCTCTCACGTGCCGCTGGAGCGCTCGAGTCGGTAGTCGAGCTCGATCGGCGCGCCCTTGCCGCGCACTTCGGTGCGCACGACGACCTCGTCTTCGCCAGGCTCGGCGCGCATCGGCTTGAGCTGCACCGTCTGGTCCTCGACCTGCATCAGCGCGCCCGCGTAGCTGCGGATCAGCAGCAGCTTGAACTCCTGCTGCAGCCTCGACTGCTGCTCGGGCGTGGCCTGGCGCCAGTAGCGCCCGAGCGCCGTCGCCGTCGTGCGCTGGAAGTTGACGTTGGGCATGACCTTCTCGTCGACCAGGACGATGACCCTGCGCAGGTCGCCTTGACGGATCGCCTCGTCGGCGCGGATCGAGTCGAGCACGTCGGTGGACATGCGCAGGATCAGCGCGTCGGGCGCGTCCTCGGCGCGGGCGCAGGCGGCCAGCAGCGCGGCGGCGGCAAGGGGGAGCAGGGCGAGCGATCGTCGGGTGAGCATGCGGAAACCGGGTTCGTTGACGGCGCGCGCGGATCAGCGAAGCGAGATGTCGGCGTACCACGCCTCGGAGTGCGTGCCGAGGTCGTCGCTGTCGGTCATGACCCCGACGCCCTGGATGCGACCCGGCTCGTCGCCGAAGACGCGCCGGTAGTCTTGCACGACGTTGCGCCGATAGCCCAGCCATCGCCCGGCCCCGGCGCTGCCGCTCTGCGCGACCAGGTAGCACATAGGTTCAAACGGTCTCTGGAAAGCCCGACTGACTCATGGGTAGCCGGCCGAAACCGGCCTGGATGGCTTGGAACTGACGGGACGTCTGCGACCTCGTCTTGTCGTGATGCGGCCTGCCCCTGACGGTTCGCTTGGGGCTCGCTGAGCCCTGGTGGCAGGGTTGACGCTGAATCTATGGGCATCGAGCCGGCATGCGGCGCGGCGCCATCCCGGCTGTCGCTGGCAGCGCAGCCTGAGGGTCTGGGGCGAGGTGGTTGTGACGTCAGGCGCGGCTCAGGTGGCAATGCACCGCCCCGCCTCGCGCGCCCGGCCCCTGGGCGGCGGCTGCGGATCCGCCTTTGCAGGCCGCGCCCGCAGAGCTCCGGGCCCTTCGTGAGGCGCGAGGCCGTCCGCGGGGACGGCCCCGCGTCCACACTCAGCCCCAGGTGGGTGAGGATCTTCTCGATGACCTGCCGCACGAGGATGGCCGCGATGATCTTGAGCTCCCCGCCGCCGCAGTTCGGGCAGTGCTGCATGTCCATGTCGAAAGCGAAGCTTCAGCTAAGACTCACTTGTACTCAGGTGATGTCGGTGCTAAGACCCCCCTGAGCAACCCGCCCCAACCCAGGCGGTGCGGCCGTGGCTGGACAGGCTGCACTTCGCACTCGCCGGCAACTGCGACTTCGGTGGCCTGCTCTTCCACGTGGGGCCCCTGCGGCACCACCAGAGGCCGCAGCTTCGCGTTCGGTGCCGGCACCCATGTTCGCGCAGCGGGGTCCGCTCACTTCGCGCAGCGAAGTTGAGGCGGGCACCAAACCTGATCAGGTGCAGCCTCGGCCGAGGGACCAGCGCCGCCAGCCGCTGCATGCATTCGAGCGGGCTCATCACCAGGTGCGTGGTGCCGTCGCGCCTCGGCGCCTTGAGCTTGAGCTCCACCTGCCCCGCAGCGTTGAGCTGTACCCGTTCG
This sequence comes from Ideonella sp., assembly GCF_016702655.1. Lineage (GTDB taxonomy): Bacteria > Pseudomonadota > Gammaproteobacteria > Burkholderiales > Burkholderiaceae_C > CAIKUF01. Next base: position 430,396 of record NZ_JADJDO010000001.1, read on the forward strand.
TCGGACAGCGCTGAGCTCGGACACGAACAGTCCAGTGGACTGTTTGTGCCTCGCGAAGGGCCCGGCCACTGGCCGGGCGCGGCCTGCAAGGCGGCCGCGTGATGTAGCGGCACAGCTGCTCCAGCCGCTTGCGGTCGTGTGCTTCGACCCGCAGCGCGGCGTGCAGGCTGAACCCGTCGATGTCGGCGCACAGGGCTGGCGCGCTGCAGCCTCGCGCGGCATCCCGCCGTGCAAGGTCAGCACCTTCTGCCCGGCGCGGGGCCCGAAGGCGATGCGGTAAGTGATGGCCGCAGCCTGCAGTGGTCGCAGGGTGCGTGCCTCCTCGCCGTCGCCATCGGGCTGCGCGGCCGGCAGCACGTGCAGCGGGATCGGCAGCGGCAGCACCCATTGCCGCACCGGCACATGCGGAATGACCTGGTCCACCAGATGCGTCGCCGTGTGTGACATGCGGCGTGCCCCGCATGACGGGCAGAACCCGCGGCGTTTGCAGCGGAAGGCCAGCAGCTTGTCATGCCCGCACGCGCCGCAGCGCGGCTTCAGGAAGCCGTGGGCCAGGATGCCGCATTCGAGGAAGGCGTCGAACTCGACCTTGGATGTTGCGCGGCAGCTCCGAGCCGGTGCTGGCCTCGGTGCGGTCGATGAAGCTGGCCGCATGCTGCTGCACCAAGTGGTGCCTGCCTTCGGGTGGCTACCTGCAGGCCGCCGCTGACGCGAACATCGGTCCCCAGCCCCCTACTCGTACACCACCCTCGCCTCCCCCTCGCTCGCCGCCTCGCGCCAGCCTGCGAGCGCGGCGTCGCTGGGGTAGAAGCGCGCCGCGTCGCCGAGGTCGAGCTCGGCGCTCGCCTCCCGGCGCCGCAGGCGCAGGCGCAGGCGCACCGTCAGCCCTTGCGGCAGCTCGCCATGCTCGGTAGCGAGGCTGCGCGACGGAAACTCGGCGCGACCGGAGCGACGGGGGACGATTGGAGGACCCGAGTAGCCTCGGTAATGACCTGTGTTCCCAAGTTCGGCCGCGACGGGCCGCGACTGAATTGGCTATCCTCCGGCACCATGATGATCCGTCTCATCTACTTGAGCAAAGCGGTCGGCCCCCAGACCGGCGCGCTGACCGAATCGATCCTGCGCACGGCGCACGCCTGGAACGCGCAGAACGGCGTGACCGGCGTGCTGTGCCAGGGGCAAGGCGTTTTCCTCCAGGTGCTGGAGGGGGAACGCAGCAAGGTGACGAGCCTGTATGCGCGCATTCATGCGGACCGGCGCCACAAGGATCTCGAGTTGATCCATTGCGAGAGCATCACCGAGCGGCGCTATGGCGATTGGTCCATGGCGCACGTCCGCCTTTCCGACGTCGACCCGCAGACGAAGATCGCCTGGCCGGAATTCGATCCGTACTCGCCGAGCGGCCGGTTGGTCATGGCGCGCATCGACGAACTCGTTGCCAAGGGTCGAGTGCTCGACGCACCGCGACCCTGAGCAACAGCGCTCTGTCCGCCGCGGCGCGCGGCTGAAGGAGGGGCCGGCGGGCGAACGAGTCGCGCCGCCCGTTTCTCGGGCATCGCTCACGACTTTGCAGTGTGGGCGTCCAGCGCGCCATCGGGACGCAACGGAAGTACGTAGGCATCGGCGACGTACGCTGGCCCCTTCATCACCCTGACGATGAAGCAACCCAGCGCGACCGTCAGCACCATCGTCCAGTGGAACACGACGACGCCGACCATCGTGAAGTCCCACAACAGCACCGCGCTTTGGTCCGCGCCGGACGGGGGCACGGCCGGGGCCAGTGCGTGACTCACGCCGGCGAGCAACAGCGGCAGCAGCGTGCCCCACAGCAGGATGGCGGGCAGGCGTCGCCAGATGCGCTGCTCCAATCCCGGCGCGGTTCGCACGAAGCCGGGAAGCTTGGTGAACAGATTCATGATGACCTCCAGGTCGTTGGGTGGTGCAAGCTCGTGCAGAGCGATTGGCCGTGCGCCCGCGGCTCATCCTGCCGGCGCCGGCAGCCGGCGCAGCACTTCCAGCGCGCCCGCACGTCGACGCAGCACGATGGCTTCGCCCGAAGCCGGAACAAGCCCGGTCAGCCCGGTGATGTTCACCTGGTGCGTCACCACCACCAGCAGGCCCGGCCCGGACCACTGTTCGAGCGCCAGGCGCGCCGCCGCGGTGCGCCCCGGCCCGGCAGCACCATCCTCGAAGAAGGAGTTGAAGGCCGGCATGTCCTGCGCCGGCTGGTCGAACGCCAGCCGTGCGGTCTCGCGGGTACGGCACCATTGCGAGGTCCACACCGCCACGACAGGCACGCCCAGCGTGCGCAGCTGCTGGCCGATGCGCCGCGCCTGCGCGCGACCGGCCTCGTCCAGGTTGCGCTGCGTGGCGCAGTCGTCGAGCTTGAACGTTGCCGGGTCGCCTGTGCCCGGCGCGATCGCGTGGCGTATGAGCACGATGTCGCCGGGTTGCAGCGGCGCTGCAGCCGCCGTGATCGACTGTGGCGTTGCCGCGGGCCCACCCGCAGCAAGCGCCGGCGCCAGCGGGAGTCCCAAGCCCAGTGGGACCAGGCAGGCCAGCGCCCTGAACCGCCGGCCCAGCCGCAAAAGTGCTGCGCGCAGCGTGGGCGTCGTGCTGGATTCCCCGGCTGGCAGGCCGCCACTCTCGGGAGTCGCCACCGCCATGGCGCAGCTACCTCACGAGCGGACGGACGGTGGTGAAACCGCCGTCGACCGCAATCACCTGGCCGGTCAGGCGCGCCGCGCCGTCGCCGAGCAGCCAGGCCATCACGTCGGCCACCTGATCGGCCGTCTGCACGCCGCCCAGCGGGTACTGACGCGAGGCGCCCTCGCGCATGGCGGGCACCTTGAGCATGCCGGCCGTCATCGGCGTGTCCGTCATGCCCGGTGCGACGGCGTTCACGCGCAGGCCTTGCGATGCGTAGGTGGCCGCGGCGCTGCGCACCAGGGCTTCGACGCCGCCCTTGGCCGCGGCGATGGCTTCGTGATTGGCCACGCCGATTCGCGCGACCACCGAACTCGCGAACACCGCCGAACCGGACCCGCCTTGCAGTGCCGCGATCCAGGCCTGCAGCATGAACACCGCGCTGTCGAGGTTGACGCGCATCACCTCGCGATAGGCTTCCACGCGGGTACGGTGCAGCGGCGCGATCAGCGTGCTGCCCACGCAGTGCGCCAGCCAGGCCGGCGCGGCGCCGAAGGCTTCCTGGCAGGCGGCGATGGCGAGCGCGGCACCTTCGGGCGTGGTGGTGTCGGCGGCGATGCGAACGGAGGCGTCCACGTCGGCCAGGCGGCTGGCATCGCGCCCGGCCACGGCGACGCGGCAGCCCCGCGCATGCAGCTGACGAGCCAGGGTGCGGCCGATGCCGCCGCTGGCACCGGTGATGAGGACGGTCGAGGTCATGGAGTGGACTTCCGGTTCAGGGGGTTGAGGTCAGCGGGTTGCATCCTGGCGATCCAGCCGGTCCAGGCGCGAGACCCAGCGCTGCAGCGCCGGCCGCCAGCGCAGGAAAAAGCCGTAGGCGCGCTCCATCGCCCAGGCCACGCCCGGCAGGCGTCCCGCCCGCGCCAGCCAGCGCCAGCCGGGCAGCACCGCCCACAGCGCGAGGAACGCCTGCGCGCCGCTGAGCAGCTCGCCGTCGTGATTGCGCACGTGAAAGCGCGCCAGCAGTTGCTCGCGCGTGCTGCCCGGCGGTAGCGGCGCCGCAGCGTCGCTGACATCGGCAAAGCACAGCGGCGTCGTCGATTCGAGCTTGCGGTAGACGCCGATCTCGCGCCGGCACAACGGGCACGCGCCGTCATACAGCACAGTCAGCGGCGGCGTTTCGTCGACGAGTTCACTCACAGCGCGGGCACCTCGTTGACGGCCAGCAGGTCTGCGGCGGAGTGGAGGCCACGCGAGGCGCGGGCCCACCATTGCGAGAAGGAATCGCAAGGCCGATCGACCGCCGGAAACAGGGTCGGCGCGGCCTCGCACTCGGACCAGCGGGCCAGCCAGGGCGCCAGATGCGGTTCGCCGATGCTGCGCACGCTGCGTGCGCCCTTCAGGGCGGCGCCGATCGCGACGGCGTCGCCGTGCCAGCGCCGCTGCGCAAGCTCGGCCATGCGGCGGCCGACGAAGCGCCAGCGCCGATCGCTCCACGGCCATGTGCGGTGAAAGTCGGCCACGACGATGCCGATGACCACCGTGTCGGACGGCAAGGTCGCCGGCAGTTCGCCCAGGCTCCACGGGTGCACCAGCCACACGTGGCGGCCCGCCGCGGCAGCGGCGTCGGGCGCCGTGAGGCCGAGGTCCTCTGGCGGTTCGGTTCCGAGGCGCGGCTCGATCAGCGACGCGGGCGCGAGTCTCGGAACGGTTTCGACCCGCGAGCGTGGTGCCGGGACGCGTGCGAGGCGATCCAGTTCGTCGTAGGACGTGTCGACCACGCTGCCTGCACTGTGCCACGACGCGGGAGCGTAGCGCGCCAAGTTGTCGGCATTGAAGAAGTAGGGCTTACGGCTGCCGGTGCCGGCGACCCATTGCCAGCTCAGGTGGTTGCTGGCGATGTCGCCGTCGAGCAGATGGCCGTACAGCCAGTCGGCGCCGCAGCGCCAATGCACCTTGCGCACGTGCACGACGTAGCTGGCCAGCCACATGCGCGCGTGGTTGTGCAGCGTGCCGGTGGCGTACAGCGCGCGCACCGCCTCGTCGACCACCGGCACCCCGGTGCAAGCCTGGCGGATGTCGGTCGGCAACTCGCGGGCGTAGGCATCGTCGGGCAGTGGGCCTTCGTGCAGCGAACTCAGGATGGCTTCGCCGCGGTGCTGCCAGACATGGCGGAAATAGGCGCGCCATCCGAGTTCGAAGACAAACTTGTGCTGCATGTCGAGCGCATGGCGCGCGGCCACGCCACCCAGCACGTCGACGAGTGTCACGAAGCCGTGCGTGATGTACGGCGAAAGGCCGCTCACGGCGCCGTCGAGCGAGTTGCGCGTGCGGGCGTAGGCAGCCGGCCGCACGGCGGCGATGCGGGCGCGCGCCGCAGCGAGCGTGGGTTCGAAGGTCTCAGGCATGCCGGACCCCGATCGCGCCGCGGCGGATCGCCGCCACGCGCTCGATGACACCTTGCTTTTGCGTGTCGGTCAGGCGCGCCAGGTTCCTCACTTGCAGCGCCATACGCGGGTTCTTTGCCAGCTGCGCCTCGTGGCGCATCAGGAAGTCCCAGTACAGGGTGGTGAACGGGCACGCGCGCTCGCCGCTGCTCTGCGCGGGGTCGTAGCGGCAGCCCTTGCAGTGCGGGCTCATGCGCTGGATGTACTTGCCGGTGGCGATGTAGGGCTTGCTGCCCATCACGCCGCGGTCGGCGTACTGGCTCATGCCCAGGGTGTTGGGCAGTTCGACCCACTCCACGGCATCGACATAGACCGCCAGGTACCAGGCGTGCACCTGCCTGGGCTGCACACCAAGCATCAGCGCGTAGAGCCCGATGACCATCAGACGCTGGATGTGGTTGGCGTAGCCGTGCGTGAGCGTCTGTTCGAGAGCGTCGCGCAGGCAGGCCATGTCGGTGTCGCCGGTCCAGAACCACGCGGGCAGGTCCTCTCGGGCATCGAGCGCGTTGCGTTGCGCGTAGTCCGGCATCTGCGTCCAGTAGATGCCGCGCACGTACTCGCGCCAGCCCAGGATCTGGCGAATGAAACCTTCGACGCTGGCCAGCGGCGCATCCCCGTCGCGGTACGCGCTTTCGGCCGCGGCCACGACTTCGCGCGGGTTCAGCAGCTTCAGGTTGAGCGCGGCCGACAGGTGTGCGTGGTACAGCCACGGGTCTGCGGGCCACATCGCGTCCTGGTAGCGGCCGAACAGCGGCAGTCGGTCCCGGATGAATGCGCGCAGCGACTGCAGAGCCTGCGCGCGCGTGACGGGCCAGGCAAAACTATCCAGCCGGCCGGGGTGCGCAGCGAAGCAGGATTCGACGAGCGCGATAACCTCGCACGTGACGGCATCGGGTTCGAAGGTGCTGCGCGCAGGCACTGGGCCCGGGCCGGCCGCGCCGAATGCGCCGCGGTTCTCGGCATCGAAGTTCCACTGGCCGCCGACGGGATCGCGCTCCTGCATCAGCACGCCGTGACGCTGCCGTTGCGCGCGATAGAAGTACTCCATGCGCAGCGACTTGCGCTCCTTGGCATGCGCGGCGAACTCGCGCACGCTGCTGAAGAAGTGACGGTCCTCCCGAATGTCCAGCGGCAGGCCCTGCGCCTGGGCCACGGACTCGATCATCCGCATCACGCGCCAGTCGCCGGGCTCGGTCATGATGAGCCGGACCGGCTGCAGGCGAAGCACGTCGGCCTGCAACTGCCGGTCCAGGCTGCCGAGGTTGCCAGGCGCATCGAGCCTGCAGTAGTGAAGCGGGCGCCCCGCACCGCGCAGGGCCAGCGCGAAGTGCCGCATGGCGGCGAGGAACATCACCGTGCGCGGCTTGCTCGACCAAGCGTGGGTCGACTCTTCGGCCACCTCGGCCATCCAGACGGCGTCGAGATCGGCGTCGAAGCCATCGAACGCAGACGCATCCAGGTCGAGCTGGTCGCCGAGGACGACGATCAGGTGTCGCAACTCAGCCATGCGCGGCCTTCTTGCGTCGGCAGGCTGCGGAGCAGTACCTGACGTCGGTCCAATTCTTGGCCCAGCGCCGGCGCCAACTCATGGGCAGGCCGCAGGCGGCACACGGTTTGCTCGGCAACGCGGCCTTGTTGCCCCGAAAGTCCGTGCGGAGTGGCGGCACGGTGAAACCTCGATCCTGGCGAGCGGCCTCAGGCCTTCTTCGCCCAGGCACTGCACCAGCCCGGGCCGGCCACTTGCTTGGCGCCAAACAGCGGGCAGCCGCCCGCCTTGTCGGTCGCCTTGCCCTGGAACAGTGCGCAGTTGGCGCAGTTCTGGCCGGCAGCGAACTTCGGGAACTTCTTGACGTCGACGCGCCTGGCATCGGCCACATAGCCCAGCGCAACCGCCTGGGAATCCTTTTCGTCGACGAGGGACTGAGCCTGTGCGTGCGTGGCGAGCGCCGCGCCGGAGGCCGCCAGCGTCATCAGGAAGACACGGCGGGGAAGGGGGTGGTTCATGGACGCTCCTTCAAAGGGTAGTGGTATGTAAGTCAGCCCCGTCAAGCGACGAGGCGCGGTAGGCTGTCTTGGCAGGGGCGTGCATTGGCAAGGGCACCCGGGTCATTGAGGGCACGCAGCACCGCTCTGGAAAGCGCTTGGCCTGACAGCCAAGCCCCCTCGACGCCCGCATTGCCGAGGAAGTCTCCGCAGGCGCCCAGGCTCTGGGCAGCGTCCCACCAGCAGGCGCCGGACGGCGCGGGCGAGCGGGCCTGCTGCAGCGGCAGCGCGTAACGCCAGCGATGCACCGAGCAGTGCTGCCACTCGATGGCGCGGCCCAGCCAGTCGGCCATTGCGGCCTGCATTTGCCGCTGCACCCAGGAAGCTGGTTGTTCGAGATGCCGCCGGCTGAATCCGGGTCGCGCATGCGCGACCCAGTGCGCCTCTCCGTTCACGCGCGTCCGGCCTGGACGCCCGTCACTGCGCATCACGCAGGCCAGAGGGCCTGTTGGCGGCCGGGCGAGGTCCCAGTCCAGAGCGGGATCCGCAGCATCGTCCGGCTCATCCGCGATGCCCATCAGGGTCCAGCACGGCTGCATCGGCACCACGGACGCGTGGCGTGCCCAGTCGGTCCGATGCGGGCCGAGCAATGGCGCAGCCTGCGCGGGCGGCAACGCCAGCAACACGGTGTCGAACTGCCCTGGGTGGCACTCGCCATCGGACTCCACCTGCCAGCCCAGCGGACCCTTGCGCAGGCGGTCGATGGCGAAAGACCACGTGGTTTGCGCGCCATCGAGCAGGAAGCGGCACAGCGCGGGCATGGCCGGCACGGGGACGTAGAGCCGATCGCCGCACTCGAGAGGCAGGCTCCCGGCCGGCATTGTCGGCGTCCAGTCGACCAGGACGCCGCCGCGCGAGGCTTGTGCCACGAAGGCCCGAAAGGCCGCCGAACTCGCCGAGATGCCGACCGCGCCGTGATCGATCGCTGTCGCGTGAGCCTCACCATGGCGATCGATCCATTCCAGGCGGCGGGTGGCCATGCGTCCCCCGGGCCCGCGGGACTTGTCGAAGACATGCACCGAATGCCCGGCAAGCGTCAGCGCATGCGCGCAAGAGGCCCCGGCGATGCCGGCGCCGATGACCGCAACTCGCTGGGGTTTGTCGTTTAGCATGACGCGGATAGTACTCACTGGATGATTCATACACAGTTCAAGTGGTCATTCATTTGTGCATAATCCAGGTCAAAATGAAGTCAACATGGATTCACGATGAGAATTTCCGAGACATCGGACGCGTCAAACCACGCAGCGGCGGACCCGGCAGGCCCGGCCTTTCACCGCAGCAGTGCCGTGGCGCGCATGCTCGGCATGCCGGTCGCGACCCTACGCGTCTGGGAGCGGCGCTACGGATTGACACGGCCCGCGCTCTCGCCGAGCGGTCAGCGCCTCTATTCGGCCGACGATGTTCGGCGGCTGGCGCTCGTCAAGCAGCTCACGGACCTGGGCCACGCGATCGGGAGCCTGGCATCGCTGGACATGCCGCAGCTGCAGCGCGTGGCCTCGACCCACGCGCGGGTTCGGGCCAGCGTCGAGATCGGCGAGCGCTCGGACGCGCTCCCCTTGCCGCCCACCCGGCCCTGGCGGCTCGCGGTGATCGGCGCGGGGCTGGGCAAGCGGCTGCAGCGCCCCGCGCTGCTGCGCCGATTGGGCCGTCCGGTCATGCTGCTGGGGCCGTTCGACGACCTTGCCCAGGCCGCCCGCGCATTGCGGCGTTCTGACCTCGATGCCTTGCTGATGCACGAACCTCAGCTGCGTGAGGATTGGTTGACTTCCGTCGAGGCTGCGGCGCCCGCCTTCGCCGCGGTGCCGAAGGCGGTGCTCTATGGCTTTGCCGCCGACGCCGCCTGCGAAGCGCTGGCCACGGCCGGGACGGCGTTGCTGCGCGAGCCGCAGCCCGATGCGGTGGTGGCGCAGTGGCTGCGCGGCATCTTCATGGCGTCGGCAGCCCCGCAGCACGCGGCGGACTCGCTCGCGCCATCGTCCGATCCCGTGCCTGCGCGCCGCTGGGACGATGCGGCCCTGGCCGACTTCGCGGACCGCTCGTCGACGATGGCCTGCGAGTGCCCGCGCCACGTGGCCGAGCTGCTAGCCCAGTTGTCCCACTTCGAGGCCTACAGCGCCGAGTGCGAGCACCGCAGCCCGGCCGACGCCGAGCTGCACGCCTACTTGCGGCACGTCGCGGCCACCTCGCGCGAGCGGTTCGAGCGAGCACTCGAGCATGTGGCGTTGCACGAGGGCCTCCTCCTGCCTCCATCGCTGACTTCATACCGGGCCAAGAAAGGCGCAGGCTCAGCTCCGAGTGCGCAGCAGTCGAAGGGTTCGTCGGCCTCAATCGTCGCGAAGCGGCGCCGTCGTCCCTGATCGGCACCTCGAACACCGCACACCGTTCTGCACCGAATCGCCCTTTCAATCACCGCCCTTTGCTGGCTCACCACCTGCACCTTGCCCATGCGCCCACTCCTGCTCCTTCTCGCATTCGCCGCCATGCCCATGCTCAGCCACGCCATCGAAGAGCCCGACTACGAGGTCATCAGGACGCTCGACAACGTGGAGTTGCGCCGCTATGCGCCCTACGTCGTGGCCGAGGTGGTGCTCGACGCCCCGGCCGAAGACGCAGGCAGCCAGGCGTTCCCGATCCTGGCCGGCTACATCTTCGGCAAGAACAAGGGCGAGAAGAGGTTCGCGATGACGGCACCGGTGACGCAGACGGCTGCGCCTGTGCGCATGGAGATGACGGCGCCCGTGACGCAGGCCCGCGTGGCCGGTGGGACGCGCGTGCAGTTCGTCCTGCCCAAGGGCGTCACGCTGGAAACGGCGCCCGAGCCGATCGACCCGCGGGTGCAGTTGCGGCTGGAGCCCGCCGCGACATGGGCGGTCATCCGCTACTCGGGTTCCTGGTCTCAGTCGAACTACCTCGAGCACCTGTCCGAGCTGAAGACGACCCTCGAGGCGGCGGGCGTGGCCACGCAAGGCGAGCCGGTGCTGGCCCGCTACAACGCGCCCTTCACGCCGTGGTTCATGCGGCGCAACGAGATCTGGCTGGCCTTGCGCTGATCGCGATGAACATCGACCATCGGAGGGCTCGTACCGCCGCTGCGCGTCGGCGGATCGTTGCCGTTGCCCTCCACTCCGCCTGAAGGACCAGTTCCGTGCCGGGTGCTTTGTGCACCCGAGGATCTTGCAGGCAAGGCCGGCGCGCTGACGGCCGATCTGCAACTCGGGGAGCGCGGCGCCGCGTGGCGCGCTGTCTTGAGCCTGGGTTCCACCTGCCCTGCCGCGTTGAGCTGCACCCGTTCGCCGGACAGCGCTGGCCGGGTGATGTGGCGGCACTGCTGTTCCAGCCGCTTGCAGTCATGAGCTTGGACTCGCAGCGCGGCCTGCAGGCTGGAGCCGTCGATGCCGGCATACAGGGGCTGGGTTGCCGTGGTCTCGCGAGGAATCGCGCCCCCGCTCACTGGGGCCTACCTTCGGCTGGCTACCTCCCCCCGCCCTCTACTCGTACACCACCCTCGCCACCCCCTCGCTCGCCGCCTCGCGCCAGCGCGCGAGCGCGGCGTCGCTGGGGTAGAAGCGCGCCGCATCGCCGAGGTCGAGCTCGGCGCTGGCGCGTGCGCGCTTGACGCGCAGCCGCACCGTCAGCCCTTGCGCCAGCTCGCCGTGCTCGGTGGCGAGGCTGCGCGACGGAAACTCCCTCAGCACCTCGGCCACCGGCGGCACGCTGCCGTTGACCTCGACACGCAGGTACTTGCCGAAGCGGCAGCGCGCGCCGGCCAGGTCCCACACCTGCTGCACGGTCAGGCGCAGGCCGCCGGTGAAGCGGTCGGGCTGCACCTTGCCCTGCACGATCACGAGTTCGTCGTCCTTGAGCAGGTCGCGGTGGGCCTGCATCAGCTCCTCGCTCGCCACGGCGTCGATCGCGTCGCTCTTGTCGTCGAGCTTGAAAGCCACCTGGCGGCCGCGCACGGCCAGCCGCTGCATGAACTCCAGCGGACTCATCACGAGGTGGGTGGTGCCGTCGCGCCAGGGCGTCTTGCCTGAGGGGCGCCTGCTTCCGGGCGCTCACTTCCGGCTGTCAGCCTCTTGCCCGCGACGCGGCCCGCCGCGTCAATGCGTGTCGGCCAATCCCGCCGCAGCCCCCGCCGCACCCGCCTTGCCCAAGGCCCCCGGCCGCCTGCGATGCAGCCAGCCGTTGATCCTGAGCACCGCGTCGTCCACGTAATTGAAGACGACCGGGATCACGAGCAGGCTGAGGAAGGTCGAGGTGATCAGCCCGCCGATGACGACGATCGCCATCGGCGAGCGAAAGCTCGGATCGACGCCCCAGCCGAGCGCGATCGGCAGCATGCCCGCGCCCATCGCGATGGTCGTCATCACGATCGGCCGCGCGCGCTTGTGGTAGGCGTCGAGCAGCGCCTCCATGCGCGTCAGGCCGCGGTCGCGCCGCGCCATGATGGCGTACTCGACGAGCAGGATCGAGTTCTTGGTCGCGATGCCCATCAGCATGATGAGGCCGATCATCGAGGGCATCGAGATCGCGGTCTGGGTGATGAAGAGGGCGAGAAACGCACCCGGGATCGACAACACCAGCGCGGCGAGGATCGTCACCGGCTGCACGAAGTCCTTGAACAGCAGCACGAGCACGATGCAGATGCACAGCACGCCGGTCAGCATCGCCAGGCCGAAGCTCTCGAAGAGTTCGGCCATCGCCTCGGCGTCGCCGACGGTGGTCTGCGTCACGCCGGGCGGCAGGCTCTTCAGGCTGGGCAGGGCGAGCGCGGCGGACTCGACCGCGCCCAGCGGCTGCTGGTTGAGCTCGATCTCGAAGTTGATGTTGCGCGCGCGGCCGTAGCGGTCGATCTGCGCCGGGCCGCCGTCGATCAAGAGCGTGGCCACGTTGCCAAGCATCACCGGGCCGTGGGCACCGGGCACGGCCAGGCGCGACAGCAGTTCGAGGTCGGCGCGCGCGTCGGCCTGGAGCTTGACCACCACCGGCACCTGGCGCTGCGACAAGTTGAGCTTGGGCAAGGCCTGGTCGTAGTCGCCCGCGGTGGCGATGCGCAGCGTGTCGGTGATCGCCGCCGAGGTCACGCCGAGATCCGCTGCCTTCGCGAAGTCGGGCCGCACGATCAGTTCGGGCCGCACCAGGCTCGAGGTGGAGGTGACGTTGCCGATGCCGGGGATGGTGTGCAGTTCGCGCTCGACCTGGCGCGCGCGCCGGGCAGCGACTGCTGCCCGACCTCGAGCCAAGCCCCCCAGTAAGCTGCCACACTGCTAGCATGCCGCCATCAAGCGGGAGTGCTGGTGGAGCCGTTCGACGTGCCGAGTGACGACGAGGCTTATGCGTTCTTGAGCCGGGGGCTCAAGCACATGCTCAGGCGCACCGACGTGGACATGCGGCCGGGAGAGCGAGCTCGCCTCTACGCTTGGTACTGGGGCTACTATGGGCGGGCCGCGCTTGACCTTTACCAGGCCACGGGCCAGGCGCGCTTCGTCTCGCTCGTGCAAGAGACCGCACAGCGCCTGCTCGCCGAGCGGGACGACGCTACCGGCCGTGTCGATGAGTCGCGTGGCGAGGTCGCGCCCTCCTGGGGTACGCGCTTCGGAAAGGTGCGCTCGACCGAGATCACCACCGCGGGCCTGATCGTGCTCCCCATGTGTCAGTGCGCATTGCTGACTGGCGACGCTTCTCTGGCGCGACCTGCGTTCGAGACGCTGGCGTTCTACGTGCCAGAGCAGCGTCAGCTGGAGGATGGCTCGCTGTACTTCGTGCATCGAACGACGGCCAGGGTGGAAGCCTTGAATCACGCCAATGTCTACGCCACTGCGCTCGCCTATGCCTCGCGGCTGCCGGGCGCCCCGGCCGACTTCGCGCCCACGGCGCTGGGTGTAGGGCGCTACTTTCGGCGGTTCGCCCGCGACGACGGCGCCGCCGCGTGCTGGCCCTATGAGCCGACGCCAAGCTCGCCACCTGATCTACCCGGAGAAGCCCTGTGGAAGGCGAGCGTCAGCCTCGAACTGCCCGTAGCGCTTCACGCCTCCGGACTGGAGGACGCTTCGGCGCTGCTCGCGCGCATCGCCAATATCATTAAGCTCAACCCGCTCGCACGCGCCGGAAAAATCCCCCGCTTCATCGGCAGCGCGCGCGACATAGAGCTGAGTTCCAAGGACGAGGGCACCAGCATGGCGGGCGCGCTCGGCGCCTGGCTGCTCATCGACGACCTAGAGCTTCACGAAATCGTCCTGTCGCTCATGGCACAGCACCCAGCAATGTTCCCCTGCGGTTGGTACGGCGGCTCCCGCTGCATGATCCTCGGCCAGGCCCGTCGCCGCCTGCTGGCGTCTCGGCGCGCACCCCAACTCTAGCGGCCAGCCTGAGCGAGCGTGGCCGAGGCGCTTTCCGCCACGCGGAGGACAGGCCGTTCAAACGCCCTTTTTCCTCAGCGACCAGGGCAACCGGCCTGTCAGTCGAGGCTCTGATCGGTGTCTTTGTGGTCGAGGGTGGCCGGCCGCGTGCTGATGACTGGGTCGACATGCACGATCAGAGGGCAGGGTTACAGGTTTACCCGCGCGATCTGGCTCCGTTGCCGCGGTCCTGAGAAGCACAGGCGAAGGCGATCCCCGCGGCGCTGGGCGCCGGGCCGCATGAACAGTGATGTATCGGGATGGTCAGGCCGCGTGCAGCACCCGTCCCCGCGGGGGATAGTGTTTTCAAGCGCCCTTTTTCCTTCCCCGTGGGGGGATAGCGTTTGCCATGACGCCGATGATGCGTGACGGCGCATCTTCGCTACACACGAAGGCTGCTGTGCGCGACCGGGCATTCCCAGGCCCGCGCGCAGTTTGCAGAGTGCTCTTTCACAGGAGACAAGACGATGAGCGACACCTCCCCGCCGATGGCCGCGGCGTGGCCCGTGTTGATGTGCTTGATGTGCTTGCGACCGGGGCAACTCAGGCAGCAAGGTCTTGCCCCGCCTCGCGCGCCCGACCCTTGGGTGGCGGCTGCGGATCCAGCCCCAGGTGGCTGAGGATCTTCTCGATCACCGGCCGCTCCAGGATGGCGGCGATGATCTTGAGCTCCCCGCCGCCGCAGTTCGGGCAGTGCTGCATGTCGATGTCGAACACCCGCTTGAGCAGCCGCGCCCAGCTGATGCGGCCGGGCCGCGCCTGGGCAGTCTCGACTTCGCACTCGGTAGCGGCTGCCTCGTTTGCCGGCTTTGCTTGCGCGGGCGGCCCTTGCGGCACCACCAGCGCCCGCAGCTTGGCGTTCGGGGCCAGCACGCCATGGAACCGGATCAGGAGGTGCAGCCGCGGCCGCGGCACCAGCGCCGCCAGCCGCTGCATGAACTCCAGCGGGCTCATCACCAGGTGCGTGGCGCCGTCGCGCCATGCCGCCTTGAGCTTCAACTCGACCTGCCCGGCGTCGTTGAGCTGCACGCGCTCGTCTGACAGCGCCGGCCGGGTGATGTAGCGGCACAGCTGTTCCAGCCGGCTGCGATCGCGTGCTTCCACCCGCACCACCGCGTGCAGACTGAAGCCGTCGATGTCGGCGCACAGGGGCTGGCGCTCCGCGGCCTCGCGCGGCATGCCTTGCAGGCCGCGCTCGCGCTTTGCATGCGCGAGCCCTTCGCCAGGGACGGTCCCGTGCCCACGCTCAGCGCCCCTCAGGGTCAGCATCTTCTGCCCGGCGCGGGGCCCGAAGGCGATGCGGTAGGTAACGGCCGCGGCCTGCAGCGCCCGCAGCGTGCGCGCCTCGTCCCTGTCGGCGTCGGGCTCGGCCAGGTAGGTCTGGCCCATCTCCTCGACCAGCACGCCCCGGCGCGTGAGCATCTTCATGAGCCGGGCGATGACGGTCTGCAGCAGCGCGTGCAGCTCGTCGTCGGTGGGCGCATTCACTTCGACGAAGCTCGGCACGCCATCGGCACCACACCGGTACACACCATCCAGCACCAGGCAGTGCAGGTGGATGTTCAAGTTGGCGGCCGAGCCAAAGCGCTGGATCAGCGTGACGGCGCCGCCGTGGCCTTCGTCGGCCTTGAGTCCAACAGCCTCCAGCAGATGGCGCGTCATCACGCGCTGCACCACCTGCAGCACCGGCGTGACCAGCTCGGGTTGCGCGGCCAGCAGCACGCGCAGCGGGATCGGCAGCGACAGGACCCACTGGCGCACCGGCACGTGGGGGATGACGTGGTCCACCAGGTGCGCCGCGGTCTGCGACATCCGGCGCGCACCGCACGAGGGGCAGATGCCCCGCCGCTTGCAGCTGAAGGCCAGCAGCTTGTCGTGGCCGCATTTGCCGCAGCGCAGCCTCAGAAAGCCGTGGGCCAGGATGCCGCACTCGAGGAAGGCGTCGAACTCGTCTTTGATGAACCGGGGCAGCTCCGTTCCGGTGCTGGCCTCGGTGCGGGCGATGAAGCTGGCCGCATGCTGCTGCACCAGACGGTACAGCGTGGTCTGCTCCGGGCGGTGGCGTTCGTAGTGGACCGAGGCGCATCCGGCGCCCGCTGGGGCTGCCGGCCGATGACTTGCACGCCAGGCTCCCGAGGGGGTGAGCCCGGACAGTCTCAGGCCGCGCACGGCATCGCAATCGCCCCGTCGGGCGCCCGCCTACGGGTGCCTGCTTCCCGGTGCCTACCTTCGGGTGGCTACCTCCCCCAGCCGCCTACTCGTACACCACCCTCGCCTCCCCCTCGCTCGCCGCCTCGCGCCAGCGTGCGAGCGCGGCGTCGCTGGGGTAGAAGCGCGCCGCCTCGCCGAGGTCGAGCTCGGCGCTCGCCTCCCGGCGCCGCAGGCGCAGGCGCACCGTCAGCCCTTGCGGCAGCTCGCCATGCTCGGTGGCGAGGCTGCGCGACGGAAACTCCCGCAGCACCTCGGCCACCGGCGGCACGCTGCCGTTGACTTCCACCTCGAGGTACTTGCCGAAGCGGCAGCGCGCACCGGCAAGGTCCCACACCTGCTGCACCGTCAGGCGCAGGCCGCCGGTAAAGCGGTCCGGCTGCACCCTGCCCTGCACGATCACGAGTTCGTCGTCCTTGAGCAGGTCGCGGTGGGCCTGCATCAGCTCCTCGCTCGCCACGGCGTCGATCGCATCGCTCTTGTCGTCGAGCTTGAACAGCACCTGGCGGCCCCGCATGCCATTGGCGACGCGCAGCTCGGTCACGATGCCGGCCAGCAACTGCGGCTCGCGGCTGTCCATCAGGTCGGCAATGCGGCGCTTGGCGAAGGCGCGCACTTCGTCTGCGCTCTGGTCGAACAGATGCCCCGAGAGGTAGAAGCCGAGCGCCGACTTCTCGAGGCTCAACTGCTGGCGGATGCTCCACGGCTCGGCCGCAACGAGCGCCGGCTCCTGCGTCGATGCGGCGTGCGAATCGACGCCATCGTCGAACAAGCCGCCCTGGTCGGCATGCGCGAGCTGGGTGTCGGCAAAGTCGAAGGCGAGCCCGACGCTCGCCAGCAGCGCTGCGCGGTCGGGCGTCACGGCGTCGAACGCGCCTGCCTTGACGAGTGCTTCGAGCGCACGCTTGTTCATGCGCGTGCGGTCGACACGGGTGCAGAAGTCAAACAGGCTCTTGAACGGGCCACCGGCCTCGCGCGCCGCGACCAGGGCCTCGATCGCGCCCTGCCCGGTGCCCTTGATCGCGCCCAGCCCGAAGCGCACGCGGTCGTCGGCGACCGGCTCGAAGCGCCAGTTGCCGCGGTTGACGTCGGGGCGCTCGAACTCGACGCCGAACTGGCGCGCGTCGCGCACCAGCACGCGCAGCTTGTCGCTGTCGTCGATCTCGATCGTCATGTTGGCGGCGAAGAACTCGGCCGGGTGGTGGACCTTGAGCCAGGCGGTGTGGTAGGCGAGCAGCGAGTAGGCGGCGGCGTGGCTCTTGTTGAAGCCGTAGCCGGCGAACTTCTCCATCAGGTCGAACACCGCGTCGGCGCTCGCCTGCGCAATGCCCTTGTGCGCCGCGCCGTCGCGGAACAGGCCGCGGTGCTCGGCCATCTCCTCGGGCTTCTTCTTGCCCATCGCGCGGCGCAGCAGGTCGGCGCCGCCGAGCGTGTAGCCGCCCAGCACCTGCGCGGCCTGCATCACCTGCTCCTGGTAGACCATCACGCCATAGGTCTCGCCGAGCACGGTCTCGAGCAGCGGGTGCGGATACTCGACCGGCTCGCGGCCGTGCTTGCGCGCGATGAAGGTCGGGATGTTCTCCATCGGGCCGGGCCGGAACATCGCGTTGAGCGCGATCAGGTCCTCGAAGCGGCTCGGCTTGGCGTCGCGCAGCATGCGCTGCATGCCGGGCGACTCGAACTGGAACACCGACTCGGTGAGCCCCTGCGCGAACAGGTCGTAGACCTTGGGGTCATCGAGCGCCAGGTCCTCGAAGCGGAATTCGCGCCGGTGCGGGTGGCGCGCGCGCAGGAAACCCTGCGCGAGCTCGAGAATGGTCAGCGTCGCGAGGCCGAGGAAGTCGAACTTGACGAGGCCGATCGCCTCGACGTCGTCCTTGTCGAACATGCTCACCGCGCTGTCGCTGCCCGGCTGCATGTAGAGCGGGCAGAAGTCGGTGATGCGCCCGGGCGCGATCAGCACCCCGCCGGCGTGCATGCCGACGTTGCGCACGATGCCCTCGACGCGCATCGCGAGCGCGAGCAGCTCGGCCACCTCGTCCTCGGCGCGTTCGCGCTGCTCGATCTCGGGGCTCTCCTTGCGCGCGTAGATCAGCCCCGGGTCCGGCCGTTCGGGCACACGCGCGAGCGTGACCGCCTTGCCCGGCGGCGACGGGACGAGCTTGACGACGCCATCGACATGGCCGTAGCTCATGCCGAGCACGCGCCCCACGTCGCGCAGCGCAGCCTTGGCGGCCATGGTGCCGAAGGTCGCGATCTGGCTCACCGCGTCGCGGCCGTACTTGGCCTTCACGTAGTCGATCACGCGGTCGCGGTTGGCCTGGCAGAAGTCGATGTCGAAGTCGGGCATCGACACGCGGTCGGGGTTCAGGAAGCGCTCGAAGAGCAGCTTGTAGCGCAGCGGGTCGAGGTCGGTGATGCCGAGCGCGTAGGCGACCAGCGAGCCCGCGCCCGAGCCGCGCCCGGGCCCGACCGGGCAGCCGTTGTCGCGCGCCCAGGCGATGAAGTCGGCAACGATCAGGAAGTAGCCCGGAAAGCCCATCTTCAGGATGGTCTCGATCTCGAACGCCAGGCGCTCGGCGTAGCGCGGCCGTTCGCGGTCGCGCTCGGCCGCGTCCGGATAGAGCTGCGCCAGCCTCGATTCGAGTCCGCGCCCCGACAGCTCGCGGAAGTAGGCCTCGGGCTCGAGCTGCACGCCGTCGAGGAGCGGGATCGGGAACGCCGGCAGTTGCGGCTCGCCGAGGGTGAGCGTCAGGTTGCAGCGGCGGGCGATCTCGACGCTGTTGGCAAGCGCGCTCGGCAGGTCGGCAAAGCGGGCCTGCATCTGGGCCTGGGTCTGGAAGCACTGCTCAGGATTGAATCGCTTGACGCGCCGCGGGTTGGCAAGCGTCTCGCCCTCGGCGACGCAGACCCGCGCCTCGTGCGCCTCGAAGTCGTCGGCCTCGAGGAACTGCACCGGATGCGTCGCGACAACCGGCAGGCCGAGCGCGGCGGCGAGCGGCACCGCGGCGCGCACATGCGCCTCGTTCGTCGGCAGGCCGGCGCGCTGCAGCTCGATGTAGAAGCGGCGCGCGAAGAGCGCCGCCAGGCGCTCGGCGGCCTGCGTCGCGCGTGCCGCGTCGCGCGCGAGCAGGGCCTGGCCGACCGCGCCCAGATCGGCGCCCGACAGCGCGATCAAGCCGGCGTTGCACTCCGCCAGCCAGGCCCACTGCAACCAGGCCTGGCCGCGCGCCTGCGGCTCGGTCCAGGCACGCGTCAGCAGCGTGCACAGGTTGGCGTAGCCGGCGCGGCTCTGCACCAGCAGCAGCAGCCGGCTCGCGTTCTTCTCGCCGGCGTCGGGGGCAAGCCAGACATCGGCGCCGACGATCGGCTTGACGCCTGCCGCGCGCGCCGCCTTGTAGAGCTTGACGGCGCCGAAGACGTTGGACAGATCGGTGATCGCGACTGCGCCCTGCCCGTCGGCAGCCGCCGCGGCCACCCAATCGGCGATGCGCAGCGTACCGTCGACGACGGAATACTCGGTGTGCGCACGCAGGTGGATGAAGGCCATCGGCGCATTCTAGGAGGGCCCTCCAAGGCAGGTTCGCGCCATGCACGGAAACGCCCATTGCAAACGCTGCGCGAGCCAAGGCCACCGGGTGGCTGGAGAGGTCACTCTCCTGCGGCCGCCAAAGACCGCTGACGGTCCAGATCAGGTCGGTGGGGTGCCCTGCGGAGTGAAGTAGAGGAGGAGGCGCCGGCCGCAGGCCGGCGCCGGGGGAGTGCGCCCGGACGCAAGCCGTCCTGAGGACAGATTGCGCCTGGCGCACGCCCGGGGCTCCGTCCCCGGGCATGAACGCAGCAGGGCACCCCGCCGGCCTGATCCCGCGCCGACGCCCGCAGGACTTCCGGAGAAGCAAAACCCAACCATTTGCGCGCAAGGAAGATTGTTGCCCCCTTCTCGACAATCGAACGCGAATCGGGTGAGCACCCCTCGGGTCTTCGATCGAGTGGGTTTCAGCTCAGCCTGCGCGCGTCGAAGCTCCTCGTCGCGCGGCGAGCTTGCGCAGTTCCTCGGCCCACAGCACGACGCTCGCCACACCGAGCAGCGGCGCGAGGTCGGCCGGTGCGATGGGCACGGTATGAAAGAGCGACGCGAGCGGTGGCCAGTACAGCACCGCACCCTGCAGCAATACGCTCGCCGCCAGGCCGCCGAGCAGCCAGGGGTTGCGCAGGATCCCGAGGCGCAGCGTCGAGCGCGTGGCCGACTGGCAGTTCAGCACGTTGAACCACTGGCACATTGCGAGCAGCGTGAAAGTCTCGGTGCGCACGACCTCGAACGCCACCCCCTCGGCCTGGCGCCAGACGAACCAGCCAAAGGTGGCAAGCACCGCCGCCGAGACCATCAAGGCAACGCGGCCGAGCATCGCGCGGTCGACCAGCGCATCGTCGCGCGGCACCGGCGGGCGGCGCATCTCGTCGCCGTCGGGTGGGTCCATGACGAGGTTGACGGTCAGCGTGCCTTCGGTGACGATGTTGATCCACAGGATCTGCACCGCTGCCAGCGGCAACCGGTAGCCGAGCAGCAGCGCCAGCAGCAGCACGATGACCTCGTCGATCGAGGTCGCGAACAGGTACAGGATGACCTTCTTCAGGTTGGCGTAGACCACCCGCCCCTGCTCGACCGCATCGACGAGGGTCGCGAAGTCGTCGTCGGTGATCACGATCCTGGCCGCGCTCTTGGCGACCTCGGTGCCGGTGATGCCCATCGCGACGCCGACATCGGCGCGCGCCAGCGCCGGCGCATCGTTGACGCCGTCGCCGGTCATCGCCACGACCTCGCCGCGCGCCTGCAGCGCCTCGACGATGCGCAGCTTCTGCGCCGGATGCACGCGCGCGAAGACGGCGATGCGCGCCAGCTCCTCCTGCAGTTCGGCCTCGTCCATGCGCTCGAGCTCGCCGCCGTCGACGCCGCGGTCGCCGTCGCGCGCGATGCCGAGCGCGCGCGCGATCGCGAGGCCGGTGAGCTTGTGGTCGCCGGTGACCATGACCGGCCGGATGCCCGCCGCGCGGCACTCGTCCACCGCGGCCCGAGCCTCGTCGCGCGGCGGATCGATCTGCCCGATGAGCCCGAGCAGCGTCGCACGGCCGGCCAGCGCGTCGAAGCCCGCCGCACCGGCAAGCGCGTCGCCGCCGGCGTCCACCCTGGCGACGGCGAGCACGCGCAATGCCTGCGCGGCCATCGCCTCGGCCGCCTGGCGTGCGGCCTCGAGCGCTGGCGCACCGCCGTCCGCGCACAGGCGCAGCACGGCTTCGGGTGCCCCCTTGACGAACACGCTGCGCGTCGAGCCCGTGCCGTCGTGGCGCGTCGCCATCAGCTGATGGTCGGCGTCGAACGGCAGCTCGCCTGCGCGCGGCGCCTGGCTGCGCAGCGCCTGCAGGTCGATGCCGGCCTTGACCGCGGCGACGAGCAGCGCAGCCTCGGTCGGGTCGCCGAGCACGGTCCACTGCGCGCGATCGTCCGCCGGCGGCACGAGCTCGGCATCGTTGCACAGCGCGGCACCGCGCAACAGTGCGGCGACAGCCTCATCGGCGGCGTCGACCGGCGCGTCCGCTTCGGTGAGCGCGCCTTGCGGCGCGTAGCCCACGCCGTCGACCTCGATCCGGCGGCCCCCGGGCAGCCACAGCGCACGCACCGTCATCTCGTTGCGCGTCAGGGTGCCGGTCTTGTCGCTGCAGATCACGGTCGTCGAACCCAGCGTCTCGACGGCAGCGAGGCGGCGGATGATCGCGCCGCGCGCGGCCATGCGCTGCATGCCTACGGCGAGCGCGATCGTCATCGCCACCGGCAGGCCCTCGGGCACCATCGACACCATCTGGCTGATCGCGACCATCACCACTTCGGCAAGCGGCAGCCCGCGCAGCCAGCCGAGCAGCGTGACGGCGACGAACAGCACGAGCGCGGCCGCGACGAGAAAGCGGCCGAACTGCGCGATGCGCAGTTCGAGCGGCGTGGGCGGCTCCTGCGCGGCCTCGGTCAGACGCGCGATGGCGCCGACCTCGGTGTGGGTTCCGATCGCGGTCACGACAGCGCGCGCGCGGCCGGCCGTGATGTAGGTTCCCGAGAAGACCATGTTGCGCCGGTCGGCCAGCCCGGTCGCCTCGGGCAGGGCGGCCGCGTCCTTGGCCACCGGCACCGACTCGCCGGTCAGTGCAGCCTCGGCGGCGGCGAGCGATGCCTCGTCGATCAGCCGCGCGTCGGCGCCAACCGCGTCGCCGGCAGCCAGCAGCAGGATGTCGCCCGGCACCAGCGCGCGCGCGGCGACGGTCTGCTCCTGTGCGTCGCGCAGCACGCGCACCTGCAGCGCCGCGAGCTTGCGCAGGGCCGCCATCGAGCGCTCGGCGCGCCCCTCCTGCCAGGCGCCGACGAGCGCATTGACGACGACCACCGCCAGGATCACCGCCGCGTCGCTCCAGTGGCCCATGCCGACGGCGAGCGCCGCCGCGATGAACAGGATGTAGATCAGCGGGCTCTTGAACTGGCGCAGCACCACTGCCAGCGGCGAACGCCGCGGCGGCTCGGGCAAGGCATTCGGTCCGGCTTCGGCGGCGCGCAGCGCGACGAGCCGCGACGACAGGCCCGCCTGCGCGTCGCTGCCGAGTTGCTCGATCGCCGCCTCGGCGTCGAGCGCGTGCCAGGGTGCGGCCGGCAACCCGGCACCGGATCTCATGCGGCGGGCACCGCGCTGACGATCACGAACGCGGCATAGGCGGCGAGCAGCGAGACACCGCGCCGGCGCGACAGCCGGCCCGCGCGTGGCACCACCATCACGACCGTCAGCGCGCCGAACGCCAGCGCGGCGGTGACCCCCGCCAGCGGCGCGCGGATCGGGGCGATCGCCGCCGCGGTGCCGACGATCGCCAGGCCGTTGAACAGGTTGCTGCCGAGCAGCGTTCCGAGGCCCACGTCGTCGTGGCCGCGCAGGCGCGAGAGCAGCATCGTCACCAGTTCGGGCAGCGAGGTGCCGAGCGCGACGACCGTGACTCCGATCAGGTAGGAGCTGACACCGAGCGTCGCTGCAAGGCCCGAGGCGCCGCTCACGAACAGCCGTCCCGCCAGCAACAGGCCGCCCAGCCCGGCCGCCAGCAGCAGCCAGATCCGCACCGGGCTCGGGGCCGGATCGGACTCCGCGACCCCGCCGCGCCGGTGGCCGAGGGCCTGGCGGGTGACGAGGATCATCCAGACCGCGAACAGCACGAGCAGCAGCGTGCCGTCGGCGCGCGACAGGCTGCCATCGAGCGCGAGCAACAGCGTCAGCCCGGGCACGGCGAGCGCGAGCGCGAAGTCGCGCTTGAACGCCTCGAAATGCGCAGCCATCGCACCGTAGAGCAGCGCCAGGCCGAGGATCAGGCCGAGGTTGACGACGTTGCTGCCGAGCGCGTCGCCGAGGCCGATCTCGGGCCGGCCGGCGAGCGCCGCCAGGCTCGACACCGCGAATTCGGGGCTCGATGTGGCGAAGGCGGCAATCGTCGTTGCAACCAGCATGCGCGGCAGGCGCAAGCGCTGTGCAGCACCGAGCACGGCGTCGAGAAACGCCGCACCGCCGAGCGCGGCGACCGGAATGGCGGCGAGCATGACGAGCAGATCGACCATGGCGGTGCTGGCGGCGTCGGTCCTGCGTGAAACTGCGGGCAGCGAGCGGCGACGCGCGACGCTCAGGCGTTGAGCACTTCCAGCACCTCGGAGTGGAACTCGCGCTGGTACAGGATATAGACCACGATTGCAGTGGCGAACACGAACAGCAGCGGCGAGAAGAACCAGCCGATCGCGGCGAACGCGAAGTAGTAGGCGCGCAGGCCATCGTTGAAGGTCTCGGCCGCCAGGCCCACCACGCGCCCCGCGCGATCGGCGAAACCCTGGCGCCATGCCTCGCCTTGGGCACCCTGCGCGGTCAGCACCTCGGCCTCCGGCGCCGCGGCCACCATCAGCGCGCCGAAGGTGTACTGGCGCATCGACCACGTGAAGCGGAAGAAGGCATAGACGAAGATCATCAGCATCAGCACGATCTTGAGGTCGAACACCAGCACCGAGGTGCGCGCCGCGAACGGGATCTCGAGCACGAGCTCGGTCGCCTTCTCGCTCGTGCCGAGCACGGCGAGCAGACCGCCGATGATGAGGATCGTGGTCGACGCGAAGAACGACGGGCTGGTCGACAGGTTCTGGATCACGACGCCGTCGAACACGCGCACCTCGCGATGCGTCGCCTGCAGCATCCACTGGCGGCGGATGCGGTTGGTGCTCGCCAGCACCGACGGCCGCGCGCTGCTGCGCCGCTTGGCAAACAGCGCGTAGCCTGCCCAACCTGAGATGAAGGCCGCCAGCGCGGCCCAGTCGGTCCACGGCAGCAGTGTCATGACCTTGATTGCCGTCTCCACTCGGATACCTCCGTGCTGCGCACTGCGGTGCGAGCCCCCTTCGGAGCGGCCGGGCGGGGGCTCATGACGGCGACTTTAGCAAGCCGCCGCCGCGGCCGGCGCGGCGCCGGGCAGGATCAGGGCGCCAGGTCGAACACCAGCACTTCGGCGTCGCGCCCTTCGGTCAGCGCCAGCAGCGGCTCGCCGTGCAGATGGGCGGCGTCGCCGGCCTGCAGAAGCTGGCCGTTGACCGCCACGCTGCCGCGCGCGACATGCACATAGGTATTGCGCGCCGTGTCCAGCGCCAGGGTCTGCGCCTCGGCGCCGTCGAACAGCCCCGCATGCAGCGCCGCATCGGCGCGCATCGTCACCGACCCCTCGCGCCCGTCGCAGCTCGCCACCATGCGCAGGCGGCCGCGCTTGTCGGCATCGGCGAAGTGCTTCTGCTCGTAGCCGGGCGTGATGCCGCGCTCTTCGGGCAGGATCCAGATCTGCAGAAAGTGCGTCGTTGCGTCCGGCGCATGGTTGAACTCGCTGTGCTGTATGCCGCTGCCGGCGCTCATGCGTTGCACGTCGCCGGGGCGGATCACCGACGCGTTGCCGATGCTGTCCTTGTGGCCGAGTTCGCCTTCGAGCACGTAGGAGATGATCTCCATGTCGCGGTGGCCGTGGGTACCGAAGCCGGTGCCGGGTGCGATCCGGTCCTCGTTGACGACGCGCAAGTTGCCCACGCCCATGTGGCGCGGGTCGAAATAGTCCGCGAACGAGAAACTGTGATAGCTGTCGAGCCAGCCGTGGTCGGCATGGCCGCGATCGCTCGATCTGCGCAGGGTGATCATCGTCGGCTCCCAGAGGTATCCGACTGTAGGCCGGGCGGCACCGATTGCCGCCGACGCGCGTCGAAGCCTGCATTCAAATATGATGAATCCGCGATCCGCGCCGATCCCGACCCGATGAACCGCAGCCGCAGCGCCCTGACTCCCGACGCGTTGGTGATGATCGACACCATCGCCCGCAGCGGCAGCTTTGCCGCCGCCGCACGCGAGCTCGGCAAGGTGCCCTCGGCGCTGACCTACAGCGTGCGCCAGCTCGAGGAGGCGCTCGACGTGCTGCTGTTCGACCGCAGTTCGCGCCAGGCGCGCCTGACCGCCGCCGGCGAGGAGTTGCTGGCCGAGGGCCGGCGCCTGCTGGCGCAGATCGAAGCCGTCGCGCACCGCGTCAAGCGCGTCGCCTCGGGCTGGGAGAGCCAGCTCGCGGTCGCGGTCGATGGCGTGATCTCGCGCATCACGGTATTCGAGTTGTGCGAGGCCTTCTATGCGCTCGATGCCCCTGCGGGCCCGCCGACGCGCTTGCGCCTGCGCAGCGAGGTGCTCGCCGGCACCTGGGAAGCGCTGACCAGCGGCCAGGCCGATCTGGCGATCGGCTGCGCCGGCGAGCCGACCCAGCACGAAGGCATCAGCGCGCTGCCGCTGGGCGAGATCGAGTTCGTGTTCGCCGTTGCGCCGCACCACCCGCTCGCGACCGCGCCCGAGCCGATCAGCGATGCCGAGCTGATGCGCCACCGTGCGATCGCGGTCGCCGATTCGGCGCTGCGCGCGACGCCGGTCACCGTCAACCTGCTGCCCGGCCAGCAGGTGCTGACCGTCGCCAGCGTGCCGGCCAAGATCGAGGCTCATCTGCGCGGCCTGGGCTGCGGCTTCATCGCCGAGCCGATGGTGCGCGAGCATGTGCGGGCGGGGCAGCTCGTGCTGCGCAAGGTACAGCGCAGGCGCGGCTTGGTGCGGCTGGCCTACGCCTGGCGCCGCGCGCTCACCGACGAAGGGCGGCCGGTGCCGGTCGGGCTCGCGTTGCAGTGGTGGCTGCAGCAACTCGAGAGCCCGACGACGCGCCAGGCGCTGCTCGAGCGCCATGCGGGCCTGATCATCTGAATGCGTTCCTACCGCGGCCGCTTCGCGCCCTCGCCGACCGGGCCGCTGCACGCCGGCTCGCTGGTCGCGGCGCTGGCGAGCTGGCTCGACGCGCGCGCGCACGGCGGGCGCTGGCTGGTGCGCATCGAGGATGTCGACCGGCCGCGCTGCGTCGCCGGCGCGGCCGAGCTCATCCTCGCCCAGCTCGCGCAATGCGGCCTCGTCCCCGACGAGCCGCCGCTGTGGCAGTCGCAGCGCGGCGATCTGTACGCGGCGGCGCTGGCGCGGCTCGTCGGCGCCGGGCAGGCTTACTTGTGCGCCTGCACGCGCAGCGACATCGCGCGTGCGCTCGCCGCGCAGGGCCTGACGCATCGCCGCAACGACGAGTGGGTCTACCCCGGCACCTGCCGCCCCGAGCGCGGCGGACTTGCCGGCCGGCGCGGGCGCTCGGTGCGGCTGCGCCTGGACGAGGGCGAGACGATCGCCTGGATCGACCGGCGCCTGGGCGCGCAGGTGCAGGACGTCGCGCGCTCGGTCGGCGACTTCGTGCTGCACCGCGCCGACGGCCTGTGGGCCTACCAGCTCGCGGTCGTCGTCGACGATGCGGCGCAGGGCATCACCGACGTCGTGCGCGGCGAAGACCTGGCCGACAACACGCCGCGCCAGATCGCGCTCCAGCGCCGGCTCGACCTCGCGCCGCCGCGCTACCTGCACACGCCGCTGGTGCGCGGGCCCGACGGCGAGAAGCTCTCCAAGCACAACGGCGCGCCGGCGCTCGATCTCGACGATCCGCTCGCCGCGCTGCGCAGCGCCGGCGCGGTGCTCGGCATCGACGGCGCCGCGGGTGGCCTCGCCGCGTGGCTCGAGGGGGCCGTGGCGGCCTGGCGCGCGCGCTGGGGCTTGGCGATGGCATGATGCGCTCCCTCGCCATCCACAGGATCCGCACCCATGACCATGACCACCACGCCCTCGGGCCTGCAATACCACGACCCCGCGCCGGGCACCGGCGCCGAGGCCCGCGCCGGCCAGCAGGTCAGCGTGCACTACACCGGCTGGCTCTACAACGGCGGCGTCAAGGGCGCCAAGTTCGACTCGAGCAAGGACCGCAACGAGGCGTTCCAGTTCGCGCTCGGCGCCGGCCACGTGATCCGCGGCTGGGACGAAGGCGTGCAGGGCATGAAGGTCGGCGGCACGCGCGTGCTCGTGATCCCGGCCGAGCTCGGCTACGGCGCGCGCGGGGCGGGCGGCGTGATCCCGCCGAATGCGACGCTGATGTTCGAGGTCGAGCTCCTCGCGGTGTAGTGACCGCGCTCGCCGGGTACCTCGGCCCTCCGGGACGGTAGGGTCGCCGGCGCGGCGGCCTTCGGTTCTCAGGGCTCGCCGTCCCAGTAGTCGAGGTCGTCCTTGGCGCGGTGCATGCGGCCGAAGCCTGCGGGCGTGCCGTCGTCGGCATAGGCAAGGTACTTGTCGGAGTCGGGATAGACCACGACCTCGGGCTCGTCGCGCGTGCCGATCGACAGGTACTTGAGCGGCGCGCTCGACGTGTTGACGATCTGGTGCGGGTACTCGCGCCCGGGCGGTATGAAGACCGTGTCGCCGGCGCGCAGCGCAAGATGCTCGCCGGCGACGCGCAGCGTGCCCTCGCCTTCGAGGATCACGAAGGCCTCTTCCTGCGCCAGGTGGTAGTGGTAGGGACAGCTGCGCATGCCCGGCGCAACGATGTCGATGCTGATGCCGAGCTTGCGCGCGGCGGTCCCGGTGGCCAGGCGCGCGCACAGGCTGTCGTAGAGCGGCGCGCGCTGCTCGCGCGTCTTCTCGGCGGCGTCGAAATTGCGGATCAGGCGCTGGCGCAGGGCCTGCGCGGCCTCGCTGGGCAGTTCGTGCTCGGTTGCCATGGCATGCGATCCCGGTGTCGGTTTCAGGCCCGGACTGTAGCCGCCTGGGGCACAATCGCCCGCCCATGGTCGCACTGGTTCGCGCGTGAACGGTCTCGTCTCCCTGCTCGGCATCGAATCCTGGAAGCCCGTCGTCACGGCGCTGGTGCTGCCGCCGGTGCCGCTGCTGCTGCTCGTGCTCGTCGGCACGCGCCTCGTGCTGGCGCGCCGCGGCCTGGGCTGGATGCTGGTGCTGGTGGCGACGATTGCGCTCTGGTTCAGCGCCTGCACGGGCAGCGCCGAGTTGCTTGCGCGCACCGTGGCCCGGCCGCCGCCTGCGCTGACCGCCGCGCAGGTCGCGCAGTTGCGCGCCGATGCCAGGTCGCGCCAGGGTACGACGGCGATCGTCGTGCTCGGCGGCGGGCGCGACCTGCTGGCGCCCGAGTTCGGCACCGCCGACCTGAAACCGCGCTCGCTCGAGCGGCTGCGCTACGGCCTGTGGCTGCAGCGCGAGACCGGGCTGCCGGTGGCTTTCAGCGGCGGCGCAGGCTGGGGTGCGGCGACCGGCCTCGCCGAGGCCGACATCGCCGAGCGCGTCGCGGCGCGCGAGTTCGGCCTGCCGCTGAAGTGGGCCGAGAACGAGTCGCGCGACACGCGCGAAAACGCCCTGCGCAGCGTGGCGCTGCTCAAGCGCAGCGGCATCACGCGGATCGTCCTCGTCACCCACGGCTGGCACATGCGGCGCGCGCTCGGCTATTTCGAGGCGGCGGCGGCGGGCAGCATCGAGATCGTTGCCGCGCCGATGGCGATGGCACGCCTGGCGCACGGCCGTGTGATCGACTGGCTGCCGACACCCGAGGGCTTCGCTGCCGTGCACGACCAGTTGCGCGAGGCGCTCGGGCGCCTCGTCGCGGCGACCTGACCCCAGAGAAACAAGCCCCCCGGGATCACACGCGTTCGCTGCTTCCTGATCGAGGGGCGCAGTGGTCCTTCGACCGGGCTCAGGAGGGGCTTCGGGCGGCCGGGCGCCGCTGATGTGCACCCCCACGCTCGCTCGCGCTCGCTGCCCCCCGAGGGGGCGCTCAGCGGCTTCGGGCGGCCGGGCGCCGCTGAAATACAAACCCCTCCCGGGCCGACGAAGCGGTGGGAGGGGCGGGTGGCTCTCGCCACCGGTTCGGAGCTCCGGAGGATGTTGGGTCCGGGGCCCCTCGGGCGCTGGAATTGCGCCGCGCGGGTTGCCTGCGTGCAGGCAATGCAACCTTAGCCGCTTCGGCGCCGAATTACAAGGGCTGTCTGCCGTCGCCCGCCGGGCCAGCCTTGAGCCGCGCCGACAACGCCTCGAAAACGGCGTCGACGCGGCGCTCGACGGCCTGGTCCATGGCAATCGGCCGGCCCCACTCGCGCGATGTCTCGCCCGGCCACTTGTTCGTCGCGTCGAGACCCATCTTGCCGCCCAGGCCGCTGACCGGCGACGCGAAGTCGAGGTAGTCGATCGGCGTGTGCTCGACGAGGGTCGTGTCGCGCACCGGGTCCATGCGCGTCGTGACGGCCCAGATCACCTCCCTCCAGTCGCGGATGTCGACGTCGTCGTCGGTGACGATGATGAACTTGGTGTACATGAACTGGCGCAAAAAGCTCCACACCCCGAACATCAGCCGCTTCGCGTGCCCCGGATAGCTCTTGCGGATGGCGACGATCGCCATCCGGTAGCTGCAGCCCTCGGGCGGCAGGTAGAAGTCGGCGATTTCCGGAAACTGCTTCTGCAGCAGCGGGACGAAGACCTCGTTCAGCGCGACGCCGAGCACCGCCGGCTCGTCGGGCGGCTTGCCGGTGTAGGTCGAGTGGTAGATCGGTTCGCGCCGGTGCGTGATGCGCTCGACCTCGAACACCGGAAACCAGTCCTGCTCGTTGTAGTAGCCCGTGTGGTCGCCGAACGGACCTTCGAGCGCGTGCAGGTAACCCCCTTGCTCCCTGAGCGCCACCCCATGCCCGCTGGTCCCGGTGAAGCCGGGTGCGGCGACCGGGAATCGAGCCTTCGAGCACGATCTCGGCGCTCGCCGGCACCTGCAGGCGCAGATCGCCCTCGCCGACCCCGCTCGCGGCAAGCTCGGTCCGGCTGCCGCGCAGCAGCCCGGCGAACTGGTATTCCGACAGTGTGTCGGGGACCGGCGTCACCGCGCCGAGCATGGTCGCCGGGTCGGCGCCGAGCGCCACCGCGACCGGAAACGGCCGGCCCGGGTTGGCGAGCGCGAAGTCGCGGAAGTCGAGCGCCCCGCCGCGGTGCGCGAGCCAGCGCATGATGGTCTGGTTACGGGCGATGACCTGCTGGCGATAGATGCCCAGGTTCTGGCGCCGGCGCGGCGCGGCCACCCCCTGCGGCCCGCGCGTGACCACCAGGCCCCAGGTGATCAGCGGGCCGGCGTCGCCGGGCCAGCACGTCTGCACCGGCAGCCGCGCCAGGTCGACATCCGGCCCTTCGGACGCCACCTCCTGACAGGGCGGTCGGCGCACGGCGGCGGGCTTCATGTCCCACAGCGCGCGCGCCATCTGGAGCAGCTTGCCGGCATCCTGGAGGCCCTTGGGCGGCTCCGGCTCCTTCAGGCTGGCGAGCAGCCGGCCCACGTCGCGCAGTTCGGAAGCGTCGGCGGCGCCCATCCCGAGCGCCACCCGCCGTGACGTGCCGAACAGGTTGGTCAGGGCCGGAATTTTGTAACCGGCAGGCCGCTCGAACAACAGCGCCGGGCCGCTGGCATGAAGCATGCGTTCGCTCAGCGCGGTCATCTCGAGCCGCGTGGAGACTGGTTCCGCGACACGTAGGAGCTCGCCAGCTTGCTCGAGCCCTGCCATGAAGTCCCGCAGATCGCGATATTTCATACCTATTTGAAATTAGAGAGTGAATCTTAATGCTTGACTGGTTATGATAAGTCTTCCTAGAATTCGGCTTCGTTGATCCTACCAAGGGATTACCCGCCCCGGACCTGGCGCCTCTCAGGCGCAGCCTCGGGGCTCGGTGGCAGAACTTGCGTCGATCGGGCCGTGCCGCCCGCACGCAAAAAGGTCGCGCCGAATTATCGCCGTCGGCCCGTGCGGGCCGCCTTCCGTGTGAAGGGGCGCCGGTCGCGGCGGCGAAGCAGGAGGGAAGTTCATCGTGAAGCATTCGCAGAAGGGATTCGTGAGCAAACTGCGCTCGACGCGCGACGCACTCGGCGGTTCGGTGTCGGTGTTCCTGCGCGACGTGGGCAACGGCCTGCTCGAGGTGAGCCACAACAGCCTGGCGCTGGTCGGGCTCGTGGTCGTGGCCGCGGCGCTGTTCGTGCTCGGCCAGGCCGACATCCGCCACAGCGTCGAAACCACGGCGCTGGGCTGGCTGCAGGCGCGCCAGGAGGCGCGCACCGATCCGGTGGAAGTCGAGTTCGAGCGCCTCGCCGAAGCCGATGCCGTGAGCCGCGCCACCGCTGCCCGCCCGAGCGACCTGACGCGCCAGCAATCCGCCGTCGCCCACTGGCTGGCCAAGCGTTACCGCGTCGCGCCCGAGCCGGTGAGCCGGCTGGTCCAGGAAGCCTGGGCGGTGGGCTCGCGCGTGGGCGTCGATCCGACGCTGATCCTCGCCATCATGGCCATCGAGTCGAGCTTCAACCCGTTTGCCCAGAGCCCGGTCGGCGCCCAGGGCCTGATGCAGGTGATGACGCGCGTGCACGACGAGAAGTACGAGCGCTTCGGCGGCATCCTGGCCGCGTTCGACCCGGTCAGCAACTTGCGCGTCGGTGTGCAGGTGCTCAAGGAGTGCATCGCACGCGCGGGCAGCGTCGAGGGGGGCCTGCGCCACTACGTCGGTGCCGGCAACCAGGAGACCGACAACGGCTATGCGGGCCGGGTGCTGGCGGAGCAGGGCTATCTGCGCCATGTCGCCGGCGGCAAGGCCGTGCCGCCGAACACCTCGCCGGCGGCCGCTGCGGCCGCCAAGCCAGCCGCAACGCTGGTCGCGACGCCGCCAGTGGCACCGGCCGCGATGCCGGCCCCGATTCCGGCAGCGGCGCCTGCCGCGAAGCCCGTCGCCGGGCCCGAGGACGCCGAGCGCGTCGCGCTGCTGCGCTGAGCGCGGGGGCGGCTGGCGCTACACTGGACGCGCCGCGCAACTGGCGATAGGGCTGCAAGCCGTGCAGCCCGAGGTGGGCCACCACCGTGGAGCGCGGACGGCAGTCGCCGCTCCCGCCGTTCGCCTGGGCAGCCCCGCGTTCGAAGGCCTGCAACGCCGCGACCGCGAGGGTCTTCATCCCAGAAGAGGACTGCCACCATGTTCGACCGTTCCCAATCAACGATCGCCCGCGTCGACCCCGAGATCTGGGCCGCAATCCAGGCCGAGAACCTGCGCCAGGAAGAGCACATCGAGCTCATCGCCTCGGAGAACTACACCTCGCCCGCGGTGATGGCCGCGCAGGGCAGCCAGCTGACCAACAAGTACGCCGAGGGCTACCCCGGCAGGCGCTACTACGGCGGCTGCGAGAACGTCGACGTGGTCGAGCAGCTCGCAATCGACCGCGTCAAGCAACTCTTCGGTGCCGAGCACGCCAACGTGCAACCCAATTCGGGTTCGCAGGCCAACCAGGCGGTGTTCTTCGGCCTGCTACAGCCGGGCGACACGATCATGGGCATGAGCCTTTCCGAAGGCGGCCACCTGACGCACGGCATGGCGCTCAACATGAGCGGCAAGTGGTTCAAGGTCGTGAGCTACGGGCTCGATGCGAACGAGGCGATCGACTACGACGCGATGGAGCGCCTGGCTCATGAGCACAAGCCCAAGCTGATCATCGCCGGCGCATCGGCCTACAGCCTGAAGATCGACTTCGAGCGCTTCGCCCGTGTTGCGAAGGACGTCGGCGCGTACTTCATGGTCGACATGGCGCACTACGCCGGGCTGATCGCCGCCGGCGAGTACCCGAACCCGGTGCCGCATGCCGACGCGGTGACCTCGACCACGCACAAGAGCCTGCGCGGCCCGCGCGGCGGCATCATCCTGATGAAGGACCACGTTGCCAAGCAGATCAACAGCGCGATCTTCCCCGGCATCCAGGGCGGCCCGCTGATGCACGTCATCGCCGGCAAGGCGGTCGCGTTCAAGGAGGCGCTCGCGCCGGAATTCAAGGCCTACCAGCAGCAGGTCGCGAAGAACGCGATCGTGCTCGCCGAGACCCTTGCCGCGCGCGGCCTGCGTATCGTCAGCGGCCGCACCGAGAGCCACGTGATGCTCGTCGACCTGCGCCCCAAGGGGCTGACGGGCAAGGAGGCGGAAGCCGTGCTCGGCTTGGCGCACATGACGTGCAACAAGAACGGCATCCCGAACGACCCGCAAAAGCCCATGGTCACGAGCGGCATCCGCCTCGGCACGCCGGCGTTGACGACGCGCGGCTTCGGCCAGGAGCAGACGCGCCAGACCGCGCACCTGATCGCCGATGTGCTCGACCGGCCGCACGACGAGGCCAACCTGGCCGCGGTACGTGCCAAGGTGGCCGCGCTGACGCGCGACTTTCCGGTCTACCGTTGATCCCCTTCACGACGGGTTCGACCCAACGTCCCCGCAACTTCGGTGCGCTGCCCCTTCTGTAGCCACAGCGAAACCCAGGTCGTCGAGACGCGCGAGTCCGACGAGGGCGATGTGGTGCGCAGGCGGCGGCGCTGCCAGCATTGCGACAAGCGCTTCACGACCTACGAGCGGGCCGAGATCGCGCTGCCATCGGTGGTGAAGAAGGACGGCTCGCGGGCCGATTTCGACCTCGGCAAGATCCGCGCCTCGATGACGCTCGCGCTGCGCAAGCGCCCGGTCAGCGTCGAGCAGATCGACGCCGCCGTCGAGCGCATCCAGGAGCGCCTTCTCAACAGCGGCGCGCGCGAGGTCACGAGCGCACGCCTGGGCGAACTCGTGATGCGCGAATTGAAGCGCATCGACAAGGTCGCCTACGTCCGCTTCGCCTCGGTCTACCGCAGCTTCGAAGACGTGGACGAGTTCCGCCAGTTGATCCGCGACATCTGAGCGCCCCCAGGGCTGGGCTTCGCCCAGCCCGCCCCCCGTGGGGGTAAAGCAAACTTGGGGCGGCCCGGCGTTTGCTTGAGAGCCGCGGTGGCGATCGGGCGACTACGCGCGACCGCGCAGTGCCGGCTGCGGCGCGGTGAGCCGCGCCGAGAGTGCGGCGGTCAGCACCAGCCCCAGCGCCGCGCAGGCGCCGGTGACGAGCCAGGTGTAGTGCCAGCCGCCGGCCAGGACCGCCGCCCACGCCGCGAGCGGTGGGCCGCCGAACTGGCCGAGCGCTGACCACTGCTGCATCCAGCCGACCGTGGTCGAGACGTTGCCCTCCGAAGGCGCGACGCGGATCGCGAGCGTGAAGAGCGTCGCCGGGACCAGGCCGCCGAAGGCCGAGAACGCGAACACGCCCAGGTAGCGCAACGATCCGGGAATGTCGATGCCGCCCGCAATGCCGTAGCCGGCGAAGGCGAGCGTCGCCGCGACGATCATCGCGATGTAGCCGATGACGAGCAACCGTACCGGTTGCGCGCCGCGGTGCAGCAGCCTGCCTGCCGCGACGTTGCCGATGATGTTCGCGGCCGCCGCGAGCGCGGTGAGGCCGCCCGCGATGGTGCCGGCGACGCCCGCCTGCGCGTAGATCGTCGGCAGGAAGCCGATCACCGCGACCCACTGGCCCGAGTACACCGCGAAGGCCAGCGCCACCAGCCACGGCCCCGGTGCAGAGAGCGTCGAGCGCAGCCGCGCCATCGTGGGCAGCGAGGGTGATGCGTGCTCGGCGTGCGCACCGGCGTCGGGGCGGACCGCGGATCGCAGCCAGAGCGCCATCGCCGCCGTCAGCAGCGCCAGGACCGCCCACCACGCGCGCCAGCCCGCGAGCGCGATCACCCAGGGCCCGGCAAGCAGCGCCAGCGCGATCGCCGCAGGCATGTAGCTGCTCCACAGGCCGAGCATCAGGCTCACCCGCCCGGGCGCGACGAGTCGCCGCACGAGCGCCGGCGCGGCCAGGACGACGAGCAGGAAGCCGAAGCCTTCGCAGGCGCGCAGCGCCATCAGGCTCGCGACGCTGTCGGCCGCCGCACCGAGCGCGCTGGCCAGCGTCAGGATCGCAAGGCCGGCGAGCATGCTTCGCCGCGGCCCGAGGGCGTCGGCCAGCGCACCGAAGGCCACCCCCGCCGACATGCCCGCCAGCTGCACCATCGAGAGCAGGAAACCGGCCTGCACCAGGCTGATCCCGAGCGCCGCCTGCAGCGCGGTGATCGCGGGCGGCAGCTTGCCGATGTGCAGCGCGGCGCAGACGCCGGCGACGATCACGACGAGCGCGGGGTCGATGCGCGCCGGGCGCGGGGCAGCGGCCGCGTCGGCGAGCCCGCGTCCCGTGGCATCCGGCGTCATGGCGCCGACCGGCTCGTGTTCGTGTTCGAGTTCGTGAGTGCGGTCATGGTCGAGGCAGATCCGGCGGTCCCGGCTTGGAGGGTGGGCCCCGATTGTCGCAACCGCCGCCGGCGCCACCCCCGGATGGGGGTCCCTCTTCGCAACGGCCGCTTCTCCCCCGCGCAGGGGACGCGCCGCAGAGCGCGAATTCCTACAGTGCAGGCACCGATTCAAACGAGCACCGAGGAGGCCCGCACCATGCACATCGAACCCCCGGCCCGCCAACGCGGCCTGACGCTGATCGAGGTTGCCGTCACGCTGTCGGTCGTCGCGATCGCCGCATCGACGGCAGCCCCCGGCTTCCAGGACCTGATCGCGCGCAAGCGCCTCGAGGGCACGGCCACCCAGCTCGCCACCGACCTGCAGACGGTGCGCACCGAGGCCGTGGCACGAAACCTTGCGCTGCGCGTGAGCTTTCATGCCGACCCGGGCGGCAGCTGCTACCTGATCCACACCGGTGCCAAGGCGCTGTGCAGTTGCAGCGCTGCCGCGCCAGCCGCTTGCGCTGGCGAGGCAGTGCTCGTCAAGGCGGTCTACCTGCCCGCCGAGCACAAGGTGGCGCTCGGCGCCAGTGCCGGCTCGATCCTGTTCGACCCGGTCCACGGCACGAGCACGCCGGCGGCCACCGCCCGCGTCACCGGCGTGCAGG
The DNA here is from genome assembly GCF_016702655.1 of Ideonella sp. Lineage (GTDB taxonomy): Bacteria > Pseudomonadota > Gammaproteobacteria > Burkholderiales > Burkholderiaceae_C > CAIKUF01. The sequence continues at coordinate 466,415 of NZ_JADJDO010000001.1, forward strand.
GCGCGATCCATCACGTCGTCAACGTGATGGGGCGCGTGCGCTCGTGCTCGCCAGAAGGCCGCATCGGCGGCTACCGCGTCTGCTGAACGAACAAGCAAGGAGAACCACCATGTCATTGCGCAACCGCATCCCCCGCCGCCGCAGCGCCGGCTTCACGCTGCTCGAAGTGATGATCGCGACCTCGGTCTCGGGCGTGCTCGCGTCGGTCGCATACCCGAGCGTCAGTGCAGCCCTGCACAAGGCACGCCGCAGCGAGGCGCTGGTGGCACTGACGCAGGTCCAGCTGGCGCAGGAGCGCTGGCGCTCGGGCAGTGGCCGCTACGCCAGCCTGGCCGAGCTCGGCCTGCCCGCGACGGCGATGGGCGGCCACTACCAACTCGCCGTGGCCGACCCGGCGCCGCAAGGCTACGTCGCGATCGCGCAGGCGACCGGTGCCCAGGCCGGCGACCGCCAGTGCCGCTACATGAAGCTCGTGGTCGACGGCGCCAACCTCGTCTACAGCTCCGGCGAGACCGACGCCACCACCAACAACGCAACGGCGAACCGGCAATGCTGGAACCTGTGACAACCCATCCGCAGCGCGGCTTCACGCTCGTCGAGCTGCTCGTCGGCCTGGCGCTCGGGCTGCTCGTCGTCGCCGCCGGCATGCTGTTGCTGGCGCAGCAACTGCACGAACAGCGCGCACTGCTGATCGAGGCCCGGCTGATGCAGGACCTGCGCACCGCGGCCGACCTCGTGGCGCGCGATCTGCGCCGCGCCGGCCATTGGGGCGACTCCGGCGCCGGTGTATGGAGTGCACCCTCGACGCCGCTGACCAACCCGTACGCAGCGCTGGCGCCGGCTTCGGCGGCGTCGGACGCGGCAAGCTACGCCTATTCGCGCGATGCGACCGAGAACCACGCGCTCGATGGCAACGAGCAGTTCGGCCTGCGCCTGCGCAACCGCGCGATCGAGCTGCAGCTCGGCGCGGGCAACTGGCAGGCGCTGACCGACGCGACGCTGATCGAGATCACTGCGCTCACGATCACGCCCACGAGCGAGGAGATCGACCTCGGTTCGATGTGCAGCAAACCCTGCCCGGAAGCCGATGCGACCTGCCCGCCGCGCCAGATCGTGAGCAGCCTCTCGGTGCTGATCGCCGCGCGCGCGGTAGCCGATGCTTCGGTCACGCGCAGCCTCGTCTCGCAGGTTCGCCTGCGCAACCATGCACTCACCGGCGCTTGCCCAGTCTGACCCTGGAGATCTTCCGATGTCCACACCCCTTCCCCGCCACCAGCGCGGCGCCGCTGCGCTCGGCGTGACGCTGATGCTGCTGTTCGTGCTCGCAATGGTCGTCGGCATGGCGCACCGCAACCTGCTCTTCGAGCAACGCTCGTCGGCCAACCAGCTCCGCTCGACGCGCGCCTTCGAGGCTGCCGACGCCGGCCTCGAATGGGCGCAGGCGCTGCTCAACCGTGGCGGCGCGATCGGCGCCGATTGCGCGCTTGCCAGCGCAGCGCCTGGCGACAAGCCCTTTCGCGAACGCTTCCTCGCCTGGGACGCTGCAAACGGGCAGTTCGCGCCGCGCACCTGGGCCGCGCCCGGCGGGCCGACAGCGCTGCAGGCGGCCTGCGTCGCGACCGACGAGGGCTGGGCCTGCAGTTGCCCGACCGACGCCGTGCCTGACCCTGCCGCACCGGAAGGCAGCGCCGTCCGCCCCGCCTTCGTCGTCGGCTTCGTCGCTGCGCCGCGCGCGGGCATGGTGGAGGTTGCCGTCACGGGCTGTGACCACTTCGGCCCTGCCTGCCAGGGGGCATCGGCTGGCGAGGCCGGCGCCACGCTGCATGCAACGCTCGCGCTGCTGCCGGCGCTGGCCAGCGTGCCCAGCGCCGCGCTGACCGCACGCGGCGCGATCGAGTCGGACGCGACGATGACGCTCGCCAACCAGGACGAAGCCAGCGCCGGCTTCACGGCGCGCGCAGGCGGCGCGATCGCGCTGCCGGCAGCCGATCTCGTGACGCTGCCGGGACGCAGCGGGCCCGATTCGCTCGCCGCGCTCGATCCGGCGCTTGCCGCGCTCGACGCCGAACGTCTGCTGACGCGGCTGCTCGGCGTCGACCGCGCGCGCTGGCAGCAGCTTCCCGGCGTGCGCAGCGTCGACTGCAGCGCCGACTGCGCAGCCGCGTTGGCTGCGTCCACCGCGCCTGAGCAAGGCGCTTCGTCGATGCTGTGGGTGACCGGCGACCTCGCGCTCGAGGGGCCGGCGGCGATCGGCTCCGCCGAGAAGCCGTTGCTGATCGTCGTCGAGGGCCAGGTCCGGCTGCAGGGTGACGTGACCATCCACGGCGCGATCGTCACCCTCGCTGCGACGTGGGACACGAGCGGCAGCACCGGCGCGCAGGTGCATGGCGCACTCGTTGCGCTCGGCGACGTGCGCGGCGACGGCACGCCGACCCTCGTTCGCGACCCGGCCGTGCTGGCGCGGCTGCACGGCGAGATCGGCCACTTCACGCGCGTCGCGGGCAGCTGGCGCGATTTCTGAGAATCGACGGAGGACCCTCACGATGAACCCCAATCCAAGCCTCATGCAGCGCCGCTGCCAGCGCGGCATCTCGATGATCGAATCGCTGATCGCCTTTGCCGTGCTGGCCCTTGGCATGATCGTCCTGGCGCGCCTGCACACCGAGCTGCGTGCCGGCGCCGACGGCGCGCGCGAGCGATCGGAGGCGGTACGGCTCGCGCAGCAGGACATCGAGCAGTTGCGCGCCTTCGCCACGCCCGCGGCCTGGGACGCGATCGCCGATGCCGAGCCCGTGGACGTCACGCCGCCCGGTGCGACGACGCACTACCTGCGCGAACGCGTCGTGCACACGCATGCCGATGCAGGCCTGAAGACGGTGCGCGTCACGCTGCGCTGGACCGATCGCCAGGGTGCGGCGCAATCACTCGGCCTGCAGACGCTGATCGGCAGCGCGGATCCGGCGCTCTCGGGTGCGCTGGCGCTGGCGCGGCCCGATCTCTGATCCAGGCCCGCGCTGGCCGACAATCCGGCCTCATGACCGAAGCTGCCGAGGCGCCGTTCAGCCCAGCCGACCACGCGTGGATGCGCGAGGCGCTCGCGGTCGCCGAGCGCGCGGTCGGCCTGTGCGAACCGAACCCACGCGTCGGCTGCGTCATCGTCGCAGCGGACGGCGCGCGCGTGCTCGGCCGCGGACACACGCAGGCGGCAGGCGACGCGCACGCCGAGGTGATGGCGCTGCGCGACGCCGCTGCGCAAGGCGCCACGCCGCGCGGCGCGACGGCGTATGTCTCGCTCGAACCGTGCTCGCACCACGGCCGCACGCCGCCCTGCTGCGATGCACTTGCCGAGGCCGGTCTGGCGCGCGTCGTCGTCGCCGTCGGCGATCCGAATCCGCTCGTCGCCGGCGCCGGCATCGCGCGGCTGCGCGCCGCGGGCATGCGGGTCGACGTCGGCCTGCTCGCCGACGAGGCACGCGAGCTCAACATCGGCTTCTTCTCGCGCATGACGCGCGGCCTGCCGTGGCTGCGCCTGAAGGCCGCGGTCTCGCTCGACGGCCGCACGGCGCTGCCGGACGGCACGAGCCAGTGGATCACCGGCGCGGCGGCGCGCGCCGACGGCCACGCCTGGCGCCGGCGCGCCGGCGCGCTGCTGACCGGCGTCGGCACAGTGATCGACGACGATCCGCGGCTCGACGTGCGCCTAGTGCCGACCGCGAGGCAGCCGCTGCGCGTGATCGTCGACTCGCGCCTCGAGACGCCGCCCGCGGCGCGCATCCTCGACGCGCCCGGCACGGTGCTCGTCTACGCGGCGCAGCCCTCGCCCGAGCGCGAGGCGGGCTTGCGCGCGCGCGGCGCCGAGATCGCGTTGGCCGCCAACGCGAGCGGCAAGGTCGACCTGCGCGCGATGCTCGCCGACCTGGCCGCGCGCGGCATCAATGAACTGCACGTCGAGGCCGGCGCCAAGCTCAACGGCTCGTTCGTGCGCGCGGATCTCGTCGACGAGTGGCTGGTGTACATGGCGCCGCGCCTGCTCGGCAGCGGGCGCGACCTGGCCGCGTTCGGCCCGCTGCAGAGCCTGGACGAGACCGTGAATCTGCGCCTGCAGACTGTCGACCGGGTCGGTGCCGACTTGCGGTTGCTGCTGCGCCGCGCCGGCGACGCCGCCGCCTGAAGCGCTGCGACAATCGGCCCCATGTTCACCGGCATCGTCACTGGCATCGGCCAGATCCTCGCCGCCGAGCCGCTTGGCGCCGGCGCATCGTTCGGCAAGCGGCTGACCGTGCAGGCGCCGGCGGGCTTTCTCGACGACGCGCGCCTCGGCGACAGCATCGCGCTCAACGGCGCCTGCATGACGCTGACCGCGCTCGACGCCGCGGCGGGCCGCTTCACGATCGAGATCTCCGCCGAGAGCCTGGCCAAGACCGCGGGGCTCGACGCCGCCGGCCCGGTCAACCTCGAGCCCGCGCTGCGCGCCAACGACCGCCTCGGCGGCCATCTCGTCAGCGGCCACGTCGACGGCGTCGGCCGCGTCACGCACTTCGCGCCGGTCGGCGAGTCGTGGGAGCTGCGCGTGCTCGCGCCGGCGGCGCTGGCGCGCTTCCTCGCCGTCAAGGGATCGATAACCGTCAACGGCGTGAGCCTGACGGTAAACGGCGTCGACGACCGGCCCGACGGGTGCGAGTTCGCGATCAACCTCATCGCGCACACGCTGCAGGGCACGACGCTGGGCGGCCTCGCGCAAGGGCAGACGGTCAACCTCGAGATCGACCTGATCGCGCGCTACGTGGAGCGGATGCTCGGCCGACATTGAATGTCTTCGCGTTCCTGAGGGCGGTGCGGCAGCGGATGTAGTACGACTCCCGCACGTTCTGGGCCAAGAGCCCAGGCGCTACCGGATGCGTGTCTTCGACGTAAGGCGACGAAGAATCGGCGTGCTCGAAACGCACGGCGCCGGCAGGCCGACGCGATGTGCGTCGCCGATCGACGACGAAGAGCCGCAACGCACCGGCACGCCCTGCTCGCGGCACCCTCCAAGTCCACGCGATCTCGAGGCAACGCGGGTCGGCCGGGTCGCCAGTATGGCGACCCGTCGGGAGCTGCGCCGCGACGCGGCCTCTCCAGCCCTCGCGTCAGGCAAATGTCCGGTTTCCCGCTCCAACTGCGTCCGGTCAGGAGTGAACATGACCATCAACCGCCGCAACCGCGAGAGGAGCCGTCCGATGACATGAACCAACACCTGCTTCGCAGTTTCGCGAACCCTTGAGTCACCGGTGCGGCCTGGCCGCTCTGGCCCGATTGATCGATACCGGAGCAACCAACATGAATCGCCAACTGATCGACCCGATCGCCGACCTCGTGTCCAACGAAGCGATCGGAGAGGAGAATGTCATGAACGGCAGTACCAAAGCCTGCCCTCCTGTCCTCGGCGTGCGGATCAGCAAGCCGACCGCCAAGCGAGCGAGGCGGCGCACCGAGCTAGAGCGTCGCATCCCGACAGCCATGTCGATTGCGCTCGGGTTCGTGTTGGTGGCGTCCGCAGAGACAGCGCTGGCTCTTCGTCCGGCCCCGGGCTCTGCCCCGAGTTTCTATAGCCAGACCAACGGAATCCATGCCCAAGCCTGGCAGCGCCGCGGCAACGCCACTCCCGTCGACTATGGACAGACGATCGGAAACTGGGGCCACGCCTGGTGGCAGTGGGTGTCGAATTTTCCGGCGGCTGACGATCCGATACTGCAGGACGGTAACGTGGATTGTTTTGCCGGCCAGTCCGGCAAGGTCTGGTACCTCGCCGGGACCTTCGGCGGCACGGCCGTGCGCAGCTGTTCGATCAAGAAGGGCAAGGCGATCTTCTTCCCGCTGTTGAACGGCATCTACTGGACCCCTCTCGACCCGGCGATACCGGAGGACTGCACCGACGAGGCGAACTGCCGCGCCGGCGTGGGCGCGAACATGGACGCCCTCACGAGCTGGACCTGCACGGTCGACGGTACCCCGTGCGTCTGGTTCACTCAGGCTGTCCGTGCGCAGTCCGACGCCCGGCCGTTCAACATTCCGCCGGGATCGAGCTTCACGGCCTTCGGATACGCCCCCGGGGTCAGGCAGATCTCGGTCGCGGACGGAACCTGGGTGATGCTCGATCCGCTGCCGCGCGGGACGCACGAGATCCACTTCACGGCGACGACGTCGGGCGGCTTCTCGCTCGACGTCACCTATCACCTGACCGTCGGCGACTGAGCGCGCGTGACCGAGTGGTGCGAGGGCAGGCCCGGCGCCACCCTGGCGCCGGCTGCACCATGTTTCACACGCCGGTCCAACTCCGTGATGCAGGCAGCGTAGAGCGCGCTGACGCCGGGCTGCCTGGCGAGTGCCGCGCTGGCCAGCCGAGACGCCTCGATGGCCTGCTGCCGGTACCCCGCGGCGAGTGCGCACAGACCCATCCGCGCTCGCCAGTAGGCGACGTGGGGGCTGGCCTCGTACCGGTCCGCGGCGAAGCGGGGCAACCACTCGGTGAACAAGCCGAGTCCCTCGGCCGCCCGGTCAAGATCGCAGAGTGCCGCGGCGCGCGCAAGCCAGGCCACCTCTGCGCTGCGTGCCTGCTTGTTCGCGTCCAGGCCGGAGGTCATGTCGATGACGTCTCGAGGACGGTGACTCTCGAGCGCAACCATCAGTCGGCCAGGGCTGGGTGAAAGCCCCGATCGAGCCTGCGCAGGTGCCGAGCCGGTGCCTACAGAAGCGTCGTACTCGCGAAGCGCCGATGCGGCCTCCTCGACGCGTTGCGTGTGCACCAACGCGAGCGCAAGCAGTTCATAGGTCTTGCGCAGGTCGGCGGAGCGTTCCCAGCTTCGTTCGATGCCCAGCATCTCGCGGGCGAGCGTCACGGCCTGCCCGCTGTGATCAGTGCCGACGAACGGATAGGCGAGAGCCTGCCGCGTCAACCACTGCGCAAGGGGGTCCGACTGCACCGACGCTCGGATGTTGTCGACCAACAGCGGGATGCCTCGCGCGAAGTCGCCCCAGCGCACGTAGGCCGCGCCCATGCGGGATTTGATCCGCGCCGCCATCCACTCCGGCATGGGCCAGTTCTGGGCCTGGATCGAACCCAGATCGCGTTCGAAGATGGCCATGGCCTCGGCGAACGGGATCGCGTCGTTCACATACTTCCATCCGGTCGCGTAGGCCTCCCACAGCGCGGCGTTGACATCGTCTCTGCCGCCGTTGGCGCGCATCGACGCCAACGCCGCCGCGAGATAGGGCCGTGCCGCCTCGGCCTGGCCGAACAGAATCAGGGTCTTGGTCGCCTCCAGCCTCGAATAGAGCACCTGACGCGCCATCGGGCCCTCTGCCTGAAGCCCCAGCGCGATCGCCCGATCGAAGCTCGCCCTGGCGTCGTCGGGGGCATTGCTGAAGTGCCACCAGACGCCGCGCGCGTGCAACACCCACGCCCGGTCGATGGCAGGGACATTGCCCCCTGCGACGGTGCTGTCGGCGGCGTCGAGTTCGCGCTGCCCGCCGGCCGTGTCGGCGCGGCCGAGCAGCAGGGCCAGCGCAATCAGGGCATGCGCTCTCGCATTCAAGGCGGGCTCGTCGGCTGCAAGTTCGAGCACCCTGCGTGCATGGACCTCGGCCTCGTCATTGCGCTGCAGCGGAAGCAGGAGTTCGCCCAGCTCGAGGGTCTCCCGGGCAGTCGCCCGTCGGCTGGCGCCGGCGGCGGCCATCGCCTTGACTTGCATGCCCTTGTAGACGACCGCCTGCTCTGCGTTCGCGATGTTGAAGAACATGCTGCTGACCACCCCGTAGAGTTCGGCCTGGAGCGCGGGCTGACTCGCGAACTTGGTGTCGATCATCCGCGCGCTGCGCGTCAGCAGGGCATGCCCCGGCATCTGTCCCAGCGCGCCGTCCGGCGCCCCTTGGGTGTCGAAGATGGCCACCACGAATTCCTTGACGAGCCGCGAGCGCTCGGCCTCGTCGTTGGCCCGCCTGGCCTGAACAACGGCGACACCGGCACCGCCCAGCACCGCAAGCAGGACGACGCCGCCGGACGCGAACACGGTTCGGTGCCTGCGCACGAGCTTTGCCAGGCGGTAGGACAGGCTGTCGGGCTGCGCCAGCACCGTCTCGCCGGCGAGGTAGCGTTCGATGTCCTCGGCCAGCGCATCGGCCGTGGCGTAGCGCTGGCCCGGCTCGCGCCTGAGCGCCTTCGCAAGAATCGAGTCGATCTCGCCGCGCAGCGCCTTCGCCCGGGCCTTGTCTCGGGCCCGGCTGCTGGCCAGCGGTGGCTCGTCCGCGAGGATCGCTTGTTCCAGCGCCGCCAGGCTCTTGCGCTCCGGGGCGTAGGGAAGTTCGCCGCTCAGCAGTTCGTACAGCAGCACGCCGAGCGAGTAGACGTCGGACTGCACGGTGATGGCTTCGCCGCGGATCTGTTCGGGCGAGGCGTAGTGCGGGGTGAGCACGCGGTCTTGCGCTCGCGTGAGCTGCGCGTCCCCAGCCTCGTGCAGCAGCTTGGCGATGCCGAAGTCCAGCAGATGCGCCTGGCCGTCGGGGGTGACGAGCACGTTGGAGGGTTTCAGGTCGCGGTGCACGACGAGCCGGCCGTGCGCGTAGGCCACGGCACGGGCAACCTGCTGGAACAGGCGCAGGCGTTCGGGGACGGTCGGGTTCTTGGCCTCGCACCACGCGTCGATCGGCAGGCCGTCGATGTATTCGAGGGCCAGGTAGGGCCGGCCCATGGCATCGACGCCGGCGTCGTAGAGCCGTGCGATGTGCGGGTGTTCGAGCAGCGCGCCGATGTCGCGCTCGCGCGCCATGCGTTCGGCCAGGCCCGCGCCCCAGGCCAGGCGCGGGAGCTTCAATGCGATCAGGCGTTTGAGGCTGCCGTCGGCGCGCTCGGCGAGCCAGACCGCGCCCATGCCGCCGTGGCCGATCTCGCGGATCAGGCGGTAGGGGCCGACGAGGTCGCCGGATTGGGCGAGCGAGGGGTCGGCGGCGTTGTCCTGCAACCGGGGGCCGCCGGACATGAAGCCGGCGTGGCTGTGCGACAGGTGCTCGGCGAGCATCTCGCGCAGCCTCATCTGCAGGTGCGCGTGTTCGGCGGGCAGTGCGGCGAGCCATGCCTCGGCCTGCGCCGCGTCGAGGTCCAGCGCTTCGTCGAGCAGGCGGCTCAAGGCAGACAAGTCGGCAGCATGCAGCGGCATGGTGTTGCAGGCGAGGGCCAAGCCCCGCGCCGTCCCACTACGGGCGGATTCTGGACCGGCTGCCGGACCGCGGGGCGGAAATTCAGCGAATCCGTCAAACCGCAGCGGCGCTTACGCCGGGCGCGCGCACCGGCTCTCCCACAAGGTGGCCCGACGGCTTGCCTTGCGCTAACACTTTGCGGCTTACGCTTGATTTGGAATACGTTTGTCCATACACTTCGCATCGTGGAGATCGACTGGGATTCGAACAAGGCCGCTGCGAACTTGCGCCTTCACGGTGTCTCGTTTGCCGAGGCGGCGACGGTCCTGATGGACGACGATGCGCTGACGCGCGAAGACCCGGACTCGCTCGGCGAGCAGCGCTTCGTCTCGCTCGGCATGAGCGCAACCGGAGCCTTGCTCGTGGTCGTCTACACACATCGCGAGCCCGATGTCTACCGCCTGATCTCGTCGTGGAAGGCGAACAAACCGCAAAGGAAACAGTATGAGAAAGGTCGCCGCTGAACCGATGCGCGATATCGACTTCTCGGTCGCGAAGCGCGGCCCGGTCATTCCGATCGAGCCTGGGAAGACAAAGATCTCGATCCGCATCGACAACGCAGTCATCGAGTACTTCCGCGCCCAGGTCGAGCGTGCCGGCGGCGGAAACTACCAGACGCTGATGAACGACGCCCTGCTCGCGTTCATCCAGCAGCGCTCGGTGATCGACGCGGTGCGGCAGGTGTTCCGCGAGGAGCTTTCTTCGACTCCGCGCGCGAAGTCGCGCCAGGCGCGGACTCGCTCGGTTGCTGCGTAGAGCGAGGAACAGGTGCGCGCAGCAGGTGCTGCCCGCGCACGCCATGCGGCTGACTCGATTTCAGCGTCCGCGCAGACCTGTCTCCAACGCGTACAAAGGAGCCTTGTAGTACGGGCTCACCTCGGACTGGGCGCTGAACGCCTCCTTGGCCTGCAGCGCCAGGCGTCGCGCCTTGGCGCGGTCGCCGGCAGCAAGGGCGCATACGCCCGTCAACGCCCGGTACCGCGCCAGCCAAGGGGCATGCACATAGTTGTCGGCCTTCTCTTCGGCGGCCACCGCAGCCTCGAGCAGGCCCAGGCCGTCGCGGACTTGCCCCAGCGTACACAGCACCTCGCCCCGCATCGCCAGATAGATCGGAACATAGGATTCAGGATCATCGGGCCGCGGCGCGAGGTGCTGCGCCAGTTCGTTCGCGCCTTTCGCATCGCCGAGCGAGAGCCGGTTCAAGGCGCGTGCAAACACCACGGCGCGGGCGTTGGCCTCCGGATTCAGGCCGACTCCCCGGATCGCCTGGAGACTCGGCGCCGTGGCCAGCAGGGCTTCAGCCTCCGCGTGACGGCCCTGCATCCTCAAGTTCTTCGCCATCAGCACATGGTCCCACGCTGCATGCGGATGCTCGGCCTCGCCCATGTCGTGGCGCGCCGACCGCTGCGCCCGCAGCGCCGCATCTGCCAGCTCATGTTGACCCGCATCCATCAGTGCGTTGCCGAGCGCCGACTCGAGCAGGAAGCGCTTCTCCGGCGTGTTGGCCACGGCTCGAAGCAGCGGCGCGCTTCGTTCCATCAGGGGCACTCCGCCGGCAACGTCGCCCCAGGTGGCGCGCATGCTGCCCAGCCAGAAGTCGAGCTGGGCGATGAGCCAGGGCGGTAGTTGCGCGGACTGCGCAACCAATGCGGCCCGGCTTCGCTCGACAGCCGCAAATGCCTGCGCAAAGGGAACTTGCTGCGCGTTGACGTATTCCGACGACCAGTACCTTGCCGACTCGAATTCGGCCCGGACCTCATGGGCGCCGCCGAGGGCTCGCAGGCCGGCAATGGCAGGCTCGAAAAACTCGTCGGTGGCGCGCTTGAAGTGCGCCGTGGTGCGCAAGGTGAAGGCGATCTGCAGGCGCATCGCGATGGCCGCACGCGATAGCGGCCCTTCACTTTCGAGTGCACTCTGGATTGCCCGCTCGTACATCGGCACGGCGTCGTCGAGCCGGTTGCGGATGACGAGCAGCCGCGCCCGCTGGGCCAGCACCAGGGCGGCGGCCACCGACGGTCGGCGGTCATCGTGCTCGAGGTCCACCGCCAGCGTGTCGAGCAGCGCCGTCGCGTCGTCGAGCTTGCCGCGCTCGATCAGAACGCGTGCGAGCAGCGTCAGGCCTTCCGGCCGCAAGCCGGCATCGTCGCCGGCCAGGGCGATTGCCTCTCGCGCATGGCGCTCCGCCTCGTCCGGGCGACCGTCGTCGAACAGCGCCTGCGCGAGAACCAGCCGGGCGCGCGCCTGCTCGCCCGCCGTTGCGCGTCCGGCGGCCAGCGACGCGATCAGCTTGGCCGCGTACGTGCCTGCCAGCTCGTTGGCCCCCATGTCGGCGAAGATCCCGCCCACGATGCCGTAGAGCTCGGCCTGCAACTGCGGCTGCGCAGCGAACTTGGTTTCGATCAGCCTGGCGCCCCGCTCCAGCAGCAACTCGGCCGGCAATTGCCTCAGCTCGCTGTTCGCCGGGTTGCCGCGCTCGTTGATCTTGAACACGTCGACGACGAACTCCTTGACCGCGCGCGAGCGCTCGGCCTCGTCATTGGCCCGCCTGGCCTGAACAACGGCGACACCGGCACCGCCCAGCACCGCAAGCAGGACGACGCCGCCGGACGCGAACACGGTTCGGTGCCTGCGCACGAGCTTAGCCAGGCGGTAGGACAGGCTGTCGGGCTGCGCCAGCACCGTCTCGCCGGCGAGGTAGCGTTCGATGTCCTCGGCCAGCGCATCGGCAGTCGCGTAGCGCTGGCCCGGCTCGCGCCTGAGCGCCTTCGCAAGGATCGCGTCGATCTCGCCGCGCAGCGCCTTGGCTCTGGCCTTGTCCTGCGTCCGGCTGCTCGCCGGCGGCGGCTCGTCCGTGAGGATCGCTTGTTCCAGCGCCGCCAGGCTCTTGCGCTCCGGGGCGTAGGGAAGTTCGCCGCTCAGCAGTTCGTACAGCAGCACGCCGAGCGAGTAGACGTCGGACTGCACGGTGATGGCTTCGCCGCGGATCTGTTCGGGCGAGGCGTAGTGCGGGGTGAGCACGCGGTCTTGCGCTCGCGTGAGCTGCGCGTCCCCAGCCTCGTGCAGCAGCTTGGCGATGCCGAAGTCCAGCAGATGCGCCTGGCCGTCGGCGGTGACGAGCACGTTGGAGGGTTTCAGGTCGCGGTGCACGACGAGCCGGCCGTGCGCGTAGGCCACGGCACGGGCAACCTGCTGGAACAGGCGCAGGCGTTCGGGGACGGTCGGGTTCTTGGCCTCGCACCAGGCGTCGATCGGCTGGCCGTCGATGTGTTCGAGCGCCAGGTAGGGCCGGCCCATGGCATCGACGCCGGCGTCGTAGAGCCGTGCGATGTGCGGGTGTTCGAGCAGCGCGCCGATGTCGCGCTCGCGCGCCATGCGTTCGGCCAGGCCCGCGCCCCAGGCCAGGCGCGGGAGCTTCAAGGCGATCTGGCGTTTGAGGCTGCCGTCGGCGCGCTCGGCGAGCCAGACCGCGCCCATGCCGCCATGGCCGATTTCGCGCAGCAGACGGTAGGGGCCGACGAGGTCGCCGGCTCGGGCGAGCGAGGGGTCGGCGGCGCTGCTCTCTTGCAGCCTGGGACCGCCGGACATGAAGCCGGCGTGGCTGTGCGAGAGGTGCTCGGCGAGCATCTCGCGCAGCCTGGGTAGCAGGTGGGCGTGTTCGGCGGGCAGTGCGGCGAGCCATGCCTCGGCCTGCGCCGCGTCGAGGTCCAGCGCTTCGTCGAGCAGGCGGCTCAGCAGCGACAGGTCGGTGGCATTGAGCGCCATGGGGATCCGGGCGAGCGCGGGGCCTCTCTTCTACGGACGGAACCCTGAGCCCGAACCGGACATGGCCGTCATTCCCTGAGCGCGTTCATCAACAGCAGGCGCGCCTTCTCCCAGTCGCGCCGCACCGTGCGTTCGGTCAGGTCCAGGCTCTCCGCGATCTCGGCCTCGGAATAGCCGCCGAAGTAGCGCATCTCGACGACCGTGGCCAGGCGCGGCTCGGCCTCTTCCAGCGCGAACAAGGCTTCGTGAACCTGCAGCACCTCGGCCTCGCCCTCCGGCAGCGTTGCCGCGCCCTGGGTGTCCAGCGTCAGCTCGGCCAGGTCGCCTCCGCGCCGCTCGGCCTGGCGTTCGCGCACCGAATCGATGATCACCGAGCGCATCACCTTGGACGCGTAGGCGAAGAAGGCCTTTCGGTCTTCGATGCGCAACTCACCGGCACCGAGGAACCGCAGGTAGGACTCGTGGACCAGCGCCGTGGTCTCGAGGAAGGTGTTGCGGCCGCCGTCTCGCAGCCGCGAGCGGGCGAGCTTGCGCAGTTCGGAATAGGCCGCCGCGAACAACTCGTCGCGCGCCTCGCGGTTGCCCGCTCCGACTTGCTCGATCAACTCGGTCAAGGTGCTCATCTTGAGCGCGGCCTCCTCTGAGTGCGGATTCTGCGCCCGGGGCCTGCCGATCAACAACCTGGCGCTCGGGCGCGATGTCCGGTTCGCCGTGCAGGTTGCGTCTGGTAAGGCACGGGCCGATGCCGGGCACGGCCCGCGACGAATCCACCGGAAAGGAAGACACGATGAACACCAACAGCAAGCTGCAGCGCGGCGTCCTTGCCGGCGCGATCGCGCTGGCCGTCACGGCCTGCGGCGGCGGTGGCGACGGCCCCGCAAGCCCGCCGCCGATCGTCGGACCGGTGACGACCGACCTGCAGGCAAGGACGCTCGCCGCGCGCAGCATCGACGCCCTGTTCGCCTACGACAACATGAACAGCGAGGCCATCGTGGCGGCGCTCGGGCCATTGCCGGTGGCCGCGGCGCCTTTGCAATCCAACGCACGCGGCCATCGCCGCCACGCGCTGATCGGGGGCGATGACGGCGGCGGCGGCGGCGACGACGATCCGCCCGTGCTCGGCAGTGGCAGCTACCCGGTCGCCTGCGCCACCGGCAGCGCGACCACGACGTTCAGCGACACCGACGGCGATGGCCACGTCAGTGCCGGCGACTTCGCCACGCTGGCCGGCACGGCGTGCCAGCCCCAGGCGGACGGCGCTTGGGCGTTTAGCGGTAGTGTGAAGGTCGACGTCTACGGCGGCACCAATGTTGAAAGACATCTGTACTACGTCGAAGTCGGCTCGGCAGATCTGCGCGTAACTCACGCGGGCACACCGATCGGCGGCGGCCGCACGGCCACCGGCGTCTATCTGATCTCCGTGTCGAACACGGTCGACGGCGCCCCGCCCGACCAGGTGATCTCGGTGGACGACATGGTCATCGCCCACGCTGACGTGAACCTTCGCATGACGGGTCTTTCGTACACGGTAGAGGGGTCGAGCAACATCGCAGCTGCGGCCGGCAACTTCGAGACGTCGGTCGATGGCATCGGCAGCGTGCAGCTCGCGCTGGCGGTGAAGAGCCCGCTGAAGGTCGACTCATCCACCACGCGCTTCCGCCCGAGCGCCGGCACGGTCACGCTCACCGCCGCCGACTTCAGCTTCGAGGTCGAGTACGGCGCGGCCGACAAGGTGACGATCCGCGTCGACAACGGCAAGGACGGCAGCGTGGACCTGACCGTCGTCACGAACGTCGCCGCGCTGGACGCGCTGCTGACGACCCAGTAGACCCGGGATCGAATGCCCGGATCCAGCCCCTGGCGCGCAGCGCTGGCGCGCCGTCGGGCCGAAGGCGCTGTCTGGCACGGACCAGCGACGGCGCCAAGGGTCGTGCGCGGCCGCCGAATGCGCAGGGGCGCCCGCCTACAATCCCCGCATGGCCATCGCCCCCGTCCCTGAACTCGTTGCCGAGCTTGCCGCCGGCCGCATGGTGATCCTCGTCGACGAGGAGGATCGCGAGAACGAAGGCGATCTCGTCCTCGCCGCTGAGCACGTGACGCCCGAGGCGATCAACTTCATGGCCAAGTACGGCCGCGGGCTGGTCTGCCTGACGCTCACGCGCGAGCGCTGCGAGCGCCTGCGCCTGCCGCCGATGGCGGCCCGCAACGGCGCCCAGCACGGCACCGCGTTCACCGTCTCGATCGAGGCGGCGACGGGCGTGACGACCGGCATCTCGGCCGCCGACCGCGCGCGCACCGTGCAGGCCGCGGTGGCGCGCGACGCGAAGGCGAGCGATCTCGTCCAGCCCGGCCACATCTTCCCGCTGCAGGCAGCCGACGGCGGCGTGCTGATGCGCGCCGGGCACACCGAGGCCGGTTGCGACCTCGCGGCGATGGCCGGGCTGTCGCCGGCGGCGGTGATCTGCGAGGTGATGAACGACGACGGCACGATGGCGCGCCTGCCCGACCTCGAGGCCTTCGCGCGCGAGCACGGCCTGAAGATCGGCACCATCGCCGCGCTGATCGAGCAGCGCAGCCACACCGAAACGCTGATCGAACGCGTCGGCCGGCGCCCGCTCGTCACGGCGCAGGGCGAGTTCGACTGCCATGTCTTTCGCGACCGCGCCGGCGGCTTGCACCTGGCGCTGGCCAAGGGCCGCTGGACACCCGCCGACGAGGTGCAGGTGCGCGTGCACGAGCCGCTGTCGGTGCTGGATCTGCTCGACACCGGCGCCTGCAGCCACTCATGGCCGCTCACGCGCGCGCTCGCCGCGATCCAGGGCGGCAAGGGCGGCGTCGCGGTCCTGCTCAACTGCGGCGAGGACGCGGCCGGCCTTGCCGAGCGCTTGCTCGCCGCCGACGAGCGTGCGTCGGTTGTGCGCGGCCAGATCGACCTGCGCACCTACGGCATCGGAGCGCAGATCCTGCGCGAGCTTGGCGTGCGGCGCATGCGCCTGCTCGGCAGCCCGCGACGCATGCCGAGCATGACCGGCTACGGGCTCGAGGTGACCGGTTTCATGGCCGCGTCGGACTGATCTGACCGCGATGCAGCTTGCCGACCAGGGTCAGGCGCCCGATCTCGACGGTCAGGGCCTGCGCATCGCGATCGTGCGGGCGCGCTTCAACGAAGCCATCACCACGCGCCTGGCCGAGAGCTGCCGCGCCGAACTCGCCGCGCTCGGCGTGGACGGCGAGCAGGTCACGCAGGTCGCGGTGCCGGGCGCGCTCGAGGTGCCGCTCGCGCTCGCGGCGCTCGCCGACAGCGAGCGCTTCGACGCGCTGGTGGCCATCGGCTGCATCATCCGCGGTGAGACCTATCACTTCGAGCTCGTCGCCAACGAGAGCGGCGCCGGCGTGTCGCGCGTCGCGCTCGACCACCGCATCGCCATCGCCAACGCGATCCTGACCGTCGAGGACGAGGCCCAGGCCTGGGCGCGCGCCGAGGTCAAGGGGCGCGACGCGGCGCGCGTCGCGGTCGAGATGGCGCGCCTGATGCAGGCCTGGTCATGACGCAGGCCGCGCCGCGCGCCAAGGCTGGCCCGAAGCCGAAGTCGTCACGGCGCCGCTCGCGCGAGTTCGCGCTGCAGGGCCTGTATGAATGGCTGGTCTCTGCCGCCGAGCCGGGCCTGATCGATGCCCACATGCGCGAGCAGGACGACTTCGACAAGTGCGACAAGGCGCACTTCGACATGCTGCTGCACGGCTGCATCGCCGAGGCGGCTGCCCTCGACACGCTGCTCGCGCGCCATGTCGACCGCAAGACGAGCCAGCTCTCGCCGATCGAACACGGCGTGCTGCTGATCGGCGTCTATGAGCTCAAGCACTGCATCGACATCCCGTACCGCGTGGCGATCAACGAGGCGGTCGAGCTCGCGAAGAGTTTCGGCGGCACCGACGGCCACAAGTACGTCAACGGCGTGCTCGACAAGGCCGCTGGCGAGCTGCGCGCTGCCGAGGTGCAGGCTCGGCGCTGAACGGTTCGCCCTCGCCGTCGCATGAAGCTCGCGTCCCGTCTCGACCGCATCGAGCCGTTCTATGTGATGGAGTGCGCCAAGGCGGCGGTCGAGATCGCGCGCAGCCCCGCTTGCGCCGGTTCGCCGATGATCTACCTGAACATCGGCGAGCCCGACTTCACCGCGCCGCCACCGGTGCTCGCCGCAGCCCGCGCCTGCATGGAAGGCGGGCGCACGCATTACACCCAGGCTACCGGCGAGCCGGCCTTGCGCGATCGCATCAGCCGCTGGTATGGCGAGCGTTTCGGGCTCGACATTTCGCCGCAGCGCATCGTCGTCACCGCGGGCGCATCGGCAGCCTTGCAGCTCGCCTGCCTGGCCCTCGTCGAGCGCGGCGACGAGGTGCTGATGCCCGACCCCTGCTATCCCTGCAACCGGCATTTCGTCGCCGCTGCCGACGGCGTGCCGGTGCTCGTGCCGGCAACGGCCGAAGAGCGCTTCCAGTTGAGCGCGGCCAAGGTCGAGGCGGCGTGGACGGCGCAAACGCGCGGCGTGCTGCTCGCGTCGCCGTCGAATCCGACCGGGACTTCGATCGCGCCCGCCGAGATGGGCCGCATCGTGCAGGCGGTGCGTGCGCGCGGCGGCTTCACGATGGTCGACGAGATCTACCTCGCGCTCTCGTTCGACGCCGCATTCGGCCGCAGCGCGCTTTCCCACGGTGACGACGTGATCGCCATCAACAGCTTCTCAAAATACTTCTGCATGACCGGCTGGCGCCTCGGCTGGCTGGTGCTGCCCGAGGCGCTCGTACCTGCGGTCGAGAAGCTGGCGCAGAACCTCTACATCTGCCCGTCGAGCCTGGCGCAGCAGGCGGCGCTGGCCTGCTTCGAGACCGAGGCCATTGCCGAGTACGAGCGCCGGCGCGCCGAGTTCCGCGCACGCCGGGACTATCTCGTGCCCGCACTGGAGGGCCTGGGCCTGCGCGTGCCGGTCGCGCCCGACGGCGCCTTCTACGCATGGGCCGACTGCTCGGCCCATGCGGCGAGCAGCTGGGACTTCTGCTTCGACATGATGCGCCGCGCCCATGTCGCGATCACGCCCGGGCGCGACTTCGGCCACAGCGGCACCGAGCGCTTCGTGCGCCTGTCGTACGCGAGCTCGCTGCCTGCGCTGCGCGAGGCGGTGCAGCGCCTGTCGCGGGTGCTCTGACGAGCCGTGGGCGCCCCGCCGCGACCGCAGCCGGGCGACGAACCCGACGCGACGCCCGGGCCGCAAGCCAGCCTGCCCGGCATGGCGGCGTGGAGCGAGGTGGGCGACGCCGATCTGCTGGCCGGCCCGCGCGCGGTGTTCTCGACCAACCCGCCCGGCCGCGCGCCGGCCGAGTTGCCGAGCATCGGCCACATCGGGCGCTACGCGCTCAAGTACCGCATCGGCGCCGGCGGCCTGGGGACGGTCTATGCCGCGCACGACCCGACGCTGTCGCGCCTGGTCGCGATCAAGACCGTCAACCTCGAACTGCCCGCCGAAGAGCGCGAGCAGTTCAACGCGCTGTTCCTGAACGAGGCGCGCGCCGCGGCCGGCCTTTCGCACCCGAACATCGTGACCGTGTTCGACGCCGGCGTCGGCGACGGCGGTGCCTACATCGCGATGGAGCTGCTCAAGGGCGCCGACCTGCGCCAGCTCGTCCTCGAAGGCTGGCGGCCGACCCCACAGCAGGCGGCGCAGCTTGCGCGCCAGGTTGCCGAGGCGCTGGCCTATGCGCACGCGCATGGCGTAGTGCATCGCGACATCAAGCCCGCCAACATCTTCATGGTCGCGCGCGCGCATCCGCGCGTGCTCGACTTCGGCATCGCGCGCGTGACGCATCGCCACGACCTGCCGGTCGAGCACGAGGAGGTCTCGGGCGGATCGCCCTACTACATGGCGCCCGAGCAGATCCTGGGACGGCCGGTCGATGCGCGCAGCGATGTCTACGCCCTCGGCGTCGTGCTCTACGAACTGCTCACCGCCAGGCGCGCCTTCGCCGGCCACACGCTGGCCGAGATCCAGCGCGCCGTGCTCGAGCAGCGGCCGCCGCTCGCGAGCGACGTGGTGCCTGCCGTGCCGGTGGCGCTGGCGCGCATCGCCGCGCGCGCAATGGCGCTCGACCCCGACAGCCGCTATCCGTCGGCGGCCGCGCTGGCGCGCGAGCTGCAGCAGTTGCGCGCGCTACGCGGCCCGACCGCAACGAGCGCAGACGCGGGAGCACCGACATCGCCCGCAAGGCCGCGTCCGCGCGTGCGCTGGAGCGTCGCGCTGGCCGTAGCGCTGCTGATCGTCGCCTGCGCCGCGGGGCTCTGGTTCGTCATGCGCGACCGCGGCAGCCTAGCGCCACTGCCGGCAGCGGTTGCCGCGCCCGCGGCGGCAACGGGCGCGCGCGGCCTGGTGCAGATCGATGCCAGCCCCTGGGCGCAGGTGGAAGTCGATGGCGTTGCGATCGGCCTCTCGCCGCCGCTGACGCAACTCACACTGCCCGAGGGGCGCCACCTCATCACGCTGCGCCATGGCGATGCGCAGCCGCCGCACAGCGCGGCCGTCGAGGTGGCGTCGGACCGGCCGGCCCGCGTCGCGCATCGCTTCTCCACTCGCTGACGGTACGGCCCGGCTGCCTGATGCCCTCGCGCATAATCGTCCGCCAAGCCCCTCCGCGCCGATGCCCAAGCCTGCCCGAGCCGACCCGCCCTTCAGCCACGCACAGCGCGTGTACTGGGAAGACACCGACGCCGGCGGCGTGGTGTTCTACGCCAATTACCTCAAGTTCTTCGAGCGCGCGCGCACCGAGTGGCTGCGCGCGGCGGGCCATTCGCAGCAACGCCTGCGCGAGGAGACGGGCGCGATCTTCGTCGTCGCCGAGACTCACGTGCGCTATCTGCAGCCGGCGCGCCTCGACGACCTGCTCGACGTGACGGTCGAGGTGCTCGAAGGCCGGGCAGCGACGCTGCTGATCGCGCAGCAGGCGCTGCGCGCAGGCACGCTGCTTGCCGAAGGCACGATCCGGATCGCCTGCGTCGACGCGCAGTCGCTCAAGCCGCGCCGCATCCCGCTTGCGCTCGAAGGAACGTCGGTTACATGAACCAGGACTTGTCGATCTTCACCCTCGTGCTGCAGGCGAGCCTCGTCGTGCAGATCGTGATCGGCGGCCTGCTCGCCGTCTCGCTCGCGAGCTGGAGCGTGATCTTCGGCAAGGTCTTCGCGCTGCGCGGGCTGCGCGCCGGCAACGACGACTTCGAGCGCGAGTTCTGGGCCGGCAAGAACCTGAACGACCTGTACGCCGCCGCCGGCGCCAAGCCCGCCGCATCGCCGATGGAGCGCATCTTCGCGTCGGGCATGCGCGAGTTCCTGAAGCTGCGCGAGCGCCGCGTCGCCGACGCAAGCACGCTGCTCGACGGCGCGCGGCGCGCGATGCGCGCGAGCTACCAGCGCGAACTCGACATGGTCGAGTCCAACCTGTCGTTCCTGGCCTCGGTCGGCTCGGTGTCGCCCTATGTCGGCCTGTTCGGCACGGTGTGGGGCATCATGCATGCCTTCATCGGCCTGTCGAACCTGCAGCAGGTGACGCTCGCGACCGTCGCGCCAGGCATCGCCGAGGCGCTGGTGGCAACCGCGATCGGCCTCTTCGCCGCGATCCCGGCGGTGATCGCGTTCAACCGCTTCGCGCGCGACATCGACCGCATCGCGATCCAGATGGAGACCTTCATCGAGGAGTTCTCCAACATCCTGCAGCGCAACGCGAGCCAGGTTGCCGCGCCCGCGGCGGGCACGCCGCGCTGATTGCGCAGATGGCCAGCGTCATCCGCCGCACCGGCTCGCGCCGGCGCACGATCAACGAGATCAACATGGTCCCGTTCATCGACGTCATGCTCGTGCTGCTGATCATCTTCATGGTCAGCGCACCGCTCATCACGACCGGCCTCGTCGACCTGCCCACGGTGGGCAAGAGCCGCCAGCGCCCCGAGCATGTGGTCGAGGTCGTGGTCGGCGTCGACGAGAGCGTGCGCGTTCGCATCGACGGCAAGGCCGAGGGCGCGGCGATCCCGCTCGCGCGACTGAAGGCGCGCGTGCTCGAGGCGCAGGCCGGCAAGCCCGAGACGCCGGTCGTGATCTCGGCCGACCGCGCGGTCAAGTACGAGGCCGTCGTCAAGGTCATGGATACGCTGCAGCGTGCCGGCGTGCAGCGCGTCGGCCTGTCGGTCAAGAATGCCGGTGCCTGAGCGATGAATGCCGCCGCGTTGGTGTTGCCGCGCGAGGCCTTCGCGCCCCGCGAACCCGAGGGCCGCGCGCGCGGCATCGGCCTGTCGGTGCTGGTGCACGCGGGGCTCGTGGTCGCGATCGCATTCGGCGTGAGCTGGCGCAGCCACACCCCCGAGGCCTACGAGGCCGAACTCTGGGCGGCCGTGCCGCAGGCGGCCGCGCCGCGCGCGGTCGAGCCCGAGCCGGTACCCGTCGCCCCGCCGCCGAGGCCGGCGCCGGTCGTCGTCGCGCCGCCGCCGCCCAAGTCCGCTGAAGTGCCGGACGCGAAGATCGCGATCGAGAAGGCACGCCAGGAGCAACTGCGCAAGCAGCAGCAAGAGGCCGCCGAGCGCGAGCGCCGCCGCGCCGCCGAGGCCGAACAACGCCAGGCTGCCGAGAAGCGGCGCCAGCAGGAGGCCGAGAAGCAGCTGAAGAAGCAGCAACAGGCTGCCGACGAGCGCGCCGCGCAACAGCGCGAGGCCGAGCGGCAGAGGAACCTGCAGCGCATCCAGGGCCTCGCCGGTGCGAGCGGCGACGCATCGGCGCGCGGCACGGCATTGCAGTCGGCCGGGCCGTCGGCAAGCTATGCCGGCATGATCGTCGCGCGCCTGAAGCGCGAGAACAACTTCATCGGCGCGGTGGCCGGCAACCCCAAGGCCGAAGTCGAGATCCGCGTCAGCCTCGACGGCACCATCGTCGGCCGCCGCCTCTTGCGCAGCAGCGGCGTCGCGGCCTGGGACGAGGCCGTGCTGCGCGCGATCGACAAGGCCGGCGCGCTGCCGCGCGACACCGATGGCCGGGTGCAGAACCCGACGCTCGTCGTGTGGGGGCCGCAGGACTGATACCCGTTTGCATTCATTCGCATCAAGTGCGCAGTTGCCTGTGGTCACGAAGCGAGTCGTGGCTTTCATGGGACTTGCTGCTCATCGGTAGTTGCGGTTCTGTGGTGGCGCGAGGTCGAGGCCACCGGGTGACCGGCTGCCTCCGATCGGGATAGGGGCCGACCCAGCGGGTCGGGCCCCTCCCACACCACCCGGCATGCGGGTCCGCACCGGGCGGTTCGAGAGTTGAGGTCAGGAGAATTTGGGCACTCCCAGGCGGTCGAAGTAGGCGATGGGCAACAACCGGTTCAACCCCAGCGCACTGGTGTGCCACCAGCGGCGCAGGTTGCCCGCGATGCACAGCGCCTCGTCGACGCGTGCACCCAGCTTGCGCAGCTCCCGGTAGGCCGTCGTGCCGCGCCGCCAGTGCTTGAGCTGCACGGCCCGCAGCCGATGCCGCAGCCACTGGTCGAGTTCGTGCATCACCGTGGGCGTGTGTGCCAGCCGGAAGTACGCCTTCCAGCCCGGCACGTAGGCCCGCAGATCCGCAGCGATTTGCACCAGACTGCGACCCCTGCCGCGGCGCGTGAGCTGGCGCAGCCGCTCGCGCAGCTTGTCCAGCGCCTGGCCCGCAACTGCCAGTTTGGCCCCATCCTTGGACGCCCGCAAGCAGTAGCCCAGGAACTTGCGCCCCCAGACTCGGGCCACCGCCGTCTTGGACTCGTTGACCTTGAGCGCCAGCTTCGCGTAGCAGCCGCGCAGCGCTTGCAGCACCCGCTCGCCCGCCCTGCGGCTCCCGACGTAGACGTTGCAGTCGTCGGCGTAGCGCACGAACTTGTGGCCCCTGCGCTCCAACTCTCGATCCACTTCGTCGAGCAGCACGTTGGCCAGCAACGGGCTCAGCGGCCCGCCCTGCGGCGTGCCCTCGAACCTCTCGCTTTGCACCCCGTGCGCCAGGATGCCCGCTTGCAGGTAGCGCCGGATCAGCCGCAGCACCCGCTTGTCCGCAATCCGCTTGGCCAGCCGGTCCATCAGGATGTCGTGGTTGACGCGGTCGAAGAATTTCTCCAGGTCCACGTCCACCACCACGCGATAGCCGGCCTGCACGTACTGCTGCGCCTCCAACACCGCGCCGTGCGCGCTTCGCCCCGGCCGGAAGCCGTGGCTGTGCGCGCTGAACGTCGGGTCGATGAGCGGTTGCAGCACTTGCAGCAGCGCCTGCTGGATCAACCTGTCCACCACGGTCGGTATCCCCAGCTCGCGTGTCCCGCCTCCCGGCTTGGCGATGCCCACGCGGCGCACCGCAGCGGGCCGGTAGCTGCCGTCGAGCAATGCGGCTCGGATGCCGGGCCACGCTGTGCTGAGATATTCGCCCGTCTCCAGCACCGTGCGTCCATCGACGCCGGCACTGCCCTTGTTGGCCTTGACGCGTTTCCACGCCGCCGCCATGTTCTCTCTGGCCAGCGCCTGCCCCAGCAGGTCACCAGCCCCGCAGTCCGTTTGTGCATGCCGCGCCAGCGTGGCTTCATCGCTCACGGCTTCAGGCGCAGCTTCACCGCGCCCCGCCCCCGTGCGCCCCAGTCCACCTCGCGGCTTCGCGGGCTTCTGATGCATTGCCTTGCCAAGCGTCATGTCGCGTGACTGTCCTCTCGTTCGGCCCTTACGGCCTCTGCGGCCTGCCTCGACTACTACGGCCCTTGCTGACTTCTCGCTCCGGTTCACAGCCGTCGCCCTTTCAGGCACGAGGCGAGATCTCCCCAGGTAAGAACGCGATCCTTCACCGCACAACCGCCGCATCTACGTCGCCTGGCCCTTGGCCACAAGAGCTTTGCAGTAGACAGCCTGCTCGCCCTGGCCGGCGCCGCCTCATATGCCATTCGTGTTCCTCGGCTCACGGTTTGCGCTCCACGCTTCCTCCCCACGCTCGGTCACCCTCGCGCAGTTGCGCTTCGCTTGCCTCGCTGTGGCCAGCTCGGCCGGGGACTCGCACCCCGAAGATCGCGCCCATGCTGGGCGCACTGTCCCCGCCGCCCGCCGGCGCGCCGGCAGGCGTCTCCTCCTCTACCTGCGGCATCCGGTCACCCGGCGTCCTCGACCCGGCCGCTTCGGCGCGCTGCCCAGGTAGGCTGCGCGCGCCTTGGCGGTGCTACGAGCGTCAGGGTGGGCTGGCGCGTTCTGCGCAGGTAAAGGAGGAGACGCCAGCCCTCAGGCTGGCGCCGGGGGAGAGAGCCCAGGCACGGAGCAGAGCGCGCCGGTTCGCCCTGACGATCTCGCGCCGAGCCCCGCATGCGCGTTCTCGGGCAGTGCGACCGATTCGAGTTGGAGCGCAGACGCGACACCCCGTCCCATGCGATTGAATGCACAGCCGCATGAATCGAGGGGGTCCGGTCCGCTTCTCGCGTCACCATGCCCGGCGAGCCGGACGCTACAACAGCGGCGCAACGAGCGACGCCACGCCTTCGAGCAGGCGCGCGTGGCGCGGCCTCGCACCCCAGGCGGCCGCGTCGACCGCACGCGCGCTGCGCAGGTAGCTCCGCTGCAGGGCGGACAGCGCGGCATTGAACTCGGCGTCGTAGACGGCGAGCATCAGCTCGAAGTTCAGGTGCAGGCTGCGCATGTCGAGGTTGACGGTGCCGAAGAGCGCGAAGGCATCGTCGACGGTCACGCTCTTGGTGTGCAGCAGGCCACCCTCGAACTGCAGCACCTGCGCGCCGGCGGCGAGCAGGTCGTCGAAAAAGGCCCGGCTGGCGTAGGTGACGAGGATCGAGTCGTTGACCGCAGGCAGGATGATCTGCACCAGGACGCCGCGCAGCGCCGCGTTCTGCAGCGCGAGCGCGAGCGCCGGATCGGGGACGAAGTAGGGCGTCGTCAGCACCACGCGCTCGCGCGCGGCGGCAACGGCATCGACGAGGATGCGCAGGTTGGCCGCGCTCTCGATGCCCGGCCCCGACGGCACGACCTGCACCTGCGCCGCGCCGCGCACCGCGCGCCGCGCCTCGAATGCCGCGTCGCCCGAGGGCGAGAACGCAACGCCGGTCTGCAGGCTCCAGTCGAACAGGAACACCGCGCGCAGCGCCGCCACCGCCGGGCCTTCGATGCGCACCATGGCGTCTATCCATTCGCCCACGCCGGCGTCCTGCTTGAAGAAGCGCGGATCGACGAGGTTCATGCTGCCGGTGTAGGCGATGTGCTCATCGACGACGACGATCTTGCGGTGCAGGCGCAGGTCGGCGCGACGCCAGATCATGCCGAGCGGGCCGATCGCGAGTGCCGCCTCGAGCACGATGCCGGCCTTGCGCATCCGAGCCGGTGCAGCGGTCTTCAGGAAGGCCTTGCTGCCGAGCGCATCGAGCAGCACGCGGCAGTGCAGGCCGCGCTGCGCGGCGCGTTCGAGTGCCGCCTGCACCTCGTCGGCGACGCCACCGGCGTTCCAGATATAGAAGGCCAGGTCGACACTGTGTACGGCAGCATCGATGTCGGCGACGATTGCGCGCAGGATGGCCTCGGCGCCATCGTGCAGCGCGAGCGTCGAGCCGCCGAGCACCGGCAGGCGGCTCGTCCGGTGCGCGAGCCGCGCCAATCCGCGCCAGCACGGCGCGAGCGCGGCCGGATCGACGACATCGGCCGCCCACAGCGGCGGCGCGACCTCGGCGATGTGGCGGTAGAACGCATGCGCGCGGCGCAGGCGCCGGCGCCCGATCGGGCGCTCGCCAAACAGCGCGTACAGCACCAGGCCTGCCAGCGGCAGCACCACGACCAGGAACAACCAGGCGAAGGCGCTGCCCGCCGGCCGGCGCACCCAGATCACGCGCAGGCCGACGCCGAACGCGATCGAAAGGTGGCCCGCGATGCCCGCTGCTGCGGCGAGGCTGTCGATGTTCACGGGGTGGCTTGCGCAGCGCCGAACGCCGCGACGAAAGCCCGGTCGATGCGGTCCTTCCAGCGCCAGGCCCAGCGGCCCTCGGCTGCCAGTGCACCCCAGGAGACGATTGCGCGCTGTTCGCCGCAGGCGAGCAGGTTGAGCGAGCGCCGCTGCGGCCGGTAGGCTTGCATGCCGGCTCCGCGATGAGCAACGCAGCGCCGCAGATTGGCTGCCAGCGGCGGCCCGGCACGCACCGCGTAGACGCCGCTGCGCGGCCGTGGCGCGTCGACACGCGAGGCAATGTCGCCGGCGGCGAAGACCTCGCCGTGCGACACGCTCTGCAGCGTCGGGCCGGTCTCGATGAAGCCCTGCGCATCAAGCGCGAGGCCGCTCGCGCCCAGCCACTGGGGAGCGCCACCACCGACCGCGATCACGGCCGCGTCGCAGGCCAGGCGCTCGCCGCTGCCGAGCTCGACTGCGTTGCGATGCAGGGCCCGGCATGGCGCGCGATGAACACGTACGCCGTGGCGGGCAAGGGCCCGCAGCCCCAAGCGCTGCACCGCGCGCGGGTACAGCGCAAGCGGGCCGGCCGCGCCGCTGACCAGATCCACCGGCGCGCGCAGGCGCCAGCGCAGCGCCAGCGCGAGTTCGAAGCCCGCAGCTCCGCCGCCCACGACGGCGATCGGCGCTCCCGGTTCGGGCTGCGCGGCGCGGCGCGCCATCAGTTCGCCCAGGCGCAGCGCGAACGCCTCGATCGGGCGCACGAACAGGCCATGTTCGCGCGCACCGGGGATCGCGTCGCGATCCATCGCCGAGCCGATGTCGACGCTCAGCGCGTCGTAGCCGAGTTCGCGCCCATCGGCCAGGCGCAGGAGGCGCGCGCCGGCATCGAGCGCACAGGCGGCGCCCTGCACGAACTCGACGCCAGCCTGGGCAGCCAGCGGCGCAAGGGCGATCGAGCAGTCGGCAGCGCTGTAGTGACCTGCCACCAGCCCCGGCACCATGCCCGAGTAGAGCAGCCTGGGCGAGGGCGTGACGAGCCAGATGCGCGCGCCGCGCACCGGCTCGCGGGCGAACGCGCGCAGCACCTGCAGGTGGGCGTGGCCGCCGCCCAGCAGCACGAGCCGCTTCATCGGCTGCGGGCGCGCGCTGACGGCGTCAAGGATCGAGCTGGATGTTGGCGACGTAGCTGACGCTGCGCGACTTGGTGTTGTCGGCGTCGGCGCCGATCGCGATGCCCATGACGGGCGGCACCTTCGGGCTCTCGGCACCGAACAGCTTCGTGAAGTCGGCCATCACGTTGCGCTTCTCGGACTTCCACTGCCCGATCTTGGCCGGGCCGCTCTCGAGCACGATGTAGCGCATGCGACGCGTGAAGGCGTTGTCGAGCTCGGTACCCACCGGCAGCGCGTTGTCCCAGACGTAACACACGGTCGCGTTGGGCAGCGGGTCGGTGGTCTTGCTCTGCGCGATCTTCTGCAGCTGGCGTTCGACGAAGGGCACGAGGTCGAGCGGCATGTCGAAGAACACGCACACCTTGACCGCCGTGTCGTCGCCCTGGCGCGTGCGCAGGTCGGCAGCCGGAATCGGCGTCTCGACCTTCCACTGCCACGACAGCGACGCCTTGGGCCCGCTGAACTTCAACGGGTGCACGATGTTGCCGTACGACTCCTGGGCCTCGACGCGCACCGCCTTGCGGCCGTCGATCTCGACGATCGAGAAGCGCGTCTTGGGCTTGGTCTGCCCCGGCAATCCGATGAAGCCCCAGGGTGCCGGCGCCTCGGGCGCCGACTCCTTGAACGGGGCGAGTTCGGTCGCCTCGGCGCCGCGCGCCTGCGGCGCCAGCAAGGCGCCGCTCAGCAGGGCAAGGCAGGCGAGATGCGATCGCTTCACAGTCATGGGAACCTCGGCTGAAACGGATGGCTGCGCAGCGGCAGTACTGGGCGGGGGCAATCCTAATCCAGTTGCCCGATCGCCGCAGCGCGTGCTTTCATCCACCGGTCGGCTCTCAGCCGCGCCGCCAGGCGTGGTAGCGCGCCACCCATTCGAGCAGCTTCGCCGGCGCGTGGTTGCGCTTCCACTCGCCGGCGGCGTATTTGTTGGCCTCGGCAAGCGTCGGGTAGATGTGGATCGTGCCCAGAATCCTGTTCAGGCCGATGCCCTGCTTCATGGCGAGCACGAATTCGGCAATCAGGTCTGCCGCATGCTCGCCAACGATGGTCGCGCCCAGGATGCGGTCCTTGCCGGGCACGGTGAGCACCTTCACGAAGCCCTGCGCAGCGCCGTCGGCAATCGCGCGGTCCAGGTCGTCGATGCCGTATCGCGTGACCTCGACCGCGATGCCCTTGTCTGCAGCCTCCCGTTCGTTCAGGCCGACGCGCGCGACCTCGGGAGCGATGAAGGTCGCCTGCGGGATCACCGCATAGTCGGCCTTGAAGCGCCTGAGGTTGCCGAACAGCGCATTGACCGCCGCATACCAGGCCTGGTGCGCGGCAACGTGCGTGAACTGGTACGGCCCGGCGGCGTCGCCGGCGGCGTAGATGTTGGGGTAGATCGTCTCGAGGTATTCGTTGGTCGCTATCGTGCGCCCGGTCGGGATGCCGAGTTCCTCGAGCCCGTAGCCCTCGAGCCGGGCCACGCGGCCGACGGCGCAGATCAGCGCGTCGAACTCGATCCGGCGCTCGCCGCCCGCGGCTTCGACGACGATGAACTTCGTGCCTTCGCCCTCGTCGCGCCCGCAGCGCAGCGCCTGGTGGCCGGCGAGCACTTCGACGCCGTCGCGTTCGAGCGCCCTGCGCGCGAAGTCCGACACCTCTGCATCCTCGCGCGACAGCAGGCGCGGCAGCATCTCGACCTGGGTGACCTGCGAGCCCAGGCGCGCAAAGGCCTGCGCGAGCTCGCAGCCTATCGGCCCGCCGCCGAGCACGACCAGCCGCCGGGGCAGCGTACGCAGGCCCCACAGCGTGTCGGAGGTGAGCGCGCCCACATCGGCCAGCCCCGGCAATGGCGGCATGACCGGTCGCGCGCCGGTAGCAAGCACGATGCTGCGCGCGCTCAGGGTCTGCAGCGTGCCATCGGAGCGCGTGACCTCGACCGCCCACGGGCTGACGAGCCGCGCATGGCCGGCCACGACATCGACGCCGAGCGCGGTGTAGCGCGCCACCGAGTCGTGCGGCTCGATGGCCGCGATCACGCGCTCGATGCGCGCCATCACCGCGCCGAAGTCGACCGGCGCATCGTGCGGCGCGAGCCCGTACTCGCCCGCATGGCGCATCTGGTGCGCGAGCCGGGCCGAACGGATCAGCGCCTTGCTCGGCACGCAGCCGAAGTTCAGGCAGTCGCCGCCCATCCTGTGCGCCTCGACGAGCGTCACCCTGGCCTTGACGGCCGCCGCGATGTAGCTCGTCACCAACCCCGCCGCGCCGGCGCCGATCACGATCAGGTTGCGGTCGAAGCGGCGCGGCCGCGCCGCCTTCCAGCGCGCATAGACCTTGCGCCTGTTGACCGCATCGACGATGCGCCGCGCGATCAACGGGAACACGCCGAGCAGCACGAACGAGCCGATGAGTGCCGGCGAGAGGATGCCTTGCAACGACTCGATGCGCGCCAGTTGCGTGCCCGCGTTCACGTAGACCACGGTGCCGGCCAGCATGCCGAGCTGGCTCACCCAGTAGAAGGTCGCGGCGCGCATCGTCGTCAGGCCGAGCGCGAGGTTGATGACGAAGAACGGCACCAGCGGCACGAGGCGCAGCGTGAAGAGGTAGAACGCGCCCTCCTTGGCCACGCCGCGGTCGATCTCGGCCAGCCTTGGCCCGAAGCGCGCCTGCACGCCTCGCGCAGCACGTAGCGCGACGCCAGGAAGGCCAGCGTTGCGCCGAGGCTGGACGCGAACGAGACGATCACCGTGCCCGCGACGAGGCCGAAGATCGCGCCCGCCGCGAGCGTCATCACCGCCGCTCCGGGGATCGACAGCGCGGTCACGGCGACGTAGACGGCGAAGTAGGCCCCGGCAACGAGCAGCGGGTTGGCGTCGTAGAGCGCAACGAACTCGTCCTGGCGCGCCTTCAGCGTGGCGAGGCTCAGCCAGCGCCCGAGGTCGAACACGAAGAAAGCGGCAACCAGCGCGACCAGCACCAAGGCAATGAGCAGCTTCTTCTTCGGCATGGGCTTCCTGTGCGGCGTCGGTCGCGACGCTGCGGCGCACCTTACCGCAAGCGAGGTTCAGGGCCGGTCGGCGAGGCTGCGCCACCCTGCCGCGAGCCGGGACAGGATCGTCAGCCCGCACAGCGCGGCAAAGCCGTAGGCCCACCACGCGAACTGGCGCGGCCACAGGCACATCAGCGCGAAGCAGGCGATGGTCTCGGTGGCCTCGGTCAGGCCGCCGAGGTAGTACAGCCCCTTGGCCGGATAGGCCGCGCTCGTCATCTGGCGCCGCTCGGCCAGCACGGCGAAGGCGAGAAAGCCCGACGCGGTGCCGACGAAGGCAGCCAGCAGCACCGCCGCCGCAAGCGCGTTGGCGGGCGGGTCGGCGAGCGCGAACGCGAGCGGGATGCTGGCGTAGAAGATGAAGTCGAGCGCGATGTCGAGAAACGCGCCGCGGTCGGTGGGCGCGGTCAGGCGCGCCACCGCGCCGTCGAGCCCGTCGGCAACGCGGCTCGCGAGCAGCAGTGCAAGACCGAGCGCGAAATGCTGCTGCGCGATCGCCGCGGCCGATGCGATGCCGATCGCGAAGCCGGCCCAGGTGATCGCGTCGGCACCGACGCCGGCGCGAACGAACAGGCGGGCCGCTCCGTCGAGTGCCGGCTTGAGCATGGCAATGGCGACGCGGTCAAGCATTGCGCGGCAATCGATGGCGGCGCTGCACAAAGCCAGGCCGGTCGCTGGGCGGCGGCGCGCGCAAGGGGCGGCCCGTCAGCCGGGCAGATACTCGACGCCGCACAGCCAGCGCCAACGCAAGGCATCAGCAAGCCAGGCCGCGAAGTCGAGGCCTTCGCCGGCCGCATCGATCGCGCGCGCCAGATCGGACCCGCCGGCAAACGTTTGCATGAAGCGCAAGGCCGGCGCATCGATCGCGCGCACGACGCCACGCCAGCCGTCGCGCGCGACGACGACGCATTCGCCCCGGCGCTGCTCGACGCGCATGCGCGCGATCGCGAATGCGCCTTCATCCGCATCGCGCGCATGCGCGGCGTGGATGCTCGCCACCGGCCAGTCCGAGGCCAGCGTGGCGACGCCGGGCATCAGGCGCAAGCGCAGCCGCGCCGGATCGGCGCTCGCGAGCAACGCGAGCGAGTCGGTGTCGCAATCGGCATCGGCAGCGCGCTCGCAGCGGTGCAACGCAAAGGTCCAGGCGCGCGCAGTCGGCGAGTAGGGCCACGCGGCAAGCCCCGGATGAGCAGCGATCCAGCCCGGCAGCGCGTCACCCCACTCGCCGAGGTCGCCGCGCTGCGGCGGATGCGCATGCCAGAACCGCGCGCCAACGCCGCGAAATCGTCTTCGCCCAGCAGCGCGGCCAGCGTCGGGCAGGCGGTCGCGAGCGCGCGCCGCGCCGAAGCATGGGCGTTGGCGCGGTAGGCCATGAGGCCCGGCGCAGCGCCGGCATCGGCGCGCGGGGCGGCGAGCGCGGCCAGCAGCGCCTGCTGGCGCAGCGCCTCGGCGTGCTCGTCGGGGCGATCGTCATTGCATCTGCGCTCGCCATTGCGCGCCGCGGTCGCGGCCTCCGCGAGCAGCACCTCGAGCGCAGGCAAGGCGGTGTCCCACTCGACGAGCGTCGGCACCGGCCCGAGGTGCCGCAGCGCGTGGGCGTAGAGCTGCCAGACGACATCGCGCACGTGGCTGCCATGGTCGTCGATGACGGTCCCGAAATCGCTCTGGTCGCAGTAGCCGGCGAGGTGGATCTCGCCGACGCTGCCCACCGGCACGGCATCGACGAAGGCGCAGCAGGCGGCGAGCGGATCGGCGGCACCCGCGTTGAGCGCGTTGACCATCAGGTTGTTGACGTCGAGTAGCAGGCCGCAGCCGCTGCGTCTGCACAGCGCGCTGAGGAACTCGGCCTCGGGCATCTGATCGGCGTCATCCTGACCCAGGTAGGCCGAGATGTTCTCGACCAGGATCGCGCGCCCGAGGCGCTCCTGGACCTGCCCGACATGGCGCACCATCAGCGCCAGCGACGCCGGCGTGTAGGCAATCGGCAGCAGGTCGTTGGCATGCAGCACCGGGCCGCCCGCGTGCGCCGGTGCGCGCGCAAACGCGACATGGTCCGAGACCCAGTTCGGCTGCACGCGCTCGACCAACCGCGCCAGACGATCCAGGTGCCAGGTGTCGAGGCCCGCTGCCGAGCCGAGCGCCAGGCCCACGCCGTGCAGGCTGACCGGGTAGTGCGCGCGCACCGCGGCTAGCACCGCCAGCGCCGCGCCGCCGTCGGCGAAGAAGTTCTCGGAGTGCAGTTCGACGAAGCCGAGTTCGGGCGCTGCGCGAGGAACTGCTCGTAGTGCGGCTGGCGCAGGCCGATGCCGACCTGCGCCATCGTGGCGCGCGCGGCTGCCGGCACGCCGACGCCTACTTCTTCGCCGGCAGCGCGGCCTTGGCCTGTTCGGCCGTCTTGCCGCCGATCTTCCGGCAACTGCCCTTGGCGACGTACTTCCAGTCCTCGGGGCTCGCGTCGGCCTTGGACTGGCCGGCGCAGGAATGCGTGCCCGACAGGTTGGCGCAATCGTTCTGGCCCGCCTTGGCGATGCCGTAGCACTTTTCCTTGCCCGCCGGGTCGGCGGCGGCGGCGTTGCCGACGAGGCCGAGCGCCATCACCGAGGCGAGCGCCGACGAAGCGATGAGCTGATGCTTGTTCATGCTGAAAGGACCCTCTTGCTGTCGCGGCCGTTCGGGAGCGGCCATGCGGCCCAGATTATCCTGCCCCCGGCGCAAGCTTGCCGAAGCCCCCGCCCCCGGGCGTCTCGATCACGAACACGTCGCCGGGTTCCATCGGCGTCGAGCCGATGTGGGCCAGCGTCTCGACACGGCCGTCGGCGCGCTCGACGCGGTTGATGCCGACCGCCCCCGCCTCGCCGCCGGCGAGGCCGAACGACGGCACGACGCGGCCGTTGGACAGGATGGATGCCGTCATCGGCTCGAGAAAGCGCACCCGGCGCACGCCGCCGTCGCCGCCGTGCCAGCGCCCGGCGCCGCCCGATCCGGCGCGGATGGCGTAGCTGTCCAGCCGCACCGGGAAGCGGAACTCGAGCACCTCGGGGTCGGTCAGGCGCGAATTGGTCATGTGCGTCTGCACGACGCTGGTGCCGTCGAAGCCGCCGACGAGCCGTCCCTCGGCGTCGAAGATGCCCCCGGCGCCCGAACCGCCGGAGATCGTCTCGTAGTACTGGTGGCGCTCGTTGCCGAAGGTGAAGTTGTTCATCGTGCACTGGACGGCCGCCATCACGCCGAGCGCGCCATAGAGCGCGTTGGTGATGCAGCTCGACGTCTCGACGTTGCCGGCGACGACCGATGCCGGCGGCTCGGGGTTGAGCATCGAGCGCGCGGGGATGATGACCTTGAGCGGCTTCAGGCAGCCCGCGTTGAGCGGAATGTCGTCGCCGACGAGCGTGCGAAAGACGTAGAGCACGGCCGCCATGCAGACCGCCGTCGGCGCGTTGAAGTTGTTCGACAACTGAGCAGAGCTGCCGGTGAAGTCGATCTCGGCGCTGCGCGCGGCCGCGTCGACGCGGATCGCGACCTGGATCTGCGCGCCGTTGTCGAGCGGCAGCGTGAACGAACCGTCCTTGAGCGCACCGATGACGCGCCGCACCGACTCCTCGGCGTTGTCCTGCACATGGCGCATGTAGGCTTGCACGACAGGCAGGCCGAACTGCGCGACCATCTTGCGCAGCTCTTGGGCCCCCTTCTCGTTGGCCGCGATCTGCGCTTTCAGGTCGGCGAGGTTCTGCTGCGGGTTGCGCGACGGATGCGCGCCGCTGGAGAGCAACTCAAGCAGTTCCGCTTCGCGCAGCCGCCCGGCATCGACGAGCTTGAAGTTGTCGATCTGCACGCCCTCCTCCTCGATGCGGGTCGAGAACGGCGGCATCGAGCCGGGGAGTCACGCCGCCGATATCGGCATGGTGTCCACGCGAGCCGACGTAGAACAGGATGCGCGCGCGCGAGCCCTCACCCCGGCCCTCTCCCGCAAGCGGGAGAGGGTGTGCTCCTCCCTCTCCCTCCGAGTGAGGGCGACTTCCTCCCTCTCCCCCCGGGAGAGGGTCGGGGTGAGGGCCATCCGCCCACACCGGCGTCACCACGGTCACGTCGGGCAGATGCGTCCCGCCGTGATACGGGTCGTTGAGCACGAACACGTCGCCCGGCTGCATGCGCCCGGCGTTGCGCGCGATCACGGTCTTGATCGACTCGCTCATCGAGCCCAGGTGCACCGGCATGTGCGGCGCGTTGGCGATCAGGTTGCCGTCGGCGTCGAAGAGCGCGCACGAGAAGTCGAGCCGCTCCTATCGAGGTGGCGTCGCCCGCGCCCACCGCCTCGACCGACACCGCTTCGACGACGAGCGCGCGCGACTGCATCAGGAAGGCAAAGCGCTGCAGGTAGGCAGCCTCGAACGCGGCCCGGATGGCCGCGTCGTCGCCGAACGGGACCACGAGTGCCGAGTCGGTGCCTTCGTAGCGCACGTGCACGCGCTCGTGCACGCGGGAGCTGCCTCGCGCGCGACGCCCTGGCGCAGCAACTCGTCCCCGGCCTCGCGCGCGAGTTCGACGATGCGCCACGGCCGCCGGCAGTGCCGACGCGAGCGGCTGCTCGATCGTCGCCTCGCGGCTCGCGCTCTGGTCCGCGAGGCCCATGCCGTACGCCGACAGCACGCCGGCGAGCGGATGGGCGAAGACGCGGCCCATGCCGAGCGCATCGGCAACGCGGCAGGCGTGCTGGCCGCCAGCACCGCCGAAGCACTGCAACGTGTAGCGCGTGACGTCGTAGCCGCGCGCGACCGAGATCTTCTTGATCGCGCCGGCCATGCTGCCGACGGCGATGTCGATGAAGCCCTCGGCCACCGCTCGGCCGAGCGCTTGACGCCGGTGGCGCGCGCTCGATGTCGGCGGCGAGCGCGGCGAACTTGGCGGCAACGACCTCGACGTCGAGCGCCTCGTCGGCATGCACGCCGAACATGCGCGGAAAGAACTCCGCCTGGATCTTGCCGACCATCACGTTGGCGTCGGTCACCGCGAGCGGCCCGCCGCGCCGGTAGCACGCCGGCCCCGGATTGGCGCCCGCGCTGTGCGGCCCGGCGCGAAAGCGCGCGCCGTCGAACGATTACAGATCGAGCCGCCGCCGGCAGCGACGGTGTGGATGCTCATCATCGGCGCGCGCATGCGCACGCCGGCGACCTGCGTCTCGAACGCGCGCTCGAACTCGCCGGCGAAGTGGCTCACGTCGGTCGAGGTGCCGCCCATGTCGAAGCCGATGACGCGATCGAACGCAGCGAGCCTGAGCCGTGCGCACCATGCCGACGATGCTGCCCGCGGGCCCGGACAGGATCGCGTCTCTGTTTTGAACGCATGCGCATCGGTCAGCCCCCCCGATGACTGCATGAAATACAGCTTGACGCCCGGCATCTGCCCCGCCACCTGGTCGACGTAGCGGCGCAGGATCGGCGACAGGTAGGCGTCGACGACCGTCGTGTCGCCGCGGCCGACGAGCTTGATCAGCGGGCTCAGCGCGATGCGACACGCCGACCTGCGGAAGCCGACCGCGCGCGCGATCCGCTCGGTTGCCGCCTCGTGCTGCGTGTAGCGCCAGCCGTGCATGAAGACGATCGCCACGCTGCGCAGCCCGGCATCGAACGCCGCCTGCAACTCGGCCTGCAGGTGCGCCTCGTCGAGCGTCTCGACGATCTCGCCGTTGGCGCCGACGCGCTCGTGCGCCTCGACGACGCGCGCGTACAGCAGTTCGGGCAGCACGATGTGGCGGTCGAAGATGCGCGGCCTTTCCTGGTAGCCGATGCGCAGCGCATCGCGAAAACCGCGCGTCGTGACGAGCAGCGTCGGCTCGCCTTTGCGTTCGAGCAGCGCGTTGGTCGCGACCGTCGTGCCCATCTTCACGCACTCGACGCGCTCGGGCGTGATCGGCTCGCCGTCGCTCAGCCTCAGCAGGTGGCGCATGCCAGCGACGGCCGCGTCGCGGTACTGCTCGGGGTTCTCGGACAGCAGCTTGTGCGTGACGAGGCTGCCGTCGGGCGGCGGCCGACGATGCTCGGTGAAGGTGCCGCCGCGGTCGATCCAGAACTGCCATTTATTGGCTGAAAGGCTTATATTATTTGACATTTCTGTGTTTACACGGTGTTGACACAGCAGAATCCTGTGTACATCAGAAACGCACACCTGCGTTGGAATTGACAAGCCATTGACACGAACAGGCGTCGCAACACGGCAGCTACACTTCTGCCGAGCGCATCTGAGCAGCACAGCGCAAGTGGTCCAATCCAACCCCACGGGTCACGCCATCGGGACTCTCAATGGTGCCATGTATCGTCATCAGCGAGCGCAGCCCCGTAGTGTCATGCCCACCTCGCTAATCATCTGATGCCCACGTGCCTGGACACAGCACCGGACTCGGCCACCATGGATGGCCAATTTGACGTAGCTCAAGAGGAGCGTCCGTGGAAATCGTTGTTGGAATCGTCGTAGTCGTCGTACCGTTTATCGTCATTGGCAAGCTGAAGGGCGCACCCGAACCCACGACGATGTCGGACGCAGCCATCTTTCAACGCCTGCAAACCGAAACGCCTGGATTTCAAAGTACCTGAGCCAGCCACTGGCAAGTCAACAGAGTGAGTCTCTGAAGCGGACGTACAACGAAAAGACGGAGTACATCAAGAGCCTCAAGATGCAGCTTGTGCAGCGCCAGATGGCGCAAGGAACGCATGCTGTAGATGCAGAATTGGCTCCAATCTTGGCCCGCGCTGCTGAACTCGCAAGGGGCGGCATGTCAGAAGCAAGCTCATGCCTCTGCCCTAAGCGAGTGGAGTGAACGGACCAAGTGAGAGCGCCTGCACAGCGTTCCGAAGAACAGGCCCAGTGTTGTTGGGCTTTGGCGAATAGCTATCCTCGAAGCCGCATCGCGTCTGCTCGACACGCACTCTGCCGAGGTATTCCTACCCTCGATGTTCTTGCTCTTGCACGCACTCGAACTTCATCTCAAAGCCTTCCTCATCTCTCAGGGTATGAGCGATACCCAACTCCGGAGCGTCGGTCACGATCTGCTGGCTTGCCTTCGTGCATGCAAGGAACGTGGACTGGCTTCACATGTGGCTATCGCATGGGTCGATCTGCTGCAGATCGCCCGCCTGAACGTGTATTACAGGCGGAAGGAACTGGAGTACTTCGTACCCAAGGCAAAGAACTTCGGCAGCGTTGATCGACTGACTGGAGACTGTTGGTCGGATTGCGAAGGCCGTCTTCAACCCCGTAACTGCAGAATCCTTCCGCACTGTCCAGGAACGGAACTTAACCCGGTAGACATTGAGGGCCAACACATGATCGAAGAGAAAGACGTCACCACGACCGCAATTTCCGATGTGTTCCGCGCAGCGTTTATGGACGTTCAAGCTACGGATGCAGATAGCTTCAAAGTGAAGGGACTGCAGTTCCCTTTCCAACTGAACGTGCGTGTAGAGCCGGAGCACAAACTCATTTCCTTCATCGACTTCAACCGCCTGAATCGCATTGGAGAAGCAGATGCGCTTGTTCCCTGCAACGAGGCCAACAAGAACCTTGGCCCTGCACGCTTCTTTCTCATTCAGCAAACGGATTGCTCGCTGTCACTCACTACCAGATGACGTTTGAAAGAGGCGTCCTTCCATTTCACGTGGTGACGAGCTTCCGCACATTTGAGTATTGCGCGGGCTCAGCAGTTCGAGGTCTATTTAAGGACTACATCCTTCCCTGAGATCGGGGGCGGCGCATCACGATTCACGCACGCAGACCGTCACCGGCAAGCGGCAACGATCCATCGTTGGAACGTCCCCGAAATTCATCAATTTCCTGCACGCCTGCTACCTACGCCAATTCACGTCGACGCCTCTCGAAGCAGCAAGAAGTCATGTGTATGGCTCTGGATCGACGTCACGACCGACGCCTGCTGTAGCTGCCCGAGCTTCTGCCGCGACTTTTGCATATCCAGCCGCTCCGCACCTGCATCCGCTTGTGCCTTCATCTGCTTCGCCCTGTCCTTCGCCGCCTTGGCGTTCGCCTTCATCCTCTTTACACGTTGCTCGGCCGCGTTTGCAGCCCTAATTTCGTCTAGCCTCATGACGCCTCCGATTCTGTACATCGTATTTATCGGCGTACAGCAGTGCCACGCGATCACTTGACCAGCGTAGGGATGCTGATCACATTGCCGCGCCCGTACTGAGCTTCCATCAGTTGCT
The DNA here is from genome assembly GCF_016702655.1 of Ideonella sp. GTDB lineage: Bacteria > Pseudomonadota > Gammaproteobacteria > Burkholderiales > Burkholderiaceae_C > CAIKUF01. The sequence goes on from NZ_JADJDO010000001.1 coordinate 504,768, forward strand.
TGGCCTCGATCGGGTTGCTTGCGCTTGTCTGCGCCCACACAGCCATCGTGCCGCTGCCGCTTGCGCTTCGTACCCGAACCGTCGCCTTGTATGTCCTCATCTCACCTGCTCCTTCGCACCTGAACATCCATCGTCGCGGATGCATCTGGCAACGCCTACCGCGCCCGTCGATGCTGGCGCTGTTCAACGTTGAGACCGGCATCACCGCTTTTCCCAGTCAGCGTCTACGCACCCCAGATCGGCGCTGACCTCGGTCTGCGTTGAATACGCTCGTACGGTCCCTGCCTGGGAACCGTACTGGCCACCTGTACTAGTTGGCCCGCGCACCCGTCTTGACTGTCTTGCGCTTGAACGCTGTACCTAGCGACGTGCTGGCCGCCTCGATGAGCGCATCCAGTTCGCCAGCTTCTGCTGCATCGCGCACGCTCTGAAGTGCCTCGACAAGCTCTTTCATCGTGGCCACTTCAATGGCCGGCTTGCCCTTTGCCAGTTCCAGCGGCTTCGTGCCGTACTGGATCGAGAACAGAAGCTTGCCGTCGCTGGTCTTCCACCACCACTGCCTGACGCTAGCGGGCACCAGTTGACGACTGCGCCGACCGTCAGCGTCCACGACAACGCGAGGACGCTTGGCCTCGAAATCCTTGCCTTCGATCTGGGCAGTTGCCAACCCGATCTGCTCGTCGACTTTGGCAACGACCCGTTCGCGTCGGATGTCCGCAACCGTCTTCCGGCGACGCACTGCGGAAACCAGCTTTAGCTTTGCGAGTTGCATATCACTTTCCTTTCTGCCTTCATTTCACATGATGCAATTTTGCGCGACGGCATATGCGGCGTCTAGGCGAAAGAGACTTGATCTGAAAGCGTTTGGGGCCCTAATACACACATTTTTGCTAAATACTCACAATATAGTGAGATTTTAATATGTTCAACAACAACTTTTCGCCGCCAAAGCAACGCTGCGCCATGCAATGTCAGGATGCTTAATCGTTACATGCCGTGGATCGACTACATGCTTACGATTACATTCGGCAAGGGCGACATGCGCACACTACCTAGCGCTGAGCAAGCACATAAACAACTACGTCACCTTGGATCGACACTGAATAGCTCAGTGTGGAGCAATAAGGGACGGTTCAACGACAAATGCTGCATTCTGTACGTGCCGATCATAGAAGGCAAACATACAAGTACGCGCATTCATGCTCACGTACTGCTTGGTAATGTCAGATCGCAAAGCCGAGTCCATGAGCACATGTGCAAGTACATACCGCAGTCTGAGTGGATCACAGCACGATACGATCTGCGCAGCGTCTACGATCCTGACGGCATTGCTTGGTATCTTGCAAAAGAAACAGATAAGATTAACGTAGATGCGATAGCATGGGAGCTTGCGTCTATACCAAAACCACTGCTTCCATGATAATTCTTGCTGCGTAAAGGCCGAACAGAATGTATGGGCCGCACTGAGAGGTCAAAAAAGGACCAGCCGCCAAGGTCAGTGCACAAGGTGAGATGAAAATTCGAGAAATTTCATGAGCATCTATATGCTCATTGCGCTAGCTATTGTCTAAGAGTTCCACATTCAGTCAACATTCACGACAGATCGTTCAAGATATTAAGTATGTACATATTCGAGCAGACCATAGCTGCAAGTCAAATGATCAAGGACTTATAAATACATAGGTAGATATGGATGCAGGCACAAAGCATGGAAAACGCACAACTGATGAACGCGCGAGCTGACGCTATACACACAATGGCGCCGCTAGCGCGTTTTTTTTCGCCGTCAGCATGTACGGTAGCGGGGTAGAGGTTTGCGCGCTGCAGCGGATTGCCTGCGCTGCGCCAGCTGTTGCAGCTTCATCCCGAATACATCAAGAAATACACAAAAAATTAGGTAATGCGCTAAGTGCTTGAAATCATTAGCCTGCAGTGGCTGGTGCGCCCGGTTGTCCAGGTGCGACATCAGAAAATACAATTAGATACGTTCAAAAGTGAGGTTTGAGATGAAGCAAGCAAAGACACTGACGCCGCAAGAACTGCGGCAAGCGCTGGGACAGACAGCACTATCGCGGCATGCTGCGCGCGACAAGGCCATGCTGCTGTTGACGCATCTTGCGGGGATGCGGGTAGGGGAAGTGGCTGCGCTGCACGTGGGCGACGTGTTGGACGCCGACGGCAACGTCAAGGGCGAACTGCGCTTGGGTGCGCACCAAACCAAGGGCAATGTCGGCCGCGTCGTGTTCATCAACGACCGCTTGCAGAAGGAGCTTGCTGTCTACGCTCGTACGCTGCGATCCAGAGATGCAACGTCGCCGTTCTTCATGACGCAAAAGCGTACCAGGTTCAGTGCGAACACCCTGACCCAACACTTCGTCGCTCTGTATAGGAAAGCCGGCCTCGAAGGGGCCACATCCCATTCTGGTCGTCGTACTTTTATTACGAACTTGGCCGCGCAAGGGGTTTCAGTACGGGTACTGGCTGCCCTTGCCGGTCATCGCTCCATTCAAACGACGCAGCGGTATATCGACGTTAACGACAACATGCTGCGTCGTGCCGTAGAGCTGGTCTAGCAAGTCGTTCTTGCATCCTCTGCACAGAATCCCACTTCATCGCCTTCCTCGACTATGCAGTGCTCAATTACTGGAGACTCAGCCAGTGTGAAGTGAGCTTCCTGCGAAAGCTGATCCAATAAATGTCGTACATCTTTATGTCGAGCAGCAATATCCACGTAAGTCGCAAATACACCCTTGCCGTCAAGGTAGTCGATCAAATCGCGTGCTGTTGGGTTGACATTGAACTCAGTAGCACCCATTCGATCTAGAAGTATCTGCAGCTCACATTCAGCTAGCGACACCTCGCGGATACGCTGCAGCACTTGGGGCTGTCGCGTCCTATATCGTAGTTTCAGTTTCATTGAAGAACTCCAGTTGTCCAGTTGACGTGCAGCAGGCCATCGGCCTGCTGCACATATTGAACGCCTAGTGCTTGTCGCTATTGCGTGCTGCAATATTGGCGTCCATGATGGGACGAATGTACGCATCGAATTGGCCTGCTAGCGCGTCCTCCGCGAACGCACGGCAGCCCGCTCAACGCATCTGCATCCAAACCTTGCATGTATGTGCAGCCGTCGAAGATGCCATCGAGCCACCGATTACCGTACTTCATACCCACCGTACACACCAGGTCCTTGCTCCTTGTAAACAAGGTCCGGCCGCTCACAACTACTGGGGTCACGCAGGTAGGCAAGGTTTGCTAGCAGCTTATCTGCAACGCTTTTTCGTGCGTCGTCGATAGTGTGACGCTTGCTGCGTACGACCTGCACTTGCTTTACTGCTTTGGCCATCGGTGCTAGCTTCGCATAGCGCGCCATGTAACCCGCACCGAAGACACCATTGTGATTTTGAGTAGACATTTTTCAGTTCCTTTCAGTTAATCGACTGCTTGATTGCCGTCGATGAAATGAACTGTAGCTTTCCGTTCTCAATCAGTCATGGAACAGCGGCACCTCTGGTTTTGTTCCCGACTACTGAATATCGAGCACGTTCGACTCAAACGGCCTGTCGTCCGGGAAGCTGGCCTGATGGTGCTGGACGCGAACGCCCTGAAGTCGCGCCTGCACTTGTTCAACATGGCCTGAAGCTGTCCAGGCGCTGCCTGACAGGCGGCCGGTGCTCTCGAGTTCGGCCCTGGCCTTTGGGTCGAGCGTCCAACCCATGTTGTCGATCTCGTGACGGACGAACGCGGCCACAGCGTCAACGTGGCGCAGTTCCTCGAACGTCTCGAGGTCGTACCGATAGCTGCGTTCGACGGAGCGCATGCTTGCCGTACCTGCTGCAAGCCGTGCGCGACCTTGCCACCCGCCTCCCGCAGCGTGTACTTCGGAGGTGGGGCCGGCTGCACATTGCCGGACGTTCGATGCCGTTCCAACAAGTTGGCCACCAACGAAGCCGCTACGTTCACGTCTCCCAGGAGCGGCACGTCTAGCAGCAAGTACCCGGGCTGTGCCCGTACCTTGAGGTCTGACACGACTCGCGGCGCTGCCATGAACAGGTGCCGCCGAGGCTCGAACCATTCGCGCCATAGCTCGCTCTGCATACCTGCCTCGGGCCAGGCGTCGAGCGTGCCGAAGTCTTCGTAGATGTCGGCGACTTTGTCGAACTTCGCCTCAAGCTCTGTGCACATGGCAGCCTCAGCCATGTCCCGCGCCGAGCAGTACAAGGAGTAGTCAATGTTCTGCGTCAGGCACTGGTACCAGAGACTGACCCACTTTCGGTCATGGCGCCCTCCCATCCGCCGCTGCATGCCACGCTCAGCGGTACCTCGTCAAGCTCGTCGGTCATGTCAGGCGTTGGGACACGGTCGTAGAACCGTTGGATCATTTCCGGGCTTGTACCTGCTGTTCGTGCCAGCCGGTATATATCTACTCCATGCTTGATGCGATGGGAAATGTAGAAGTGACGCAGCGAGTAGATCGCCAGCTTCTTGCCCATCGAATCCTTTTCAACACCGGCGGCCTTGATCAAGTTGTTGAAACCCTCACGGAAATCCTTGATAACGACCCCGTCGGTGTCGCACCAGACGTAGTCGTCATCTGCTGCGTAGTCGTTTCTTGCCCGCGCCGTCGTTCTTTGTAGGGCGCTGATAGCCATCGCCGCAATGTCAAGCCCAACCGCGACTCGCTTCTTCTTGACCTTGCTGTGTGTCGCTTCGACTGTCACATGCAAGGCCTCTTGCTCGTCGGCCCCCTGGTGTACTTGATGTCGCGCCAGCGTAGATTGCGCGCTTCACCTGGCGCAGTCCCGTGCCAGCTACGAAGAACACAAACGCGCGCAACATTTCCCGGTACCGGGTAAGCCGGGCGTCGTGTCCATGCTGCCGACGCCATGAGTCCACGACTTGCGCCGAGCAAACTGCGCGAGCTTGTCGAGCTGTTCTTCAGTAAACGCTGAGCGTGCCTGCTTCTTGTCCACGGTGAACTTGAAGGTCAGGGCGTTGCCGCTGTACCGGCCGCGGTCGCTTGCCCACCCGAGAAACTGCTTGAAGGCCCCAAGCTCCCACTCAATCGTGCGCTGTGACGGACGCTCCTTGGCGTTGCCGTGCACCTTGTCACCCGCTGCTGCCTTGGCCGTCCAGTACCCGTGACGCCATGCCTCGTACTCTTCGAGGTCTTGCGCCGTCACGTCTTGGATGTTCTTCCGGCCGATGTACTCCTTGAAGTACCGGACGATGGACTTGCGGAAGCTTCGCAGCATGTGCTCCGAGCGCCGCCGCAGACCCTTCTTCTTCACGCCATCTTCGTACGCCTCGATAAAGGCGTCGATCTCCACACTGACGCTGCCACCTTGATGACCCTTGGGTTGCATTCCTCTCTGCCGCCCTGATTTCTATGTATCGTTGCCGAGCGCGGTCGAGTGCAATGCTCTCGTCTGTGGTGTCGAGGTTTCGGTCACGTAGCTGACCATCGGCCACACGCTTGTTCGTGATCCTGTATCGGGCGTAGTAAACGTCGCCCTTGACCAAGGGCCTCGTATAGACGCTTACGTTACCGTCCGCAATGCGCTGTATTGCTGACAAGGGCTGTTGACAAATTGTTTACACGCAGAAATTATTGCGCTAACTACTTGATTTAAAAAGCAATAATTTAACGCTTTGGCAGTCCAGAACTGCCACTGGGTGCCGGTAGGGCTGGAGGGCATCGCAGACTCTTCTCGTTGACGGATTTGTTCGAAGTGGCCCCGCGCTTAGTGCGGCGGCGAGAGCCGATTGTGTCCGGCGACGCGGCGTCCGACGCCGGGATTTCCACCTGCTCAAAACGAGGCGGGCGCGCCCGAAAGTCCGTCGCTTCCTGGCAATCTGCAGAGCCGCAGGCGTCGCGGCCGGGGACTTTGCTGCGGAACGGTTCGAGTCTCGGCGCTTGCGGTGCTGGTACGGGAATCTGTATCGTGCCCCTATGAAGACCACCTTGAACCGAGACGATCGACTTCTCGCCGATGCCAAGGCGCTCGCGGCCCAGCAGCGCACGAGCCTGACGCGCTTGATCGAGGAAGGTCTGCAACTGCGACTTCGCGCCAAGGCAGATGCCGCGGAGCACCGTCGGGTCCGCCTGCCTGCATTCAACGGTCGCGGAGGTCTGGTAGCGGGCGTGAACCCGCTCAGCAACAAGGCAATGCTCGAGGCCCTGGGCGATGACGCCTGATGTCAACTTGCTGGTCGCCGCCTCCCGGACCGATCATCCCCATCATGCCGCAGCGCGCAATGGGCTCGAAGACGCGATCAGCGCATCCGAGGCCGGCGCGGTCTTCACGCTGGTGCCGATGGTGCTGGCCAACTTTCTACTCCTGGACACGAACCCGAAGATCTTCCTGCAAGCAACCCCGATCGAAGATGCCGTAGAGCTCGTCGACGCGCTGGTGGCGTCGCATGGTATGCATGTTGCGCCCCTGAGCCCGGAGTGGCCGGAAGCTGCGCCTGCTCTGCCTCCTCATGAAACTGGCCGGCAACGAAGTGCCCGATGCCTGGCTGTCCGCAGCCGTGGCGCAAATGGGGAGAGCACCTCGTCAGCTTCGATCGAGACTTCCGGAAATTGTTCCCGCGCGGCCAGTTCACGCTGTTTCGCACCCGCATAGCGGCTGGAAGTCACGGTGGCCGGGACGGAAGTCCGCTGGTGGTGCCGCGGCGCGAACCGCGGGTCCGGCCTGCAGCAGCCTTCGCCGACAGTGCCGATTTGCGCGGCTCTGTGAGGCAAGTCGCCGATGCGCAGTCCGGAGTTGAGCCTGCATGGCGGTGACGGTGCAAGAGCCAGGGCAGCCCTTGGCTCGAGGTCGAACGCGCTGGCGGCGCGGGCGGCGATGGATCACCTCGCTCACCTTGGGCTGCCTCCAGGCGCCGGTCTTCAGAGGAGCGACGGTGACCTGCCACGCAGTTGCGGGTACGTCCGGTACGCAAGTTCGAGATCCCGCTTCGGCTTCATTGCGGATCGAGGCGCGCCCGTCGTCCATCAAGTGCATGCCGAGCAGGCTCCCTCTCCCACGTCAGTTCACCGTAAATGTTACCCAGGTAGGTCACGCTCTCCGCCGTCACTTCCCCGGCGGGCTGCGCCGGCGGAGGCACAGGCGGGCGAACGGTGCGCGGGAAGTCGAGTGACAAGCCGACCAACTCCCACGTGAAGAGCTCGTAGCGACCCGGCGGTACTTCGCGCACAAAGAGCTTGCCAAAGGGGATCCTCGAACGCCGATGTGTTTCCCGTGCACCGGCTGCCTTTGATTCCACCAGCAACTTGCCGCCTTCCAGCGCTGGACCGCGAAACTCGACGTTCAACTTCACATTCGCGGCCGCACCGAAGCTGCTGGTCTTCATGCCAAGTAGCGAACGGCGGTCCCGCATCATGCGAGACGCGTGAAGATGATCAGCGCAATTCTCCTTTGCGGATGGCCTCCACCACCTCAGGGGTGACGTCCCCGCCGCCGCGCCGCCTGTGCTGCACGCGATGACGGCGAGGCCCGGCAAGAGCATGAAGCGTGCGAGCAGTTTGACCATGGTCCCCAGCAAGCCCTTCTTGCGCCACCCGCCTTCGGGTTCGGACAGACGTGATCTTCGGCAGATGACCCGCTGTGGCATTGAGCGATGTCAACGTCGTGTACCGCGGCGCCGGCTTTGTAGGGGGCAAGTTCGCGTCGTGTGCCTGCGGCTGCTCCTGGGTTCAGCCGCATGGTCAGCGCCGCGCCTCCCGCTGCCCAGACCGGCCTGCTTCGGATGACCACTTGCGGCACGTGAGGCGTTGGGGTGCACAGAGCTTGAAGCGCTCCCTCGCAAGAGGGAAGCGGGATCAAGACCCCGGCCTGCAGTGCCCTCAAGTGTCTAGATGTCGGAGCGCCGACCGCCGCACTGCTCGGCATCGTCAGCTCCAGTGCCGTTCATTGGGCGCGTCCAAGGCCTCGAGTTCAGGGGGCTATCCTGATACTTTGCGTGGATGCGAGCGGTCGCAGAGTTGGCTCCGAGATCGGAGCAGCGGATGACTCTGAGGTCGGCAGTGCCAGTTAACGACCCGTCAGAGCTGTCGCTGAACCATCGGCACGATCAACGAGTCCCGGGTCACCGGGATGACGGCCCCGTCGAGCCGCTTTCAAAGTACAGCAGTCGCACGCCGTATCGACATGCGAACGGCCGGTTCCGATGACTGCGCCTTTTTCAATCTCCAGAGGCGAGTGACTCCACTCTGTCTCCTGCTGTCGTCCGACCTGCCACCACGAACGACAACAAGGCGGCGTCAACTGCCCCCGGGTCTTGCACCGCTGATCGTGAGTCTGTGACGGCGTCGGGACTCGTGTTCCCGGCGCGGCGACGCCTACGCCGCGGTCTTCAGCATGAAGTCGACATGCACCGCGTTGTAGGGGAACTCGATTCGACCCTCATCGTCTTTGCGCAACACGCCGGCCGCAGCAGCATGTGCACATCCGATGCACGGCGCGCACGTCGCGGCCGACGCGTGGCGCGGCCTCGCGCAACGTCACGGGTCCGGCACCGGTCAATGTCTGCACGAGTGCCATTCGGTTGGGCGCGAGCACCTTCCACAGCAGGTCGAGCGACTCCGAACGAGATCCGCTCCTGCTGCCGCTTGCCCGCGAACGCAGCCTTCACGCGCTGTTTGAAGGACTCGGTCGAATCGACCGTGATCGTCACAGCACCCATCTCAATCTCCCTTCCATGTTGCAACGTCTGACAAGAAGTCGTCGAGCAGCCGATCGACCGAAACGAACCTGTAGGGCATCTCCCCGGTGCCCACGTGTCTGTGGTCGCCCTTGCCGGCCTCGTTGTCGTAGCGCAGCACGCACTCGCTGCAGACGACGTACGCAAGCCGGTACTTCAGGTTATGGGTCGAGCCGCTCAGCGGTTCGGCCAAAGCTCCAGACGACCACTTCGATGAAGCCGTCCGCCAGCACGCGGCGCTCGCGCATCAGGAGTTCGGCCTTCATTGTTGTTAATGCTAGCAACACAGGCCACCTGTTGTCAATGGCAGCAACAGCCCAGCGTTCTTCCAGGGTCACCCGCGTCGGGGCAGGCGCAGTTCAACGGCTGACCGAGCATCAGTCGCCTCCACTTCGCAATTTCACAGGCACCTCATTCGGCCCCTCACCCCGCCGGCCAGCGCGCGCTGACGGCCAGCCCCGGCTCGGCGTGCTCGAAGGTGAGCCGCCCGCCGTGCGCCTTGACGATCAGCAGGCACAGGTACAGCCCGAGCCCGGCGCCGCCGGTGGCGCGCTGGCGGGCCGCATCGCTGCGGTACAGCGGCTGCGCCAGCTGCGCGAGCTGCTCGTCGCAGACGCCGGGGCCGTGGTCGCGCACGCGCAGCAGGACCTGGCCGCCGGCCGCGCGCGCGAGCGTCACCTCGGGCGGCCGGGGCGCGCCGGCGGCGTGGCGCAGCGCGTTGTCGATCAGGTTGCGCAGCAGCAGCTTGAGGCGCATGGGGTCGGCCTGCACCGGGGGCATCGTGTCGTCGAGCTGCAGCGTCAGCGGCACGCCGGCGAACTGCGTGTCGACGAGCGCGCGCACGAGCGCCGGGAGGTGCACGGTCTCGGTCTGCAGCGCGGCGTGGCCGGAGGCGAGGCGTTCGCTCTCGAGCAGGTCGGCGATGAGGTCGCGCATCGCCGCCAGGTCGCGCAGCAGCGCGTCGCGGGGCGCGCCCTCGGGGACGAGCTCGGCGTTGACGCGCGCGCGCGTGAGCGGGCTGCGCAGCTCGTGGCTGATCGCGAGCAGCAGCGCGCGCTTGGCGTCGAGCATGCCCTGCAGGCTGCGCGCCATGGTGTTGATGCGCTCGGCCAGATCGCCAAGCTCGTCGCGCCGCGGCGTGACGATGGGCTGTGCGAAGTCGCCGGCGCCGAAGCGCGTCACGCCGGCATCGATGGACTCGATCGGCCGCAGCAGCCGGCGCACGACGGCATAGGCCGCGATCGTGAGCAGCAGCAGCACGGCGAGCGTCAGCCAGCCGATGAAGCGCGGCCGCGTGCTCTGCACGGGCGCCGCGAGGCCGAAGGTGATCCGGTGTCCGTCGGCGGTGGCGCGCACGAAATTCAGTCGCGCGGGGCCGTGGCCATCGTCGTCGTCATCGCCGTCGCCGCCCCAGTGGCGGCGGGCGCGGTCGCCGGGATGCGAGTCGTAGTTCAGCAGCGGGCCCTCGATGCGCACCGAGATCGGCAGGCGCGCCACCAGCGCCTGGGCGCGCGCGGCGTCGGGCGGGCTGCCGATCTCGGCCGCCAGGCGGTCGATGTAGTCGGCGGCGATGGGCCGCGCGTAGCTCGTCCAGCCGCCCGACAGCACGCGCTGCATGCCGAGCAGGAACACGCCCGTCATCGCCAGCGCGAGCAGCAGGAACAGCGTGACGAGGCGCCACTTCAGCGAGTGGCGCCAGCGCCGGCGCGTGGCCTGCCAGCGCGCGTGCGCAGCGTGCCAGCGGGCCCGGGGCGCGGCGGGATCGGGGCTCATCCGGTGCGCCGAACCTTCATGCCCTCACCCCGGCAAACGTGTAGCCGGCATTGCGCAGCGTGTGGATGCAGTCCAGCGGCTCGAGCTTGCGGCGCAACCGGCTGACGAGGATGTCGACCGCGCGCGAGTGGATGTCTTCGGCCGAGCGGCCGCGCAGCTTCTCCAGGATGTCGTCGCGGCTGAAGACCTTGTGCGGCGCGCCGGCGAGCAGCGCGAGCAGCTCGAACTCGGTGCTCGTGAGCTCCACGCTGTCGGCGCCGCGCTGCACGCTGCGCCGGTCGAGGTCGATCGCGAGGCCTTCGAAGCGCAGTTGCCGCGAGCCGGCCGCCGCCCCGGACGCAGCGCGGCGCAGAATGGTCTGGATGCGCGCCAGCAGCTCGCGCGGCTCGAAGGGCTTGGGCAGGTAGTCGTCGGCGCCGAGTTCGAGGCCGACGACGCGGTCCATCACGTCGCCGCGCGCGGTGAGCATGATGATCGGCACGCCGCTCTCCTTGCGGATCGCGCGGCAGAGCTCGAAGCCGTCCATCTCGGGCAGCATCACGTCGAGGATGGCCGCGTCGAAGCCGCCCTCGCGCAGCCGGGCGAGCCCTGCGCTCGGCCGCGTGGCCTGCTGCAGTTCGAAGCCGGAACGCGCGAAGAAGGCCGCCAGCGGCGGCCCCAGGTGTTCATCGTCGTCGATCAGCAGCAGGCGAGGCATTCATCACCACCCGCGGCGCAACTTGGCCGCGCGGTCACTGTACCAATGGCCGAGCGGCGCGACGGGGTTGCGCGCCTCCTCATGCGACCGGGTTCAGCCACGCCACCCGTGATGCCCGCGCCGGGCCATGAACTCGCGGACCTTGGTCTGCTGCTCGGGGTTCAGGCTGTCGTAGAAGTCGGCCATCGCGGTGATCACGGCCGGGCTCGCGGCAGCAATGGCGCCGGTCTTGGCTTGGACCAGCGCGCTCGCCCGGGCGCGATCGAAGGCGGGGCCGGCGATCACGGCCGCAAACTCGGTGCGCGGGTCGCCGCCGGCGGCGAGCGCGTTGCGCTGCTCGCGCAGCGTATCGGCCAGCGTGCCGAGGCGCGCCTTCTGCGTCGCGTCGAGGTCGAGGCGGCTGGCGACTTTTTCGATCATGCGCTCCTTCATGCGCGCGGCATCCTCCGCGCTCATCGAGCGCCAGCCGTGGCCGCAGCCATGTTCGCTGTACGACCAGGCGGCCACGCCGCCGAACAGGAGCGACGCGCCGAACACGCCGACGAGGGTACGCTTGAGCCAGGGTTTCATCGGAGATCCTCTCGGGGCCGCTCGGGCCCGGTGATTGAACAGGGATCCCATCGTGCCGGGCGCTGCGCGCCGCGTCCTTTCGGCGCCGTATCGCTGCGTAACGTTATCTTTCGCGCGCGGCCGATGGCCCGCAGCGGTGCCGCCGCGTATGTCTTGAGAGCGGCCTATCCCCGCGCGCCGAAGCGCTGCGCGATCAGGGTCGTGATGTCGTGCACCTCGCGCCCGGTCGCGCGGCGCACGGCGCCGGCATAGGGCGGCAGGTTGGTGCACTCGAGGACGATGTGTCGCAGCGCCGGCACGCGCCGCACGAGGCGCAGCGCCGCTTCGACGACCTCGCGTTCGGCGTCGGCGCCGTCGAGTTCGGGCAGGTCGTCGAGCAGCGTGCGCTGCAGCGCACAGCCGGGAGCGAGACCCTCGACCGGCGTGTCGACGGCGGCGCCGGCGGCGCGCAGGTGAGCGGCCGTCAGCGCCGCGCCATCGACGGTCACGACACCGGCGTGCGCGAGCTCCGGCAGCAGCAACAGGCTCGAGGTGAACACCGGGACCGGCAGTGCGGCCTGCAATTCGCGCTGCCACAGCACGAGGAAGCCGCAGCTCGTCATGATCGCCGCCGCGCCCTGCTCGTCGACGAGCCTGCGCGCCGCGGCGATGAAAGGCTCGAGCAGCGCCGGGTCGCGTTCATGCACCACACGCCGCGGCGAGGCACCGCAGACGACGGCATAGCGCAGCGGAAAGTCGAACGTCGCCGGGTTGCCGATGTCGCCGACGAGGCGCGGGAAACGCGTGTCGAGCATCAGCACGCCGAGCAAGCCGCTCGCGCCTCGAGGCCGGGCTTGCGGCGCCCCGGTCGGGGGGTGTTGCGGGCCGGCTGGAGGCGGCATTCAGGGGAACGGGTAAGGCTGATCGTCCGGCGTGTCGAGCGCGATGCGGCGGTAGTGCGCGCGCCAGGTGTCGGGCGGGTAGCTCGCCGGGTCGCGCGGCGCGAGGTAGTCGGCGATGTCGAAGTGATTGACGTGGCCGGCAAGCGCTTCGCAATCGAGTCGTGCGGTGCCTGCGATGTGCGACATGATCGAACGACACAGCAGCGAGTAGGCCCAGGGCGCGGCGCCAATGCCGTCCAGGCCCACGCCCGGAAGTAAAGGTTCGCGGCATCCAGGCTGCGGAAGATGCAGCCGCAGCGCGCTGCCAGCGCCGGCAGCGTGCGCAGCGAGGCGATCGCGGGATCGTCGAAGTACGCCAGGTCGACGCCGTAGCCGGCCCCAGAGCAAGGGGCTCGACGCGTTGCCCGTCGGACAGCGTGACCGTGCGGCCGGCGATGGCGGTCACGCAGCCGCGATGGCGGTCGATCTGCGCGAAGTGCTCGACCATGCCCGGCCGGCCGGGGATCAGCTCGTCGTGCCGAACGTCGAAGTCGTGCCCGGGCATGAGTTCGTCGATGCCGAACTTCGCATAGCGCGTGCGCATGTCGGCGCCATGGCGGCGTCGCCCGCCGACGCGTCGCTGGCCGCAGGACCGCGCACGCTGCCCGCGACGTGCTTGGGCTTGCGCGTCGGCACGCACCGCGCATGGCCGCGGTAGACCCAGGCGACCCGCCGGCGCCGTGCTCAAGCACAGATCGAGCAGGTCGAATGCGGAAGCACCGCCGCCGACCACGAGCACGTCACGCCCGGCGAGTTCGACCGGGTCGCGCAGCGCGCTCGAGTGCCGTTCGCGCACGCTGCTGTGCGCACGCTCGACCGGCGGAATCAGCGGCGTGTTGTGCGCCCCCGTTGCGGCAACCAGGTGCCGCGCACGCACCTCACCAAGCGATGTGACAAGTTCCCAGCCCGGACCCGACCCCGAAGAAGTGACGGCGCGGGCATGCCGCACCGGCGTGTCGAAGCGGATGCCGTCGGCGAGGCCGAAGCGCGCGACCCAGGCCTCGATGTTGGCCAGGATGTGCGGCTGCGTCGCGCCGTGCAGCGGCAGGTCGCCGAGCGCCCAGTCGGCGGGGCTGATCTGGATGTCCTGCCACGCCGGGAGCTCCCGCCACAGGCCGCCGACGCCGCCCTGGCGTTCGAGCACGATCGCGTCGAGCCCGGCCCGGCGCGCGTAGGTCAGGGCAACGACGCCGGCCAGGCCGGCGCCAAGCGCGATCTGGCGCGCGCGCGTTGGCTGGATTCCGCCAAGCCATCGCGCGGGGAAGCCCCAAGGGGCGGCGCTGCCGACACACCTTATGCTCTGCACACTCCACCCCGTTGCGACAGGATCGCCATGAACATTTCCCGACTTGCCTGTGTCCTCGGCGCAGCTACGCTCGGCCTCGCCGGCCTGGCCCAGGCCCAGACCAAGTGGGACCTGCCCGCCGGTTACTCGGCGAGCAACTTCCACACCGAGAACCTGGTGCAGTTCGCCAGCGACGTCGACAAGGCGACGGGCGGCAAGCTCAAGATCACGGTGCACGCCAACGGGTCGCTGTTCAAGGCGCCCGAGATCAAGCGCGCGGTGCAGGGCGGGCAGGCGCAGATCGGCGAGATCCTGCTCGTCAACTTCGAGAACGAGAACGCGCTCTTCGGCGTCGACGGCCTGCCCTTCCTCGCCACCGGGTATCCGCAGGCGAAGAAGCTCGCCGCGGCGCAGAAGCCCGCGCTCGACAAGGTCCTCGCGGCGCAGGGCATCAAGCTGCTCTACACCGTGCCGTGGCCGCCGCAGGGCATCTATGCCAACAAGCAGATCGGCTCGGTGGCCGAGATGCGCGGCCTGAAGTGGCGCGCCTACAGCCCGGCGACGGCCAAGATCGCCGAACTCGTCGGCGCACAGCCGGTGACGGTGCAGGCCGCCGAGTTGTCGCAGGCGCTCGCCACGGGCCTCGTCAACAGCTACATGAGTTCGGGATCGACCGGCTACGACACCAAGACCTACGAGACGCTCAAGTTCTGGCACGACACCCAGGCCTGGCTGCCCAAGAACGCGATCATCGTCAACCAGGCCGCGTTCAACGCGCTCGACGCAGCGACGCAGCAGGCAGTCCTGAAGGCGGCGACGGACGCCGAGCTGCGCGGCTGGAAGATCAGCCAGGAGAAGAACGACTGGTACAAGAAGGCACTGGCCGAGAAAGGCATGACGATCGTCGCGCCCTCGCCCAAGCTCGTCGGGGATCTGAAACAGGTCGGCAGCATCATGCTCGTCGACTGGGAGAAGAAGGCCGGCGCCGACGGTGCGGCGGTGCTCGCTGCGTTCCGCAAGCCGTGACGCTGCCGCGCTGAGAAGCGCTGCCCGCCGTGCGCAACGCGCTCGACCGCCTCTACGATGCCGCGGCGGCGCTCGCGGCACTGTTCATGGTCGGGCTGCTGGCGATGGTGCTGCTGTCGATCGTCAGCCGCCAGTTGCACTTTCACGTTCCCGGCACCGACGCCTATGCCGGCTATCTGATGGCCGGCGCCGGCTTCCTCGCGCTCGCGCATACGCTCAAGCGCGGCGAACACATCCGCGTCACGCTGCTCCTGTCGGCGCTGCCGGGCGCCGGGCGGCGCGCGCTCGAGCTGTGGTCGCTCGCTGCGGCGTCGCTGCTCGCCTGGCTGTTCGCGTTCTATGCGGCCCGGCTCGCCTGGCAGTCACACGCCTTCCACGACGTGTCGACCGCCAGCGACGCGACGCCGCTGTGGCTGCCCCAGTTGGCGATGGCCCTCGGCACGCTGATCCTGGCGATCGCCTTCGTCGACGAGTTCGTGCTCGAACTGCGCGGCCGGCGGCGCGCGGCCCAGAGCGCCGAGATGCTGCACAACGAATGAGCGCCTGCCGGTGAACGAGGTCGCCGTCACCGCGCTGCTCGTCGTGGCGCTGTTCATGATCCTCGCCAGCGGCGTCTGGATCGGGCTCACGCTGTCGGGCGTGGCCTGGATCGGCATGCAGCTCTTCTCGTCGCGGCCGGCCGGCGACGCGATGGCGGTCACGATCTGGGGCTCGTCGTCGAGCTGGACGCTGACCGCGCTGCCGCTCTTCATCTGGATGGGCGAGATCCTGTTTCGCACGCGGCTCTCGCAGGACATGTTTCGCGGCCTCGCGCCGTGGATGCAGCGCCTGCCCGGGCGCCTGCTGCACACCAACGTGATCGGCTGCGCGATCTTCGCCGCCGTGTCGGGCTCGAGCGCCGCCACCTGCGCGACCATCGGCAAGATGAGCCTGCCCGAGCTGGCCAAACGCGGCTATCCGGATGCGATGGCCGTCGGCTCGCTGGCCGGCGCCGGCACGCTCGGCCTGCTGATCCCGCCCTCGATCATCATGATCGTCTACGGCGTGATCGCCGACGTATCGATCTCCGAGCTCTTCATCGCGGGCGTGCTGCCGGGCGTCCTGCTCGCGCTGCTGTTCTCGGGCTACATCGCGCTCTGGGCCTGGCGCAACCCCAGCCAAGTGCCGCCGCCGGACGCGCCGCTGAGCCTGCGCGAGAAGCTGCGCGAGTCGCGCAACCTGATCCCCGTCGTGCTGCTGATCCTGGCCGTGCTGGGCTCGATCTACGCCGGCATTGCCACCGCCACCGAGGCCGCGGCGGTCGGCGTCGTCGGCGCGCTGTTGATCTCGGGCCTGCAGGGGTCGCTGTCGTGGACAGCCTTTCGCGAGTCGCTGATGGGCGGCACGCGGCTGTACTGCATGATCGCGCTGATCCTCGCCGGGGCGTCATTCCTCACGCTCTCGATGGGCTACATCGGCCTGCCCCGCCACTTGGCAGAATGGATCGCGTCGCTCGGCCTGAGCCAGTTCCAACTCATCCTGATGCTGGCCGCGTTCTACGTCGTGCTGGGCTGCTTCCTGGACGGCATCTCGATGGTGGTGCTGACGATGGGCGTGCTGCTGCCCACCATCCAGAAGGCGGGCATCGACCCGCTGTGGTTCGGCATCTTCGTCGTGCTCGTGGTCGAGATGGCGCAGATCACGCCGCCGGTCGGCTTCAACCTGTTCGTGCTGCAGGGCATGACCGGACGCGAGATCACCTGGATCGCCAGGGTCACGCTGCCGTTCTTCGTGCTGATGGGCGTGGCGATCCTGCTCGTCTACTTCGTGCCGGCGATCGTGACCTGGCTGCCGGCGCAGATGCGCGGCTGAGATCGGCACGAGCGTAGTATCAGCGCACCACCAGGCGTCGGTGGGGCAAGCGAAGGAACGTGATGCCAGAAGGAATCGCCGGCCTGCGCGTGACCGTGAAGCGCTTGGCCGCAGTCGCCGCCGCTTCGCTCCTCCTGACCGCACCGGTTGCGGGCCTTGCGCAGTCGCCGGAGAAGAAGGTTCACATCGGCATCCTCGTCGGCGGCAGCCCGGCGCAGCGCGGCCACCTGGAATTGGCGCTGTTGCAGGGCCTGCGCGAGCAGGGCTACGTCGAGGGCATGAACTTGGTCCTCGAGCGCCGCTACACCGATAGCAACCTCGAGCAGACGCCGGCGTTCGCGCGCGAACTGGCGGCGATGAAGCTCGATGCCGTGGTCACCACCTGCACGCCGACGACGCGCGCGGCACAGCAGGCGTTCGGCTCGACGCCGATCGTGATGGCGGCCGTCGCCGACCCGGTCGGGCAGCGCCTGATCGCGAGCCTCGCCAGGCCGGGCGCCAACATCACCGGCCTGTCGAGCCAGGCCGAAGACATCATGCCCAAGATGCTGGAGTTGTTCGCGAGTGTCTTGCCCAGGCCGGCGACTGTCGCGGTACTCGCCGACGCGCGAAGCGAAACCCACCCGCGCATGTGGCAGGCGCTGGTCCCGGCCGCGCAGACGCTGAAGATCAAGCTGGTGAAGATCGACGTCGGCAGGCCCTCCGACACCGCCCTGCCTGCTGCATTCGAGACCGCGGTGCGCGAGAAGGCCGGCGCGGTCCTGGTGCTGCCCGACGAGCCGATGTTCCTGATCCGGCGCGCGACCATCGTAGCGCTCGCGGCCGGGCACGGCCTGCCGGCTTTCTATGGGGCGAGGGAGTTCGTCGATGACGGCGGATTGATGAGCTACGGCGAAAACCTTCGCGCCGCCTACCGCCATGCCGCCGCGTATATCGACCAGGTGGCCCGTGGCGCGAACCCGGGTGAGCTTCCGGTCCAGCAGCCGACTCGGTTCGAGCTGGTCATCAACATGAAGACCGCCAGGTCGCTGAGCATCGCCATCCCGCGAACGATGCTGCTCCGCGCGGACGAGGTGATCGAGTAAGTCGCGTGCCGAGCGCTGCAGAGCGCGCAGCGCACGGTACGCTTTGGAATCGATGACATGTACCTGCCCGCCCACTTCGAGGAAACACGCACCGAGGCGCTGCACGAACTGATCCGCGCCCAGCCGTTGGGGACGCTGATCACGCTGAACACGCGGGCGAGTTGCAGGCCAACCCGATACCATTCCTGATCGACCCCGGCCCGCGCGAGCAGGGCGCGCTGCGCGGCCACGTCGCGCGCGCCAATCCGCTCTGGCGCGAGACGAATACGCAAGCCGAGGTGCTCGTCGTCTTCCAGGGCGCGCAAAGCTACGTCAGCCCGGGCTGGTATCCGAGCAAGGCGGAGCACGGCAAGGTCGTGCCGACCTGGAACTACGTCGTCGTGCAGGCACGCGGCCGGCTGCGCGCGATCGACGACGCGGCCTGGGTGCGCGCGCTGGTGGCGCGCCTGACCGCTCGCTTCGAGTCGGCGCAGGCGGCGCCGTGGCGCATCGCCGACGCGCCGCCCGACTACATCGAATCGATGCTGCGCGCGATCGTCGGCATCGAGATCGAACTCACGGCGCTGGTCGGCAAATGGAAGGTGAGCCAGAACCGAAGTGCCGCCGACCGCGACGGCGTCGCAGCCGGGCTGGCGGCCCTGGCCGCGCAGACCGGCGATGCGGCGGCTGCCGCGATGGCCGCCGAAGTCGCGCGGCGCTCGGCGGGCTGAAAGCGGGCGGCGCCTGCTGCCGCGCGCCAGGCGTCAGAGCAGGGCCAGCGTCGCCGCGTCACGGCGGCCGCCGAAGTACTTGTGCAGCACGCGGCCGAACAAGGCCCGTGCCTGCGCATCGGCCGACGCGCGCTCGAACAGCGTCATGCACGAGCAGAGTTTGAGCGTGTCGATGGCGCCGAAGATGGCTTGCGCGCTGCGGCCGTCGAGCCCCAGCAGCACGTCGCAGCAGGTCTGCAGGCGCGCGCCGAGCAGCGGGTGCGCAAGGTAGGCGCGCGCCTCGGCGAGCGAGGCGATGCCGTAGTGCTGCGCGGTCGCACTGCGGCCGAGCGCGCGCAGTTGCGGGAAGACGAACCACATCCAGTGGCTGGTCTTGGCGCCAGCGGCAAGCTCGGCGAGCACGCCGGCCAGCACGGGCTCTTGCGCGTCGACGAAGCGCTGCAGGTCGAAGGCGTCGTCCATCGCCGGTCAGGCCGCGCACAGGCGCGGCAGCAGCTCGCCGATCGGGCCGCCGAGCACCGCATCGGCGATGTCGTCGAACGCGGTCGGCTGGTCGTTGACGATGACGATGCGTGCCCCCGCCTCCTTGGCCAGCGGCACGGCGCCGGCGACCGGATAGACCTGCAGCGTCGTGCCGACGGCGAGCAGCAGGTCGGCCTCGGCCGCGGCGGCGAGCGCGCGCTCGATGACCTCCGGCACGAGCGCCTGGCCGAACGAGATCGTGTCGCTCTTGAGGATGCCGCCGCAATCGGAGCAGGCCGGGTCTGGCTCGCCGGCGCGCACGCGGGCAAGGGCTTCTTCCATCGGCGTGCGCCGGCCACAGGACCAGCACATCACGCGCCGCATCGTGCCGTGGACCTCGATGATCCGGTCCGCCGAGTTGCCGGCGATGCGATGCAGTTCGTCGACGTTTTGCGTCACGAGCGCGTGCAGCTTGCCGCGGCGCTCGAGCGCGACGAGCGCGAGATGGCCTGCATTGGGCTGCGCCGACCACGCGGGAGATTCGAGGCGCGCCTGCCAGGCCGCCCGGCGCACCTGCGGGTCGGCCAGGTAGTTCTGCAGCGTCGACTGCGCCTCGGCCGCGGGGTTGCGTGTCCACACGCCGCGCGGACCGCGAAAGTCGGGGATGCCCGACTCGGTCGAGATCCCCGCGCCGGTGAGCACGACGATGCGCTGCGCTGCGGCGACCCATTCGCAGGCGGCGGCGATGTCGCTCATCGTCGTCACGCCACCTGCGCGTCGTGGCGCGCACGCAGCTGGCCGCAGCCGGCGTCGACCTCCTGCCCGGCCGAGCGCCGCAGGCGCGTCAGGATGCCGCGCCGGTTCAAGGCGCGCGCCATCGCCACCGCGCGCTCCCACGACGGACGCCGCCACGGCAGCCCGGCAACGGCGTTGTACGGGATCAGGTTCATCATCGCCCGCTTGCCGGACAGCAGCGCGACGATGCCCTCGACCTCGTCGTCACCGTCGTTGACGCCGTCGAGCAGCGTCCACTGGATCTGGATCGGGTGCCCGATCGCGCGCGCGTAGGCATCGCCGAGCGCGACGAGTTCGTCCGGCGCAATGCACGGCGCACGCGGCAGCAGTTGCGCGCGCAACTCGGCGCGCGTCGAGTGCAACGACAGCGACAGCGCCGGCTTGACGCGGCCCAGCGGCAGGCGCTCGAACACGCGCCGGTCGCCGACGGTCGAGAAGACGATCTGCTTGTGGCCGATGGCGCCGGCCGTTCCGAGCAGATCGATCGCCTCGAGCACGCTGTCGAGGTTGTGCGCCGGCTCGCCCATGCCCATCAGGACGAGCTTGCGCACCGGCCGCAGCGTGCGCGCCAGCGCCACCTGGGCCACGATCTCGGCGCTGCCGAGTTGGCGCGACAGGCCCGCGCGCCCCGTCATGCAGAACACGCAGCCGACGGCGCAGCCGAGCTGGGTCGAGATGCACAATCCGCCGGCCGGCAGCAGCACGCTCTCGACGCACTGTCCGTCGCCGAGTTCGACCAGCAGCCGCACCGAGCCATCGGCCGCAGGGTGCTGCGAGCGCAAGCGCGCCAAGGCGGCGAGGTCAGCGATGAGCGCGGGTAGCGCGGCGCGCAGCGTGCGCGGCAGGAACGAGTCCGTCGGCCGGCGGCCGCTGTCCTGCGGCAACCCCTGCACCCACAGACGCAACACGCGCTGCGCGTGGCCAGGGCCGGCGCCCGCAGCGTGCAGGCGCTCGCGAATCTGCTCGATGCCGGTCAGCGCGGGGATGATTGGTGGAGGCGCGACCCGGAGTCGAACCGGGCTGAACGGATTTGCAATCCGGTGCATAACCGCTTTGCTATCGCGCCGTCGAGGGCCGGATTGTCACATGCCGGCCATGCACGAAAAAGGGAAGCCGCGGCTTCCCTTGTCGTCGAATCTGGAGCGGGAGACGAGTCTCGAACTCGCGACCTCAACCTTGGCAAGGTTGCGCTCTACCAACTGAGCTACTCCCGCAGTGCCTCGCAGCCGACGCAACCGGCCTGGGCAGGCTGCGTCGAGCTCGGCATTATACATGCCCCGCCGCGCGCCCCGGCAGTGCTGCCAGGGCGTGATTCAGTGCGTGAGCACCTCCGCAGCAGCCGTGCCGCCGGCGGCAACCGCCGGGTCGGCCTTGGCAGGCTCCACCTTGGGCAGCGTGTCGTCGTCGGGCAGCGGCTGCGGCTTCGCCTCGAGCGCGAGTTCGAGTACCTGGTCGATCCACTTCACCGGCACGATGTCGAGACGGTTCTTGACGTTCTCGGGGATTTCCTGCAGGTCCTTCGCGTTCTCTTCCGGGATCAGCACGGTCTTGATGCCGCCGCGGTGTGCCGCGAGCAACTTCTCCTTCAAGCCGCCGATCGCGGTGACCTCGCCGCGGAGCGTGATTTCGCCCGTCATCGCCACGTCGGCCTTCACGGCAATGCCGGTCAGCGCCGACACGAAGGCGAGCGTCATCGCGGCGCCGGCGCTCGGCCCGTCCTTGGGCGTCGCACCGTCGGGAACGTGGATGTGCACGTCGCGCTTCTCGAACAGCTCGTCCTTGATCCCGAGGCGCCGCGCGCGGCTGCGCACCACGGTGCGTGCGGCCTCGACCGACTCCTTCATCACGTCGCCGAGCGAGCCCGTGCGGATGATGTTGCCCTTGCCTGGCATCACTGCAGCCTCGATCGTAAGCAGATCGCCGCCCACCTCGGTCCACGCGAGGCCCACCACCTGGCCGACCTGGTTCTTCTTCTCGGCGCGCCCGTAGTCGAACTTGCGCACGCCGAGGAAGTCGTTCAGGTTGTCCTCGGTGACGACGACCTTCTCCGTATAGGTCTTGAGCTGCAGGCCCTTGACGACCTTGCGGCAGATCTTGCTGATCTCGCGCTCGAGCGAGCGCACGCCGGCCTCGCGCGTGTAGTAGCGGATGATGCCGCGGATCGCGCCTTCGGTAACGTCGACCTCATCGTCCTTGACGCCGTTGTTCTTCTGCTGCTTCGGGAGCAGGTAGCGCTGGGCGATGTTGAGCTTCTCGTCCTCGGTGTAGCCGGCAAGCCGGATGACTTCCATCCGGTCGAGCAGCGCCGGCGGGATGTTCATCGAGTTCGACGTGGCGATGAACATCACGTCCGACAGGTCGAAGTCGACCTCGACGTAGTGGTCGCTGAAGGTGTGGTTCTGCTCCGGGTCGAGCACTTCGAGCAGCGCCGACGACGGGTCGCCGCGGAAGTCCATGCCGAGCTTGTCGATCTCGTCGAGCAGGAATAAGGGGTTCCTCGTCCCGACCTTGGTCAGGCTTTGCAGCACCTTGCCCGGCATGGAGCCGATGTAGGTGCGCCGATGGCCGCGGATCTCCGCCTCGTCGCGCATGCCGCCCAGGGCCATGCGAACGAACTTGCGCCCGGTGGCCCGCGCCACCGATTGACCCAGCGAGGTCTTGCCCACGCCCGGGGGGCCGACCAGGCACAGGATGGGCGCCTTGACCTTGTCGACGCGCTGCTGCACCGCGAGGTACTCGAGGATGCGGTCCTTGACCTTCTCGAGGCCGTAGTGGTCCTCGTCGAGCACGGTCGCGGCAAAGCCGAGGTCGTGCTTGATCTTGGTGCGCTTGCTCCAGGGCAGGTTGACGAGGACGTCGATGTAGTTGCGCACGACGGTGGCCTCGGCCGACATCGGCGACATCAGCCGCAGCTTCTTGAGCTCGCCATCGACCTTCTTGCGCGCTTCCTTGGTCATGCGCGCGGCAACGATCTTCTTCTCGAGCTCCTCGAGGTCGGCACCTTCCTCGCCGTCGCCGAGCTCCTTCTGGATCGCCTTGACCTGCTCGTTGAGGTAGTACTCGCGCTGGCTCTTCTCCATCTGGCGCTTGACGCGGCCGCGGATGCGCTTTTCCACCTGCAGGATGTCGACCTCGTGTTCCAGCAGCTCCAGCAGCTTCTCGAGCCGCTTGTCGACCGCGAACAGGTCGAGCACGACCTGCTTGTTCTCGAGCTTGAGCGGAAGGTGCGCGGCGATGGTATCGGCCAGACGCCCGGCATCGTCGATGCCGGCGATCGAGGTCAGGATCTCGGGCGGGATCTTCTTGTTGAGCTTGACGTACTGGTCGAACTGCTGCGTCACGGCGCGGCGCAGCGCTTCGATCTCGGCCTTGGGGTCGGTCTCGGGCGGGATCGGCTTGACCTCGGCCACGAAGTGCTCGCCGTTGTCGCCGATGTGGATCGTGTTGGCGCGCTGCACGCCCTCGACGAGCACCTTCACGGTGCCGTCGGGGAGCTTCAACATCTGCAGGATGCTCGACACGCAGCCGACCTCGAACATGTCGTCGGGCTTGGGCTCGTCCTTGCCCGCGGCGCGCTGCGCGACGAGCATGATCTGGCGCCCGGCCTCCATCGCCGCCTCGAGGGCCTTGATCGATTTCGGGCGCCCTACGAACAGCGGGATCACCATGTGCGGGAACACCACGACGTCGCGCAGTGGCAGCAGCGGCATGGTGATCGCCTCGGCGGGCAGGATGGGATGTCCGGACATTGCTTAGCTCTCCTTGTCGGACCCACTTGGGGACCAGCAACCGTTTTGCAAGAAGCCAGCCAGCCACCTCGTGGCGCGGCGGGAGCCGGGCATTGATCTGGTCAGTTCGTCAGGCGCTGGCCTTGTGTTCCCGATACACGAGCAGGGGCTTGGCGCCGTCGTCGATGGTGTGCTCGTCGAGCACCACCTTGGCCACGCCATCGAGCGTGGGCAACTCGAACATGGTGTCGATCAGCGACTGCTCCATGATCGAGCGCAGGCCGCGCGCACCGGTCTTGCGTGCGAGCGCCTTGCGCGCGATTGCCGCAAGCGCCGAAGGACGAATCTCGAGTTCGACCCCGTCCATCGCGAAAAGTTGCTGGTACTGCTTGACGAGCGCGTTCTTGGGCTCGGTCAGGATGCGCACCATCGCCTCGTCGGTCAGTTCGCCGAGCGTCGCGACGACCGGGAGCCGGCCGACGAGTTCAGGGATGAGGCCGAACTTGATCAGGTCCTCGGGCTCGACCTCGCGGAAGACCTCGGAAACCTTGCGGTCCTTCTTGCTCTTGACCGTCGCGCCGAAGCCGATGCCCGACTTCTCGGAGCGGTTCTGGATCACCTTCTCGAGACCGTCGAAGGCCCCGCCGCAGATGAACAGGATGTTGGTCGTGTCGATCTGCAGGAAATCCTGGTTCGGATGCTTGCGCCCGCCCTGCGGCGGCACGCTCGCCATCGTGCCCTCGACGAGCTTCAGCAGCGCCTGCTGCACGCCCTCGCCCGAGACATCGCGCGTGATGCTCGGGTTGTCGGCCTTGCGGCTGATCTTGTCGATCTCGTCGATGTAGACGATGCCGCGCTGCGCGCGCTCGACGTCGTAGTTGCAGTTCTGGAGCAGCTTCTGGATGATGTTCTCGACATCCTCGCCCACGTAGCCGGCTTCGGTGAGCGTGGTCGCATCGGCGATCACGAACGGCACGTTCAAGAGCCGCGCCAGCGTCTGCGCGAGCAGCGTCTTGCCCGAGCCCGTCGGGCCGATGAGCAGGATGTTGCTCTTGGACAGTTCGATGCCGTCCTTGACCGCGCTCAGGTGCTTGAGCCGCTTGTAGTGGTTGTAGACCGCCACCGACAGCGTGCGCTTGGCAGGCTCCTGCCCAATCACGTACTGATCCAGGCTGTCCTTGATCTCGGACGGGATCGGGAGCTCGGACTTCGGCGCCTTGGCCTGTGCGCCTTCGGCCGGCGCCTCGTCGCGGATGATGTCGTTGCAGAGCTCGATGCACTCGTCGCAGATGAACACCGAGGGCCCGGCGATGAGCTTCTTCACCTCGTGCTGGCTCTTGCCGCAGAACGAGCAGTAAAGAACCTTCTCGCTGGAGTTGCCTTTTTTCTCGGCCATGGACGGGGCACCGGTCAGGGGATTCGAGGAATCATAGTGCAAACGCCGGCCCCGGCGGCGGCGCGAAAAGCACCCTCCCGGCCGCGCAGTCTTGCGACCCGGGCGCCGGGCTTCAGCCGCGCTTGGCGATGACCTGGTCGATCAGCCCGTAGGCCTTGGCTTCGTCGGCCGACATGAAGAAGTCGCGCTCCGAGTCGAGACGGATCTTCTCCAGCGACTGTCCGGTGCGCTCGGCGAGGATGGCGTTGAGGCTCTCGCGCAGCTTGAGGATCTCGCGCGCCTGGATCTCGATGTCGGTCGCCTGCCCTTGCGCGCCGCCCGAGGGTTGGTGGATCATGATGCGCGAGTTCGGCAACGCGAAGCGCTTGCCCTTGGCGCCGGCCGCCATCAGGAAGGCGCCCATGCTTGCCGCCATGCCGAGGCACATGGTCGAGACATCGGGCTTGATGAACTGCATCGTGTCGAAGATCGACATGCCCGCGCTCACCGACCCGCCGGGCGAGTTGATGTAGAGCGAGATGTCCTTGTCGGGGTTCTCGCTCTCGAGGAACAGCAGTTGCGCGACGACCACGTTGGCCGTCTGGTCATTGACCGGGCCGACGAGGAAGACGATGCGCTCGCGCAGCAGCCGGCTGTAGATGTCGTAGGCGCGCTCACCGCGGCCCGAGGTCTCGATGACCATGGGCACGAGGCCCAGGTTTTTGGTGTCCAGCGCGCTCATGACAGCCTTCGGGGGCCGCCTCGGGATGGCGGCCAAAGTTTCGCTCAGCTGGCCATCAGCTCGTCGAACGGCAGCGACTTGTCGCTGACCCGCGCCTTGCCGAGCACGAAGTTGGTGACGTTGTTCTCGACCACGACCGCCTCGACCTCGGCCATGCGCTGGCGATCGCCCAGGTACCAGCGCACGACCTCGGACGGCTTCTCGTAGCTCTGTGCCATCTCCTCGATGTGCGCCTGGAGCTGGTCCGGCTTGGCCTGCAGGCCGTTGGCACGCACCAGTTCGGCGACCACGAGACCGAGGCGCACGCGGCGCTCGGCCTGGTCCTTGAACACATCGGCCGGGATCGGCGCCTTGTCGGCATCTTTCACGCCGCGCTGCTTCAGGTCGGCGCGCGCCGCCTCGACCATGCGCTCGGCCTCGCCGTTGACCAGCGCCGCCGGCACGTCGAGTTCGGCGATCTTGACGAGCGCGTCCATCGCCGCCGCCTTGTTGCGCGCCAGGACGCGGAACTTGACCTCGCGCTCGAGGTTGCGCTTGATGTCGGCGCGCAGCGCGTCGACCGTGCCGTCCTTGATGCCCAGGGCCTTGGCCAGCGCCTCGTCGACGTCGGGCAGGTGCTGGGCTTCGATCTTCTTGAGCGTGACGAGGAAATCGGCTTCCTTGCCGGCCACGTCCTTGCCCTGGTAGTCGGCCGGAAACTGGAGCGGGAAGGTCTTGGACTCGCCCGCCTTCATGCCGCGCACCGCGTCCTCGAAGGCCGGCAGCATCTGCCCTTCGCCGATGATGAACTGGAAGCCCTCGGCCTTGCCGCCGTCGAAGGGCACGCCGTCGATCTTGCCCTCGAAGTCGATCGTCACCCGGTCGCCCTCGGTCGCGGCCTCGGCCTGCGCGCGCAGCGCGAAGCTGCGCCGCTGCTTGCGCAGAATCTCGAGCGTACGGTCGATCGCGGCCTCGGTGACCTCGGTCGATGCGCGCTCGATCTCGGCCGCGGCGAGATCGCCGATCCTGACCTCCGGGTAGACCTCGAAGGTGGCGTCGAAGGCCAGCACGCCTTCGCCCGCGCCCTCCTTCTCGGCGATGCGCGGCGCTCCGGCGACGCGCAGCTTGGCCTCGGTCGCGGCATCGGCGAAGGCCTGGCCGACCTTGTCGTTCATGACCTCGTAGTGGACCGAGTAGCCGTAGCGTTGCGAGACCACGCTCATCGGCACCTTGCCGGGCCTGAAACCCGCCGCCTTGACGGTGCGGGCGAGCTTGCGCAGGCGTGCCTGCACCTCGCGCTGGATGGTGTCGGCGGGCAGCGTGAGCGTGATGCGGCGCTCGAGCTTGTCAAGGGTTTCGACGGTGACGGGCATGATGCTGAGGGACTCTTCCGTGTTCGTTGTTGCTGGTGCGCGGGGGGGGACTCGAACCCCCACACCATCGCTGGCGTCAGGACCTAAACCTGGTGCGTCTACCAATTTCGCCACCCGCGCGTGGATCAACAGGATGGCGGGGTCGCGTTGCGACCCCTTTCCGGTCGGCGATCCGGTCAACCCGCGATTTTAGCGGCCTCGCGCGCCGGCCACGGTTTCGGGCCGCCGGACGCGAAACCACGCTGCATACATCGCCGGCAGCGCGAGCAGCGTGAGCACCGTCGCGACGATCAGCCCGCCCATGATGGCCACCGCCATCGGGCCCCAGAACTCGCTGCGCGAGAGCGGGATCATCGCGAGCACGGCGGCAGCGGCGGTGAGCACGATGGGCCGGAAGCGCCGCACCGCCGACTCGACGATCGCGGTCCAGGCGGGCACGCCGCGCGCACGGTCCTGCTCGATCTGGTCGATCAGGATCACCGAGTTGCGCATGATCATGCCCATCAGCGCGATCACGCCCAGCAGCGCGACGAAGCCGAAGGGCCGGTCCAGCAGCAGCAGCGCCGCCGCCACGCCGGCGATGCCCAGCGGCCCGGTCAGGAAGACCAGCATCGCGCGGCTGAAGCTGTGCAACTGCAGCATCAGCAGCGTGAAGATGATGAACAGCATCGCCGGCACGCCGGCCGCGATCGAGCCCTGGCCCTTGCTGCTCTCCTCGACCGCGCCCGCGACCTCGATGCGGTAACCGGGCGGCATGCGCGCCGCGATCTGCTGCAGCGCCGGCCAGACCTGCGCCGTCACGGTCGGGCCTTGCAGGCCCTCGGCAACGTCGCCCTGGATCGTGACCGCATAGTCGCGGTTCTCGCGCCACAGGATGCCCGGCTCCCAGCCGAGTTCGACCTGCGCGACCTGTGCCATCGGCACGCTGCGCCCGCTCGCGGTGGGCAGGTAGGCATTGCCGAGGTCGGTGATCGCATCGCGTTCTTCGAGCGGCTGGCGCAGCACGATGTCGACGAGCTTGTCGCCCTCGCGGTACTGGCCGATGGTGCTGCCCGACAGGATGGTGCGCGACGCCTGCGCCGCAGTCTGGCTGGTCACGCCGAGCGCGCGCGCCTTGTCCTGGTCGATGCGCAGGCGCAGCACCTTGACCGCCTCGTTCCAGTTGTCGTTGACGCCGCGCAGGCTCGGGTTGGCACGCAGCACCTGCTTGGCCTGGTCGGCCCATTCGCGCACCGCTGCCGCGTCCGCGCCGACGACGCGAAACTGCACCGGATACGGCACCGGCGGCCCGTTGGGGAGCAGCTTCACGCGCGCGCGCGCCTCCGGGAACTCCTCGGCCAGCAGCGCCGGCAAACGCACCCGCAAAGCCTCGCGCTCGCGCAGGTCGCGCGGCATCACGATCGCCTGGCTGACGTTGGTCTGCGCGAAGATCTGGTCCAGCGGCAGGTAGAAGCGCGGCACGCCCGCGCCGATCCAGGTGCTCACGCTGGCCACGCCGGGCTCGCGCATCAGGCGCGCCTCGAAGCGGCGCGCGAGTTCGTCGCTGCTGCGGATCGTCGAGCCCTCGGGCAGCCAGAGGTCGACGAGGATCTCGGGGCGGCTCGAATCGGGGAAGAACTGCTGCTGCACCTTGCCCATGCCGGCGATGCCTGCTGCAAAGATCGCGAGCGTGGCCGCGATCGTGATCCAGCGGTGCTGCACGCACCAGTTCACGGCGCGCCGGAAGCGCGAGTAGAACGGCGTGTCGAACAGCTCGTGCGGTCTCTCGGCGCCGCTCACCTTGGGCCGCGTGCGCAGCAGCCGGGCGCCGAGGTAGGGCACGAAGTAGACCGACACGACCCACGAGATCAGCAGCGCGGCCGAGGTCACGGCGAAGATCGCGAACGTGTATTCGCCGGTCATCGACCGGGCCATGCCGATGGGCAGGAAGCCGGCCGCGGTGATCAGCGTGCCGGTCAGCATCGGCATCGCCGTGACCTCGTAGGCGAAGGTCGCGGCGCGCATCCTGTCGTAGCCCTCCTCGAGCTTCCTGACCATCATCTCGACCGCGATGATCGCGTCGTCGACGAGCAGGCCGAGCGCGATGATCAGCGAGCCGAGCGAGATCTTGTGCAGCCCGACGCCCCAGTAGTACATCGTGACGAAGGTGATCGCGAGCACGAGCGGGATCGTGATGCCCACCACCAGGCCGGGCCAGATGTCGATGCGCAGCGGCTTGAGATGCAGTCCGAGGCTCACGAAGCTGACCGCGAGCACGATCGCGACCGCCTCGGCGAGCACCTTGATGAATTCGCCGACCGAGCGCGCCACGGCCGCGGGCTGGTCCTGCATCGGCTCGAGCGTGATGCCCAGCGGCAGTTCGGCCTGGAGCTGCTGCGTCGTGCCGCGCAGCGCCTTGCCGAGGTCGATGATGTCGCCGCCCTTGGCCATCGCGATCCCGAGCGCGATCACTTCCTTGCCCTGGTGGCGCACCAGGACTGCGGGCGGGTCGGCATAGTCGCGCCGGATTTCGGCGATGTCGGCGAGGCGGATCGTGCTCGCCACGCCCGTGGGCGGGTTGACGCCGCGGATGGCAAAGCGCGCCAGTTCCTCCACCGAGTTGAACTGCCCGCCGATGCGGACCTGCAGGTTCTGGCTCCCGGCGTCGAGCACGCCCGCGCCCTCGACGGCGTTCTGCGCGCCGAGCTGGGCGACGACCTGCGCCATGTCCAGGCCGAGCTGGGCGAGACGCTTCTGCGAGATCTCGACGAACAGCTTCTCGGGCTGTACGCCGAACAGATCGACCTTGGCCACGTCGGGCACGCGCAGCAGGCGCTGGCGCACGCGCTCGGCCTGCACGCGCAGTTCCTCGCGGCTGAAGCCGTCCGCCGAGAGGGCGAGGATCGAACCGTAGACGTCGCCGAAGTCGTCGTTGAAGACCGGCCCGACCACGCCCGCGGGCAGCGTGTGGCGCATGTCGGCGATGCGCTTGCGGGCCTGGTACCAGCTGTTGGGCACCTCCCTGGGCAGCGACGAGTCGCGCAATTGCAGGATGGTCAGCGACTCGCCCGGCTTGGTGTAGCTGCGGATCTTGTCGGCGTAGGGCACCTCCTGCAGCGTCTTCTCGATCTTGTCGGTCACCTGTTCGGCCACCTGCTGCGCGGTCGCGCCCGGCCACCAGGCCTGCACGACCATGGCGCGAAACGTGAACGGCGGGTCTTCGTCCTGGCCGAGCTGGAAGTAGGCCGCGAAGCCCAGCACCAGCAGCGCGACCATCAGGTAGCGCGTCAACGCCGGATGTTCGAGCGCCCAGCGCGAGATGTTGAAGCGCGACGGCGAAAGCGAGTCCATCTGCGTCCGGCCTCAGCGCGCGGCGCCGCTGGCGGGCGCAGCGCCCGTCGCCGCGACGACCGGCTCGACATAGCGCTTGACCTTCTGGCCCGGCGTCAGCAGGTGAACGCCTGCCCTGACCACCGTCTGGCCCGGGGCAAGGCCGGCCGAGACGACGACGCTGTTGCCGTCCGCGCCCGCCACGCTGACAGTTTGCGGGCGCACCGTAAGCGTCGCCGGATCGAGCAGCCAGACGACCGTCTTGCCCTGCAGTTCGGCCACCGCCGACAGCGGCAGGCGCGTCACGCCCGCGCTGCGCGGCAGTTCGAGCAACACCGTCGCCGTCTGGCCGAGGCGCACGTCGGCGCGCCCGACATCGGCCTTGGCCAGGAAGGTGCGCGTCACCGGATCGGCGGCGGCCGCAACTTCGCGCAGCGTGGCCGGCAGGAGCGAGTCTGCATTCCACAGACGCACCTTCAGCGCACCGGGCTGTGCAGCGACGTTGCGCAGCAGTTCAACCTTGTCCTCGGGCACCGCGAAAACCACGTCGCGCGGGCCGTCATGAGCCAGCCGAACGACCGGTGCACCGGCCGCAACGACCATCCCCGGCTCGGCCTCGACCGCCGTCACGACACCCGCCGTGTCGGCGACGAGCGCGGCGTAGGCGGCCTGGTTGCCTTGCAGGCTCGCCTGTGCGCGCGCCTGCGCCAAGCCCGCCTGCGCCGCCTTGAGCGCGTTCTCGCGGCGCTCGAGCTCGGCCGCGCCGATGAAGCCCTGCTCCTTCAGCTCGCGATAGCGTCTGGCGTCCGCCGCGGCCTGGTCGAGGTTGACCTGGGCCGCTGCCAGCGCGGCGCGGGCAGCGTCCTGGCCCAGGCGCAGGTCCTGGGCGTCGAGCTGGGCCAGCACCTGCCCGGCCTTGACGGCTTCGCCGACCTCTGCATTGCGGCGCACGATCTTGCCGCCGACGCGAAAGCCGAGCCGCGACTCGTTGCGTGCCCGGATCTCGGCCGCGTATTCGACGCCGGCACCGGCCGTGTCGGCGCCGAGGGTCATCGTGCGCACCGCGCGCACCGGTTCGGGCGCGGCCTGCTCGCGCGAACATGCGCCCAGGAGCGCGACCGCGCAGACCGTGATTGCAAGCAGGAACGGGCGGAGCGTGGCTGGCGTCATGGGCGATGCGGGTTGGCGGGCGACCGGGGAGGGAGCGCCCGGCGCGGAGTCGACGGTAAAAGTGCCGGCGCTGTCCACACCCGGCATCGGACCGAGCGCGGGATGTTCGCGCCCATACTGACTGACTGGTCAGTAATATATGCGTCGACTTGTGCGATGTCAAACGACCGCGGTTGCCTGCTGGCGGCAGCCCTTCGCGCAAGTCCGCGGCCGGCGTTCGCCGCCGGCATGGACAATGTGCAACCGTGAGTGTCGATCACTACGAGAACTTTCCCGTCGCGTCTTGGCTGTGCCCGCCCGCGCTGCGTCCGGCGGTGCGCGCGATCTACGCCTTTGCGCGCACGGCGGACGACCTGGCCGACGAAGGCACGGCTACGCGCGACGAGCGCCTTGCCGCGCTCACCGCCTACGAACGCGACCTGCACGCCGCCTGCGCCGGACAAGCGCTGTCGCCGCGCTGGCGCGAAGTCTTCGTGCCGCTGGGGCCGGTGATCGCGCGCCATCGGCTGCCGCCGGTGCTGTTCACCGATCTGCTCGATGCCTTCCGCCAGGACCTGACGCAGACGCGCTATGCCGACCGCGCGCAGTTGCTCGACTATTGCCGGCGCTCGGCGAATCCGGTCGGCCGGCTGCTGTTGCACCTGTACGGCGTCGCCGATGCGCAGGCGCTGCGCAAGTCGGATGCGATCTGCAGTTCGCTGCAACTCGCCAACTTCTGGCAGGACCTGTCGATCGACACGGCGCGCGGCCGACTCTACATTCCGCGCGCCGATTGCGAGCGCCACGGGGTGGCTGCCGCCGACCTGCTGGCACGCCGCGACAGCCCGATGGCGCGCGCCCTGATCGGCGAGATGGTGGCCTGGACGCGCCGGCTCATGCTCGAGGGTGCGCCGCTCGTGCACCGCGTCGCTGGCCGCGCGGGCTGGGAACTGCGCCTGGTGGTGCAAGGCGGCCTGCGCATCCTGCAGCGCATCGAGCAGCGAGGCTTCGATGCGCTGCTGCAGCGCCCATGCCTGCACTGGCACGACGCGCCGACCCTCGCCTGGCGCGCGCTGCGGATGCGCCCGGCGGCTGCCCGCGCGCTCGAGGAACCGGCCCGATGACGCCCGAGCAGTACGTGCAAGACAAGGCGGCGCGCAGCGGCTCGAGCTTCTACTACGCCTTCCTGTTCCTGAATCCGCCCCGGCGCGCGGCGATCACCGCCTTCTACGCCTTCTGCCGCGAGATCGACGACGTGGTCGACGAAGTTCACGATCCGGCCGTCGCCGCGTCCAAACTGTCGTGGTGGCGGGCCGAGGTCGGGGCGGCATTCGACGGCCGGGCCAGCCACCCCGCGCTGCAGGCGCTGATGCCGCATGCGGCCGCGTTCGGCATCGGGCCGGCGCATCTGGCGGCGGTGATCGACGGCTGCCAGATGGACCTGGACCAGACGCGCTACCTCGACTTCCCCGCCCTCGAGCTCTACTGCCACCGCGTCGCCGGCGTGGTGGGCGAGGTCAGCGCCAACATCTTCGGCCGCAGCGACGCGGCGACGATCGCTTACGCGCACCGCCTTGGCCTGGCGATGCAGCTCACCAACATCATCCGCGACGTCGGCGACGACGCGCGCCGGGGCCGCGTCTACCTGCCGCTTTCCGAGTTGCGGCAGTTCGACGTCAAGGCGCACGAACTGCTGCGCACCACAGCCCCCTATGCCTACGGCGAGCGATTCGATGCGCTGATGCGCTTCCAGGCCGAGCGCGCGCACCGTTGCTACGACGAGGCGCTTGCGCTGCTGCCCGACGCCGACCGCCAGGCGCAAAAGCCCGGGTTGATGATGGCCAACATCTACCGCACGCTGCTGCGCGAGATCGAGTCGAGCGGCTTCCAGGTGCTGCACCAGCGCATTGCGCTCACGCCCTTGCGCAAGCTGTGGATCGCGATGCGTACCAACTGGCAGCCGCGGGGGGGTGGCGCCCCCAGGCCTGCTCCGGCGGGCGCCCCGCGGGGGGGGCGGGGGGGGGGGGGCGGGGGGGGGCGGGGGCCCCCGGCGCTGTCGCGCGGGGGCCCGGGGGGGGGGGGGGGGGGGGGGGGGGGCCGGGCGCCGCTGAAGATGCATCTGGCCGTGGTCGGCGGCGGCTGGGCCGGGCTCGCCGCGGCCGTCGAAGCCGTCGCGTTCGGCCATGAGGTCACGCTCTACGAGATGGCGCGCCGGCCGGGCGGCCGGGCACGGCGTGTCGACGGCGCCGAGCCCGCGCTCGACAATGGCCAGCACATCCTGATCGGTGCCTACACCGAAACGCTGCGCCTCATGTCGCTGGTGGGCGCAGATGCCGATCGGCTGTTATGGCGTCGCCCGCTGGCGCTCGCCTTCGCCGACGGTGCGGCGCTCGTACTGCCTGCCGGGGCGCCGAGGCTGGCCTTCGCGCGCGCCGTGCTCGGCTGCCGCGGCTGGCCATGGCGCGACCGGTGGCGCCTGCTGCTCGCCGCCGCCGGTTGGGCGCGCGACGGCTTTCGCTGCGACAACGGCCTGACCGTCGCCGAGCTCGCGCGCGACCTGCCGGCGAGCGCGCGTGCCGACCTGATCGAGCCGCTGTGCATCGCCGCGCTCAACACGCCGGCCGCACAGGCGAGCGCAAGCGTATTCCTGCGCGTGCTGCACGACGCGCTCTTCGCCGGCCGCGGCTCGGCCGACCTGCTGCTGCCGCGCGTCGACCTGAGCGCCCTCTGGCCCGACGCGGCAGCGCACTGGTTGGCGCAACGCGGAGCCACGCTGCGTTGGGGCGAGCGCGTGATGCAGCTCGAGGCGCTGGCCACCGGCTGGCGCGTCGGCAGCGCATCCTTCGACGGCGCGATCCTCGCGGCCAGCAGTGTCGAGGCCGCGCGCCTGGCGCAGGATCACGCACCGGCCTGGACCGCGAGCGCGCGCGCGCTGCGCCACGAGCCGATCGTCACCGTCGTGCTGAGCAGCGCGGGCACGCGCCTGCCGCAACCGATGCTGGCGTTGCGCCATGGCGGCAGCGCACCGGCGCAGTTCGTCTTCGACCTCGGCCAGTTGCGCGGCCTCCCGGGCCTGTTCGCATTCGTCATCAGCGGCGCGGGCGAATGGGTTGCGCGCGGCCTGCAGGCGACGGCGCATGCGACCCTGGAGCAGGCCCGCGCAGCGCTCGCGGCCCACGCAGCCGGCCCCTGGGCCGAAGTGCGCAGCTTCACCGAGAAGCGCGCGACCTTTCTGTGCACACCCGGCCTCGCGCGCCCGCCGGCGGCGATCGCCCCGCGATTGATGGCCGCCGGCGACTACATCGCCGGGCCCTACCCGGCCACGCTCGAAGGCGCGGTGCGTTCGGGCATCGCGGCCGTGCGCGCGCTCGATGCGGCGTTCAGCGGCGCGCGAACGGGGCCGCCAGCGGCTCGCCGATGAAGACGCCCTGCTGCGGCCAGGCCACGCTCTTCCAGTAGGCCTCGATGACCGAACTGCCCTGCGCATACTGCAGCAGCAGCACCTGCGGGTGCGGGAACTTCTGCAGGTGCGAGCAGGGCTCGCTGACGGTGCCGTAGCTCGCCGTCGCGCCGGACGCGATCCAGGCCGTCGCCGGCATCTGGCCGCGCCCTTGCAGCGCGCCGCCGAACGACGTCAGGTGATCGCCCACGCCGCCCGGCACCCATGAGATCGTGTCGAGCCCCGGTACGCTCACCGCACCGGTGAGGTAGAGCAGCACGCGCTCGGCGCCCTGCAGCGCAGGCGTGTGCTCGACATGCACGTCGACGCCGATCCTGGCGATGCGCCCTGGCGGCGGAAACAGCGCGGCGCGCACGCTGCGCACGCGGTCCGGGGTGCTGACGAAGTAGGCGTTGACCGGCGGCGCACCGCGCAGGCCGAGCGTGTGGTCCGACGCGACGCCGCGCCGGACCATCGCCTTCGCAGCTTCGGCATCGTCGGCGGCAAGCAGCATCGTCGGTCGCAGACCGAGATCGGTGTAGGGGCGGGTCGAGGCCGAATTCAGGTAGGGCGAGAAGCGCAATGGCGGCGCGCAAGTCTGCTTGCACAGTTCGCCGTCGAAACCGAGGGCCAGGGCGGCGGTGATCGAGTTGCACTCGACCGCATAGGGCCGCGCCCAGGCCAGCGCGAGTGCCTGCACGTTGGCACCGAAGTAGGCCGATACGCGCCGATCCAAGGCGCGGAACTCGTCGCCGGTCAGCGCGGGCTTGAGCGGCAGTTCGACGCGCAGGACCTGCTCCGCGGCGAGCTTGCGCGCCTGGATGTAGAACTCGCCGACCTCGACCGAGTACGGGTCGGCGGTGTTGATCACGAGTCCGAGTTCCTTGCTCGTGATCCGGCCCGCGGTGCGCGGAACGGGGATCCACGCCGGTGCGCGCGCGGTCGACGCCGGGCCTGCGACTGGCGCAGGCGCCGGGCCGGGGGCGGAAGCCGCCTTCGGGGCCGACGGCGACGGCCCGACAGTGCCTTGTGGGTCGCCACTCGCCGCCACGCCGCATGCGCCGACTGTGGACGCCACCAGCGCTGCCAGCCAGCGCATGCAACACGGCGCCAGGCGCGGCGTGGGGCCGGGCAGTGCCTCCGATCCGCAGTGCCCTTCTGCTCCCGCGTGTCGGTTGTCAATTTCGTGATGCAAAATCCCGTCGAGCTGAGCGAGAATTGCAGCCATGACCAAGCCCCTAGCCACGCAACCGACGATTCAGGTACTCGAGCGCATGTTCAGCCTGCTCGACGTTCTGGCGTCGGCCCAGGATCCGGTGTCGCTCAAGGCCATCAGCGAGAAGACAGGGCTGCACCCGTCGACGGCGCACCGCATCTTGAACGACCTCGCGATCGGTGGCTTCGTCGATCGGCCGCAGGTCGGCAGCTACCGGCTCGGCATGCGCCTGCTCGAACTCGGCAACCTGGTCAAGGTGCGGCTCGACGTGCGCGACGCGGCGATCGGCCCGATGCGCGAACTGCACAAGCTTACCCACCAGCCGGTCAACCTGTCGATGCGCCAGGGCGACGAGATCGTCTACATCGAGCGCAGCTACAGCGAGCGCTCGGGGATGCAGGTCGTGCGCACGGTGGGCGGGCGCGCGCCGCTGCACCTGACCTCGGTGGGCAAGCTCTTCCTGGCCCAGGACGACCCGCTGCGCGTGCGCGCCTACGCCACGCGCACCGGGCTTGCGGGCCACACGCGCAACAGCATCACCGAACTGGCGGCGCTCGAGCGCGAACTGGCCAAGGTGCGGCGCGACGGCATTGCGCGCGACGACGAGGAGCTCGAGGTGGGCGTGCGCTGCATGGCAGCCGGCATCCACGACGACCAGGACAAGCTCGTCGCGGGCCTGTCGATCTCGGCGCCGGCCGACCGGCTCGAGGAGGCCTGGGTCGATCGGCTGAAGCAGGTGGCGGCGCAGATCTCGGCGACGCTCGGGCATCGCGGCTAGGCGCCTGCAGTCAGGAGCTGATCCGTGGCTCGCTGCGCGTCGGCAGCGGGCCGGGTGCGGGCAGGGTCTCGTTGACCCAGCGCCGCACGCGCTCGGCGTCGGCGATACGCGTGTACTTGCCCGCTGAATCGAGGAACACCATGATCAGCTTGCGCCCCGCCATTTGGGCCTGCATCACGAGGCAACGGCCGGCTTCGGAGATATAGCCCGTCTTCTGCAGCCCGATGTCCCAGGACGGGCTGCGCACGAGGCCGTTGGTGTTGCGAAAGGTCAGCTCGCGCCGGCCGACCTCGACCTGATACTCGGGCGAGGTCGAGAGTTCGCGGATGATCTGGTGCTGGTGCGCCGCGTTGACGAGCGTCGCGAGATCGCGTGCGCTCGACTGGTTTTTGCTCGACAGGCCGGTCGGCTCGACATAGCGCGTGTCGAACATGCCCAGCAGGCGCGCCTTGGCGTTCATCGCCTCGACAAATGCCGGCAGGCCGCCGGGGTAGTTGCGGCCGAGCGCGTTGGCGGCCCGGTTCTCGGACGACATCAACGCCAGATGCAGCATCTCCTCGCGGCTGAGCTGGGTGCCCACCGTCAAGCGCGAGCGGCTGCCCTTCTCGGTATCGATGTCGTCCTGCGTCACGACCAGGGTCTCGTCGAGCGGCAACCTGGCCTCGGCGACGACGAGCGCCGTCATCAACTTGGTGATCGACGCGATCGGCAGCACGGCCTGCATGTTCTTGGAGAACAGGATCTCCTGCGTGTCCTGGTCGATCACGAGTGCGACGCTCGACTTCAGGTCGAGCGCGTCGGCCGTATTGCGCAATCCGTTGAGTTCGCCGAACGAAGGCTTGGCGGGCGCAATGCGCACGACGCTGCGCGGCAGCGGCTTCTTGACCACGCTGCGCACCGGCGGCTTCTTGGCCACGCGCCGCGCTGCAGTCGACGACGGTGCCGCCGTGGTCGGCTTCGCCGAAGCCTTGGACGCGCTCGCAGCCTGGGCCCCGGTGGCGGGCAACGCCATCATCAGGGCCATCGTCAACGCCAGCGCGATTCTCGACTTCAGCAACTTCGGATCCTCGGATCGTCGATCAGGGGGCCAGTGTATGTGAAACAAAAAGTTCTCACAAGATCAAAAGCTTACGCAACCTTCTTCAAGCTGCGCAGCATTTCTCGATCGAACCGTCTCAGCCTTGCAGGCCGCGCTCGCGCCTGCAGCTGCTCGCCCTTCGGCAGGCACTCGACAGTCCACTGGGACTGCATCTGTCCTGCCTCAGCCCTGCGCCGGAACGCGCTCGATCTTGCTGTGCAACTTGTTCAGCGCCGCCAGATAGGCCTTGGCCGACGCGACCACGATGTCCGGATCGGACCCGACACCATTGGCCACGCGCCCCGCGTGCTGGAGCCGGATCGTCACCTCGCCCTGGGATTCTGTGCTGCCCGAGGTGATCGCATTGACCGAGTAGAGCAACATTTCGGCCCCACTTTGCACCTTGGACTCGATCGCCTTGAGTGACGCGTCGACCGGGCCGTTGCCGTCGCTCTCGGCATGCAGTTCGGTCTCCCCGGCGGCGAAGGCAATGCTCGCGTGCGGGCGCTCGCCGGTCTCGGAGCGCTGCGACAGCGCGAGCAGGCGGTAATGCTCATGCTCGGTGGTCACCGACTCGTCCATCACGAGGGCGATGATGTCCTCCTCGAAGATCTCGCTCTTGCGGTCGGCGAGTTCCTTGAAGCGCGCGAAGGCGGCGTTGACCTCGGTCTCCGAGTCGAGCGCAATGCCGAGCTCCTGCAGGCGCTGCTTGAAGGCGTTGCGCCCCGAGAGTTTGCCGAGGACGATCTTGTTCGCGCTCCAGCCCACGTCCTCGGCGCGCATGATCTCGTAGGTGTCGCGCGCCTTGAGCACGCCGTCCTGATGGATGCCCGAGGCGTGCGCGAAGGCGTTGGCGCCGACGACCGCCTTGTTGGGCTGGACGACGAAGCCGGTCGTCTGCGCGACGAGGCGCGACGCGTGAACGATCTGCGTCGTGTCGATGCCGACGTCGAGACCGAAGTGGTCGCGCCGCGTCTTGAGCGCCATCACGACTTCCTCGAGCGCGCAGTTGCCGGCGCGCTCGCCGAGGCCGTTGATCGTGCACTCGATCTGGCGCGCACCGCCGAGCTTGACGCCGGCAAGCGAGTTGGCCACCGCCATCCCGAGGTCGTTGTGGCAGTGCACCGACCAGACCGCCTTGTCGGAGTTCGGGATGCGCCGGCGCAGGTCGGCAATGAAGGCGCCGTAGAGCTCGGGGATCGCGTAGCCCACGGTGTCGGGGATGTTGATCGTGGTCGCGCCCTCGGCGATCACGGCCTCGAGCACGCGGCACAGGAAGTCGGGCTCGGAACGGTAGCCGTCCTCGGGCGAGAACTCGACGTCGGCGCTCAGGTTGCGCGCGAAGCGCACCGCGAGGCGCGCCTGCTCGTACACCTGCTCGGGCGTCATGCGCAGCTTCTTCTCCATGTGCAGCGGGCTGGTGGCGATGAAGGTGTGCACGCGCGAGCGCGCCGCGCCCTGCAGGGCTTCGGCGGCGCGCGAGATGTCGCGGTCGTTGGCGCGCGCGAGCGAGCACACGATGCTGTCCTTGATCACCGCGGCAATCGCCTTGACGGCCTCGAAGTCGCCGTTGCTCGACGCCGCGAAACCGGCCTCGATCACGTCCACGCGCAGGCGCTCGAGCTGGCGCGCGATGCGCAGCTTCTCGTCGCGCGTCATCGAGGCGCCGGGCGACTGCTCGCCATCGCGCAAGGTGGTGTCGAAGATGATGACCTTGTCGGACATGGTGTGCTCCTGCTTCATTCAAACCGTGGCACTGCAAATGCAAACGGCCCGCTGCGGGGGGCATGCGGGCCGTTGCGACGAAACTCAGATGAACGCGAACGTCAGCCTGCCCTGGAGACTCCTGGAAGTAGCAGCGCGGCAAGCAAACGCAGACTCATGTGCACACTGTAGCACGGCGCCGTCGCATTCAGTGGTGCAGGCCCTCTTCGTCGGGTTCGTCGGTCGAGGTCGCGATCAGGCTCACCGGCCTGCCCTTGCTGCGCTTCCAGCCATAGACGGCGTAGCCCGACAGCCCGTAGGCGACGAACAGCGCGAACAGGACGGTCGGCGGATGGATGTTGATGACCGCGATCGCGAGCGCAATCGCGACGATGACGATGAAGGGCACCGAGCGCCTGAAGCTCAAGTCCTTGAAGCTGTAGAACGGCGCGTTGCTGACCATCGTCAGTCCGGCGTAGAGCGTGACGCCGAACGCCGTCCAGGCAAGCCAATCGATGCGCGTCACGCCGCGCAGGCCGGCGTCGTCGGCAACCCAGATCAGGCCCATCACCAGCGCCGCCGCGGCGGGGCTCGGCAGTCCCTGGAAGTAGCGCTTGTCGACGACACCGATGTTGGTGTTGAAACGCGCCAGGCGCAGCGCCGCTCCGGCGATGTAGACGAAGGCCGGCAGCCAGCCCCAGCGCCCGAGATCGCGCAGCGCCCATTCGTAGACGATCAGGGCCGGCGCGGCGCCGAAGGACACCATGTCGCACATGCTGTCCATCTGCTCGCCGAACGCACTCTGGGTGCGCGTCATGCGTGCCACGCGCCCGTCCAGGCTGTCGAGCACCGCGGACGCGAAGATGCCGTACACGGCAGCCTCGAAGCGCCCGTTCATGGCCATCACGATCGCGTAGAAGGCGGCGAACAGCGCCGCCAGCGAGATCGCGTTGGGCAGGACGTACAGGCCCTTGCGCGGCAGCCGCGCCGCGTCGCCGTCTGATGACGTCGGTTCGTTCATCGGACGCGAGGATACGCTCGGCGAACCCTCAGTTGCGGCTTTGGTCGACGAGGCGGTT
Source organism: Ideonella sp. (assembly GCF_016702655.1). GTDB lineage: Bacteria > Pseudomonadota > Gammaproteobacteria > Burkholderiales > Burkholderiaceae_C > CAIKUF01. Next base: position 545,600 of record NZ_JADJDO010000001.1, read on the forward strand.
CTTCTTGATCCACGGCATCATCGCGCGCAACTGCTCGCCGACGATCTCGATCGGATGCTCGGCCATCAGGCGGCGGCGCGACAGCAGCGTCGGCGCGCCGGCGCGGTTCTCGAGGATGAAGCTCTTCGCGTACTCGCCGGTCTGGATGTCCTTGAGCGCCTTGCGCATCGCGTCGCGCGTCTCGTCGGTCACGATCTTGGGCCCGGTCACGTACTCGCCGTACTCGGCGTTGTTCGAGATCGAGTAGTTCATGTTCGCGATCCCGCCCTCGTAGATCAGGTCGACGATCAGCTTGAGCTCGTGCAGGCATTCGAAGTAGGCCATCTCGGGCGCGTAGCCGGCCTCGGTCAGGGTCTCGAAGCCGGCCTTGATCAGCTCGACCGCGCCGCCGCACAGCACTGCCTGTTCGCCGAAGAGGTCGGTCTCGGTCTCCTCGCGGAAGTTGGTCTCGATCACGCCCGCCTTGCCGCCGCCGTTGGCTGCGGCATAGGACAGCGCCAGGTCGCGCGCCTTGCCGGTCCGGTCGGCATGCACCGCGATCAGGTGCGGCACGCCGCCGCCCTGGGTGTAGGTCGAGCGCACGGTGTGCCCGGGCGCCTTGGGCGCGACCATCCACACGTCGAGGTCGGCACGCGGCACGACCTGGCCGTAGTGGACGTTGAAGCCGTGCGCGAAAGCGAGCGACGCACCCTGCTTCATGTTCGGGCCGACTTCCTGCCCATAGACGGTCGCGATCTGCTCGTCGGGCAGCAGCATCATGACCACGTCGGCACTCTTGACGGCGTCGGCAACCTCGGCCACCTTGAGGCCCGCCTTCTCGGCCTTGGACCAGCTCGCGCCACCCTTGCGCAGGCCGACCGTGACCTTGACGCCGCTGTCGTTCAGGTTCTGCGCATGGGCATGGCCCTGCGAGCCGTAGCCGACGATGGTGACGTTCTTGCCCTTGATCAGGCTCAGGTCGGCGTCCTTGTCGTAATAGACCTTCATCAGTTTCTCCAGTGGGGGTTCGTTGCGGTGAATGGGCGCGCTAGACGCGAAGAATCCGCTCGCCGCGGCCGATGCCGCTCGCGCCGGTGCGCACGGTCTCGAGGATCGCGCTGCGGTCGATCGCCTGCAGGAAGGCATCGAGCTTGCTCGAGTCGCCGGTGAGCTCGATGGTGTAGCTCTTCTCGGTCACGTCGATGATGCGGCCGCGGAAGATGTCGGCCATGCGGCTCATCTCCTCGCGCTCCTTGCCGACGGCGCGAACCTTGATCAGCATCAGCTCGCGCTCGGTGTAGCTCGCTTCGGTCAGGTCAACAACTTTCACGACCTCGATCAGGCGATTCAGGTGCTTGGTGATCTGCTCGATGACTTCGTCCGATCCGGTCGTCACGATCGTCATGCGCGACAGCGACGCGTCCTCCGTCGTCGCGACGGTCAGGCTCTCGATGTTGTAGCCGCGCGCCGAGAACAGCGCGACCACGCGCGACAGCGCGCCGGGCTCGTTTTCGAGCAGGAGGGCAATGATGTGCTTCATGGTGTCTTGCAGTGAGCGCGCTCTTCGCGACCGCCGGCGGTAACCGGCGGCGTTTGGCCACGCCTTGTCAAAGGGTTGGTTGGGGCCGGGTTCGGCGGTCCATGCCGTCGTCCTGCCGGTGCCGGCCCGGGCGCGGTAACGCCTGGTCCGACGCCGGCATTCAGCGCGTCACAGTTCCTCCGAACCGAGCAGCATCTCCGTGATGCCCTGCCCGGCCTTGACCATGGGCCAGACGTTCTCGGTCGGGTCGGTGCGGATGTCGAGGAATACCGTCCGGTCCTTGAGCCGGATGGCCTCGCGCAGCGCGCCTTCGACGTCGCCCGGCTTCTCGACGAGCAGGCCGACATGGCCGTAGGCCTCGGCGAGCTTGACGAAGTCGGGCAGCGCGTCCATGTAGCTGTGCGAGTAGCGCCCTTCGTAGTCGAGTTGCTGCCACTGGCGCACCATGCCCAGGTAGCGGTTGTTGAGCGACACGATCTTGACCGGCGTCTTGTACTGCAGGCAGGTCGAGAGCTCCTGGATGCACATCTGGATCGAGCCCTCGCCGGTGATGCAGAAGACGTCCGCCTCCGGCTTGGCGAGCTTGATGCCCATCGCATAGGGCAGGCCCACGCCCATCGTGCCCAGGCCGCCGGAATTGATCCAGCGCCTCGGCTCGTCGAAGCCGTAGTACTGCGCCGCCCACATCTGGTGCTGGCCGACGTCCGAGGTGATGTAGGCGTCGGTCCCGCGGGTGAGCGCACACAGCATCTCGACCACCGCCTGCGGCTTGATGACCTCGGTGCTGGGCTTGTACCTCAGGCACTCGCGCTTGCGCCAGTCGTTGATCTGGCTCCACCAGGCGGCGAGCGCCGCCGCATCCGGGCGCGCCTGGGCGTCGCGCACCTGCGCAATCAGTTCCAGCAGCACGTCCTTGACTTCGCCGACGATCGGGATGTCGACACGCACCCGCTTGCTGATCGACGAAGGATCGATGTCGATGTGGATGATCTTGCGCTCGACGGTCGCGAAATGCTTCGGGTTGCCGATCACGCGGTCGTCGAAGCGCGCACCCACGGCCAGCAGCACGTCGCAGTGCTGCATCGTCATGTTGGCTTCGTAGGTGCCGTGCATGCCCAGCATGCCGAGGAACTTGGGGTCGCTCGCCGCGATCGTGCCCAGCCCCATCAGCGTGTTCGTGCATGGAAAGCCGAGCAGGTCGGCGAGTTCGCGCAGTTCGGCCGATGCGTTGCCGAGCACGACGCCGCCGCCGGTGTAGATGTAGGGCCGCTTGGCATGCAGCAGCAACTGCACCGCCTTGCGGATCTGCCCGCCGTGGCCCTTCTTCACCGGGTTGTAGGAGCGCATCTCCACCGTCGCCGGGTAGTGGAAGGGCGCGGTCTTGAGCGAAACGTCCTTCGGGATGTCGACCACCACCGGACCGGGACGTCCGGTGCGCGCGATGTGGAAGGCCTTCTTCATCGTCAGCGCCAGCTCGCGTACGTCCTTGACGAGGAAGTTGTGCTTGACGACCGGACGCGTGATGCCGACGGTGTCGCACTCCTGGAACGCGTCCAGGCCGATGGCCGGCGTCGGCACCTGTCCGGTCACGATCACCATCGGGATCGAGTCCATGTACGCCGTTGCGATGCCGGTCACGGCATTCGTGACCCCGGGGCCGGAGGTCACCAGCGCGACGCCGACCTCGCCGGTCGCGCGCGCATAGCCATCGGCGGCGTGGACCGCGGCCTGCTCGTGGCGCACCAGCACGTGCTCGATGCTGTCCTGCTTGTAGAGCGCGTCGTAGATGTAGAGCACGGCCCCGCCGGGGTAGCCCCACAGGTACTTGACCCCCTCGGCCTGAAGACAGCGCACCAGGATCTCGGAGCCGTTGATTTCGGCGGAGGAGGAATGCGGCTGCGCCGTTGCGGCGCGCCTGACTTCTGCGGCAGACACTTCCATTGCTTAGAACCTCTGTGAATTTCTCTGACGAAAATCCATCGGTGTTCCTGCGCGCGCCCTCGTGAGGCGGTTTCGGAACCTGCGCGGCCTGCAACGCACGCGCCCGCAGTCGGGCGGCACGGGTGAGGCCTGTTGTTGTGCAAAGCAGCATTATGGCATCGGGCGGGCCGGCCACCGATAGGCGGCCAATACCTGGGGGGCGGATGACATAATCCGGCCCGCCCCTGCCCCGCGAGCGCCGCCGCCCTTGGCCACCGACAAAGAACTGTCCGACTTCCTGCGGAGCGTCGAGAAGCGCGCGTTCAAGCGTACGGCCTACACGGTCCGCGACGACGATGCAGCGCTCGACATCGTGCAGGATTCGATGATCCGGCTCGCCGAGAAGTACTTCGACCGACCCGCGGCAGAGTTGCCGCTGGTCTTCACACGCATACTGTCGAATGCGACGATGGACTGGTTCCGGCGCCAGAAGGTGCGCACGGCGCTGGTGCAGAATCTGTCGCAGTTCGATCCCCCCGGCGATGATGGCGACTTCGACCTGCTCGAACTGCTTGCGGCAGCGGACGACTCGCCCGCCGCCGAAAGTGCATCGGATCACGTTTCACGAGGCCAGACCCTGGCCGCGATCGAGACCGAAGTGGCCGCACTGCCGGCACGTCAACGCGAAGCCTTCCTGCTGCGTTACTGGGAAGAATTCGATGTCGCCGAGACAGCCTCGCTCATGGGCTGCTCGGAAGGAAGCGTCAAGACCCACTGTTCGCGAGCGGTGCAGGCCTTGGCAAGGGCTTTGAAGGCCAAGGGAATCGAGCCATGAACGACACTCGCCGCACCATGTACCAGCGTCAGACCGAAGCCGAGGCCCTGCAGTCGCGCTACGCGTTGCGGGTGGCGTCGCGGCTGTCCGAACGGGCCGCGATGACGGAACATCATGTCGATGAGCGCCTGCGCGTTGCGCGCGAGCGCGCCCTCGACCGCGCGCTGCAGCGCCGTGCGGCGGCGGCGAGCTCGGTTGTCAGCGTGGGCGTCGCCTCAGGCGCGGGCGCCCTTGCCCTTGGCGGTGGTCGCGACGATGCGCCTTCGGCGTCGTGGTGGACCCGCCTGGGCGTGTTGTTGCCGCTGATCGCGCTCGTGGCCGGTCTGCTGCTGATCCAATACCAGCACGCGCGCCTGCGCGCCGCAGCGGTCGCCGAGATCGACGTCGACCTGCTCGTCGACGAACTGCCGCCACGGGCCTACAGCGATCCGGGCTTCGTCGAGTTCCTCAAGTCCGCCCAGCAGTAGCATGCGGAGCCGACGCCGCAGCTTGCATGCACACCCGGCGCTGCGCGCAAGCACCTTGCTGCTCGCGTTGTGCGGCAGTTCGTCTGCGCTGCACGCCCAGCCGGGCCCGCCCAAAGCAGCCGGCGCTGGCGCCGCCCTGCCAGCCCAGTCGGCGCCCGAGCAGGGCCCGACCTGGTCTGCGCTCAAGCCCGCTCAGCGCCAGGCGCTCAAGCCCCTGGAGCGCGACTGGGCCGGGATCGACGCGCCGCGCAAGAGCAAATGGCTCGAGATCGCCGAGCGCTATCCCACGATGGCGCCGCAGGACCAGGAGCGGATGCAGGCGCGCATGTCCGAGTGGGCCCGGATGACGCCGCAGGAACGCAGCCAGACGAGGCTGCAATTCCAGGGCGCCAAGCAGGTCCCGCAGCGGGATCGCCAGGCGAGTTGGGAGGCCTACCAGGCCCTGCCCGAAGAGCAGCGCCGTGAACTGGCCAACCGCGCCAAGCCGGTCGCCGCCGCCCCGGCCGTACCGGCTGCGGCGGCATCGGCAGCCAGATCCTCGCCGGCGGCGGCCGCAAAGGCACAGCGGCCGGACAACCTGGCACGCGAAGGCGTGCAGCCGAAAGTCAATGCAGTGCCCGCCAAGGGCGCGGTGCCGCCGCCCAAGCCGATTGCACCGTCAGTCGTGCAGGCCAAGCCCGGCGCGACGACGACATTGATCTCCAAGCCACCATCCCCGCCGGCGCACCAGCCCTCGGGCAGCCCCAAGATTGCGGCCACCCCGGATTACGTCGACAAGAAGACCCTTCTGCCCCAGACCGGCGCGCAGAGCACGGCACCTGCGCGCCCGCCGACGAAGGCTCGCGACGACGCCGCGAAGCCATGACGGGCGCGGCACCGCCTGCAGCCGCCCTGTCGCCGAGCGCCGTACCGACCGCTAGCGAGTTGCATGCGCCCGCCGGGCCGCCCCAAGGGCGAATACCGGAGTGCGCAGCACGAAGGTACGCCAGTGAGCCCGCCGGGCCGCCCCAAGGGCAAATGCCGGAGTGCGCAGCACGAAGGCATTCCGGCGCCCCGCTGAGCGCGGCCGGGCTCGGGCGCCGTCTGGCCTGCTTCGTCTACGAAGGCGTGCTACTGTTCGGCGTGGTCATGGGCGCCGGGCTCGTCTACGGCATCGCCGCCGGGCAGCACAACGCGATGCTCGGGCGCCATGGGTTGCAGGTCGTACTCTTTGTCGTCCTGGGCGCCTACTTCACATGGTTCTGGTCGCACGGCGGCCAGACCGTCGCGATGAAGACCTGGCGCCTGCGCCTCGTCCGTGCCGACGGCGCACCGGCCACGATCGCGCGCTGCGCGCTGCGCTATCTGCTGGCATGGCTGTGGTTCGCGCCGGCGCTGGTGTCGCTGTGGTTGGCAGGCGCCGCCGGTTCGTGGGCGGTGTCGGCGGTGCTGGCCCTGGGCGTGATCGGCTACGCGCTGCTGGCGCTGCTTCATCCCGACCGACAGTTCTGGCACGACGCCGTTTGCGGCACTCGCCTCGTGAACTGGCACCCGCTCCCCGGTGCCACGCGGCCCGCAGTGCCGTGAAGTCCCTTTGCGTCTACTGCGGCTCGCGCCCCGGCGACGATCCGGCATTCGCGGCGGCGGCGCGAGCGGTCGGCGGCGCGATCGGCCGGCGCGGTTGGCGCCTCGTCTACGGCGGCGGCGGTTCCGGCCTCATGGGGCAGGTAGCCGACGCAGCGCTCGCCGCCGGAGCGAAGGCGATCGGCATCATCCCCGCCGCGTTGATGGAGCGCGAACTCGGCCACCGCGGGCTCGACGAGCTCATCGTCGTCGAGACGATGCACGAACGCAAGCGCCAGATGGCCGAGCACAGCGACGCCTTCATTGCGCTGCCGGGCGGCATCGGCACCTTGGAGGAGTTGTTCGAAGTCTGGACCTGGCTGCAACTCGGCTACCACGCCAAGCCGGTCGGCCTGCTCAACGTGGCGGGCTACTACGACCCGCTGCTCGCCTTCCTGGACCGCAGCACGGAGAGCGGCTTCGTGCCGCAGGCGCAGCGGGCGTTGCTGCAGGTCGGTGCCGATGTCGACCGACTGCTCGATCGACTTGCCGCGCTCGCCACTGCGCCCGGCGGAATCGACTACGGCCAGATCTGACCGGTCGGCTCAGGCGCACCGCAGGCCGCGCGCTTGCTGCAGCTCGCGTCCCGCCCGAGGCGTTCGCCCATGCGCAGGCAGGGGCTCAGGTCCTCACACGGCATCCTCGTCCGTCTCGCCGGTACGGATGCGCACGACCTGTTCGACCGAGGTGACGAAGATCTTGCCGTCGCCGATCTTCCCGGTCTTGGCCGCCTTGACGATGGCTTCGATGCAGCGCTCGACATCGCCATCCTTGACCACGACCTCGACCTTGACCTTGGGCAGGAAGTCCACCACATACTCGGCGCCGCGGTAAAGCTCCGTATGACCCTTCTGGCGACCGAAACCCTTGACTTCGGTCACAGTCAGGCCCGTGACGCCCACGGCAGCCAGCCCTTCGCGGACTTCCTCGAGCTTGAACGGTTTGACGATGGCGGTGATCTGCTTCATGGCGGGCTCCGGGCAGGCGCGATTGACTTGCGCCTAGTGTATGCGCGCGCCGGCCAGCTGCCGCTAGCCAGCTGCCGCACTCCCCGCTGTACGCCAGAGATCTCCGCCCACGCATGACCGCTGCCGACATACGCGTCTTCGACGACATCGCACAGATCGACCCCACCACGTGGAACGCGCTGCTCGATGCACAGCCGTCGGCCACGCTCTTCATGCGCCACGAGTACCTGCTGGCACTCCAGGCATCGGGCAGTGCCGCGCCCGACACCGGGTGGTCGGCGCGGTTCATCGGCCTGTTCGAGCGCAACAGCCCCGGCGCGCGCCTGCTGGCCGCATGCCCGCTGTACCTGAAGGCGCATTCCTACGGCGAGTACGTCTTCGATTGGGCCTGGGCCGACGCCTACCGCCGCCATGGCCTGGCCTACTACCCCAAGTTGCTGGGCGCCGTGCCGTTCACGCCGGTGCCGGGGCCGCGTCTGCTGGCGACCGACGACGCCCAGCGCGACGCGCTGCTCGCGGCAACGGTCCGCCTGGCGCGCGAGTCCGGCCTGTCGTCGGCGCACCTGCTGTTCCTCGACGAGGCCGACCAGCGCGCTGCGCACCGTGCCGGGTGGATGGCACGCAGCACGGTGCAGTTCCACTGGCACAACCGCGCGCCCGAGCCCTATGCCGGATTCGACGACTTTCTCGCCGGGCTGCAGCGCGACAAGCGGCGCAAGATCGCACACGAGCGGCGCAAGGTGGCCGCGGCGGGCGTCGTCTTTCGCGGCTTGCGCGGGCGCGAGATCGAGGCCGCGGACTGGGACTTCTTCTATCGCTGCTACACATCGACCTACAGCGCGCACCACTCGACGCCTTACCTGACGCGCGACTTCTTCGCCCGCATGGCGGCAACGATGCCCGAGCACTGGCTGCTCTTCATCGCCGAGCGCCGAGGGCAGCGCGTCGCGGCGTCGCTGATCGCGATCGACCCGCAGCGCGGCCACGCCTTCGGCCGCTACTGGGGCGCAACCGAACCCATCGACTGCCTGCACTTCGAGGCCTGCTACTACCAGCCCCTGGCCTGGTGCATCGCGCAGGGCTACCGGCGCTTCGAGGGCGGCGCGCAGGGCGAGCACAAGATGGCGCGCGGCCTGCTGCCAGTGACAACGGCTTCCGCGCACTGGCTCGCCGACCAGCGCTTCGCGAGTGCGGTGGCCGACTTTCTGCGCCGCGAGGGGCGCGCGGTCGGACAATACCTGAACGAACTCGATGCGCGCCGCCCCTTCAAGGTCGCACCGCATGGCGACGCGGGCGGGTAAACACCACATGGAGAAGGGCCGGGCAAACCTAAAATTTCGCCCGGTCCGACCCTATCAATTGCCAACAGGAGATTCGCTCATGGAACGTCGTCAATTCGTCCGCGGTGCCGGCCTTGCCGGCGTACTTGCCGCGGGCACCGCACCGGCCATCGTGCACGCGCAGGCCACCATTCGCTGGCGCCTCGCGTCGAGCTTCCCGAAGGCGCTGGACACCATCTTCGGTGCGGCCGATGAATTCGCCAAGCAGGTCAGCGCAATGTCCGGCGGCAAGTTCACCATCACCACCCATGCCGGCGGCGAGTTGATGCCGGCCTTCGGCGTGCTCGACGGCGTGTCCAATGGCACCGTGGAATGTGCCCATACCGCGCCGTACTACTTCTTCGGCAAGGACCCGACCTACGCGCTCGACTGCGCCATCCCCTTCGGCCTGAACAGCCGGCAGATGACGGCCTGGATGTTCGAAGGCAACGGCCTGAAGCTGATGCGCGAGTTCTACGCCAAGGTGAACATCGTCAACTTCCCGATGGGCAACACCGGCGCGCAGATGGGCGGCTTCTTTCGCAAGGAGATCAAGTCGCTGGCCGACATGAAGGGCCTGAAGATGCGCATCGGCGGCTTTGGCGGCAAGGTGCTCGAGAAGATCGGCTCGATCCCGCAGAACATCCCCGGCGGCGAGATCTACCAGGCGCTTGAAAAAGGCACCATCGACGCGGCGGAATGGGTAGGTCCGTACGACGACTTCAAGCTCGGCCTGTACAAGGTGGCGCCGTTCTACCACTACCCCGGCTGGTGGGAAGGCGGCCCGCAACTGTCGCTGTACGTCAACCAGAAATCCTACGACAGCCTGTCGGCCGAGTACAAGGCGATCATCGCCAACGCCTCGGCCAATGCGCATGTGGACATGCAGGCCAAGTACGACGGTCGCAATCCGGGTGCGCTGAAGCAGCTGGTGGCGGCCGGCACCAAGCTGAATGCCTTCCCGAAGGACGTGATGGACGCGTCCTTCAAGGCGGCGATGGAGCTGTATGCCGAGCTCAATGCCAGCAACCCGGCTTGGAAGAAGATCTACGACGATTTCGCCGGCTTCCGCCGCGACCAGAACCTGTGGTTTCGCTTCACCGAAAACCGCTTCGACGACTTCATGCAGACGCAGAAGCTCTGATCGGCGCGGCGCGCCTGGCGCCGATTCCGCAAAGAACAAACCCCGCTGCGGCGGGGTTTGTCGTTTCGGGGGCGGGGCCGGAGCCCCAGCCCGAATCAGGGCTTCTTGCCTTCGTCGGCCTTCATCGATTCGAGCAGGCCCTTCATCGGGTCTTGCCGCTCGCTGCCGACCTCGGCGCCGGATGCAGCCGGGGCCCCCGGCATCGCCGGCGCGGCCAAGGCAGCGCCGCTGCCGCTGTCGCGCGCGGCGTTCGAGCTCTCCGTCATCGACTCCAGCGCCTTGTCGGCATCGATCTGCACCGCCTGCTCGATGCCGCCGGTGACGAGTGCCGGGAAGGCGATCACCAGCGCGACCATCACCACTTGCAGGCAGATGAAGGCGATCGAGCCCTTGTAGATCTGGCTGGTCTCGACTGCCGGGATCAGCTCGCCGGTGACCACATCCTTGTAGTTCTTCTTGGCAGCCACGCTGCGCAGGTAGAACAGCGCAAAACCGAAGGGTGGCGTCAGGAACGAGGTCTGCAGGTTCAGCGCGATGATCACGCCGAACCAGATCAATGTCATCTCGGGGGGTGTGCCGGCGGGCAGCAACCCGGGCAGGATCTTCTCAGCCACCGGCGCCAGGATCGGGATGACGATGAAGGCGATCTCGAAGAAGTCGATGAAGCAGCCCAGGATGAACACCAGGATGTTCACCACGATCAGGAAGCCCATTGCGCCGCCGGGCATGTTGTCGAACAGGTGCTCGACCCAGATGTGCCCGTCGGCTGCATTGAAGGTGAAGCTGAAGACCGTGGAGCCCACCAGGATGAAGAGCACGAAGCACGACAGCTTGGCGGTGCTGTCCAGCGCCTGCACGAGCAGCGACAGGTTCAGCTTGCCGCGGCCCATGGCCATGATGAGCGCGCCCAGCGCACCCATCGCGCCGCCTTCGGTGGGCGTGGCGATGCCCAGGAAGATGGTGCCCAGCACCAGGAAGATCAGCACCAGCGGCGGGATGAGCACGAAGGTGACCTGCTCGGTCAGGCGCGAAAGCAGCCCGATCTTGAAGAGCTTGTTCACCAGCGCCAGCGCCAGCGCCAGCAGCGACGCGATCGTCATCGACAGGATGAAGATCTCGTCGCCGGGTGCCGGCAGCTGGCGGTCGATCAGCGGGTTGACCACGCTCTGGTGCACTTTGGACCAGAGCACGCCGGCTACGGCGCAGACGGCAAACAGGATCAACAGAGAGCGGTGGCCGCTGGCACCGTTGGGCTCACGGTAGATGCGCGCCTCGGCCGGCAGCGCCGGCACCCACTTGGGCTTGATGAACGCCACCAGCACGACAAAACCGAGGTAGACGCCCACCAGGAGCAGGCCCGGGATCAGCGCGCCGGCATACATGTCGCCGACCGAGCGGCCCAGCTGGTCAGCCAGCACGATCAGCACCAGCGACGGCGGGATGGCCTGCGCCAGCGTGCCCGAGGCGGTGATGGTGCCGGTGGCAATGGTGCGGTTGTAGCCGTAGCGCAGCATGATCGGCAGCGAGATCAGGCCCATCGAGATCACGGCGGCCGCGACCACGCCGGTGGTGGCGGCGAGCAGGGCACCGACCAGGATCACCGCGATGGCCAGGCCGCCGCGCACCGGGCCGAATACTTGGCCCACGGTTTCGAGCAGGTCCTCGGCCATGCCGGAGCGCTCGAGGATGATGCCCATCAGCGTGAAAAACGGGATCGCCAGCAGCGTGTCGTTCTGCATGATGCCGAACACGCGCAGCGGCAACGCCTGGAACAGGTTGCTGCCGAACAGGCCGGCTTCCATGCCGATGAAGCCCATGAACAGGCCGGTGGCCGCCAGCCCGAAAGCCACCGGGATGCCCGACAGCAGGAAGATGAACAGCGCCGCGAACATCAGCGGCACGAAATTCTGGGCGATGAAGGAGGTGTCCATGCGTCAGGCTCCGGCCAGCTTCTTCTCGGCCGCGGCGGCCAGCTCTTCCGCGAGGACTTCTTCATCGCTCTTGGCGGACTCGAAGCTCATCGGCTCGTCGCGCAGGCCCTGCAAGAAGGCGATGCGCTTGATCAGTTCCGAAAGCGCCTGGATGAACAGCAGGCCGAAGCCCAGCGGCATCAGCAGATAGGCCGGCCAGCGGATCAGGCCGCCGGCGTTTTGCGACATCTCGCCAGTAGCGAGCGCGTTGGTGAACAGCGGCCAGCTGAGCCAGACCATGATCAAGCACAGCGGGACGATGAAGACCACGATGCCGAGGATGTCGATGATGGCGTTGGTGCGCTTGGACAGCTTGCCCGAGATGAAGTCGATGCGCACATGCACGTTGCGCATGAACGCGAAGCCCGAGCCGAGCAGGAACACGCCGGCGAACAGGTACCACTGGATTTCGAGAAAGCCGTTCGAGCTGATGTTGAAGGCCTTGCGGATGATGGCGTTGGCGGCGCTGATGAGCACCGAGGCCAGCACCAGCCAGCGGATCAACTTGCCGATCAGATTGCTGAATGCATCGACACCAGCGGACAGTTTGAGTAGGGCATCCAAGGCAGTGCTCCGTGGTCTGGGGAGTCGCGGCTCGATTCTCGGCGCAGCGGCGAGATCGGCCGTGGGGCGCGAACAGTCCGAAATGTACGGGCTAGTCGCGCGATTTGGCGCACTGGTTTCCTTCTCTCCGGGAAAGCGCGGATGCCCGGCCCCGGCGCTGGGGCTGGTCAGGACCCGGCGACCGTCATCCGCTCGACCAGCACCGAACCGATCGTCTTGTTGCCGGCGTTGTACGCATCGGCGCCGACCGCCGCGATGCCGCGCAACATGTCGCGCAGGTTGCCCGCGATCGTGATCTCGTGCACCGGGTAGGCGATGCGGCCGCCCTCGACCCAGAAGCCCGCCGCGCCGCGCGAATAGTCGCCGGTGACGTAGTTGATGCCCTGGCCCATCAGCTCGATCACGAACAGGCCCCGGCCGAGCTTGCGCAGCATCGCGTCGAGGTCGTCGCCGGGCCGCGTGAGGCTACTCGTCAGAACCAGGTTCTGCGCCCCACCGGCATGGCCGGTCGTGTGCATGCCGAGCTTGCGCGCCGAGTAGCTGGCGAGAAAGTAGCCCTGCACGACGCCGGCTGCCACGACCTTGCGCGCCCGCGTGACCACGCCCTCGTCGTCGAACGGCGCGCTGCCCTTGGCGCGCGGCAGGTGCGGGTCTTCGTCGATATCGACGTGCGACGGCAACACGGCCTGCCCGATGCTGTCGACCAGGAAGCTCGCCTTGCGGTACAGCGACGCGCCGCTCGTGGCCTGCACGTAGGCGCCGAGCAGGCCCGCGGCGAGCGAGGACTCGAACAGCACCGGCACCTCGCAGGTCGCGACCTTGCGCGATGCAAGGCGCGACAACGCGCGCTCGGCAGCGTAGCGCCCCACGGCCTCGGGCGCGGCGAGTTCGGCCGGCGCGCGCATCGAGCTGTACCAGGCGTCGCGCTGCATGTCGGCGCCGCCGCGGCGCGGCAGCGACGCGATCGGCGCCACGGAGAGCGAATGGCGCGAACTCGGGTACCCGCCCCGAAAGCCGCGGCTGTTGCCAGCGAAGAACTGCGACTGCTGGGCCGACACGCCAGCGCCTTCCGAATTCGTGATCCTGCGGTCGGTGGCGAAGGCCGCGGCCTCGCAGCGGCGTGCGATTGCGGCCGCCTGTTCTGCGTCGATGGCCCAGGGGTGGAAGAGGTCGAGATCGCGCGCGGCCTGCTCGCGCGTGGCCAGGTCGGCCGCGTCGGGCAGGCCGGCGGCCGGATCCTCGGCCGTGAAGCGCGCGATGTCGTACGCGGCACGCACCGTCTGCTCGAGCGCGGCGCGCGAGAAGTCCGACGTGCTCGCGTTGCCGCGGCGCTGGCCGAGGTAGACCGTGACGCTCATCGACTTGTCGCGGTTGCGCTCGACATGCTCGACCTCGCCCTTGCGCACCGAGACCGACAGCCCCACGCCCTCGGAGACCTCGACCCCTGCGTCGCTGGCACCGAGCCCGGTCGCGAACGCGAGCGCATCCTCGACGAGTTGCTCGAAGGCCGAGCGCGGATAGGCAAATCCCGAATCGGTGCGGGTTGGGGTCGGGTGGGAACGGCTGGACATCGGGTCGCCTTGCACTGGGCCCGCGCAGGCAGATCCCGCAGGGCGACGGCTATGATACCCAGGCCCCGGCGCTGCCCTGTGTCGCCAACGCCAATCACCGTGCCCGCACCTGCCCACGACACCTTGCCGAACGACGATCATCCAGCGCCTGACGCCGGGCGCCCGAGCAAGACCCGGCTCAAGCAGGGGATGCACGAACTGCAGACGCTCGGCGAGGCCCTGGTCGGCCTGCCCGAGGATCGCATCGAGGCCCTCGCGCTGCCCGAGTCGCTGCTCGCCGCGGTACACGAGTTCAGGCGCACGCGCTCGCACGAAGGGCGCAGGCGCCAGATGCAGTACATCGGCAAGCTGATGCGCCGCGTCGATCCCGAGCCGATCCGCGCCGCCGTCGCGGCGATGCGCATTGCTCCGGCGCGCGAGACGCTCGCGCTGCACCAGGCCGAGGCCTGGCGCGCGCGCCTGATCGAGAGCGACGAGGCCGCCACCGGCTGGAGGGCCGAGTTTCCGGACAGCGACGTGCAGCAGTTGCGCAGCCTGGTCCGTGCCGCGCGCAAGGATGCCGCTGCCGCACCCGAGCAGCGCAGCGGCCGCGCCTACCGCGAGCTGTTCCAGTTCATCAAGCGCGCCCAGGCGGGCCGCGAAGCCCCATCACAGGAGGTTTGACCCATGGCCAGCAGCGGCTTTGATCCGGTGCGGATCGGCATTGTCTCGATCAGCGATCGTGCTTCGAGCGGGGTCTACGAAGACAAGGGCCTGCCTGCGCTGCAGGACTGGCTGTCGCGCGCGCTGCGCAATCCGGTCGCCTGGGAGACGCGCCTGATCCCCGACGACGAGGCCGGGATTGCACAGACCTTGCGCGAGCTGGTCGACGCGGCGCGCTGCGACCTCGTGCTCACGACCGGCGGCACCGGCCCGGCGCCGCGCGACGTGACGCCCGAGGCGACGCTTGCCATCGCGACCAAGCTCATGCCCGGCTTCGGCGAGCAGATGCGCCAGATAAGCCTGCACTTCGTGCCGACCGCGATCCTGTCGCGCCAGGTCGCGGTGATCCGCGGCAAGGCGCTCATCATCAATCTGCCGGGTCAGCCGAAGTCGATTGCCGAGACCCTCGCCGGCTTGCCCGCGGCCACGCCGCCGGTACCGGGGATCTTTGCTGCCGTGCCCTACTGCATCGACCTGATCGGCGGGCCCTACCTCGAGACCGACGAGTCGCTGTGCAAGGCCTTCCGGCCCAAGTCGGCGCAGCGGCCCGCGCCGGGGGCGCCGCCTACTTGACGAGCCGGCTCAGCCGCTCGGCGTCGAACGACTCGGTCGTGTGCGCATCCTGCGGCACGCAGGTGTCGGCCGGCAGTTCGCGCGAGCGCGCCGAGAGCTTCTCGATGGCCTGCCAGAGCAGCGCGATCTGGTGCTCCTGGCCCGAGGCGCTGTCGATCAGGCCCTTCATTGCCTGCGCCACGGGGTCGTCGCCCTGCGTGATGCCATAGGCCGAGAAGCCCATCTTGGCCGCCGCCGCCTCGCGCGCCAGGTCGGCCTGCGCGTCGATCACGCGCGCCGGGTTGCCGACCGCGGTCGCTCCCGGCGGTACCGCCTTGAGCACGACGGCGTTGGAGCCGACGCGCGCCCCGTCGCCAACGGTGAAGCCGCCCAGCACCTGCGAATTGGCGCCGACGATCACGCCGCGGCCCAGCGTCGGGTGGCGCTTGGCGCCCTTGGTCAGTCTCGTGCCGCCGAGCGTGACGCCCTGATAGATCGTGCACTCGTCGCCGATCTCGGCCGTCTCGCCGACGACCACGCCCATGCCGTGGTCGATGAAGACGCGCCGGCCGATCTTCGCTCCGGGATGGATCTCGATCCCGGTCAGGAAGCGCGCAACATTGGACGTGAAGCGCGCCAGCCAGTGCCAGCCGCGGTTCCAGAACCAGTGCGCGCGCCGGTGCAGCACGAGCGCATGCAGCCCCGGATAGCAGGTCAGCACCTCCCAGCGGCTGCGCGCGGCGGGGTCGCGTTCGAGGATGCAGGCGATGTCTTCGCGCAGGCGGGCAAACATGGGGACGGGATGCAATGGGTGTGTCGGGGCAGTGTAGCCCCGCCACCCATCCCCGGCCCGGACAAGGGCCGGATTCGTCAGGCCGGCAGGCGCCGGCGCACCATGAAGCCGATCGCGACCAGCCCGGCCAGCATCAGCGCGTAGGACTCGGGCTCGGGCACGGCCGAGACATTGTCGATCTCGAACGCGTTCTGGCCCGACGCGAAGGTCACCCTCGTGATCGACGGGGCCCAGAAGTTGAAGTACTGCGCAACGGCCTGGTTGCCATCGCCCAGCGGCACTTCGTGCGCTCCCATCCCGCCCGGGCCGCCAACGTAGCTCGCGATCGCCGCATCGCCATCGTAGAAGGTGACGGTGTTGTAGTTGTCGACCGACCCCCACAGGAAGCCGACATAGGTCGTGCCGACCGCAAACGACAGCTCGGCGACGTTCCCGCCCGCGACCGAGGCCCAGGTATCGTCGGGCGAGACCACGCCCTTGTGCGGCTGGGCCGAGACGCCGGGCAGGAGGTAGATGCCGTCGCCGGTCAGTCCGACACCCGGCGACGTGGAGTCGTAGAAGTCCCACGCGCCGGCACGGGTGAAGACCGGCGCGCCTTCAAAGTCCTCGGTCGTCACGCCGGCGACGGCGCTCATCGGCCCCGCGCTCAGCGTGGCGGTGTAGGCATGGGCTTGCGCGGTGGCCAACGCTGCGGCAGCGACGAGTAGCGGCGGGATGAGTTTCATAAGGGTTGCGGATCAGGTGGTTTCGATGCACCGATGATCCCTGCTGCGCCCCGTGCGGGACACCCCGCAGGCCGGGGGAGTCCCCACATCCGCGGGGGTGCGATGGCGTGAACTACTGCCGCGAATGCTCGATGCTGCGCGCGATGCCGCGCAGGATGTTGATCTCCTCGTCGCTCAACGCGGCCCGGTTGAGCAACTGGTTCAGGCGCGGCATCAGCTTCTTCGGCGCCGTTGGGTCGAGGAAGCCGATCGCGACCAGTGCGCGCTCCCAGTGCGCGAGCGTGGCCTGAACCTGATCGACGCTGGCCAGGCTGCGCTGCGGCATGCGCGCCTGCACGGCGAAGCCGCCCAACGCCTGACGCCACTCGTAGGCGATCACCTGCACCGCCTGGGCAAGGTTGAGCGAGCCGTAGGCCGGGTCGGTGGGGATGCTGACGCAGGCGTGGCAGCGGTAGACGTCGTCGTTGCTCATCCCGAAGCGCTCGGAGCCGAACACGAAGGCCACCCGATGCGCGCTCGCGGCCAACCCCGGCAAATGTTCGCGCGGGGCGAAGACAGGCGGGCCGAAGTCGCGCGGCGTCATCGCCGTCGCGCAGGCGTGGCTCACGCCGGCGAGCGCCTCGGCGAGCGTCGCCACGACGCGCGCGCGCTCGAGGATGCTGCCCGCCCCGCTGGCCATCGCGAGTGCATCGGGGTGGGCGGCGATGTCGGCCGCTCGCGGTGCGACGAGCACCAGATCGGTGAAACCCATCACCCGCATCGCACGCGCCGCGGCACCCACGTTGCCCGGGTGGCTGGTGTGCAGCAGCACGAAGCGCGTCGGGTCGGGCGAGGCTGGCATGGCGGGCGGGTAAAATCGCTCCGATTATCCGCAGCGCCCGCGGCGCACCGCGCCGCCACGGCCGGCCCCGCGCAAGAAGTGGCCGCGATCGCTCTTTCCTACCGTCGGCCCAGCCCCCTGTCTTCTCTTCATCCGTCCGAGACCCCCACTTCCATGGCGCAAGCGCTGCACCCCATGCTCAACACGGCCATCAAGGCCGCGCGCGCCGCCGGCAGCGTGATCAACCGGGCCTCGATGGACCTGGATCGGCTCAAGGTCAACACCAAGGCACCGAACGACTTCGTCACCGAGGTCGACCAGGCGGCCGAGAACGCAGTCATCGACATCCTGCTCGCCGCCTACCCCGGCCATGCGATCCTGGCCGAGGAGTCGGGCCGCAGCCGCGGCGCGCGCGACAGCGAGTACGTCTGGATCATCGACCCGCTCGACGGCACGACCAACTTCATCCACGGCCTGCCGGTGTATGCGGTATCGATCGCGCTCGCGCACCGTGGCCAGGTGCAGCAGGCGGTCGTCTACGACCCGACGCGCAACGACCTCTTCTTCGCCTCCAAGGGCCGCGGCGCCTTCCTCAACGATCGTCGCCTGCGCGTCTCCAAGCGCACGCGCATGGCCGAGTCGCTGATCGGCACCGGATTCCCCTTCCGCAAGGGCGACAACTTCAAGCGCTATATGCAGATCTTCGAGGACGTGATGCAGCATTGCGCCGGCCTGCGCCGGCCGGGCGCGGCCGCGCTCGACCTGTGCTACGTCGCGGCGGGCTACTACGACGGCTTCTTCGAGACCGGGCTCAACCCCTGGGATGTCGCCGCGGGATCGCTGCTGATCACCGAGGCCGGCGGCCTGGTCGGCAACTTCACCGGCGAGGCCGACTATCTGTACCAGCGCGAGGTCGTCGCCGGCAACCCGAAGATCTACGCCCAGATGGTTGCCCTGCTCGCGCCCTACACCGGCATTGCCCAGGCGACGGCGTCGACGTCCGAGGCCCACCCGGCGCCGGTCACCGACACGCCCGAGGCGGCGCTTGCGCGCGCGGCGGCGCCACACCGAACCCTGATCCACGGCGCCAGGACCGATCGCGGCTGAAACAGCCTCGTTCCGGTAGCCGGCGCCCGCAAGGTCCGATGAACGCGCCCGACCTGTCGGCCCACACGCCGATGATGCAGCAGTACCTGCGCATCAAGGCCGAGTACCCCGACACGCTCGTGTTCTACCGCATGGGCGACTTCTACGAGCTCTTCTTCGACGACGCGCGGCGTGCCAGTGCGTTGCTCGACATCACGCTGACGAGCCGCGGCCAGTCGGCGGGAGAAGCGATCGCGATGGCCGGCGTGCCGGTGCACGCACTCGAGGCCTATCTGGCACGGCTGATCAAGCTCGGCGAGGCGGTCGCGATCTGCGAGCAGGTCGGCGAGGTCGCGACCGCAGGATCAGGACAGAGAGGCCCGGTCGAGCGCAAGGTGGTGCGCGTCGTGACGCCGGGAACGCTGACCGACAGCGCGCTGCTCGCCGACAAGCGCGACGCGCTGCTGCTCGCACTGCATGCGGCGGGCACGCGCTGGGGCCTGGCCTGGCTTGCGGTGAGCAGCGGCGAG
The DNA here is from genome assembly GCF_016702655.1 of Ideonella sp. Taxonomy (GTDB): domain Bacteria; phylum Pseudomonadota; class Gammaproteobacteria; order Burkholderiales; family Burkholderiaceae_C; genus CAIKUF01. The sequence goes on from NZ_JADJDO010000001.1 coordinate 564,687, forward strand.
CTCGGCATCGGCGAGTGCAGCGAGCGCGAACTGCCGGGCTGGCTGGCGCGGCTCGCGCCCGCCGAGACGCTGGTCGATCGCGAGCGCGCGCCGACGGCCCTGCTGCAGCAGGCGCGCAGCGCCGTCACGCACCGGCCGGCGTGGCAGTTCGATGCCGCGCTCGGGCAACGCAAGCTGTGCACGCAGCTCGGCGTCGCGAGCCTGGCCGGCTTCAATGCCGAGGACATGAGGGCCGCGCAGGCCGCCGCCGCAGCGCTGCTTGCCTACGCCGAGCACACGCAGGGCCAGGCGCTGGCGCACGTGACGACCTTGCAGGTCGAGCGCGCGAGCGAGTTGATCGCCCTGCCGCCGGCGACGCAGCGCAACCTCGAACTCACGCAGACGTTGCGCGGCGACGACGCGCCGACGCTGCTGTCGCTGCTCGACACCTGCGCGAGCGGCATGGGCAGCCGCGCGCTGCGCCAATGGCTGGTGCGGCCGTTGCGCGATCGCGCCGTCGCCATCCAGCGCCACGACGCGATCGCCGCGCTGCTTTCGGCGCAAGCCTTCGAGCCGCTGCGCAATGCGCTGCGCGGCGTCTCCGACGTCGAGCGCATCACGGCGCGCATTGCCTTGCGCCAGGTGCGTCCGCGCGAACTTGCGGGCCTGCGCGCGACTCTGGCTGCACTGCCCGTGCTGCATGCGCTCGTGCCGCGCCCCGGCAGCGCCTTGCTGGAGGAGTTGTCGCAGTCGCTCGCCGCGCCGCCGCAAATCCTGGCACGGCTAACAGCGGCGATCGCCGACGAGCCCGCAGTCCTGCTGCGCGACGGCGGCGTGATCGCCGCGGGCTTCGACGCCGATCTCGACGAACTGCGCGCGATCGGCCAGAACTGCGACGCCTTCCTGCTCGATCTCGAGGCACGCGAGCGCGAGCGCACGGGCATCGCGAACCTGCGCGTGCAGTACAACAAGGTGCACGGCTTCTACATCGAGGTCGCGCAAAGCCAGGCCGGCAAGGTACCGGCCGATTACCGGCGCCGCCAGACGCTGAAGAACGCCGAGCGCTACATCACGCCCGAGCTCAAGGCCTTCGAGGACAAGGCGCTGTCGGCGCAGGATCGCGCGCTCGCGCGCGAGAAGCTGCTCTACGAGCAGGTGCTGGATGCGCTGCAGACCCATCTCGCGCCGCTCGGCGCGCTGGCGCGCGCGCTGGCAGCGCTCGATGCGCTGGCCGCGCTCGCCGAGCGCGCCGCGACGCTGGCCTGGTGCCGACCCGAGTTCGTCGCCCAGCCCTCGATCGAGATCGAGGCCGGGCGCCACCCGGTCGTCGAGGCGCGCCTGCGCGAGACCGGCGGCGGTGCCTTCATCGCCAACGATTGCCGGCTCGACGCAGCGCGGCGCATGCTGATCGTGACCGGCCCCAACATGGGCGGCAAGTCGACCTTCATGCGCCAGGTTGCGCTCATCGCGCTGCTCGCCGCGATCGGCAGCTACGTGCCGGCAGCTACGTGCCGGCTCGGGCCGATGGACGCGATCCACACCCGCATCGGCGCCGCCGACGACCTTGCGAACGCGCAATCGACCTTCATGGTCGAGATGACCGAGGCGGCGGCAATCCTGCACGGCGCGACCGACCAGTCGCTGGTGCTGATGGACGAGATCGGGCGCGGCACCTCGACCTTCGACGGCCTCGCGCTCGCCGGGGCGATCGCGAGCCACCTGCACGACCGCAACCGGTCGTTCACGCTCTTCGCAACCCACTATTTCGAACTCACGGCCTTCCCGCTCAAGCATGAGCGCGCGCTCAACGTGCATGTGTCGGCGGTCGAGAACGCGGCCAGCGGCGGGATCGTCTTCCTGCACGAGATCGAGGCCGGCCCGGCGAGCCGCAGCTATGGCGTGCAGGTCGCGCGCCTCGCGGGCATGCCGGCCGGCTTGCTGCGCCAGGCGCGCGCTGCCCTCGAGGCCCTCGAAGCGCAGCAGCAGGCGGGCAGCGCGCAGATCGACCTCTTCGCGCCCGCGCCGGCAGCGCCCGAACCGCTGCCGTCGCCGCTCGCCGAGGTGCTCGCGCGCATCGAGCCTGATACGCTGACGCCGCGCGAGGCGCTAGCCGCGCTGTACCGACTCAAGGCACTGCAAGAAGGAAAGCCCGCTCCACCATGACCTACTGCATCGGCATCCGGCTCGACGCCGGCCTCGTCTTCCTGTCCGACTCGCGCACCAACGCCGGGCTCGACCAGATCGCGAGCTTTCGCAAGATGATCATCTACGAGCGCCCGGGCGACCGCTTCATGGTGCTGCTGTCGGCGGGCAACCTGTCGATCTCGCAATCGGTGCGCGAAATCCTGCAGGTGGAGAAGATCGACAACGGCCACGAGCCGCCGATCACGATCTGGAACGCGACCAGCATGTTCGACGCCACGCGCGTGCTCGGCAGCGCGGTGCGCCGCGTCCACGCCGAGGACGGGCCGTCGCTCAAGGCCTCGGGCCTGGCGTTCGACGCGACGATGATCTTCGGCGGCCAGATCGGCGGCGAGGCGATGCGATTGTTCCTCGTCTACGCGGCCGGCAACTTCATCGAGGCGACGCGCGAGACGCCCTACTTCCAGATCGGCGAGAGCAAGTACGGCAAGCCCATCCTCGACCGCGTGATCACGCCCGCGACGCAGCTCGACGAGGCCGCCAAGTGCGCGCTCGTGTCGATGGACTCGACCCTCAAGTCCAACCTCTCGGTCGGCCTGCCGCTGGACCTGGTGGTCTACCGCGCCGGTGCGCTGGCGAGCGAACAGATCGTCTGCATCGACGATCGCAACCCCTACTTCGCGATGATCCACGACACCTGGGGCGAGCGCCTGCGCCAGGTCTTCGAGGGCATCGACGACCCGCAGTGGAACGGCGGCGACGCGGCCGCGCACCCGCTGTGCGTCGGTTCGCCGCGCTACGAGCCCATGCGCAAGATCGGGCACCCTGGCGAAAAGATCATCTGATCGGATGTCAGCCCCCACGCTCACTTCGTTGGCTCCGGCCGGCGCTTTGCGCCTTGACTTCGCTGCACGAAGTCAGCCTCGCCGCAACAGCCTTGCGGCTGTTGTCGCTGCCCCCCGAAGGGGCCGAGCCCGGACATGAACAGTCCTGCGGACTGTTCGTGCCTGGCGAGGGGCTGGGCCTCTGGCGCAGCGCGGCCTGCAAGGCCGCAGCCGGCTTGGGAGCGGCCCGGCGCCGGCTGACATGACGACCCCCACGCTCACTTCGTTCGCTGCCCCCCGAGGGGGCGCGCAGCCGGCTTGGGAGCGGCCCGGCGCCGGCTGCCCGACCATCGTCTTCTCGCACGCCAACGGCTTCCCGGCCGGCACCTACCGGCAGTTGTTCGAAGCCTGGCGCGAAGCCGGCTACCGCGTGCTCGCGGTCGAGAAGTTCGGCCACGATGCGCGCTACCCGGTCACGAGCAACTGGCCGCACCTGCGCAGCCAGCTGCTTGCGTTCATCGAGCACGAGGCTGGCGCGCCGGTGTTCCTGGTCGGGCATTCGATGGGCGGCTACCTGAACGTGCTCGCCGCGTTGCGCCGGCCCGAGCTGGTGCGCGGCCTGGTGCTGCTCGACTCGCCGCTGCTCGGCGGCCTGGCGGGCCAGGTGATGCGGCTCGGCAAGGCCACCGGGGCCATCAGGCGCTTCTCGCCCGGCCATGTGTCGCAGCGCCGCCGCCAGCACTGGCCCGACGCCGAGGCTGCCTACGCGCACTTCGCCGCCAAGCCGACCTTTGCGCGCTGGGCGCCCGGGGTGCTGCGCGACTACATCGCGAGCGGCGTGCAGCCGATGGAGGCAGGCCACGGCCTCGCGTTCCGGCGCGAGGTGGAGACGCTGATCTACAACACGCTGCCGCACGACCTCACGGCGCGGCTGCGCCGCCATCCGCTGGCCTGCCCGATGGCCTTTGTCGGCGGCACGCAGTCGGTCGAGGTGCGCCAGGTCGGCATGCGCGCCACCGAGCGCTGGACGCATGGACGCGTGAGCTGGGTCGAAGGCTCGCACCTGTTCCCGCTCGAGCAGCCGGCTACCGCGGCGGCGCAGGTGCTGCACTGGTTGCAGGTCTTCGGCGCTGCCGGCACGCGTTGAGGCCGGGCCGGCCTCTCAGCCTCTCATTCCTGCAGGCCGAACCCGATCTTCGAGATCGCGCCGCCCTCGACGCCCCGCACCACCAGGGTCGCCGGCCCGAGGCGAACACTGTCGCCAGCGACGGGCGGGCGGCGCAGTTCGCGGGCCATCCAGTTCGCCAGCGTCGATGCCGGGTCTTCGGGCACCGGCAGGCCGTAGAACTCGCACACCGCGCCGACCTGCGCCCCGGGGTCGAGCTCGAAGTCGCGGAACACCGCGCGCGACTGCTGTTCGTCGGCGGGCTCGGGCAGGGCCACGCCCAGCTTGCGCGCCACCCAGCCGATGGTCGTGCCCTGGACGAGCAACGACCCGAGCACGACCATGAACGCGATGTTGAACAGCAGGCCCGCATGCGGCGTGCCCGCCAGCAGCGGGAACAGCGACAACACGATCGGCACCGCGCCGCGCAACCCGACCCAGGCGATGAACAAGGTCTCCCGGACGCTGAAGCGAAACGGCAGCAGGCACACCCACACCGCCACCGGGCGTGCCACGAAGATCAGCGTCAGGGCCACTGCAAGGCCGGGTCCGATCGAGCGCAGCATCGTCGACGGCGTCACGAGCAGACCGAGCAGCAGGAACATGCCCGCCTGCGCAAGCCAGGCATAGCCGTCCATCGCCGCCAGGGTCGGCGCAACCGCGCGCGCGGCGCGATTGGCGACGATCAGGCCGAACAGATAGACCGCGAGAAATCCCGACCCTCCTAGCAGACCCGTGGCGGCGAACGCCGACAGCCCGCCGGCGCCGATCAGCAGCGCCAGGATGCCCGCATCGGCGTCGCGTGCCGCCACCAGGCGCAGCAGCGCGGCCATCGCGAAGCCGCTGGCGCCGCCGACGAGCACACCCCAGCCGAACTGCTGTGCAAACGCCGCCGCCATCGTCGCCCAGGCCGACGAGCCCTGCGCCGCTGGCGCGAGCAGCGCGATGAAGGCCAGCGTCAGGTAGACCGCCATCGGATCGTTGACGCCGGACTCGATCTCGAGCGTCGCCGCGACGCGTTCGTTGAGCGTCACGCCGGAGCGCGTCAGCAGCGCGAACACGGCTGCCGCGTCGGTGGAGCCGACGATTGCGCCGAGCAGCAGCGCGCTGTGCCAGTCGAGGCCCACGAACGCGACGCCGGCAACGGCGGTGATGCCGGCACAGATCACGACCCCGGCCGAGGCCAGCAGCGCGGCCGGGCGCAGCCCGGTTCGAAATGTCGCGTAGGCGGTGCGCAGGCCGCCGTCGAGAAGAATCACGGCCAGAGCCAGATTGCCGACCCAGAAGCTCAGCCGATAGTCGTCGAAGCGGTAGCCTCCCGGGCCGTCTTCGCCGGCGAGGATGCCCGCGAGCAGGAACACGAGCAGGAACGAGAAGCCGACCCGCGTCGAGAACAGTCCGGTCAGCACGCTCAGGAACACCAGCGCCGCGGCGGCGAGCAGCGGCAGATTGACGAACTCCATGCCGGAAGTATCGACGGCGGGCGCGCGTCGCGGGTCGGGTGCGCAACCGGCGCAGGGTAGCTTGACGGCGATCGGGCCAGGTGGGTGAATGCCCTGCGTCGCGACCGCAGGGCCGGGCGGGTGGGAGCTGGATTTACGGCGCGGACCGGTGCACACTGCACAGCGCCCGAGCCGCCATCCGCGATGACCTGCGCCACCTTCCGCTTCTACGAGGAGCTCAACGACTTCCTCGCCCCTGACCGGCGCGGACGCGAGTTCACGAGCCCTTGCGCGCGCGCGGCCACGACCAAGCACATGATCGAGGCGCTCGGCGTGCCGCACACCGAGGTCGAACTGGTGCTGGTCAATGGCGAGTCGGTCGGCTTCGAAAGCCTGCTCGCCGACGGCGACCGCGTCGCGGTCTACCCGAAGTTCGAGTCGTTCGACGTCACGCCGCTGCTGCGCCTGCGCAGCCGTCCCCTGCGCGAGACGCGCTTCGTCGCCGATGCCCACCTGGGCGGGCTCGCACACCTGCTGCGGATGATGGGTTTCGACACGCTGTACGACAACCAATTCCACGACGACGAGATCGAGCATCTGGCGCAGGCGCAGGCGCGCATCGTGCTGACGCGCGACCGCGAGCTGCTCAAGCGCCGCAACATAGCCCACGGCTGCTACGTGCGCGCACTGCACAGCGAGCCGCAATTGCGCGAGGTCTTCGAGCGCCTGGACCTGGCGCGTTCGGCGCGGCCGTTCACGCGCTGCCTGAGCTGCAACGGGACGCTGCAGCCGGTCGCCAAGGCCGAGGTCGAGGCGCTGCTGCCGCCGCAGGTGCGCGAGCGCCACCAACGCTTCAGCCGTTGTGCCGGCTGCGCGCGCGTGTTCTGGGAAGGATCGCACTGGCGCCGGATGTGCGAGCGGGTCGACGCGCTGCTTGCCGGCGCCGCCGCGGAGCAGGCCGCATGAGACGCCCCGCGCCGAGACGGCTTTCGCGGGCCGAGCGCCGGGCCGCCCCCAAGCCGGCCCGCATCCCCCCGGGGGATCGGCCACGGTACTCCGTGGACGCGGGGCTGTCATGAATCCTCAGCCGCTGCGCTTGCATGTGCCCGAGCCGAGCGCCCGCCCGGGGCAGCACACCGACTTCGGCTACCTGCGCCTGGCGCCCGCCGGCGCGATGCGCCGCCCGCCGGTCGACGTCCCGCCGGCCGATACCGCCGATCTCGCCGGTTCGCTGGTGCGGGTGCTCGACGACGCGGGCCGCGCCGTCGGCCCCTGGGCGACCGGGGCCGACGCGCAGTTGCTCACGCGCGGCCTCGCCGCGATGATGAAGACGCGCGCCTACGACGCGCGCATGCTGATCGCGCAGCGCCAGAAGAAGATCTCGTTCTACATGCAGTGCCTGGGCGAGGAGGCGATCGCGACTGCGCACGCGCTCGCGCTGCAGCCGGGCGACATGTGCTTTCCGACCTACCGCCAGCAGGGCCTGCTGCTGGCGCGCGACGACATCGACATGGTCGAGATGATGTGCCAGGCGATGTCCAACGAGCGCGACCCGATCAAGGGCCGCCAGTTGCCGGTGCTGCATTCGTACAAGCGCGCGGGCTTCTTCACCGTGTCGGGCAACCTCGCGACGCAGTTCATCCAGGCCGTCGGCTGGGCGATGGCCTCGGCGATCAAGGGCGACACCAGGATCGCGTCGGCCTGGATCGGCGACGGCGCGACCGCCGAGGCCGACTTTCACACCGCGCTGACCTTTGCCCATGTCTACCGCGCGCCGGTGATCCTCAATGTGGTCAACAACCAGTGGGCGATCTCGACCTTCGAGGCCATCGCCGGCGGCGAGGCGACGACCTTCGCGCAACGCGGCGTCGGCTGCGGCATCGCGTCGCTGCGCGTCGACGGCAACGACTTCCTGGCCGTCCACGCGGCGTCGCGCTGGGCCGCCGAACGCGCGCGCGCCAACCTCGGCCCGACGCTCGTCGAGTGGGTCACCTACCGCGCCGGCGCGCACTCGACCTCGGACGACCCGTCGCGCTACCGGCCGGCCGACGACTGGCAGCATTTCCCGCTCGGTGACCCGATCGCACGCCTGAAGCAGCACCTGATCGCGCTCGGCGCCTGGAGCGAGACGCAGCACGAGGCGCTGAAGAAGGAACTCGACGCGCAGGTCGGTGCGGCGCTCAAGCAGGCCGAGTCCTACGGCACGCTGCAGGACGGCCACATCCCGCCACTGGCGACGATGTTCGAGGATGTCTACAAGGACATGCCGGCCCACCTGCAGGAGCAGTGGCGCCAGGCCGCTGCAGGTTCGGGAACCTGAGCATGGCGACGATGACGATGATTCAGGCCCTGCGTTCAGCGATGGACGTGATGCTCGCGCGCGACCCGAACGTGATCGTCTACGGCCAGGATGTCGGCTACTTCGGCGGCGTGTTCCGTTGCACCGAGGGCCTGCAGGCCCGGCATGGACGCACGCGCGTGTTCGACGCGCCGATTTCCGAGGGCGGCATCGTCGGCACCGCGATTGGCATGGCCGCCTACGGGCTGAGGCCGGTGGTCGAGGTGCAGTTCGCCGACTACTTCTACCCGGCCTCGGACCAGATCGTCTCCGAGGCGGCGCGGCTGCGCTACCGATCGGTAGGCGACTTCACGGCGCCGATCACGATCCGCATGCCCTGCGGCGGTGGCATCTACGGCGGGCAGACGCACAGCCAGAGCCCGGAGGCGCTGTTCACGCATGTGTGCGGGCTGCGCACCGTGATGCCGTCCAACCCCTACGACGCCAAGGGCCTGCTGATTGCGGCCATCGAGTGCGACGACCCGGTCATCTTTCTCGAGCCCAAGCGCCTCTACAACGGCCCCTTCGACGGCCACCACGACCGGCCGCTCGTGCCCTGGTCGGGGCGCCCGGAGAGCGAGGTTCCCGAGGGCCATTACACGGTGCCGCTGACCTCGGCCGCGGTGCGGCGCGCCGGGTCCGCGGTGAGCGTGCTCGCCTACGGCACGATGGTCCACGTCAGTATCGCGGCGGCCGAGGAGAGCGGCATCGACGCCGAGGTGATCGACCTGCGCAGCCTGTGGCCGCTGGACCTCGACACGCTGGTTGAATCGGTGAAGAAGACCGGCCGCTGCGTGATCGTGCACGAGGCCACGCGCACGAGCGGCTTCGGCGCCGAGCTCGCGGCGCTGATGGTCGAGCATTGCTTCTACCAGCTCGAGGCGCCGATCGAGCGCGTGACCGGTTGGGACACGCCTTACCCGCACGCGCTCGAATGGGCCTACTTCCCCGGCCCGGCGCGCATCGCTGCTGCGCTCAGGCGGGTGATGGAGCCCTAGGAACATGGGCCGCGCCGTGGTCGTCAAGGTCCCCGACATCGGCGAAGGCATCGCCGAGGTCGAGCTCGTCGCCTGGCACGTGCGGCCCGGCGACCGGGTCGCGGAGGACCAGGCAGTTGCCGACCTGATGACGGACAAGGCCACGGTCGAGGTGCCGTCGCCGGTCGCGGGGACCGTGCTCGCGCTCGGCGGCGAGGTCGGCCAGATGCTTGCGGTGGGTGCCGAACTCGTCCGTCTCGGCGCCGCCCCGGCCGACGGCGCGTCGCAGGCGCCACGCTCGCCGGCCGCACCAGTCGCACCAACCCCGCCGGCAGCGCCCGCCGCGCCCGCCAGCGCCAGCGCGGCAGCGCCCGCCGCGCCACCTGGCGCCAAGAGCGCGCCGGCGCCCGGGATGGCGTCACGGCCGCAACGCACGATCGCGTCGCCCGCGGTGCGCGCGCGCGCCTGGGAGCTCGGCATCGACCTCGCGCACGTTGCCGGATCGGGCACTGCCGGGCGCATCGTGCACGCCGACCTCGACGCCGCGGCTGCGCGCGGCGCACGCGCGCCGCGGCCGGCGCCGCGCGCGGCATCGGCCGGCGCGATCAACGAGGTGAAGATCGTCGGTCTGCGGCGCAAGATCGCGCAGCGCATGCAGGAGTCCAAGCGGCGCATCCCGCACTTCAGCTATGTCGAGGAGGTCGACGTCGGCGAGCTCGAAGCCCTGCGCGCGCGCCTGAATGCGCGCTCACAGGACCCCCAGGCCGACGCCTTGCGTCGTCCGCCCCCCGAGGGGGGTGAGCAAACTTCGGGCGGCCGTGCGTTTCCTCAGGGCCGGCGCGCCCACCTGACGTTGCTGCCCTTCCTGGTGCGCGCAATCGTGCTCGCGCTGCAGGCTCATCCTCAGGTCAATGCCCGCTTCGACGACGAAGCCGGCGTGCTCGCCGTGCACGATGCGGTCCACCTGGGGATCGCGACGAGCACCGAGGCCGGCCTGCTGGTGCCGGTGCTGCGCAATGCGCAGGATCGCGACCTGTGGGGCTGCGCGGCCGAGACTGCGCGCCTGGCCGCGGGCGCACGCGCGGGCAAGCTCACGCGCGACGAGCTCGCCGGTTCGACGATCACGCTCTCCAGCCTCGGCAAGCTGGGCGGGATCGCGGCGACGCCGGTCATCAACTACCCCGAGGTCGCGATCGTCGGCGTCAACCGCATCGTGGAGCGGCCGGTGATCCGCGCCGGCGCCGTCGTCGCGCGGCCGATCATGAACCTGTCGTCGTCGTTCGATCACCGCATCGTCGACGGTGCGCTGGCCGCCGCCTTCGTGCAGGCGCTGCGCGAGTACCTCGAGCATCCGGCGCTGTTGTTCGTCGAGTAGACGCCGGTCAGGTGTGCGCACCGCGATCCGGCGCGCCGCTGCAGCGTGGAACCGCCGTGTCCCCGGTCCCGGCGGCATGCCGGTAGCACCTGGATGGGCATGCGTTGACCTCACTCAACGCACGCCAACGGTGGCGGCACAGACTGGGCGACCACGCTGTGGAGATGCCTGCCATGTTGCTCTTCTGCCTGGATTCCGATTGCGGGTTCGCGCTCGCGCTGGCGGCAGCGCTCGACGAGACGCTGGCACGGCACGAGGACCGTCGCTTCGAGGACGGCGAACACAAGCTGCGGCCCCTCGTCGACCCGCGCGGCGACGACGTCTATGTCGTGAGCAGCCTGCACGGCGGGCTGCAGGACAGCCCGCACGACAAGCTGTGCCGGCTGCTGCTGTTCCTGGCCACGCTGCGCGAGCATGGCGCAGCGCGCGTGACTGCCGTCGTGCCCTACCTCGCCTACGCGCGCAAGGACCGCCAGACCAAGCCGCTGGACCCGGTCACGCTGCGCTACGTGGCGCAACTGTTCGAAGCCATGGGCACCGACCAGATGATCGTGCTCGAGGCGCACAACGTGGCCGCATTCCAGAACGCGTTTCGCTGCCCCACGCAGCACCTGGAGGCCCATCGCGCCTTCGACGCCTTGGTGCCCGAACTGGCTGGCGAGGGGCCGCTGGCCGTGGCCTCGCCCGACCCGGGCGGCGTCAAGCGCGCGTTGCTGTGGCGCGAGTCGCTGGAGGCGCGGCTGGTGCGGCCGGTTCACTTCGCGATGGTCGACAAGCGGCGCAGCCTCGGGCTGGTCACGAGCTCCAGGCTCGTTGCCGGCGACGTGGACGGCGCGACCGTGCTCCTGCTCGACGACCTGATCGCCAGCGGCGAGACCATGCTCGGCGCCGCCGCCGCATTGCGCCACGCCGGCGCGCGCAAGGTCGTCGCCCTGGCTGCGCACGGCCTGTTCGTCGGCGCGGCCGCCACCGTGCTCGCCGAGCCGGGCATCGACACCGTGGTCGTGACCGACAGCGTGCCCGCATTCCGCCTTCCCCCTGGCGGCACGGCGGCCAGCAAGCTGCGCGTGGTTTCGGCAGCGCCGCTGTTCGCGCAGGCGATCAGGGAGAGTCACACGGCCTGGCTGCGTTGAGCGCGATCCCCTGCTCTTGCTGCCCTGGCGCGGCCGCGCGCGCCAGTTGTGCCAGCGCCGCCAGGCTGCACTCGAGATAGCGCTGCGCCAGCGGAGCCCACTTGCGAGGCCTGCGCGGCCTCGATTCGAGCAGATGCGCCAGCGCCAGGCGGGCGCGCAACTGCGCCCGGTAGGCCCGGTATAGATGCAGCAGGGCATCCGGCGGCGCGCCGCCCAGCGTCGCCGCACACGACGCCAGGAGCTGCGGCCCGATCCAGGGCGCACCCGCGACTTCGCACTCCAGGCCCAGGAATCCGAGTTCGTCGTAGGGGTCGACCTGGCGCAGCGCGGCATTGAACTCGAGTGCATCGATGACCAGCGGCGGGTGCCTGAGTAGATCCGGCTCCGCCGGTCTGCTCAGATCCCCGCGGGGGACGGCCGGCTCGTCCGGCCTTGGGGCGCTCTCGACGCACACATGCTCGGGCCGCAGGTCGCCGTGGCCATCGACGACATGCCCGCCGGCGGCGCGCTCCATCAGCAGCGGCGCATGGCGCAGCAATGCGGCGTCCAGGCCGTCGAGCGCAGCCTCGGCGTTGCGCAGCCCGGCTTGCGAGCCCATCAGCACCTCGCGGTTGACGGCCTGCTGCTGCCGAAACCGCGCCACGTAGTCCGCCGGGGCCAGCGCGGCCGCCGGCAGCCGGCGGTAGAACTCCGCCAGCACCCGGGCCAGCGCGGCGATGTCGTCGGGGGTCACGCCTCGTGTCGCGATCAGGCGGTCCAGCATGCGCCGCGCCGGCAGGCGCCGCATCAGCACCAGCCAATCGACTGTTGCGCCCGCTGCGGACTGCCGCGACTCGGGAACGAGCGCAAAGCCGCCATCTCGCCGTTGCAGGGCCAGCAGCCCCAGGTAGACGCCAGGCGCCAGGCGCGCGTTCAGCCGCAGTTCCTCGCGGCAGACCTGCTCGCGCGCGGCCAGCGTCGAGAAGTCGAGGAACGGGTAGCGCACCGGCTTCTTCATCTTCAGCGCGTGGTCGCCGGCCAGGAAAATCCACGCCATGTGGGTTTCGATGGTCTCGACGGCGGCAATCGGTCCGGCATGGTCACGGTGCGCCGCCGGCGACTGCAGGAAGCGGACGCGTTCGAGCTCGCCGGAGTCCGTTGCGGTGGAGGGCGTGGCGCGGCGGCTCATGAGCGCGTGGGCCGGCGGCAGCAAGGGCTCGCATGCCCCTGCCGCCGATTGTGGGGCGACAGCATAGACGGCATTTGCTTGCTGCGAGCAGCGGGATTGCGTATGCGCAAGTCCCGCAGCACAAAGAGCGGTAGGGTGCGGCCATCGCAGCACATGTCTCGCGTCGCGGAAGGCAGCGATGCTCGGGACTGAATGAACTGAAAGGCGCGGCCTGTTGGCCGCACGGAGATGGCATGGCGACGACCAGGCAGGTCAGACCGATAGAGCCGCTGGAAGGCGTGCTGGTAGCCAATGCAGCGCGGGCGAGGCTGTTCGTGCGCGATCCGGAGAACAGGGCGATGCGCGAGGTGGCCAGCTTCGTGCACCCGCGCGCGCGCATGAAGGCATCGACGCTGGGGCATGATCGCCCCGGCCAGGCCATCAAGGGGGCGGCCCGCACCGCGTACGAGCCGCACACCGACCCGCACCAGAAGGAGCTCGCCGAATTCGCGCGCGAATTGATGCAGCGTCTGGAGGAGGAGGCGCTGCAGCGTCGCTTCCCGCGGGTGGCGATCCTGGCCTCGAATCCCTTCCTCGGCGAACTCAAGGCGCACATGGGCCCGACGACCGGGCGCTTGCTGGCGGCAGCAGTGGCCCTCGACCTCACGGAGTACGTGAACGGCAATCTCGAGCGTCGCGTCGCCCAGGCGCTGGCCGACGCATCGCCGCCGCCCGCCGCGAGCTGAGTGCTGTGCGTCGGGCACTGACGATGCCGTTGCGGCCCCGGCGCTTCAGTACTCCGACGTTGGTGCCGGTACTGCCGGCCGCGAAGGCACTGCGGCGATCAGGCAGTCGGTCGTCAGCAGCAGGCCGGCGATCGATGCGGCGTTCTGCAGTGCCAGCCGGGTCACCTTGGCCGGGTCGATGACGCCCATCTCGATCAGGTCGCCGTACTCGCGCGTCTGGGCATTGAAGCCGTAGCTGCCCGAGCCGGCACCGACCTGCTCCAGGACGACCGAAGCCTCCTCCGCGGCGTTGAGCACGATCTGCCGCAGCGGCTCGGCCAGCGCGCGCTCGACGATGCGCACGCCGGCCTGGATGTCGGCGCTGGCCTCCTCCAGGCCGGCGAGCGCGCGGCGGCAGCGCAGCAGCGCAACCCCGCCGCCGGGCACGATGCCTTCCTCGACCGCCGCGCGGGTCGCGTGCAACGCATCCTCGACGCGGATCTTGCGCTCCTTCATCTCGGCCTCGGTGGCCGCGCCGACCTTGATCACGCCGACGCCGCCCGCCAGCCTGGCCAGGCGCTGTTCGAGTTGCTCGCGCTCGTACTTGCCCGGCAGATCGGCGATCGCCTGCTTCAGTTGCGCGACCCGGCCGGCTATCGCCGCAGCGTCGCCCAGGCCGCCGACGATCGTGCAGCGGTCCTTGTCGACCTCGACGCGCCGGGCCCGGCCGAGCTGCTCGAGCATGACCTTGTCCAGCGTGCGCCCGGCCTGGTCGGAGATCACCTGGCCGCGGGTCAGCAACGCGATGTCGTCGAGCATCTCGCGGCGGCGGTCGCCGAAGCCCGGCGCGCGCACCGCGCAGCACTTGAGCACGCCGCGCAGATGGTTGACGACCAGCATCGCCAGCGCGTCGCCCTCCATCTCCTCGCAGATCACGAGCAGCGGCTGGCTCTGCCTGGCAACGAGCTCGAGCGTCGGCAGCAGCTCCTTCACCGACGTGATCTTGCGATCGACGAGCAGCAGCAGCGGGTCGTCGAGCCGCGCGACCTGCTTGTCGGGCTGGTTCACGAAGTAGGCCGACAGGAACCCGTGGTCGAACTGCAGGCCCTCGACGACCTCGAGCACGCTGTCGACGCCCGAGCCGTCCTCGATCGTGATGGCGCCATCGCGGCCGACCTTGTCCATCGCCTTGGCGATCAGCTCGCCGATGGACCGGTCGTTGTTGCCGGAGATTGCCGCCACATGCGCAATCTCGGCCGAGGTGCGGCACGGCTTGGCAAGGGCCCGCAGGTCGTCGACGACGCGCTCGGTGGCGCGCTCGATGCCGCGGCGCACGTCCATCGGGTTCATCCCTGCGGCGACGATCTTCATGCCTTCGCGCACCATCGCCTGCGCCAGCAGCGTTGCGGTGCTCGTGCCGTCGCCCGCCATCTCGCTGGTGCGCATCGCCACCTCGCGCACCATCTGCGCGCCCATGTTCTCGAACGGATCGGCCAGTTCGACCGACCTCGCAACGATGACGCCGGAGTTGACGACGGCCGGCGCACCGAAGTCGCGCTGCAGCAGCACCGTGCGCCCGCGCGGCCCGAGCGTGAGCCTGACGGCATTGGCGAGCGTGTCGATGCCGTCGATGATCTTGTGGCGAGCGGCTTCTCCGAACAGGAAGGCCTTGGCACTCATGCTTGCTCCTCGTTGCATCCTCGATGCGGCCCGCCGCGCCGAGCCCGGTACGCCTGGCCGGCGGCGCGTGCAGCCCGACCCAGGCACGACCTTGACGCGCGCCGCTCATTCAACCGGCGGTCGGCGGCATCGCAACGGATGCCCGCGCAAGCCCGCCGCGACCATGTTCGGCAAACGAGGCGCGAGCGCATTGATGGCGCGCAACGCCGGTCGCGCAGCGGGGTTGCCATGCGTCGGGTCCAGGCGCCGGCCGAGGCGGGCGCCGCCCCGTGTCGCCCCGTGTCGCCCCGGGCCCGGCTCTTATAATCGCGCTTTACCACCACGGCACGCCTCGCCAAGTGCCCGATGCAATGACCAAGTTCGTCTTTGTGACCGGCGGTGTGGTGTCCTCGCTGGGCAAGGGCATAGCGTCTGCATCGCTCGCCGCGATCCTCGAGTCGCGCGGCCTCAAGGTCACCCTGATCAAGCTCGACCCGTACATCAACGTCGACCCCGGCACGATGTCGCCGTTCCAGCACGGCGAGGTGTTCGTCACCGACGATGGCGCCGAGACCGACCTCGACCTCGGCCACTACGAGCGCTACATCACGACGCGCATGACGCGCTCGAACAACTTCACGACCGGCCAGATCTACGACTCGGTGATCCGCAAGGAGCGCCGCGGCGAGTACCTCGGCAAGACGGTGCAGGTGATCCCGCACGTCACCAACGAGATCCAGGACTTCATCCGCCGCGGCGCGGGCGCCGGCACGGGCAAGGAGATGGACGTCGCGATCGTCGAGATCGGCGGCACGGTGGGCGACATCGAGTCGCTGCCCTTCCTCGAGGCGGTGCGCCAGATGAGCCTGAAGATGGGGCCGACCAACGCCGCCTTCGTCCACCTGACGCTGGTGCCGTGGATCCCGGCCGCGGGCGAATTGAAGACCAAGCCGACCCAGCACAGCGTGCAGAAGCTGCGCGAGATCGGCATCATGCCCGACGCGCTGCTGTGCCGCGCCGACCGGCCGATCCCGGACGACGAGCGCGCCAAGATCTCGCTCTTCGCCAACGTGCCCGAGTTCGGCGTGATCTCGGTGTGGGACGCCGACTCGATCTACAAGGTGCCGCGCATGCTGCACTCGCAGGGGCTGGACGAACTGATCTGCGCCAAGCTGCACCTGCACACCAAGCCCGCCAACCTGGCGCGCTGGGACAAGCTCGTCGACGAGGTCGAGCACCCGCAGCACGAGGTGACGATCGCAATGTGCGGCAAGTACGTCGAGCTGAGCGATTCCTACAAGTCGCTCAACGAGGCGCTGCGCCACGCCGGCATCCACAACCACGCGCGGGTCAAGATCGAGTACGTCGATTCCGAGGACCTGAGCGCGGCCAACGTCGGCAACTTGGCGCGCTTCGACGCGATTCTCGTGCCGGGCGGCTTCGGCAAGCGCGGCGTCGAGGGCAAGATCCTCGCCGCGCAGTTCGCGCGCGAGCAGCGCGTGCCCTACCTCGGCATCTGCCTCGGGATGCAGGTCGCGACGATCGAGGTCGCGCGCCACAAGGCGGGCCTCGCCGGCGCCAACAGCACCGAGTTCGACCCGGCAACGCCGCATCCGGTGATCGCGCTGATCGAGGAGTGGCAGGACGCCGACGGCTCGATCCAGAAGCGAGATGCAGGCTCCGACCTCGGCGGCACGATGCGCCTGGGTGCGCAGAGCTCCGACGTCAAGCCGGGCACGCTCGCGCACCAGATCTACGGCGACGTCGTCACCGAGCGCCACCGCCACCGCTACGAAGCGAATGTCAACTACCTCGACCGGCTGACCGACGCCGGGCTCGTGATCTCGGCGCTGACGCAGCGCGAGAAGCTGACCGAGATCGTCGAGCTGCCGCAGAGCGTGCACCCGTGGTTCGTCGGCGTGCAGTTCCACCCCGAGTTCAAGTCCACGCCCTGGGGCGGGCACCCACTGTTCAAGTCGTTCATCGCCGCGGCGTTGAAGCACCAGGCGGAGCGCACTGAAAAGGCGGCCGCGTGAAGCTGTGCGGGTTTGACGTCGGGATTGCGCGGCCGTTGTTCCTGATCGCAGGTCCCTGCGTCGTCGAGTCCGAGCAGCTGCAGATGGACGTCGCCGGCCGGCTGAAGGAGATCACGGCCGCGCTCGGCATCCCCTTCATCTTCAAGTCGAGCTACGACAAGGCCAACCGCTCGAGCGGCACGTCGTTTCGCGGCCCGGGCATGGAGCGCGGGCTCGAGATCCTGGCCCAGGTGAAGCGCGAGATCGGCGTGCCGGTGCTGACCGACGTGCACGCCGAGGCCGAGATCCCGGCCGTTGCCGCCGTCGTCGACGTGCTGCAGACGCCCGCCTTCCTGTGCCGGCAGACCGACTTCATCCGCGCCGTCGCGCAGTCGGGCAAGCCGGTCAACATCAAGAAGGGCCAGTTCCTTAGCCCCCACGACATGAAGAACGTGATCGACAAGGCCCGCGCCGCGGCGCGCGAGAAGGGCCTGCCGGACGACGTCTTCATGGCCTGCGAACGCGGCGTGAGCTTCGGCTACAACAACCTCGTCTCCGACATGCGGTCGCTCGCGATCCTGCGCGAGACCGGCGCGCCGGTCGTCTTCGACGCCACGCATTCGGTGCAGCTGCCCGGCGGCCAGGGCACGTCCAGCGGCGGGCAGCGCGAGTTCGTGCCAGTGCTCGCGCGCGCGGCGGTAGCGGTCGGCGTGGCGGGCCTCTTCATGGAGACGCATCCCGACCCGGCCAACGCGCTCTCCGACGGGCCCAACGCCGTGCCGCTCAAGCACATGCGCGCGCTGCTCGAGTCGCTGGTCGAACTCGACCGCGTCGTCAAGTCGCGACCGCTGCTCGAGAACGACTTCTCCTGCTGAAAGGGCGAACGACATGGCACCTGCGTACCTGATCGTGACGATGGACATCACCGATCCCGATCGCTACAAGCAGTACATGGCCGAGGCGCCAGCGGCGGTCAAGGCCGCGGGCGGCGAGTACCTCGTGCGCGGCGGCCGCCACGAGACGCTCGAAGGCAACTGGCACCCGCACCGCGTCGCGCTGCTGCGCTTTCCGAGCTACGCGGCGGCCAAGGCCTTCTACGACGACCCCGGCGAGTACGCGCGCATCCGCAAGCTGCGCGCCGGCGCGACAGCGTGCTTCGACATGGTGCTGGTCGAAGGCGTCGCGGCGCCGGTCTGAACCATCGCATGAACGAACAAGGAGTGAAGAGACCATGAGCGCCATCGTCGACATCGTCGGCCGCGAGATCCTCGACAGCCGCGGCAACCCCACCGTCGAATGCGACGTGCTGCTCGAATCGGGCGTGATGGGCCGCGCCGCCGTGCCCTCGGGCGCGTCCACCGGCAGCCGCGAGGCGATCGAGCTGCGCGACGGCGACAAGGGCCGCTACCTCGGCAAGGGCGTGCTGAAGGCCGTCGAGCACGTCAACACCGAGATCAGCGAGGCGGTGCTCGGGCTCGACGCGAGCGAGCAGGCGTTTCTCGACCGCACGCTGATCGATCTCGACGGCACCGACAACAAGAGCCGCCTCGGCGCCAACGCGACGCTGGCCGTCAGCATGGCCGTCGCGCGCGCGGCGGCCGAGGAGTCCGGCCTGCCGCTGTACCGCTACTTCGGCGGCTCGGGCGGCATGCAGATGCCGGTGCCGATGATGAACGTCATCAACGGCGGCGCGCACGCCAACAACAACCTCGATCTGCAGGAGTTGATGATCATCCCGCTCGGCGCGCCGAGCTTTCGCGAGGCGGTGCGCTACGGCGCCGAGACCTTCCACGCGCTGAAGAAGATCATCAACGACCGCGGCATGAGCACCGCCGTCGGCGACGAGGGTGGCTTCGCGCCGACGGTGGCGAGCCACGAGGCGGCGATCCAGCTCATCCTGGAGGCCATCGACAAGGCCGGCTTCACGGCCGGCACGCAGATCGCGATCGGCCTCGACTGCGCGGCGAGCGAGTTCTACAAGGAAGGCAAGTACGTGCTCGGCAGCGAGGGCCTGACACTCTCGGCCCCCGAGTGGACCGACATCCTGGCCACCTGGGCCGACAAGTACCCGATCATCAGCATCGAAGACGGCATGGCCGAGGGCGACTGGGACGGCTGGAAGCACCTCGCCGACCGCCTGGGCAGCAAGGTGCAACTCGTCGGCGACGACCTCTTCGTCACCAACACGAAGATCCTCAAGGAAGGGATCGAGAAGCGGGTCGCCAACTCCATCCTCATCAAGATCAACCAGATCGGCACGCTGACCGAGACCTTCGCCGCGATCGAAATGGCCAAGCGCGCCGGCTGGACGGCCGTGATCAGCCACCGCTCGGGCGAGACCGAGGACTCGACCATCGCCGACATCGCGGTCGGCAGCAACGCCGGCCAGATCAAGACCGGCTCGATGAGCCGCAGCGACCGCATCGCCAAGTACAACCAGCTCTTGCGCATCGAGGAAGACCTCGGCGACGTGGCGAGCTATCCGGGGCGCGGCGCGTTCTACAACCTGCGCTGAGCGGGGCGCGGCCGGCGACGGGGCGCAACAGCGCCACGATGCACGAGCCCACGCGTCGATCGTTTCGTCCGTCGGTCAAGACTTGGTCAGTCTTGACGAGGCCTGTGTTCCTCCCTGCCGTGCGCTGACCCACCGGCAGCCGCTGGCCGGGCCCGCACGAGGAACGCACCCATGGCCAAGCTCTTCGCCGACTACCAGCAACCGATGGATCCTGCGGCCTTCGACCGCTACTACTTCGGCACGCACGTGCCGCTGGCGAAAACCATCCCTGGCCTCAAGAGCTACGAGGTCACGACCGATGACGTCCTCGACATGAGCGGCAAGCACGGCGTCTATCTCGTCGCCAACTTTGCGACACGTCTTCCTTGGTAGGCGACGCGGTGCAAATTGGCCGATAGCGATACGCGTGGCACGCCAATGACGCCCAACAGCGCGATCGCCCGCCTTGCAAGAATGCGCTACGCGCTTCCGGGCGCGCGTCATCGCGGACGTTGGGCTTCAGGTCAGAACGCGCCATGGTCGCACGCGCCAGATTTGTCTTGGCCAGCGGCTGCTTGTACTGGCTGTTGACGTCAACAGCCCGACGTACCGGCCCCTGCGACATCCGGCAAGTGGCGTCTGCGAGTGCCACGTGGGGCAGAACCCGGCGTTCCAGCGTCCTGCCTTGGGCAATTGCCAAGCGCGAACGCCGGGGTGCACACCCCCTTCGTCCAGCAAAATCGCGTATGCACTCCTTGGACATCCGCCGTGGCGTCACCGCCGACGCGTCTGCGCTCGCAGAATTCGCGGCACGCACCTTCGCCGATACGTTCGCCGCGCACAACAGCCCCGAGGACATGCAGGCTCACCTGGCTTCGTCCTACGGCGTGCGCCAACAGACCTCGGAACTCGCCGATCCGGGCATCGTCACCCTGCTCGCGCACCGGGATGGAAGGCTTGTCGCCTACGCGCAGGTGCGGTGCGGGCAGCCGCCGGCCTGCGTCACGCAGGAGCAGCCAGTCGAGTTGCACCGCTTCTACGTCGACCGCGCTGCGCACGGCGCCGGCGTTGCCGGCCGACTCATGCTCGCGGTACATGGCGCAGCGCGAGAACTGGGCGGTCGCCACCTGTGGCTTGGCGTGTGGGAGCGCAACCCGCGCGCCATTGCCTTCTACGCCAAGTCGGGCTTCGTCCATGCAGGCAGCCACGACTTCTTCGTCGGCGCCGACCGCCAGACCGATCATGTGCTCGTTGCGCCTGTCCAGCGCCCGACCGGCGGCGAAGCCTGACTCCGTCCGCCAAGATGGCGCGCGCGAGGTCCACGTTCCACTGCGAACGCGAGGATGACGGCGGCCGCCCTGCCGACCCGCGTACCCTGACCTACGGCAGGTCAGCCAACACAAGCATGGCGAAGGCCGAGGTTCTCGCACAGCGCGTGCCCGCTGAACGCCTCGAACTCGGTGAAGCTCGGCCGCAAGCGTGACGCCGAGGAAGCTGCTCTGCGCAAGCCCGGGCGCATTGCACAGCGCTCCGGCCTCCAACCAGCCTGTCAGGCTGCGCCGGGCCAGTGGCTCGGCCCCTCGACCAGCCGCCTCGCCAGCCGGTTGTGCCGCTCGATGAGCCGCGGCAGGTCGATCGTCGTCGGCACGCCGTCGCGCACCAGCACGCGACCGTTGACGATGCTGTGCTGCACCCGCGGCACATGGCAGAACAACAGCGCCGCGAGCGGGTCGTGCAGCGCGCCGGCAACGCCGATATCGCCGAGCGGAACGGTCACGATGTCGGCACCCATGCCGGGCGCCAGCGCCCCGATGTCGTCGCGGCCGAGCACCCTGGCGCCGCCAAGCGTCGCGATCTCGAGCATCTCGCGCGCCGTCATCGCGGCCGGGCCTTTCAGCGGGCCGTGTGCCACGCGCTGCAGCAGCAGCGCCAGGCGCGCCTCGGCGAGCAGGTGGCCGCTGTCGTTGCTCGCCGGGCCGTCGACGGCGATCGAGACCGGCACGCCGGCGTCGCGCATCGCGCGCACCGGCGCAATGCCGGAGGCCAGGCGCATGTTCGATCCCGGGCAGTGCGCAACGCCGGTGCCGGTGCGGCCGAAGAGCTCGATGCCCGCGGCATCGAGCTTGACGCAGTGCGCATGCCAGACGTCGGGGCCGACCCAGCCGAGCGCCTCGGCATATTCGGCCGGCGTGCAGCCGAACTTCTCGCGCGTGTAGGCGATGTCGTTGTCGTTCTCGGCCAGGTGGGTGTGCAGGCTCACGCCGGGATACTGGCGCGCGAGCAGTGCCGCGTCGCGCATCAACTCGCGGCTGACCGAGAACGGCGAGCACGGCGCAACGACGATGCGCAGCATCGCAAAGCGCGCCTGGTCGTGCCAGCGCTCGATCAGGCGCTGGCTGTCCTTCAGGATCGCGGCCTCGCCTTCGACCACGCTGTCGGGCGGCAGCCCGCCCTGGCTCTGGCCCACGCTCATCGCGCCGCGCGCGGCGTGAAAGCGCATGCCCACCTGCTGCGCTGCTTCGATGCTGTCTTCGAGCGTGACGCCGTTGGGGAAGATGTAGAGATGATCGCTGGTCGTCGTGCAACCCGAGAGCAGCAGCTCGGCCATCGCGGTCTGCGTCGAGACGAAGGCCATCTCGGGCGTGAGCCGGGCCCAGATCGGATAGAGCGTCTTCAGCCAGCCGAAGAGCTCGGCATCCTGCGCTGCAGGCACGGCGCGGGTCAGCGTCTGGTAGAAGTGGTGATGCGTGTTGACGAGGCCGGGGATGACGATCTGGTCGGTGGCGTCGATGACCTCGTCGGCATCATGCGGTAACTGCGCCGTCGCGCCGACGGACTCGATCACGCCGTTGCGCGCGAAGACGGCGCCGCCGGCAATCTCGCGCCGCGCCTCGTCCATCGTGACGAGCAGGCGGGCGTTGCGGATCAAGAGGGTGGTCATGGGTTGTCCCGCGGCCCCTCACCCCTGCCCTCTCCCCGGCGTACCGGGGAGAGGGAGTTGGACGGCCGCCTCCCCCGCTTGCGGGAGCGGGTTGGGCTGAGGGCGAGCGCTCAATGCGCCTCGGCCGCCTTCGCCGCCTCGATCGCGCCGGCCGCGTCTTCCTTGGCGCCGTTGAAGAACAGGTTGAGCACCACGGCCGAGATCGCGGTCAGCAGGATGCCGCTCTCGAGCAGCGGATGCAGGCCGTGCGCCATCTGCTGCGTCCAGCGCGGCGCGACGAGCGGGATCAGGCCGAACCCGATCGCGAGCGCGACGACGTAGAGGTTGTTGCGGTTGTTCTTGTAGTCCACCGTGCTGAGGATGCGGATGCCGGTCGCCGCCACCATGCCGAACATCACGAGCCCTGCGCCGCCGAGCACGAACTGCGGGATCGCCTCGACGAAGGCCGCCATCTTGGGCAGCATGCCGAGGATGATCATGATGATGCCGCCCGCCACCGTGACGTAGCGGCTGCGCACGCCGGTCACGCCGACCAGGCCCACGTTCTGCGAGAAGCTGGTGTACGGGAAGGTGTTGAAGATGCCGCCGATCAGCGTCCCGAGGCCGTCGGTGCGCAGGCCGGCGGCAAGCTCGGGCTGGCTGATCTTCTTGCCGGTGATGTCCGAGAGGGCCAGGAACATGCCGGTCGACTCGATCATCACGACGATCATCACCAGCGTCATGGTCAGGATCATCACGATGTCGAAGGTCGGCATGCCGAAGGCGAATGGCTGAACGACTTCGAACCAGCTCGCCTTGCCGACCTTGTCGAAGTTCATCTTGCCCATTGCAATCGCCACCACGCAGCCGGCGACGATGCCCAGCAGCACCGAGATGTTGGCGATGAAGCCCTTCATGTATTTCACGAGCAGCAGCACGACGACGAGCACGAAGGCGGCGACCGCCATGTTGTCGAGCGCGCCGTAGGCCGGGTTGTCGACCATCGGGATCGGGCCGGGGAGCCTGAGCGCCAGCGCGGATGCGCCCGGCGCGGCGGAGGCTGCCGCGGCCGCGGCGCCCTCCTTGACCTTGTCGACCATCGCGATCAGCTTGGGCACGTCGGGCGACTGCGCCAGGAAGGCCGGCCCGCCCATCGCCCAGCCCACGCCGACGCGCATCAGGCTCACGCCGATGATGGTGATGATGGTGCCGGTGACGACCGGCGGGAAGAAGCGCAGCATCTTGCTCACGAGCGGCGCGATGACGAGCGAGATGATGCCCGCGCCGATGATCGCGCCGAAGATTGCGCGTGCGCCGTCGACGCCGGGCATCGCGTTGGCAAACGCGACCATCGGCCCGACGGCGGCGAAGGTCACGCCCATCATCACCGGCAGCTTGATGCCGAAGTAGCGCGTGACGCCGAGCGACTGGATCAGCGTCACGAGGCCGCAGGCAAAGAGGTCGGCCGAGATCAGCAGCGCCACCTGCTCGGGGCTGAGCTTGAGCGCACGGCCGACGATCAGCGGCACCGCGATCGCGCCGGCGTACATCACCAGCACGTGCTGCAGGCCGAGGGCCGTCAGGCGCCCGAGGGGCAGTTTCTCGTCCACCGGGTGGACGGCAGTGTTTGCGTTCACGCGCTTGTCTCCTTGTTGAGGTGTCAGTCGGGGGCCCGGCTCGGGCGCCGAGGGGGGTTCAAATTAAAGACCTGACCCCATCGGTACCGGCGCGCCGGCCTCGTACCAGCGCTTGATCAGCTCGCGCTCGGCATCGGTGATCTGGGTCGCGTTGTTGAGCGGCATCAGCTTCAGCACCGCTGCCTGCTGGTACACGGCCTGTGCGTGCTGCTTGACGAGCGCGGCGCTGTTGAGCATCACGTTCTTCTGCTGCAACTGCTCGTTGTGGCACATCACGCAGCGCTGGTCGAGCACGGCGCGCACTTCGGCATAGCCGGCCGGCCTGGCGGCGGCGGCCTTGGCGGCGGCCTGTTCCTCGGCGCTCGGCGGCTTGGGCGCGAGCCACACCGCCACACCCACCAGCACCAGCGTACCCACCACCGCGTGCTCCCACGGCGTGCGCCGGTGCTGCACATGCGCCTTGTGGCGGGCGACGAAGCTGTGCCGGATCAGCGCGCCGGCGAGCATCAGCAGCACCAGCACCAGCCAGTTGTGGCTGCCCTGCGTCAGCCAGCCGTAGTGGGTGGACAGCATGGCCACGATCACCGGCAGCGTGAAATAGGTGTTGTGCACGCTGCGCTGCTTGCCGCGCATGCCGTGGATGGCGTCGGGCGTCTGGCCGGCGCGCAACTGCGCCACGACCTTGCGCTGGCCCGGGATGATCCAGAAGAAGACGTTGGCGCTCATCGCGGTGGCGAGCATCGCGCCGACGAGCAGGAAGGCGGCGCGTCCGGCGAAGAGCTGGCACGCGAGCCATGAGGCGACGATCACGAACACGAACACGAGCGCACCGACGACGAGGTCGCCATTCTTCCTCTGCCCGAGCGTGCGGCAGATCAGGTCGTAGATCAGCCAGAACGCGGCCAGGAAGCCGAGCGCAGCCGCGATCGCCGCGCCGGCCGACCAGTCGTACACGCTCTTGTCGACCAGAAAGCTGCCGGCGTTGAAGAGGTAGAGCACGGTGAACAGCGCAAAGCCCGTCAGCCAGGTGCTGTAGCTCTCCCAGTACGACCAGTGCAGGTTCTCGGGCAGCGGCTTCCAGCGCGGCGCGACCATGTACTTGTTGGCGTGGTAGAAGCCCCCGCCGTGCACGGCCCAGAGCTCGCCGTCGATGCCCTTGTCCTTCAGGTCCTGCTCGGCCGGCTGCGTGAGGCTGTTGTCGAGCAGCACGAAATAGAACGACGAGCCGATCCAGGCGATCGCCGTGATCACGTGCGCCCAGCGCAGCAGCAGGTTGACCCATTCCAGTACGTAGGCGTCCATGCGTTCACTCTCCGGTTGCCGAGGGCCGCCGGGCGGCAGCACCGAGGCCCCTTACCACTGCGGGCGCTGTAAGGAGTGAGCGTCGCGACCCGGACAGTGACCGGGGCTCCGCGGCGACGTGCAGAGCAACTGTATACACTTACCTAAGTTATCGTATACAGTACAAACCCTAGGTCATTCCCTCAACTGCCGCGATAGGTCGAGTAGGCCCAGGGGCTCGCGAGCAGCGGCACGTGGTAGTGCGCCGCGGTGTCGGCGATGCCGAAGTCGAGCGGCACGCTGTCGAGGAAGGGCGGGTCGGGCAGCGCAACGCCCAGGCCGCGGAAGTAGGGCGCGACGTCGAACATCAGCCGATAGGCGCCGGCGCGCAGCGCTTCGCCCTCGAGCAGCGGCGCGTCGGCGCGGCCGTCGTGGTTGAGCGCGATCTCCTTGAGCAGCGTCGCGGCGCCGCCGGCCAGCGCGTACAGGCGCACGCGCATGCCGGCCGCCGGGCCGCCGTTCATCGTGTCGAGCACGTGGGTGGTGAGCTTGCCCATCGTTGCGGTTCTCCTGGTGGGGTGCCTTCGCCGGTGCGAAGGGGGTTGCAGAATTTCCAAAAGTGTATACAGTTTATGGGTCCGCGCAAGCCCCTTTTTTGCCGAGCCATGTCAACGCCATCGCCCAAACCCCTACCCGGCCGAGCCCCCGCCGCGGCCGGTGCGCGTGCGCGCAAGGCGGGTCGCGCCAGTGCGGCGCCGGGGGTGCCCGCGGGCGACAGCACGGCGCGCATCGTCGAGTCGATCACCGCGGCGATCGTCGAGCGCCGCCTGATGCCGGGCACCAAGCTCGCCGAGCAGCGCCTGGCCGGCATCTACGACGTCTCGCGCACGCTGGTGCGCCAGGCGCTCAACCAGTTGAGCCGCGACCGGCTGGTCACGCTCGAGCCGGCGCGCGGCGCACGCGTGGCCGAACCGAGCGTCGAGGAGGCGCGCCAGGTGTTCGAGGTGCGCAACATGCTCGAGGCGGCGATGATGCGCAAGCTGTGCGCGGCGATCACGCCGGCCCAGGTGGCCGAACTGCGCGCCCACCTGCGCGACGAGCAGGCGGCGGTCGCGCGCACCGACATCTCGGGCCGCACGCGGCTGCTGGCCGACTTCCACATCGTGCTCGCCCAGATGCTCGGCAACCAGACGCTGGCGCAGATGCTCGGCGAGCTGCTGTCGCGCTGCTCGCTGATCGCGCTGATGTACCAGTCGTCGCACTCGGCCGGGCATTCGTACGAGGAGCATGTCGCGATCGTCGATGCGCTCGAGCGCCGCGACGCGCGTGCCGCTACGAAGCTGATGGCCGACCACCTCGAGCATGTCGAGCACAACCTGCGGCTCGACCCGCGCGCGCCCGACCTCGAGCAGGTCCTGCGCCCCCATGACTGAACCGACGCGATGACCACCCTGCCCTACCCCAGAGACCTCTCCGGCTACGGCCGCAACCCGCCGCACCCGCGCTGGCCGGGCGATGCCCGCGTCGCGCTGCAGTTCGTGCTCAACTACGAAGAAGGCGGCGAGAACTCGGTGCTGCACGGCGACGCCGGCAGCGAGCAGTTCCTGTCCGAGATGTTCAACCCGGCTTCCTACCCGGCGCGGCACTTGTCGATGGAGAGCATCTACGAGTACGGTTCGCGCGTCGGCGTGTGGCGGCTGCTGCGCGAGTTCGAGCGCCGGGGCCTGCCGCTGACCGTGTTCGGCGTCGCGATGGCGCTCGAGCGCTGCCCCGACGTCACGGCCGCCTTCGTCGAGCTCGGCCACGAGATCGCGTGCCACGGCTGGCGCTGGATCCACTACCAGGCCATGGCGCCCGAAGAGGAACGCGCGCACCTCGAGCGCGGCCTGGCGATCGTCGAGCGCCTGACGGGTGCGCTGCCGCTGGGCTGGTACACCGGCCGCGACAGCCCCAACACGCGCCGCCTCGTCGTCGAGCACGGCGGGATCGAGTACGACAGCGACTACTACGGCGACGACCTGCCGTTCTGGCTCCAGGTGCGCAAGTCCGACGGCGCGCTCGCGCCGCACCTCGTCGTGCCCTACACGCTGGACTGCAACGACATGCGCTTCGCGCTGCCGCAAGGCTTTGCCAACGGCAACGCGTTCTTCGAATACCTGCGCGACAGCTTCGACCTGCTCTATGCCGAGGGCGCCGAGCGGCCGGCGATGATGAGCATCGGCATGCACTGCCGGCTGCTCGGCCGGCCCGGCCGCATGCTCGCGCTGCAACGCTTTCTCGATCACGTCGAACGCCACGACCGCGTCTGGGTGGCGCGGCGCATCGACATCGCCCGCCACTGGAAGCGCGTCCACCCGTTCGACGCCGCCAACGCCTTCGTCTGGGAATGAAGCCATGCCATTGACCCTGGAGAGAATCAACGCCGCGACGCAGGCCGAGTTCGCGGCGCTGCTGGACGGCACCTACGAGCACTCGCCGTGGATTGCCGAGCGCGCCTGGGCGCAGCGTCCGTTCAAGAGCCTGGCGCAGTTGAAGTTCGCGCTGGCGTCGGTCGTGCGCGAGGCCGGCCGCGACGCGCAGCTTGCGCTGATCCGCGCCCACCCCGAGCTCGCCGGCAAGGCGATGGTCGCGGGTACGCTGACCGCCGAATCGACGCACGAGCAGGGCAAGGCCGGCCTCACCGACTGCACGGCCGCGGAGTTCGCGCAGATCCAGCGCCTCAATGCCGACTACAACGCGCGCTTCGGCTTCCCGTTCATCCTGGCCGTGCGCGGGCCGCGCGGCACCGGCCTCGCCAAGGCGCAGATCATCGCCGCCTTCGAGCGCCGGGTTGCGAACCACCCCGACTTCGAGCTCGCCGAGTGCCTGCGCAACATCCACCGCATTGCCGAGATCCGGCTCAATGACAAATTCGGCGCCACGCCCGAACTCGGCAACCAGGTGTGGGACTGGGCGGAGGCGCTCGCCACCGAGAGCGACCCCGGCTACCAGGAGCAGGGCCAGCTCACCGTGACCTACCTGACGCCGGCACACCAGGCCTGCGCGCGCCGGCTGCAGCAGTGGATGCGCGAGTGCGGCTTCGACGAAGCGCACATCGACGCGGTCGGCAACGTCGTCGGCGTGTACTGGGGCCACGACGAAGCCGAGGCGAGGGCCAGGCACAGGCCCTCCCCTGGACAGGGGAGTGGTGGGGAGGGGTCGGGTCACAGCCCTGCAGGCGATCCGGCGAGCAGCCGCAGGCTGCTCACGGGATCGCACTACGACACGGTGAGGAACGGCGGCAAGTACGACGGGCGCCTGGGCATCCTCGTGCCGATGGCCTGCGTGCGCGAGCTGCATCGCGCCGGACGGCGCCTGCCCTACGGCCTCGAAGTGATCGCCTTCGCCGAGGAGGAAGGCCAGCGCTACAAGGCGACCTTCCTCGGCTCGGGCGCGCTGATCGGCCACTTCGACGAAGCCTGGCTTGCGCAGCGCGATGCCGACGGCGTGAGCATGCGCGACGCCATGCACGCCGCCGGCCTGCCCGGCACGATGGAGACGATCCGCGCGATGCAGCGCGACCCGGCACGCTACCTCGGCTTCGTCGAGGTGCACATCGAGCAGGGACCGGTGCTCGCCGAGCTCGACCTGCCGCTCGCGGTGGTGACGTCGATCAACGGCGGCGTGCGCTACCAGGGCGAGGTGATCGGCGTCGCGAGCCACGCCGGAACGACGCCGATGGACCGCCGGCGCGACGCGGCGACGGCGGTCGCAGAGCTCGCGCTCTACCTCGAGCGGCGCGGCAGCGCGGTGCCCGACCTCGTCGCGACGATGGGGCTGCTCGAGGTGCCGTCGGGTTCGATCAACGTCGTCCCGGGGCGCTGCCGCTTCAGCCTCGACATCCGCGCGACGACCGACGGCGTGCGCGACGCCTGCGCGGCCGACGTGCTCGCCGAGCTCGCCGCAATCTGCGCTCGGCGCGGGCTGCAGCACCGGCTCGAGGAGACGATGCGCGCCGCCGCGGCGCCGAGCGATCCCGTGTGGCAGGCGCGCTGGGAGCGCGCGGTCGCATCGACCGGCCTGCCGCTGCACCGCATGCCCAGCGGCGCCGGCCACGACGCGATGAAGCTGCACGAGGTGATGCCGCAGGCGATGCTGTTCATGCGCGGCGGCAACGCCGGCATCAGCCACAACCCGCTCGAAGAGATCAGCAACGACGACACCGAGCTGTGCGTACGCGCCTTCCAGAACCTGCTCGAACTGCTTGCCGGAGGACTCAAGTGACGCAACCCGAAACCGAACGCCTCGACGCCTGGATCGACGCCCATTTCGACGAGGAGGTGCGCTTCCTGCAGGCCCTGGTGCAGGTGCCCACCGACACGCCGCCGGGCAACAACGCGCCCCACGCCGAGCGCACCGCCGAGCTGCTCGCGGGCTTCGGCTTCGCGGCCGAGAAGCATCCGGTGCCGGCGCAGGAAGTGGCCGACTACGGCCTCGCGTCGATCACGAACCTGATCGTGCGCCGCCGCTACGGCGAAGGCCCGACGATCGCGCTCAACGCGCATGGCGACGTGGTGCCGCCCGGCGAAGGCTGGACGCACGGGCCCTATAGCGGCGAAGTGGTGGATGGCAGGCTCTACGGCCGCGCGTCGGCGGTGAGCAAGAGCGACTTCGCGACCTTCACCTTCGCGACGCGCGCGCTCGAGTCGCTGCAGGCGGCGCTCAAGGGCAGCGTCGAGCTGCACTTCACCTACGACGAGGAGTTCGGCGGCGAGCTCGGGCCGGGCTGGCTGCTCCGGCACGGCCTGACCAAGCCCGACCTGCTGCTCGCGGCAGGCTTTTCCTATCAGGTCGTGACCGCGCACAACGGCTGCCTGCAGATGGAAGTCACGGTGCACGGGAAGATGGCGCACGCCGCCATTCCCGACACCGGCGTCGACGCGCTGCAGGGCGCGGTGGCGATCCTGAACGCGCTGTACGCGCAGAACGCGCTCTACAGGCAGGTCACGTCGAAGGTGGCGGGCATCACGCACCCGTACCTGAACGTCGGCCGCATCGAGGGCGGCACCAACACCAACGTCGTTCCGGGCAAGGTCGTCTTCAAGCTCGACCGGCGCATGATCCCCGAGGAAGACCCGGCCGAAGTCGAGGCGACGATCCGGCGCGTGATTGCGGACGCCGCCGCAACGCGGCCGGGCATCACGGTCGAGATCAAACGCCTGCTGCTTGCCCACTCGATGCAGCCGTTGCCGGGCAACCGCGCGCTCGTCGAAGCCTTGCAGAGGCATGGCGAGGCCATCTTCGGCGAGGCGATCCCGACCTCGGGCACGCCGCTCTACACCGATGTGCGGCTGTACGCCGAGCGCGGCGTGCCGGCCGCGATCTACGGCGCCGGGCCGCGCACGGTGTTCGAGTCCAACGCCAAGCGCGCCGACGAACACCTCGTCCTCGAAGACCTGCGGCGCGCGACCAAGGTCGTCGCGCGGACGCTGTTCGACCTGCTCGCCAGCCGACGATGATTCGGCGCATGCGGCCGGGCTCGTTCGCGGCAGGGCTCGCAGCCTTGCTCGCGGCCGGCCTCGCGGGCTGCGGCGGCGGCGGCGGTGACGCGCCCGCCCCGCCGCCTGCGGTTGCCGCGCTTCCCGCCGATCGTGTCAGCGCGGCGTCGCCGGTCGCCCCCGGCTGCACCGGTGGCAGCACGGGCGGCAACTTCCATCTGAACGCCGAGGTCGAACCCTTCGTCGCCATCGACCCCGGCAACGCGCAGCACCTCGTCGCCACCTGGCAGCAGGACCGCTGGAGCAACGGCGGCGCGCGCGCGATCGTGAGCGCGGCCTCGTTCGACGGTGGCGCAAGCTGGACGCGCGTACTGCAGCCGCTGTCGCGCTGCGGCGGCGGCACGGCGGCAGGCGGCGGCGACTACGAGCGCGCGTCCGACCCCTGGGTCGACATCGGCCCCGACGGCAGCGTGCACCTGATGGCGCTCGCGTTCTCGGGCAGCGCGGGATCGGCGTCGATGAGCGCCATGCTCGCAAGCCGCTCGACCGACGGCGGCCTGACCTGGAGCACGCCGGCGACGCTGATCGCCGATGGTGCGGCAGTCTTCAACGACAAGAACACGCTCAGCGCCGACCCGACCGACGCCGACTTCGTCTACGCCGTGTGGGACCGGCTCGCGGCGACCGGCGGCGGGCCGACCTGGTTTGCGCGCTCGACCGACGCCGGCCGCAGTTGGGAGCCGGCGCGCATGATCTTCAACCCGGGCCTGACGAGCCAGACGATAGGCAACCGCATCGTCGTGATCGCCGACGGCCCGGCGCGCGGCCTGCTCGTCAACGTGTTCACGCAGATCGACATCGTGGCCGGCAGGGCGCGCAACAGCCTGGGCGTGATCCGCTCGGCCGACCAGGGCCAGACCTGGTCGGCGCCCCGGCGCATTGCCGACATGCAGGGTGTCGGCGCGCGCGACCCCGACGACGGCACGCCCATCCGCGACGGCGCGATCCTCCCCACCATCGCCGCCGGCCCGGGCGGCGTGCTCTGGGTCGCGTGGCAGGACAGCCGCTTCAGCGGCGGGCTGCGCGATGCGATCGCGGTCTCGCGCTCGCTCGACGCAGGCCAGACCTGGAGCCTTCCGGTCGCCGTCAACCGCGACGCCGCGGTCGCCGCGTTCACGCCCGCCCTCGCCATGCGCGCCGACGGCACGGTCGGCCTGACGCACTACGACCTGCGCCCCGACCGGCCCGGCGCGACGCTCGCGCAGGCATGGCTGCTCACGTCGCGCGACGGCCAGACCTGGGCCGAGACCGCGCTCTGGACGCCGTTCGACCTCGGCGCCGCGCCGCGCGTGGATGCCGGGCTCTTTCTCGGCGACTACCAAGGCCTGGTGGCGGGCGCGACGCAGTTCCTGCCGCTGTTGGCGATGTC
Source organism: Ideonella sp. (assembly GCF_016702655.1). Taxonomy (GTDB): domain Bacteria; phylum Pseudomonadota; class Gammaproteobacteria; order Burkholderiales; family Burkholderiaceae_C; genus CAIKUF01. The sequence continues at coordinate 596,846 of NZ_JADJDO010000001.1, forward strand.
GTCGCCCGACGCTGCCAACCCGAGCGACCTGTTCCTGTTGCCCGTCGGTGGCGCGGCCGCCACGCAAAGCACCCACAGGGCGCGCCAGGCCCTCGCCGCGCCTGCGCGCGGCGAGCAAGCGCTGCGCCAGCGCGTGCACGAGGGCACCGTGCGCAGCATGGAGCGCCGCCTGCCCGGCTGGAGCCGGCGCATGGGCATCGCGCCAGATGCGCCGCCGCGCTGACGGACCGCGACCTCGGAGAGTCTGTCGAGTGGCTCGACGCCCGGCCCGTCGTGGGTCTCGCCGACCTGGAAGCGCTGGGCCCGCCACCGCGATCCGACACGACCGGCGAAGCCGGGCGATCGCCCGCGCGGGGCTGCCCCAAGCGGGCGAGTCCCCCTTGCGGGGGCGAAGCCGCAGGCGTCACGGGGCTCGACTTGCCTGCACTCGCAAGCCCGCCTGACAGGGGCTTGCCCCGAGGCGCTGCGCGGCGCGCGATGCGAGAATGCGCGGCGCTTCAGCTCGCATCATCAACGCGCTCCGTCGCCGAGGAACCAGACAGATGGCATTCGCATCGATCACCCGCCGCGCCGCCCTGGCGGTTCTTGCCACCGCCCCGCTGCTGGCCGCGGCCCAGGAAACGCCGGTCAAGTTCCAGCTCGACTGGCGCTTCGAGGGGCCGGCGGCGATGTTCCTCGTGCCTGCGGCCAAGGGCTACTTCAAGAACGAGAAGCTCAACGTCACGATCGACGCCGGCAACGGCTCGGGCGGCACCGTCACGCGCGTCGCATCGGGCACCTACGACATGGGCTTCGCCGACCTTGCCGCGCTGATGGAGTTCCACGCCAACAACCCGACCGCCCCCAACAAGCCGGTCGCGGTGATGATGGTCTACAACAACACGCCGGCGGCAGTGCTGGCGCTGAAGAAGTCGGGCATCAAGGCGCCCGCCGACCTGAATGGCAAGAAGCTCGGCGCGCCGGTGTTCGACGCCGGGCGCAAGGCCTTTCCGATCTTCGCCAAGGCCAACAGCGTGACCGGCGTCGCGTGGACGAGCATGGACCCGCCGCTGCGCGAGACGATGCTGGTGCGCGGCGATGTCGACGCGATCACCGGTTTCTCGTTCACCTCGCTGCTCAACCTCGAGGCGCGCGGCGTCAAGGCCGACGACGTGGTCGTGCTGCCCTACCCACAGTACGGCGTCAAGCTGTACGGCAACGCGATCATCGTCGGCGAGGAGTTCCTGAAGAAGAACCCCGAGGCGGTGAAGGCCTTCCTGCGTGCGTTCTCCAAGGGCATGAAGGACGTGATCGCCGACCCCAAGGCCGGCATCGCGACCGTCAAGGCGCGCGACGGCATCATCAACGAGGCGCTCGAACTGCGGCGCCTGAAGCTCTGCCTCGACGCAACCGTGCTCACGCCCGACGCCAAGTCCGAAGGATTCGGCAACGCGCTCGCGCCGCGCCTGTCGCTGATGGCGAGCCAGGTCTCGGACGCCTTCGCGACCAAGGACCGCGTGAACCCGGCCGCGATCTGGAACGGCAGCCTGCTGCCGAGCGCCGCCGAACGCGACCTCTTCGCCGCGGCGCCGAAGAAGTGACCGCTGCGGCTGCTGGGGGGGCCGGCGTCGGGGCGCCCTTCGTCGACTTCCAGGGCGTCTGGCTCGCCTACAACGACGAGCTGCTCGCCCAGGGCCAGTTCGCGGTCGAGGACATCACGCTCGCCGCCGCCGAGGGCGCGTTCATCGCCATCGTCGGCCCGTCGGGCTGCGGCAAGTCCACGTTCATGAAGCTGACGACGGGCCTGAAGATGCCCAGCCGCGGCAGCATCCGCATCGGCGGCGCGCCGGTCACCGGGCCCTTGAAGATCAGCGGCATGGCGTTCCAGGCGCCGTCGCTGCTGCCCTGGCGCACGACGCTGGACAACGTGTTGCTGCCGCTCGAGATCGTCGAACCCTACCGCTCGCAGTTCAAGCGCCAGCGCGACCAGTTTCGCGAGCGCGCCTGCCGGCTGCTCGCCACCGTCGGCCTCGCCGGCTACGAGGACAAGTTCCCGTGGCAGCTCTCGGGCGGCATGCAGCAGCGCGCGTCGATCTGCCGCGCGCTGATCCACGAGCCGCGCATGCTGCTGCTCGACGAGCCCTTCGGCGCGCTCGACGCCTTCACGCGCGAGGAGCTGTGGTGCACGCTGCGCGACCTGCATGCGGCGCAGCGCTTCAACGTCATCCTCGTCACGCACGACCTGCGCGAGAGCGTGTTCCTCGCCGACACGGTCTACGTGATGAGCAAGGGGCCGGGGCGCATCGTCGTGCGGCGCGACATCGACCTCGAACGTCCGCGCGACCTCGAGGTGACCTACACGACGCACTTCACCGACATCGTGCACGAGTTGCGCGGCCACATCGGCGCGCTGCGCAAGCCGGCGGGGGTTGGCGCGTGAACAAGGCCCTGGAGCGCTGGTCGCCGCTGCTGCTGCTCGTCGCCACGCTCGCGCTGTGGCAGGGCATCTGCAGCGGCTTCTCGGTCAGCGAGTTCATCTTCCCCAGCCCTTGGCGCATCGTCGAGCAGACCTGGGAGCATCGCGGCACCATCCTCGGCCACGCCTGGCGCACCTTCTGGGTCACGATGGTGGGCTTTGCGATCGCGATCGCGGTGGGCGTGCTGCTCGGCTTCCTGATGGGCAGCTCGCGCCTCGCCTACAGCGCCATGTACCCGCTGATGACGGGCTTCAACGCGCTGCCCAAGGCGGCCTTCGTGCCGATCCTCGTCGTCTGGTTCGGCATCGGCGCCGGGCCGGCGATCCTGACCGCATTCCTGATCTCGTTCTTCCCGATCATGGTCAACATCGCCACCGGGCTGGCGACGCTCGAACCCGAGCTCGAGGACGTGCTGCGCGTGCTCGGCGCCAGGCGCTGGGACGTGCTCGTCAAGGTCGGCCTGCCGCGCTCGATGCCCTACTTCTTCGGCTCGCTCAAGGTCGCGATCACGCTCGCCTTCGTCGGCACCACGGTCTCGGAGATGACAGCGAGCAACGAGGGTATCGGCTACCTGCTGATCTCGGCCGGCTCGTCGATGCAGATGGGCCTGGCGTTCTCGGGCCTCGTCGTCGTCGGTGCGATGGCGATGGGCATGTACGAGCTGTTCTCGGTGATCGAGAAGCGCACCACCGGCTGGGCGCATCGCGGGTCGAACGCCGCTTGAGTGTCGCGATGGACGAGCCAAGCCGCGCGCAGTTCGTGCGCCATCTGCGCCGCGCGAATGCCGTCGGCGCGCGCGCGATGACGCTCGGGCGGCATCCGTTCGGTGCGATTCTCGTCGCGCCCGACCACGAGACCGTGCTCGCCGAGCAGGGCAATGTCGACACCGTCAACCATGCCGAGAGCGTGCTCGCGCGCACGGCGGTGCTGAACTTCGCGCCGGATTACCTGTGGCGCTGCACGCTGGTCACGAACGTCGAGCCCTGCTGCATGTGCGCCGGCACACAGTACTGGGCGAACATCGGCCGCCTTGTCTACGGGCTCGAAGAACGCCGCCTGTTGCTGCTCACCGGCAACCACGCCGAGAACCCGACCATGGACCTGCCCTGCCGCGAGGTGTTCGCGCGCGGCCAGAAGGCGGTGCAGGTGATCGGCCCCGTGCCCGAGGTCGAGGCCGAGATAGCGGCGCTGCACGCCGGCTTCTGGGGCGCTCACCCGGGCGCGCCGCAGGTCGGGCGGACCTGAGAGGCTGAGTCGAAGCGAAGCGCGTCGCTCAAGACCCTTCAGCCGGGCGCCTGACATCGCCGTGCGGGGCCGGGGGCAGCAGATAGTCCGCCGCCACGCCGCGCCGCCCGCGCGCCTGCGCCAGCTCGTGCCGGGCGACGACGCCGAGATGCACCTCGTCCGGCCCGTCGAGAAAGCGCATCGCGCGGCCCCAGGTGTAGAGGTAGGCCAGCGGCGTATCGGGCGCGAGGCCCATCGCGCCGAAGACCTGCATCGCGCGGTCGACGATGCGCGTCTGCAGTTGCGCGACGAGCACCTTGATCGCCGACACGTCGGTGCGCGCCGCGGCGTTGCCGTCGCGATCCATGCGCCACGCGGCGCGCAGCACGAGCAGCCGCGCCTGGTCGATCTCGATCCGGCACAGGGCAATCCAGTCGCGGATGTTGGCGTGGCCAGAAAGCGCGCTGCCGAAGGCCTTGCGCTCGAGCGCGCGGTCACACAGCAGTTCGAGCGCGAGCTCGCATTGGCCGATGCTGCGCATGCAGTGGTGCACCCGCCCCGGGCCCAGGCGCGCCTGCGCCATCGCGAAGCCTGCGCCCTCTTCGCCAAGCAGGTTCTCGGCCGGCACGCGCACATTGCGGAACAACATCTCGCAGTGCCCTTCGACGGCGCGGTGCTGCAGGACCGGGATGTTGCGCTCGACCACCAGGCCCGGCGCATCCATCGGCACGAGCAGCATCGAATGGCGCCGATGCGGGTCGGCGCCGGGCGCATCGTCCGACACGCCCATCACGACGGCCAATTGGCAGCGCGGGTGCAGCGGCCCGGTGACGAACCACTTGCGGCCGTTGACGACATAGCCGTCGCCGTCGCGCGCGATGCGCGTCTGCAGATTCGTGGCATCGCTCGACGCGACATCGGGCTCCGACATCGCGAAGCAGGAGCGGATCTCGCCCTCGAGCAGCGGGCGCAGCCAGCGCTCGCGCTGCGCGGGCGTCGCAAACAGGTGCAGCAGCTCCATGTTGCCGCTGTCGGGCGCGCTGCAGTTGAAGACCTCGGCCGCCCACGGGATGCGCCCCATGATCTCGGCCAGCGGTGCGTAGTCGAGGTTGGACAGGCGCGTCCCGGGCTCGTCGTCGCGCAGCGCGGGCAGGAACAGGTTCCACAACCCGGCGGCCCTGGCCTGGGCCTTGATCGGGTCGATCACATCGAGCGGGTAGACGCCCTCGTCGGCCCAGCGGTGCCAGTCGCGGTTGGACGGCAGGACGAGGCGCTGCATGAAATCGCGCACGCGGGTCTGCAGCGCGGCGCTGCGTTCGGAAAACTCGAAATCCATGGCGCGAACAGGGCCCGTGGCGCCGCGATCCGGCGGCCCGCCATCGTGCGCGGCCCGCGGGCGGCGTGCAAGAGCGCCGTCGCCTTGGCTTGCCTTCGGTCAAATCGAGACCCGCGCCCGCGCCCCTTGCGCCTCCATGTCGCGACCCCGGCCGCGCTGCACGATCTGGCCGCGCTCCATCACCAGGTACTGGTCGGCGAGTTCGGCGGCTCTTCGGCGTCAAGCCGAGCCTCATGCTCAAGGGCGGCTTCATCGCGCTGGCCGCGATGGGCGACCCCAACGCGAGCATCCCGACGCCGCTACCGGTGCACTACCGGCCGATGTTCGGCAGCTTCGGCGGCGCGCTCGCGCGCGGCTCGCTGACCTTCATGAGCCAGGCGGCGGTGGCTGCGGGTCTCGGCACCACCCTCGGCCTGCGCAAGTCCCTCGCCGCGGTGAAAGGCTGCCGCGCCATCGGCAAGCGCGACATGCGGCTCAACGACTACCTGCCCCGGATGCATATCGACGCGCAGACCTACGAGGTGCGCGCCGACGGCGTGCTGCTGACCTGCGAGCCGGCTTCGGTGCTGCCGATGGCGCAGCGCTACGTCCTCTTCTGATCCGGGTCCGCACGGTCGGCAACCGGCACGAGCCGCGCAGCGCGCACGGCGCCGCCGCGCGTCAGGGCGGCGGCTTCCGCGCCGTGCCCTGCGCGCCGCCGCGCAGCGCGCCCGCCGCACCGCGCAGCACGCCGGTCGCGCCGCGCGTCACGCCGCCCACCGTACCGAGCACCGCGTTGGGCACCGAGAGCGCGGCAACGGCCGCGCTGACGGCCCCCAGCGCACCTGCCACTCGACGCTGCCGAACAGGCCGTGCAACTCGACCGGCACCGTCACGCCATTGAGCATCGCCATCTCGGGGCCGGCGCGGCCGGTCGAGGTGCCTTCGACCCGCGCCCGCAGCAGGTAGTCGACGCGGCCCTGCACCAGGTCGATCGTGCCCTCGCCGGCGACGCGCAGGAAGTCGCTGCGGCCATCGAGGTCGGTGCTGCGCGCAACGCCGTCGCGGATGTCGAAGCTCGCGCCGAGCTGGCTGAAGTCGGTCTGGCGGCCGGCGCTGGCGGCCACCGCGTCGTTGCCGGCCTGCGCCGCCGTGCGCCAGCCGCGCAGGGTCTGCGCGAGGTCGACGCCACGGATCGCAGCGGGCTGCAGCGCCAGCGCGGCACGGCCCGCCAGCGCCGCACGCACCGCCCCCACCGTGGCGCCGCGGCTGCGCAGGTCGGCGTCGATGCGGCCGCGGCCCTGCAGGCCGTCGTAGCCGATCGTCTCGGCGAGCAGCGTGCGCAGGTCCACGCCGTCGGCGCGCAGGCGCAGGCCGAGCTGGGCGCTCGCGCTGTCGGCGCTGCCGCTCGCTTCGAAGCGCCCGCCCCAGGCGCGGCCGACGAGGCGCCGCAGGTCGAGCACGCCGTTGTCGATCGCCGCGTCGACGTCGAGCCCGTCGATGCGGTACGGCGGGCGCAGCAGCCGCGCTGCCTTGAGGCGCAGGCGCGCATCGGCCCACTGCAGCGCCTGCAGGTCCACCGGCGTCGCCGCGGCGGTCGGCGCCGTTGCGGCAGCCCGGTTCGCCGGGGCGACGAAGCGATTGAGGTCGAGCGTGCCGAAGCTGGCATCGATGTCGACGAAGGGCCGCGGCCGGTCGAGCGCCGCGTCGATGCGGGCTTCGACCCGCTGGTCATTGATCGTGCCCGTGACGCGCGCGGTGCCGGCATGCTCCGAGAGCTGCGCCCGGCCGTCGAGCGCCAGTTGCATCGTCGACAACGCGGGATCGTTGAAGTTCAGGGCCAGCGTCAACGGGTCGAGCGCGGCGGCCAGCGGGCTCGGCTCCAGCACCAGCGTCGCCTCGGCTTGCCCGCGCACCGCGCTCGGCCCGATGCGGCCGTCGACGTCGACGTGCAGCGCCGGCAAGGTGATGCGTTCGAACCGGCCGCCGGGCGCCTGCGAACTCAAGCGCAGCTGCAGGCTCTCGTCGCCGCCGAGCGCGAGACGGCCGCTGACCGGCCCGCCCTGCAGCGACTCGCCGACCACGTTCAGCGCTGACCAGTCGAACTGCGCGTCGAGCGTCGTCTTGCCGCGCTGCCCTTGGAGGGTCAGCGCCAGCTGCGCGATGTCGAGCGCGCGGCGGTGCAGGTCCAGGCGCAGCCGCCCCAGGCCGAGCCGACCGCTGCCGATCTGCCAGCCGAGCCAGGTGCCGCCGAATTGCAGTTGCACGCCGTCGAGATCGACGCGACTGTCGCCGAAGCCGGCGGCGGCACCGTAGTCGAGCCGGGCCGACGCAGCCTGCAGGCGCGCGTCGAGCGCCTCGACGCCGAAGCCCTGGCCGCGCAACTGCAGGCTCGGCTTGTCGAGCCGCACGACCGGCGGCGCGCCGGCCACCGCCGCCGGCAGCAGTTCCAGGCCGGCATCGAGCACGAGTGCGGCACTCAGCGCCGGCTGCTTGAGCACGGCCTGCCCTTGCAGGTGCAGCGGCGAGACCAGGCCGGGGCCGAAGCGGCCGAGGCTGAACTGCTGCACCGCCACGCGCCCCGACACGCCGGTGAGGGCGTCGGCCACGTCGAGTTCCATCTGATCGAGCACGACGCCTTCGATCGCCCAGGGGCTGGCGGGCCGTCGCTCGCGGCCGCCGCTGCCGGCCGCGCGGGACAGCAGATCGGCCACGTTGCGTCGCCCGTCGGCGTCGCGCCGCAGCCGCAGCTTCACGCCGTGTGCCGTGATCCGGTCAACCGCGATCTCCCGCCGGGCCAGCAAGGGCTCCAGGCGCAGCGTCAACGACGCCTCCTCGATCGTGGCAAAGCGCTGCCCCGGCTGGCCCGGCTCCGACAGGCGAACGCCCTGCACCGTGACCGCCGGCTGCGGCCAGAGCCGAAGCGTCAGCGGGCCCTCGATGACGAGTTCGCGCCCGTGCTCGGCTTGCATCCAGTCGATCGCGGAACGCTTGACGCGCTCGCCATCGAAGCTGCGCAGCAGCCACGTCGCCAGGCCCGCCAGCGCCACCAGCAGGGCCGCCAGCACGCACAGGACTCGGCGTCCCCAGGTTGGCATGATTTCGGCGCGCAAGACGCGAATGGGGCCGCAAACGGTCGGTGCGGCGATTCTGCATGACGGCGGTGAGGGCCGCGCAGTTGCCTCCCTAGATCAATGCGCGGCGGGACCGCCGGCCGCACAATGCTCGCATTGCCGAGTTCTCGCGGCCCCGAACCGCACCTGTCGCCATGCACAACCCGACGCCCGAGCACCACGAGGAGACGCCCACCGAGCGCCTCGACCGCGAACTGCACGCCGCCGCGCTGCCGCTGACCGGAGGCTTGTCGCCGGTCTCGCTGGCGCTCGCGTATGCCGACTGGGCCTGGCACCTCGGCGTGTCGCCGGGGCGGCAGATGGACCTTGCCGCGCTCGCCGTGCAGCTCGGCCGCGACACGCTGCGCGGCGCCGACGATGGGCAGGTCGGCGCCGCCGACGACGACCCGCGCTTCCGCCACGAGGCCTGGGCGGCGTGGCCGTTCAACGTGATGCGCTCGGGCTTTCGCAACGCCGAGACCTGGTGGCGCGAGGCGGCGCGACTGCCGGGCATGACGCGCCACCATGGCGACTTGACCGACTTCTTTGCGCGCCAGGCGCTCGGCTTCATGACGCCGGCCAACTGGCTGCCGACCAATCCGGTCGTGCTGCACGAGAACGCCAAGGCCTACGGCGGGCCGCTGATGCGCGGCATCGGCAACTGGCTCGAGGATCTGGCGACCGAGCCGGCCGAAAAGCATGCGGCGCAGCGCGAAGCGCACTTCAAGCTTGGCCGCGACGTGGCCACGACGCCAGGCAAGGTGGTGTTGCGCAACCGGCTCGTCGAGCTGATCCGCTACGACGCGCAGACCGGGGCGGCGCATCCGGAGCCGGTGTTCATCGTGCCGTCGTGGATCAACAAGTACTACATCCTCGACCTCTCGCCGCACAACTCGCTCGTGCGCTACCTCGCCCGCCAGGGACACACGGTGTACATGCTGTCGTGGCTGAACCCCGACGCCGCGGACCACGAGCTGACGATGGACGACTATCTGCAGCTCGGCATCTTCGACGCGCTGGCGCGCATCGGCGAGCTCGGCGGCCCCAAGCCGGCGCCGGTGCACCTGGCCGGCTACTGCCTGGGCGGCACGATGGTCGCGATCGCCGCGGCGGCGCTCGGCGGCCAGGGCGTCGTGGCGGATGCGAAGCGCCTGCCCAGGCTGCAGACGATCACGCTGCTCGCCGCGCAGACCGATTTTTCCGAGCCCGGCGAGCTGGGTCTCTTCATCGACGAGAGCCAGGTCGCCTACCTGCGCGAGATCATGCGCGAGAAGGGCTACCTGACCGGCGGGCAGATGGCGGGGTCGTTCCAGTTCCTGCACTCGCGCGACCTCGTCTGGACGCGGCGCATGCGCGAATACCTGATGGGCGAGCGCGAGCAACCGAGTGACCTGATGGCGTGGAACACCGACACCACGCGCATGCCGGCGCGCATGCACAACGAGTACCTCACGTCGCTGTACCTGCACAACGCGCTCGCGACCGGCGCGTACCGCATCGGCGGGCGCCACGGCCGAGTCGTCTCGCTGGCCGACCTGCGCTGGCCGATGTTCGTCGTCGGCACCACCCGCGACCACGTCTCGCCGTGGCGCTCGGTGTACAAGCTGCACCACCTGTGCGAGGCCGAGATCACCTTCGCGCTGGCCAGCGGCGGGCACAACGCCGGCATCGTCTCCGAACCGGGCCACGCGGGCCGCAGCTACCAGATCGCAACTCGGCCCGAACACGGCCCGTGGATCGAGCCCGGCGACTACGAGCGCGACGCGCCGCGCCACGAGGGCTCGTGGTGGCCGGCGTGGCAGCAGTGGCTGGCGGCGCATTCGTCGCGCAAGCACGCAGCCAAGCCCCTGCCGCGCGGCGCGGCGATCGGAGAGGCGCCGGGCAAGTACGTGCTCAAGTGCTACGACCGCTGAGCGGCAGCTTCGCGCGGCGCGCTTCGAACGCGCCGGTCGCCTGCCCGAGGCCCGGACCTCAGGGCGCCGCCCGGCGCTCGATGTCGTGGAGGATCGCGTCGGCGATCAGGCCGAGGCCCGCATACCAGCCGTCGCGCACACGCGCGGGATCGGCGAGCAGCGCGTCGAAGCTCTCGAAGCGATGCTCGGCCGCGCTGTCGATGCGGCGCAGGTCGAGCGCGGGTTTTGCGCACCCGACACCGAAGCTGTCCTCGTAGAGCACGCTGCCCGAGACAAGGTCCACGCCGCGCACGGTGGCGGCGAGGGTCGGGCACCACACCTGCGTCGACGGGTCCTTCGACACGCCGGCGTCGAGCAGGAACACGAGGGCCGCATCGGCCGGCCCCTGCCCGCGCAGCCAGCCGAGCGCGTCGTCGATGGCTTGGCCGCGCAGCCAGGTCGCCGTCCCGCCGCCGCCGCCGAGCGCGGGCGCGACGACGATGCGCGGCTCGAAGCCTTGCGCCGCAAGGCCTTCGCGCAGCAGTTCGGCCAGGCGTTCCTGCAGCCGCGGCTGCAGCGGCTCGACCGCCGCGGTCAGTTGCGCACCCTTGTGCTGCGCATCGGCGACCAGCGCCAGCAGGACGCCGAGTTGCAGCACGGCCAGCGCGGGCGGACCGCCGGTGACCATGGGCCCAGGATCGGAGATCGCGCTGCTGTAGCGTGCCTGATCCGGCGGCTGGACGATGACGACGCTGCGCAGGCGCGCCGCCGCGGCGGCATCGATGGCCTGGTGTCGCGGCCCGATCGCGCAGCCGGCCAGCACCAGCACGCAAACGACGACGCAGACTCGGCTGAGCGACATTTCGACTCCCTGCGCGACACGCGCCGCGCAGGCCCGAGCTTGCCGCGCCCGGGCGGGGCCGGATTGACCTGCCGCAACCCGCGCGCGTGCGCCGCGCGGGCGCCAGGCGGCGCCGCGCGACGGCGCTGTATGCTGCGCGCCTGCGTCGAGCCCGGCGCCTTTCCCGTCCATCCCCGGAGGCTGCACCCATCATGACCCGCGTTTTCAACTTCAGCGCCGGCCCCGCCGCGCTGCCCGAACCGGTGCTGCGCCAGGCGGCCGACGAGATGCTCGACTGGCACGGCTCGGGCATGTCGGTGATGGAGATGAGCCACCGCGGCAAGGAGTTCATCTCCATCCATGCCGAAGCGGAAAGCCTGCTGCGCGAGCTGCTCGGCGTGCCGGCCAACTACAAGGTGCTGTTCCTGCAGGGCGGCGCGATCGGCGAGAACGCGATCATCCCGATGAACCTGCTGCGCGGCCACGCGGGCGCGGACTACGTGAACACCGGCGAGTGGTCCAAGAAGTCGATCAAGGAAGCCAAGAAGTACTGCAAGGTCAACGTCGCCGCGAGCGCCGAGGCCGACAACTTCACCCGCGTGCCGAGGCAATCGGAGTGGAAGCTCGACCCCGACGCGGCCTACGTGCACATCTGCTCCAACGAAACCATCGGCGGCGTCGAGTACCACTGGACGCCCGACACCGGCAGCGTGCCGCTCGTGGCCGACATGTCGAGCAACATCATGTCGCGCCCCGTCGACGTGAGCCGCTACGGCCTGATCTACGGCGGCGCGCAGAAGAACATCGGCCCCGCCGGCGCGACGATCGTGATCGTGCGCGACGACCTGCTCGGCAAGGCGCTGCCCATCACGCCCTCGGCCTTCGACTTCGCGCTGCAGGCCGAGAACGACTCGATGTTCAACACCCCGGCCACCTACTCGATCTACATCGCCGGCCTCGTGTTCAAGTGGATCAAGGCGCAGGGCGGGCTCGCCGCGATGGAGGCGCACAACCGTGCCAAGGCGGCGATCCTGTACGACTATCTCGACTCGACCTCGTTCTACTCGAACCCGGTTGCGCGCGAGGACCGTTCGCTGATGAACGTGCCGTTCAAGCTGAAGGACGAATCGCTCGACGCGGCCTTCCTGAAGGGCGCCGAGGCACGCGGCATGGTGCAGTTGAAGGGCCACCGCTCGGTGGGCGGCATGCGCGCGTCGATCTACAACGCAATGCCGGTCGAGGGTGTGAAGGCGCTCGTGGCGTACATGCGCGAGTTCGAGGCCAGCCATGGCTGATGCGGCGCGTTTCAAGGTTCAAGTCTTCAACCAGATCTCCGCGAACGGCCTGAAGCAGCTGCCCGCCGAGCGCTACAAGGTGGGCAAGGACGTGGCCGAACCCGACGCGGTGCTGCTGCGCTCGGCCGACCTGCACGCTCTCGAACTACCGGCCAGCGTGCTCGCCGTCGGCCGCGCCGGCGCGGGCACGAACAACATCCCGGTCAAGGCGCTCAGCGCGCGCGGCGTACCGGTGTTCAACACGCCGGGCGCGAACGCAAATGCGGTCAAGGAGCTCGTCGTCGCCGGGATGCTGATCGCGGCGCGCAACCTCGCACCGGCGCTCGCCTTCGTCGCTGCGCTCGACACCGCGAGCCCGGATCTCGACAAGGCGGTCGAGGACGGCAAGAAGGCCTATGCCGGGTACGAACTCGCCGGGCAGACGCTCGGCATCGTGGGGCTCGGAAAGATCGGCTGCCTGGTCGCCGACGCGGCGATCAAGCTCGGCATGAACGTGCTCGGCTTCGACCCCGAGATCACGGTGGATGCCGCGTGGAGCCTGCCGGCGCAGGTGAAGAAAGCGGCGAGCGTCGTCGAGGTGCTGAGGCACTCGCACTTCGTGTCGCTGCACGTACCGCTCGTTGCCGCGACGCGCGACCTCGTCAACGCCGACAACATCGGCCAGATGCGGCCCGGCAGCGTGCTGCTCAACTTCGCGCGCGATGGCGTGGTCAGCGATGCCGCGGTCGTCGCGGCGCTCGCGCGCAAGCACCTGGCCTGGTACGTGTGCGACTTCCCGAGCGCGGCGCTGGCGGGCAACGAGCGCGTGGTCGCGCTGCCGCACCTGGGCGCCTCGACGCGCGAGGCGGAAGAGAACTGCGCCGTCATGGTCGTGGCGCAGGTGCGCGACTTCCTCGAGCACGGCAACATCGCCAACGCCGTGAACTTCCCCGCTGTGGCGATGGCGCGCGAGTCTGCACACCGGGTCGCGATCGCGAACGCCAACGTGCCCAACATGCTGGGCCAGATCTCGACCACCATGGCGCGCGCGGGGCTGAACATCCACAACATGGTCAACAAGTCGCGCGGCGAGATGGCCTACACGCTCGTCGACGTCGACAGCCCGGTCGATGCGGCGGCGCTGGCCGGCATCGCGGCGATCGAGGGGGTGCTGTCGGTGCGTTACCTGCCGCTGCGCGATTGAGATCAGCGACGGACGCGGCAAGGAACACATACCGAGGACATCGACTGTGCCTGAGTTTCTGACGACCAGTGGCCTGAACTACCACCTCGAGAAGTTGCTACAGGAGGCAGAGCTGGAGATCCTGCTCATCTCACCGTACATCAAGCTTGCGCCGAAGATTCGTCAACTGCTGGTGGAGCGCAGGCAAGCGGGTGTGAAGATCACGGTCGCATGCAGGGTTGAGAACTTGCAGGAGTCGCAGGAGTCGTTGGAGTCGCTGGCCGAGTGTGCCGACCCGGTCCTGGATCTGCCCAGACTTCATGCGAAGTGCTATGTAAGCGAACGTGGTGCCATCGTCGGCAGCATGAACCTACACGAATCAAGCCAACGCAACAACTCGGAGATGGGGATCTACGTTCGAAACGCCGAAGATGATGCGGCGCTCTACAGCAAGGTACTCGATGAAGCGCGAAGGCTCTGCGCGATGTCCTCAGCCTGCCCAGACGTCGAACCTGCGTTTCCTCCACTCGTAGTAGGCCAAAGTACGCCAAGCCCGATCTCGGAAAGCGCTTCGGTTTCGACCACACGAAGGGCGCAGGAATCAACGTGGCTGCGAACGGCGACCTTGTGCTGTTCAACAACAACTCGGCGATCAACCACAAGACGGCTTGCGGCCTGGACTACTGTGGCCAGGAAACCGGCACGCCTGAGCAGGAATTGCTCTACGGAAACTTAAGCCTTTACAACTGCTGGGGGGATCCCGCGAAGGCGATCCACCTGTTCGAGAAGAGCGTGTATCTTGGAGAGCACTTCGTCAGCGACGAGCCCAAGAAGGAAGAAGGGAAGTGGCGGTTCCCGCTCTCGAAGAAGTGACCGGCGCGCGCGTCCGGACCGACCAGCGCGGCGATCGCTCTGCCTCACGCGTACACTTCGAGACGGAGTCCCAACTCCGCCGCCTTGCCCTCGCGCTGCCCGAGGCTTGGCCGTACAAAGTTCCGAAGGCGCTGCCGGCGCGCCCGCGACTATCGATCAGTTAGGGCTCTTCCCGAGCGGGAAGACGAGCGAGAACATCAGCCCCGAGGTGCCGAGCAGGTCGAGTTCGCCGTAGATGCGGTCGGTGAACTTGTAGCCGACGCTGGGCACGAAGCCGGGCGAGAAGCCGTTGACGTTGAACGGCACCTTGTTCTCGTAGGGCTCGACGTAGCCGTACAGGATGCCGACGTTCCACTGCAGGTACCATCGCTCGAAGCCGGGCAGGTTGTCGTAGCGCTGGCCCACGTACACATACCCGCTCGGCTGGCCGAAGGAATTCGAGAAGTAGTTGGCGCCGACGATCCACCGGTCCTTCAGGTGCTTGATGAGGCCGATCTGGTAGACGTACTCGTGCTCGTCGCTGGGGTGGAAGTGCAGCGTGTACGGGCTCGCGGTCAGCTCCAGCCCGTCGAGGCTGAAAAACCGGGTGCCGCCGGAGGGCTGGTCCTGCGCCGCGGCGCCGAGGGCGAGCGAGCCGCCGAGCGCGAGCGCCCAGAGGCGCGCGCCGAGGCGACGGCGGCGTGCGGCGGCGGCGCGCAGAGTGTTCGTGATCGTCGTCTTGTTCGCTGTCATCGGAGTCGCTTCTTGGGTTTGAGCTTGCATCGTCTCGGGATCTGGGCCGCCTGGGCCGCGCTGGCCGCCGCGTTGTCGGGCTGCGCCTGGATCGACACCCAGCAGCGCGCCAAGGTCTACCGGCCCACCCCCGGCTCGATGGCCGACTGGAAGCCCGTCTCCGCACACGACGAGTTGCTGTGGCTCGCCTTGCCGCCGGTGCAGGCGAGCGCCGAGCCGCAACGCCTGCGCGCGGTCTGGATCGCCGCCGACGATCCGGCGGCGCCCGCTGTGTTGTACCTGCATGGCACCTTTCGCAACCTGATCTTCAACCAGCCCAAGATCGCAGCCATCCACGCCGCCGGCTTTTCGGTGCTGGCGGTGGACTATCGCGGCTGGGGCGAGAGCTCGCGACTGCTGCCCTCGGAGCAGAGCATCATGGAAGATGCCGAGCGCACCTGGGCCGAATTCACCCGCCGCGCGCCCGACGCACATTCTCGCGTGATTTTCGGCCATTCGATGGGCAGCGGCGTGGCCATCGAGCTCGCGCTGCGCTACCGCGACCCGCTCGCCTACGGCGCGCTCGTCATCGAGTCGGGCATGACCTCGATGCCCGACATGGTGCGCGACGTGAGCCCGCTCGGCTTCCTCGCGCTACCGCTGGTGACGCAGCAGTTCGATTCGATCGGCAAGATCGGCGCCATCGATGCCCCCAAGTGGTTTCTCTCGGGCGGCGCCGACAAGACCGTGCCGCCACAGCACACGCAACGCCTGTACGACGCGGCCAGGGGCAACAAGCAGCTCGAGTTCTTCGACGGCGGATCGCACAGCGGGCTGCACCGCGAGTTCGAGCAGCGCTACCAGGCGCTGTGGCGCGAGGTTGCGGCAAGCCTGGCGCCGCGCGCGGACGCGCGGCGCTGAACGGGCCCGCCGGGCGCTACTGCAGCGTCGGCGCCTCGACCAGACCCATGGCGGGGCTCGTCATCAGCTTCTCGATGTCGACCAGGATCAGCATGCGGTCGTCGACGGCGCCGATCGCGAGCAGGTGGTCGGTGGCGATCGCCGAGCTGAACTCGGGCACCGGGCGCAACTGCTCGGGTGCGAGCGTGATCACGTCCGACACCGCGTCGACGACCATGCCGACCACGCGCTGGCCGATGTTGAGGATGATCACGACCGTGAACGCGTCGTAGCTCGCCGCAGCGAGCGCGAACTTGATCCGCATGTCCACGATCGGCACGATCACGCCGCGCAGGTTGATCACGCCCTTGATGAAGGCGGGCGCGTTGGCGATGCGCGTCGGCGCCTCGTAGGAGCGGATCTCCTGCACGCGCAGGATGTCGATGCCGTACTCCTCGGCGCCGAGCTTGAAGGCAAGAAACTCGCGCAGCGCGGTCGCGATGGGCGGCGCGACGGCCTGGGTTCTGGGTTGCACTTGCATGGATTCGTCTTTGAAGTTGACAGGGGTTTTCCGGCCCGGCGCAAGGGATCAGTGACGCGCCCGGCGCGCGAGCGAGCCGACATCGAGGATCAGCGCCACGCGCCCGTCGCCCATGATGGTGGCACCCGACACGTCGCTGACCTTGCGGTAGTTGGCCTCGAGATTCTTCACGACGACCTGTTGCTGTCCCACCAGCTCGTCGACCATCAACGCCGCGCGCAGGCCGTCGGCCTCGACGACCACCATCACCGGCTGGCCCGCCGCATCGTCGTCGCCGCAGGCGTAGCGGCGCACGCCGAACACCTTGTCGAGCGCGACCACGGGCAGGTATTCGTCGCGCACCTGGACCACCTGGCCCGAGCCGCCGATCGTGCGCACGGTGTCGGCGCGGACCTGGAACGACTCGACCACCGACGCCAGCGGCAGGATGTAGCACTCGCCGCCCACGGCCACGCTCATGCCGTCCATGATTGCCAGCGTCAGCGGCAGCCGCACCCGCACGCTCATGCCGAAGCCTTCGGATGACTCGATCTCGACTGTGCCGCCAAGTGCGGTGATGTTGCGCTTGACGACGTCCATGCCGACGCCGCGGCCCGACACGTCGGTCACGATCTCGGCGGTCGAGAAGCCGGGCGCGAAGATCAGGCTCCAGACCTCGGCGTCGCTGAGGCTGTCGGGCGCGGCGACGCCCTTCTCGCGCGCCTTGGCGAGCAGCTTCGCGCGCGACAGGCCCTGGCCGTCGTCGCGCACCTCGATCACGACCGAGCCGCCCTGGTGCGAGGCCGAGAGCGTGAGCGTGCCGGCTTCGGGCTTGCCGCGCGCGGCGCGCTCGGCGGGCAGCTCGATGCCGTGGTCGCAGGCGTTGCGCACCAGGTGCGTCAGCGGGTCCGTGATCTTCTCGACCAGGCCCTTGTCGAGTTCGGTCGCCTCGCCGTGGGTGACGAACTCGACCTTCTTGCCGAGCTTGGCCGAGAGGTCGCGCAGCATGCGCGGGAAGCGGCTGAAGACGACCGACATCGGGATCATGCGGATCGACATCACCGCTTCCTGCAGGTCGCGCGTGTTGCGCTCCAGGTCGGCGAGGCTCTTGGCGAGCTGCTGGTAGAGCGCGGTATCCATCTTCTGGCTGTTCTGCGCCAGCATGGCCTGCGTGATCACGAGTTCGCCGACGAGGTTGATCAACTGATCGACCTTGTCGACCGACACGCGCAGCGTCGCGGCCTCGACAGTCGCAGGCATGGATGCGGCGCGCGCAGGCGTTGCGGCGCCGCGCGCCGAGGCCGCGAGGCTCGCCGGTGCGGCGTCGGAGGTGCCGGCAACGGCGACCGCCCGTGCCGGCGCCGGCGCGCCGGGCGCGCCGGCGTGGAATCCGTAGCCGGGGCCGGCCGGCAACAGCCTGAGCTTGTCGCGCGCGACGTGGAAGGTGAACAGGCTCAGCAGATCGTCGTCGCTGCTCGTCGTCTCGACCCGAAAGCGCCGCATGCCGTCGGCCGCCTGCCCGCCGTCGAGCGGCGCAATGCGCCCCAGGTCGACGATCTCGGCAAAGAGCTCGACCAGGCTGTCGGCCTGCGCCGGCTGATCGAGCGGCCCGACGACGAGCTCGAGCTCGCGCGTCGTCCCTGGTGCGGCGGACGCGGACGGCGGCGTCGCGACCGCGACCGGCGCTGGCGCGAGCGCGGCTGCAGCGCCGGTGGCCAGCGCGCCGAGCTCGGCCATCAGCGCAGCCGTGTCGACCACCGTGCCCTCGCCGCCTTGGCTGTGGCGCGCGAGCTGCGCGCGCAATGCATCGCCGGCCTGCAGCAGCAGGTCGACCATGCGCGCGGTCGGTGCGAGCTCGTGCCTGCGCAGCTTGTCGAGCAGCGATTCCATCCGGTGCGTGAGCTCGGCCACGTCGGCAAAGCCGAAGGTCGCAGCGCCGCCCTTGACCGAGTGCGCGCAGCGGAAGACCGAATTCAACACCTCGTCGTCGGCGCTCGCGATGTCGATGCCGAGCAGATGCTGCTCAAGGCTGTCGAGGTTCTCGCCCGCCTCCTCGAAGAAGACCTGGTAGAACTGGGTCAGGTCGATGCCGGCATCGGCCTTGGGGCTGGCGGGCTTGGGGTCGGTCATGATGGCGTTGCGGGTGCGGGTTCGGGGTCGGGGCGGCGCGTCAACACACGACCTTGCGGATCACGTCGATCAGCGTGGCGGGGTCGAAGGGCTTGACCATCCAGCCCGTGGCACCGGCAGTGCGGCCGGCGAGCTTGATCTCTTCGCCGGACTCGGTGGTCAAGATCAGGATCGGCGTTGCCTTGAACGCCGCCATGTCGCGCAGCCGGCGCGTGAGGCCGATGCCGTCCAGGCGCGGCATGTTCTGGTCGGTCAGCACGAGGTCGA
Source organism: Ideonella sp. (assembly GCF_016702655.1). Lineage (GTDB taxonomy): Bacteria > Pseudomonadota > Gammaproteobacteria > Burkholderiales > Burkholderiaceae_C > CAIKUF01. Next base: position 615,545 of record NZ_JADJDO010000001.1, read on the forward strand.
AGGCGCGCGCCCGGGCCTTGTCCAGCGCGTCGACGCCGTCGACCGCCTCGACCACGTCGAAGCCGGCATGCGTGAGCGTGAAGCTCACCATGCGGCGCATCGAGGCGGAATCGTCCACGGCGAGGATCGAGGAACGCATGCGGGAATCTCCGTTGTCACCGGGGTTTTCGGCTGCCCGCGCCCAAGCTTCAGCGGCATGCGGCCGCGAGGCCGGCGCCGGCGCGCAGATGCTGCATCAGGCGTGGCGCGATTTGCGCGAGCGGCAACACCTCGTGCGCCGCACCGGCTGCGATGGCCTCCCTCGGCATGCCGAAGACGACGCAACTCGCCTCGTCCTGGACGATGTTCCAGCTCCCGGCATCGCGCATCGCGCGCATCGCCCGCGCTCCGTCGGCGCCCATCCCGGTGAGCATCACGCCGAGCGCGTGGCGGCCGACGGCGCGCGCCGCCGACTCGAACAGCACCTCGACCGAGGGCCGGTGGCGGTTGACCGGGTCGCCGTCGCGCACGCGCGCCACGTAGCTTGCGCCCGAGCGCTCCACGGCGAGGTGCAGGCCGCCTGGCGCCACATAGGCATGGCCGGGCAGCACGCGCTCGCCGTCGACCGCTTCCTTGACCGCGATCCGGCACAGGCCGTCCAGGCGCGCCGCATAGCTGCGCGTGAAGCCGGGCGGCATGTGCTGCGTGATCATCACCGCCGGCGCGTCGTGCGGCAAGGCAACGAGCAGCTCGCGCGTGGCTTCGGTGCCGCCGGTGGAGGCGCCGATGAAGATGACTCTCTCGCTCGACAGCCGGCCAAGCGCGGCCGGCGCCGCGGGTGCGCCGCCAACGACTGCACGCGGCGCGCTCCGGTGCACGCGCGCCTGCGCCGCGATGCGGATCTTGCAGGTGATGTCCTCGCCCAGCAGGCGCAGGCCATCGGCGACGCCGATGCGCGGCTTGGCAACGAAGTCGACCGCGCCGAGCTCGAGCGCCTTGAGCGTCACGTCGGCGCCGCGCTCGGTCAGCGTCGAGACCATCACGACCGGCATCGGGCGCAGGCGCATCAGGCGCGACAGGAACTCGATGCCGTCCATGCGCGGCATCTCGACATCGAGCGTGATCACGTCCGGGTCGAGTTCGCGGATCATCTCGCGCGCGGCGAGCGGATCGGGCGCGGTGCCGATGCAGGCCATGTCGGGCTCGCGGTTGATGATCTCGGCGAGCAGGCTGCGCACCAGCGCCGAATCGTCGACCACCACGACGCGGGTCTTGTCCATGGTCTTGCTGTGTCCCGTTTCCATGCGTCAGAAGAGATCGACCGAGCCCGCCGCGGACGGCAGCACCCTCAGCGCTGCTCTGCGCTCGTCGGCCACCAGCGCTGCCGCGCGCGCGGGTGCGAGGCGCCTGACCAGCGCCTTGCCGGTCGCAGGCAGGAAGCAGACCTTGCGCGCATGGATGCCACGCACGTCGCTGCTGACCACCGCAATGCGCTCGGTCTGCAGGTAGTCGAGCACGAAGCGCGTGTTGCGCTCGCCAATGTCCTGGCTTGCCAATCCGGCAACGACCTGGCCGCCGCCGAAGACCTTGGCCTCGAGCGTGGCTCGGGAGGCGCCGCGCTTGAGCAGTTCGTTGACGAGCAGTTCCATCGCGAACAGGCCGTAGCGTCCGGCGATCTCCGGCGCCTCGTCGTCGTCGCCTGCGCCCTCGGGCAGCATGAAGTGGTTCAGACCGCCAACCCTGGCGCGTCGGTCCCACAGGCAGGTGGCGATGCACGAACCGAGCGTGGTCATGATGAGCAGTGACGCGTCGTCGTCGACGAAGTACTCGCCCGGCATGACCTTGACCGCCTCGCATCCGAACTGCGCCTCGAACCAGAAGAACGACGCCTCGCCCGGCTTGCGCGGGCGGGCCCTGAGCGAGGCCAGGCGCGAGGTCATGGCATCAGACACGCTCGTAGACCGTCTTGCCGCGCAGGCGGAAGAGGTCGCGCGCGCCGGCGAGGTTTTCGGAGTGGCCGGCGAACAGCAGCCCCTGCGGCTGCAGCGCGCGGTGCATGCGCTCGAGCACGAGGCGCTGCGTCGGCGCGTCGAAGTAGATCATCACGTTGCGGCAGAAAACGATGTCGAAGCGCTCGCCGAGCGACCCGCCCTCGCCCACCAGGTTGTGGGCCCGGAAGCTGAGCAGGCGCTGCAGTTCGGGCTTGACGCGGATCAGCCCGGCATGGGCGCCCCTGCCGCGCAGGAAGTGGCGCTTGAGCCGTTCGCCCGACAGGCCGTGCGCCGTGGCGGGGTAGATGCCGCGCTCGGCAACGGCCAGCACATGGGTATCGATGTCGCTGGCGACGATCGTCACCGGCGCGTCAGGCCCCAGGGACTCGGCCACCGTCATCGCGAGCGAGTACGGCTCCTCGCCCGTGGAGGCGGCGTTGCACCACAGGCGCAGGCGTTCGCCCTGGCGCCGCTGCAGTTCGGCCCCGAGGAGCGCGAAGTGGTGCCCCTCGCGGAAAAAGGACGTCAGGTTGGTCGTCAGGCAGTTGACGAAGGCCTGCCACTCCTGTTCGGCCGACTCTCCCTGCGCGCGCTCGAGCCACTGCAGGTAGGAGCCGAACGAGCGATGGCCGAGCTCGCGCAGCCGACGCGACAGGCGGCTGTAGACCATCGCCTGCTTGCCCGCCTGCAGGCTGATGCCGGCGCGGCGATGAATCAGCGCGCGCACGCGGTCGAAGTCGTCGTTGCCGAAGGCGAACTCGGCACCGGCGGAGGCGGGGCGGGTTGAATGGGCGCTCACTTGGGGGGGGGCAAGGGTCAGGCCGGCAGACGACGGCGCAGCCTGCGCGGGATATCGGCCCGCCCAGGGTGAACCTGAGAGTGTGAGAAGCAATCCCCACAGGCGGCCGCCGAGGCGCGCCAGTTGCGCGCAGCGGCTCAACTCCGGCCCGAGGCGTCCGATATGCCGGCGTCATCCCTGCCTTGCCTTGCCTTGCCGAGAGCCGTTCGTGTCCGTCCCTTCCAGCCTCAGGTTTCTGATCGTCGACGACTTCGTGACCATGCGCCGCATCGTGCGCAGCCTGTTGCGCGAGATGGGCTGCGCGTCGACCGAGGAGGCCGAGGACGGCGCCACCGCGCTGCAACTGCTGCGCTCGACGGCATGCGACTTCGTGGTGTCGGACATCAACATGCCCAACATGAACGGCTTCGAACTGCTCAAGGCGATCAAGGCCGACGAAACCCTGGCCCACCTGCCGGTGCTGATGGTCACCGCCGAGGCGCGCCGCGAGGACATCGTGCAGGCTGCGCAGTTCGGCGCGGCGGGCTACATCGTCAAGCCCTTCACCAAGGCCACGCTGGAAGAGAAGGTGACCCGGATCCTGCAGCAGTTCGCGATCGCGGCATGAGCCCGCTGAGCCGCCCCAAGGGCGAATACCGGAGTGCGCAGCACGAAGGAGTTCCAGTGAACACGATGCATCCAAAGGACCTTCCTGCAGCGCCGGCAGCGCCCGAGGTGTTCCGCCAACTCGGGCTGCTGACGCGCCAGTTGCACGACGCGCTGACGCAGCTCGGCCTGATGCCCCGGCTGCAGCAATCGGCCGCGGGCCTGCCCGACGCGCGCAGCCGGCTCGACTTCATCGCGCGCAAGACCGGCGAGGCGGCCGACAAGGTGCTGACCGCGGTCGAGCGCGCCAAGCAGGAGCAGGCCACCATCCTCGATACGGCGCGGCGCATCATCGCCAGCGAGGCGCAAGGCGTGCCTGCCCTGGCCGCGCTTGCCGCCGCCGCAGCGCGCCGCACCGACGAGCAGCTGACCCACATCATGCTGGCGCAGGACTTCCACGATCTCACCGGGCAGGTCGTGGCGCAGGTCGTCGCACTCGCGATCGATCTCGAGGACGCACTCGTGAATCTGCTCGTGCAGGCGGTGCCGGTCGAGCCGCCGGCGCGCGCCGAGCCCGCGGGGCTGGCCGGGCCGCAGTACGAACCCGGCCGCAGCGACGTCGTCGCCAGCCAGCGCGAAGTGGACGAACTGCTCGCGAGCCTGGGGTTCTGACCTACCTGAGCGGCGCGACGGCCCGCAGCGCCCGCACGGCGCCGCTGCCGATCGCGGCGCCGAAGCGATTGGCCAGGCGCTCGGCGAAGTTCTCGTGCGGCGTGTAGTCGATGACCGTCTCGGCCTTGACGACTTCGCGCGCCACGTAGTCGAGGTTGCCGAGGTGGTCGACGAGGCCGTTCTCGACCGCCTGCTGGCCGTTCCAGAACAGGCCCGAGAAGGTCTCGGGCGTGACCTTGAGCCGATCGCCGCGGCCCTGCTTGACGACGTCGATGAACTGCTGGTGGATCTGGTCGATCATCGCCTGCGCGTAGGCGAGCTGCCGCTCCGACTGCGGAGAGAACGGGTCGAGCATGCCCTTGTTGTCGCCGGCCGTCAGCATGCGGCGCTCGACGCCGAGCTTTTCCATCGTGCCGACGAAGCCGAAGCCGTCGATCAGCACGCCGATCGAACCGACGATCGAGGCCTTGTCGGCATAGATCTCGTCGGCGGCGACGGCAATGTAGTACGCGCCCGAGGCGCAGGTGTCTTCGACCACGGCGTAGACCTTCTTCTTGTGCAGCGCCTTCAGGCGCAGGATCTCGTCGTTGATGATGCCTGCCTGCACCGGGCTGCCGCCGGGCGAGTTGATGCGCAGCACCACGGCCTGCGCCGAATCGTCCTCGAAGGCGCTCGTGAGTGCCGAGACGAGGTTCTCGGCGCTGGCTTCGCTGCCGGCGTCGATCTCGCCGCGGACCTCGATCAGCGCGGTGTGCGGGCCGGCCGGCACGGCGGCATGGTTGCGCTGCGCGACCAGCACCAGCGCAAGGAAAACGAAGAACGCCAGCCACGCGAGGCGAAAGAAGATGCGCCAGCGGCGCTCGCTGCGCCGGTCGCGGATGTAGTCGCGCGCAAGTTGCTCGGCCAGGGCGTTCCAGTCGCCGGCAGGGCGTTGCGGTTCGGCCGAGGCAACGGGAATTTCGGGAAAGCTCATGGCGGACTTTCAGGAGCGCTACCTTCGTCGTCGAGGGCCGGGCGCGTGTCGCGGGAAGGATACCAATAGACCGCCCCGCCCTGCTCGCGCACGTCGAGCGCCGTCAGGCTGCCGCGGCCGCAGGGCCCGCCGGCACAACGGCCGGTGAGCGGCTCGTACTCGGCGCCATGCGTGGCGCACAGGATGAACTCCTGGCGGCTGTCGAGGAACTCGCCCGGCTGCCAGTCCATCTCGGCCGGCACATGCACACAGCGGTTCAGGTAGGCCACCACGCGGCCTTCGAAGCGCAGCGCAAAGGCGCGCGCCGGCTCACGCCATTGCAGCACGTCGAACAGCAGCGCCCGCCCCTTCTCGGCGAGCTCGGCGCTCGCGCACAGGCGCACCGGCCGCGATCCGGCCTCAGCCATGTTCGAGCAACCAGGCGCGCAGTTCGGCAATGCTGTGCACCACCTGGCGCGGCTCGAGGCCGGCCAGCGCCGCCGGCTCGTGCGCGCCGTAGGCCACCGCCAGGCTCGCGGTGCCGGCATTCGCGGCGAGTTGCAGGTCGTGCGTCGTGTCGCCGATCATCAGCGTTCGCGCCGGATCGGTATCGAGCTCGGCCATCAGCTCGAGCAGCATGCGCGGGTGCGGCTTGGAGGCCGTTTCGTCGGCGGTGCGGGTGGCGTCGAACACGCCGCGCAGGCGCGCCGAGCCGAGCGCTTCGTCGAGGCCGATGCGCATCTTGCCCGTCGCCACCGCGAGCAGATGCCGGCGCTGCTTCAACTCGTGCAGCAGCCCCAGCGCGCCCTCGAACAGCAGCAGCTCGTGCTGGCGAGCGAGGTAATGCTGGCGGTAGCGCACGGCGAGCTCGCCGTAGCGCTCGGGTGGCAGGCTGGGCGCGGCATGCAGCAGCGCATCGCGCAGTCCGAGGCCGATGACGTAGCTCGCGTCGCGGTCGCTCGGTACCGGCAGGCCGAGGTCGGCGCAGGAGTCCTGGATGCAGCGCGTGATCAGCGCCGTCGAGTCGAACAGCGTGCCGTCCCAGTCGAAGACGACGAGGTCGAACTGGCGCAGTTTCATGCTTGTCTCGGTCGGCGCCGGGCCGCTCCCAAGCCGACCGAGATCCCCCTCGGGGGGGCGACGCCGCAGGCGTCTTGGGGGCCCCATTCAGTCATGGAGCGGCTCGCAGCGCACGTCGGCGGTCACCGACGAGGCGATGAAACAGGCCTCGTGGGCGCGGTGGTGCAAGGCCTCGATCGCCTCGCGCGTGGGCGCAGCTAGTCCGCCGCAGGCGACGCGCGGGCGCAGCGTCACGCGCGTCATCGCGAGCTTGCCCTGCGCGTTGCGTCCGAGCGTGCCGTCCGCGGTGTCCTCGTACGAGTCGACGCGCCAGCCCTGCTCGGCCGCAAGCGACAGGAACCACAGCATGTGGCAGCTTGCGAGCGACGCGACGAAGGCCTCCTCGGGATCGACACCGGCCGGATCCGACATCGGCAGCGGCACGATCTGCGGCGAGCTCGACGCCAGGACCTCGCCCCCGCCGTCGAAGCGCCAGACATGGGCGCGCGAATAGCGGTTATCGGTGAATGGGGCGTCGGCACCGCGCCGCCAGGCAATCGTGGCTTGGTAGGTGGACATGGGTTTGCAGTCGGTTCAGTGTCTGGCCAAGGGCCCCAGCGCGGCCATCAAGGCAGTGAATTCTGAAGGCAGAGGCGCTTCGAGCTCGATCACCTCGCCGGTGGCGGGATGTTCGAAGCGCAGCCGGCGAGCGTGCAGGAACATGCGCTCGAAGCGCTGGCCGGCGAGGCGCTCGCCGCGCGCCAGGGCCCGGTTGAGCGCGAAGTCGCCGTACTTCGGGTCGCCGACGATCGGGTGCCCTTCATGCGCGAGGTGGACCCGGATCTGGTGCGTGCGGCCGGTCTTGATCGTCACGTCGAGGAGCGCGAATGCAGGCCACGCCGCGGCAACGGCGACGAGCGAGATCGAACGCCGGCCGTCGGCATGGTCGGCAGCGACGACGCGCACATGGCGCTCGCCGGCGGCGTCTTGCGTCTTGTGCAGCGCAAGGTCGATGACCTTGCGCGACGCCGGCCAGGCGCCGGCAACGAACGCTGCGTAGGTCTTGCCCGTCTCCCGACGCCGGAACTGCTCTTGCAGCGCGAGCAGCGCCGAACGCTTCTTGGCCACGAGCAGCAGGCCCGAGGTTTCCTTGTCGAGCCGGTGCACGAGTTCGAGAAAGCGGGCTTCGGGCCGCGCGCGGCGCAACTGCTCGATGACGCCGAAGCTGACCCCACTGCCGCCGTGGACGGCAACGCCGGCCGGCTTGTCGAGCGCGATCAGCACCTCGTCTTCCCAGACGACCGGGAACTCGCGCGCCGGCGCGGGCGGTCGCCGGCCGAAGGCAGGCGACGTCCGCATCGGGGGCAGGCGCAGTTCGTCGCCGAGCGCGAGGCGCGTGTCGGCCGCTGCGCGGCCCTTGTTGACGCGCACTTCGCCGGAGCGGATCACACGATAGACGTGCGTCTTCGGGACGCCCTTCCAGTGCCTGATCAGGAAATTGTCCAGCCGCTGACCTTCCGAGCCCTCGTCGACACGCAGGCGCTGCACTTGCGGCACCGACTCGGTCACCTGGGCCGAATGGGCAGGATTGGGGGCGCTTTTCGCCACGCCGCGCGCGCCGCCTTTGCCCTCTATAATGCGTTGCACGGCGCTTCTGCTCTAAGTAATTGATTTTCCGGGATTTTAAGGCTCCCGAGCAGGCGCGGCGCGACGGCACGACCCTGCCAAGGGGCCGGGCCGAACCAGGTGATGCAACGCCCGCTTCGTGCGGCAGGCTTTCGGGCACCGGCGTGCCGGAGCGGCCGGGCTAGGCAGGCGGCAGAGCAGACGAAAGAAAAGAACAACTCCCGGGCGGGTGCTGCGACGCACGTGCGGGGGACAGACAAGGGTTTCAAGGCGGGAGCCAGTTTGCAGTCTGTCGGCGCCATGCGCGCAGGCAAGGCGGCGCAGGCTCCAGCCAGCGTCAAGTGACGACGACACGCATGTTGCTCCCGGCCCTCGCGGCACCCTCCCCATACCGACCCTCGCACCCGCTAGCTGCGGCTGTGCGCCGCGTCGCCATGGTCGGAGACCGCCTGTCGCTCCGGGGCCTGCGCCTCGCCACTGCAACGCACGCGCCAACGCTGCCCGGCTCCGCCGACGTCGATCTCCCGATCGGCTGACGACGAGGCCCGGCGGTCCAGGGCGATTCCTTCAGCAAGACTTCTTTTCGCGTTTCTCGTGCATCTTTTCGAGGCAGCGGCCTGACCTGTTCAGGCCGCTGCCGGCAGTGATGCGCCAAGCGTCCGCTCGAATGTAGCGGCGGTAGGCGCGAAGGAGTGCACGACATGAAACGCATGCTGATCAACGCGACGCAGCCCGAAGAACGGCGCCTCGCGATCGTCGACGGCCAGAAGCTGATGGACTTCGAGACCGAGATCGAGGGCCGCGAGCAGCGCAAGGGCAACATCTACAAGGCCGTCGTGACGCGCGTCGAGCCGTCGCTCGAGGCCTGCTTCGTCGACTACGGCGAGGACCGGCACGGCTTCCTGCCGTTCAAGGAAATCTCGAAGAACTACTTCCGCGAGGGCGTCGCCGTCAAGGACGCGCGCATCCAGGACGTGATCGGCAACGGCACCGAACTGCTGGTCCAGGTCGAGAAGGAGGAGCGCGGCAACAAGGGCGCGGCGCTGACCACCTTCGTCAGCCTCGCCGGCCGCTACCTCGTGCTGATGCCCAACAACCCGCGCGGCGGCGGCGTCAGCCGGCGCATCGAGGGCGAGGACCGCGAAGAGCTGAAGGAAAACCTCGACCAGCTCGAGTATCCGAAGGGCATGAGTCTGATCGCCCGCACCGCCGGCATCGGCCGCAGCGCGCCCGAGTTGCAGTGGGACCTGAACTACATGCTCAAGCTGTGGAGCGCCATCGACGGCGCGGCCAAGGCGGGCAAGGGCGCGTTCCTGATCTACCAGGAGTCGAGCCTCGTCATCCGGGCGATCCGCGACTACTTCACCGCCGACATCGGCGAGATCCTGATCGACACCGACGACATCTTCGATCAGGCGCAGCAGTTCATGAGCCACGTGATGCCGGAGACGGCGCACAAGGTCAAGCGCTACCGCGACGACGCGCCGCTGTTCGCGCGCTTCCAGATCGAGCACCAGATCGAGACCGCGTTCTCGCGCACGGTGAACCTGCCCTCGGGCGGCGCGATCGTGATCGACCATACCGAGGCACTGGTGTCGGTGGACGTGAACTCGGCGCGCAGCACGCGCGGCAGCGACATCGAGGAAACCGCGACGCGCACCAACCTCGAAGCCGCCGACGAGATCGCGCGCCAGATGCGGCTGCGCGACCTCGGCGGCCTGATCGTCGTCGACTTCATCGACATGGACGAGAGCAAGAACCGGCGCGAGGTCGAGATGCGGCTGCGCGACGCGCTGCGCCAGGACCGTGCGCGGGTGCAGCTTTCGTCGATCAGCAAGTTCGGTCTGCTCGAACTCTCGCGCCAGCGCCTGCGCCCGGCGCTCTCGGAAGGCAGCCATATCACCTGCCCGCGCTGCAACGGCACCGGCCATATCCGCGACACCGAGTCCTCTGCGCTGCAGATCCTGCGCATGGTGCAGGAGGAGTCGATGAAGGACAACACCGCCGCCGTGCACGTGCAGGTGCCGGTGGAGGTGACGAGCTTCCTGTTGAACGAGAAGCGCACCGAGATCACCAAGATCGAACTGAAGCAGCGCATCACCGTGCTGCTGGTGCCCAACAAGCATCTGGAAACGCCGAACTACCGCCTCGAACGTCTGCGCCACGACGATCCCCGCCTCGAGAACCTGCAGGCGAGCTACTCGATGATCGAGGAGCCCGACGACGAGGTCGGCATCACGCGGCGCGAGAAGGCCAAGGCCAAGCAGGAGCCGGTCATCAAGGGCATCCTGCCCGAGACGCCCGCGCCTGTCGTCGCACCCAAGCCCGAACCTGTGCCGGTGACACCCAAGCCGGTGGCCGCGGCGCCCGCAGCGGTTGCAGCGCCCGCGCCACGTGGATTCTTCGGCTGGTTGAAGGGACTGTTCGGCGCCGAGCCCGAGAGCACGCCAGCGCCCAGCGCCGCAATGCCTGCGGCGGCGCCGGTGGAGGCGCCCGAGAGCGGCTCATCACGACGCGATGGCGGCCGGGGTGGTCGCGGTCGCGGCAATGGTGAACGCGGCGAGCGTGGTGGCCGTGGTGGCCGCCAGGGCGAAGCGCGCGATGGTGAGCGCGAGGCGCGCGGCGAGCGCGGCGCCGGTCGCGGTGGCCGGCGCGGCGAGCGCGACGAGGCGCGCGCCGATGCTGCGCCCGCGACGGCCGGTGCCGAAGAGGGCCGTTCGGGCGAATCGCGCCGCCAGCGCGGCGGCCGGGGCGACCGGCCCGAACGAGCCGAGCGCGAGCCGCGCCGCAGCCTCGACGAAGCAGCGCTGGAGCCAGCCACCGCCGTCGAGACGCTGGCCGCGGCGCAGACTGCCGCCGCCGTGCGTAGCGACTTCGTCGACACCGTGCCCGGCGCGGAAGGCACTGCCGATAGCGAGAGCCGCGGCGAACGCGGTCGCGGCCGGCGCCGCCGCCGTGGCGGACGCGATCGCGACGAGGCCCGTGACGACAGCGCCTTGGCAACGGTCGAAGGCGCCAGCGCTCCGGCCGACGCCGCGCAGGTCGAGGCCGAACGGGCAGCCATTGCCGAGGCCGATGCAGCGCCGGGCGCCGAGGCACCCGCAGGCGATGCCGCGACCGAGAGCCCTGCCCGCGACGGTCGCCGCCGTGGCGGCCGGGGCGGCAATCGCCAGCGGCGCGAAGCGCGCGAGGGCGAAGAACTGGCAACGCCCAGTGCCGAGTCGCAAGTCGCGACAGCCGAGGCAGAAGTCGAGGCTGCCGTGGTCACGCAGGCCGAGTTGCTCGGCGAGCCCGTGGCTTCTGCCGCCATCGAGGCCGAGGCCGTCGCTGCACCACCCATCGTCGAAGCTGCGCCTGCCCCGGCCGTATCGATAGCGGTGGATGAAGCGCGCTCGGCCGCGCCCGCGCCCTTCGTGCTCGACGCCGCCCAGTTGCGCGCGGTCGCCGAGGCCGCAGGGCTGGAGTGGATCGGCTCCGACGCCGCCAAGGTCGAGGCGGCCCGCGAGGCGCTCGCCCGCGAGGTCAGGCCGGTCCATGTGCCGCGCGAACCGCGGCCGGTGGTGCGGGTCGACGAAGGTCCGCTGGTGCTCGTCGAGACGCGCAAGGACTTGTCGCAATACAAGCTGCCGTTCGAGACGGCGGCGCCGAACTGAGGGCCTGACGACCCCCAGGCGGCGCTCAGGCATCTTGGGGCGAGGGCCTGGGGCGGCCCGGCGTCGCCTGAGCGCTCGGCGCGGGCGCTACGGCAGCCTTTCCAGCGCAAGCTGGTAGGCGCCGTGGTGCATCAGTTCATCCCAGGCGAGGGGTGCCGCTTGCGGCAGCAGCGCGAGGCGGCGCAGTTCGCTGTCGGGGTCGGGCAGCCAGCGACCTTGCGCCTGCGCCTCGGCCAGCCCGGCGAGCAGTTCATCGACGGCCTCGCCGCGGCCCTGCGACTGGTTGCACAGCAGCACCATGTCGCAGCCGGCGTTGAGCGCCGCGACCGCGGCCTCGGTGTAGGTGATGCTCGCACCGTCGAGCCGGCGCGCGCCTTCCATGCTCAGGTCGTCGCTGAACACCGCGCCGGCGAATCCGATCTGGTTGCGCAGGATGTCCTTCAACCAGCGCGCCGAGAAGCCGGCCGGCCGCGCATCGACCTTCGGGTAGATCACATGCGCCGGCATCACGCTCGTGAGCGCCGTGGCGAGCCATTCGTAGGGCCGGGCATCGTCGGCGAGGATGGCCTTGAGGCCGCGGCCGTCGACGGGCACCTCGAGGTGCGAGTCGCCGCGCACGTAGCCGTGGCCGGGATAGTGCTTGCCGCAGTTGGCCATGCCGGCGAGCAGCAGGCCGTGCATCAGGCTCTTGGCCAGCAGCGTCACGACGCGCGGGTCGCGGTGGAAGGCGCGGTCGCCGATCACGCCGCTCGGGCCGTGATCGAGGTCGAGCACCGGCGTGAAGCTCAGGTCGACGCCGCAGGCGCGCAGTTCGGCACCGAGCACGTAGCCGGCGGCAGTGGCGGCGGCGGTGGCCTCCATCGCGCCGCTGCCCGCGCCACGCCGGCCATCGTTCATCCAGCGCTCACCCAGCACGCGCATGGCCGGAAGATGGGTGAAGCCGTCGCTGCGGAATCGCTGCACGCGTCCGCCCTCGTGGTCGACGCAGATCAGCAGTTCCGGGCGCATGGCCTTGACCTCGGCGCACAGCTCGGTGAGCTGGCGTCGGCTCTCCCAGTTGCGTGTGAACAGGATCAGTCCGCCCGCAAGCGGGTTGCGCAGGCGCCGTCGGTCGTCGGCGGTCAGCGCGAGGCCGGCAATGTCGAGCACGACCGGCGCCTGGGCGGTGTTGGCAGCCATCTTCATCCCCTGGTTTCGACGACCACGAAGGCCGCCGCGTAGTCGGATTCGTCGGTCACGGTGACATGCGCCACGAGGCGCCGTTCGTCGAACCAGTCGGCGAGCGCGCCGTTGAGCGCGATCGCGGGCTTGCCGCTCGCGGCATTGACGATCTCGCAGGCGCGCCACGTCATCGGCATCCTGATCCCGAGTCCGATCGCCTTCGAGAACGCCTCCTTGGCCGAGAAGCGCGTCGCCAGGTAGCGCAGGCCGCGCGCCTGCGCGCGGGCGCGGCGGGCGCGAAAGACCGCGAGTTCGCGCGTGCCGAGCACCTTCTCGGCGAAGCGGTCGCCGCGGCGAGCGAGCGTCGCCTCGATGCGCCGGATGTCGCACAGGTCGGTGCCGATGCCGAAGATCATTGCGGCTGCGCGCCGTCAATGCAGCGCAGATAGGAGTGCACGGTCTCGCGGTAGCCGAACTCGAGCGCGTCGGAGACGAGCGCATGGCCGATCGAGACTTCGAGCACGCCCGGCACGGCGCGCAGGAAGTCGGCCAGGTTGGCGCGGTTCAGGTCGTGACCGGCGTTCACGCCGAGCCCGGCTGCCTGCGCAGCGCGCGCCGCAGCGGCAAAACGCGCCAGTTCTACCGCCTGGCGCGGCCCGCCGTGCGCAGCCGCATAGGGTTCGGTATAGAGCTCGACGCGGTCGGCGCCGAGCGTACGCGCCTGCGCCATCGCCGCCGGCTCGGCGTCCATGAACAGGCTCACGCGCACGCCCAGCGCATGCGCCTCGGCAATCAGCGGCGCGAGCCGCGCACCGTCGCGCGCGAGGTCCCAGCCATGGTCGGAAGTCGACTGGCCTTGCGCGTCCGGAACGAAGGTGCACTGCGCCGGCCGCTGCGCGCGCACATGGTCCATCAGGTTGTGGAGCGGGTTGCCCTCGATGTTGTACTCGGCCCGCGGCCAGTCTTTCAGCAGCGCCGCGAGATCGGCCACGTCGGCGGGGCGGATGTGGCGTTCGTCGGGGCGCGGGTGAACCGTGACGCCGGCCGCGCCGGCCTCGAGCACGAGCGTGGCGGCGCGGGTGACGCTCGGGATGCCGAGTGCACGCCGGTTGCGCATCATCGCGACCAGGTTCAGGTTGACCGACAGCGCCGTCGCGCCGCTGCGCGCGGGGTCGAGGCCGGAAGTCATCAAAGGGTTCATCGGGTCGGGCTTTGGACGAGCGTCTGCAGGTCTGTCATCACGCGCCGCGTGCGCAGCGCCGCGGTACCCAGATGATAGTGAACGAGGCCGCGCAGCACGGCCTTCAGCTCGGGCAGCGCCGGCCGGCAGGCGTGGCGCAGCGCCGCCATGCTGCCGTGGCCGAGTGCAGCCTGAAGCTGCACGAGCACGCGGCCGGGCACGCCGGCCTCGCCGGCGCGGGCGGGTGCCACGCCGGCCTCGGGCAGCAACGCGAAGCGCGCGTCGGCCGCGACCGGCGCCTGCGTCTGCGTGACGCAGGCGAGATCGGGCAGCAGGCCACACTCCCTGAGCAGCACGAGTTCGAAGGCGCGCAGCGCGGCCTGCACGGCGGCGTCTTCGGCGTCACCGAGCACGGGCAGGGTCTCGCGATAGGCGTCGAAAAGCTGCGGATGCGGGTCCTGGCGGGCGATGAACTTCATCAAGAGTTCGTTGCAGTGAAAGCCGGCAAAGAGCGCGGCGCCGGTCAGCATGGCCGCGCCGCCGGCCCACTCGGCGCTGCGCAGCGTCTGCACTTCGGGTGGGGCAGCATCGTCGCCCGTAGCGCGCCCGCGCGCGAGCGCCACGTGCAGGCGCTGGAACGGCAGCAGCACGGCGCGCAGCTGCGAGTGCGGGCGCTTGGCGCCCTTGGCTGCGACGGCCACGCGCCCCTGCTCGCGCGTGAAGAGGTCGAGGATCAGGCTCGACTCGCTCCAGTCGTAGCGGTGCAGGACGAAGGACTCCAGCATCGCGGGCGCGCGCGCCGTGCGGGTGGCCATGGGCTCGCGCTTGCGCCTACTCGTAGCCGTAGCTGCGCAGGTGCTCTTCGTCGTCGGCCCAGCCCGAACGCACCTTGACCCAGAGCTCGAGGAAGACCTTCGCGCCGAGAAGCTTCTCGAGCTCGACGCGCGCTTCGGTGCCGATGCGGCGCAGGCGCTCGCCGCCGCTGCCGATGATCATGCCCTTGTGCGCCTCGCGCTCGACGACGATCGCCGCGGCGATCCGGCGCAGGCCGCTCGGCGGCCGCGCCCGGCCGCCCGAAGCGGCCGCGCTCACCTCGGGGGGCGGGCGTTGCGATGCGACGCCCTTGGGATCGTCATCGACTTCCTCGAACTTCTCGATCACGACGGTCGAGGTGTAGGGCAGCTCGTCGCCGGTGAGGCGAAACAGCTTCTCGCGGATCAGCTCGCCGGCGAGGAAGCGCTCGCTGCGGTCGGTGAGCGCGTCTTCGTCGTGCAACCATTCTCCCTCGGGCAGATAGGGGCGCACGATCTCGAGCAGGCGCTGCACGTCGGCTGCCTTGCGCGCCGACAACGGCACGAATTGCGCAAACGCGTGGCGCTGCTGCATGCGCTGCAGCCAGGGCGCGAGATCGGCGCGGCGCTGCACCTCGTCGAGCTTGTTGGCGACGAGGATCACCGGCCGCACCGCGCCGCCGCTGCCGGCAGTGATCAGCGACAGCACCTTCTCGTCGTCAGCGCCGAAGCGCCCGGCCTCGACGACGAACAGCACCACATCGACATCGGCGAGCGCGCCCTGCACGGTGCGGTTGAGGTGCCGGTTCAGCGCCGCGGCGTGGCGGGTCTGGAAACCGGGCGTGTCGACGAACACGAACTGGCTCTCGGCGAGCGTTCGCACGCCGGTGATGCGGTGGCGCGTGGTCTGCGCCTTGTCCGACGTGATGCTGATCTTCTGCCCGACGAGGGCGTTGAGCAGTGTCGACTTGCCGACGTTGGGCCGGCCGACGATGGCAACGAGTCCACAGCGCCTTGCGGGCGCCTGGGCCGCTGGAGACGCGGGCGAGATCATGCGCCCGATTGTGGCGTCAGTTTCTGAGCGGTCCGCCGGGGCGGTCGCTGGCCTTGAGCAGTTCGACCATGCGCCGCGCAGCTTCTTGCTCGGCCTGACGGCGCGAGCGGCCTTCGCCCTGCTCAGCGAGCCCGAGCGTTGCCACGGCGCATTCGACTTCGAAGGTCTGCGCATGCGCCTGGCCACGCGTGGCGACGATGCGGTAGGCGGGCACCGGCAGGCGCCGCGCCTGCAGCCATTCCTGCAGTTCGGTCTTGGCGTCCTTGGTCCATGCGTCGAGATCGGTGGTGGCGATGATGTCGCCGAACAGCTTGCGCACCAGCGCCTGCGCGGGCTCGTAGCCGCCGTCCGAGAACACGGCGCCGATCACCGCTTCGAGCGCATCGGCAAGGATGGATGCGCGCTGCGCGCCGCCGCCCCTTGCCTCGCCCTCGCTCAGGCGCAGCATCTCGGGCAGTCCGAGCATCAGCGCCACGCGGTGCAGGCTGTCCTCGCGCACGAGGTGGGCGCGCACGCGCGTCAGGTCGCCCTCGTCGGAACCGGCGAAGCGCTCGAAGAGCAGGCTCGAGATGGCCAGAGCGAGCACTGCGTCGCCGAGGAACTCGAGCCGCTCGTTGTGGTCGGCGCCGAAGCTGCGGTGGGTGATGGCGCGGCTCAGCAGCTCGGGCCGGGCGAAGCGGTAGCCGATGCGGCGCTGCAGCGTCTCGAGCCGGGGATCGACCTGCGACATCGGGTGGCGGCTGCCCTAGCGCTGGGGCCTTGAGCGCCCTTCGTACTTGATGAGCAGGTAGACCGGTGCCACGAGTTCGATCTCCTTGTCGTAGGCGAAGCGGATCACGACCTTGTCTTCTTCCTTGGTTATCTTAAGGTCCTTGGCCGAGATCGAGGTGATCGAGTACTCGATTTCCTTCTGGCGCTCGAAGGCGGCACGAATCTCGGGCACCGTTGACAGTCCCTCGCCAGCCACCTTGTCGACCGCCTTCTGGATCGTCATGTACTCGTTGAGCGTGGGCAGCACGCGCAGCGCGACGAGGGCCAGGGCGCCGATGAGGACCGCCCACAGCAGCAGGCCGAGCAGGGAGACGCCGCGCTGACCGCGCGGGTGCGGGGATTGAACGACAGGCATGCCGGTGAGCTCCCGTGGTTGGGGCGGGCGAGTGCGGCTCTCGTCAGTCGAAGGCGCCGATGCGCTTCGGGTTACCGAAGTTCATCCACACGAAGAACGCCTTGCCGACGATGTTCTCGTCGGGCACGAAGCCCCAGAAACGCGAGTCCTCGGAGTTGTCGCGGTTGTCGCCCATCATGAAATAGTAGCCCTGCGGTACCTTGCAGGTCAGTCCTTCGACGTTGTAGCTGCAGTTTTCCCGATACGGGAACGGCCGATCACCGGAATAGATGGGTTGCGCCCGCGGATTTACGAGGATGCGGTGCGCAACGGTGCCGAGATGCTCCTTGAACTGCAGCGCATAGCGCATGCTGTCTTCGTCGTAGTACTCGGGCATGGCCTCGACCTGCACTTGCTTGCCGTTGATGGTCAGGCGCTGGCCGCGGTAGCTGATCTCGTCGCCCGGAACGCCGACCACGCGCTTGATGTAGTCGATGCTGGTGTCGCGCGGGAAGCGGAACACCATCACGTCGCCGCGCTGAGGATCGTGGTTGGCAATGATCTTCTTGTTGATCACCGGCAGGCGCACGCCGTAGTGGTACTTGTTGACGAGGATCAGGTCGCCGACGAGCAGCGTCGGAATCATCGACCCAGACGGAATCTTGAACGGCTCGAAGAGGAACGAACGCAGCAGGAAGACGGCCAGGATCACCGGGAAGAGGCCGGCCGTCCAGTCCAGCCACCAGGGCTGCGCCAGCAGCGCGTGCTTGGCGGCGGCGATGTCGCCATCGACCTGGCGGATTCCCATGCGGTCGAGCTCGGCACGGCGCGCGCTGTCCTGTGACTCGAGGCGGGCCGCTGCCGCGACGCGCTGCGGCTGGAAGTGGAAGCGCTCGGCGAGCCAGTACGCGAGCGTGACGAGCGTCAGGATGAACAGCAGCAGCGAGAAGTTGCCGTTCCAGTAGCCGAGGTACCAGCCGCCGAGAAAGAACGCCAGGCAGGCATAGAGCAGTCCGGTCAGAGGGGCCATCGATTGCGTCAGTCGTCCACTTGGAGAATGGCCAGGAACGCTTCCTGCGGCACCTCGACGGTGCCGATCTGCTTCATGCGCTTCTTGCCGGCCTTTTGCTTCTCGAGCAGCTTGCGCTTGCGGGTGATGTCGCCACCATAGCACTTGGCGATCACGTTCTTGCGCAGCGCTTTGATTGTCTCACGCGCGATGATGTTGGCCCCGATCGCGGCCTGGATCGCCACGTCGTACTGCTGGCGCGAGATCAGCTCGCGCATCTTGGCCACCACGGCGCGGCTGCGGAACAGGCTCTGGCTGCGGTGGACGATGATCGACAGCGCGTCGACCCGATCGCCGTTGAGCAGGATGTCGACCTTGACGACGTCGGCGGCGCGGTACTCCTTGAACTCGTAGTCCATCGACGCGTAGCCGCGCGAGATGCTCTTCAGCTTGTCGAAGAAGTCGAGCACGATCTCGGCCAAAGGCAGCTCATAGGTCAGCATGACCTGGCGTCCGTGGTAGGCCATGTTGATCTGCGCGCCGCGCTTCTGGTTGGCGAGCGTCATCACCGGGCCGACGCAGTCCTGCGGCATGTACAGGCGCACGGTGACGATGGGCTCGCGGATCTCGCGGATGCGGCCCTGGTCGGGCATCTTCGACGGGTTCTCGACCTTCCACACCTCGCCGTTGTTCAATTCGACCTCGTAGACCACCGACGGCGCGGTCGTGATCAGGTCCTGGTCGAACTCGCGCTCAAGACGCTCCTGCACGATCTCCATGTGCAGCAGGCCGAGAAACCCGCAGCGAAAGCCGAAACCGAGCGCCTGGCTGACCTCGGGCTCGTAGCGCAACGACGAATCGTTGAGCTTCAACTTCTCCAGCGCGTCGCGCAGCTGGTCGTACTCGCTCGCCTCGGTCGGGTACAGGCCGGCGAAGACCTGCGGCTGGATCTCCTTGAACCCGGGCAGCGGCTGGGTCGCCGGACCGAGGTTGTTCGGCAGCTTCTTTTCCAGCGTGATCGTGTCCCCGACCTTGGCCGCCTGCAGCTCCTTGATGCCGGCGATGACGAAACCGACCTCGCCCGCCGAGAGCCGGTCGCGCGACACCGACTTCGGGGTAAACACACCCAGCGAGTCGGCGTTGTAGACCGCGTCGCTGGCCATCATGCGGATGCGCTCGCCCTTGCTGAGCGACCCGTCGACGACGCGCACCAGCATCACGACGCCGACGTAGTTGTCGAACCACGAGTCGATGATCATCGCCCGCAGCGGCGCATCGAGCTTGCCGCGCGGCGCGGGCATGCGCGTGATCACGGCCTCGAGGATGTCGTCGATGCCCTCGCCGGTCTTGGCGCTGCAGGGGATCGCGTGCGACGCGTCGATGCCGATCACGTCCTCGATCTCGGCCTTCGCGTTCTCGGGGTCCGCCTGCGGCAGGTCCATCTTGTTCAGCACCGGCACCACCTCGACGCCGAGTTCGAGCGCGGTGTAGCAATTGGCGACCGTCTGCGCCTCGACACCCTGGCTCGCATCGACGACGAGCAAGGCCCCTTCGCATGCCGACAGCGAGCGGCTGACCTCGTAGGAGAAGTCGACGTGCCCGGGCGTGTCGATCAGGTTCAACTGATAGGCCTCGCCATTGCGCGCGGTGTAGGTCAGCGCTGCGGTCTGCGCCTTGATCGTGATGCCGCGCTCGCGCTCGATGTCCATCGAGTCGAGCACCTGCGCCTCCATTTCGCGCGCGCTCAAACCCCCGCAGCGATGGATGATGCGATCGGCCAGCGTCGACTTGCCGTGGTCGATGTGGGCAATGATGGAGAAGTTGCGGATGTGATCCATGACGACTGCTGGCGATGCTTCAGGCTGAAGCTACAACGGCGAAGCCGTTGCGACGGAGACTCATATCGCGCAGCGATGTGAAGCCGCGAAGCGGCGTGTCGAAGTCAAAAAAAAGGCACGTCGAACGATTGACGCGCCTTCCAACAAAATGTTTGGCAACTGCTTGTTGGGATTTCATTGTAGCCAAAACACCCCAGCGGGAACCCGCGTCGTTGCTTGTTTTCATGCCGTTGCGAGCCGCCAACACGAAAAGTTGTCAACATGTTATCAACATGATGTGGTCGCCCATAAATGTACTTTTCGGATGGTGCGAACCGTAGCCAGATTCGTAATCAAATCGGCCTTTGCACAGGATGATTGTAGTTCGGAGCAGAAGCAATCTTCGCCGGGGCACCTGATGTTTGCGCTCGCTGACTTAGCAACTAGGCGGCCAACGCTCGCGTCACGACCCGGCAGCGGAACCTCAGGACAAGACTCTTTCCGTATTGCGAAATAGCCTCGCACGTTACTCGGGTGAGCCTATACAAGCGCTCCCCTATCTTGCTGCAGGAATGCGCATGAACATCGCAACGTTGCCACGTCGTACCGTGAGCGGAAGCGCGCGTGCCTTGTCGAAGGCCGAGATCGCAGCATCGAACTGCCTGATGTCGCCGACCTCGGCGCTGCCGACGCCGAGGATGACGTCGCCCGCGCGCAGGCCGATGGCCTCGGCGCCCTCGCTGACCGCAGCGATCTTCACTCCGCCCGCTCCGCCCAGCGCCTGGCGCTCGGCGGGGCTCAGCTCGCTGACGGCAATTCCCCACGCGCGCGCGACGTTCGACAGCGTGGGCTCGGGCACAGCGGGTTCCCCCTGCTCGGCCGCAGCCAACTGCTGCCCCAGATCGCCGAGCACGGCACCCATCTCGAGCAGCTTGCCGCGCCGGTTGATCTGCAGGGTGACGGCCGTGCCCGGCTTGAACCCGCCCAGGGTGCGCCGCAGTTCGACCGCACCTTCGACCGCCTTGCCGTCGACGGCAAGCACGACGTCGCCAGGCTGGATCCCGGCCTTCTCGCCCGGCGCGCCACGCACCACCTGACGCACGAAGGCCCCGCGCGTCCTGCCCTTGCCGACGGCGAGACCGTACTCCTCGGCCAGTTCACGCGGCACGTCGGTCGGCTGGATGCCCAGGTAGCCGCGCACCACGCGGCCGCTCGCACGCAGCTGATCGACGATGCGCATCGCCTCGTCGATCGGGATTGCGAACGAGATGCCGATGTAGCTCCCGACCGGGCTCAGGATCTGCGAATTGATGCCGACCACCTCGCCGCGCGTGTCGATCAGCGGCCCGCCCGAGTTGCCCGGATTGACCGCAACGTCGGTCTGCAGGAAGGCGATATCCGAACCCGTCTCACGCTGCTTGGCGCTGACGATGCCGGCCGTGACCGTGCTGTCCAGGCCGAACGGCGACCCGATCGCGAGCACCCATTCACCGACGCGCAGGCGACCCACGTCGCCGATCTTCACCGCGGGGAGCGTCGCCGCCTCGATCTTGAGCAGCGCCACGTCGGAGCGGTCGTCGGCGCCGATGATCCTGGCCTTGAACTCGCGCTTGTCGACCAAGGTGACGAGCACCTCGCTTGCGCCGTCGAGCACATGCGCATTCGTCATCACATAGCCGTCAGGGCTGATGATGAAGCCCGAGCCCTCGCCGCGCCGTGCCTCCTCGCCCGGCGGCTGCCCCGGCGGCGAGCGGCGAAACGGCGAGGCCGGACTCTCGCTTGCACGCTCGGTGGTCCGGATGTTGACCACGGCGGGGGCGACCCGCTCGACCAGATCGACGAAGTCGGGCAGGCCCCGCACCTGCGCGGCTCCCGGGCCGGCCGCCCCGCAGGCTGCGAGCAGGATCAGGACCGACAGGCCCTCGCGGCGCAAGCACGACGCGGCAATCGAGAAGATACGGACGAGCATGGCTGACAGGCCTTCCAGTGCGAAGTCGCTCGATGCGCCGTCGCCGAGGTGCCGGGGGATCGCCGGCATCGGTTGCGATCGCAGCGCAGCTACGGCTTCTTGTACTCCAGTGCGCCGGCAAACTGGCGCAGTGTCGCGCCCGGCACGTCGCCGACTGCCGTCAACCACCATTCGCCCTGGCGCAGCATCAGCGTGTGCGTGGCGCCGATGGCAGTCAGCATCTGGCGACGATGGCGCGTGGGGTCGTAGGGCTCGATGAACAACGACACATGCGTCAGGCCGTCGGAGTAGATGGTCTGCAGCACCTCGACGGCCGGGTCGCGATCGTCGCCGGGCAGGTTGGAGAGGGGGCGCTTGACACAGCTGACCTGCTCGAATCCGGGTACCCCCTGGCGCAGGGACCAGCCCTCGGGTTCAAGCTTGGCAGGCGCGAGCGCGGGTCGCAGCACGCGATAACCGTCGAGCCGCCTCATCGGCAGCAGCACACTGTTGGGTCGGGGCTTGATGCCGATCGTCAGGTCGGAAAAGGCGGAGGATTCAATGACCTCGGCGTGCTCGCCAAGCATCTCCACGCGCAGCAGCAGGCCGGTCGCCTGGTCGGCGGCCAGGCGCAGGCCAAAGCGCAGCTTGTCCTTCGGGCGCAGCTGCAGCACCGCTGCGTCGCGTCCCGCCATGCGCTCGACGCCGTCCGCACGCAACGCGTAGAAGCTGTCGATGCGAGAGTCGCCCGCCTGGAGCAGGGCCGGGAAGGTGGCAATCTGGCTGCGCTCCTCGATCAGGACCGAGCGCGCCGTGGGCCAGAAGGTGTACACGGTGTCGTTGTGCCGATAGACATGGCGCGCCAGCCCGTCCAGCGACTCGATGTGCTCGAACTGGTTGCTGCCGACGCAGAAGTGCGCAATGCGCGCGCTCGACACGACCCCTGCCGCGCTGACGACGAAGGTGCCTTGAAAACTCTGCTGGCTGGCCGCGCCGTGGATGCGCACCAGCCAGGACCGCAAGTCGAGTGCATCGACTGGCGGCAGCGCCTGCGACCCCGCCGGGGCCGGACTGGCAAGCGCCAGCAGGGGCATCGACTGCCAACCTGCCACCGCCGTGGCGCAAAGGAGCCGGCGCCGCTGCAACGGCAGGTTCAGGCACGAGGCCATTGCGGATCAGCGCTCGGGAGGCTGGCTGGTGGCAGCGCGAAGAAACCCCGACGGCACCCCGAGGGCCGAGCTGCCGCCAAACTGCTTGTGTGCGGCCAGATAGCGCTCCAGGCGCGCGTCACGCACCAATTGCCCGTCGGCAACGAGCAACTGCGCGTCGCCGGCCGGCGCAGCCAACCCGCCGCTCGCCGCCCCCGGCGCCGCCGTGCCGACCAGCGACTGGGCCAGCATGCCCGCCGAACTCCCGGCCATCGGCGGCGAGCCGCTGGTCGCCACCAGCGCGCCGGCCACGACCATGAATCCCGCAGCAACCGCTGCCGGCGCCTTCCACGACCAACCGGCGCGGCGCCGCGCCTGTGCAGCAACGCTGGCAGGCGTCGACGGGGTAGGTTCGGGCGCGAGAGTTACCGGCTCGCGCGCCAGGCGCTCGCGCAGCGCGCTCAGGAAGGCCGCGTCGCGCGCGACATCGCTGGCGAGTTCGTCGGATCGCATCACGTCGCCGATCAGGTGGTAGGCGTGCCAGGAGGCGCGCAGTTGCGCGTCGCTGCGCCACTGTGCACACGCCGAGCCGAGAGCAACAGCGTCGGCCTCGCCGTCGGCCAGGGCCGAGATGTCCTGCAGGGCAGGCGCCCTGTCTGCATCAGACCGATCGTTCATCGCGAGACTCTCCCATGGGCTGGCGCCGATTGAAACACAGTGCCCCCGTTTACCAGCGTTCGCCCATGCGGGCGTCGAGCATCGGCCGCAAACGCAGGGCGATAGCCTCACGAGCGCGGAAGATGCGCGAGCGTACGGTGCCGATCGGGCAATTCATCACTTCGGCAATTTCTTCGTAACTCAGGCCTTCGATCTCGCGCAAGGTGATTGCCTGGCGCAGGTCGTCCGACAAGGCTTCGATAGCGGCGTTGACCGTCGTCGCCACCTGACGGCTGGCCAGAATCGACTCCGGAGTCTCGCCACTGCTTAGTTCGTTCTCCACGCGCGAAGTTTCATCGTCCTCGTCGCGCGACGCGAGCGCCGACTCTGTGACGAGCGGATCGCGCTTGAGTTCCATCAGCGCCTTCTTCGCGGTGTTGACGGCGATCCGGTACAGCCAGGTGTAGAAGGCGCTTTCCCCCCTGAATTGGGGGAGGGCGCGGTAGGCGCGGATGAAGGTTTCCTGGGCGATGTCGGGCACGATATCGACGTCGCGCACCATGCGGCCGATCAGGCGCTCGATCCGGCGCTGGTACTTCACGACCAGCATCTCGAAGGCGCGCGCGTCACCCTGCTTGACGCGTTCGATCAGCGGCGCATCGATGTCGGGATTCATGCTCGAAGGCCGCGCCCGGTCCGCGCAGCGTCAGCTCGGGTCGGCCGCCTGCGAACCTGGAGCGTAGACGGTGCAGCGCAGCACATGCCATCGGGCTTCCAGCCCGCGGCGCTGGACGGCGATCCAGCGCGCGCGCGCAAACCCACGCCCGCCGGCCGGCACGAAACGCAGCAACATCCAGTTGCCGAGGTCGATCGCGACCCCGAGGTCGCCGGTCTCGCCGGGCCGCCCATCGCGCGCCAGCGTCCACTGGCGTCGATCCCAACGCAGAACCGCCGCCGGCTGGCCGAGCGCGAGCCCCGCGCCGCAGGCAAGTGCGCCCGCGCAAACCACCCAGGCAACGGTGCCGGCCCAGCCGGGCGCCGGATCGGGTTGCGCCGACCACCAGGCAAGGACAGCAGCGCAGGACAGCGCGGTGAGCAACCCGACGCCACCGCGCCAGGCGCCGCGGCGGCCGATGCGAAGCTCAAGTGGCGGGGCGCAGGCCATCGTCGAGCGCAATGCAGGGGCCGCCGCGCCACGCCCGCGCGCGGCCGCTCAGGCACGCTTGAAGACGAGCGTGCCGTTGGTGCCGCCGAAGCCGAAGTTGTTCTTCACGCCGATGTCGATCTTCATCTGCCGCGCCTCGTTGGCGCAGTAGTCCAGGTCGCAGGCTGGGTCCTGGTTGAAGATGTTGATCGTCGGCGGCGAGACCTGGTGGTGCACTGCCAGCGCGGTGAACACCGACTCGATGCCGCCCGCGCCGCCGAGCAGGTGCCCGGTCATCGACTTGGTGGAGTTGACCACCAGCTTCCTGGCGTGGTCGCCGAACGCGAGCTTGATCGCATTCGTCTCGTTGGCATCGCCGAGCGGCGTCGAGGTGCCGTGGGCATTGAGGTACTGCACCGCGTCGGCGTTGATGCCGGCGCTGCGCAGAGCGGCCTTCATTGCACGCTTGGGTCCGTCGACATTGGGCGCGGTCATGTGGAACGCATCCGCCCCCATGCCGAAGCCGATCAGCTCGCAGTAGATCCGCGCGCCGCGCCGGCTGGCGTGCTCCCAGTCCTCGAGCACCATCGCGCCGGCGCCCTCGCCGAGCACGAAGCCGTCGCGGTCCCTGTCCCAGGGACGCGATGCGGTTTGCGGATCGTCGTTGCGCGTCGAGAGCGCGCGCGCCGCGGCAAAGCCGCCTACACCCAGCGGCGACACGGCCGCCTCGGCGCCACCGGCGACCATCACGTCGGCGTCGCCATCCTGGATCAGGCGCGCAGCCATGCCGATCGAATGCAGGCCGCTCGTGCAGGCGGTGGCGATGGCCAGGTTCGGACCCTGGAAACCGAACCGGATCGACACATGCCCGGAGATCATGTTGACGATCGACGCCGGCACGAAGAACGGTGTGATGCGCCTCGGACCGCGTTCGACGAGCTCGCCATGCGTGGCCTCGATCAGCGGCAGGCCGCCGATGCCCGAGCCGAGAATGCAGCCGGCGCGCTCGGCTTGCTCCTCGGTGAGCGCCTCGCCCGTCGGGATGCCGGCATCGGCCACCGCCTGCACCGAAGCCGCGAGACCGTAGTGGATGAAGGTGTCCATGTGCCGCGCTTCCTTGGCCGAGAGGTAATCCTCGAGCGGGAAGCCCTTGACCTCGCCGGCAAAGCGGCAGGCAAAGCCAGAGGCATCGAACTTCGTGATCGGCGCAATGCCCGAGTGGCCGGCGATGATATTGGCCCAGCCTTCTGCCACCGTGTTGCCCACGGGGCTGATCAGTCCGAGGCCGGTGACGGCGATGCGGCGGCGGCTCATCACCAGCCCTCGCCCGACGAGTACGTCGGCCGGCCCTGCAGGCCGCGCCGAGCCGGAGGCTCGGCCCCCGAGGGGAACGTAGGCCGCGGCTCCATGCCCGCGCAGGCGGGCTTGAACGGCCGGAGTGCCAGCCGCGTCTCACGGCTGGCGGGGGCCGGCTTGGCGAGCTGAGGCCGGACACGGACAGTCCCTGCGGACTGGCCGTGCCTGCCGAAGGCCATCGGCCTCCGGCCGATGGCGGCCCGGCGCTCGGCCCGCAATGCGGCGGTTGACACAGGGTTCCCCATGAGCGCAGCGCGGTCCTTATCCGGCCTTCTGGTGCGTGACCGCGTAGTCGATCGCCAGCTGCACGGTGGTGATCTTCTCCGCCTCTTCGTCGGGGATCTCGATGCCGAACTCGTCTTCGAGCGCCATCACGAGCTCAACCGTATCGAGCGAATCGGCGCCCAGGTCGGCCACGAAGGCCTTTTCATTCGACACGTCGGATTCGGGGACGCCGAGCTGCTCGGCGATGATCTTCTTGACGCGTGCTTCGATGTCGCTCATGTCTCCTCCAGGAGAGTGGTCTGTGAACAGTCGGGGATTCTAAAGCTTGGTCCGGTGCCTTCCGGCCGGGCGCTAACTCATGTACATGCCGCCATTGACGTGCAGCTCGGTACCCGTCACATAGCCCGCCAGCGGCGACACGAGGAAGGTCACCGCGGCAGCCACCTCGTCGGCGCTGCCCAGGCGCCCGAGCGGGATCTGCGCCATCAGCGCCGCCCGTTGCGCATCGGGCAGGGCCTCGGTCATGTCGGTCGCGATGAAACCGGGCGCGACGCAGTTGACGGTGATGTTGCGGCTGCCGAGCTCGCGCGCCAGCGCGCGCGTCATGCCCGCGACGCCGGCCTTGGCTGCGGCGTAGTTGGCCTGACCGGCGTTGCCGCTCGCGCCAACGACCGAGGTGATGTTGACGATGCGGCCATGGCGCTGTTTCATCATCGGGCGGATCGCGGCGCGGCAGGCGCGAAAGACCGCCTTCAGGTTGGTGTCCTGCACCGCGTCCCAGTCGTCGTCCTTCATCCGCATCGCGAGCGTGTCGCGCGTGATGCCGGCGTTGTTGACGAGCACGTGCAGGCCGCCCTCGGCCTTGACGATGGCGTCGATCGCAGCCTCGAGCGCGGCGCCGTCGGTCACGTCCAGGCAGATGCCGCGGCAGCCCTGGTACGCGCCGAGCGCAGCCGTGATCGTCGCCGCGCCGGCTTCGGTGGTGGCGGTGCCGACAACGCGAAAGCCGGCGCTCGCCAGCGCGCTCGCGATCGCGGCGCCAATGCCCCGCGTGGCCCCGGTCACGAGCGCCACCTGGCGCTGCGCGATCTCTGCGCTCACGACAACAACGCCCGCGCTTCGGCGAGCGATTCCGGATCGAACACCATGGCCGTCACCGCGTCGCCATCGATGCGCTTGACCATGCCGGCGAGCACCTTGCCAGGGCCGCACTCGACGATGTGCGTCAAGCCCTGCGCGCGCAGGGCCTGCACGACTTCGACCCAGCGCACCGGCCCGAAAGCCTGGCGGTAGAGCGCATCGCGGATACGCGCCGGGTCGGACTCGATGCGCACATCGACGTTGTTGATGACCGGGATCGCCGGTGCGCCAAGCGCCACCGTGGCGAGCCTCGCCTGCAGGCGCTCGGCGGCAGGCTTCATCAGGCTCGAGTGGAACGGTGCCGAGACGGGCAGCGACAGGGCGCGCTTGGCCCCCTTGGCCTTGAGCGCCACGCAGGCCTGCTCGACCCCGGCCTTGGTGCCTGCGATCACGGTCTGCCTGGGGTCGTTGAAGTTGACGGCTTCGACGACTTCGCCGCTCGCCGCCGCCACCTCGGCGCAGCCTGCCTGCACCGCCTGCGAGTCCAGACCGAGAATCGCGGCCATCGCCCCGATGCCTACCGGCACCGCCTCCTGCATCGCCTGGGCGCGAAACCGCACCAGCGGCAGCGCGTCAGCGAGCGTCAGCACGCCCGCTGCGACGAGCGCGCTGTATTCGCCGAGCGAATGGCCGGCCACGAAAGCTGGCGCGAGGCCTGTCTCGGCCATCCAGGCGCGGTAGCAGGCGACGCCGGCGGCCAGCATCACAGGCTGGGTATGGGTCGTGAGGTCGAGTTGCTCCTTGGGTCCGGCGTGGATCAACGCCGCGACATCCTCGCCGAGGGCGGCCGACGCCTCGGCGAGCGTTGCCGCCACGGCCGGATGGGCGCCCCAGGCATCGAGCATGCCCACGGATTGCGAGCCCTGGCCCGGGAAGACGAATGCGAAGGCAGTCATGGGGTCGAGTTTCCTGTTCTGGTACGGTGCGCGCCCGCGACGGCGCGGGGCGCCGATGACTCAGTAATCCAGCAGCACCGCGCCCCAGGTGAAGCCGCCGCCGACGCCCTCGAGCAGCAGCGTGTCGCCGCGCGCGACGCGGCCGCTGCGCACGGCGACATCGAGCGCGAGCGGAATCGACGCGGCCGAGGTGTTGCCGTGCTCGTCGACCGTGACCACGACCTTGTCCATGGCGAGCTTCAACTTGCGCGCCGTACCCTGCATGATGCGCACGTTGGCCTGGTGCGGGATCAGCCAGTCGATATCGGCCTCGGTGCGGCCGGCCTTCTCGAGTACCGAGCGTGCCACCTTCTCGAGCACGTTGACGGCCAGCTTGAACACCGCCGGCCCATCCATCCTGAGCAGCGGCACGCCCTGTACATGGCCGCCGGACACCGTGCCCGGAACGCAAAGGATGCCGACATGGCGCCCGTCGGCATGCAACTCGCTGGCGACGATGCCGGGCCTGTGGCTCGCTTCCAGCACCACTGCGCCCGCGCCGTCGCCGAACAGGACGCAGGTCGTGCGGTCGGTGAAGTCGAGGATGCGCGAGAAGACCTCGGCGCCGATCACGAGCGCCTTGTGTGCGGCGCCGGTCCGCAGCATCGCATCGGCCACCGCCAGCGCGTAGGTGAATCCGGAACAGACGGCCTGCACGTCGAAGGCCGCGCAGCCGTGGATGCCGAGCTTGTTCTGCACGATGCAGGCGGTGGACGGGAAGACCATGTCGGGCGTCGAGGTCGCGACGATGATCAGGTCGATGTCCTGCGCCTTGCAGTGCGCAGTCTCGAGCGCCTGGCGCGCCGCGCGCACGGCAAGATCGCTGCAGGGCACGCCGTCGTCGGCGAAGTGGCGCGCCCGGATGCCGGTGCGCTCGACGATCCACTCGTCGGAGGTCGCGATGCCCTGCGCCGCGAGCTGGCGCGCGAGATCGGCATTGGTCAGGCGGCGAGACGGCAGATACCCGCCGGTGCCGGCAATGCGAGAGTAGCGGGGTTTCAGCGAGGCTGTCATGCGGCAAAGCTCAGATCCGGATCCGGCGCCTGGGCGATCGGGGCCGCCGGCAAGGCCTGCAGCGTGTCCTGGATGCGCGCGTGCACCCTCTCCAGCAGACCGTTGCGGGCTGCATCATATGCGCGATGCAAGGCCTGCTCGAAGGCGAACGCGTCCGCCGAGCCATGGCTCTTGAACACCAGGCCGCGCAGGCCGAGCAGCGCCGCGCCGTTGTAGCGCCGCGGATCGACGCGGGCCTTGAAATGCCTGAGCACCGGCAGCGCCGCGAATGCGGCAAACCTGGCGTAGGCGTTGCGCGTGAACTCCTGGCGGATGAATTCGGACAGCATGGTCGCCAGGCCTTCGGAGGCCTTGAGCACGACGTTGCCGACGAATCCGTCGCAGACGACGACGTCGGTCGTGCCCTTGTAGATGTCGTTGCCCTCGACGTTGCCATGGAAATTGAGCAATCCGTGGCTGGCGGCGCGGCGCAGCAGCTCGGCCGCCTGCTTGATCGTCTCGCTGCCCTTGATCGCCTCCTCGCCGATGTTGAGCAGACCGACG
The DNA here is from genome assembly GCF_016702655.1 of Ideonella sp. Classification (GTDB taxonomy): domain Bacteria; phylum Pseudomonadota; class Gammaproteobacteria; order Burkholderiales; family Burkholderiaceae_C; genus CAIKUF01. The sequence goes on from NZ_JADJDO010000001.1 coordinate 645,088, forward strand.
GTCGGGTCGGGCCGCCCTTCGACCGCGGCCGCGAGCGCGCTGCCCATCAGCGCAAACTGGAGCAGGTGTTCGGCGCTGCAATCGACGTTGGCGCCCAGGTCGAGCATGGTCGTGAAGGCGTCGCGTTCGTTCGGCAACGCGTAGGCGATTGCCGGGCGGTCGATGCCGTCGATGGTCTTCAGGAGATACCGCGACAACGCCATCAAGGCCCCGGTGTTGCCCGCCGAGACGCAGGCATCGGCGACCGCATGCCCACCGACGTCGGGCTTGAGCTGGGCAATGGCCAGCCGCATCGACGAGTCCTTCTTGCGGCGCAGCGCCAGTTCCACCGGGTCGTGCATCTCGACGACCTCGGTCGCGGCGACGACGCTGCAGCGCGGCCACGCTGCCGCTGCAGCCAGTGCCTCGGCGCGCCCGACGAGGATCAGTTCGGCCGCGGGATAGGCGTCGAGGAAGGCGCGGCAAGCCGGCAACGTGACCTTGGGCCCGTGATCGCCGCCCATGCAGTCGACCGCCAGCCGCACGCGCCGAGCCGATTCTTGCGGCAGGCTCATGGTCGCGCTCGCTGAGATCGCTTCGTGCGGAGCATGGCGAGCTTCGCCCTTGGATCGTCCTTGCGGGCTCACCAGGTCCTGCCGCGACAAGCCGCTGAAACCGATGCCGTTCCGCGCACGAACACAGCGCACGAAGGCGGCTGCGCGCGCTCGCGCGCTTGCCGGTTCAGGCGTCGGCCTTGGTCTTGAGGACCTTGCGACCGCGGTAGAAGCCGTTCGGGCTGATCTGATGCCGCAGGTGCACTTCGCCCGTGGTGGGCTCGATCGCGATGCCCGGCGTGGGCAACGCGTTGTGCGAACGGTGCATGCCGCGCTTGGACGGCGACTTCTTGTTCTGTTGGACGGCCATGGGGTTCTCCTAGGGAATCGGCAGGCGCCGGTGATGACGCCGCCGGCCGATCTCGCAGGCGCAGTCGGCACTGCCCTGGGTTGACGACTTGTTGAAGGCAGGCAGTGGCCTGCGAAAAGCTTCGAATTGTAGCATTCGGCCGCCTTGTCCCTGCGGCCTGCCGCCCGGAGCCTGTCGGGCTTTGGGTTGGGCCCGCGCCGGGGTGAGTTTCGCTGCCAGACGAGGCGCCGGCGAGGCCGTGTGGCTGGCCCCCACAACGAGCCGGCAACGATGGATGGCGGCGAAAATCGCCCCGGCCCTTCGGGTTGGGCCTGCAAGGGGGCGCATGCGTCGTTGCAAATGCTCGCCGGGTATGCAACCCGACTGCGCTTTGCGCCTAGCCCGCGCCCCCTTGCATGCCCAACGCGGGCCCAACCCAAAGCCCGACAGGCTCCTAGTGTCGCGCCTTCTTCTGCAGGTCCGCCAGCACCGCGAATGGGCTCGCCGCGACCACGGCCTCATCGCGCGCCGGTGCCGCAGCGGCCAGCAGCGGCACCGGGCAGACGTCGTGCCGCGGAACGATGGGCAGCGCCAGCACGAGTTCGTCTTCGGCCAATGCGTGCAGATCGAAGCTGCGCGCGCTCGCCAGCACGTCTTCCTCCAGCTCGGCGTCGAGCGCCGCAGCCTGGGCCTCACCCGCGACGAAACGAAAGCGCCGTTGCACCGCGAGCGGCGTCTCGACCACTCCCAGGCAACGCTGACAGGTCAGCTTCAGGCTCGTGTGCAGGCTCAGGCGCAACCAGGTCTGCTCCTCGCCACCCGCGCGGCGCGTCTCGCCCTGCGCGTCCCAGACCACCCGGTCGGCCATCTGCGGCCGACCTTCGGGATGGCAGGATTCGGCCAGCCGCTCCATGCCGTCGAGCGGCCACTCGCCCTGAAGCCGCGCGCCGTCGCGCGCGAAACGCTCGACGTCGAGACGCAGCGGATCGTGGGGTCGCGAAGAGCTGGCCATGGCCAGGGCAGTGTAAGCCGCAGGCGCGGCGACAATCCGGCCATGCGTGAACCGGCTCCTGCACTGATCCTTGCCTCGACCTCGCGCTACCGTCAGGAATTGCTGGCCCGATTGCGGATTCCGTTTGCGGTCCAGGCGCCCGATGTCGACGAAGCACCCCTGCCCGGCGAAGCGCCAGCCGCGCTCGCCCAGCGCCTGGCGCTGCACAAGGCGCGCGCGGTGGCGCAACGTCATCCCGACGCCCTCGTGATCGGCTCGGACCAGGTGGCCGAGCTCGACGGCCAGGCCATCGGCAAGCCCGGCACGCACGAACGCGCGCTGGCTCAGTTGCGCGCGATGAGCGGGCGCTGCGTCACCTTCCACACCGCAGTCGCGGTGCTGCGGCTCGCGACAGGTTACGAAGCCCAGGCGCTGGTGCCGGTGACGGTGCGCGTGCGATCGTTGACGGAGTCCGAGATCGAGCACTATCTGCGCACCGAGCAACCCTATGACTGCGCTGGCAGCGCCAAGGCCGAGACGCTGGGCATTGCCCTGCTCGAGGCGATCGAGTCCGACGACCCGACGGCCCTCGTCGGCCTGCCGCTGATCCGCACCTGCGCGATGCTGCGCGCGGGCGGTCTCGATCCGTTGCGGCCATGACCGTTGCCGTCGGCCGCCTGTTCCTCGTGCCGACGCCGCTCGACTTCGGCGTCGGTGACGCCCTCGCAGCGGCCGACATTCAGGAGTCCCTGCCCCTGGGCGTGATCCGCCAGGCTGCGGGCCTGTCGCACTGGGTGGCCGAGAACGCGCGCTCGGCGCGTGCATTCCTCAAGCGCGTGGGCGCGATCGTGCCGCTGGCGCAGCCGATGCAGGCGATCCACATTGCCGAGTTGCCGCGGCCGCCCAAGGGAAGAGAGGCCGGCGGCCGACTTGCCGCCATCGACCTTGCGCCACTGCTCGCGCCGGCGCTGCAGGGCCTCGACATCGGCCTCGTCTCCGAGGCCGGGCTGCCGGCGGTCGCCGACCCGGGCGCGGCGCTCGTCCGGCGTGCCCATGAACTCGGCATACCGGTGACGCCCTTGCCCGGCGCCAGCGCCTTGCTGCTCGCCCTGGCGGCGAGCGGCCTGAACGGCCAGGCGTTTGCCTTTGTCGGCTACCTCCCGCAGGAGGCCGGCGCACGCGCGGCGCGCGCGCGCGAACTCGAAGCGCTGTCGCGCCGGAACGGGCAGGCGCAGCTGATGATCGAGACTCCGTATCGCAACCAGGCGCTGCTCGACGCGCTCGTCGCGACGCTGCAACCGACGACGCGCCTGGCGGCCAGTTGCGGCCTTACCCTGGCGTCGGGATGGACCCGCAGCGACGCGGTATCGACGTGGCGCGCACGCCCGGGCAGATTGCCAACCGATGTGCCTGCCGTCTTCGCGCTGCAGGCCGAACGAACTGCCTGAAGCTACTCGGCGCTCTTGGCGCCGAACAGTGCTGCGACGCGCTTCTTGGGCTTGATGTTGGGCGACAAACCGCGCGCGACCGGCACCGCGACCGGCTTTTCCCAGGCCGGCGCAGCGGCATCTGCGCTGGCCTCGTAAGGCTGGTCGAAGAAGGGGTCGCGCGCCGGCGCAGCCGCCACCTGGCGCGGCGGCGCGTAGGCCGGCCGCTCGGCGGCGTCGAACTCCCGTGCCCGGCGTCGCGGGCGCTCGAAGCGGGCCGGACGTTCGTCGTCGAGCTCGATCGGCTCGATGTCGATCTTCTTCTTGATCAACTTCTCGATGTCGCCCACGAGGCGCGCATCGTCGCGCGACACGAGCGTCACCGCCAGGCCCGAAGCGCCCGCGCGGCCGGTGCGGCCGATGCGGTGCACGTAGTCCTCGGCGTTGTAGGGCACGTCGAAGTTGAACACCACCGGCAGGTCGGCAATGTCGAGGCCGCGCGCCGCGACGTCGGTCGCGACCATCACGTCCACCTCGCCGCGCTTGAACGCGTCGAGCGCCTTCAGGCGCTCGTCCTGCGACTTGTCGCCGTGCAGCGCGGTCGTCTTCAGGCCGTCGCGCTCGAGCGAGCGTGCGAGGCGCGCGCAGCCGAGCTTGGAATTGACGAACACCAGCGCCTGCGTGATGCCGCGCTGCTTCAGGATCGAGCACACGGCACGCCGCTTGTCGTCCGGAGCCACGGCATAGAAGCGCTGCTCGACGTTGGTCGCGGTCGCGTTGGGGCGTGCAACCTCGACCAGCACCGGGTCCTGCAGGTAGCTCTGCGAGAGCCGCCTGATCTCGGGCGAGAAGGTGGCCGAGAAGAGCAGCGTCTGGCGCGCCTTGGGCAGGTAGGACAGGATGCGCTGCAGGTCGGGCAGGAAGCCGATGTCGAGCATGCGGTCGGCCTCGTCGAGCACCACGTACTCGACCTGGTTCAGCACGCAGTTCCTGGCTTCGATATGGTCGAGCAACCGCCCGGGCGTCGCGATCAGCACCTCGACACCCTGCTTCAACTGCGCCGTCTGCGGCTTCATGTCGATGCCGCCGAAGACGACCGCGACGCGCAGGTTCGAGTGCTGCGCATAGGCCTTGATGTTGGCCGCCACCTGGTCGGCGAGTTCGCGCGTCGGCGCGAGCACGAGCGCGCGCACCGGATGCCGCGCCGGTGAAGCGCTGCTGTTCTCGTGGCGCAGCATCTTGTGCAGCAACGGCAGCGAGAACGCGGCCGTCTTGCCGGTGCCGGTCTGCGCGGCGCCCATCACGTCGCGGCCAGCCAGGACGATCGGGATCGCCTTGGCCTGGATCGGCGTCATCAGCGTGTAGCCCTGGTCGGCGACGGCCTGCTCGAGCTTGGGCGCGAGGCCGAGTGCGGAGAATTCCATCGGCCCCTTGGGCGCAAGATCGTCCTCGACGGAAGAAGGGGCGGTAACGGGACGCTCTGCAAACGCGGTTTCACTCATGAAGTAATTATCGCCCGCCCGAAGCCTGCGCGCGTGGCGTTGGAGTCGCGCCACTAGAATCCTCGGCTGCCTCGAATCGAAACAGAGAGAAGACGACGCAATGATCCTCGTCACGGGCGGCGCCGGCTTCATCGGCGCAAATTTCGTGCTCGACTGGCTGGCAGCCGTTGGCGAGCCCGTCGTCAACCTCGACGCGCTGACCTACGCCGGCAATCTGCGCAGCCTTGCGCCACTGCAGGGCGACGCGCGGCATGTGTTCGTGCAGGGCGACATCACCGACCGGCCCTTGCTCGACCGGCTGCTCGCGCAGCACCGGCCGCGCGCCGTCGTGCACTTCGCGGCCGAGAGCCATGTCGACCGCAGCATTCACGGCCCGGCGGCCTTCGTGCGCACCAATGTCGAGGGCACGTTCACGCTGCTCGAGGCTGCACGCGCGCACTGGGGCGCGCTGCCTGCCGGCGAGAAGCAGGCCTTTCGCTTCCACCATGTCTCGACCGACGAGGTCTACGGGTCCTTGAACGCCACCGAGCCGGCGTTCACCGAATCCCATCCGTTCGCGCCCAACAGCCCGTACTCGGCAAGCAAGGCCGCCGCTGACCACCTTGTGCGCGCGTGGCATCACACCTACGGCCTGCCGGTGCTCACGACGAACTGCTCCAACAACTACGGGCCGCTGCATTTCCCCGAGAAGCTGATCCCGCTGATGATCGTCAACGCGCTGAGCGGACGGCCGCTGCCGGTCTACGGCGACGGCATGAACGTGCGCGACTGGCTCTATGTCGGCGACCATTGCGCAGCGATCCGCGAAGTGCTGGCGCGCGGCCACATCGGCGAGACCTACAACATCGGCGGTTGCAACGAGATGCCCAACATCGAGATCGTGCGCGCGGTCTGCGCGCTGCTCGACGAATTGCGCCCCGACCCTGCGGGCAGCTACGCGCGCCTGATCACCTACGTCACCGACCGCCCGGGCCACGACCGGCGCTATGCCATCGACGCACGCAAGATCGAGCGCGAACTTGGCTGGCGGCCGGCCGAGACCTTTGCCACGGGCATCCGCAAGACGGTGCGCTGGTATCTCGACCATCCCGACTGGGTGGCCGACGTGCAGAGCGGCGCCTATCGCGACTGGGTCTCGGCCAACTACGCCGCCCGATGAAGATCCTGCTGCTGGGCAAGAACGGCCAGGTCGGCTGGGAACTGCAGCGTGCGCTGGCGCCGCTGGGCGACCTGGTTGCGCTCGACTTCGACAGCCCCGGCCCGCACCGAGCCGACTTCACGCAGCCCGAAACGCTCGCCGCCACCGTGCGCGCGCTCGCGCCCCAGGTGATCGTCAACGCCGCGGCGCACACCGCGGTCGACAAGGCCGAGTCGGAGCCCGACCTCGTGCACCGCATCAACGCCGCCGCGCCGGCCGTTCTGGCGCGCGAGGCGGCAGCGCTCGGCGCGTGGCTGGTGCACTACAGCACCGACTATGTCTTCGACGGCAGCGGCAGCGCACCCTGGGTCGAGGATGCGCCTGCCGGGCCGCTCTCCGTCTATGGCCGGACCAAGCTCGACGGCGAGAACGGGATCCGCGCGAGCGATTGCGCGCACCTGATCCTGCGTACGAGCTGGGTCTATGCGGCGCGCGGCGGCAACTTCGCGCGCACCATGCTGCGCCTCGCGGCCGAGCGCGACAGCCTCTCGGTGATCGCCGACCAGGTCGGCGCGCCCACCGGTGCGGAGCTCCTCGCGGACGTGACGGCGCATGCGCTGCGCAGCGCGATCGCCAATCCGGGCCTGGCCGGCACCTATCACGCCGCAGCCGCCGGCGAGACGAGCTGGCACGGCTATGCCTGCCATGTGATCGAGTTTGCGCGCGCCGCCGGACAGACGATCCGGGTCAAGCCTCAGCGCATCGAGCCCATCGCGACGACCGCCTACCCGACGCCCGCCCGGCGGCCGCTCAACTCGCGCCTGGACACGCGCAAGTTGCGCAATGCATTCGGCCTGACGCTGCCCGACTGGCGCACAGGCGTCGAGCGCATGCTGAGCGAAGTGCTGGGCACCTGAAGTCGAAGAACCGAAACCATGACCTCGACCCTTGCCCCGCGCCGCGGGATCATCCTCGCCGGCGGCTCGGGCACGCGCCTGCACCCGGCCACGCTCGCGCTGTCCAAGCAGTTACTGCCGGTGTACGACAAGCCGATGGTGTATTACCCGCTCGCGACGCTGATGCTCGCCGGCATCCGCGACATCCTCGTCATCAGCACGCCGCACGACCTGCCGCGCTTCGAGGCGCTGCTCGGCGACGGTCACCAATGGGGCGTGGACATCAGCTATTGCCTGCAACCGAGTCCCGACGGCCTTGCACAGGCCTTCATCCTCGGGCGCGAATTCGTCGGCGGCCGGCCGAGCGCGCTCGTGCTCGGCGACAACATCTTCTACGGCCACGACTTCCAGCATCTGCTTCACAACGCGTCGACGCGCGCTTCGGGCGCGTCGATCTTCGCCTACCATGTCCACGACCCCGAGCGCTACGGCGTGGTCGAGTTCGATGCGAACAGGCGCGCCCTGAGCATCGAGGAGAAGCCCGCCAGCCCCAAGAGCAACTACGCGGTCACGGGGCTCTATTTCTACGACGAGCAGGTGTGCGACATCGCTGCCGCGACCCGGCCCTCGGCGCGGGGCGAGCTCGAGATCACGTCCGTCAATGCGCGCTACCTCGAGCTCGGCCAGCTCGAGGTCGAGATCATGGGCCGCGGCTATGCCTGGCTCGACACCGGTACCCACGACAGCCTGCTCGAGGCGGGGCAGTTCATCGCGACGCTCGAGAAGCGCCAGGGGCTCAAGGTCTCGTGCCCGGAAGAGATCGCCTTTCGCAGCGGCTGGATCACGCGCGAGGCGCTCGAGGCGCTCGCACGCCCGCTGCTGAAGAACGGCTACGGCCACTACCTGATGCAGGTCGCCGCAACCCAGGTGTTCTGACGATGAACGTTTCGACGACTGCCATCGAAGGCGTGCTCGTGTTCGAGCCGCGCGTGTTCGGCGACGAGCGCGGCTTCTTCCTCGAGAGCTTCAACCAGAAGGCGTTCGACGCTGCGGTCGGCGTGCCGGTTGCCTTCGTCCAGGACAACCATTCGCGCTCGGCCCGTGCGGTGTTGCGCGGCCTGCATTGTCAGGTCGCGCCGCATGCCCAGGGCAAGCTCGTGCGCGTGACGCAGGGCGCGGTGTTCGACGTTGCGGTCGACATCCGCGCCGGCAGCCCGACCTTCGGGCGCTGGGTCGGCGTCGAACTGAGCGAGACCAACCATCGCCAGCTCTGGCTGCCGCCGGGCATGGCGCACGGCTTCCTCGTCACCAGCGAGCGCGCCGACTTCCTCTACAAGACGACCGCCTACTACGCGCCCGAGGCCGAGCGCTGCATCGCCTGGAACGATCCCGCGATAGCCATCGCCTGGCCCGACCTGGGGCGGGCACCGCAGCTGTCTGCGCGCGATGCGGCCGCACCCCTGCTCGCCGATGCAGCGCCGATGGCCTCGTGGTTCAGTGCTTCGTCGTCAGCCAGCGCGGCGCCTTGAAGCGCACGATCTGGCCGTACAGGACCACGTAGACGACGGCGAAGAGCAGGATGAACAGGCCGAGGATCGTTGACTCGTCCCAGAACAGCACGCTCGGGACGATCGCCACCATGCACAGGGCCCACAGGTAAGGTGCCGTCATGGCGTTGCGGCGCATCTTGGCAGAGGCATCGTCGCGACCGATGGCCCAGCGCAGCAGGCGCCGGTGCACCAGGCTGTGCAGGTGCGCGCCGTCGGGCATGCCCACCGGGCGCCCCTTGACCACGCGGCGCCGGTACATCGAGAACACGGTCTCGAAGGCCGGATAGATGACCGCCAGCAGCGGGAACAGCGGCGACACCTCCGGGTTGCGAACGACGAGCAGCAACGCGACCTCGGACAGGTAGAAGCCCAGGAAGTAGGCGCCGCCATCGCCGAGAAAGATCAGGCCGGCGGGATAGTTCCAGATGAAGAAGCCGAGCACCGCGCCCGCACCCACGAGCGCCAGCGCAAGCACGGTGCTGTCGTCGACCTGGAGCGCGACGTAGGCCACCGCGAGCAGGATCATCATCACGCACATCGACGCCAGGCCGTTGAATCCGTCGATGATGTTGATTGCGTTGGCTATGCCCGTGACCGCGAAGACCGACAACGCGATCGCACCGATGGTGAACGAGGCCACCCAATCGAGGCCCCACAGATCGGTGCGGGCTATGGTTGTGCCGACGAATATCGCGGCCAGGTACGCCGACACGGCAGCCGCGAGCAGGCGCTGCCACGGCGCCACGCGCTTGGTCAGGTCTTCCAGCAGTCCGACCACGAACACCGGCGCGCCGCAGCCCAGCAGCAGCGCCAGCAGGCCGCCAAAGCGGTGACCCAACCATTTGTCAAGCAGCGCGAACGCGCCGAGGCTGGCGAAGATGGCCATTCCCCCGACCCGGCCGACGGGCAGCAGGTGCACCTTCTGCGGGCCCGCCAGGTCATGGTCCTTGGTGAACCAGCCGCGCGTGCGAAGCACCTGGACCATCAGCAGCGTCAGTGCCGCAGACAGCGCGAATGCGGCCACGAAGATTGCCATGCGAGGAGTGTAGCCAGCCGCTGCGCGTGGGCGCATTCGCGATGCCTGCGCGGGTCGGGCCGGGGTGGCCGCCGGCAACGTTGTGGTAGCGTACCCACCCCCGCGAAATGCACCCACCGGACAGGAGAAGACTCCCCGTGACCCCCACGATCGGCGTTATCGGCCTCGGCTATGTCGGCCTGCCCCTGGTCGTCGAATTCGGCCGCCATGGGCGCACGATCGGCTTCGACATCATGGCCGACAAGGTCGCGCGCTGTCGGGGCGGCACCGACCCCTCGCGCGAGATCCCCGATGCCGACATGGCGCTGGCCGTCCATGCCGAGTACACGAACGACGCGCAGGCCCTGCGCGAAGCCGACTTCATCATCGTCGCCGTGCCCACGCCGGTCGACGCGGCGCACATCCCCGACTTCGGGCCGCTCGTCGGCGCCAGCCGCACCATCGGCCCGCACCTCAAGCCCGGCGCGGTCGTGATCTACGAGAGCACCGTCTACCCGGGCGCCACCGAGGAGGTCTGCATCCCGGTGCTCGAGCAGGTCTCGGGCAAGATCTGGAAGCGCGACTTCTTCGTCGGCTACAGCCCCGAGCGCATCAACCCCGGCGACCGCGAGCACATGCTGACCAACGTGGTCAAGGTGGTCGCCGGCGACACGCCGGCAACGCTGGACAAGGTGGCCGCGCTGTACGAGCGCATCGTCGAGCCCGGCGTGCACCGTTGCAGCAGCATCAAGGCGGCCGAGGCCTGCAAGGTGATCGAGAACACCCAACGCGACCTGAACATCGCGCTCATGAACGAGCTGGCGATCATCTTCGACAAGGTCGGCATCGACACCACCGAGGTACTCGAGGCCGCGGGCACGAAGTGGAACTTCCTCAAGTTCAAGCCTGGCCTGGTGGGCGGGCACTGCATCGGCGTGGACCCGTACTACCTGACGCACAAGGCCGAGATGCTGGGTTACCACCCGCAGGTGATCCTGGCCGGGCGGCGCATCAACGACGGCATGGGCAAGTTCATCGCCGAGCAGACGGTCAAGCAGATGATCGCCGGGGGCAGCTACATCAAGGGCGCCAAGGTCAACGTGCTCGGGCTGACCTTCAAGGAAGACTGCGCCGACCTGCGCAACAGCAAGGTCGTCGACATCATCCAGGAACTGACGAGCTACGGCGTGGAGGTGTTCGTGCACGACCCCGAGGCCGATGCCGAGGAAGCCCTGCACGAATATGGCGTGCGCCTGCTCGCCTGGGACGCGCTGCCGCGCGCCGACGCGATCGTGGCCGCAGTGGCGCACAAAGGCTATCGAGGGCTGGGCGTGGAAGACCTGTCGCGCAAGCTGGTCAAGGGCGGCAGCTTCATCGACGTGAAGGCCGGCTTCGACCAGGCTGCGCTCGCCGCGTCAGGCATCCGCGTCTGGCGCCTGTAGCCGCACGGCCAACCCCCTCTCCACGCTATCGCTCCCGAATCCCCATGCATATTCGCCGAACCCCTGTCTCGGGCCGCAAGGTGCGCTTCGCCGTCATCGGCTGCGGGCGCATCGCGCAGAACCACTTCGATTCGATCGCCAGGCATGCCGGCCGCGCCGAGCTGGTGGCCGTGTGCGACACCGACCCGGCAGTGCTTGCCGCCGCCGTCGCGAAGACCGGTGCCCTCGGGTTTGCCTCGCTGACGGCACTGCTTGCCGGTGCGCAGGCGGATTGCATCGTGCTCACGACACCGAGCGGCCTGCACCCGCGGCAGGCCATCGAGGCCGCGCGCGCCGGCTTCGACGTGATGACCGAAAAGCCGATGGCGACCCGCTGGCACGACGGGCTGGCGATGGTCAGGGCCTGCGACGAGGCGGGCGTGCGCCTGTTCGTCGTCAAGCAGAACCGGCGCAACCCGACGCTGCAACTGCTCAAGCAGGCGGTCGAGCAGGGGCGCTTCGGCCGCATCTACATGGTCGGCGTCAACGTGTTCTGGACCCGCCCGCAGGCCTACTACGACAGCTCGGCCTGGCGCGGCACCTGGGAATTCGACGGCGGTGCCTTCATGAACCAGGCCAGCCACTATGTCGACCTGCTCGACTGGATCGTGGGCCCCGTCGAGAGCGTGATGGCCTACACCGGCACCCTGGCGCGCAACATCGAGGTCGAGGACACCGGCGTGGCGGCGATCAAGTGGCGCAACGGCGCCGTGGGTTCGATCAACGTGACGATGCTCACCTACCCGAAGAACCTGGAGGGTTCGATCACCATCCTGGGCGAGCGCGGCTCGGTGCGCGTCGGCGGCGTTGCCGTCAACGAGATCGAACACTGGCAATTCGACCAGCCACACGAGATGGACGCGCAGATCGGCAATGCAAGCTACCAGACGACGTCGGTCTACGGCTTCGGCCACCCGCTCTACTACGACAACGTGATCAACACCCTGCGCGGCGAGGCGCAGCCCGAGACCGACGGGCGCGAAGGATTGAAGTCGCTCGAACTGCTGATCGCGATGTACATGTCGTCGCGCGACGGCAAGCGCGTCAACCTGCCGCTCGCGTATTGAGGCAGGCGGCCGCGATGGCGACCACGATCCACCCATCCGCGATCATCGACGCGGGCGCGCAGCTCGGCGACGGCTGCCGCGTCTGGCACTTCGTGCACATCAGCGCCGGCGCGCGCATCGGCGCGCGCTGCTCGTTCGGCCAGAACGTCTTCGTCGGCAACGACGTCGTCATCGGCGACAACGTCAAGATCCAGAACAACGTCTCGGTCTACGACGCCGTGACGCTCGAGGACGACGTGTTCTGCGGCCCGAGCATGGTCTTCACCAACGTCTACAACCCGCGTTCGGCCGTGACGCGCAAGGACGAGTACCGGCGCACGCTGGTGCGCCACGGCGCGACGCTGGGCGCCAACTGCACGATCGTCTGCGGCACGACGATCGGCCGCCATGCCTTCGTCGGCGCGGGTGCCGTCGTGCAACGCGACGTGCCCGACTTCGCCCTCGTCGTCGGTGTCCCCGCACGCCAGATCGGCTGGATGAGCCGCTTCGGCGAGCGGCTCGCTCTGCCGCTGGAGGGCAGCGCCGAGGCGACCTGTCCCCACACCGGGGAGCGCTACCGGCTCGAAGGGCGGGGCTTCCGCCTCATCCACGGACACACCTGATCCGGCCGGGCTGCGCGCTCCGCCTGCGGGCTTCCGCGCCGCCACGCCAACCGCCCACAGCCCGAACGAGCCTACCGCCGGGACTCTGTCGAGATACTGCTGGCACGACTCGCGCGCCAGCGGATCGATGCCGCGAAAGGCGCAGTGCGCCGCGGTTTGGGTCGCCTGGCAGCGCGCCGGGTCGGCGGCCCAGTAGCTGCAGGCGGCGTTGCGGCATCGATCGTTGGCGCAGAAGGCCCAGTCCTGCCACACCGCGAGTGCATGCCGCTCGAACGCCGCGTCGCCGGTCAGGGCCGCCATCTGGCGCGACAGCACGGCGATCGACGCGGCATGGTTCTCGATCCGGTCGGCCTCGGTCTTCGAGCTGACCCACTGCGGATCCAGTGCTCCCAGATAGCCCTGGTTCCCGCGCGCGGACTCAGCCAGTTCCGATGCCATGGCACGCCGCCCGATCTGCATCGCCTCCGCATCCCCGGCCGCGCCGAGACTGGCCGCCCCAAAGGCCATGAAGACGTTCATGTTGCGCACGAAGCGGCCGGCGTCGTTGAGGCTGCTGCTGGTCTGGAAGTACAGGCAGTCGCGGCACAGCGGCTGGGGCAACAGGAAGGACTGCCAGGCCGCGAGCACCTGCCTGGCCGTCCCGAGCAGCGCCGGGTCACCCAAGGGCTTGGACGCTCGCGCGAGACAAGCGATTCCGAGCCCGGACTGGAACGCGTAGACCGTGTCCGGCGGATTGCAGCTGCGATCCTGGAAGGCGTCGTAGCCTCCTGCGGGACAACGTTTGTCGACGATCGTCGCCGTCCAGCCAAGCGGCTTGCCCTGCGCCGACTTGATCAGATCGCTCTGCAGTTCGGAGACGACGAGGCGCAGCCGCGCCACCGCCCGCGGGTCGCCCCGAGCGGCCAGCTCGGTCGCGGCGAGGCAGTCCCAGCCGAGATCGTTCGCCGATCTGTCCTTCGCCACGCTCTTGCTCGCGAGCATCGCGTCGATCGACGCGCCCACGCGCTCCTGCGCCGCGCCAGGCAGGTCGGCGAAGGCGGGGGATACAGACTGCGCGAGCGCGGGCTGCGCGGCGAACCACGCACCGGCGAGCACGAGCGCGTGCGGCACGGCGCGCCAGCCCCTCGGGCGACGCGATCCGTGCGCCCCGACCTCGCCCGGCGCGCAGTGCGCCTGCGCGCCGGGCGAGGGCGCATTCGATGTGATCTCGTGCATGGCGGCGCCCCCGGTCGATATGTTCAGGGCTTGACGTTCAGATAGAAGACTTTGTTGTCGACCGCACCTCTGGTCTTGGTCGAGGGGAAGTGCAGGCTCATGTCGAGCGCGAGCTGCAGGCCGTGCTTCTCGAACAGGCGCTTGTAGTCGTGGTTGAACGACTGCAGCTTCGGGCTCGCCGCATCGTCGAAGGCCTGATCGCCCTGCCAGGTAATCAGCAGCACGTCGGCGGCGGCCATCCTGCGGATGTTGGCCATTGCCGCGTCGATGTGGCGCGGATGGATGTGCAGCAGCACCTGGGTCGAGAACACGAGGTCGAACTTCTCGTCCAGGCACTGCGCCGTGATGTCCAGGCGCAGGCCACGCGCACTGAACTGAGCCGAGCGCCGCGCGAGCACGGGGAAGAAGGATGCACTCCAGTCGGTCGAGGTCAGGCGCACACCGTGGCGCGTCCAGAGCTGGACCAGCCGGCCCGGCCCGGCGCCAAAATCGAGCACGCTGCGGCCCGCATAGCGCGGGGCGACGAACGTGTCGAGGAAGCGAGCGTCCTCCCGGACGGCGGGGTCGATCACGTCGTAGTGCTTGGCCTGCCTCAGATAGCCCTGGACTTTCTTGCTCTCCAGCGAGGCCCAGTAGTCGCTGATCTGTGCATCCCTTTCTTGCATGGGCTGCGCCTCTCCAATTGCTTGACCGATGATGCCTATAACGACAAGCCCCCGCGCAGATCGAGATTTGCCCGGCCGAGCCGCACCATCGATCCGCGCTCCGCGCACGCCCGCGTAGACCTCGGGCGACCACGGTTCGGCTTCGTCGCCGATCACCGCGCCGATCCCGTGGCGCGAGGCGAGCCGTCCGAGGTAGCTGCCCCGAGCCGCGATGATAGGGACGCCCAGCGCCATCGCCTGGAAGAACTTGTTCGGCAGCGAGTAGCGATAGGAGAAGACCCCCGTGTCGAAGCAGCACCAGAAGTACGGCGCCGAACCCGACACCGCCTGGACGAGCCGGTCCTCGTAGCCGTCGATGCCGTGCACCTCGCCGCCAAGCAGAGCGACATCCTGCGCCTTCGCGTCGCCGCTGAAGCACAGCAGGCCGGCCTGCTGCTGCCGCGCCAGGTCGGCCATCTGTGCGAGCCCGCGATGCTGGCCCATGGCGCCAATGTAGACGATCTTGCGCGGCCCCGCCGGATCGATCGCGAGGGCCCGGTCGGGGAAGAAGTCGTTCGGCCGGACGCGAAAGTCGGCGGCGCCGTACAGGTGCCGGTAGAACCTGCGCATCGGTCGGTTCACCACGTGGCAATGCGTGCAGTGCCGCACTAGCGCGCGCTCCCAGCCGAACTCGAGCAGCATCCGCACGAGCCCCGTCTGGCGCGCCCGGAACGGCACGATCTCGTGCGCGTCGTAGACGAAGGGCACGCCGTAGAACCTGTGCGCCAGCAGCGCCACCACGCCCGCCATCTGATCGTGGGCGTAGAGCCGGTCCTGCGTGCGCAGCAGGCGCCGGTGGGTCCAGAAGAAGTGCAGCGACGCCGCCTGCAGCAGCACGAAGGCCCGCATCCCCGCGGCCGGCGATCCGTAGCTGCCCGCCATCCTCCGGCCGAGCCGGCGCAGCGGCTGCCCGAAGCGGACGAGCCACAGCGGCAGGCAGGCGATCGCTATGCCGAGCGAGAGGTAGCGCCAGATCCTCGGCGTGCGCCGGGGCAACACCATCAACGGCGGTTCGCCGAGCTCGCGCAGCGCATGCTGCACGCGGCGGTCGAACCTGATCGGCGTGTCGGTCAACATAAGCAAGGCGAGTCACCCCGGCGCAGTGCGCAGCAGCTTGTTCGGACTCACGCCGCCCGGCGCGCAAGCACAGGACATGGGCCGCTCAGGGCCGTCCCAGGATGCGCTGGATCCGGTTGATGACCTTCGCCGGCGAGGCGTGGGCGAGTCGCTGCAGGATCGTGCGCGGGGGCCGCGGCTTGCGCGGCTTCTTCGCCGTCTCGGCCGCCGGGTGTGCCTCGGGTGCCTTGGCCCCCTCGGCCATGGAGGCCTGCTTGGCCGCCGCCTTGGCTGCAGCCGCCTGCTTGTTCAGCGCCATCAGACGCAGCGCACTGTCGAGGCCATCAGCGAACAGGCGCATGGAAGCGTCGCGGCGCGGCATCTGCGCCACCTCCTGATAGAGCGACCGCAGCTTCTCGGCGACGACGCCGGCCGCGTGGTAGGTCTCGACGTAGTGGCGTGCCGCCCTGCCAAGCTCGACGCGTCGGTCCGCATCGGTGACGAGACCACGCAACTGGCGCGCGATCGACTTCGGATTGGCGTTGACGAGCACGCCGGGAGGCACCTCGTGGACGAGGTCGTCGCGAATGAAGGCGATCACGGCCTTGCCCAGCGCCATTGCCTCGACCGAGAGCACGCCGTACCAGCCGATGAGGATCTGATCGATGACCACGTCCGCCTCGGCGAGTTGGGCGATCAGCTCGTAGTGCGGCAGTCCCTCGAGGAGAACGAAGTCGAACTCAAGCCCCTCCTTGTGCAGCGCGGCCACGGCCTCGGTGATCATGTCCGTGCCCTTCGCGGCGCGCCGCGTGGGCGCATGGCATACGCGCGGCCGCTCGCGCCGCCTCGCACCGACGTAGGGCAGGCGGTCGAGCTCGACCGCGCGCTGAAGAATGCGAGCCTCCGGCACGTAGGTCTGCAGCTCCGGATCGGGCACCAGGATCAGGTCCGCGTTCTGGCGCACCGTCTCGAGCAGCCTTTCCTTCAGTGCGTCCGACATCCCCGAAGGATCCGCCGCCTCGTCCCAGGCGAACGGGTTCATCGCGCCGAAGCGTGCATTAACGCGGATCTCGCTGCCGCGGAACTGGAAGAGGATGCGCTTGCCCGCCTGGCGCATCAGCGACAGGTCCTGGAAGGCCGCCGGCTCGTACCGGTCGCCCTGGTAGACGTTCATGATCGGCCTGTAGTGCAGGTGAAAGACGTCGAACCTGCGCGCGGCCCACATCGCGAGCGACGCCTGCGACAGCACGGTCGGCGCCGGCCAGTACGCGTCGGAGCGGAACTGAAATCCTCTGCTCGCGGCGACGTTGATCGACTGCGCCGGCGCGCCCGCCTTGCGCAGGGCGCGCGCCAGGATGCCGGGCTGGCCCGCCGAGGGCGCCGGCCCCTGGAAGACGCCACGCGACGCGACCCGCGGCGAAGCCGCCTGCGCCTCGATCGCGTCGACGACCTGGCCGAACTGCCGGCCCCACGAGTACTGCTCGCGCAGCCCCTGCCAGTCCGGCGCGTGGCCGCCGGCGATCACCTTGCGCACCGCGGCGACGAAGCCATCCGCGTCGTTGGAGACGAAGACCTCGCCCAGTCCGTGCTGGCGCACGAAATCGGCCTGGAAGGTGGCGTCCGAGACGACCATTGGCAGCTCGGCATGGATGAACTCGAGCACCTTGGTCGGCACAGCGAGGTCGGAGTTGCCGTAGCGCGTCAGCGGCGAGATGCCGAAGGTCGCGCTCGCCGCGGCGCTGGCGACCTCGGCGTCGGGTACGTAGCCAAAGACGTGCAGACGGTCGGCGACACCGGACCTGACCGCGAGTTCGCGCAGTTCGGTGAGGTAGTCTGCCACCGCGCTCGACAGCAGCGCGAAGTGCAGGGTCGGGATCTCGGCCAACGCCGGGATCAGCACGTCCAGGCCGCGCGCCTTGGTGGCGCGGCCGAGATAGACCCCGAGGGGCACGTCCGCCGCGAGCCCGATGCGCTGGCGCAACTGGAAGTCGGAGGCGACCTGCTGGCGGGGGGCGTTGTGCACGACGAGGCTGCGGCTCCGGTCGAGGTCGAACTGCTCGCTCAGCAGGCCACCGATGCGCTCGTTGACGAACACCAGCTGGTCGGGCAGGCCGAGGTGCCTGGCCTCGGCGTCGATCGCGTACTGCAGCCGCCCGGCAGGCAGGATGCCCTCGTAGCCCTTGACGTATTCGTGTACGTCGTGCACCCAGTACAGGGGCTGCCGGCAGGCGTAGGCCTGCATCACGCTCAGTCCGATGTCCAGGCCCCAGAAGTCGTGCGTGTACAGCAACGAGAACGTCGCCGACGCGAGCGCGCGGCAGACGCGCTCGCCGATCGTCTGCATCGCCTCGACGTGCCCATCGGCGTCGGCCGCGGGCGACAGCTCCTCGCTGTTGACGAGCACGAACGGGATGCCTTCGACGAAACCGCAGGAGTAGTCGTCCGGCAGCGCACGCGCGCCGATGAGGACGATCTCGAAGCCCTGCTCGGCCAGCGACGCGGCCGACTTGAGCACGCGGCTGTCGCCGACGATCCGGTTGCCGACGATCATCACGATCCTGCGCGCGACCTCGCCGTGCAGTGCGTTCTCGAGGAAGTCCTGCAGGAGATCCGGATCCTTCACCAGGCGGCCAATGTCACTCTTCTTCTTTGCCATCGCGGTCTGCCGGTCGGGCCGGTGTTTGACTTGGGAGCTTGTGCGCCCGGCTTGCACCGCCTTGCGCACACAGATGCCGCCCGAGCGGCGGCCGGCTATCGCGCCGCGTCGAGCTCGGCCGGTCTGGCGTCGGACTCGGGCGTGCGCGGCCGAACCGAAGCGACGAGGGCCTGCACGATTCTGCGTTGCAACGCGTGATCGAGATCCGGATGCATCGGCAGGCTCATCACCCGCGTTGCTGCCGACTCGCTCGCCGGCAGAGCCGGCGGACTCGTCTCGCGGTAGGCCGGCTGCAGGTGCAGCGGCATCGGGTAGTGGACCGCGGTGGGAACTCCGGCGGCTTGCAACTCGCCCTGCACGCGCGCCCTGTCGTCGACGAAGACGGTGTACTGGGCAAAAACGCTCGAACGGTCCGGCCGCACCTTGACGCGATCGATGCCTGCTGCATCGATCAGCGCGTCGTAGCGGGCACCGATGGCCGCGCGTTGCTCCAGTTCCCACTCGAAACGCTGCAGCTTGCCAAGGACGACAGCGCACTGCAGCGTGTCCATGCGTCCGCCCACGCCCACGCGCGTGTGAACGTAGCGCTTTGACTGCCCATGGACGCGGATCTCGCGCGCCGCCTGGGCAATGGCGTCGTCGTTCGTGAACAAGGCACCGCCGTCGCCGTAGCAGCCGAGCGGCTTGCTCGGGAAGAAGCTGGTGCAACCGATGGTCGAAAGGTTGCAACTGCGGCGCCCCTTGTACTGCGCGCCGAAACTCTGCGCCGCGTCCTCGATCACCGGCAGCCGGTGCGCGTCGGCGATCGCGTTGATCGCGTCCATGTCGCACGGCTGGCCGTAAAGCGATACCGGCATGATGGCCCGCGTGCGCGGGCCGACCGCACGAGCCAGCGCACGCGCGTCCAGATTGCAGGTGTCGGGTTCGATGTCCACGAAGACCGGCTTGGCGCCGAGGAGCGCAATCACCTCGGCCGTGGCGGCAAAGGTGAATGGCGAGGTGACGATCTCATCGCCCGGCTTGATATCGAGCGCCATCAGCGCGATCAGCAGCGCCTCGGTGCCGGAGGCGACGGTCACGCAGTGCTTTGCGCCGCTGAAGGCGGCAAGGCGCGCCTCGAGCTCGGCCACTTCAGGGCCCATGATGTACTGGCCGTGGTCGAGTACTGCCTGGATGCGGAGGTCGATGTCCGGCTTGAGCGCCGAGTACTGCGCCTTGAGGTCGATGAAGGGGATCATGCGGTTGGAGAATCTGCGGAAAATTGGAGGCAGCGAAGGCATCGGCCTCTCGATCGATGCCGCGCGTGCGGATCGTAACCCAGCCACCGGGGCGAACGTCTGCAGCACAATAGCCGCCCGCGAGGCCGATCTGCCCAACTCGGCCATCGACGAAACCGCCAACGACCGCGTGAACCCCGTATCCGACCCCTCACCGTGGCCTGGGCACGCCGCTGCGGGCCGCGCGCAGGCCATCGCAACGCATCCGCCTGCGCAGGCCGGCCCCGTCGAGGGCAGCCTCGTCGCCCGAACCTCGGGCCTGATGCTGGTGCGCGGGCTGCAGCGCTTCCTCGACCTGCCGCTCGTCTTCCAGCCGCTGGGGCGCCCGCGCGCGGACGCTGTCGCCATCGTCGGCTGGGGCCTGAAGGGCGTGGCGGTCAAGGCCAAGGTCGCGGCGGATCGATATGGCCTGCCCTACCTCGCGCTCGAGGACGGATTCCTGCGATCCGTCTCTCCGGGCGATGCCGAGCCGGGGCTGTCGCTGACGATCGACGATCTCGGTATCTACTACGACGCGCAGTCGCCGTCGCGCCTCGAACAGCAGATTGCCGGTGCGCACACCGAGGCGCAGCGTGCACGCGCGAGCGCGCTTGCCGCCACTTGGCGCACGCAGCGGGTCTCGAAGTACAACCATGCGCGCGAGCGGCCCGACCCGGACGCCGGATGGATGCACTCGCCGTTCGTCCTGGCGGTCGACCAGACTGTCGGCGACGCCTCGATCCACCATGGGCTGGCCGATGCCGCGAGCTTCCAACGCATGCTGGAGGCCGCGCTCGACGAGCATCCCGGCGTGCCGGTGTTGCTCAAGGTGCACCCGGACGTGATCGCCGGGCGCAAGCGGGCCCATTTCGGCCCGCTTTCCAAGGGAGCGTCGGCACGCGTCACGCTGCTTGCGGGCAACGTGCATCCGCCGGCGCTGTTCGAGGCAGCACGCTCGGTCTACGTCGTTACTTCGCAGATGGGGCTCGAGGCGCTGATCTGGGGGCGCACCGTGCGCACCTTCGGCATGCCCTTCTATGCCGGCTGGGGCCTCACGCAGGACGAGCTCGCCGCACCCGCGCGGCGCGGCAGCGCGCTCGGCGTGACGCTCGCCGACATGGTCCACGCGGCGCTGGTCGAATACCCGCGCTATGTCGATCCCGAGACCGGTGCGCGCTGCGAGGTCGAGCGCGTGCTCGAGTGGATGGGGCTGCAGCGCCGGCAGCGCGAGCGTTTCGCACCCGAGGTGCAGGCGGTCGCGTTCTCGAGCTGGAAGCGCCCGATCGCGCAGTCCTTTCTCGCCGGCAGCACCCTGCGCTTCACCGAGGTGCCGCGGCCCTTGCGTGCGGCCGAGGAACGCGCCATCTGGGGGCGGCCGGATGACGACAGCCCATCCCTGAACGACGCGCGCGGCAGGCTGCTGCGCGTCGAAGACGGCTTCCTGCGCTCGGTGGGTCTGGGCGCCAACTTCGTGCGCCCGCTGTCCTGGGTCGTCGATCGAAGCGGGATGTACTACGACGCGACGACGCCGTCGGACCTCGAGCACCTGCTCGAGACGCAGGCCTTCGACGCCACGCTGATCGAGCGCGCCGGCGCGCTGCGCGAAGCCATCGTCGCGGCCGGCATCACCAAGTACAACGTCGGCGCCGGTCACTGGCAGCGCCCGGCGGGCAGCCGGCCGGTCGTGCTGGTGCCGGGGCAGGTCGAAGCCGACGCCTCGATCGCGTACGGCGCGCCGGGCGTGCGCGACAACCTGGGTCTGCTGCGCGCCGTGCGCGAGCGCCGCCCCGAGGCCTTCATCGTCTACAAGCCGCACCCCGACGTGCTCGCCGGCCGCCGCGGCGGCCAGGCCGGGCTCGCCGAGGAACGCCGCTGGTGCGATGCGATCGTCACCGACGTCCCGATCCACCGCCTGTTCGACGAGGTCGACGAGATCGAGTTGCTGACCTCGCTGGCCGGCTTCGAGGCCTTGCTGCGCGCCAAGCCCGTAACCTGCCACGGCAGCCCGTTCTATGCCGGCTGGGGCCTGACCACGGACCTGCAGCAGCTCCCGCGGCGCACGCGGCGCCTGAGCCTGGATGAGCTGGTGGCCGGTGCGCTGATCGTCTATCCGACCTACGTCAGCCAAACCACCGGGGCGTTCACGACGCCGGAGCGCGCGTTGTACGAGCTCGCTCACTGGGACGCGACCGCGCCGGTGAATGAGCCTGCCCATGTCCGCGCGCTGCGCCTGCTCAAGCACATGCGCAAGCGGCTGCGCGGCGCGCGCTGATCGCGCCGCCCTCAGGGGCCAACGCCGGCCGCAGGCGCGTACTCCTCGACTGCCGCCTGCAGCGCCGCCTGCACCTCGGCGTCGGTGGCAACCCGGTGCGCGGCAATCCAGTCGATCAGCCCCGGCACCTTTTCAGCGTGGTCGGCGATGCGCGCCAGGTGGATGCGCGGCATCGGCGTCGGCAATGTCGCATCGGCATCGGCCAGCAGTTCCTCGTACAGCTTCTCGCCCGGGCGCAGGCCGCTGAAGACGATGCCGATGTCCTCCGGCGCGTGGCCCGAAAGGCGGATCATCTGGCGCGCCAGATCGACGATGCGCACCGCCTCGCCCATGTCGAGCACCAGCACCTGACCGCTGTCGCCGATCGTCGCCGCCTGCAGCACCAGGCGCGCGGCCTCGGGGATGGTCATGAAGTAGCGCACGATGTCGGGGTGCGTCACCGTCACCGGGCCGCCGCGCGCGATCTGCTCCTTGAACTTGGGAATCACGCTGCCGCTGGAACCGAGCACATTGCCGAAGCGCACCGCCATGAAGCGCGTGCGCGGGTGCAGCGCCGCGAGCGCCGAGACCACCATCTCGGCGGCGCGCTTGGTGGCGCCCATCACGTTGGTCGGGTTGACCGCCTTGTCGGTGCTGATGAGCACGAAGCGCTCGACGCCGCCCTCGGCCGCGGCGAGCGCGGCGTGCCAGGTGCCGAGCGTGTTGTTGCGCAGGCACGCGAAGGCGTTGTCCTGCTCCATCAACGGTACGTGCTTGTACGCCGCGGCGTGGAACACGAGTTGCGGCCGCCACTGCGCGAGCACCTGTCGCATCTGCGTCAGGTCCTTCACGTCGCCGATCAGGCAGGTGAGCGGCAACTCGGGCCAGCGCTCGCCGAACTCCTGCTCGATGCGGTAGAGGTTGAACTCGCTGAGTTCGAGGAGGACGAGCCGCGCCGGGCCGTAGCGCGCGATCTGGCGGCACAGTTCGCTGCCGATGCTGCCCCCGGCGCCGGTGACGAGCACCGTGCGGCCGCTGATGCCAGCCGCGATGCCGGCCTCGTCGAGGCGGATCGGCTCGCGGCCGAGCACGTCCTCGGGCTCGACCTCGCGCACGCGGTCGACCTGCCCCCGGCCGCGGTCGAGTTCGCGCACGGAGGGCACGGTCAGCACCGGCAGCCCGACCTCGGCGGCGATCTCGAGCACGCGCCGGCGCGCGCTTCCGGTCAGCGCCGGCATGGCGACGATCAAGTGCGTCGCCGTGCCGCGCCAGGCGCGCCCCGGCGCGGCGGCCAGCGGCCCCAGAACCGGCACGCCGGCGATGCGCGCACCGTGCTTGGCCGGGTCGTCGTCGAAGACCGCGAGCACGATCCAGCCCTGCTCGTGGATCCCGGCCAGCAGGCGCCGCGCCGCATCGCCGGCACCGAACACGATCGCCCGCCGCACCTCGGCGTCGCTGCCGGTGATGCGCGAGCGGGCGTGTTCGTAGAGCATGCGGTAGGCGATGCGCACCAGGCTTACGCCCATCAGCGACACGACAGGATGCAGCGCGAGCACTGCGCGCGGCACGCCGCCGAACTGCAGCACGGTCACGAGCAGCGCGGCCACACAACCCGCACCGAGGCAGGCGATCGTCAGCCGCTTGATCTCCCCGAAGCCCGAGAAGCGCCACATCCCGCTCGGCACGCGCGCCAGCGCAAAGGTAAGGAGGTAGATCGCGATCACGCCCAGCATGACCCAGAGGTCGTAGGCCGGTCGGGCGTCGATCCAGCGCTCGAAGCCGAGCCGGAACAGGTAGGTGACGTTCCAGCACACGCCGACCACGACACCGTCGACAGCGAGCGAGAGCAGCGCCCGGTGCGGCCGCACGAGGACGAGCAGGCGATCCAGCCGGTGCCAGAGCGTGGGCGCGGATGCGGCCATGATCGGGATGCTCAGCGCTGCACGCTGCGGCGCGCGAGCAGACGCAGCGTGTTGGTCAGGACGCAAAGGTCGGACCGCAACGTGGCCCGGCCCGCATAGTCGGCTGCCGCCTGCAGCTTGCGTGGCAGGATCACTTCGACATATTCGCGCTCCGGGTCGGCAGCCGCGGCGAGCAACGCCGCCTCGTCCACATGCGCCAGCGACACCGGATCGGTGATCCCCGGCCGCACCGCGAGCACGCGCCTCGCGCAGCGCCGCGGGGACCTGGGCCAGATAGTGCGGCACCTCGGGCCGCGGGCCGACGAGGCTCATGTCACCACGCAGGACATCGATGAGCTGCGGCAGTTCGTCGAGCCGATAGTGGCGCAGCCAGCGCCCCGCGCGCGTGATGCGCGTGTCCTCCCCCACCGTCAGCGGCGGGCCGAGCCGGTCGGCGTCGGGCCTCATGGTGCGGAACTTGTGGATCCGGAACGGCAACCCGAAACGGCCCACGCGCTGCTGGCGATAGAGCACGGGCCCGCGCGAATCGAGCATGATCCAGACCGCAAGGCCGAGCAGCAGCGGTGCCAGCAGCACCAGCGCGACCGCCGCCCCGACGGCATCGAACAGGCGCTTGGCCATGGGCTCAGCCGCGCAGCAGGGCACGCACCGTGTCGCAGACGCGCGCGACGTCGGCATCGCTCATGCGCGTGTACAGCGGCAGCGTCAGCATGCGCTCGTAGGCCTGCTGGCTGTGCGGGAACTGCGCCGGCACGAGCTTGTAGCGGTCGCGCCAGTAGGGGTGCAGGTGGAGCGGGATGTAGTGCACGCTGCAGCCGATGCCGGCTTCGAACATGCGCTCGATGAAGCGGTCGCGCGCCAGCGGTGCGCCGTCGGCGAGGCGGATCACGTACAGGTGCCAGGCGTGGCGGTCGCCCGGCGCGGGCCGCGGCGGCAGGACGAGCGGCAGGTCGGCAAAGGCCGCGTCGTAGGCCGCTGCGATGGCCTCGCGCCGTTGCTGGAAGGCGGCCAGGCGCTTCAACTGTTGCAGCCCGAGCGCCGCGGCAATGTCGGTCAGGTTGTACTTGAAGCCCGGCGCGACGACCGCGTAGGCCCAGGCCGGCACGGTGGCCGTAAAGCGGTCAAAGGCGTCGCGGTTCATGCCGTGCAGGCGCATCGTGCGCGCTCGCTCGGCGAGCGCCGCGTCGCGCGTGACGAGCATGCCGCCCTCGCCGGTCGTGATGGTCTTGTTGGCGTAGAAGCTGAACACGCAGGCGTCGGACGCCAGCGTGCCGACGAGCGCACCGCCACAGGTCGTCGGCAGCGCGTGCGCCGCGTCCTCGACGACCTTCAGGCCGTGGCGGCGCGCAATGCCCAGCAGCGCCGGCATGTCGGCCGCGAGCCCGGCGTAGTGCACCGGCAGAACAGCCTTCGTCCGTGGCGTGATCGCGGCCTCGACGGCGCGCGGGTCGATGTTGAGCGTCGCCGGGTCGATGTCGACGAGCACCACGTCGGCGCCCAGGTAGCGCACCACCTCGGCCGTCGCGGTGAAGGTGTGGGTGGTCGTGATGACCTCGTCGCCGGGGCCGATGCCGAGCGCCTCGAGCGCCAGGTGCAGCCCCGCCGTCGCCGAGTTGACGGCGATCGCCTGCAGTGCCGCATCGCCGAGAAAGGCCGTGAAGTCGGCCTCGAAGCGCTTCGACTTGGGCCCGGTCGTGATCCAGCCTGAGCGCAGCGTGTCGACGACCTCGGCGATCTCTTCTTCGCCGATCTCGGGCAGGGCGAAGGGGAGGAAGGCTCGTGTCATGGCGAAAGATTGCGCAGGCAGCCGTTCTGCGTCAGTGGGCACGAAGCCCATCCTTGGCGCGCATGCGCTGCAAGCCAGTCGGTCGCGGCGCGGTGGTGCAGTTGCGACGCGTCGAGCAGCGCGCGCACCGTCAAATGCCCTCGGCCTCGCGCAAGCGATCGACTTGCTCGTTGGTCACGACCACGCCCGCAGGCGCAGAAAACGGCACGAAACCGGCAACGGCGGAGTGCCGCAGCAATCGCGAGACGACCCGGCCCGCAGTGGTCCGCTCCCGGCGGGCGACCTCCTGGGCCGCGGCGGTCAGGCCGTCGTCGATGTCGCGGGTGGTGCGCATGCGCGAACTCCAGGGTCGATCGGTGATGCAGCGATGCATCGATGCGCCGAGTCTACTTCGGCGCAATGGTCCGCCGCGAGCGTTGGGGCGTCTCACTTCAGTTGCTCCACCGCGCATCGCGCGACCCGCGACGCGTGAAACGGGTTGCGCTTCTCGTGCAAAGACCGGGGCGGCAAAACCGCGCCCGCACAGGCCGCTGCGCTTCACTGGAGCGGTCGTCGCTGCGCGCCGACTGCCCTGCGATGCTCGGTCCCGCGGCCCCGTCGCGAAACTCACTTCGTTCGCTGCGCTCTCTACGCTCAAACAACCGCGCCGAGTCAGACCACGACTCGCGCTGCGCGCGAGGCCACCAGCCCTGCGCTTCTCGGCGCCCCAGAGGCGCTGCGCGACCTGTGCGGGCGCGCCTTTGCAGAGGCGTCGCTTCCCACGCGAAACGCAAGCGTTGTAGCGCGGCAGGCGCTGCCCGGCGGGGGCGATGTGTGGGGCGGCGAGGAGCGCAGCCCCGGGGTCGGCGCGCGCAGCGCGCTTCGTAGACTGACTCGTCGCAGTTGTCTGAGCGCAGAGAGCGAAGCGAACGCAGCGAGTTCTGCGACGCGACCCCGGGACGACGCAGCGAGCCCGGACACGCAACAGTCCCTGCGGACTGTTGCGTGCCTGGCGAGCGCCCTTGCGCTTGCAAGCGCAAGGGCACGCAGCGCAGTCGGCGCACAGCGACGACCGCCCCAGTCTGAGCCCCCGCCGGGCAGCGCCTGCCGCGCCGCGCAGAAGCGAAGCGACAGGGCAAGCCCGCGATCCACCGCCAAGGGGCGAAGGATGTCGGCAGCGTCGGGGGGCTGAGGACCAGTTTCATTTCAGTGCTCGACAGGGGGGAGCGAAGCCACCAAGCGCCCCAGGGACTACGCAGGGTACGTGTTCTACGCTTTCGCGATCCAGCACAGTAGGTGGGTGCGCAGCAGGGGCAGCGCGTTGCACGCAGTGTAGAGGGCTGGGTGGACGCGGCACACCGCGCGCGCGATCGGCGGCGCGAGCGTGACGCGCCGGGCTTCAACGGACAAGGCCGCGGGGAACAGCGCGCGCACGCGCGCCAGCGGCACGCCACGCACGTCCGGGTTGCGCGGGTTGTCGAAGGTGAAGTCGTACCAAAGCAATGCGCCGCCGGGCTTGGTCCAGCGCCACATCGCATCGGCCAGGCGATGCTGGAACGCTTCGTCGAGGAGCGACGAGAAGACAGTCGAGACGAAGACGATGTCGAACGACGCCGGCGGCACCGCGACCGCCAGCGCATCGCCCTCGATCAGCGGCAAGGCTGCCGGCAGCACCGCGCGTGCCTGCGCGAATCGCTCGGGCAGCAGCTCGATGCCACACAGGTTGGCGGGCACGAAACCGATCCGCAAGAGTTCAAGCAGATTGCCGCCGCTGCCGCAGCCGACCTCGAGCAGGCGCAGCGGCGCCGGGTCGTCGATGCCCACGCGCGCCAACAGGCGCAGCAGCGCGCGCTGGCGCTCCTGCACCGACTGCCAGACCGCCGGATCGAGCATGCGGTAGCGCCGGGCCAGCGCGGCATCGGCCCGGCGCGCGTAGCGCTGCCGCAGGGCCTCGGGCTCGGACATCGGTTCGTTCATGAGACCGCCTCGACGAAGCGGCGCGCCAGCACCGGCCAGGCGTGATGCCCGCGCACGTAGTCTCGCCCGCGGGCCCCCATCCCGCGCCGCTCGTCAACCGACAGTGCGGCCAAGCGGCGCAGACCGTCGGCAATCGCCGGTGCCGACTCGGGCTGCACCGTGAGGCCGCAGCCCGCCTCCCCGACCGGATCGTTGCCCGCCTCGATCGCGCTGAGCACGGTACAACCGGCCATCATGTAGTCCATCAGCTTGTTCGGCGCAATGCCGAAGCGAAAGATCGGCACGCGCTGCAGGCCGATGTAGGCCACGTCGAACCGCGCCAGCAAGGACGGGATCTGGCGCTTGGCGATCGGGCCGAACATGCGCACGTTGGCCAGGCCCTCGCTCGCGACACGCTGCGCCAACCGCTCGCGCTCGGCGCCTTCGCCCACGAGCACGAACTCGAACGCTTCGCGGCGCAGCAGCGCGGCGGCGTCGAGCAGGCAGTCCAGCGCATTGGCCACTCCGTGGGCGCCCGCATAGCCGACGACCAGCCGCCGCGCGACGCGCGCACGGTCGAGGTGCGCGGCGAGTTCTCCGCCGAGCGGGTCGCCGGGCATTTCCCATTCATCGGGCAAGACGCCGTTGGGAACGATGTGCAGCTTGCGCAGGTCAAGACCGCGTGCGCGCAGGTGTTCGTGCACCTTGGGCAGCATCGACACCACGGCATCGGCGCGCCGGCAGGCGAAGTCCTCCGCCGCCTGGCACAGACGGATGAAAGGGTGGCGCGGCGACAGGCCGCCGAGCTCGATCGGCGACAGCGGCCACAGATCGTGCACCTCGTGCACGAGTTTCGCGCCAGCCGCGCGGGCGATCCGGCTCGCGGGCCAGATGTCCATCGGATAGGTGCTGGACGCCACCACGACGTCGGGCCGGAACCCGCGCGCCAGCCGCCTCGCCCGCAGGGCAAGCAGCAGGCAGAAGGCCGCGATGTTGATCACCCTGCGCAGTCCGTTGCCGCTGTATCCCGGCGTGCGCAGCCAGAGGAACTCGACCCCGTCGACATGCTCCAGCAGGCTGGCACCGCGCAGCTCGGGCTGCACGCTGCGCACATGCGAGCGCGACGCGGCGACGACCCGCACCGCATGCCCCTGCCTGAGCCACTCGCGCGCAAGGTACCAGGGCCGGTACTCCATGCCGTGCCGCGGCGACCCCGCGTAGTGGTTGATCAGCAGAATCCTCAACCCGCGCCTTCAAGCAGCGTGCGCGCGATGCGCTGCGCCGCGTCGCCGTCGCCGTAGGGATGCACGGGCGCGCCGACCGTGCCCAGCGCCGCGCGAAAAGCGCCCGCGAGGCCCGCTGCCGAAATCGGCGGCGCGAGCCGGTTCCAGCCTGCGTCGACGAGTTCGACCCACTCGGTCTCGTCGCGCAGCGTGACGCAGGGCTTGCCGAAGAAGAACGCCTCCTTCTGCACGCCGCCCGAATCGGTGACGATCATCTGCGCCGCCTGCTCCAGCTCGATCATGTCGAGGTAGCCGAGCGGCTCGACGCAGTGCAGGGCCGCGCCCGTCGGCACCCTGGCGCCGATTGCCTGCAGCGTCTTGCGCGTGCGCGGATGCAGCGGCCAGACGACGTCGATCTCGCCTGCCAGCGCGGCGAGTGCGTCGACGATCGCGCGCAGGCGATCGGACGCGTCGGTGTTCTCGGCTCGGTGCACCGTGGTGAGCACGAAGGGCCGCGCGGCGAGCGCGGCGAAGAGCGGGTGGCGCTGTGCACGCGCCCTGGCGAGTGCCGAGAAATGCAGCGCGGCGTCGAGCATCACGTCGCCGACGCGATGCACGTGCGGGGCGGCGATGCCTTCACGGCGAAGATTGTCCACCGCGGCCTCGGTCGGCGCGAAGAGCCAGCGCGCCACATGATCGGTCAGCACCCGGTTGATCTCCTCGGGCATCGCGCGATTGAACGAGCGCAGCCCGGCCTCGACATGCGCCACCGGAATGTGCAGCTTGGCCGCGGCGAGGGCGCCGGCGAGCGTGGAATTGGTGTCGCCGTAGACCAGCACCGCGTCGGGCCGCTCATCGAGCAGGATGCGTTCGATGCCCGCCAGTTGCGCCCCGTCATCGCGCCGTGCGTGCCGCCGCCCACCCCGAGGTTCCACGCCGGCAAGGGAATCGCGAGCTCGCGGAAGAACACGTCCGACATGTTGTCGTCGAAATGCTGGCCGGTATGCAGCAGGCGCTCGCGGACGGCGCCGGTCGCGGACAGCGCCGCGCTGACTGGGGCAGCCTTGATGAACTGAGGGCGGGCGCCGAGGATGGTGATGAGGTTCACGAGTGCGGTCGCGGTGGTTGCGGGATGGTCTCGTCAGGACCGATGAGCGGCGGAGCCGGGGCTGCAGCGTGGGCGCACGAGTCGTCGGTGCGGCACTTCGAGCGCGTCCGGCAGCAGCGCCTCGATTGTCTACTGGCGCGCTGACTGCAGCGCCTGGCGCAGCTCGCCCAGGCGCAGGAGTCCGCTGGCCCATGCAAACACCGCGAAGCCGGCGAGCGCCGCCGCGCGCAGCGCCGCGCCCGCACCGTCGCGCAGGACGAACAGCACCAGCCCGTAGGCCGCGACCGACGAGACGATGACGAGCGGGCGCAATGCAAGCGGATAGGCGCGCAGGCTGGCAGCGCCCCACAACATGAGAAAGCTCAACGCCGCGGCGACCTGCGCCCACGCCGCGCCGAGCGCGCCGTGGCTTTCGATCAGCAGCCGGTTCAGCGCGAGCGCGAGAAGCGCGCTCACCGCGCTCACGCCGAGTTGCACGCCCGTGCGCCGCGCGATCGCGATCCCGGGCAGGAAGATGTACATCTGGCTCAGCAGGGCCGCTGGCGCAAGCCACGCCAGCAGTGGCGCAGCCGCCGCGAAGGCCGGCGTCGCGACCCACTCGATCAGCTCGACCGCGAACAGGCCCAAGCCCAGGCAGACCAGCAGCGCCAGGCCGAGAAAGGCCTCGAAGGCCCGCGCGAGTTGGTGCGGCATGCGGGGATCCCGGTGGTGGGCGTAGATGAGCGGCGTCAGCGCACCCTGGACGCCGACGATGAGCAGCGTGCTCAGCCCCGCCACCTTGGCTGCGACGCCATACAGCGCGACCGCGTCGAGCGAGGCCAGCGCGCCGAGAATCAGCCGGTTCGCGTGGAAGCTGGCGAAGGCGAGCGCGCTCGCGCCGGCCAGCGGCAGCGAGAAGGCGAGCATGGTGCGCAGCAGGGCCGCGTCCATCCCCAGCCCGAACGCATCGCGCTGCAGCGCCGCGGCGGCGCCGATCGCCAGCAGCGCGGCGAGCGTCTGGCCCCACAGCAGACCTTCGAGCCCGGCCATCCACGCGCCGCCGCCGCCCAGCAGCGCGGTGAAGAGGGCATACGCAGCGCTGCCGGCGAAGTAGCGCCCGGGCCGCAGATCCCACCGGAACTGGCTCAACATCTGCAGCACGACCGCGTTGGCGACGATGAAACAGGCCCCTGCACGCCAGGCGGGCGCGAAGTGCGCGTCGCCGAGCAGCGCGCCCCCGATCCAGGGCGCGGCCACGAGCGCCGGGGCGAGGAATAGCGCGTGCGTCGCGACCGTGAACCCGAGTGCGGTCGATGCCAGCGCGCCGCGCGCCCGTGCGTCGGCCTGTTCGCTCCACTCGCGCGCCATGCCCTGTCCGATCTCGAGCGGCGCAACGAGGTTGACGAGCAGGCCGACCGTCACGATCAGTTCGAGCGCCCCGTACTCGGCGCTCGGCAGCAGGCGCGTGTACAGCGGCAGGAGCAGAAACGCGAGGCCGCGCGAGACGATGGCGGACGCGGCATAGACCGCGCCGTCGCGCAGCAGCCGCTCGATCAAGCCGCACCCCCGGCCCCGCGCGCCCAGGCGACGAACGCGGCCTCGAGGGCCGGCTTGTCGGCGAGTTGCAGCGCGCCGACGCCGCGCTCGGCAACGAGGCGCGCCACGCGATCGCGTGCCGCCGCCTCGGACAACCCGCAGCCGTGCAGGTAGTCGACCGTCGCCGGATCGAACCACCAGTGTGCCGGCACGTCCACTTCGCCGGCGCCAGCGCGCCGGGTCGCCCCGGGGCTGCCGGTCGGCTGCGCAACGCCGGCTGCGCGCAGCGCGGGCGCGGGCGCGCTCAGCAGACGCATCAGGCGGCGCGCGACCTGTTCGCAGGACCAGTGGTCCTGCACGAAGGCGAGCGCGGCCGAACCGAGCGTGCGGCGTTGCGCCTCGTCGCGCACGAGATCTTCGAGCGCCGCGCCGAATTCCTCGGGCAGCACGAAGCGCGACGGGATCGGGGCGAGGCCCGCCAGCGCGCGCGCCGCGTGCGCGGCGAAGTAGCCGCCGACGAGGGCCGGTCGCGCGAGTTGCGCCGCCTCGGTCGCGAGACCCGCCATCGGCGTGTCCGAGTAGAGCTGGTCGACGACGAGGTCGGCCTCGCGCAGCGCATCCACCACCGCGGCGTTGGGCAAGCCCTGCAGGATGCGCAGTTCGACCGGCAGGCCGCGCGCCTGCATCTGCTCGACGATGCGCTGGATCTCTTCGGTGCCCTTGGCCACCGCGAGCGACGGGCTGTGGACGAGCACGACGCGATCGCCCGGCGCGCGCGCCGGCACCGCGCCGCGCGCGGCGGCAGCGACGAAGCGCGGAAACCCGATGGCGAACCAGTTCACCACGGCGCGCTCGTGAAAGTGCGCAGTGCCCGGCGCATTGATGCACGCCGACACCCAGCGCTCGATGCGCGTCACGCGCCGCTTGACACGCCTGGCCTCGCGGGCCAGCGCCCCGCCGTCGCTGCCGCCGAACACCCCGTTGATGTAGGGCGGACGGGCGTCGGAGCCGAGAAAGACGACGACGACGCGCTTGCCCAGCAGGCGCAGCAGGATCCACTCGGCGACGCTGCGCGTGATCGCATTGCCGGCGATGTATACGAAGGTGTCGAAGCGCCAGATCGCCCAGGCGAGCACGAGCCAGGCCAGCAGCCCGTGCAAGGCCGCCCAGGCCGGCCAGTCGGCAAGACCCGCGCGCCGACGGGCGCGAAAGGCCGTGCCGAGGCGCCGCCACGGTCCGACCGGCCAGCCGCGCGCGGCACTCGCGGCGTAGCCGAACGCATGATCCGCTTCGAGCACCAGTTCGGCATCGACGCCGATGCGCCGCAATCCTTCGGCGATGCCGTGCGCCACGCCGGCGACTTCGGTCGGGCCAACGAACACGCGCCGCGCTTCGGCACTGTGCATCACCCCTCGCGCATGCGCCGCAACTCGTCCTGGAGCCGATCGCGCAGGCCGTCGTCGGCGCGGCCTATCGAGACCGCCGGCGCTCCGGCGACGATGTCGCCCGCCGCGACGTCCGTCGTGACGCAGGACATCGGCAAAACCATGGCGCCATCGCCGATCGCGACGCCCGGATTGACGACGCTGTGACCGACGATGTAGCAGCCTGCGCCTATCCGGGTCGGGCGGCGGACCACGTGCGCCCCTCCGGGACGGTTGGCCTGCAGCAGGTTGGCGAGCGCGCTCGTGTGCGTCCAGACATAGACGCCGACGCCCACCGTCGAGTGTGCGCCTATGGACAGGCCTCCCGACGCGTCGAGGTAAGCGTTCTCGCCGATCCACACATGCTCGCCGCAGACGAGCCGCTCGGGCATCAGGATCTTCGTTCCCTCGCGCACCCTGCAGCTCGCCGGCAGCCCGAGGAGGCGTGCGCGCTCGTCGTCGGCAAGAACCTGCGACAGGAAGCGCAGCACGATCTCGCGCCGCAGGGCACGATTGCGCTCGCTGTCGACGCGCGCGCCGAGGACTTCCTGCATCAGCGCCTCGATCTGCGGCTCGAAGGCCTTCAGGAAGTCGAGCATGTCAGACCGCCTCGAGCACCCGTGTCAGCGAACGCGCGACCTGTTCGACTTCGGCCGCACCGTAGCGCTCGCAGAACGGCAGCGCCAGGCCCTGGCGAAACAGGCGCAGCGCCTCCGCGCTGCCGCCGCGCGGGGCGAACGCGGCGAAGGCGGGCTGGGCCGAGACGCACTGGGCGCCGAGGTTGGCCTCGATGCCCTGCGCGGCGAGCTGCCGGATGACCGCGTCGCGAGCCACGCCATCGGCGAGCACGACCATGAAGGTCTGCCAGCTGTGGCCGATGTCGTCCGCCGGCAGCACGAGGCGGCCGCCGCGCGCGAGCGACGCGAGCCGCTCGCGATAGCGGGCGGCCAGCAGGCGGCGCGCCGCGATCCAGTCCGTCAGGTGCGGCAGCTGCGCGCGGCCGAGCGCGGCCTGGAAGTCGGTCAGCCGGTAGTTGAAGCCCGGTTCGACGAACCGGACGCCCCCGTCGCCCCGCTCCATGCCGTGGCTGCGCAGGCGGCGCAGGCGCTGCGCGATCTGCGCGTCGTCGGTGACGACGATGCCGCCTTCGCCGCTGGTGAGCGTCTTGCGCGGATGCATCGAGTAGCAGCCGACGTCGCCCAGCGTGCCGACGCCGCGACCTGCGCACTGTGCGCCGAGCGCGCAGGCCGCGTCCTCGACCACGCGCAGACCGTGGCGCTGCGCCAGATCGCGCACGCCCTCCATCTTGACCGGATGGCCGAACTCGTGCACCGGCATCAGCGCGCGCAGCCGCGCGGGCCCGCGCCAGGCCTCGATCGCGGCGCCGAAGGCGGCGGCCGTCACGCAGTAGCTCGCCGGATCGACGTCGACGAAGACGGGGGTCGCGCCGACGAGCCGGACCACGTTGGCCGTGGCCGGGAAGGTGAAGTCGGGCACCAGCACCGCGTCGCCCGGGCCGATGTCGAGCGCAAGCAGCGCCAGGTGCAGCGCCGCGGTGCCCGACGACACCAGCACCGCGTGCCGACAACCGAGGCGCGCCTGCAGTTCCTCCTCGAAGGCCTGGCCCTCGACGCCTTGCACGAGCTGCCCGCCGCGCAGCACCTGCACGGCGGCATCGATCGCAGCCTCGTCGAGGTGCGGCAGCGACAGGCGCAGCACGATTGCGTCAGCTGTTGAAGACCGGCGCGAGCGGCGGCAGCGAGGCCGCGTTGGCCTCGATCCATGCTGCCGTGCGGCGCAGACCATCCTCGAGGTCGACCGAAGCCCGGAAGCCGATCAGGTCTCTCGCCTTGTCCACGTTGGGGATGCGCAACTCGATGTCGGCCGACAGGGCGGGCCGGAACTGGATGCGCGAGCGCGACCCGACGACACGGCAGACCGCCTCGGCCAGGCCGTAGATCGTCGTCACGGCGCGCGCGTTGCCGATGTTGAAGGACTCGCCGATCGCCGCCGGGTGCTCGAGCGCCGCGAGCACGCCGTCGACCATATCGTCGACGTAGCACCAGGCGCGGATCTGATTGCCGTCGCCAAAGATCAGCAGATCCTCGCCGGCAAGCGCCTTGCGGATGAAGATGGACAACGCGCCCTCGCCGGTCTGCCCGGGACCGTAGACGTTGAACGGACGCACCGACACGGTCGGCAGCCCGTACTGCTGGAAGTAGGCGTGCGAGAGATGCTCGCCGGCGAGCTTGCTCACCGCGTAGGTCCAGCGCGCCTCGCCGACCGCGCCCGCCACGGTCTGCGCGTCCTCGCCGACCTTGAACGCGCGCGAGCCGAAGACCTCGGAGGTCGAGAACTCGACAAAGCGCTCGACGCCACCGGCCTCGTGCGCAGCCGCGAGCGCATTCGCGGTGCCTATCATGTTGACGCGCATCGTCGCGACGGGGTCGCGCACCGTGCTGTCGATGCCGGCGATCGCCGCCGCATGAATGACGATCTGCGCGCCCTGCATGGCGCGGGCGAGGTGCGGGAAGTCGAGCACGTCGCCCTCGATCTGGCGCACGTTCGGATGCCGCGCGTAGAGGCTGTCCTTCAGCGTGTTGCGCGTGTAGTTGTCGTACACGACGATGCGATTCGCGTCGGCCAGGCGGGCGATCAGCATACTCGCGATGAACCCGGCGCCGCCCGTGATGAGTATCGTCCTGTCACGAATCATCGGGGAATTCTACCCACTGCCATGCCGCCTAGAATCGCATCACGATGAA
>NZ_JADJDO010000002.1 GCF_016702655.1 Ideonella sp.
AGCGAACTCGACGTCGGCCTCAAACCCAGCGCCGAGATCACGCGCTCGATGGATGCGATCGCCGCCGACGTGCGCGCGCGCCTCGTGAACCTGCCCGCGGCCGTGGCGATCGGCCAACCGATCTCGCACCGCATCGACCACATGCTCTCGGGTGTGCGCTCGCAGATCGCGATCAAGATCGTCGGCGAGGACCTCGACATCCTGCGCGGCCAGGCCGAAGTGCTGCGCGCACGGCTGGCCGCCATTCCCGGCGTGGCCGACCTCGAGGTCGAGAAGCAGGTACTCGCGCCGCAGATCAAGGTGCGCATCGACTACGCCGCCGCGGCGCGCTACGGCGTTCCCGCGCCGCAGGTGCTCAAGACGCTGCAATCGCTGGTCGAAGGCGATAAGGTCACCCAGATCGTCGAGGGTGGACGCCGCTTCGCGCTCGTCCTGCGGCTGCCTGAGTCGGCACGCTCCATCGACGGCCTGGCGCAGATACTCATCGAGACGCCAACCGGCCGCACCGCATCGTGCTCTCGGCCAATGCGCAGGGCCGGGCCCTGTCGGACATCGTTGCCGACATCCGCCGCGCGGTCGCCGAGACCGCCATGCCCGAGGGCTACTTCGTCACGCTGGGCGGCCAGTTCCAGGCCCAGGAGGAGGCGTCGCGGCTGGTCGGCCTGCTGTCGATCGTGTCGGCGACGCTGATGTTCGTGGTGCTCTTCAGCCGCTACAAGAGCACCCGGCTGGCGCTGCTGATCATGGCCAACATCCCGCTCGCGCTGGTCGGCGCCGTGTTCGGCCTGTGGCTGTCGGGCCAGCCGCTGTCGGTGGCGGCGTTGGTGGGCTTCATCACGCTGGCCGGCATCTCGGTGCGCAACGGCATCCTCAAGGTCAGCCACTACATCAACCTGATGCGCTTCGAGGGCGAGGACTTCGACCACAAGATGATCGTGCGCGGATCGCTCGAGCGCCTCTCCCCGGTGCTGATGACGGCGCTCGTGACGGCCTTCGCGCTCGCGCCGCTGCTGTTCGAAGCCGAGCGCCCCGGCACCGAGATCCTGCACCCGGTGGCGGTGGTGATCTTCTCGGGCCTGATCAGCTCGACCCTGCTCGACACCTTCCTCACGCCGGCGATGTTCTGGCTCTTCGGCCGCAACGACGCCGAACGTCTGCTCGAAGACAAGAACGCCGAGGCGTTCTGACCACTCCTCTTGCGTCAACCCATCCCAACCCAACCCGAAAGGACAGTCATGAAACTCCACGCTCTGCTTGCCGCCGCCGCCCTGGCATTCACCGCAACCACCTTCGCCGCCGACGGCCATAGCCATGATCCGAAGCCCATGCACGGCGGCGTCGTGGCCGAAGCCAGCGACATCGAGTTCGAACTCGTGGCCAAGGCTGACAGCGTCACGGTCTACGTCCGCGACCACGGCAAGGCGCTCGCCACCCAAGGCGCGAGCGGCAAGCTGACCGTGCTTGCGGGCGCCGAGAAGACCGAGGCCGCGCTCGCGCCGGCGGGCGAGAACAAGCTCGAAGCCAAGGGCAGCTTCAAGGTCGGCCCCGGCACCAAGCTCGTCGCCGCCGTCAATCTGCCGGGCAGAAAGCCGGTCAACGTGCGCTTCGCGCTGAACTGATGCGCGCCGCGCGAGTCGCACGTAGCTTCAACACAAGGGGAGGTCGACGCCATGACATCCGATCGCACGCTCTTCACTGGCACGTTGGCGGCCGCGCTGACCTCCGCTGCCATGCTGGCTGCGCCGCAGATCGCCTGTGCGCACGGCGAGACGGCGAGCCTCGTGCCGAAGAGCGTCCGCATATTGCCGAACGACTTCCATGTCCGCACGCAGCAGCCTCTCAGCGAGCAAGCGGTGCCGATGCGCGGGGTCGCGGCGGTGGAAGGCAACCAACCCTGCGCCTCGCGCGTGAAGCCTCGCAAGACCGGCGAGGAGTTGTCGCCCGCGACCGCGCGGGCGAGATTGACTACACGTGTCTGATCGCTGGCCGCTATCGTGCCAACGCGACCCGCGAGGTCAGCGCTGCGGCCGAATCCGCGCCGGAAAGGAAGTGTTGATGCGCACCGACCCAAACCTCGAATGCGGCAGCGCCGCGACGCGCAGGCGCCTGCTGTTGGCGGCCGGCCTGGCAGCGCTGCCCGCATGGGCCCTTGCCCGGCGCCCCGTGGCCGCTATCCCGATCGCGGTTTGGAAGAGCCCTACCTGTGGTTGCTGCAAGGACTGGATCGCGCATCTCGAGGCCGACGGCTTCAAGGCCACGACCCACGACGAAGGCAACACCGACCAGCGCGCGCGCCTGGGCATTCCAGTTCGCTACGGCTCGTGCCACACCGCGCTCGTCGGCGGATACGCGATCGAGGGCCACGTGCCGGCGCGCGAGATCCGTCGCCTGCTCGCGCAGCGGCCACTGGCCGTCGGCTTGGCGGTCCCCGCCATGCCGATCGGATCGCCCGGAATGGACGGCCCCGCTTACGGCGGGCGCAAGGATCCGTTCGACGTGCTGCTCGTGAGCCTGGACGGCAGCGCCTCGGTCTACCAACCCTATCGCTGAAGGATCGTCACCATGTCGAAACTGCTCCTGGCCGTAACGTTGGCCGCCGCGCAGGCGCGAGGAGATCGCAAGTGAAGACGGCTCGTTCAACCATGACATGGCTGGCCGCCGCCTCGGCGCTGTGTGTCAGTCCACTCCCCGCCACCGCCGCGCAGGTCGTCGACATTGCGTGGAACGACGCAGGCGATTTCGAGCGCAAGCTGTCGGTCGCGCCCGGCAGTTTCGTCGAGCTTTGCGGCGCCCTCGAGCGCGGTCAGACCGTCGCCTGGCGCTTCGAGGCCAGTGGTGCCCTGGACTTCAATATTCACTTCCACGAAGGCAAGGCGGTTCGCACCCCGGCGCGCGCCGAACAGGCACGCGATGCGCGCGGCAAACTTTCCGTCGAGTCGGCACAGGACTACTGCTGGATGTGGTCGAACAAGGCCGCCGCGGCGGCCTCGGTGCAGGTTCAGTTGGAGAAGCGATGACTCTGCGCCGCGAGCTCGGCGTCACCCGTCGCGCACAACCACCGAATTGACGTGACGAAGTCATGGGGACAGCTCCGCGCCTAGGATGGCCTTGCCGCTCGATCGCAAGCATGCTGACCCTGTCCTTTCACCGCTGCCATCGTCGCCGCACCGCCTGGGTGACGCTGCTGGCGTGGGTGTTGGCATTGATGGCCGGCATGGTCAACGCCTGCCAGCTCCAGACTCGCGACGCCGCGCGGCCCGGGCCGGCGAATGTCGATCTGCACGATAGCGGTGTTCACGCCGACCCGGCAAGCCACGCCGGTCACGTCGTTCAGGACCGCGGCGTCCCGGCGTCTGACGCCGGCAAGGCCGGGTGCCTGAAGTTCTGCGACGAGGGGGCTTCGACCCTCGCCAAGGGTCAGGTCGGTCATGACGAACTGGCCGCCCCGGTCGTCGTCGCGATCCTCGAGAGGCGCGTGGCGTTGACCGCGCCGAGCGCCGCGTTCAAGCGCGCGACTTCGCGGCCGCGCGCGCATGGCCCGCCGCTCGTCATTCGCTTCCTGCATCTGACTCTATAGCCCAGCCCGGCCTAGCCGCGTGCCGGGTCGTTCCTGCCCGCGGTCGCGCGGCTGCAGGCGTCGGCGGCCTCTCGCTGCCCACCCACATCCTTCATTCACGGGTCCGCTCAGGACCCGATCCCAAGGAGTTCACGATGAACAACATCCGCGTCCTCGTCGCCCTGTCGGCTGCCGCACTCGCCACGGCTTGCGCGAGCCCCACCACCGGCGACGCCGCCACGTCCTCGCTTGCCGGAGCCGAAAAGCACGCAGCGCACGACCCCAACTGCCACGCTGCCGCGCCGATGGCGGCGATGGAACCGCGCATGAAGGCGATGCAGGAAATGCACCAGAAGATGATGAACGCCAAGACGCCCGCCGAACGCCAGGCGCTGATGGCAGATCACATGAAGGCGATGCAGGGCGGCATGGCGATGATGCAGGGCATGTCCCCGATGGGGGGCATGGGCGCCATGGGCGCCGCGTCCGCCCCGATGGCCATGCCGGGCGACATGGCCAAGTGCATGCAATCGATGCAGCAGCGCATGGACATGATGCAGATGATGATGGAGATGATGATGGATCGGATGCCTGCGGCGCCTCCAGGAAAGTG
Organism: Ideonella sp.; assembly: GCF_016702655.1. GTDB lineage: Bacteria > Pseudomonadota > Gammaproteobacteria > Burkholderiales > Burkholderiaceae_C > CAIKUF01. The sequence goes on from NZ_JADJDO010000002.1 coordinate 4,170, forward strand.
ATCGTGGAACCGGCGACGAGGAGGACAACATGAATCACGATCCTTCCCTGCACGACTCCGAACCCAGGCCTTTCTGGGGCACGCGCTTTGCCCTCGGCCTGCTCGTCCTGGGCGCGATCGCGGCCTACTTCCTGCTGAGCGAGCACCGCGCCCACTTTTTCGGGGCGCTGCCGTTCCTGCTGCTGCTCGCCTGCCCGCTGATGCATGTCTTCATGCACCGCGGCCACGGTGGACACGCAGGGCACCATGGTGGCGAGCATCGTTCGGCCGCGCCCCCGACAACACGCACCGGCAGTACCGGAGAACCGCAATGAACCACGACATCCCCGCCTACGGCCTGTGGACGCTGGTCGTCCTCAACTCGGCCGTGTTCCTGATCTTCGCGTTCAGCTTCTCCAAGCCGCAGACGCCCCGGGACTGGCGCAGCTTCGGTGCCTTCGCCGCGTTCGTGGTCGCCTTGTTCGCCGAGATGTACGGCTTTCCGCTGACGATCTATCTGATGTCGGGCTGGCTTCAGACGCGCTACCCCGGCCTGGACATCCTCTCGCACGACAGCGGCCACCTGTGGTCGACGCTGATGGGCGAGACGGGCGACCCCCACTTCGGCGTGTTGCACATCGCGAGCTACGTCTTCCTCGGCGGCGGGTTCTGGCTGCTGTCGAGTGCATGGAACGTGCTGTACCACGCGCAGCGGCGGCAGTCACTGGCCACGGCCGGGCCTTACGCGCGCATCCGCCATCCGCAGTACGCGGCCTTCGTGATGATCCTGCTCGGCTTCCTGCTGCAGTGGCCGACGTTGCTGACGCTGGCGATGTTTCCGATCCTGCTGCTGATGTACGTGCGCCTGTCGATCACCGAGGAGCGCGAGGCGGCCCATGTCTTCGGCGCCGAGTGGGATCGCTATGCGAGCCGGACGCCGCGCTTCTTCCCAACGCCGCGCCGCGCCGATCGCCAGCATGTTTGACGATCACTGTTTCATGAACACCCTGGAGGCATTCATGCTTCGCAACTCTCGTTCCATTCGGCTCTTCATCGCCGCGTCGGCGACCGCTGCCGCATTCCTGCTGGCGGGCGTGCCCCCGGTGGTCTACGCCCAGGCTGCTGCCGGTGCGCCGGCGACACAGTCGTCCGTCGATCGCGGCGTGACGGTCAAGGTGACGCCCAAGGTCATGGCATCTGCCGCTGAACGCTGGGAGTTCGACGTTGTTCTCGACACGCACAGCGCCGACCTGAGCGATGACCTGGCGCGGAGTGCGTCGCTGATCACCGATGACGGCCGCACGTTCAAGCCGGCGGGCTGGACCGGCGCGGCGCCGGGCGGGCACCACCGCGAAGGCGTGCTCGCCTTCGACGTGCCGGCGCCGCGGCCGGCGGCTATCGAGCTCAGGATCGTCCGGCCCGGCGAGTCCGCGGCGCGGACGTTCCGGTGGCAACTCTGAACCGCTGGGGGGCCGGGCAATGGTAAATCCAGCACTCACCGACAAGGCCCCAACGGGCAGCACCATGAACGCGGCAAACTCCGGCAGTCCCGGCACGATCTACACCTGCCCGATGCACCCGGAGATTCGCCAGGATCATCCGGGCAACTGCCCCAAGTGCGGGATGACGCTCGAACCCGTGCTGCCCGAACTCGAGGAGGGCGAGAACGCCGAGTTCGTGGATTTCCAACGGCGCTTCTGGTGGACGCTGCCGCTGACCGTGATCGTCACCGTGATCGCGATGTTCGGCCACCGGCTGAACTGGTTCGAGATGGCGACGCAGAGCTGGGTCGAGCTCGCGCTGTCGTCGCCGATCCTGCTGTGGGCAGGCTGGCCGTTCTTCGCGCGCGGTTGGCAGTCCGTCGTCCATCGCAGCCCCAACATGTGGACGCTGATCGGCCTGGGCATCGGCGCCGCGTTCGTCTACAGCGTGGTGGCGACGGTTGCGCCCGAGGTGTTTCCGGCTTCGTTCGTCTCGATGGGCCGGGTCGGCGTGTACTTCGAGGCCGCCGCGGTGATCGTCTCGCTGACCCTGCTCGGCCAGATGCTCGAGCTCAAGGCGCGCTCGCAGACCTCGGCCGCGATCCGCTCCCTGCTCGGACTTGCCCCCAAGACCGCGCGGCGCATCCGGGACGACGGCGTCGAGGAAGACATTGCGCTGGCCAGCGTCCATGTCGGAGACAAGTTGCGGATCCGGCCCGGCGAGAAGGTGCCCGTGGATGGCACGGTGGTCGAAGGCAGCAGTTCGGTCGATGAATCCATGCTCACCGGGGAGCCCATGCCGGTGACCAAGCGCGTCGGCGACAAGGTGATCGGCGCGACGCTCAACACCAGCGGTGCGCTGGTGATGCGCTCCGAGCGGGTCGGCTCGGCGACCGTGCTCGCGCAGATCGTGCAGATGGTCGCCCAGGCACAGCGCTCCAAGGCGCCCATGCAGCGCATGGCCGATGTGGTGGCGGGCTACTTCGTGGTGTCCGTGGTCGGCATCGCAGTGCTGACCTTCCTCGCGTGGGGCTTCTTCGGCCCCGAGCCGAGCTGGGTCTACGGCCTCATCAATGCGGTTGCGGTGTTGATCATCGCCTGCCCTTGCGCGCTGGGCCTGGCCACGCCGATGTCGATCATGGTCGCCACCGGCCGCGGCGCGACGCGCGGCGTGCTGTTTCGCGATGCATCGGCGATCGAGAACCTGCGCAAGATCGACACCCTGATCATCGACAAGACCGGCACCCTGACCGAGGGCCGCCCGGCCTTCGACCGGGCCGTGCCCGCCCCCGGCTTCGAAGCCGACGAGGTGCTCCGCCTGGCTGCGAGCCTGGATCAGGGCAGCGAACACCCGCTCGCCGAGACCATCGTGCGCGCCGCCCGCGAGCGCGGCATGAAGCTCGACAAGCCGGAGGCCTTCGATTCGGGTTCAGGCATCGGCGTGCGCGGGCAGGTCGCGGGGCGCGCGCTGGCGCTCGGCAACACCACCCTGATGCAGCAGTTGGGCGTCACGGTCGAGCATTTGTTGCCGCAGGCCGAGGCCTTGCGAGCCGAGGGCGCGAGCGTGATGCACCTCGCCGTCGATGGCCAACTGATCGGCCTGCTGGTCGTGTCCGATCCGATCAAGCCGAGCACGCCCGAGGCCCTGGCAGCCTTGAGAGCAGCCGGCTTGCGCATCGTGATGGCCACCGGCGACGGCCTGACCACGGCCAGGGCCGTCGCTGCGCGGCTCGGCATCGACGAGGCGCATGGCGAGGTCAAGCCGGTCGACAAGCTGACCCTGGTCGAGCGGCTGCAGAAGGAGGGGCGCATCGTGGCGATGGCGGGCGACGGCATCAACGACGCACCCGCGCTGGTCAAGGCGGATGTCGGCGTGGCGATGGGCACCGGGACCGACGTGGCGATGAACAGCGCCCAGGTCACGCTGGTCAAGGGCGATCTGCGCGGCATCGCCATCGCGCGCTCGCTGTCCGAAGCCACGGTCGCCAACATGAAGCAGAACCTGATGTTCGCCTTCCTGTACAACGCGCTCGGTGTCCCGATTGCTGCCGGCGTGTTGTACCCCCTCACCGGCTGGCTGTTGTCGCCGCTGATTGCGGCGCTGGCGATGAGCTTCAGCTCGGCATCGGTGATCGGCAATGCGCTGCGGCTCAGGGATTGATCCTCGCTCATGTTCGCTCCCCAACGAAAACACTGAAGTCAACTCACTCACACCATGACCACCAAGCACCATTTCACGACCCGCCGCAGCTTCATTGCCGCGGCCGGATTTGGCGGCGTCGGCCTGTACGGGCTGTGGGCGGCCTACGGCGCCGCGCCCGGGCCACTGGCGCTGCTCGGCATCGACGGCAAACACGATGAGGCCGCAGAGGAACATGGCGCAGCAGCCGAGGGCGATCCCGCCCCTGCTGCCGGCGGCGGCCACGGCGGCCACGGCGCCGCGACGGCGGGCCCGAGCGCCGACGAGTTCAGCCGCATGACGGCCGAGTTCATCGAACGCTGGCGCCTGCCCGACGGCAGCGTGTACCCGCGGCGGATCGCCGCAGCGGCAGCGCCTGCGCAGGACGCCCACGCCGCGATGGGCCACGGACCCGCGCCGGTCGATGAACACGCCGCCATGGGCCACGAACCCGTGGTGCAGGACGAGCATGCCGGCCACGGCGCGCCTGCGGCCGACGGCGCGCCCATCGACGTCCTGATGACTGCCGGCAGGTTCTACTACCTGCCCAACGCGCTGCGCCTGGACGCCGGGCAGGCCTACCGCTTCCGGATGATGGCGCTCGATGCTTCGCACGGCGCTTCGATCGAGTTCGGCCAGGGCGGGCGGATGATGCGCCTGCGCCCCGGCCGGCTCACCGAAACCGAAATCACGTTTCACGAACCCGGCCGCTATCTGATGATCTGCACCGTCTACTGCGGTGCGGGCCACGACCTGATGCAGGCCACGATCGAGGTCGCATGACATGGGCGCGCCATCCACACCGGGCTATCCGCAGCGGCTTGCCGCACTCCCGCTGGCCGACCGCCGGCTGCTCACGAGCATGGCTGGGGTGGCGCTGGCGGCGCTGGCGGTCGGCATCGCCGGGGGCCTTGCCACCGCACTCGCCCGCGCGGGCTTGCTGGACATCGTCCCCGCCACCGGCTACCGCTTCCTCACCGTGCACGGGGTCAGCATCTTCTTCTACTGGTTGTTCGTCGCCCAGGCAGCGCTGCTGCTGGCCTTCTCGGCCACCGAAGACGACCAGGGCCTCGCTTGGCGGCGCGTCGCCTGGGCCGGCTTCGCGCTGATGCTGGGCGGCTTCGGGCTGAGCATGGCCGGCGCCCAGATCGGCACGCCGCTGCTCTACAACGGCGCCCCCGAACTGGCCGCAGACGACCCTCGGGGCCTGCTGGTGTTCAGTTCCGGCTACCTGCTGCTCGGCCTGGGCCTGATGGTCTTGCCGGCCTGCGCGATCACGACCCTGTTGACGCCGCGCTGGCAGGGCCGGCAGGAGCGCTTGAGCGCGGTGGGTTTCGCGCTCTTCGTCTGGGCCGGCTTCCTGATCGTGACCGGCTTCGCGGCGCTCTATGCCTTCGTGCCGAGCGTGCTGTGGGCGCTCGGCGCAGGGCCGTTCCCGGCCGGCCAGGGCACGAGTTGGCACATCGTGTTCCACAACATGCACTACCTGCCGCTGATGGCCACGGTGATCCTGTGGTACGTGCTGATGCAGGTGCTGACCGGCGTGAAGTCGGTCTTCGGCGAGCGCTTCTCGAAGATCGTGTTCTCGATGTACCTGGTGTTCGTTCCGCCGACGTCGCTGTACCACATGTTCCTCGAGCCCGACCTGCCCGGCGTGGTGCGGGTGGCGGGCTCGCTGCTGTCGCTGTTCGTCAGCGTGCCGACGCTGACGGCCTTCCTGATCATCGTGGCCTCGCTCGAGGTCCACGCGCGCCGGCACGGCGGCCGCGGCCTGTTCGGCTGGATCCGCCTGCTGCCCTGGCGCCACCCCTCGATGGCCGCGATCGGCGTGGCCGTGCTGAGCATGGGCCTGGGCCTGGTGTTCGCGTTCGTGCTGATCCAGGGCGAGCTCGCGCCGCTGCTGTCCGACACCTTCTTCGTCCCCGGCTACTTCCACTTCTTCACCGTCGGCACGGTCAGCCTGACGCTGCTCGCGGCGCTGGCGGTGGTGTTGCCCGCGATCGGCGGGCGCGCCATCTGGCGTCCGGGGCTGCTGCGCTGGATGCCCTGGCTCGCGTTCGCCGGCCTGCTCGTGTTCGGCGTCGCAGGCATCGCGGCCGGCTACCTGGGCGTGCCGCGGCGCGTGATCGACGTCGCCTACCAGGGCCAGGCGCCGGCGCTGTGGCAGGGCCTGATGGCGGCCGTCGGCGTCGGCGGCACGCTGATGGCGCTGGCACTGACGATCTTCGCCGCAGGTCTGGCGTTGTCCCTGTTGCCGCGGCGCGGCCGCGACCCGGTGCAGGGCTCCATGCCCCTGGCCACCTGGGGCGGCGGCGCGCTGCCGCCGGGCGCCAGCGCCTGGGTCGGGCCGGTGTCGGTGCTGGCGATCGTGGCCGCGATGTACGCCTTCAGCGCACTGGCCTTCGAACTGATGCGCAGCCTGCCGATCACCGCTGCCGGCGGTGCAGGCCATTGAAATGACAGCCCAGGGCCACTCTTGGGAACGGCCCGGCGAGGACTGATTCGAGGAGCGAACGATGAACGAAGACTTCTGGTTGACCTTTCCCATCGCCGTGGTCTGGGCGATCCTGGCCCTGGCCTATGCGCTCGCGCCGTGGGGCGACATGATCGGCTACGCCTGGGTCTGGGGTTTCGGCTCGATGCTGTTCCTCGGCCTGGCCGGGCTGCTGCTCGGGCGCCGCCGCCCGGCGGCGGGCTGACACGCAGCTCATGGCGCTGGCTGGCGAGCGACAAGCCGGTCCGATCGCAATGAAGCTGGCCTTGACCTGCGGCCGCCGCCGCGGCTACCTGCGCCTACACTGGGGGCCATGGGATTGCATCGCAGTCGACGTCGCTGGCTATCGGTCTGGCTGATCGCCGCGCTGCTGTGCCTGCAGATGGCCGCGGCGGCGTACGCCTGTCCGCGCATTGCAGCGCACATCGACGCGGCTGGCGCGATGGCAGAGATGGACGACTGCGTCGGTGGGGCGGCAGCAGCGATGGATCCTGAACAGCCGCAGTTGTGCAGGCTGCACTGCGAGCCGGGTACGCAGACCCTGAGCCCGACTCTGGCGCTCGACTTCGCATTGGTGCCGGTGCTGGTGGCAGTGCTCGACTGGAGGCCTGCGTTCGTCGATGCGGACACGCCACCGATGCATGGCGTGAGCTTTCCCGCCGGGGCCCCGCCGCCCGGCAGTCCGCCGCTCTACCTTTCGCTGCTCGTCCTTCGCAACTAGCGCCAGGCATCGGGCGGGCCGGCATCCGGCAAGGGTGCGGCCCGCGATGGCCCTGCGTTCGGTCTGCCTCGAAGGACTTGTCATGGATATTCCGCTCTCGCGCGTGCGCCTGGCCGCGTTCGCGTTCCCAGTCGCGGCGTTTGCCGCATCGGCATCCGCCGCCGGCCTCGGTTTCGACGAAGCGCAGCGCCTCGCGCGCGACCAGGCGCCCTCGCTGCTCGCGCAGCGCGCCGCGCTCGACGGCGCGCTCGCTGCGCAGCCGGCGGCAGGCACGCTGCCCGACCCGCGCCTGAACCTCGGCGTCGACAACCTGCCCGTCAGCGGCCCCGATGCCTGGAGCCTGACGCGCGACTTCATGACGATGCAGCGCATCGGCCTGATGCAGGAGGTGCCCAACCGCGCCAAGCGCGACGCGCGCGAGGCCGCAGCCGGGGCGCGCGTGCAGCGCGAGCGGGCGCTGCTCGCCGCGGTGCAGCTCGCGGTGCAGCGCGAGGCGGCGCTGGCCTGGCTCGCGGCCTGGTTTGCGCAGGCGCGCGTCGCGCGCCTGAGCGAGCTCGAGCGCGAGAACGAGATCCTGCTCGCGACGCTCGCCGCGCGCGTGGCGTCGGGCAGGGCGATGCCGTCCGACCAGACGATGGCGCGCCAGGAGGCGCTCGCGATCGCCGACCGGCGCGACGACGCGCGGCGCGACATCGCCAAGGCGCGCGCCGCGCTCAGGCGCTGGGTCGGCGCGCGCGCCGACGAGGCGCTGGCCGGCGAGCCTGCGGCGCTGGCCGTCGACGCTGCGCAGTTGCGCGCCGGCCTGCACCGCCACGCCGACATCGCGCCCTACGCCGCGCAGCAGGCGCTGGCCGAGGCCGAGACCGTCGAGGCCGATGCCGAACAGCGCGGCGACTGGGCCTGGGAGCTCGTCTACAGCAAGCGCGGCGCGCAGTACGGCGACATGATGTCGTTCCAGCTGAGCTTCGACATTCCGTGGCAGCGCGGCCAGCGCCAGCAGCCGCAGATTGCGGCCAAGCGCCAGGAGGTGCAGCGCATCGAGGCCGAGCGCGACGAGACGCTGCGCCGGCACCGCGAGGAGCTCGAGGCCTGGCTTGCCGAACTGGAGGCCGTCGACGCGCAGCGCGAGCGTTTGCGCGGCGCGGGCCAGGCGCTCGCCGCCGAGCGCGTCGCGCTCGCGCTCGCTGCCTACGAGGCCGGTCGCGCCGATCTGGCGAGCGTGCTCGGCGCGCGCCGCGAGGCGGTCGAGACGCGCCTGCGCCTGATCGACCTGGACGCGCAGCGCCTCGCGCTGCAGGTCCGCCTGACGACCCTGATCGCGGAGTGACCCGACACCATGAACAGAGACCACACCCGCTCGTCCCGAACCGTCGCCATCGGCGTCGCCCTGCTCGTGCTCGGCGCCGGCATCGGCGTCGGACTTTCCACCTGGCGTACCGGCGGCGCCCATGACGGCGCGACCGCGCTGCCTGAGCGCGCCGCGTCGGCTCCGGCCGGACGCAAGGTGCTCTACTGGCACGACCCGATGGTGCCGGGCCAGAAGTTCGACAAGCCCGGCAAGTCGCCGTTCATGGACATGGACCTCGTGCCGCGCTATGCCGACGAGGCCGGCGCCGACGACGGCGCGTCGCTCGCCGTCGCGACGCAGGCGCGCCAGGCGCTCGGCCTGCGGCTGGCGCCGGTCGAGAAGCGCAAGATCGGCGCGACGGTCGACGCCACCGCCACGGTGCAACTCAGCGAGCGCGACATCGCGATCGTGCAGGCGCGCGCGGCCGGCTTCGTCGAGCGCGTCTTTGCGCGCGCGCCCGGCGACGTGATCGCTGCGGGCGCGCCGCTGGCCGAGGTGCTGGTGCCCGAGTGGCTTGCGGCGCAGCAGGAGTTCCTCGCCGTCCAGGCGACGGGCGACGCGGCGCTCGCGCGCGCGGCGCGCCAGCGCCTGCTGCTGCTCGGCATGCCGGCGGCGCAGGTCGAGCGCGTCGAGGCGAGCGGCCAGACGCAGGCGTTGCAGACGATCGCGGCGCCGATCGGCGGCGTGATCACCGAGCTTGCGCTGCGCTCGGGCATGACGGTCGCGCCCGGCATGACGCTGGCGCGCATCAACGGCCTGGCCACGGTCTGGCTCGAGGCTGCGGTGCCCGAAGGTCTGGCCGCCGCGCTGCGGCCGGGGGCGCCGGTGCAGGCGCGCTTCGCGGCCTGGCCGGGCGAGGTCTGGCCCGGGCGGGTTGCCGCGGTGCTGCCCGAAGGCGATCGCGACACGCGCACGCTGCGCGTGCGCATCGAGCTGCCCAACCCCGGCCAGCGCCTGCAGGCCGGGCTGTCGGCGCAGGTCGGCATAGCCGGGCCGCAGCGCGACGCGCTCGTCGTGCCGGCCGAGGCCGTGATCCGCACCGGCCGGCGCGCGATCGTCTACCTGGCGCAGGACGACGGGCGCTTTCGGCCGGTCGAGGTCGAGATCGGTGCCGAGGTCGGCGACCGGATCGTCGTGCGCAGCGGCCTGGCCCGAGGGCAGCAGGTCGTGGCTTCGGGCCAGTTCCTGCTCGACTCCGAGGCCAGCCTGCAGGGCGTGCTCGCGCGCGCTGCCGAGGCAGTGCCTGCCGGGCATGAAGAACATGCCGAGGCCGCGGCGAGCGGAGCGCAGCGGTGATCGCGCGCCTGATCCGCTGGTCGGTCGGCCAGCGCTTCCTCGTCCTGCTGGCGACGGCCTTCATCGCCGCCTGGGGCGTCTACAGCCTGCGCGACACCGCGATCGACGCGCTGCCCGACCTGTCGGACGTGCAGGTCATCATCCGCACCAGCTACCCCGGCCAGGCGCCGCAGATCGTCGAGAACCAGGTGACCTACCCGCTCGCGACGACCATGCTCTCGGTGCCGGGGGCCAAGGCGGTGCGCGGCTTCTCGTTCTTCGGCGACAGTTTCGTCTACGTGCTGTTCGACGACGGCACCGACCTGTACTGGGCGCGCTCGCGCGTGCTCGAGTACCTGAACCAGGTCCAGGGCCGGCTGCCGGCCGGCGCGCGGACCTCGCTCGGCCCCGATGCGACCGGCGTCGGCTGGATCTACCAATATGCCCTCGTGGACAAGACCGGTCGCAACGACCTGTCGCAACTGCGCGCGCTGCAGGACTGGTTCCTGAAGTACGAGTTGAAGAGCCTGCCCGACGTGGCCGAGGTCGCGAGCGTGGGCGGCATGGTGCGCCAGTACCAGGTCGTGCTCGACCCGACGCGGCTCGCGGCCCAGGGCGTGAGCTACGCCCAGGTGCGCGCAGCGCTCGTCGCGGGCAACCAGGAGGCCGGCGGCTCGGTGCTCGAACTCGCCGAGGCCGAGTACATGGTGCGCGCGAGCGGCTACGTGAAGTCGCTGGCGGACCTGCGCGCGATTCCGGTCGCGGTGCGCGGCGGCGTCGCGGTGACCGTCGGCGATGTCGCGACGCTGCAGCTCGGGCCCGAGATGCGGCGCGGCATCGCCGAGCTCGACGGCGAGGGCGAGGTCGCGGGCGGGGTCGTGATCCTGCGCTCGGGCAAGAACGCGCAGACCACCATCGCCGCGGTGAAGGCCAGGCTCGCCGAGCTGCAGGGTGGCCTGCCGCAGGGCGTCGAGATTGTGACCACCTACGACCGCAGCGGCCTGATCGAGCGCGCGATCGCCAACCTCTCGACCAAGCTCGTCGAGGAGTTCGTCGTCGTTGCGCTCGTCTGCCTCGTCTTCCTGTGGCACCTGCGTTCGGCGGCGGTGGCGATCATCGCGCTGCCGCTGGGCGTGCTCGCCGCGTTTGCGGTGATGCGCTGGCAGGGGCTGAACGCGAACATCATGTCGCTCGGCGGGATCGCGATCGCGATCGGCGCGATGGTCGACGCGGCGGTGGTGATGATCGAGAACGCACACCGCAAGATCGAGGCTTGGCAGCACGCGCATCCGGGCGAAGCGCTCGAAGGCGACGCGCGCTGGGCGGTCGTCACGCAGGCCGCCGAGGAGGTCGGCCCGGCGCTCTTCTTCTCGCTGCTCGTGATCACGCTGTCGTTCATCCCGGTCTTCACGCTGCAGGCGCAGGAGGGGCGGCTGTTCGGGCCGCTGGCCTACACCAAGACCTATGCGATGGCGGCTGCGGCCGGGCTGTCGGTGACGCTGATCCCGGTGCTGATGGGCTACTGGATCCGCGGCCGCATCCCTGCCGAGCGCGCGAACCCGATCACGCGCGGCCTGATCGCGGCGTATCGGCCGGCGCTGGACGCGGTGCTGCGCTGGCCCCGATCGACGCTCGTCGTCGCCGTGCTCGTGCTCGCCACCACGGCCTGGCCGCTCGCGCGCCTGGGCGGCGAATTCCTGCCCGCGCTCGACGAAGGCGACCTGCTCTACATGCCGTCGGCGCTGCCCGGGCTGTCGGCGCAGAAGGCGGGCGAACTGCTGCAACTGACCAACCGCATGATCAAGACCGTGCCCGAGGTCGAGCGCGTGTTCGGCAAGGCCGGCCGCGCCGAGACCGCCACCGACCCGGCGCCGCTCGAGATGTTCGAGACCACGATCCAGCTGAAACCGCGCGAAGACTGGCGCCCCGGCATGACGCCCGAGAAGCTCATCGACGAGCTCGACCGCGCGGCCAAGGTGCCGGGCCTATCGAACCTCTGGGTGCCGCCGATCCGCAACCGCATCGACATGCTCGCCACGGGCATCAAGAGCCCGATCGGCGTCAAGGTCAGCGGCCATGACCTGGCCGCGATCGATCGCGTTGCGCAGGAGATCGAGCGCGTCGCCAAGGGCGTTCCCGGCGTCTCGTCGGCGCTCGCCGAACGCCTGACTGGCGGGCGCTACATCGACGTGCAGATCGACCGCGCGGCCGCGGCGCGCTACGGATTGAACGTGGCCGACCTGCAGGCCGTCGTTGCCGGCGCGGTGGGTGGCGAGAACGTGACCGAGACGGTCGAGGGGCGGGCGCGCTTCCCGGTCAACCTGCGCTACCCGCGCGAGTGGCGCGACTCGCCGCAGCGCCTGGCCGAACTGCAACTCCAGACGCCCGCCGGGCAGAGCATCACGCTCGGCAGCGTTGCCACGGTCGCGATCAGCGATGGCCCGCCGATGCTCAAGAGCGAGAACGCACGCCCGTCGGGCTGGGTGTACGTGGACGTGCGCGGGCGCGACCTGGCATCGGTGGCGCAGGAACTGCGGCGCAGCGTGGCCGCGCAGGTCAGGCTCGAGCCGGGCATGAGCGTCGCGACCTCCGGCCAGTTCGAATACCTCGAGCGCGCCAACGCGCGGCTCAAGGTCGTCGTGCCGGCCACGCTGCTGATCATCTTCGTGCTGCTCTACCTCACCTTCGACCGCGTCGACGAGGCGCTGCTGATCATGGCGACGCTGCCCTTCGCGCTCGTCGGCGGCGTGTGGTTTCTGTATCTGATGGGCTACCACCTGTCGATCGCCACTGGCGTCGGCTTCATCGCGCTCGCAGGCGTGGCGGCCGAGTTCGGCGTCGTGATGCTGCTCTACCTGAAGCACGCGCTGCGTGATCGGCTCGCCGCCGGCGCGGCGCCGACACGCGCGCTCGTCGACGACGCGATCCGCGAAGGCGCGTTGCTGCGCGTGCGCCCGAAGGCGATGACGGTGGCCGTGATCCTGGCCGGCCTCGTGCCGATCGTCTGGGGCAGCGGCACCGGCTCGGAGGTGATGAGCCGCATCGCCGCGCCGATGCTCGGCGGCATGCTGAGTGCGCCGCTGCTGTCGCTGTTCGTCGTGCCGGCGGCCTACGCGCTGCTGCGCTCGCGCCGCGGCGCGGCGCCGTGAGGCAGGCTCGTCAGATAGGCGGTGCCGGTGAAGCTCGAGACCAATGCCTTAGTTGCATCGCCGCCGACGCTGACGTCGACCCGATAGACGGCGAGCTTGCGCGAGCGCGAGACCTCGACCGCGCGTGCGACCAGCGTCTCGCCGGCCTGCGCGGCGCGCTGGAAGGTGATGTGGGCGTCGATGCCGACCGCGATCTGCCCGCGCGCATTGGCGGCCAGGCCGAAGGCGGTGTCGGCGAGCGTGAAGATCACCCCGCCGTGGCAGTTGGCGTTGAAGTTCAGGTGCTGCGAGGCGAGCGTCAGGCTGACCGTGGCGTGGCCGGCACCGGCCTCGATGCAGGCGATGCCGAGCAGGCGCAAAAAGGGGTCGGCGGCGGCCAGGCGCCGGGCCTTGGCGCCGATCTCGTCGTCGGCACGCTGCGCCACCTGCCGGAGCGCGAGCCGCAGGCCGCTGCCGGCCGCGCGCGCATGCGCCTGCACCGCATCGGCGAGCGCGGCAATGCCTTCGCCGCGCGCCGCCGCGGTGGGCAGCACCGGCACGCGCCAGGCGCCTGCAGCCGGCGCGGCGCGCAGGTGCAGCATGTCCTGCAGGTCGCGCGCGGTGGCTTCGCGCCCGGCAGGTCGGCCTTGGTGACGACGAGCAGGTCGGCGATATCGAGGATGCCGGCCTTGATCGCCTGCACGCCGTCGCCGAGTCCGGGCGGGCAGGCGACGAGGCAGGTGTCGGCAACGCGCATGATTTCGACCTCGGACTGGCCGGTGCCGACGGTCTCGACGATCACGGTGTCGAAACCCGCCGCGTCGAGCAGATCGACGACCTGCGCCGTGCAGCGCGAAAGCCCCCCGAGGTGGCCGCGCGCCGCGAGCGAGCGGATGTAGACGCGCTCGTGCGCGCCATGCTCGTCCATGCGCACGCGGTCGCCGAGCAGCGCGCCGCCGCTGATCGGGCTCGACGGATCGACGGCGACGACGGCGATGCGCTGGCCGCGCGCGAGCAACTCGCCGAGCAGGGCGTTGATCAACGCCGACTTGCCGGCGCCGGGCGCGCCGGTGATGCCGAGTACATGGGCCCGGCCGAGGTGCGGCGCGAGCGCCGCCTCGAGCCCGGGCGGTGCCTGCCCGGCCTCGACGCGGCTGATCGTGCGTGCGAGTACGCGCCGGTCGCCGGCGAGCAGGCCCGCGGGGAGCACATCGGCAAGGGCGGGCGAGGCTGGCGGGGCAACGGTCATGTTCAGGTCATGCGGCGCGGGGCAGGGGGCGAGACGGCTAGTCACACGCAACGCGGCGCTTGACCGGGGGTTCCCCCAATGCCGGGGCTTATCACCCAGCGCCGAACTCACGCCATGCCGCAAGCCGCGCCACGCGCGGGAGGTCGTCGACGACGGTGCGATAGACCGTCTCGTCGTCGACGGCGTCGTAGCCGTGGATGATGCGGTGACGCAGTGCGATCGCCAGTCGCGCGGCCGGCACAGCGGCAAGCCCTTCGGGGTCTTCCCGTGCGAGTCGCGAGCAGGCTTCGCCCAGAATTTCGAGCTGGCGCTCGGTGGCCGAGCGTCGCATCAGGTCGGCTTCGTAGTCGGGCAACTCGACGCCGCCGATGAATGCCCGCGCCGCGCTGATCGCGGCGATGGCGTCAAACAGCAGCTTGCGTCGGCGAACGCTCATAGACCGGCATCCGCGTGCGTTCGACCTCGGCGGCGAAGTGGGGGTTGCGGATGTACCGCGGGTTGACCAGGTCGACCGGGCTGCCGAGCAGCGCCTCCAGTGATTCGGCCAAGCCGATCAGCCGTTGCGCGCGCGAGCCAGGCGCGGCAGGGTCGAGCTCGACCAGGAAGTCGTAGTCGCTGCGACCGGCCACGAACCGGCCCGTCGCCGCCGAGCCGACAGTCCAGGCGCGATACGCCGAAACGTCTGCAGAGCTCGGCGATCGCCGGACGATGCGCGCCGAGGACCGGGTGAGCCATGTCCATGCGAGGATTATCGGTGCGATCGGCCAACCGCGACGCCAATCGATGCGAGCCAGTTGCACCTGAGCCTCGCCGGCAGCTCAGGACTTTCACGTGCCGGTACCGGCCAACTCTGCCCAGCCGTGGTGTTGGCACACGTGGTGCTGGCACCGGCGCAGTTCCTACAATCGGCGCTGCAACCCCCAATGCCCGATCGGCAACCGCCATGCCTCACACTGCACGCCCTTCGACCGACCCGACGCTGCCCCGTGGCGCCGCGCGACGAAGGCGGAAATCCTCTCGCAGGCCCTGCCCTCATCCGGCGCTTCCACGACAAGACGATCGTCATCAAATACGGCGGCAACGCGATGACGACCCGAGCTGCAGCAGGACTTTGCCGAGGACGTGGTGCTGCTCAAGCTCGTCGGCATGAACCCGGTCGTCGTCCACGGCGGCGGGCCGCAGATCGAGGACGCGCTGGCCAAAGGTCGGCAAGAAGGGCGGCTTCGTGCAGGGCATGCGCGTCACCGACGCCGAGACGATGGAAGTCATCGAATGGGTGCTCGCGGGCCCGGGAACAGCAAGACATCGTCGGCCTGATCCAACGTCGCGGGCAGCAAGGCGGTCAGCCTGACCGGCCGCGGCGGTGGCGATCCGCGCCCTGGCTGCAACTGCGCGACCGCGACGACCCCGAGAAGCTGCACGATGTGGGCCAGGTCGGCGAGATCGAGTCGATCGACCCGTCGGTCGTGCGCGCGCTGCAGGACGACCAGTTCATCGGTGATCTCGCCGCTCGGCTTCGGTAAGGACAACGAGAACACAACATCAACGCCGACGATCGTCGCCGGCAAGCTCGCCGAGGTGCTCAAGGCCGAGAAGCTGTTGCTGCTGACGAACACGCCGGGCGTGCTCGACAAGAGCGGCAAGCTGCTGACCAACCTGTCGGCGCGCGAGATCGACGAGCTGTTCGCCGACGGCACGATCTCGGGCGGCATGCTGCCCAAGATCGCCGGTGCGCTGGATGCGGCCAAGAGTGGTGTGAACACGGTGCACATCATCGATGGCCGGGTGCCGCACGCGATGCTGCTCGAGATCCTGACCGATCAGGCCTACGGCACCATGATCCGGTCGCATTGATGGGCCCACCCCCGAAGCGGCTTCGCCGCTCCCCCTCGAGGGGGCGCCGCCTGCGGACCGGCGGAGCCGGATCCGCGGCGGCAGCACGATCGATGTCGGTGACTTGCACGGCGCGGCGCGCGTCGATGCACGCCGTATGAACGATCGCGCGGGTCGGGTCTGGCTGTTCGATCTCGACAACACGCTGCACAACGCGTCGCACGCCGCCTTCGGCGGCATCGACCGCGCGATGACGGACTACATCGTGCGCGAGCTCGAGGTCTCGGCCGAGCAGGCCGACCACCTGCGCCGCCACTACTGGCTGCGCTATGGCGCGACGCTGCTCGGCCTGGTGCGCCACCACGGCGTGCGGGCCGAGCACTTCCTGCACCACACGCATGTGCTGCCCGGGCTCGAGGAACTCGTCCATGGCCACCCGCACGACCTCGCCGCGCTGCAGCGCCTGCGCGGGCGCAAGCTCATCCTGACCAACGCACCGCGCGCCTACGCCCTGCGCGTGCTCGGCGCCCTGGGCATCGCGCGCTGCTTCGACGCCGTGATTGCGATCGAGGACATGCGCATGTTCGGCCAATTGCGGCCCAAGCCCGACGCGCGCATGCTGCGCCGGCTCGTCGCCGGCCTGCGCGTGCCGGCGCATTGCTGCACGCTCGTCGAGGACACGCTCGTGCACCAGAAGGCGGCGCGCAGCATCGGCATGAAGACCGTGTGGATGCGCGGAGGCGCGGCGGCGGCGCAAGGACGGTGCGCCGCGCCCGGCCCGACCGGCGCGTGCGCAGCCTGGGCGAGCTCGTCGGCTGAAGTGACGGCCCCAAGCTCACTGCGCGCTGCCCCCGGCGCCAGCCGGCTTGGGGCGGCCCGGCCGGCTGAGACGTCAACCGGGCACGCGCGTTGCGCAGCCGGCGCGGCCGAGGAAGACCCGTCGTCGCGGCGGCATGCCGAGGGCCTGTGCGGGGTTCGCGGGTCGTGCGCAGAGCCTGATGGCATCGGATGCGATATCATCTGATGCGACTGCATCACGGAGGCCCGCCATGCGCACCACGCTCGATCTCGACGACGACGTACTCGCCAGTGCGAAGGAGATCGCGCTGCGCGAGGGCAAGACCGCCGGCCAGGTGCTGTCCGAGCTTGCGCGGCGCGCACTGACGCAGGGCAACGCGCCGGCAGCCGGCGCGCGCTCGAAGCGGGCTTCGCGTTCGACAGCCGGCTTCACGCCGTTCGCCTCACGCGGCGCGGTGGTGACGAACGAGCGCATCCAGGCGCTGCGCGACGAGGGTGAGTACTAGGTTCTGTTGACATATGAATCACGCCCGCGTGGGATCCCAGAAAGGGCCCAATCTAGACGCACGGCACAGCCGGGTTGGACACCCGGCGAAGCCGTGCACGACGAGTGGGCCCTTTCTGGGTCCCACCAGGGCTGGGGTACCCAAGGGCCCTGGCGGGTGTTGCGCCGCTTGCGCGGGCGAGCAGCCCGCGCTGCGCGACGCGCCTACGCCAGGGCCCTTGGCCACCCCGGCGCGCGCGCGATTCATATGTCAACAGACCCTAGAAAGGCGGCGCCGCGTGCGCGCGAAGCGCGCGCCGCCTACCTCGCGCACGCCGAGCCCGCTGCCCAGGGCAGGCCTGCGCGCGCGCTGCTCGACGTGAACGTGCTGATTGCGCTGCTCGACGCGGACCACTTGCATCACCGCCGCGCGACGCAATGGCTGGCCGATCACATCGCCGCCGGCTGGGCCTCGTGCGCCATCACGCAGAACGGTTGCGTGCGCATCATGTCGCAGCCCGGATACCCGAACCCGCTGCCCACGCGCAGGTCGCGGCGCGCCTGTGCGCTGCGACGCAGACGCCGCACCATCTGTTCGTGCCTTCGGGCGCGAGCCTGCTCGACGAGGCGTTGTTCGACACCCAGCAGTTGCTCGGCCACCGGCAGGTGACGGATGCCTGGCTGCTAGGCCTGGCGGTGGCGCACGGCCTGCGCTTCGTCACCTTCGACGCCAGGTTGCCGTTGCGTGTCGTGCGCGGGGCGACGGCGGGCCACGTCGTCGTCCTCTGACGCACGCTGAGCGCCCCCAGCGCCGGGCTGCGCCCGGCCTGCCCGCGGGCGACCAGGAAGACTTGGGGTGGCCCGGCCGCGAAGAGGTCTGACAAGCGCTGAACGAAGTGCAGGCGGCGTTCGTCGCCGATGCAAACGAAGTTCTGGTCTTTGCGATCGACAACCTGGTGCTGCCGCGCATGGATCCACGGGCCGCTCGGCCTTGTTGATATGGCCGAGCCAGAGACTTGCAATCGGCCGAACCCAGACTTTGCAGTCAGCCGAACGATGGCGCCGTCCGCCACTGTCCCTGCGTCCGAGCGCGGGCCCTATGCGCGTCTGTCCGAGCCGCGCCTCGAGGAGGCGCAGGCCGCTGAGCAAGCCGCAGTCGCTGCAGTTGGTGAGCCGGGCGCACTCGTTGATCAGGAGCGCGGCGGGCCCGAAGGCGACGCGCGTTTGCGGGTCGCCCGCGTGTCATTGGCCGTTCCCGCGCCCGGAGTAGGATGCGTCGCTTCGAATCAGCCGGAAACAGGAAAATGCCGATGAACCTGCGCCGTCACTCCGTCCGCCTGGCCGTGACAGCCAGCCTCGCCGCGCTGCTCGCCGCGCCCGCGCTTGCGCAGCAGGTCACCGGCACGCTCGGCTCCCCGAGCGCGACGACGACGATCCCGAACACGCAGTTGCCGGCGCCGGACCCGAGGTTCGGCGGCGTCATCAAGAACGACGCATTGCAGTCCAAGGCGTGGTGGGCGCCGCGCATCGTGCCGCCCAAGGGCGCACCAAACGTGTTGCTGATCATTACTGACGACGCCGGCTTCGGCGTGCCTTCGACCTTCGGCGGCGTGATCCCGACGCCGACGATGGACCGCATCGCCAACGATGGCCTGCGCTACAACCGCGTCTTCTCGACCGCGCTGTGTTCGCCGACGCGCGCCGCGCTGATCACCGGGCGCAACCACCATTCGGCGGGCTTCGGCGTGATTTCCGAGCAGTCCACGGGCTTTCCCGGATACAACAGCATCATCGGCAAGGACAAGGCCACCATCGGCCGCGTGCTGCTCGACAACGGCTATGCCACGTCGTGGTTCGGCAAGAACCACAACACGCCGGCCTTCGCCGCGAGCCAGGTAGGCCCTTTCGACCAGTGGCCGGGGGGCATGGGCTTCGAATACTTCTATGGCTTTGTCGGCGGCGACGCCAACCAGTGGGAGCCCAACCTCTTTCGCAACACGACGCAGATCTATCCGTTCCAGGGCAAGCCGGGCTGGAACCTCGTCACCGGATGGCCGATGACGCGATCGACTACATGACGCGCATCCACCAGACCGACCCGTCCAAGCCGATCTTCATCAAGTACGCGCCGGGCGCTACCCATGCGCCCCACCACCCGACCAAGGAGTGGGTCGACAAGATCAGCGCCATGAAATTGTTCGACGACGGCTACGAAAGCTGCGCGAGCGCATCTTCGAGAACCAGAAGAAGCTCGGCGTGGTGCCCAGGGACGCAAAGCTGGCGCCATGGCCCAGCGAGATGTTGAAGCCCTGGGACCAGCTCACCCCCGAGGCCAAGAAGCTGTTCATCCGCCAGGTCGAGGTCTTCGCCGCCTACGCCGCGTACAACGACAGCGAGATCGGGCGCGTGATCCAGGGCTTCCAGGACCTGGGCAAGCTCGACAACACGCTCGTCATCTACATCAACGGCGACAACGGCACCAGCGCCGAAGGCGGGCCGCTGGGCACGCCCAACGAGGTGGCGTTCTTCAACGGCCTGAACGAACTGCCGGTAGACGTGCAGATGAAGTTCTACGACGTCTGGGGCACCGAGCAGACCCTACAACCACATGTCGGCCGGCTGGTCGTGGGCCTTCGACACGCCGTTCGACTGGTTCAAGCAGAATGCGTCGCGCCTGGGCGGCATCAACCAGAACATGGTCGTGTCGTGGCCGGCGCGCATCAGGACAGGGCGCGCTGCGCGAGCAGTTCGTGCACGTGATCGACGTCGTGCCGACGATTCTCGAGGCGGCGGGCATCGAGGCGCCGCAGATGGTGGACGGCATCAGGCAGGCCCCGATCGAGGGCACGAGCTTTGCATACACCTTCGATCCGGCCAACGCCAGGCTGGCGTCGCGCCACAAGACGCAGTACTTCGAGATGATGGGCCAGTGGGCGCTGTACGACGACGGCTGGCTGCTGAGCACCAAGGTCAACCGCGCGCCGTGGGAGGCTTTCGGCGCCGCCAACCCCGACCCGCTGAACAACCAGGTGTTCCAGCTCTACCAGTTGAGCAAGGACTTCACGCAGTCCGACGACATCGCGGCGAAGCACCCCGCCAAGGTCAAGGAGATGCGAGAGAAGTTTCTGGCCGAGGCCAAGAAGTACCACGTGCTTCCGCTCGACGCGTCGGTCGCGGCACGCATCGTCGCGCCGCGGCCCGAACATCACGGCCGGGCGCACGGAGTTCGTCTACACGCGGCCGATGGTGGGCCTGCCGCAGGGCGACTCGCCGCTGCTGCTGAACACCTCGTACACCGTCACGGCCGACATCGAGGTGCCGCAGGGCGGCGCCGAAGGCATGATCCTGACCTCCGGGCGGGCGCTTCGCCGGCTATGGCTTCTACCTGCTCAAGGGCAAGCCGGTGTTCCTGTGGAACCTGGTGGACCTGAAGCGTGTGAAGTGGAAGGCCCGAAGCCCTCGCGCCGGGCAAGCACACGCTGGAGTTCGACTTCAAGTACGAAGGCCTGGGCGTCGGCACGCTCGCCTTCAACAACATGAGAGCGGCCTCGGCCGCCCCGGCACCGGTACGCTCAAGGTCGACGGCAAGGCAGTGCAGACGGTTCGCATGGAGCGCACGCTGCCGATGATCCTGCAGTGGGACGAGAGCTTCGATGTCGGCTCCGACACACTGACCGGCGTCAACGATGCCGACTACAAGCCGCCGTTCGCGCTCACCGCAAGGCTCGACAGGCTGACGATCAAGGTCGATCGGCCGATGCTGTCGCAGGCGGACATCCGCAAGCTCGAGGGAGCGCAGTCCGAGGCGGTCGACGGCAAGCCGCTGACGCGCGTGCAGGCCGGGCCGCAGTAGGCCGGCACGGCAGCGGACGCGGCGCGCAGCGCGGGCTCTGCGGCTGGGGCTGGCGCGCCGCTCCCGCCGAAGAAGTTGGTGTTTACCTGCACCGGGGCGGCGGCTGGCGTGTGCCAGAATCCGCGCGACCCCACGCTGTGCCGCCGCCCGTGATGCCCGACGCGACCCCCGAAGAAGCCACCGACAGTGCCGAGGCCGCGGGCGCCCCGGCGCGCAAGCGCCCGCGGCCCGGCGAGCGGCGCATCCAGATCCTCGAGACACCTCGCCTCGATGCTCGAGGAGCCTGGCGCCGACCGCGTGACGACGGCTGCGCTCGCAGCGCGCATTCAGGTCTCCGAGGCGGCGCTGTACCGTCACTTCGCGAGCAAGGCGCAGATGTTCGAGGGCCTGATCGAGTTCATCGAGCAGAGCGTGTTCAGCCTCATCAACCAGATCGCCGAGCGCGAGGCCGACGGCCGCGCGCAGGCGCAGCGCATCGCGACCGTGCTGCTGCAGTTCGGCGAGAAGAACCCGGGCATGACGCGGGTGATGGTGGGCGATGCGCTGGTGTTCGAGAACGACCGCCTGCTCGCGCGCATGAACCAGTTCTTCGACCGCATCGAGTCGCAGCTGCGCCAGAGCCTGCGCCAGGCGGCCGAGGCCTCGGGCTCGGACACGCCGACAGTGGACGCCAATGTGCAGGCGTCGGTGCTGACGGCATTCGGCGTCGGCCGGCTGCAGCGCTGCGCGCTCGGCTTCCAAGCGGCTGCCCACCGAGCAACTCGAGATCGCGCTGCGGCTGCTGCTGGTTAGTACGCCGACGCAGGGGTCGGGATATGGTGAAAGTGGTGGGTTGGGGGGGGGGGGAAGGGGGGGGGGGGGGGGGTATCCGGGGGGATTGGGGGGATTTGGTAATGGAAAGACGCCATACGGCGGCGCGGCCGGGCGCAACTAGGCTCGGTCGGACATGTCGGAGCGCTCGGTCGAACGCCTGATTGCGCGCGCCGAGGCGCTGCTCGGCCGCCCCGAGGCCGTGCTGCCGCATCCCGCCCGCCGCGCCTGACTGGGGCGCGGCGATCGCCTTTCGCTACCGCCGCCGCGGCGGTTCGGGGCTGATCGAGCCGGTGCGCCACGTGGCAGCGATCCGGCCCGAAGCGCTGGTCGAGGTCGAGCCGCAAAGGGAGCGCCTGCTGCGCAACACGGCGCAATTCATGGCCGGGCAGGGCGCCAACAACGTGCTGCTGACGGGCGCGCGCGGAACGGGCAAGAGCTCGCTCGTCAAGGCCTGCCTGAACGAGTTCGCCCCACGAGGCTTGCGCCTGATCGAAGTGGACAAGGCCGACCTCGTCGACCTGCCCGACATCGTCGACCTCGTCGCCGAGCGACCCGAGCGCTTCATCGTCTTCTGCGATGACTTGAGCTTCGACGAGGGCGAACCGGGCTACAAGGCGCTCAAGTCCATCCTCGACGGCTCGGTCGCCCAATCGAGCGACAACGTGCTGATCTACGCGACCAGCAACCACCGCCACCTGCTGCCCGAGTACATGAAGGAGAACCTCTCCTACCGCCACACCGAGGACGGCGAGGTGCATCCGGGCGAGGTGGTCGAGGAGAAGATCTCGCTCTCCGAGCGTTTCGGCCTGTGGGTGAGCTTCTACCCGTTCAGCCAGGACGAGTACCTGGCGATCGTCGCGCAGTGGCTGCGCCACTTCGGCGTCGACGAGGCAGCCATTGCCGCGGCGCGCCAGGAGTCGCTCGTCTGGGCGCTCGAGCGCGGATCGCGCTCCGGGCGCGTGGCGCACCAGTTTGCGCGCGACTACAGCGGGCGCCGCACCGGGTGAGCAGCGCCGAGCCGGTCGAACGTCAGCCCGTCGATGTCGAAGGCAGGCAGCCGCGCCGCCCGGTGGACGTCGCGGTGGGTGTACTGATCGACGCGGCGGGCAACTTTCTCCTCACGAGCCGGCCCGAGGGCAAGGTCTATGCCGGGTACTGGGAGTTTCCGGGCGGCAAGCTCGAGGAAGGCGAGACGGTCGTGCAGGCGCTGCGGCGCGAGTTGCACGAGGAGCTCGGAATCGAAATCGCCCATGCCGAGCCATGGCAGGTCGAACTGATGGACTACCCGCATGCCCGCGTGCGGCTGCATTTCTGCAAGGTGTTCGCCTGGTCGGGCGAGTTTCAGATGCGCGAGCGCCAGGCGATGGCCTGGCAGAGTCTGCCGGTGCAGGTTGCGCCGGTCCTGCCCGGCACGCTGCCAGTGCTGCGTTGGTTCGCGCGCGAGCGCGGCTTCATCGGTGCGACCCATCGCGAAGCTTGACCGATCGCTACACTGCCGGAATGAGGCCCCCACGCTCACTGCGTTCGCTGCCCCCCGGGGGGGGCTGTCAGTACCTTCGGAACGGCCGGGCGGTACTGACATGGACTGGCCTCGACGAGATCAGAGTGGGACGCGCAAGGCCTGGTGCCGGTGATCGCGCAGGAGGCGGGCAGCAAGGACGTGCTGATGTTCGCCTTCATGAACCGCGAGGCGCTGGCGCAGACGGCTGCGCGCGGCGAGGCGGTGTACTGGAGCCGCTCGCGCGGCCGCCTTTGGCACAAGGGCGAGGAGTCCGGCCACATCCAGCGCGTGCATGCGATCCGGCTCGACTGCGACAACGACGTGGTCTTGCTCGAGGTCACCCAGCTCGGCCATGAGCCGGGCATTGCCTGCCATACCGGACGCCATTCGTGCTTCTTCCAGCGCCTCGACGATGGGCGCTGGCAGTCGGTGGAGCCGGTCTTGAAAGACCCGGAATTGATCTACAGATGAGTGGCAACGACACCCTCGCACGGCTGGCCGGCGTGATCGCGCAGCGCCGCGGCGGCGACCCCGACCAGAGCTACGTGGCGCGGCTGTTCGCCAAGGGCAACGACGCGATCCTGAAGAAGATCGGCGAGGAGGCGACCGAGGTCGTGATGGCGGCCAAGGACGGCGATCCGAAGAGAGTCGTCGCCGAGGTTGCCGGACCTGTGGTTTCACACGATGATCGCGCTTGCCGCGCACGGCCTGCAGCCGGCCGACGTGCTGGCCGAGCTCGAACGGCGCGAGGGAATCTCGGGCCTGGAGGAATTTGCGGCCCGAAAGGCGATCAGACGCGAAGGAGGGGAAGGCCAGCCATGAACGACGCCATCACGACCGTGACCTTGTCGCCCGACCGCGAGCGATCGCTGCGCACGATCGGCAACATCAGCTACCTGCTGCACACCATCGTCGCCATCGGCGCGGTGATACCGGGCGTGCAGGCGAGCGCTGCTGCTGCTGGTGGCCTTCGTCATCGACCTCGTCAAGCGCGGCGAGGCGGCCGGCACCTGGCAGGAGTCGCACTTCGCGTGGCGCATCCGGGCAGCGTTGGGCCGCGGGCTTTACCTCTGACCGCCCCGCTGTGGTTGCTGCTGCTCGCGCCGGGCTGGATCGCCTGGGGCGTGATCTCGATCTGGTTCCTCTATCGCGTGGTGCGGGGGCTGGATGAACCTGAGTTCGAGCCAGCCAATGCCTTCATGAAACCGAGACCTGAGATGACGCACGACCCGAACTGCATCTTCGCAAGATCGTCGCCGGCCAGATCCCCAGTCGCAAGGTGTACGAGGATGACGAACTGTTCGCCTTCCACGACATCGCACCCTGGGCGCCGGTGCATTTCATGATCATTCCCAAGGCGCACATCGCGACGCTCTACGACACCGGCGACGAACACGCTGCCATGATGGGCCGCATGATGGCGCTGGCGCCGCGGCTGGCGCGCGAGCAGGTGTCGTCAACGGCTTTCGGATCGTCGTCAACACCGGCCCCGGACGGCCGGCAGGAGGTGCAGCACGTGCACATGCACGTCGCTGGGCGGGCCCCGGCCCCGGCTGCGCGGCTGAGAGGCTGGCTTGAACACAGGCGTCCTGGGACGGTTCGTGCTGGCGAAGGGCCGGGCCGCCGGGCCGGCGCGTGCTGCAAGGCTGACCTAAAATCATCGGTTCCCCTTTCGGAGAAGCATCATGGGTTCATTCAGCGTCTGGCACTGGTTGATCGTGCTCCTGATCGTCGTGCTCGTGTTCGGCACCAAGAAGCTGAAGAACATCGGCTCCGACCTCGGCGGCGCGGTCAAGGGCTTCAAGGATGGCGTGCGCGATGGCGGGGCGACGACGAGCGCCGAGCCCGCCGCACCGCCGCCGCAGCAGGTGGCGCAGAAGACGGCCGACCCGGCCAACACTGTCGACGTCGAAGCCAAGTCGCGCGGCTGACGAGCCGCCTCCGCGCTGGCGCATGATCGACTTCGGCTTCGACAAGATCGCGCTCATCGGCGCCGTGGCGCTCATCGTCATCGGCCCCGAGAAGCTGCCGCGCGTGGCGCGCACGGTGGGCCACTTCCATCGGCAAGGCGCAGCGCTACGTGGCCGACGTGAAGGCCGAGGTCAACCGTTCGATCGAGCTCGAGGAGCTCAAGAAGATGAAGACCGAGTTCGAGGATGCGGCGCGCAACGTCGAGCAGACGGTCTCGAGCGAGATCCACCAGACGACGAGCGATCTCGACGCGGCCTGGCAGAGCAGCGTGCTCGCCGAGCCGTCGATCGCGGGCAGCGGCGGGCATGACGGCCTGCGCCCGCCGCCCGAGTACAAGCACCCCAACAAGCACTGGCGCGCCAGCGCTCGGCGCTGCCGCAGTGGTGCAAGCAGCGCAACGGCATTCGCGCCAAGGCGCAATCGGGTGCGGCGCGCGTCGCGCGCTTCAGGCCGCCGCGCAACCCGGCCGCTTGATGGCCGTGCCGCGAAGGCCGCGACGAACTCGAGGGCACCGAGCGGCCCTTTGTCGCCCATCTCGTCATCTGCGCGACCGGCTCGTGCGGGCCCCTGATCGCGGTCGGATCGCCTTCGGCGCGCTGGCGCTGTATCCGGGGCCGAGCGGCCTGTACGACCTGCTCGCCGCGCCGCTCGTCGCGAACCTGCCCGCGGGTACGACGTTGATCGCGACCAACGTGATCTCGCCCTTCCTGGTGCCGCTCAAGATCACGCTGCTTGCGGCCTTCCTGGTCGCGCTGCCGGTTGTGCTGTACCAGGCCTGGGCATTCATCGCGCCGGGGCTGTACTCGCACGAGAAGCGGCTAGTGATGCCGCTCGTCGTGTCAAGCACGGTACTGTTCTTCGCCGGGGTCGAGTTCTGCTATTTCTTCGTCTTCGGCCAGGTGTTCCGCTTCATCCAGAGTTTCGCGCCCAAGAGCATCACCGCCGCGCCCGATATCGAGGCCTATCTCGGCTTCGTGATGACGATGTTCATCGCCTTTGGCGCCGCATTCGAGGTGCCGGTGGTGGTGGTCGTGCTGGCCCGCCTGGGCGTGGTCAGCATCGAGAAGCTCAAGTCGTTTCGCAGCTATTTCATCGTGCTTGCGTTCGTCGTCGCGGCGGTCATCACGCCGCCAGACGTGGTGTCTCAGCTCGCGCTGGCGATCCCGATGTGCCTGCTCTACGAAGTCGGATCTGGGCCGCAGGCCCCTGTTTATCAAGCACACGCAGGCGCCACCGCAGGATGCCGCGTGACAGTCTGGCTGCGGCCCATAATGCAGCCCTGACTCACGACGGAAGAGGGTTGCAATGAACTCACGCAACGGCGCGAACGCCGCCAGCCTGCTCGCCCTGGCCCTGTTCGGTGCGCTACCGCTGGCGGCGCAGGCGCAGAGCGCTGGCGATGCCTGGAAGTGGAACGCCACGATCTACGGCTGGTTCCCGGCCTTCGGTGGCAGCACGTCGTTTCCGGCCACCGGCAGCGGACCGAGCATCGACGTCAGCACGCAAGATGTCCTGGATGCGCTGAAGATGGCCTTCATGGGTTCGCTCGAGGCGAAGAAGGGCAAGTGGGGCCTGTGGACCGACCTCGTTTATGCCGACTTCGGCAGCGACAAGTCGGGCTCGCGCGATTTCACGATCGGGCATGGGCAGATCCCGGTCGGCGTGAGGCGCGAACCTGAACCTGGACCTGAAGAACTGGATCTGGTCCACCGCCGGTCTCTACAGCCTGGCCGACAAGCCTGAGGGCACGGCCGACCTGTTGTTCGGCGCCCGCATGTCGACATGGACCAGACGCTGAACTGGTCGATCACCGGCACCATCCCGGCCTGCCCCCAGCGGCGCAGAGCGGGACGGCGACCGCCAGCACGAACAACTGGGGATGCGATCGTCGGCGTGAACGGCCGCATCCGGCTCGGCCCCGAAGGCAAGTGGTTCATCCCCTACTACCTCGACGTCGGGACCGGCGAGTCGAGGTTCACCTGGCAGGGTATTGCCGGCATCGGCTACCAGTTCGGCTGGGGCTCGGTGATCGCCGCCTGGCGCTACCTCGACTACGACTTCAAGTCGGGCGGCGTGGTGGAGAGCCTGAACATGAACGGCGGCGCGATCGGCGTCCAGTTCAGCTTCTAATCGACGGCCTGCCTAGCGCGTTCAGGCCGCCTGGCCTGCACCCGGGGCCGCTGCGCAACCGTGACCTGAAGCTCGAGCGCGCGCTCGCCGCGCTGCACCGCAATCGCTGCCTGCGTCTGCGGCTTGAGCGCGGCCACCGCGGCCAGCAGTTGCGCGGTGTTGGCCACTGGCGTACCGCCGACGTTGACGACCACGTCGCCGGGTTTGAGCCCGGCGGCGGCGGCCGGCCCATTGCGCAACACGCCGGTGATCAGCACGCCGTCCTGGATCGGCAACTTAAGGCTCGCGGCGATCTCGGCCGTCAGGTCGCGCGGCTCGACACCGATCCAGCCGCGCGTGACCATGCCGTCGCGGATCAGGCTCTCCATCACCTGGCGCGCAATCGTCACCGGAATCGCGAATCCGATCCCGAGGCTGCCACCTGTGCGCGAAAAGATCGCGGTATTGATGCCGAGCAGGTTGCCCTGCCCATCGACGAGCGCGCCGCCCGAGTTGCCGGGGTTGATTGCGGCATCGGTCTGGATGAAGTTCTCGAAGGTGTTGATGCCGAGCTGGTTGCGCCCGAGCGCGCTGACGATGCCCGACGTGACCGTCTGCCCGACGCCGAACGGGTTGCCGATCGCGAGCACCGGGTCGCCGACCTGGACTTCGTCGACATTGCCGAAGGTGATCGCGGGCAGCCGGTCGAGCTCGACCTTCAGTACCGCGAGGTCGCTGTCGGGGTCGGCCCCGATCACGCGCGCCTTGGCCTTGCGGGCGTCGGCAAGCTGCACCTCGATGTCGTCGGCGCCTGCGATGACATGGTTGTTCGTCAGCACGTAGCCCTCGGCAGAAACGATCACGCCCGAGCCGAGGCCGGTCTGGCGCTGGCGCGCATCGCCGGGATCGGCGCCTTCGCCGAAGAAGAAGCGCAGCCACGGATCGCCATTGCCTTGCGCCGCGCGCGGCGGAGCCTTGCTCGCCGAGACGCTCACGACTGCCGGCGCGGCACGCCGCGCTGCCAGCGCCAAGCTGAGAGGCGCATGCGGGGCGGCCGCGGCCGCTGGCGAGGCGGCCGAGGCGGGCGGCGCGGCGACGATCGCAACGAGCTCCGGGCCGGCAGGCCCGCGCGCCAGCCAGCCCGGCTTGAGCGTCGCGACGACGAACAGCACCGCGACGGCGACCGTCACCGCCTGCGAGAAGATGAGCCAGATTGCGCGCATGGTCGGCGCTATTGTCGCTTTGCCTCTCCTGCGCTCAGTTCATCGCCAGCGTTGTCTTCCGGCGCGGCGGTGCAAACGCGCGGTCGATCTCGGCCAGTGCCTGCGCATCGAGCGCAAGTGCCGCTGCGTCGAGGTTGGCGCGCAGGTGGGCAGGCGCCGTGGACTTCGGGATCGCGACCACGCCTTCGCCGCGCAGCACCCAGGCCAGCGCGACCTGCGCCGCCGTGACGCCCAGGCGCCTTGCGACAGCGGCCAGGCCCGGGTGGCGGGCAAGCGCGGCCTGGTCGATCGGGCTGTAGGCCATCAGCGCCATGCCGCGCGCGCGCATCCAGGGCAGCAGGTCGAACTCGACGCCGCGCCGCGCGGCCGAGTACCAGACCTGGTTCGCCGCGCAGCGCTCGCCGCCGGGCAGGGCGGCGAGCTCCTCGAGGTCGGCGACGTCGAAGTTGCTCACGCCCCAGGCGTGGATCCTGCCCGCAGCCTGCAGCGCCTCGAAGGCCTGGAGTGTCTCGGCGAGCGGATGCTCGCCACGCCAGTGCAGCAGGTACAGATCGATGGCCTCGAGCCCGAGCCGGCGCAGGCTGCGCTCGCAGGCGGCGACCGCGCCGCGCCGGCCGGCGTTGTGCGGATAGACCTTGCTGACGATGAAGAGCTCGTTGCGCGTCACCTCGCCGGCCGCCATCGCACCGCGCAGCGCTTCGCCGAGCACCGCCTCGGCGCCGCCCTCGCCGTACATCTCGGCGGTGTCGAAGAGCCGGTAGCCGAGCGCGATCGCCTCGCGCAGCGCGGTGACTTCGGCCGCACGCTGCGGCGCCGACTCGCCCAGCCGCCAGGTGCCCAGGCCGAGGGCGGGCAGGACGGCCTGGCCGTCGCTGAGGAGTACGGTGCGCATCATGTCTTCGGGGGTTTGTGCGGCACTAGCGTAACGCAGGGCGAGCGAGAATCGGCCATCGCCGCTCGCGCGCAAGCGCCACAACGCCATGAGTTCGACCCCGGCCTACGACCAGCTCGCTGCTGCGAGCCAGCGCCTCTACCACTTCGGCCACCTGGCTTCGATCGCACGCTGGGACCAGGAGACCAACATGCCGCCCGGCGGCAACGAGGCGCGCGGCGCGGCGCTGGCCGAACTCGCGGCGCTGATGCACCGCCTGCGCACCGAGCCCGGGCTCGGCGATGCGATCGCGCGCGCCGAGCAGGAGTCGCTGGACGACGTGCAGCGCGCCAACCTGCGCGAGATCCGCCGCGAATGGCAGCAGTCGACGGCGCTGCCCGAGGCGCTGGTGCAGGCGCGCACGCTCGCCGCATCGCGTTGCGAACATGCCTGGCGCGCGCAGCGCCAGGCCAACGACTGGAAGGGTTTCCTCGCCAACTTTCGCGACGTGATGCGCCTCGCGCGCGAGGAGGCCGAACTGCTCTCTCAACTGCAGGGCGTCTCGAAGTACGAGGCGCTGATGGACCGTTTCGAGCCCGGCATGACCTGCGCCGAGGTCGACCGCGTGTTCGGCGACCTGAAAGCTTGGCTCCCGGGCCTCGTGCGCCAGGCGCAGGAACGCCAGGGGCGCGAGACGACGGCGATGCCGATCGGCCCGTTCTCGACCGAGCGCCAGAAGGCACTGTGCGAGCACGTCACGCGCATGCTCGGTTTCGACTTCAGCCGCGGGCGACTGGACGTGTCGACGCACCCCTTCTCGGGCGGCGTGCCCGAGGACGTGCGGCTGACGACGCGCTACCGCGACGACGACTTCCTGCAGAGCCTGATGGGCACGATCCACGAGACCGGCCACGGCCGCTACGAGCAGAACCGGCCGCGCGAACTGCTCGGCCAGCCGGTCTCGGAGGCGCGCTCGATGGCCTTCCACGAGAGCCAGAGCCTGTCGTTCGAGATGCAGATCGGGCGCAGCCGCGGATTTGCCGGCCTCCTCGCGCCGCTGCTCGTCGAGGCCTTCGGCGCGCAGCCGGCGTTCGAGCCGGACAACTTGTACCGCCTGCTGACGCGCGTCGAGCCGGGGCTGATCCGCGTCGACGCCGACGAACTCACCTATCCGGCGCACGTCATCCTGCGCTACGAGATCGAGCGCGCGCTGATCGAGGGCGACGCCGAGCCCGACGACATCCCGGCGCTGTGGGACGAGAAGATGCTGGCGCTGCTCGGCCGCGACACGCGCGGCGACTTCCGCGACGGCCCGCTGCAGGACGTGCACTGGCCGGGCGGCGCGTTCGGCTATTTCCCCTGCTACACGCTGGGCGCGATGTACGCGGCGCAGTGGTTCGCCGCGATCCGGCGCCAGGTGCCCGATCTCGACGAGCGCATCGCGCGCGGCGACCTCGCGCCGGCCTTCGACTGGCTGCGCGACAACATCTGGCTCGCCGCGAGCCGCTGGCCGGTCGAGGAGCTCGCGCTGCGCGCGAGCGGCGAGCGGCTGAATCCGGCACATTTCCGCGCGCACCTGGAGCGGCGCTACCTTGCCTGAGTCACCGGGGCTGCCGCTCGTCCTGACGATGGGCGATGCCTGTGGCATCGGCCCCGAGATCCTGGCGAAAGTCTTTCTCGGCGCCAGGCCCGAGGCGCGTGGTGCCTTCGTGCTCGGCGACCTGGCCGTGATGCGGCGCGCGGCTGCGCTGTGCGGCGAGGGCCTTCTGCCGGTGGCGCAGATCGAGGGCCCGGCCGATGCGCTGTGCTGCCCGCCCGGTTGCGTGCCGGTGTTGCCCGCGGCCGGACTGCCGCCCGACCTGGCCGACGCGCCGATGGGCAAGGTCGACGCCCGCGCGGGCGCGGCCGCCGCGGCCTGCATCCGCCAGGCGGCGGACATGGCACTTGCGGGCAAGGTGGCCGCGATCGTCACCGCGCCCATCCACAAGGAAGCGCTGGCTGCGGCTGGGGTTGCCTTCCCGGGCCACACCGAGATGCTGCAGGCCTGGTCGGGGGGCGCGCCGGTGCGCATGATGCTTGCCAACGACGAGTTGCGCACGGTGCTGGTGACGATCCACGTCTCGCTGCGGCGCGCGATCGATCTCGTGACCTTCGACGCCGTGCTCGACACGCTGCGTATCGCGCACCGCGCTGCGGCGGCCTTCAGCTTGGCTACGCCGCGCATCGCTGTGGCCGGGCTCAATCCGCATGCCGGCGAGGGCGGGTTGTTCGGCGACGAGGAGTCGCGGATCATCGCGCCCGCCATCGCCGCCGCGCGCGCCGATGGCATCGATGCGCTGGGCCCCTTGGCGCCCGACACGGTCTTCATGCGCGCGCGCCACACGGCCGCGCATCCAGGCGAGTTCGACCTCGTGGTCGCGATGACCCACGATCACGCGCTGATTCCGATCAAGTATCTCGGCATCGCCGACGGCGTCAACGTGACGCTCGGCCTGCCCTTCGTGCGCACGAGTCCGGATCACGGCACGGCGTTCGACATCGCCGGCCGCGGCACGGCCGATCCGGCGAGCCTGCTCGCCGCGATGCGCATGGCTCGAAAGACTTCAGTGAACCGTTGACGTGCCGGCGGGCTTGAGCGCGGCGAGCTGCTTGCGCGCCCGGGCCGTGGCGCGCTCGAGCAGATAGCTGCTCTCGTAGGCGCGCAGCCGGCCCGACTCGCACAGGCGCGCCAGCATGCGCGACGTGAACGAGATCGTCTCCTGGTGCCGCCGCCCGTGCGTGAAGGCGAAGAAGCTGCGCCCGCTGCTGACATAGCTCAGGCGCACCTTCTGCCAGCGGTCCTTGACGTGCATCTGGTAGGCGAAGCCGACCTGGAGGTGGTTCATCAGTTCCGGACCGTGCGCCGGTTCGGGCGCGGCGACGCTGAGGTCGATGTCCAGCCCCAGATCCAGCGGTGTGGGCGTTGTCTCGTCGGCGTCGGCAGCGTCTGCACCGGCGATGGACCCCGCCTCGGCCACGAGCGGGTCGATCGGGCTTGCCCAGTCGACGGCCTGTTCGGCCACCAGGCCGACGCGCGCGGCTTCCTCGGCCGAGAAGTGGGGTGCGAGCGGCGGTTCGGGCATCGGCCCCGACGGCCCGCCGACACCCTGCACCGCCATGGTTTCCGCGCGTGGCAACGGCTGATCGAAGGCCGCGTCGAGCTGCTTGGCGAGCAGGTTGCGTTCGAGTTCGCTCGGTGCCTGACCCTTGAGCGATTCGGCATGCGCGGGCAACAGCCTGCCGAAGAACTCGCGCTGCGCCGGCTCGGGCCAGCCGATCAGCGTCATGCCCTCGTTGAGGGCCTTCATCAGACCCGGCAACTGCATCAGGAAAGCCTTGCGCAAGGCAGGCGTGCCCTTGGGCTGAACGCTCATCACGAGCTCGCTCGCGGCGCGCCGCAGACGCTGCGTGCGCTCGGCATGCGGGCCGTCGCGCCGCACCGCAAGCGCGAGCGCCTGGCTCCACACCTGGGACAGGAAGTCGCGCAGATAGTCCTGCATCGGAACCGGCGCGAGCGCATTCTGCAGCTGCTGCATGTAGCGCTGCTGCACGCGCAGTTCCGTCTCCTTGCCGTCGAGCAGAGAGGCCGCCGCGCCGTGCGCCTCGACATCGCCCTCGTTCTGCTGCTCGATGAAGGCCTCGAGCAGCGTCAACTTGGCGGCGTAGACGCCGACCTGATCGAAGTCGCCTTCGATGATCTCCTGCACCAGCTCGCGCACGCGGGCCAGGAACTGGCGGCCCGGACCGTCATCGAAGTCGTCGAAGGCGCAGGCCAGCGAGGCGATGCGGTTGACGAAGCGCCGCACCGGATGCTTGCGCGACGTGAAGAAGCTCGTGTCGGCGAGCGCCACACGCAGTACCGGCAACTGCAGGCGCGCGATCTGGCGCGCCATCTGCGGCGACACGCGCGGGTCGGACAGGATCTGGTCGAACAGGCTGCCGACCACGTCGATCACCATGTGGTCGAGCGTGCCGCTGGAGGCATCGCGCAACTCGTCGCGGTGGGCACGGATGAGGTTGACGGCCATCAGCCCGGTCAGCCCTTCGTCGCGCAGGCCGCCGGTGCCCGCGCTGAAGCCGCCGGGCCCCGAACCGCGCTGCGACGACTCCGTGCGCGAGGGCGCGGGTGCGAATCCGGAAGGCGCGGGCACGTCCGCCAGGCTCCCCGGCCGGCTGGTAACGGCTGTCAGGCGCCGGATCAGCGACATCAGCTCGGCGTCGGCCATCTCGGGCCCGGACGCGCCCGCACTGCCGTGTCCGCTGCTTGCATAGCCGGCACCGCTGCGCGACGACATCGGCCCACGCCGACTGTCGATGGCGCCGAGGGTGGAGCCGCCGGTGGACGCGCTGCCGCCGGCAGTGGTTCCACCACCGCCGACCTGGGTCTCTTCGCGCGGCAGCGTTGCATAGCCCGAGGTCACGCGGTCGTTGCCCGGCCCTTCGACGCCGCGGATGCTCAGGTGCACCGGTTGCACGCCGCGCGCCTTCAGGTCGCTCACGATCTCGGCGTAGCACAGGCGCATGCCCTTGGCCATTACCGGCGCGAGCTCGCGCGCGAGCAGCTTGCGCGTGTCGCGCTCAGACGACGCGGCCTCGATGGCTTTGAAGAGCGCGGCGCCCACGGCCTCGGGCCGGAAAGGGTTGCGATCCTGGTCGGCACGACCGACATTCAGCAGTGCGCCCATGAAGGCTGCCAGGTCGCGAAGTTCCCATTCGCACTCGTGCGAGATCGCCTGGCTGATGCGATCCGAGAACATGCGCTCCTCGACTTCGGCGTCGTCGACGAGGCTGAGCGACTCCCAGCTTGCCGACGCAAGCTGGCGCTGGCTGCCTGCCAGGCGCGGCGCGAG
This sequence comes from Ideonella sp., assembly GCF_016702655.1. GTDB lineage: Bacteria > Pseudomonadota > Gammaproteobacteria > Burkholderiales > Burkholderiaceae_C > CAIKUF01. The sequence goes on from NZ_JADJDO010000002.1 coordinate 38,369, forward strand.
CTCGGCCTTCAGCCCGGCGCGGACCGACTCCTCGAAGGTGCGGCAGAAGGTCGGCATGCGGTGACGCAGGTCGAACTGCGCGGCGAGAAATGCATCACGCTCGAAGATGCGCGCCGTTGCCTGCGCCATCGCGCCCAGCAGATCGACCGCGCGCGCCGCCGCCGTCGAGGCGGTTGCCACGACATGGCCGAGGGCCGCGTCGAGGGCGGCCAGGGTGCGGGGATCGGTCGGGTTCATCTCCGGCGGGTTGGCTAGACCCCGGCCCACGGCATGAGCGGCGGCATCGTTGCGCCTGCTTTCGCAAGGCCAAGGTCATCCGGGTTATCGGCCAGGCCCGCCTGAACCTGATAGGCCGTCGCTGCGCAGGGGCCTACTTGCGCAGCGCGTCGCGGATCTCGCGCAGCAGGACCACGTCTTCCGGCGTCGGCGGGGGGGCTTGCGGCGCGGGGGCGGGCTCCTCGCGCTTGAGGCGGTTGATCTGCTTGACCATGATGAAGATGATGAAGGCGAGGATCAGGAAGTTCAGCGACACGGTGATGAAGCTTCCGTAGGCGAGCACGGCGCCGGCCTTCCTGGCCTCGGCAAGCGTAGTCGCCGTCTGGCCGACCAGCGGGATGAAGTAGTTGGAGAAGTCCAGCCCGCCGAAGATCTTGCTCACGATCGGCATGATGACGTCGCCGACGATGGAGTCGACGATCTTTCCGAACGCGCCGCCGATGATCACGCCCACGGCGAGGTCGATGACGTTGCCCTTGACGGCGAATTCCCTGAACTCCGATGCCATTCCCATGTTGCGTGCTCCCGAGGTTGCTCGATGTCCGGGCGGGTTCGCCGCCTGGCAGACCGGTTGCGGCCCCTTGCTGCAGATCCCGGCCGTCGCCAATTCTGCCGCGGAATTGGCCACAGTTGGGCTCCATTAGAATCAACGGTTGCGTCCGCGCGGAAGTGCGCAGTTCAGACGCGCAAGCCCGACCCGAGGATCTTCATGAGTGAGCAGAAAGTCGATCAAGGCCGCCGCACCTGGGTTGCCATCAGTTGCGGCCTCGGTGCCGTGGGCGGCGTCGCCGCGGCGGTGCCCTTCGTCGCCACCTTCCAGCCGTCGGAGCGCGCGCGCGCAGCCGGTGCTGCCGTGGAGGCCGACATCGGTGGCCTGAAACCGGGCGAGAAGGTCGTCGTCGAGTGGCGCGGCAAGCCGGTCTGGATTGTCCGCCGCACGCCCGAGCAACTGGCCGGCCTGCCCAAGCTCGACCCGCAGCTGGCGGATCCGGGTTCGGAACGCAAACCCGACGAACTGACGCCCGAGTTTGCGCGCAACGGCTGGCGCTCGCGCAAGCCCGAGGTGCTGGTCGTGGTCGGGATCTGCACCCACCTGGGCTGCTCGCCGTCCGACAAGTTCCAGCCCGGGCCGCAGCCCTCGCTGCCGGACGACTGGGAAGGGGGCTTCTTCTGCCCCTGCCACGGTTCGACATTCGACATGGCTGGCCGCGTGTTCAAGAACAAGCCCGCACCCGACAACCTCGAGGTGCCGCCCTACATGTTCCTGTCCGATACGCGCCTGCTGATCGGCGAAGACAAGAAGGCCTGAAATGACGGCCCCAAGACACCTGCGGTGTCGCCCCCCGAGGGGAGCTCAGTCCCCTTGGGGCGGCCCGGCGGGGACTGAGATACCCGCAATTACCGGCTCGCAATCGAGACAACGACATGGCTGAATTCAAAGAAGCGCCCGCCGGCGCCCCGATGGCCGAGAAGGCGCTGACCTGGATCGACAACCGGTTCCCGCTGACCAAGCTGTGGAACGACCAGTGGGGCAAGTACTACGCGCCCAAGAACTTCAACTGGTGGTACATCTTCGGCTCGCTGGCGATGCTGGTGCTGGTGATGCAGATCGTGACCGGCATCTTCCTGACGATGCACTACAAGCCCGACGCGGGCCTCGCTTTCGCGTCGGTCGAGTACATCATGCGCGACGTGCCGTGGGGCTGGCTGATCCGCTACATGCACTCCACCGGCGCGTCGGCGTTCTTCATCGTCGTCTACCTGCACATGTTCCGCGCGCTGATGTACGGCAGCTACAGGAAGCCGCGCGAGCTGATCTGGATCTTCGGCTGCGCGATCTACCTGTGCCTGATGGCCGAGGCCTTCATGGGCTACCTGCTGCCGTGGGGCCAGATGAGCTACTGGGGCGCGCAGGTGATCGTCAACCTCTTCGCGGCCGTGCCCTTCATCGGCCCCGACCTGGCGCTGCTGATCCGCGGCGACTACGTGATCGGCGACGCGACGCTGAACCGCTTCTTCGCTTTCCACGTGATCGCGGTGCCGCTGGTGCTGCTCGGGCTCGTCGTCGCGCACCTGATCGCGCTGCACGAAGTCGGGTCGAACAACCCGGACGGCGTCGAGTTCAAGGCCAAGCGCGGCCCCGACGGGCATCCGCTGGACGGCATCCCGTCGCACCCGTACTACACGGTGCACGACGTCTTCGGCGTCGTGATCTTCCTCACCCTGTTCTCGGCGGTGCTCTTCTTCGCGCCCGAACTGGGCGGCTACTTCCTGGAGTACAACAACTTCATCCCGGCCGATCCGCTGAAGACGCCGCTGCACATTGCACCGGTGTGGTACTTCACGCCCTTTTACTCGATGCTGCGCGCGACCAACGACCTGATGATCAACGTGCTGGCCGGCATCGTCGCCCTGGCAACGGCGCTGGCGCTGCTCAAGGGGCGATTCGGCGGCATGGGCAAGGTCGCGCTCGCAGTCGGTGCGCTGGTTGCGATCGGCCTGCTCAAGACCTTCGACGCCAAGTTCTGGGGCGTGGTCGTGATGGGCGGCGCGGTCGTGATCCTGTTCTTCCTGCCCTGGCTCGACCACGCCGCGGCCAAGTCGATGCGCTATCGACCGGGCTGGCACAAGGTGGTGCTGGGCGTATTCGTCGTCTTCTTCCTGGTGCTCGGCTACCTCGGTGCACAGCCGCCGTCGGAGACGGGCAACTATGTCTCGCAGCTCGGCACGCTGTTGTACTTCGCGTTCTTCCTGCTGATGCCCTGGTGGAGCCGCATGGGCGAGTTCAAGCCGGTGCCCGATCGCGTGACTTTCACCCCGCACTGATCGCCGCCGCCCAGCCGCAAAGCACGAACATCATGATCAAGAAACTGATTCTTTCCCTGCTCGCAGCGTTGGGTTTCGGCACCGCCGCGGCGGCCGGCGCAGGCGGGATCCAGTGGGACCGCTTCCCGACCGACAAGTTGACCGACCTGCCGTCGCTGCAGCATGGCGCCAAGCTGTTCGTCAACCACTGTCTGAACTGCCATTCGGCGGCCTACATGCGCTACAACCGCATGCGCGACATCGGCCTGTCGGACGAGGAGATCAAGAAGTTCCTGATGTTCGCCACCGAGAAGGTCGGCGACACGATGCAGACCTCGCTCGACCCCAAGCAGGCCAAGGAGTGGTTTGGCGGCGTGCCGCCCGACCTGACGCTGGTTGCGCGCTCGCGCGCCGACATCTCCAAGGGTTCGGGCGCCGACTACCTCTACACCTATTTGCGCAACTACTACCGGGACCCGGCCGCGGCGACCGGCTGGAACAACCGCGCGTTCCCGGACGTGGCGATGCCCAACGTGCTGTGGCAACTGCAGGGCGAGCGCGCAGCGACGTTCGTCGAGCAGAAGGACGCCCACGACCCGGCCAAGACGGTGCACGCCTTTGCCGGCTTCACCCAACTCACGCCGGGCACGATGACGCCGGCGCAGTTCGACGACGCGATGGCCGATCTGGTCGCCTTCATGCAGTGGATGGCCGAGCCCGATCAGGGCTTGCGCGTGCGCCTGGGCGTGTGGGTGCTGCTGTTCATGGCCTTGTTCACGGTCGTCGTCTGGCGCATGAACGCCGCGTTCTGGAAGGACGTGAAGTAAGCTCGCCGGCCACCCCGGCCCCCCGCGAAGCGCCTGGCCACCCGCAGGCGCTTCTTTGTTTGCCGACGATCCTTCGATCGAGATTGCTAGGAGCCCACGCCCATGATGGTGCTTTACTCCGGAACGACCTGCCCCTACTCGCACCGCTGCCGCTTCGTGCTGTTCGAGAAGGGCATGGACTTCGAGATCCGTGACGTCGACCTGTTCGCCAAGCCCGAGGACATCGCGCTGATGAACCCGTACAACGAGGTGCCTATCCTCGTCGAGCGCGACCTCATCTTGTACGAGTCGCACATCATCAACGAGTACATCGACGAGCGCTTCCCGCATCCGCAGTTGATGCCCGGCGACCCGGTGGCGCGCGCGCGCGTGCGGCTGTTCCTGCTCAACTTCGAGAAGGAACTGTTCGCGCACGTCAACATCCTCGAATCGCGCGGCGTCAAGCCGACCGAGAAGCAGATGGAGAAGGCCCGCTCGCAGATCCGCGACCGGCTGACACAGCTCGCGCCCATCTTCCAGAAGAACAAGTTCATGCTCGGCGACGACTTTTCGATGCTGGACGTGGCCATCGCCCCGCTGCTGTGGCGCCTGGACTTCTACGGCATCGAGCTGTCGAAGAACGCCGCACCGCTGCTGAAGTACGCCGAGCGCATCTTCTCGCGCCCGGCCTACATCGAGGCGCTGACGCCGTCCGAGAAGGTGATGCGCAAATAGGTTCCAAGGCATGACTGTTCCCACCGCGCCTTCGACGGCAGGCACCTCGACGCGGCCGTACCTGATTCGCGCGCTGCACGAGTGGTGCACGGAGAACGGCTTCACGCCCTATATCGCGGTGCAGGTCGATGCAGGCGTGCGCGTGCCGGCCGAGTATGTGAAGAACGGCGAGATCGTGCTCAACGTCGGCTTCGAGGCGACGAGCGCGCTCAAGCTCGGCAACGAGTTCATCGAGTTCAAGGCCCGGTTCGGCGGCAGTTCGCGCGACATCTCGGTGCCGGTCACGCACGTGATCGCGATCTATGCGCGCGAGAACGGCCAGGGCATGGCCTTTCCGGCGCCGACGGCGGACAGCGCCCTGGAGCCGGGCCCGCAGCCCAGGCAGGCGGGCACCGGTGGCGCGCACCTGGCGCTGGCCGAGGGCACGGCCAAGCCCGATGCCGCGGCCGAGCCCCCCGAACCCCCGCCCGAACCACCCGCCCCGGGGCGCCCGGCACTCAAACGCGTCAAGTAGGCGCCGCTCGGCGATCCTATACTGCGGGCGGCCGCAGCCGGCTTAGCTCAGTTGGTAGAGCACCCGCCTTGTAAGCGGAAGGTCATCCGTTCGAATCGGATAGCCGGCACCACTTGGCGCTGGCGTCCGCGCTGCGGGCGCGCAACGGCGGCACCTGCCCTGACGAAGCCCATGGTCGGAATGATGACTCGCATGAAGAACTCTCCTCGCTTGCTGGCATTGCTGGCACTGGCCCTGCTTGCTGCCGCCGATGCCCGGCCCGCCCAGTCGCCGCACGCTGGCGCGGTGGTCAACGCCTCGCTGAATATCGGGGGCAAGGACTACAACGTCGATTGGTACCTGCCCGAAGGCCCGGCTGCGGCATTGATCACGGTGCAGCACGGCTTCTCGCGCAACTGTGGCCACGTGCGCGGGACCGCCACGCGCCTGATGGAGCGCGGCTTGATGGCCCTGTGCGTCAATGCATCCATGGCCGGCGGCAACCCGGCCCTGGCCGAGGCACTGGCGGCGAAGCTGCTGTCGGGTATTACCGCTCCGGGTGGTCGCGCGTTGCCGGAGAGAATCGTCGTCGGCGGGCATTCGGCCGGCGGGCACTTCGCCTCCCGGCTGGGCTGGCAGCTCAACGCCAGCGCGCCGCAACGGCTGGCCGGCGCCGTGCTGTTCGATCCCGTGGCGGCTGGCGGCAGCTTCACGACCAACCTGATGGCCATCTCGGCGACTGGCCTGAGGCCGGTGCTGGTGATCAGCGCCAACCCGAGCGGCTGCAACGCCAACAACAACGCCTATCCGGCGCTGCGCCAGTTGCGGCAGGACGCCATCGGCGCCGGGCGCGACGGCTTCGTGGGCCTGCAGCTTACGGACCGCTCGACCCACGTGGATGCGGAAGGGCGCGATACCAACGCGCTCGGAGTCGTGGCGTGCGGCCAGGGCCGGCCGCAGCCTTCCAACACCGAGACCTTGCGTACGCTGGCCGTGCAATGGGCGCTGGATCAGGCCAGCGGCCTGCGCAGCGAGAGCTTCTACCCGGGCGGCAACTACGTCAAAGGCCTGATCGACGCCGGCGACGCCCGCATCATCGAGTAGCGTCGCGGCTCGCAGACGCTATGCTCAGTGGGGCCGCCAGGCCTCGGTCCAGCAGGCGAGCACGGTGTCGATGCCGCCGAAGGCCGTGGCGAGTTTGCCAGCCACGGCGAGGTCGTTTGCCTCGAGTGCCTCGAGCAGTGCCATGTACGGCAACCACGGCCCGGCATGCTGCTGCAGTGCTTGCATCGCGGCGGGTGGCAGGTGCAGCGCGTCGCCCGCGTCTTCGATGCTGCACTGGAGCAGCAGCGGCAGCATCGAGGCCAGGCCGAGCAGATACAGGCTGCCCGGGCTCTGGGCACCCTCGCTGCGGGCCAGTTGTTCGAGCAACCTTGCCCGCGCGAGCGCGAGCGCCTGCAGCGCGTCGGCAGCGGGCCGTGGCGGCGACATGCGCACCAGCATCTGCGCGATCCAGCGGTAGAGCTTGTCGCGCCCGAGCACGAGCACTGCCTGTTCGATCGAGTCGAGCTCGCGTCCCGGCGTCGCGCCGGCGCTGTTGAGGTAGTGCAGCAGGCGCAGGCACAGCGCCGCGTCGGACTTGATGTCGTCTACAACGCCGGCGTTGTCGTGATCGTCGTGCAGCAGGCGGTCGAGCAGGCGCAGCAGGCGTTGGGCCTGTGGCGGCAACGCCTGTACCCTGGGCGGCACGGCGCAACTCGCGACCGTGCACGCAGCCAGCAGAACGGTCGGGCCGAGCAGCGCTTCCATGACGTCAACCGCGGGCAGGTCGAGCAAGACCTGGGGCACGCCGGGGCAGCGCCCGGCCAGCGCTGCCGCGGCTGTGCGCCAGGCTGCCGTGTCGCCCGATGCCGGCGCGCGCAGCGGCGCGAAGTCGGGCCGGCCGGCGTCGGCGAGCGTGACTGTCGCGGTGCCCAGTGGATCCCAGCCCACGCGCACGCCCTGCGATCGCAGGCGGGCGACGAGCGCCGAGGCGGCCGCGGGCGCGTCGCTGACCGGGTCAGCTTGAAGCACGACATGCATGCCGCTGCTGAACAGGTCGTCGCGCTCGCAGCGGGCGAGCCATGCGAAGGGCAGTTCGGCCAATGCCGCCAGCCCCTGCGACGTGCAAAGCCGCATCGCGCCGAGCAGGTTGCCGGTGTAGGCAGCGGCAATCGCGACATCGTCGGCGCGACGCATGCGGCGTGGATCGAGCGCGCCGGCGTGGAACTCGAAGCCTGCCAGCGCGCCCTGCGCCGAGACCAGAGGTCGCCGCGCGCCGACGCCGGGCGGTGCTGCTGGCGGAGCGCGCTCGACCATCGGCCGCGGCCCGGGGGCCGGCGCGGTCGCGGAGACCGGAACCGGCGGCGGGCGCTGATTGTTGCACTTGAGCAGGCGCGTCAGGAGACCGTGGAACATGGTGAACGAGCCTAGCCGGAGCGGCCGAGGCGTGGTCGCATGAACAAGGTCCGCTTGGCCGTGCAATCCCGGGTTTGACGGCCCGGCTTCGGGGCCATGGCGGCGGTGACCCTCCGCCTCGACCGGTCTTGGCGTCGCTGTCAATGTCGTCAGCGCCGTTCGGGCGCAGGAACAACGGGCCGCGATGCAGTCCCGCGAGCACCTTGAGGAGCAGCTCCAGCCAGCTCAGGGCGGTCGAGCATGCCAAGGTGCGCGGCCGCGGCGGCATCGCCGAACGCGCTGGTGATCCCTGGTGCGGTCGGCGACGTCGTTCAGCAGGATTGCGTGCGGTTCGGCGCTCTTCCTCGCTGCGTCTGCCGCTTGCCGGTCGACGAGTGCTCTACTCGGGGCAGATCCGGATGCGCAGCGCGCATTCGGGCCAGCCGCGCTCGCGCAGCGCGGAGGCGATGCGCGGCTCGAGCTGGCGCAGCTTGGCGGCGACCGCACCATTGGCGGCGAGCAGCGTCCACGCGTCAGCGTCGAGCGGGCCGGCGCGCACATGCGGCGCGAGCGTTGGCGGCAATGCAGCTCGAGCGCACTCGAAGCGCGCCTGCGAATCCCGATGCCGCTGCATCAGCAAGGCCAGCGGCGCGCTGCCCGAAAGGGCGTCGCGCAGCGGTCGCGCGTCGGGGGTGACGGGGGCGGCAGCGGGTCGGTTGGTCACGGCATCAGTCTAGCGTCAGCGCAGGATGCAGTGGGGCCGTGGGAAGGCCCGGGTGGTAAAATGAAAGGTTGTTGCACGGCTCGGCACTTGCAATGGCTGGCCAGCCGCCCCAGATCTTGCCGGCGTCCCGATGGAAGCACGGCCTGCGGGGCGTCTCGTCGAGCATGGCCCCACCCCATCCCCGGTGCGCCCCGAAACCGGCGCATCGACAAGCCCTGCCGTCAATCCCCGCACCCTAGACCAGTCGCTGCATGTTGCCCAAGCTTCTCACCTCGATTTTCGGTAGCCGCAACGATCGGTTGCTCAAGACCTATCGCCGCGTCGTGCAGCAGATCAACGCGCTCGAGCCACAGTTCGAGAAGCTCGACGACGCAGCGCTGCAGGCCATGACGGTGCAGTTCCGCGAGCGTGCGGCAGGCGGCGAGTCGCTCGACGCGCTGCTGCCGGAGGCCTTCGCGGTCGCGCGCGAGGGCAGCAAGCGCGTGCTCAAGATGCGTCACTTCGACGTCCAGCTGATGGGCGGCATGGCATTGCACGACGGCAAGATCGCCGAGATGCGCACCGGCGAGGGCAAGACGCTGATGGCGACGCTGCCGGTGTACCTGAACTCGCTGACCGGCAAGGGCGTGCATGTCGTCACCGTCAACGACTACCTCGCCCAGCGCGACGCCGAGTGGATGGGACGGCTGTACAACTTCCTCGGCCTGACAGTGGGCGTGAACCTGTCGCAGATGTCGCGTGCCGACAAGCAGGCTGCCTTCGGCTGCGACGTGACCTACGGCACCAACAACGAGTTCGGCTTCGACTACCTGCGCGACAACATGGTTCAGGACGCGGCCGACCGCGTCGCGCGCGGCCTTGCCTATGCGATCGTCGACGAGGTCGATTCGATCCTGATCGACGAGGCGCGCACGCCGCTCATCATCAGCGGCCAGGCCGAAGACCACACCGAGCTCTACGTGCGCATCAACGCCGTCGTCCCGGGGCTGAAGAAGCAGATCGGCGAGCTCGACCTGCGCACCGGCGAAGGCGTGATCGAGCCGGGCGACTTCACCGTCGACGAGAAGAGCCATCAGGTCTTCCTGACCGAGGACGGGCACGAGAACGCCGAGCGCCTGCTCGGCGAGGCGGGGCTGCTCGCCGAAGGCGCGAGCCTCTACGACCCGGCCAACATCACGCTCATGCACCACGTGTACGCGGCGCTGCGGGCCAGGCACCTGTACAACCGCGACCAGCACTACGTGGTGCAAAACGGCGAAGTGATCATCGTCGACGAATTCACCGGCCGCCTGATGACGGGCCGGCGCTGGAGCGACGGCCTGCACCAGGCGGTGGAGGCCAAGGAGGGCGTGCAGATCCAGAGCGAGAACCAGACGCTCGCGTCGATCACCTTCCAGAACTACTTCCGCATGTACGGCAAGCTCTCGGGGATGACGGGCACGGCCGACACCGAGGCCTACGAGTTCCAGGAGATCTACGGCCTCGAGACGGTCGTGATTCCGCCCAACAAGCCGACCATCCGCAAGGACGACCTCGACCTCGTCTACAAGACGGCGCGCGAGAAGTACGAGGCGGTGATCAAGGACATCCGCGACTGCCACGAGCGCGGCCAGCCGGTACTCGTGGGCACGACCTCGATCGAGAACTCCGAACTCGTCTCGGGCCTGCTGCAGAAGGTGGGTCTGCCGCACCAGGTGCTCAATGCCAAGCAACATGCCAAGGAAGCCGAGATCGTGGCCCAGGCCGGGCGGCCGGGCGTGATCACGATCGCGACCAACATGGCCGGGCGTGGCACCGACATCGTGCTCGGCGGCAATGTCGAGAAGCAGATCCAGTTTCTCGAGGCCGATCCGGCGCTCGGCGACGACGAGAAGGCGGCGCGGGCGCGCAAGCTCGAAGATGAATGGCAGGGCCTGCACGAGGCCGTCAAGGCCCAGGGCGGGCTTCGCATCATCGCCACCGAGCGCCACGAGTCGCGGCGCATCGACAACCAGCTGCGCGGTCGCTCAGGGCGCCAGGGCGACCCGGGCTCGTCGCGCTTCTACCTCTCGCTCGACGACCCGTTGATGCGCATCTTCGCCGGCGACCGCGTGCGCGCGATCATGGAGCGCCTGAAGATGCCCGACGGCGAGGCGATCGAGGCCGGCATCGTCACGCGCAGCATCGAGAGCGCGCAGCGCAAGGTCGAGGCGCGCAACTTCGACATCCGCAAGCAGTTGCTCGAGTACGACGATGTCGCGAACGACCAACGCAAGGTGATCTACCAGCAGCGCAACGACATTCTCGAGGCTGGGACGCTCGCGGCGCAGATCGCCAACCTGCGCGAAGGCACGATGACCGACGTCGTGCGCACCTTCGTTCCGGCCGAGAGCGTCGAGGAGCAGTGGGATCTGGTGGGGCTGGAAAACGTGCTGCGCGAGGAGTGGCAACTCGAGGTTGCACTCAGGGCCGACGTCGAGGCGAGCGACGCGATCACCGACGAAGACATCGTGGCCAGGGTCGTCAAGTCGGCCGGCGACAGCTTCAACGACAAGCTCGAGCGGGTCGGGCTGGAGCAGTTCACGCCCTTCATGCGCATGATCCTGCTGCAGGCTATCGACAGCCACTGGCGCGAGCACCTGGCCGCGCTTGACTACCTGCGCCAGGGCATCCACCTGCGCGGCTACGCGCAGAAGAACCCGAAGCAGGAGTACAAGCGCGAGGCCTTCGAGCTCTTCAGCCAGATGCTCGACGTGGTCAAGATGGAGGTCACGCGCGTGCTGATGACGGTACGCATCCAGAGCCAGGAGGAGGTGCGCGAGGCGGCCGAGGCGATCGAGGCCCGCGCAGAGCACATCAGCAACGTGACCTACACCCATCCCGCCGAGGATGGCAGCGTGGCGCAGGAGACCGATCCGGCGACGCTCGCCGCCGAGCCGGTGAAGAAGGTCGGCCGCAACGATCCCTGCCCCTGCGGGAGCGGAAGGAAGTACAAGCAGTGCCACGGCAAGCTCGCCTGAGCCGGACGTGCGGGCGTGCCTGCGCACGGCCGCACGCCTGCGAAAGGGCATCCGCATGCTTGCGGATGCGCGGGCTGCAAGCCTGATCCGGCGCGCCCGCGCGGCGGAGTGCTACTTTTCCGGCGCTGCGCCTTCGTCCGGCGAGGCCTCGGGCTTCACCTCGACCCGATAAGCCTCGCTCGCCCAGGCGCCGAGGTCGAGATTCTTGCAGCGCTCGCTGCAGAAGGGCCGAAAGGTATTCGCCGGCGAGTAAACGCTCGCCCCGCCGCAGGTCGGGCAGCGCACCGTTCGCGCGCCGGCCGGGGCGATCGATGTGGCGTTCACGGTGATGTCAGGCACAAAGCGTCAGCTCGAAGCTGGCGTCGCTGCCGCTGGGCTTGAGACGGCCTTCGGCGTCCTGGCGCATCAGGCGTACGAGCACCATCAAGCGGTGGCCGCTGATCTCGGGGACGAGCGCCTCGGCCGGGTCGATGCGCACCCGCAGCAGCAAGTAGCTGCGGCCCGCGGCGAGGCTTTGCTGGTAGTTGCCGCCCGTCGCGGCGACACGGTGCGGCACGCCCGAGTCGCGCAGCAGCCCGAGCAGGACCGATAGCGCCTCGGCCAGCGGCATCAACGGCGCCGTCCAATGCGCCAGATCGGCCTTGCGGCGAGTGGCGTCGAACTGTTGCCAGGCGAAGTAGGCCGGCAGGTCGAACTCGCAGGTGCCGCCGGGGATGCTGATCCGGCTGCGGATGCTCATCAACCATTCATTGGCCGTCAGCGCATGGCCGGCCTTGCCGGGAAGCTGGTTCAGGCCGGCGAAGGCATGGTCGATGCGTGCGATCACCTCGTCGAGCGCGGTTTCGGAGATCGAGGGGTTGCCACGGTACGCGGCGAGCTGGGCCTTGTGGCGCTCGAGGTCCTTGAGCAGGTCGGACTTCAGGTCGGCGCGCGAGGCCACGTCCATGATCTCGAAGATCGTCGCGAGCGCGAAGTGGTGATCGATCGGCGCGTCGCGCACCATCAACTGGCCGAGCCTGTCGAACAGGTGCTCGAGCCGCAGCATGGTACGGATGCTCTCGTTGAAGGGGTACTCGTAGAGAACCAAGGCGGGCTTTCGGCGCGGCGGCCTGTTCGTCGTCGTCAGGCGGCGATTGTTCCACAGCGCGGCGCGCACTCACCCGCTGGCAAACCACCAAGCGCAGAGCGTATCGACCTCGCGCTCGAGCTGCAGCAGCGACAGGCCGTCGTTGTAGATCACCGCGTCGGCACAGCGCCGGCGCGCCGCGCGCGTAGCCTGCTGCGAGATCACAGCGCTCGCCGCGTCGTACGTCCAGCCCGGGCGCTCGGCGACCCGTGCGACCTGTACCGACTCCGGGCAATCGACGACCAGGACGCGGTCGACGAGGTCGCGCCAATGGTCCGACTCGGCCAGCAGTGGCACGTCGAACACCACGTTCGCCTGCCCGGCTGCGGCAGCCTGGCGCGCGGCCTCGGCGCCGATCATCGGGTGCAGGATGGACTCGAGCCGCAAGCGGGCGCTCGCATCCTCGAACACCAGCGCGCGCATCGCCGCGCGGTCCAGTCCGCCGTCGCCGGCCACGACCTGCGCGCCGAAGGACTGGGCAACAGCGGGCATCGCCGCGCCACGCGGCTGCGTGAGCTGGCGCGCGATGAGGTCGGTATCGACGAGCACCGCGCCGTGGGTACGGACCAGCATTGCCGCGACCGTGCTCTTGCCGCTGCCGATGCCGCCGGTGAGGCCGATCAGCATCGCGCGACCGTCATTGCTGTACGGCCGGCCGGATCATCAGGCCCAGCCGAGCCACGCCAGCACCCGCGCCGAGCCGGCGAGCAGCACGACCACGCCGGCACCGGCGAGAAAGGGGCCGAACGGGACATAGCGGCCTTCGCGCAGCGCACCGCTTGCCTTCATCGCGAGGCCGACCGCGGCGCCGAGGAGCGAGGCGCCGAGCACGATGGGCAGGATCATCTGCCAACCGAGCCACGCGCCGAGCGCGGCGAGGAGCTTGAAGTCGCCATGGCCCATGCCTTCCTTGCCGGTGGCGAGCTTGAACGCCCAGTACACCGACCACAGCGACAGATAGCCAATGACGGCACCCCACAGCGCTTGCGGCAAAGCGATCGTCCAGCCGAGCGCCGCCGCGACGAGCCCGGCCCATAGCAGCGGCAGGGTCAGGTTGTCGGGCAGCAGCGTGGTGTCCCAGTCGATGCCCGTCAGCGCGACCAGCACCGCGCCGAAGCCGCACCACAGCAGCACCGCTGGCTGGGCGCCGAAGCGCCAGGCGATGGCGGCGAAGAGCAGCGCGGTCGTCAACTCGACGATCGGATAGCGCAGCGCAATGCGCGTCTTGCAGGCCGAACATTTGCCGGCCAGGCGCAGGTAGCTCACGAGCGGGATGTTCTCGTGCCACGCGATCGCATGTCCGCAAGAGGGGCAGCGCGAGCGCGGGCGCGACAGCGTGATCGGCGCCTCGATGCCGGCGATCCCGGCCGGATCGAGGCCGAGCATCTCGGCGCTGTCGAGCTTCCAGCCGCGTTCGAGCATCAACGGCAGGCGGTGGATCACGACATTGAGAAAGCTGCCGATGCACAGGCCGAGCAGGGCCAACGCGGGCGGCGACAGCAGCCCTTCCTGCAGCCACGGCTCCATCGGTGTCAGACGACCTGGCCCAGCTTGAAGATCGGCAGGTACATCGAAACCACGATGCCGCCGATCAGCGTGCCCAGGATCACGATGATGAACGGCTCCATCAGGCTCGAAAGGCCCTTGACGGCCTCGTCGACCTCGTCCTCGTAAAACTCGGCCGCCTTGCCCAGCATCTGGTCGAGTGCGCCCGACTCTTCGCCGATGGCGCACATCTGCAGCACCATGTTCGGGAACACGCCGGTGGCCTGCATCGACGTGGTGAGCCCGGAGCCGGTGGAAACGTCGCGCTGGATGGCCTCGGTGGCCTCGGCGAAGACGGCGTTGCCAGACGCCCCACCCACCGAGTCGAGCGCCTCGACCAGCGGCACGCCGGCGGCGAACATGGTCGAGAGCGTTCGCGTCCAACGCGCCACCGACGACTTGTTGACGAGGTCACCGAAGACCGGGATGCGCAGCATCAGGCGGTCCATGATCTTCTGCATCTTCTCCGAGCGCTTCCACGCCTGCATGAAGAAGTAGCCGCCGCCGCCGATGAAGCCGAAGATCGCCCACCAGTAGCTGACGAAGAACTTGGACATTGCGATCACGAACAGCGTCGGCGCGGGCAGGTCGGCGCCGAAGGACTTGAACACGTCCTCGAAGGCAGGGATCACGAAGATCATGATGACCGCAAGGACCACGAAGGCGACGACCAGCACTGCCACCGGGTAGACCAGCGCCGACTTGATCTTGTTCTTGATCGCCATCGTCTTTTCCTGGTACGTGGCGAGCCGGTCGAGCAGCGCCTCCAGGATGCCGCCCGCTTCGCCGGCCTCGACCAGGTTGCAGTACAGCGCGTCGAAGTACATCGGGTGCTTGCGAAACGCCGACGACAGGCTGGTGCCGGTCTCGACATCCTCGCGGATGTCGGTCAGCAGCTTGGTCAGCCTCGGATTGGGGCTGCCGCGCGCAACGATGTCGAACGACTGGATGAGCGGCACGCCTGCGCGCATCATGGTCGACAACTGGCGCGTGAAGACGGCGATGTCCTTCTGCTTGATCGCGCGCCCGCCGCTGGTGCGGCGCTTCTTGACGCGCGTGACCAGGATCCCCTGCCGGCGCAGGCTGGCGCTGACCATGGCTTCGCCGCCGGAGCGGATCTCGCCGCGCACGACCTTGCCGTTCTTGTCCTTGCCTTCCCATTCGAACACCAGTTCCTTGATGCTCTTTGCGGCTGTTGCAGTCGCCATCGTGTGTCAGGGCAGCTGTGGCCGCCCGCTCCTGGGTTGGTTTGCCTCTAAAGCGGATTCAAGTGTCGGGTGCGGGCGCATCGTCGTTGTCGTCACTCGTTGGTGGCCGCGATGATTTCCTCCAGCGTCGTGGCGCCGGATCGCACCTTGACGAGCCCGGACTGGCGCAGGTCGCGCACGCCATCGCGTTGGGCCTGCGCCGCGATGTCGATGGCCGTGCCCTCGGCGAGGATGATGCGCTGGATTTCCTCGGTGATCGGCATCACCTGATAAACGCCGACGCGGCCCTTGTAGCCGTTGTTGCACATCGAGCAGCCCACGGCGCGATAGGGCTTCCAGCTGCCGTCGAGTTCCTCTGCCTTGAAGCCGGCCTTGAGCATCGCCTCGCGAGGATAGTCGGCCGGCTTCTTGCAGTTCTCGCACAGCTTGCGCACCAGGCGCTGGGCCGTGATGAGCAGCACGCTCGAGGCGATGTTGAACGGCGCCACGCCCATGTTGAGCAGACGTGTCAGCGTTGTCGGCGCGTCGTTGGTGTGCAGCGTGGACATCACCATGTGTCCGGTTTGCGCGGCCTTGATCGCGATGTCGGCCGTCTCGAGGTCGCGGATCTCGCCGACCATGATCACGTCGGGATCCTGGCGCAGGAAGGACTTGAGCGCGACCGCGAAGTTCAGCCCCGCCTTGTCGTTGACGTTGACCTGGTTGATGCCGGGCAGGTTGATTTCAGCCGGATCCTCGACCGTCGAGATGTTGACGCCCGGCTGGTTGAGGATGTTCAGGCAGGTGTACAGCGAAACCGTCTTGCCGCTGCCGGTCGGTCCGGTCACGAGGATCATGCCGTAGGGCCGCTCGATCGCCTTGAGCAATCTGTCCTTCTCGATCTTTTCGTAGCCGAGCGCCTCGATGCCGAGCTTGGCGCTCGACGGATCGAGAATCCGGATCACGATCTTCTCGCCGAACAGCGTCGGCAGCGTGCTGATCCGGAAGTCGATCGCCTTGTTGCCGAACTTGAGCTTCATGCGGCCGTCCTGCGGCACGCGCTTTTCGGCGATGTCGAGCCGGCTGATGACCTTGATACGCGAGGCGAGCTTGTCCTTGATCGCGATCGGCGGTTGCGTGATCTCGCGCAGTTCGCCGTCGACACGAAACCGCACGCGGTAGTGGTACTCGTAGGGTTCGAAGTGCAGGTCGGAGGCGCGTGCGTTGATCGCGTCGATGAGCATCTTCTGCAGGAAGCGAACGACCGGCGCGTCTTCGACTTCGGAGGCGACTTCGGCCGAATCGGACGCGGCACTCGTTTCGTCGGTGACATCGAACTCGAAGTCGGACGACGTCAGCGCATCGAGCGCATCGCTCGCACTGGCGCCGGATTCCTCGAGCAGCTTGGCGAGCTTGTCGTGCTCGACGATCACCCACTCGGGGGCGAGCTGGGTCGCGAACTTGATGCGCTCCGCAGCTTCCTGGTCGGTCGGGTCGGCGCCGCCGATGAACAGTCTGTTGCCGCGCCGCCCCAGAACGATCACCTGGTACTGCGCCGCGAGCTTGCCGTCGATCACGCCCTTGGGCAGGCGCTGCGCATCGACGGCGGCCAGATCGAGCAGTGGCAGCGACAGCGCGGCCGACAGCGTGTGCGCCAGGTCCCGCGCCGCCACGGCGCCCGACGCAATCACCGAAGCGACGAAGCTCAAGCGCTTGTCCTTGGCGCTGCGCACCAGCTCTTCTGCCACCTTGGCGTTGAGCTTGCCGGCGTGGACGAGCACCCGCGCCACTCCGGAGAGCGCCGACTGGGGAGCGTCCACCAAGGTATCTGCGGCCGAGGATGCCATTTCGCGAGATGAATTCCGCGGGAATCATCGCCGATCCACCCAGGGCTGTAAACCTTGAACAGGCAGCGAAATAGCGACAAATCGCCGCCCTGGGCGTCGGCTGACTGCAAGCAAATGCAACCGTTGCGATTGCGTCGGACCGCGCGGGCCCTGGCTCCGGATTCTGGTCGGGGTGAGAGGATTCGAACCTCCGGCCTCTACGTCCCGAACGTAGCGCTCTACCAGGCTAAGCTACACCCCGTTCGCGGCCGCGGCATTCAGGAAGAACGCTCGACCGATCGAACACATAATTCTAGCAGAGCCTCCCGCGCGCCCGACGGCGGCAGCATCGCCGCGCAACGCAGCGCAACATCAGCTTCGGCACGCGCGGCGTCGCGCGTCGCCTCGATCGCGCCGGTGTGGCGCACGATCTCGACGATCTCTGGCAGGCGCGCCACCTCACCTTGCTCGATGGCATGGCGAATCAGCGTGCGCTCGGCCTGGTTGGCACGCGCCATCGCCACCAGCAGCGGCAGCGTGGGCTTGCCCTCGCGCAGGTCGTCGCCCACGTTCTTGCCGAGTTCGGTGGTCGCGCCTTCGTAGTCGAGCAGGTCGTCGACGAGCTGGAACGCGGTGCCGAGCGAGCGTCCGTAGTCGGCGCAGGCCTCTTCCAGCGCCGGCGCCGCCTCAGCGAGCACCGCACCCAGACGCGCGCTGGCCTCGAACAGCTTGGCCGTCTTGAAGCGGATCACGCGCAGGTAGGACTCGACCGCGAGGTCGGCGTCGTGCATGTTCATCAACTGCAGGACCTCGCCTTCGGCGATCACGTTGGTGGCGTCGGCAAGCACGGCGAGCACGCGCATGCGATCGACCGCGACCATCATCTGGAAGGCGCGCGAATAGAGAAAGTCGCCCACCAGCACGCTGGCGGCGTTGCCGAACAGCGCGTTGGCCGTCTTGCGCCCGCGGCGCAGGCCGGACTCGTCGACGACATCGTCGTGCAGCAGCGTGGCGGTGTGGATGAACTCGACGATTGCCGCGAGCTCGAAGCGCTCCGGACCGTGGAAGCCGAGCGCCTCGGCGAACAGCAGGACGAGCCGGGGGCGGATGCGCTTGCCGCCGGCGCCGATGATGTAGGCCGAGATCTGGTTGACCAGGGCCACGTCCGAAACCAGGCGCGACCGGATCACCTCGTCGACCCGCGCCATCTCCTGGGTCAACGGCGGCGCGGGTGCGGCCGGGGGCGTGGCGAGAGTAGAAGAGGGTGGATGCAAGCTGGGCTCGGCGGGAAGTGGCGAATTATAGGAATGCGTCGCTCCACGGATCGCGCGCGGGGCACGGCGGTAGCTTGGCGCAGCGCGCGATGGGTCGACAAGCGTGGGCATGCTAGAATCCAAGGCTCTGCGATTTCAAGCAGGGCTGCCCGCCGCAGTGGGGAGCGCAAATCGTCTGGAAGGGGCTGATATGTACGCGGTCATAAAAACCGGTGGCAAGCAATACAAGGTTGCCGCCGGCGAGAAGATCAAGATAGAACAGATTGCTGCGGACGTGGGCCAGGAGATCGTGATCGATCAGGTGCTTGCCGTCGGCGACGGCGCGGACCTGCAGGTCGGGACACCCTTGGTTGCCGGCGCAAGCGTCAAGGCCACCGTGCTGGCGCAAGGCCGGCACGACAAGGTTCGCATCTTCAAGATGCGCCGCCGCAAGCATTACCAGAAGCGGCAGGGCCACCGGCAGAATTTCACCGAGATCCAGATCAGCGCCGTCAGCGCCTGATCGAGCGCTTCGGTCACCAGATCCAGGAGTCAACGAACATGGCACAGAAAAAGGGCGGCGGTTCGACCCGCAACGGCCGCGACTCTCAACCCAAGATGCTCGGCGTGAAGGTGTTCGGCGGCCAGGTCGTGCCGGCCGGGGCGATCATCGTGCGCCAGCGCGGCACGCGCTTTCACCCCGGCCAGAACGTCGCCTGCGGGCGCGACCACACGCTGTTCGCCCTCGTCGACGGCAAGGTCAGCTTTGCCGTCAAGGGCCCGCTCAACCGGCAGACCGTTTCGGTCACGGCACCGTAGGTCGCGCCGCCCGGCGGTCGCGCACAAGCCCCGGCATGCCGGGGCTTGTTCGTTCTGGCGCGGCGTCGGGCTCGCTTACCATTATTCGATACTTCGAGCGCGCTGAACCATGAAGTTCGTTGACGAAGCCACGATCGACGTGGCCGCCGGCCACGGCGGCAGCGGATGCGTGAGCTTCCGGCGCGAGAAGTTCATCCCCTTCGGCGGTCCCAACGGCGGCAACGGTGGCCGCGGTGGCAGCGTCTGGGCCGTCGGCGACCCGAACCTGAACACGCTGATCGACTTTCGCTATGCGCGCCGCCACGAGGCGCGCAACGGCGAGCAGGGGCGCGGCTCAGACCAGTTTGGCGCAGCGGCAGACGACATCGTGCTGCGCATGCCAATGGGCACCATCGTCACCGACCTCGATGCCGGCTCGGTGATCGCCGAGTTGCTGGTGCCGGGCGAGAAGGTACTGCTCGCCAAGGGTGGCGACGGCGGTTTCGGCAACCTGCACTTCAAGTCGAGCACGAACCGCGCCCCGCGCCAGAAGACACCCGGCTGGCCAGGCGAGGCCAGGAAGCTCAAGCTCGAACTGCGCGTGCTCGCCGACGTCGGCCTGCTCGGGATGCCCAACGCCGGCAAGTCGACGCTGATCGCGGCGGTGTCCAACGCCAGGCCGAAGATCGCCGACTATCCGTTCACGACGCTGCACCCAAACCTCGGCGTCGTGCGCGTCGCGCCCGAGCAGAGCTTCGTCGTTGCCGACATTCCCGGCCTGATCGAAGGCGCGGCCGAGGGTGCCGGGCTCGGCCACCTGTTCCTGCGCCACCTGCAGCGCACGCACCTGCTGCTGCACGTGGTCGACATCGCGCCCTTCGACGATGGCGTCGACCCGGTCGCGCAGGCGCGCGCCATCGTCGCCGAGTTGAAGAAGTACGACCCGGCGCTGCACGCCAAGCCGCGCTGGCTGGTGTTGAACAAGCTCGACATGGTGGCTGCCGAAGAGCGCGCGCAGCGCGTCAGCGGGTTCGTGCGGCGCCTGCGCTGGAAGGGTCCGGTGTTCGAAATCTCGGCGCTCACGCGCGAGGGCTGCGAGGCGCTGATCCGCGCCGTCTACCAGCATGTCGCGCAGATGCGCAACCCGGCCGCCGCGCTGCCCGACCCGCGCTTCGACGACGGCGCCGACGGCGCCGCAGCGGCCCTCGCAGCCGGGCATGACTGAGGCGTTGCGCAACGCGAGGCGGGTCGTCGTCAAGGTCGGCTCGAGCCTCGTCACCGATGAAGGCCGCGGCCTCGACGCCACGGCCATCGGCCACTGGTGCCGCCAACTCGCGACACTCGCCGGCCAGGGCCGCGAGGTGGTGATGGTCTCGAGCGGCGCCATCGCCGAGGGCATGAAGCGCCTGGGCTGGACCGTGCGTCCGCATGAAGTCCACGAGCTCCAGGCTGCTGCCGCCGTGGGCCAGATGGGCCTGGCGCAGATGTACGAGACGCAATTGCGCGCCCATGGTCTGCGCAGTGCGCAGGTCCTGCTCACGCACGCCGATCTGGCCGACCGCGAGCGCTACCTCAATGCGCGCTCGACCCTCGTCACGCTGCTCGGCCTCAAGGTCGTGCCGGTGATCAACGAGAACGACACCGTCGTCAACGACGAGATCAAGTTCGGCGACAACGACACGCTCGGCGCGCTAGTCGCCAACCTGGTCGAGGCGGACGCGCTCGTGATCCTGACCGACCAGCGCGGCCTGTACGCCACCGATCCGCGCAAGGAGCCTGGTGCACGCTTCATCGACGAGGCGCAGGCCGGCGCGCCCGAGCTCGAACTGATGGCCGGCGGCGCGGGCTCGGCGATCGGCCGCGGCGGCATGCTGACCAAGGTCCTCGCCGCCAAGCGCGCCGCGCGCAGCGGTGCCTCCACCGTGATCGCGTCGGGCCGCGAGCCCGACGTGCTGCTGCGCCTGGCCGCGGGCGAGGCGATCGGCACTGCGCTGATCGCAGCCACGCCCAAGCTCGCCGCGCGCAAGCAATGGATGGCCGATCATCTGCAGCTGCGCGGCGCGGTGCGCGTCGACGACGGTGCAGTGGCCAAGCTGCGCGACGAGGGCAAGAGCCTGCTGCCGATCGGCATGGTCGAGGTGCAGGGCGAGTTCGCGCGCGGCGACGTGATCGCGGTGCGCAGCCTCGCCGGTGTCGAGATCGCGCGCGGCCTGGCCAACTATGCGAGCTCGGAGGCGCGCCTGATCGCGCGCAAGCCGTCGAGCGAGTTCGAACGCCTGCTCGGCTTCACCGGGGAGCCGGAGATGATCCACCGCGACAACATGATATTGGCGTGAACGATCACGGCGCGCGAGGTTCCTCGGCCTCTCGCGGAGGATCGTCGTCATGGCGCAGCGCCGGCGGCGTGGCGCGCATGCCGGCGCGCAGGTAGCGGTTGTGATGCCCGCTGCGCGGCAGGAAGCGCGCGAGCTCTGTCAGCGCCATCTCGTAGACGCCGCGCTTGAACTCGATCACGACCTCGAGCGGCACCCAGTACTCGTTCCAGCGCCAGGCGTCGAACTCCGGATGGTCGGTCGCGCGCAGGTTCAAGTCGCTGTCGTGGCCGGTGAGCTGGAGCAGGAACCAGATCTGCTTCTGGCCGCGGTAATGGCCGCGCGCGTCGCGTCGGATGAAGTGGTCGGGCACCTCGTAGCGCAGCCAGTCGCGGGTGCGCGCGACGATGCGCACATGGTGCTGGTGCAAGCCCACTTCTTCGTGCAGCTCGCGGAACATCGCCTGCTCGGGCGTCTCGCCGTACTTGATGCCCCCCTGTGGAAATTGCCACGAGTGGGTGCGCAGCCGCTTGCCCCAGAACACCTGGTTCCGGTGATTGAGCAGGATGATGCCGACGTTCGGCCGAAAGCCTTCTCGGTCGAGCATAATCAACTCCAAATTTTTCGTTGAATCGATTATTGCACCGGCATGACGGCTTGCAACCCCTGCGAACCCCCGCAGGCGGCATCGGCAGGTTCAGCATCGGCCCGCGTCGTGCAATCCCACCCCGGCCCCGAATTCGCGTGCGCATCCATCGCTCATGAAAGCCTCCCAGTTCTTCATCTCCACGCTCAAGGAAGCGCCCGCCGACGCCGAGGTCAAGAGCCACCAGCTGATGATGCGCGGCGGCTTCGTCAAACGCCTTGGTGCCGGCATCTACAGCTACCTGCCGATGGGCCTGCGCGTGATCCGCAAGGTCGAGGCCATCGTGCGCGAGGAGATGAACCGCGCCGGCGCGATCGAGCTCTTGATGCCCATCGTGCAGCCGGCCGAGCTGTGGCAGGAAAGCGGGCGCTTCCAGGCCTACGGGCCGGAGCTGCTGCGCGTGAAAGACCGGCACCAGCGCGATTTCGTGATCCAGCCGACGAGCGAGGAGGTGGTCACCGACATCGCGCGCCAGGAGTTGCGCAGCTACCGCCAATTGCCGAAGAACTTCTATCACATCCAGACCAAGTTCCGCGACGAGCGCCGGCCGCGCTTCGGCCTGATGCGCGGGCGCGAGTTCACGATGAAGGACGCGTACTCGTTCGACCGCGACGCCGCCGCCGCGGCGAAGAGCTACGAGACGATGTCGCGCGCCTACTGCGCGATCTTCGACCGCTTCGGGCTCACCTACCGCGCCGTCGCGGCCGACTCGGGCGCGATCGGCGGCGACCTGTCGCAGGAGTTCCAGGTCATTGCCGACACCGGTGAAGATGCGATCGTCTACTGCCCGACCTCGGACTACGCGGCCAACATCGAGCTCGCCGAAGCCGTGGCGCCGGCCGCGCCGCGCGGCGCGCCGGCGCAGGCCATGACGCGCACGCCGACTCCCGGCAAGAGTACCTGCGAGGACGTGGCCGCGCTGCTCGGCGTGGCGCTGACGACAACCGTCAAGTCGCTCGTCCTCGCGACCGATGTGCTGGCCGACAACGGCGACGTGGCCGGGACCACGATCTGGCTGCTGCTCGTGCGCGGCGACCACTCGCTCAACGAGGTCAAGGCAGGCAAGGTGGCCGGGCTGAAGGCGGGCTTTCGCTTCGCGACCGCGGCCGAGATCGAGGATTGTTTTGGCTGCAAGCCCGGATACCTGGGGCCGGTGGCGACGCGCAAGCCGGTCAAGATCGTCGCCGACCGCACGGTCGCGGCGATGCATGATTTCATCTGCGGTGCCAACGAGGCCGACTATCACCTCACCGGTGTCAACTGGGGCCGCGACCTGCCCGAGCCCGACCTCGTCGCCGATATCCGCGACGTCGTCGCCGGCGATCCGTCGCCCGACGGCAAGGGGGTGCTCGCGATCCAGCGCGGGATCGAGGTCGGCCATGTGTTCTACCTCGGCACCAAGTACTCCAAGGCGATGAACGCCACCTACCTCGACGAGAACGGCAAGCCGCAGCTGATGGAGATGGGCTGCTACGGGATCGGCATCACGCGCCTGCTCGGCGCGGCGATCGAGCAGAACCACGATGACCGGGGCATCATCTGGCCGGTCTCGATGGCGCCGTTCGAGGTCGTGCTGTGCCCTATCGGCTACGACCGCTCGGCCGAGGTCAAGTCCGCCGCCGAGCGCCTGCACGCAGAACTCGTGGTGCAGGGCGTCGACGTGATGATCGACGATCGCGGCGAGCGCCCGGGCGCGATGTTCGCCGACTGGGAACTGATCGGCGTGCCGCTGCGCGTCGTCGTATCCGATCGCGGCCTCAAGGAAGGCACGCTCGAGGTCCAGGGCCGGCGCGACCCGCAGGCGGCCAGGGTGGCGCTTGCCGATGCGGTGGCGCACGTGAAAGCTGCGCTCGGCCGATGATCCTGCAGCGGCGCGGGCTGCTTGCGATCGGGCTCGCGCCGCTCGTCTGGCCGCAGGCCGCGCGCGCCGGCGCACAGGTCGAGGAACCGCTCGCCGACGCGGTGCGTTCCGCACTCGCCAAGGCTGTCGGCAACGCTGCGCCGCCCAAGCCGGCCTTCGACAGCACCGAGCAGCGCATCGCCTTCCTGCGCTGGCTCGCCGCGACGAGCGAACGCCTGAAGCGCTACAAGGCCGAGCACCCGACGCGGGTCGAGTTCCTCGAGACGCTGTGGTACGAGAGCAAGCGCGCCGGCCTCGAGCCCTCGCTGGTGCTCGGTCTGGTGCAGGTCGAGAGCGGCTTTCGCAAGTTCGTCGTTTCGAGCGCAGGCGCGCGCGGCTACATGCAGGTCATGCCGTTCTGGGCGCGCCTGATCGGCGACGGCGACGCGAGCCGGCTCTTTCACATGCAGACCAACCTGCGCTTCGGCTGTGTCATCCTGCGCCACTACCTCACCATCGAGCGCGGCGACATGTTCCTGGCGCTCGGCCGCTACAACGGCAGCCGCGGCCGCGCCGAGTACCCGACAGCGGTGTTCGCGGCGCGCAAGCGCTGGGAGATGAACGGCGCCAGTCCGAGCGTCTGAAAGCCGCGGTCGGCGCAGCTACAGGCCCTGCCAGACCCGCGGCGACGCGTTGCCCACGCCGAGCAGTGCGAGCACGCGCTCGACGCTCTCGGCAACCGCCTCGTCGAGCGTCTGCGGCCGGTGGTAGAAAGCCGGCAACGGCGGGAAGATCACGCCGCCCATCTCGGTGACGGCCGTCATGTTGCGCAGGTGAGCCAGGTTCAGCGGCGTCTCGCGCACCATCAGGAGCAGGCGGCGGCGCTCCTTGAGCGTCACGTCGGCGGCGCGCGTGAGCAGGTTGTCGGACAGGCCGTGCGCGATCGCGGCCAACGTGCGCATCGAGCACGGTGCGACGACCATCGCCTGCGTGTCGAACGACCCGCTCGCGATCGCCGCGCCGATCTCGCCGACGGCGTACACCTTGTCCGCAAGCGCCTCGAGCGCCTTGCGATCGAGCCCGAGTTCGTGGTGCGCGTTGAGCACGCCGGCCGGCGTCGCAACGAGGTGCGTCTCGACCCCCGCTTCGCGCAGCCGCTGCAGCAGCCGCACGCCATACGCGGTGCCCGTCGCGCCGCTGATCCCGACCACGATGCGCGACCTGTTCATGCACTACCCCGCGAAGCCGGCTGCATTTGAAGCCCTCCCCTGGACAGGGGAGGGTTGGGGTGGGGTCGGGCCTGTTTCACCCCGGAGCGAAGCGACCGGGAGGGGTCGGGGCCGTTCTACCCCGAAGGGTAACTTCAATCGCTCAAGAGCGATTGAAGTTCCCCTGCCTGGTACATCTCCATCAGGATGTCCGAGCCGCCGATGAACTGCCCCTTCACGTAGAGCTGAGGGATCGTCGGCCAGTTCGAGAACTCCTTGATGCCCTGGCGGATCTCGTCGTCCTCGAGCACGTTGACGGTCACGAGGTCGGGCACCTTGCAGGCCTGCAGGATCTGCACCGAGCGGCCCGAAAAGCCGCATTGGGGAAACTGTGCCGTGCCCTTCATGAAGAGGACGACGCGGTTGGTCTTGACGAGATCGTCGATGCGTTGCTGCACCGGGTTGGCTGAAACATTGCTCATGGCGGCTGCCCCGCGATCCAGGGCTGTTGGAGGGAGAACCGCGTTTATACGGCAATCCGGCCGCGGCGCGTCAGAACGAGTACGACACCCCTAGCTGGACTACGGGCGACAGGCGCAGGTCGCGCAGCAGGTCGTCGAGGCTCTGCCCGCCGCCGAAGCTGCGCCCGAGGCGCAGCGCACTGCCGGGGTTGAGCGCCATCAGCCCGAAGTCGGCCGAGAAGCCCCAGCCGCCCTTGAGCGAACTGCCGCTGTAGCCCAGGCCGAGGTAGGGCACGGCAGTGCTGCCGCTGTCGTTGGCTTCGCCGGCCCATGCCGATGACGCGAGACTGTAGCTGTGCCGATCCACGCTGATCAGGTTGGTGCTTGCGCTGGTACCAGTCAGCCCGCCCCACAAGCCCGAGCGCGAGCCGACATACAGCCCCGAGGTGGCGCGAAAGCCGCTGAAGTCGCCATCGCGCGTCGACTGGCGGCCGCCGAAGTAGTAGTCGCCGAGCAGGCTGGCGCCGGTCAGCCTGGCGTCACCGCCCGCTCCCGCATTGAAGGCGTCGGGTGCCGGCGCGCCGATGCCGAGTCGCACACGTCCCTGCAGGCGCGGCAGTTCAATCGCCAGGCCATCGCCTTGCACCGGGTCCGACCACGCGGGTGGTGCAGCCCACAGCCCCAACGATCCAACGAGCAACGCAAGCAATGCACGCATGATGTCGACCTCCCATGAAGCCTAGAGACCGGCCCGCGATCGGGCTTGAGTGAAATCATGCTAACCCCGGTGCGGCACTCCGTGTAAGCAAAAAGCGCGGCCTTCCCCCTTCAACTGAGGGATATGCAACGCGGGGCAGCGCGGTCTTGTCACGCGCTTCACGACCGGCTTACAAGCTGTCCGGCGCTGCAACGCGGCAGCTCGGCCAGGTCGGCGCGGGTCGTCACGTTGGCCAGGCCTGCCTCACGCAGCAGCGCGCGTACCGCAATGCCCTGGTCGTGGCCGTGCTCCAGCAGCAGCCAGCCGCCCGGCTCGAGGTGATTTGCGGCGCCGAGCGCGAGCTCGCGCAGCGCGTCCAGGCCTAGCGCACCCGAAGTCAGCGCCAGCTGCGGCTCGTGTCGTAGCGCAAGCAGGTGCGGATCGGTGGCGGCAACGTAAGGCGGGTTGGCGACGACGAGGGCGAAGCGCCGCCCCGGCACGGCGGACCACCAATCGCCCTGCAGCCATTCGACCGCGATACCGAGGCGCTTGCCGTTGGCGCAAGCCACGGCCAGCGCATCGGGGCTCAAGTCCGCCGCGCAGACGCGCGCATCGCGGCGTGCGTGGGCAAGCGCAAGCGCGATCGCGCCGCTGCCGGTGCCCAGGTCGGCCACCGCCGCGCCAGGCGGCATGGCGACCAGCAATTCGAGCGCCCAGTCGACCAGCGTCTCCGTCTCCGGACGCGGCACGAGCACATGGGGATCGACCTTCAGTGTCAGGCCGTGAAACTCCTTCTCGCCCAGCAGGTAGGCGAGCGGCTCGCCGTCGGCGCGGCGCTCGCACAGCGCGTCGAAGCGGCTGCGTTGGGTCTCGTCGAGCCCGGCTTCGCTGTGCGCGAGCACCCAGGCGCGCGGCCGGTCGAGCACGCGGCCGAGCAGCAGTTGCGCGTCCAGGCGTTCGACGCCCCGGCCGCGCGCGCGTGCCAGTGCCGAGGCAACGCTTCCGGAACCAGCGCTCACGCGCCGTCTCCTCCGCACTGCTGGGCTATGCGAGGGCCCAGGGCTCGGAGACTGCGGCGCAGTCGCGCTTCGATCCCCGCTGCGCGGGGCCCCTCTTTCGCGCTCACCCTCCGCTCTCGAGCGCGGCGAGCTGCTGCGCGGCACGCGCGGCCTGCAGCGCGGCGATCACCTCGTCGAGGTCGCCTTCGAGGATGGCCTGCAGCCGATACAGCGTCAGGTTGATGCGGTGGTCTGTGAGCCGGCCCTGCGGGAAGTTGTAGGTGCGGATGCGGTCGCTGCGATCGCCGCTGCCGATCAGCCCCTTGCGCGTCGCCGCCTCCTTGGCGGCGCGCTCGCTGCGCTCCTTCTCCTGCAGGCGCGCGGCGAGCACGGCCATCGCCTTGGCCTTGTTGCGGTGCTGCGAGCGGTCGTCCTGGCACTCGGCGACGAGGCCGGTGGGCAAATGCGTGATGCGGATCGCGCTGTCGGTCTTGTTGACGTGCTGGCCGCCGGCGCCGCTGGCGCGGAAGGTGTCGATGCGCAGTTCGGCCGGGTCGAGCGTCACCTCGTCGGCCTCGTCGGGCTCGGGCATCACGGCGACCGTGCAGGCGCTGGTGTGAATGCGGTCCTGGGTCTCGGTCGCCGGCACGCGCTGCACGCGATGCCCGCCTGACTCGAACTTGAGCTGCGCATAGACCGCTTCGCCCTCGACGCGCAGCACGCACTCGCGGTAGCCGCCGAGGTCCGACAGGCTCTCGGACATCACCTCGACGCGCCAGCCGCGCCGCTCGGCAAAACGCAGGTACATGCGCACCAGGTCGGCGGCAAAGAGGGCCGACTCGTCGCCGCCGGTCCCGGCGCGCACCTCGACGAAGGCGTTGCGCTCGTCGTCGGGGTCGCGCGGCAGCAGCGCAGCCTGCAGCTCGGCGTGCAGGCGCGCCAGATCGGCGGTCGCGGACTCGATCTCCTCGGCTGCCATCGCCGCCATCTCCGCATCGGCGAGCAAGGGCTGCGCCGACGCGAGGTCGCGCTCGCGCGCCTCGTAGCGGCGAAAGGTCTCGACCACGCCCTGCACCTGCGCATGCTCGCGCGCGAGGCCGCGGTAGCGCTTCATGTCGCTGGCCACGCCCGGGTCGGCGAGCGTCGCGTCGAGCTCGGCGAGGCGCAGCGCGAGGCGCTGGAACTGCTGGCGGAGTGACTCTTTCATCGTGACGCGAGGCAATCGGCTGAAGGGAGCGCGCAGGCGCGCGGTAGAAGGACCAGGAGGCGCCGCGGCAATCCACGGCGCGCGCGGCCAGCGCCGCTAACGCCCGTCGTCGGCCGGGTTGCGGCTGCTCGTGCGCAGGAACAGGCGCGATACGGTGTGTGCGAGCTGTGTCCGCTGTTCGCCCGCCGTCGAGTGCAGCTCGGCGAGTGCGCCGTGCAGCATCTTGTGCGTCAGCCCGCGCGACAGCGTATCGAGCACCTTGTCGATGGGTTCGCCGCGCGCGAGCAGGCGCTGCGCGCGGGCGATCTCGATCGCGCGCCAGTCGTCGGCCTGCGCGTTCAAGGCCTGGATCAGCGGCACGCTGCCGCGCTGGTCGAGCCAGTGCACGAAGCTCTGCACGCCGCTCTCGATGATCGCCTCGGCCTGCTCGACCGCGGCCTGGCGCTTCTCGCTTGCGCTCGCGACGAGCGTGGAAAGGTCGTCGAGCGTGTACAGGTAAACGTCGGCGAGCGCCGCGACCTCGGGCTCGATGTCGCGCGGGCACGGCCAGGTCGACCATGAACATCGGGCGGTGGCGGCGCGCCTTCAGCGCACGCTCGACCGCGCCCAGGCCGATGATCGGCAGCGAACTCGCGGTGCACGAGACGACGATGTCGAAGTCGGCCATGCGCTGCGGTAGGTCGGCCAGCAGCAGCGCCTCGGCACCCAGGCGCCCGGCGAGGCGCTCGCCGCGCTCGAGCGTGCGGTTGGCCACCGCCATCGCGCGCGGCGTGCGCGCCGCGAAGTGGGTCGCGACGAGCTCGATCATCTCGCCCGCGCCGACGAACAGCACCCTGGCCTCGCCGAGATCCTCGAACAGCTGCGCCGCGAGTCGCACCGAGGCCGCGGCCATGCTGATCGAATGGGCGCCGATCTCGGTCGAGCTGCGCACCTCCTTGGCGACCGCAAACGAGCGCTGGAAGAGCTGGTGCAGTGTCACGCCGAGCGTGCCGGCCTCGTCGGCCTCGCGCACTGCCTGCTTCATCTGGCCGAGGATCTGCGGCTCGCCGAGAACCATCGAGTCGAGGCCGCTCGCGACGCGAAACGCGTGCCGCGCCGCGGCCGTGTCCTCGAGCGCATAGCTGTGCTCGAGCAGCGCCTGGCTGGGCACGCCGCCCACGCCGGCGAGCCACTCGACGGCCGGTTGCGCCAGGCCCGCCACCGGCGCGTGCGCGTCGGAGAGATAGAGCTCGGTGCGGTTGCAGGTCGACAGCAGCGCAACTTCAGGGTGCGCTGCCGGCCGCGCGTGGCTGCCGAGGCGCTCGCGCAACTCGTGCAGTGCAGGCGCGAGTTGCTCGAGCGGGAACGCGTAGCGGCCGCGCACGTCGAGCGGCGCGGTGGTGTGGTTCAGCCCGAGCGTGAAGACACTCATGGTGGAATTATAAAATTTCGCTGCTCCGGCCCCGCTCCAAGCGGCGGCGGACATGATTTGCATCAAGTCCGGCCGGTGCCGGTGGGAGGTCTGTCTGGGTCCGATCGACGCACTCGTTCACTTGGTCAGCCTGTTCCTGCCCGCGCTGGCGCTGGGCGCGATCTCGGCCGCGCTGGCCAAGCTGGCATGGCGCGGCGAACTGCGCGCAGTGCGCTGGGCGCGCCTCGCGGCATGGTCGGGCGGCGCGGCGGCAGGCATGCTCGTGGCCGGGCTCGTCGCCTTCGGGCGCGACGGCATGATGGCGACGTACGGCGCGATGGTGCTCGCGTCGGCGCTGGCCCTGCTGTGGGCAGGCTTCGGTCGGCGGCGCTGAGCTCAGCGGAATGTCCACGCGCGGTTGATCGCGAAGGTCAGCAGCAGGCCGGTGATCGTGGCCAGTACCTGCGCGACAAGGTAATGCATGCCGAGTGCGACTGCCGCCGCGACGACCGCCATGCCCTGCAGCGCGCCGAAAAGCGCAGTGATCTGGAACCGCAGCCATGAGGTGCCGTAGCCGCCCCGGTAGCCGAAAGTGAAGCGGCGGTTGCCCAGGTAGGCGACCTGCGCGCCGATCACCGCGCCCGCACCCGAGGCCAGCCACGCCGGCCAGTGCCAGGCTTCGACGCAAACCACGAGCAGTGCGTAGTGCACTGCGGTGGCGAGACCGCCGACCAGGGTATAGCGCAGCAGGCGCGTCATGCAGGCTTGGTCATCGGGGTCGCGATCGATTATCGATCGCCTTGTGCAGCGGCCGTGCTGGCCGCCCACGTCGAGCTTGCGTATCGCCGCGTGTAAGCGTACGTTCAGCGCGGCGTCAGAGCACGGTCAGATGCAACGCGCACGATACGCCCTCGTTTCATCACCTACGTGGAGACACCATGGACATCGAACTGGTCAAGCGCATCTCGCGCGACCCCAAGTACCAGGAGCTCAGGGCCAAGCGCAATCGCATGGGCTGGACTCTCACCTGGGCCATGATGATCGTGTACTACGGATTCATCGTGCTCGTCGCGTTCAACAAGCCCTTCCTCTCGCAGCGCCTCGGCGAAGGCGTGATGACGATGGGGATCCCGATCGGCTTCGGCGTCATCGTGTTCACGATCGTGATCACCGCCTACTACGTCAACCGTGCGAACGCCGAGTTCGACACGCTGACCGATGCCGTCGTCAAGGGAGCCCTGAAATGAAGCGACTCTCCACACCCGTGCGCCAGGTGCTCACGCTGGCGGCGCTGTTCGGCGTCTCGGCAGCCGTCTTCGCCGCCGGCGCCGACCTCGGCCAGGCCCAGCAGCAGGCGACCAACTGGACCGCGATCGGCATGTTCGGCACCTTCGTCGTCTTCACCCTGTTCATCACCAAGTGGGCCGCGTCGCGCACCAAGAGCGCGGCCGACTTCTACACTGCCGGCGGCGGCATCACCGGCTTCCAGAACGGGCTCGCGATCGCCGGCGACTACATGTCGGCGGCGTCGTTCCTCGGTATCTCGGCGGCGGTGATGGCATCGGGCTTCGACGGCCTGATCTATTCGATCGGCTTTCTCGTCGGCTGGCCGGTGATCACCTTCCTGATGGCCGAGCGGCTGCGCAACCTCGGCAAGTTCACGTTTGCCGACGTGGCGGCGTTCCGCTTCAGCCAGACCCCGATCCGCATCTTCGCCGCCTCGGGCACGCTGGTCGTCGTGGCCTTCTACCTGATCGCGCAGATGGTCGGCGCCGGTCAGCTCATCAAGCTGCTGTTCGGCCTCGAGTACTGGATCGCGGTCGTCATCGTCGGCGCGCTGATGATGGTCTACGTGCTCTTCGGCGGGATGACCGCGACAACCTGGGTGCAGATCATCAAGGCCTGCCTGCTGCTCGGCGGTGCGAGCTTCATGGCGCTGTCGGTACTGTGGCACTTCGGATTCAGCCCCGAGGCACTCTTCGCCGGTGCGGTGAAGATCAAGTCCGATCTCGCGCTCAAGGACGGCAAGACCGCGGAAGCCGCAGCCACGCTCGGCCAGTCGATCATGGGCCCGGGCAACTTCGTCAAGGACCCGATCTCGGCGATCAGCTTCGGCATGGCGCTGATGTTCGGCACCGCCGGCCTGCCGCACATCCTGATGCGCTTCTTCACCGTTCCGAGCGCCAAGGAAGCGCGCAAGTCGGTGATGTGGGCGACGGGCTGGATCGGCTACTTCTACCTGCTGACCTTCATCATCGGCTTCGGCGCGATCACCTTCGTCCTCACCAACCCCGAGTTCCTCGACGCCAAGGGCGCGCTGAAGGGCGGCGGCAACATGGCGGCGATTCACCTCGCCAACGCGGTCGGCGGCAACATCTTCCTCGGCTTCATCTCGGCGGTGGCGTTCGCGACCATCCTCGCGGTGGTGGCGGGCCTGACGCTGTCGGGCGCCTCGGCCGTGTCGCATGACCTCTACGCCACGGTCGTCAAGAAGGGCAAGGCCGACAGCGCCGCCGAGCTCAAGGTCTCGCGGCTGACCACGATCGCGCTCGGCATCATCGCCGTCGTGCTCGGCATTGCCTTCGAGAAGCAGAACATCGCCTTCATGGTGTCGCTGGCGTTCGCGATCGCCGCATCGGCCAACTTCCCGGTGCTCTTCATGAGCGTGCTGTGGAAGGACTGCACGACCAAGGGCGCGGTGATCGGCGGCTTCCTCGGGCTGATCTCGTCGGTGGTGCTGACGGTGGTGTCGCCGTCGGTGTGGGAAGCCACGCTCGGCAACCCCAAGGGCTCGGCGCTGTTCCCGTACACATCGCCGGCGCTGTTCTCGATGACGATCGGCTTCGTCGGCATCTGGCTGTTCTCGATCCTCGACCGTGGCCCGCGCGCCAGTATCGACCGTGAGGGCTTCCTGGCCCAGCAGGTGCGTTCGGAGACCGGCATCGGCGCCGCGGGCGCGAGCGGCCACTGATCGCCAGGCGCGGGCGCGGGGGCGAGATCGATCGCCGTCGGCCTGCGCAGCAACCGACGGGACTGCGCGCTTCGAGCCGCAGTCCCGTCTTTCTTCATAAGATAGTCCGACGATGCGCGAGCCTGACGCCGCCCCTGCCTTTGCGTTCGACGTCGCGCCGTTCGACGTTCTCCGGCCCGACGAACGCGCGCAGGTGCGACGCGACGCCGTGGCGGTGACGCTGCCGGCAGCGACAGTGCTCTACGCGGGCGAAGAGCGGCCGCGGCATTGCTACCTGCTCACGCGCGGGCACGTCGAGGAGGTCCAGGCCGGCGAGGTCGTCGCCGTGCACGGCGCCGACGCGCTGATCGGCGCGCTCGCGGTGCTGACCGACCGCACGTCGAGCACCTGGACCGCCTGCGGCGAGGTGGCTGCATTCGCCATTCCCCGGGCCCTGCTGCAGGCGCTGATCGCCGGCAACGCGAGCTTCGGGGCACGCCTTCTGGGCGCCCTGTCGCACGGCCTCGCGGCAAGCGCACAGCACAACCAGCAGCGCGAAATGCTCTCGCTGATGATGGTGCGCATTGCCGACGCCTACCTGCGCAAGCCCTTCTTCGTCGACGGCGCGGCGGATCTGGTGACGGTCTGCCGCGAGCTTGCCGCGCAGGGGCTCACCAACGCGCTCGTGCGCGACGGCGAGCGCCTGGGCATGTTCACGACCACCGACCTGCGCGATGCGCTGCTGCGCGAATCACCCCCTGCGGCGGTGGCCGTGCGCGAGGTCGCGCACTTCGACCTGATCGAGATGCGGCCCGAGGCAGAGCTCTTCGACGCGCTGCTGACGATGGTGCGCCATCGCGTGCACCGGGTGCTGGTGCGCGCTGCCGACGGCGAGATCCTCGGTGTGTTGACGCAGCTCGACCTGATGAGCTTCGTCTCCAACCATTCGCACATCATCGCGCTGCGCATCGAGCAGTCGGCATCGATCGCCGAGCTGCGCGAGGCAGCGCTGCAGATGGACGGGCTCGTCGCGCTGCTGCATGGCGGCGGCGTGCGCATCGAGGTCCTCACGGCGCTCGTGAGCGAACTCAACACGCGCGTCTTCGCGCGCCTGTGGGGATTCGTCGCGCCGCCAGAGCTCGTTGCCAACAGCTGCCTCGTCGTGATGGGCAGCGAGGGCCGCGGCGAGCAGATCCTGAAGACCGACCAGGACAACGCGCTGCTGCTGCGCGACGGCTTCGAGTTTCCCGCCCTCGACGCGGTCGCGCAGCGCTTCAACGCCGCGCTCGCCGACTTCGGCTATCCGCCCTGCTCGGGCGGGATCATGCTCACCAATCCGCTCTGGCGCCAGCCGCTGGCCGGGTTTCGCGAGACGCTGCGCGACTGGGTCTACGGCCATGATCCCGAGGGCGTGATGCACCTTGCGATCTTTTTCGACGCGGTCGCGGTGGCGGGCGACGCAGCGCTGCTGCAATCGGCGCGCCAGCACCTCGACGCCATCCTCGCCGGCGGCGATGCCTTCCTGGCACGCTTTGCGCGTGCCGCCGACCAGTTCGCCGAGCCGGGCCACTGGTGGAGCCGGCTCACCGCAGCGCGCCGCGACGAACAGCCGATCGACCTGAAGAAGCTCGGCACCTTCCCGATCGTGCACGGCGTGCGCGCGCTCGCGCTGCAGCACCACGTGCGCGCGCTCGCAACGGTGCAGCGCATCCGCAGTCTGGTCGATGCACGCCAGATCGATGCCGACCTCGCGCGCGACCTGATCGATGCGCTGCACTTCCTGATGGGCCTCAAGCTCAAGCACCAGTTGCGCCAGCGCCAGTTCGGCGAGACGCCGGGCAACCTCGTGCTGCCGTCGGCGATGGCGACGATGGAGCGCGACATGCTGCGCGACGCGCTCGCGATCATCAAGCGCTTTCGCCAGCACCTGGCGCAGCATTTCCGCTTCGACGCGCTCTGACCGGCCCGGATTGACTGCGCGCAAGCGGGGCCGCACCGCTTCTGCCATGATCGTCGCGAGGATCGGATCGAAGCATGCAGTTCAAGGACTACTACGCAACCCTCGGCGTCGAGCGCGGCGCGAGCGAGGACGAGATCAAGCGCGCCTTTCGCAAGCTCGCGCGCAAGCACCATCCCGACGTCAGCAAGGCCACCGACGCTGCGGCGCGCATGCAGGAGCTCAACGAGGCCTACGACGTGCTGCGCGATCCCGAGAAGCGCGCCGCCTACGACCAGATCGGGCAGGGCCGCCAGGGCGGCCAGGAGTTCAGCCCGCCGCCGGGCTGGGACGCGGGCTTCGAGTTCAGCGGCGCGCCGGGCGGCGGCGCCGATTTCGGTGCCCACAGCGATTTCTTCGAAGCCCTGTTCGGCGCCGCGCAACGCGGCGGCGGGCGCGCGCGGCACGGCGGCGCGGCGCGGGGCGAAGATCACCACGCCCGGATCATGATCCCGCTCGAGGACGCCTTCCACGGCGCGACGCGCACGCTCACGCTGCGCAGCCCCGAACTCGATGCAAGCGGTCATGTCGTGCTGCGCGAACGCCAGTTGAGCGTCAAGATCCCGAAGGGCATCCGCGCCGGGCAGCAGATCCGCCTTACCGGGCAGGGCACGCCCGGCTTCGGCGGCGCGGCCGCGGGCGACCTCTATCTCGAGGTGCAGTTCGAACCGCACCGGCGCTACCGCGTCGACGGGCGCGACATCTTCCTGACGCTGCGTGTCGCGCCCTGGGAGGCTGCCCTCGGTGCCGCGGTGCCGGTGCGCACGCCCGAGGGTGCGGTGGAATTGAACGTCCCCGCCGGATCCCAGGGCGGGCGCAAGTTGCGCCTGCGCGGCCGCGGCATTCCCGGCAACCCGCCGGGCGACCTGTACGCGGTGCTCGAGATCGTGCTGCCCGCTGCCACCGGCGACAAGGCGCGCGCGCTCTACACGCAGATGGCGACCGAACTCGCCTTCGACCCGCGGGCACAAGATCTGGAGGCGCCATGACAAGCTTCGTCACCCTGAGCGGCACCTGCCTCGGTGAACAGGACTGGCTCGAACTCGAGGACTTTGCCCGCGCCTGCGGTGTCGAGGCGCAGTTCGTGCGCGAACTCGTCGACGAGGGGCTCGTGCAGCCGCCGCAGCCGTGGCGCTTCGGCGGGGATGAGATCGCGCGCGTGCGGCGCATCTGCCGCCTGCAGCGCGACTTCGAGGCCAACCTGCAGAGCGTCGGCGTGATGCTCGAGCTGCTCGACGAGGTCGAGCGCCTGCAGCGGGCGCTGGTTCGGGCCGGCCTTTCCGCCTGACCGGTCAGACCCGGCGCGCGAGCGGGCCGAGCGCCAAGCGCTCGAGCTGCCCCAGGCGGCGCTCGAACTCTGCCGACGCGAGCAGCGAGCGCTGCAGCAGTCCGCACTGCACCCCGGCGGCGTGCTGCGCACGCGCCAGGTCGAAAGGCCAACTCAGGCTGGCCGCAGCCCAGTTCCGGGTTGCGTAGGCCGGCGGCGCGACTGCCATTGGCGGCGCAACAGCGGACTCGACCATCGCCGGGCGCCAGGCCACCGGCTGGCGCTGCATCAGGCTCCGAGCAAGATCGAGTGGCCAGATCGACAGCGCGCCCAACCAGCGGGCCCAGGAGATCAGCATCTGCATACCAGTCCTTGGTAGTTACCCTTAGCCTAGCACGGCGGCGTTTCTCGCGCCCAGGTGCTCGGCGGGCGCCGTGCAGCGCTCGCCACCCGACGCGGGAGCGGGGTCGGGGAGCAGCGGCACCGTCTGCTCGAGGGTGGCGCGCATCCACCGCTGCGCGGGGTCGTCGTCGCCGCGGCGGTGCCAGGCCAGCATCATGGCAATGGCCGGCACCTGCAGCGGCAATGCCCGGCAGGCCAGATCGTCGGCAAAGCCGGTCGCCGGGACGAAGCTGAGCGGCAGCACGGCAAGCAGGTCGGTCTGGCGCACGATGCAGGCCGCGCTGTGGAACTGGTTGACGGTGAGCATGACCTTGCGCGCGCGCCCGGCACGAGCCAGGGCTTCATCGACGGGGTCGTGCGTGCGCCCGGTGAAGCTGACCCGTACGTGGCGCGCCGTCAGGTAGGCGTCGAGCGACAGCGCAGGCTCGTCGGCGAGCGGGTGGCCGCGGCGCATCACGCACACGGTTTCGCAGGTCCAGAGGCGCTCTGCGCGCACCGTGGCTGCATCCCCTTCAGTCGCCAGCGCAGCCGGCAGGTCCGGGAAGAAGCCCAACGCCAGGTCGGCGTCGCCATGGTCGAGCAGGCTGCGCGGATCGCGCGTCGCCAACGGCACGAAGCGCAGCCCGGGTTGCGCGTGCGCGGCGTCGAGGACGCGCATCAGCGGTGGCACGACGACGGCCGCCGTGGCGTCGGCCATCGCGAGCGTGAAGCTGCGCTCGTCGTGCTGCGGGTCGAAGGGCTGCGGCTCGAAGGCTTCGCGCAGCCCGGCGAGCGCCGCGCGCACCGTCGGCCACAGGGCCTCTGCGTGGCGCGTCGGCGTGACGCCTGTCGGCGCGGGCACGAACAACTCCTCCTGGGTCGCCTCGCGCAGCCGGCGCAGCGCATTGCTCGCTGCGGGCTGGCTCATCGCCAGGCGGTCCGCAGCGCGGGTGACGTTGCGTTCGCTCATCACCATGTCGAAGACCCGAAGCAGGTTCAGATCGAGGGTGCGAAAGTTCATTCGTCGTGGCCAGGGCCGGGCCCATTCACGGCCGGAATGGCCCGATTCAGACCCTGAATTAGCGCATCATAAGGGAAAACCCTAGCATCTCGTCACGCCGGGGCTTGCTTGCCCCGGCGACAGGAGTGAAAGGAGTCCCCGATGTCTACCCACATTGCCAAGTTCATGGTCCCGCCCTCGGTCGCGGTACCGCGCGGCGCCGCTTGGGCATCGCGATTGTTCGAGAGTTTGTTGCGCACTGGCAACACTGTCTGGTGTGCGCTGGAGAGCGCGGGCCAGGCCCGCGCCCGGCGCGAACTGCTGCGCCTGGCCGAACGCCACGCCGACCAACCCGACTTCGCGCGCCAGTTGCGCGACGCGGCCAACCGCGCCGTGATGCGCGGCGATTGACCGCCACGGGGACCGTTCGAGCGACCTGAGCGGTACCCGGTACCCGGCACGCTGTTCAGCAGTACCGGGACGAGGCACTTCGACGATCCGTTCGTGGCGGTCCGCACGTAGCAGGGTTCAAGCCCGCCTGCGCTTGCGGCCGCAAGGCCTGGTGGCCGCCAGTTCGGCAAGCCCGATGCCCGACCGGCCCGGGCATGGCACTTGCAGTGGCTGCTGCAAGCAATGCGACGATGCACCGGCTGGGTGAATTCCAGCGCGGCGGTGATCCGACCATGCTGCGCAGCGGCTCGCGCCGTGGCGCCCACGCCGCTGCCCTTCCGATCGCCTCGATGCCATGCACAGTTTCAGGTCGTTCCTTCGCACCGGACACGGGCCGACGCTTTTCGCGGCCTTCCTCTATTTCTCGTTCTCGTGCTGCATCTGGGTGCTCAACGGTGCGATGGCGCCGTTCATCAGCGAGACCTTCGACCTGAGCCCGGCGCAGAAGGGCCTGATGCTGTCGGTGCCGATCATCGCCGGTGCGCTGATGCGTTTTCCGCTCGGCCTGCTGTCGCAATACATCGGCCGCAAGAACGCGACCCTGGTCGAGATGGCGTTGATTCTCGTCGCGATGCTGTTCGGCACCTTCATCGTCGACAGCTTCAGCGACCTGCTCGCGATGGGCGTGCTGCTCGGCATCGCGGGGGCGAGCTTCGGCGTTGCGCTATCGCTCGGTTCGGGGTCGTTCCCGCCCCGGCACAAGGGCCTGGCGATGGGCCTGGTGGGTGCCGGCAACGTCGGTACCGCGGTCTCGGTGCTGGTGGCGCCGCCGCTCGCGCAGTGGCTGGGCTGGCAGGCGGTCTACGCGGTCGCCGCGGCGGCGATCCTGGTGCCGATGCTGGTCATGATCTTCTTCGCCCAGGAACCGCCCGATGTCGACAGCCACGCCAGCCTGCGCGAACACATCGCCTGCCTGTTCGAGAGCGACGGCTGGGCGTTCAGCCTGATCTACGGCGTGACCTTCGGCGGCTTCATCGGCCTGACGACCTTCCTGCCGTCCTACTACCACGACCAGTTCGGCGTCAGCAAGGTGCAGGCGGGCCAGTTGACGATGCTTGCTGCGTTCATGGGCGCGGCGGTGCGCGTGCTCGGCGGCTGGATCTCCGACCGCTGGGGCGGCGTCAACACGCTGACCTGGGTCCTCGTGATCGTCGGAGCCGGCTTGACGCTGGCCGGCTTCTCGTCGGGGTCGCTGGCCGCGACGACCTTGCTGCTGATTGTCTGCTTCGCGGCGCTCGGCGCAGGCAACGGCGCCTTGTTCCAGCTCGTTCCGCTGCGCTGGCCGGCAAGCACCGCGGTGGCAGGCTCGATGATCGGCGAGATCGGCGCCCTGGGCGGCGGCCTGGTCCCGAACGCGATGGGCCTGTCCAAGCAGTACCTGGGCAGCTACGCCTGGGGCTTCGTGCTGTTCGCCGCGTTGTCCTTCACGATGCTCGGCGTGATGCGGGTGATGCAGATCCGCTGGACCCGCACCTGGGCGGAGAAGGGTGGCCGCGCCAAGGGCGCGGCCACCCTTTCGGCGCTGGCCAACCTCGCGCGACCCGCGACGCATGAAACGCGTGCCTTCGTCCCCGGCAGGGGACCGGTCGCCGCAGGTGACCAGGGGAGCGCGGCGCCGCACTAGCGGGCCGAACCCGATCCGGGTCTCCCGGTCGGGTTCGGAGCCCCCGCGGGGGGCGGCCGCCCGGCGGCCGGGGGTCGTCAGTCTCGCTTCAGCGCGGCAGGAACAGCAGCCACACGGCGAGCAGCAGGTTGAGCAGCAGCGAGACCGCCAGCGCGAGCTTCACCAGTGCCGCCGGGTCGCGCCGGAGCAGCGGTGTCGGGGCAGGCGCGTTGACGGTGCGCGACGCACCACGATCGAGCGCGAGCAGCAGTTCCTCGGCAGTCTCGAAGCGCAGCCGCGGGTCGCGCGCGACGGCCTTGGCGAGCAGGTGGTCGAGCCAGATCGGCACATCGGGCCGGATGCGCGACGGCGGCCGCGGGTCGCGCCGGTAGCGCCCGCTCTGGTAGGGAACGATGTCGCCATAGGGCAGGCGGCCGGTCGCCCACTGGTAGAGCGTGACGCCGAGCGCGAACAGGTCGCTCGCGGCGTCGGCCTGCGCACCTTCCCATTGCTCGGGGTTGATGTAGCTCGGCGTGCCGGCATGCAGCTCGCGCTGGGCCTGGCTTTCGCGGCCCGAGATCGCGACGCCGAGGTCGAGGATGCGCCACCGGCCATCGTCGCCGCGGTGCAGGTTGGCCGGCTTGATGTCGCGATGCACCACGCCCAGGCGGTGCAGCCGGCCGAGCGCGGTGGCGAGTTCGCGCGCTGCGGCAACGAGCTGCGCGACCGGCGCGCGCGGCTCGGTCTGCAGCAGTTGCGCCAGCGTCTGCCCGCCGTGCCAGTCGAACACGGTGTAGAGCGCGCTGGCGTCCGCGCGCCGTTCGTGCACGCGCACGAAGCCCGGCGCACCGCTGGCGGCCACGCGCGCGGCAAGCCAGGCTTCGTGGGCGAGCATCGCGCGCTCCTCGGGGTCGGCCGCGTGTGCGGGGTGCAGCGTCTTGATCGCGACCAGACGCTCCGTCGCCAGTTCGCGCGCCTGGTAGAGCAGGTGCGGTCCGCTGCGCGCGACGAGCGCCGTGACCTGGTAGCCGTCGATCGAGGCGCCGAGCCTGAGCAGCGGCGGCGGGTCGAGCCGGCGGGTGGCGCCGAGTTCGTCGTGCAACTGCCGATCGTCGAGGCCCTGCACGCGCACGACGAGCGCGGTCGCGTCGTCGTGCGCGCCTGCGGCCGCCGCCGCCGCGACCAGCGCCGCGGCCGCCGCCGGGGCCGTGCCCGTCGCAGACAGCGCCGCCAGCCGCGCCGGGCCGAGCAGTCCGTGCACGCCGTCGCTGGTGAGCACGAAGCAGTCGCCGACCTGCACTTCGCCCTGCGTGTAGTCGGCGTGGACTTGCGCGTCCAGGCCCACCGCGCGCGTCAGGCGGCTGCCGAAGTCGAGATGGTCGAGTGCGTGGTCGGTCGTCAGCAGCTCGAGTGCGGGCGTCGCGCCCGCGGCTGCGCGCAGGCGCCAGGCGCGCGTGTCGCCGACATGGGCGAGGGTGTAGGTCTGGCCCTGGATCGCGAGTGCGGTCAGCGTCGTCAGGGCTGCGCCGCTGGGGTGCCCCGGCCCTTGGCGGCGCCGGTTGTGGTCGGCAAGCCAGGCGTTCTGGGCGCCGATCAGACGGTCGAGCACGACCGTGGCCTCCCAGGTCTCGGGCGTGGCGAAGAAGTCGCCGAGCAGGGCGAGCACCGTGGTCTGCGCCGCCTCCAGGCCCAGGCCGCCGGCCGAGACGCCGTCTGCGATGGCCGCGACGAGGCCGCGCTCCTCTTCGCCGCGTGGCGCCGTTGCGGCGCCCGCGAAGTCTTCGTTCGTTGCCTTCGGGCCGCGCGCGCTGGCGATACCGATCTCGACGTCGAAGCTCATCGCGCGATTGTCCACGGGCACCGTTCTTGCATGGGGTTGCGCAACGTCCCGCCTTGGAGAGCGAAGTGAAGAAGATGCAACTCGTGATGATCGGCAACGGCATGGCGGGCGTGCGCACGCTCGAAGAGCTGCTGAAAATCGCGCCCGACCTGTACGACATCACCGTCTTCGGCGCCGAACCGCACCCGAACTACAACCGCATCCTGCTCTCGCCGGTGCTGGCCGGCGAGCAGACGATCTCCGAGATCGTGCTGAACCCGCTCGAGTGGTACGCCGAACACGGCATCACGCTGCACCTGGGCAAGAAGGTGTCTGCGGTCAACCGCAGCCGGCGCATCGTCCAGGCCGCCGACGGCACCGAAGCCGGCTACGACCGCCTGCTGTTCGCGACCGGCTCGCTGCCCTTCATGCTGCCGGTGCCGGGGCACGACCTGCCCGGCGTGATCGGCTACCGCGACATCGCCGACACCGAGGCCATGATCGCCGCCGCGGCGCGCTACCGGCATGCGGTCGTGATCGGCGGCGGACTGCTCGGCCTGGAGGCCGCCAACGGGCTGATGCGGCGCGGCATGCAGGTCACGGTGGTGCACCTGATGCCGTGGCTGATGGAGCGCCAGCTCGACGAGACCGCGGCCACGCTGCTGCGCAAGTCGCTCGAGGAGCGCGGCCTGACCTTCCTCGTCGGCACCCAGACCGAGGCCCTGCTCGCAGGCGGCGACGGGCGCGTCGGCGCGGTCCGCCTCAAGGATGGGCGCGAGATTGCGGCCGATCTGGTCGTGATGGCCGCCGGCATCCGCCCCAACACCGAGCTCGCGCGTGCGATCGGCCTGCACTGCGCCAACGACGGGCGCGGCGGCATCGCCG
Organism: Ideonella sp.; assembly: GCF_016702655.1. GTDB lineage: Bacteria > Pseudomonadota > Gammaproteobacteria > Burkholderiales > Burkholderiaceae_C > CAIKUF01. The sequence continues at coordinate 80,488 of NZ_JADJDO010000002.1, forward strand.
TCAGCGACACGATGCAGACCGTCACCGACGCGCGCATCTATGCGGTCGGCGAATGCGCCGCGCACCGCGGCATCGCCTACGGCCTCGTCGCGCCGCTGTTCGAGCAGGGCAAGGTCTGCGCGACGCACCTGGCGCAGTTCGGCATCGGCCGCTACAGCGGCAGCCAGACCTCGACCAAGCTCAAGGTCACCGGCATCGACCTGTTCTCGGCCGGCAACTTCAACGGCGGCGCGGGCTGCGAGGAGATCGTGATGAGCGATCCCTTCGCCGGCGTCTACAAGAAGCTCGTGATCCGCGACGACAAGCTCGTCGGCGCCTGCCTGTACGGCGACACCGTCGACGGTGCCTGGTACTTCAAGCTGCTGCGCGAAGGGCGCACCGTGCACGACATCCGCGACCGGCTGATGTTCGGCGAGTCGAACCTCGGCGACGCCGGCCACCAGGGCCACGCCAAGGCGGCGGCGATGGCCGACAGCGACGAGGTCTGCGGTTGCAACGGCGTCACCAAGGGAACGATCTGCAAGGCGATCAAGGAGCACGGTCTGTTCACGCTCGACGAGGTGCGCAAGCACACCAAGGCGAGCGCCTCGTGCGGCTCGTGCACCGGCCTCGTGGAGCAGTTGCTGATGGCCACCGCCGGCGGCGACTACAGCGCGACCGCGAAGACCAAGGCGCTGTGCGGCTGCACCGAGCATGGCCACCAGGCGGTGCGCGACGCGATCCGCGAGCATCGGCTGACGAGCATCCGCGCGGTGCAGCACTTCCTCGAATGGGGTACACCTGACGGCTGCGCGAGCTGCCGCCCGGCGCTGAACTACTATGTGCTGAGCACCTGGCCCAAGGAGGCGCAGGACGATCCGCAGTCGCGCTTCGTCAACGAGCGCAGCCACGCCAACATCCAGAAGGACGGCAGCTACTCGGTGATCCCGCGCATGTGGGGCGGCGAGACCACCGCCGCCGAGCTGCGCCGGATTGCCGACGTGGTCGACAAGTACGCGATCCCCACCGTCAAGGTCACCGGCGGCCAGCGCATCGACCTGCTCGGCGTGAAGAAGCAGGACCTGCCCGCCGTCTGGCAAGACCTCGGCATGCCCTCGGGCCATGCCTATGCCAAGGCGCTGCGCACCGTGAAGACCTGCGTCGGCTCCGAGTGGTGCCGCTTCGGCACCCAGGACAGCACGCAGATGGGCAAGGACCTCGAACGCGCGCTGTGGCGCATGGTCGCGCCGCACAAGGTCAAGCTCGCGGTATCGGGCTGCCCGCGCAACTGCGCCGAGTCGGGCATCAAGGACGTGGGCGTGATCGGCGTCGAATCGGGCTGGGAGCTCTACATCGGCGGCAACGGCGGCATCAAGACCGAGGTCGCGCAGTTCTTCTGCAAGCTCAAGACTGCGCCCGAGGTGCTCGAACATGCGGGCGCGTTCCTGCAGCTCTACCGCGAGGAGGGCTGGTACCTCGAGCGCACCGTGCACTACCTCGCCCGCGTCGGGATCGACCACGTCAAGCAGCGCGTGCTCGACGACGCGCCCGGGCGCAAGGCGCTGTGGGAGCGATTGCAGGCAGCGCTCGACGGCGAGCCCGACCCCTGGACCGAGTTCGACAAGGCGCGCGTCGATGCGCGGCAGTTCGAGCCGCTCGCGGTCTGACCGTCCCAACCCGAGGAACAAGACATGAATGCATGGAAGCCCATCTGCCGCGTCGAGGACATCCCGCAACTCGGCGCGCGCTGCGTGCGCCGCGCCGCCGGGGCCGACGTGGCCCTCTTTCGCGCCGCCGACGACCGGGTCTTCGCGCTCCTCGACCGCTGCCCGCACAAGGGCGGGCCGCTGTCGCAGGGGATCGTGTTCGGCCACCGCGTCGCCTGCCCGCTGCACAACTGGACCATCGCCCTCGATGACGGCTGCGCCTGTGCCCCCGACGCGGGGCGCACGGTGAGCTTTGCGGTGAAGGTCGAGGCTGGCCAGGTGTTCCTGGACGCGCAGCAACTGGCCGAACTCGCGCTGGACAAGGCCGCGGCCTGAGCATGTTGCCGCCGCTGGTGGCCGCGGGGCGCAAGGAAACCCGCTCCACCTGTCCCTACTGCGGCGTCGGCTGCGGGGTCGTCATCGAGAGCGACGGCGCGCGCATCACCGGCGTGCGCGGCGACGCGGAGCATCCGGCCAACTTCGGGCGCCTGTGCAGCAAGGGCCAGACGCTGCACCTGACCGCGACCGAGGCCGTGCTGCGCAACGAGCGCCTGCTGCAGCCGATGTGGCGGCCGCAGCGCGGCGCAGCGCCGCAGCCGCTCGCGTGGGATGACGCGCTGCAGCGTCTCGCCGAGCGTTTTGCGGCCACCGTGCGCGAGCATGGGCCGGATGCGGTCGCGTTCTACGTCTCGGGCCAGTTGCTGACCGAGGACTACGCCGTCTTCAACAAGCTCGCGCGCGGCTTGGTCGGCACCAACAACATCGATTCCAACTCGCGCCTGTGCATGAGCAGCGCGGTCGCGGGCTACAAGCAGAGCCTCGGCGCCGATGCCCCGCCGGCCTGCTACGACGACATCGCCGACGCCGATTGCCTGTTCATCGCCGGGTCGAACATGGCCTGGGCGCACCCGGTGCTGTTTCGCCGCGTCGAGGACGCGAAGCGCGCCCGGCCGGGGATGAAGATCGTGGTCGTCGATCCGCGCCGCACCGAGACCGCCGAGTTCGCCGACCTGCACCTGCAGATCCAGCCCGGCACCGACGTCGCCCTCTTCAACGGCATGCTGCACGCGATGATCTGGGACGGCAGTATCGATCGCCGCTTCATCGCCGGGCACACCGCGGGCTTCGACGCAATCAAGGCGCTGGTGCGCGACATGCCGCCGCGGGTGGCAGCGCGCATCTGCGGTGTTCCGCTCGCGGCGCTGCTGCAGGCCGCCGAGTGGTTCGCCGCGTCGCCGGCCACGCTGTCGGCGTACTGCCAGGGGCTGAACCAGAGCAGCAGCGGCACGGCCAAGAACACGGCGCTCATCAACCTGCATCTGGCCGCGGGACAGATCGGCCGCCCCGGCGCGGGCCCGTTGTCGCTCACCGGCCAGGGGAACGCGATGGGCGGGCGCGAGGTCGGCGCGCTGGCCAACCTGCTGCCCGGCCACCGCGAGGCCGCCGATGCGAGCGATCGCGCCGAGGTCGCCGCGCTGTGGGGCGTCGCTTCGCTGCCCGAGCGGCCCGGCAAGACCGCGGTCGAGATCTTCGAGGCCGCGGCGCGGGGCGAGATCAAGGCGCTCTGGATAGCTTGCACCAACCCCGCGCAATCGATGCCCGACCAGGCGCTGGTGCGGCGCGCACTCGAACGCTGCGAACTCGTCGTGTTGCAGGAGGCGTTTGCGCACACGGCGACGGCGCGCTATGCCGATGTGCTGCTGCCGGCCGCGACCTGGGGCGAGAAGGAGGGCACGGTCACCAACAGCGAGCGCTGCATCAGCCGCGTTCGCGCCGCCGTGCCGGCGCCGGGCGAGGCGCGCGCTGACTGGCGCATCGCGCAGGGCTTCGGCCGCCGCCTGCAGATGCTGCTGCGCCCCGGCGCGCCGGACCTGTTCGCCCACGCCGGCGCCGAAGATGTCTGGCTCGAGCACCGCGAATCGACGCGCGGGCGCGATCTGGACATCACCGGCCTGTCCTGGGCGCTGCTCGATGCGCAAGGCCCGCAGCAATGGCCCTTGCCGGCAGGCGCGGCACAGGGGCAGGCCCGGCTCTACCAAGACCGGCGCTTCGCGACGCCCGACGGCCGCGCGCGCTTCGTCGCCGCGCCCTACCGGCCGCCCGCGGAAAAGCGCGATGCGCAATGGCCGCTGGCCCTCAACAGCGGCCGCTCGCGCGACCACTGGCACGGCCTGAGCCGCAGCGGCACCGTGGCGCGCCTGTTCGGCCACGACCCCGGCCCGGCGCTGCGCATGCATCCGCTCGACATGGCGCGGCGCGGCCTGCACGAGGGCGATCTGGTCGAGGTCCGCTCGCGCCGCGGCGCGCTCGTGCTGCCGCTCGCCGCCGACGACAGCGTCGGCCGCGCGCAGGCCTGCGTTGCGATGCACTGGGGCGACGAGTTCGTCTCCGGCCGCGGCCCGGGCGACACGCGCTTGGCGGGCGTCAACGCGCTCACGCAAGCCGCCTTCTGCCCCGATTCGCGCCAGCCCGAACTCAAGTTCGCGGCCGTTGCCGTGACCCGCCTCGCACTGCCGTGGCGCCTCACCGCCGCCGCCTGGCTCGACGACGACGCAGCTATCGCCCCGCGCGAGGCACTGCGCGCGCGGATGGCCGATTTCGACTACGCGAGCTGCGTGCCGGTGGCCGGCCCGGGCGGGCGCTGCGGGCTGCTCTTCGAGGCCGCGTCGGCCGAGGCCATGGCCCCGGCGCTGCTCGATGCCATTGCCGCGCTGCTCGGCCTCGAGGGCCCGGCGATCCTGTGCTATGCCGACCCGCGCCGCGGCCGGCGCCGCCTGCTGCGCCTGCACGGCGAGGGCGGCGAGGCCTGCCTGCAATCGATGCTGCTCGCGGGCGAGATGCCCGCCGCCGACTGGCTGCGCACGCTCTGGCGCGAGGCTGCGCCGGTGGCCGGGTTCGCGCGCCATCTGCTCGCCCCCGACGGCGCGGCGCCGGGCCCGGTCGGGCAGCGCGCGCACCAGGTGTGTCAATGCTTGGGCGTCTCCGAGCCGCAGATCCGCGATTGCCTGGGCGCGGTCGCCGGCGTACCCGGCGAGCGCCTCGCGGCGTTGCAGTCGGCGTTGAAGTGCGGCACGCAGTGTGGATCGTGCCTGCCGGAATTGCGGCGCATCGACAAGGGCGTGCCGGCACTTGCCGAGACGGCGTAACCTCGGACGGGCAGACTCGACCGCCCGCGTCAGACCCCGGTAAGCGCGGAGGGCAGAATGGGGCGTCGCAACGAGCAGGTGCGCACGCCAGACGCGCCCAGGAGACAAGCGCCATGTTCCACGGCCTTACCGCGCAGCGCCTGCTGGCCCTGTTCGCGCTCGGCTGGCTGCTGCTGAACTTTCCGCTGCTCGCGCTGTGGGATCGCGGCGTCACCGTGCTCGGCCTCCCGCTGCTGCCGGCTGCGCTGTTTGTCGGCTGGGCGGCGCTGATCGCAGCGCTCGCCTGGATCGTCGAGCGCGGCCCCGACTGACGCGGCAGCGCCACGCCGATGCTCTCCGCTCCGCTCGTCGCAGGCGCCTCGTTCGCCTACTTGCTGCTGCTGTTCGGCGTCGCGTCGTTCGGCGACCGGCGCGCGGCGCAGGGGCGATCGGTGATCGGCAACGCCTGGGTCTACGCGCTGTCGATGGGCGTGTACTGCACGGCGTGGACCTACTTCGGCAGCATCGGCCGCGCCGCGTCGCAGGGCGTCTGGTTCCTCCCGATCTACCTCGGGCCGACGTTGGCGATGGTGCTGGCGTGGATGGTGCTGCGCAAGATGATCCGCATCTCGCGCAGCTACCGCATCACGTCGATCGCCGACTTCATCGCCAGCCGCTACGGCAAGAGCCGCGCGCTCGCCGCGCTCGTGACGCTGATCGCGGTCGTCGGCATCCTGCCCTATGTCGCGCTGCAGTTGAAGGCGATCGCGAGCGGCTACGCACTGCTGACCACGCCGCCCGGCGCGGTGCCCGCGGCCGCCGGCGCCTGGTGGGCCGACAGCACGCTCTACATCGCGCTGCTGCTCGCCGGCTTCACGGTCGCCTTCGGCACGCGCCATCTCGACACGACCGAGCGCCACGAGGGCATGGTCGCGGCGATCGCGGTCGAGTCGGTGATCAAGCTCGTCGCCTTCCTCGCCGTCGGTGCGTTCGTCACCTGGCGCCTGTTCGACGGCCCGGCCGATCTGTTCGCGCGCGCGCTTGCGGTGCCCGACCTCGCGCGCCTGCTGCGCCTGGAGCAGGGCGCGCCGTTCGCCTATGCGCAGTGGCTGGCGCTGACGTTGCTGGCGATGCTGTCGGTGATCTTCCTGCCGCGCCAGTTCCAGATGATGGTGGTCGAGAACGTCGACGAGCGCCACGTGAAGCGCGCAGCGTGGGCCTTTCCGGCCTACATGCTCGCGATCAACGTGTTCGTGCTGCCGATCGCGCTCGGCGGCCTGCTCTACTTCGGCATCGGCCGCGCGAACCCCGAGACCTTCGTGCTCTCGCTGCCGCTCGCCGCCGGCGCACCGGGGCTGGCGCTGCTGGCCTTCATCGGCGGCCTGTCGGCGGCTACCGGGATGGTGATCGTCGAGGCGATCGCGGTCTCGACCATGGTCTGCAACGACCTCGTGATGCCCTGGCTGCTGCGCCTGCGCCGCTTCGGCGCGGCCGAGGGCAGCGACTTGTCGGGCCTGTTGCTCGCGATCCGGCGCACCGTGATCGTCGTGCTGCTGCTGCTCGGCTACCTGTACTTCCGCGTCGCCGGCGACGCCTATGCGCTGGTCGGCATCGGCCTGATCAGCTTTGCCGCGGTGGCCCAGTTCGCACCGGCGTTGCTGGCGGGCATGTACTGGAAAGGCGGCACGCGCGCCGGCGCGCTCGCCGGGCTAGCGGCCGGCTTCGCGCTCTGGGTCTACACGCTGATGCTGCCCTCGATCGCCAAGTCGGGCTGGCTCGCCGACGCCTTCCTGCACCAGGGTCCGTGGGGCATCGAACTGCTCAAGCCCGAGCAGTTGCTGGGTTTGACCGGGCTCGACTACCTGACGCATTCGCTGTTCTGGAGCCTCTCGGTCAACGCGGCGCTGTTCTTCGGCGTCTCGCTGTGGCGCGGGCCCGCGGCGCGCGAGGCGGGCCAGGCGCTGCTCTTCGTCGACGTCTTCGAGCGCACCGACGCCGGCGCCAGCGCGGGCCCGGTGTTCTGGCGCGGACGCGCCAAGGTCGCCGACCTGCTCGCGCTCGCCGGGCGCTTTCTCGGCCGCGAGCCGGCGCAGCGCCTGTTCGAGGACTACGCGCGGCGCGCGGGCGTTGCGCGTGTCGAGCTGATCGCCGCCGACGCGCGGCTGGTGCAATTCGTCGAGACCCAGCTCGCGGGCGCGATCGGCAGCGCGTCGGCGCGCGCGATGGTCGCCTCGGTGGTGGAGGAGGAGCAACTCGCACTCGAAGACGTGATGCGCATCCTCGACGAAGCGTCGCAGTTGCGCGCCTACTCGCACGCGCTGGAAGAGAAGTCGCAGTCGCTCGAGCGCGCGACCGCCGAGTTGCGCGCGGCCAACGAGAAGCTGCAAAGCCTGGATCGGCTGAAGGACGACTTCATGTCGTCGGTGACGCACGAACTGCGTACGCCGCTCACGTCGATCCGCGCGCTCACCGAGCTGATGCAGGACGACGCCGAGATGGAGCCCGCGCAGCGCCAGCAGTTCCTGGGCATCGTCGTCGCCGAGACCGAGCGCCTGACGCGCCTCGTCAACCAGGTGCTCGACATGGCCAAGATCGAGTCCGGCCATGCCGAGTGGCGCATCGCCGATGTCGATCTCGCCGCGCTGTGCCGGCAGGCGGGGCAGACGACGGCCGAGCTCTTTCGCGAGCGCGGCGCGACGCTCGCGCTGCATCTGCCCGATCAGGTGCGAACGCTGCGCGCGGATGCCGACCGGCTGACGCAGGTGCTCTTGAACCTGCTGTCCAACGCGGCCAAGTTCGTTCCGCGCGAGGGCGGGCATGTCGACCTGCGGCTGACCGCCGACGACGAGGGCGTGACGGTCGAGGTGCAGGACAACGGCCGCGGCGTCCCGCCCGAGCAGCAGGAGCTCGTGTTCGAGAAGTTCCGCCAGGGCGGTGACGCGCTGAACCGCCCGCAGGGCACGGGCCTGGGCTTGCCGATCAGCCGCGAGATCGTCGAACATTTCGGTGGCCGCATGGGGCTGCGCTCCGAGCCCGGCCAGGGCGCATGCTTTGCCTTCACGCTGCCGTGGCGCGGCCCGGCAGGAGAACCAGGACCAGAACCAGGAGACGAGACATCATGACGACGAGCCCGCACAAGGTCCTGATCGCCGACGACGAGCCCAACATCCTGATCTCGCTCGAGTTTTTGATGAAGCGCGAGGGCCACCAGGTGCTGCTCGCGCGCGACGGCAACGAGGCGCTCGCCGCGATTCTGCGCGAGCGGCCCGACCTGGTGCTGCTCGACGTGATGATGCCGGGCAAGACCGGCTTCGACGTCTGCCAGGCGGTGCGCGCCGACGAGTCGCTCGCGGGCGTCAAGATCGTGCTGCTGACGGCCAAGGGCCGCGACACCGACATCGCCAAGGGGATGGCGCTCGGCGCGACCGACTACATGACCAAGCCCTTCTCGACCAAGGAGCTTGCCGCGCGCGTGCGCGAGCTGCTCGGAGCACCTGCCGCATGAGGGTCGACCGGCGCGAGGTCGCGGCAGCGCTGCTGCCGGGCGCGCTGCTTGCGCTGTGGTCGCTGGGCGTGGCGGCGCTCTTCGCCGCGACGCTCGAGCCTGCCGAGCGCGCGGCGCTCGCGGCGCAACTGGAGCCGCGCTTCGCGCTGATCCTGCTGAGCTGGCTCGTTGTCTCGGGCGCGCTCGGGCTGGCGCTGCGCGCGGCCTGGCTGCGCTGGGCCGCGGCGCCCGCGCGCCTCGCCGAACAGGCGCAGATCCTGCTCGGCACCGACGTGCAGCGCGAGATCGCGCCCGAGGGCAGCGCGGCCAACCAGGCGCTCGCGGCGGCGATCAACGCCCTCGCGCGCCAGCGCGACGAGCTGCGTGCCGACATCGGCCGCAAGGTGCAGGAGGCGAGCCGCGAGGTCGAGCAGGAGCGCAGCCGCCTCGCGGCGCTGATGTCGGAGCTCACGCAAAGCGTCGTCGTGTGCAACCTCGACGGCCGCATCCTGCTCTACAACAACCGCGCCCGGCTGCAGTTTCGCGCGCTGTCGGACGCACCCGCCCTCGCCGGCGGCGCGGAACTCATCGGCCTCGGGCGCTCGATCTACGCCGTGCTCGACCGCAAGCTCGTCGCCCATGCGCTCGAGAGCGTGCAGCAGCGCTTGCTGCGCGGCGCCGCGAGCCCGTCGGCGCAGTTCGTCACCAGTACCCGCGGCGGGCAACTGCTGCGCGTGCAGATGGCCCCCGTTCGAGCCATCGCCGCGCAGGACGAGGAGCCCGCCTCGCTCTCCGGCTTCGTGCTGATGCTCGACAACATCACGCGCGACTTCGCCGACGAGTCGGCGCGCGACCAGCTGCTGCACGGCCTGACCGAGGGCAGCCGCGCATCGCTCGGCAACCTGCAGGCGGCGGTCGAGATGCTCGACTACGACGACATCGACGCCGGGACGCGCGAGCGCTTCCACGCCGTGATCCGCGACGAAGTCAAGGCGATGAGCGCGCGCATCCGCGAGCTCGCGAGCCACACCGTGCAGACCCAGAAGACGCGCTGGCCGCTCGAAGACATGCTCGGTGCCGACCTCGTCTCGGCGGCGCTGCGCCGCATCGAGACGCTGTATGCGTGCAGTGTCGCCGGGCACGAGGTCGACCCCGCGCTGTGGCTGCGCGTCGACAGCTACTCGCTGCTGCAGGCGCTGGCCGGGCTCGCGGGCAGGCTCGTCGACGAGTACGAAGTGCAGCGCATCGAGCTGCGCCTGGCCGATGCGGGCAGCGGGCGCGCCCACCTCGACCTCGTCTGGGCCGGCCAGGCGATGAGCACCGAGACCGTGATCGGCTGGGAGACGGATCCGATCCGCGTCGGCGCCGACATCAGCGCGCTCACGTTGCGCGACATCGTCGAACGCCATGGCGGCGAGTTCTGGTTCGAGCGCGAGCGCGTGCGCCACCAGGCCTTCTTTCGCTTCCTGCTGCCGCTCGCCGCGGCGCACGAGCAGCCGCTCGACGCATCGCTCGTCGGGCCGGGCACGAGCCGGCCCGAGTACTACGACTTCGACCTCTTCAAGACCTCGGCGCAGGCCGACGAGCTCGCCCAGCGCCGCCTGGCAGACCTCGCCTACACCGTGTTCGACACCGAGACCACGGGCCTCGAACCCTCGGCCGGCGACGAGATCATCCAGATCGGCGCGACGCGCATCGTCGCCGGCAAGCTGCGCCGCCAGGAGTCGTTCGAGCAGCTCGTCGACCCGCAGCGCGCCATCCCTGCGGCGGGGATCCCGATCCACGGCATCCGGCCCGAGATGGTGGCCGGCAAGCCGACGATCGGCGAAGTGCTGCCGGCGTTTCATGCGTTCGCGCAAGACACCGTGCTCGTCGCCCACAACGCCGCCTTCGACATGCGCTTCCTGCAGTTGAAGGAAGGCCCGACCGGCGTCGTCTTCGACCAGCCGGTGCTCGATACGCTGCTGCTGTCGGCGGTCGTGCACCCGAACCAGGAGTCGCACCGGCTGGAGGAGATCGCGGCGCGCTTCGACGTCGCGATCCTCGGCCGCCACACCGCGCTCGGCGACGCGATGGTCACCGCCGAGGTGTTCCTGAAGATGATCCCGCTGCTGGCCGCGATGGGCATCCACACTCTCGGCGAGGCGAGGGAGGCGGCGCAGAAGACTTACTTTGCGCGGGTGAAGTATTGAGGCTCGAAACCATCGTCGATCGAGCGGCCCGTCTCGATCCGAACCTTCGCTGTGCCGACGCAGAGCGAACGCGGGCATGTCGCGGCCGCCCCGGAGCTTGCGAACGCTTGCGAGGCACCGAACATGGTCGTGATCGGCGTACTCTTGGCCGTTTCATCGCCTGCCGGGGTGCGCTGCGCAAACTCCATACCCTCGCAGCAGGTCGGCAGGCTCATGCCCCGCATGCTCGCCGCTGACCGGCCGCGCGAGCGGCTTGCACCCTATCAAGACTGCGCTAAAGGCCCAGCATTCGAGGCAGCCACAGCGCAATGCCCGGGAAGGCGCACAGCAGCACCAGGCGCAGCACGTCGACCGCGATGAAGGGCATGGTGCCGGCGTAGATGCGTGTCAGCGGGATGTCGTGCGCGATCGAGTTGATCACGAACACGTTCATGCCCACCGGCGGGCAGATCATGCCGAAGGTGACCGCCATCACGACGATGACGCCGAACCACACCGGGTCGAAGCCGAGCTGCGTCATCGCCGGGAAGACGATCGGTACGGTCAGCAGGATCATCGCCAGCTCGTCCATGACCGCGCCGAGCACGAAGTAGCCCACCATCACGATCGCGAGCACGCCGTAGGCGCCGACCGGCAGGTTGACCAGCCAGTCCACCGCGTTCTGCGTGAATTGCGTGATCGTCAGGAAGTAGCCGAACAGGAAGGCGCCGACGACGATCAGCATGATCGCCGACGACACGCGCAGCGCGTCGATCAGCGCAGCGCGGATCTCGCGCCAGCCCAGCCGCCGGCGCGCGACGCCGATCGCGAGCGTGCCGGCGGCGCCGACGCCCGAGGCCTCCTGGACCGTGAACAGGCCGCCGTAGATGCCGCCGAGCACGAACACGAACAGCAGCAGCACCGCCCACAGGTTCTTGAGCGTGTTCAGGCGCTCGGCCCAGGTGTGCGGTTCGCCCAGCGGCACGCGGGCCGGGTGCCGGATCGCGATCCACTGCACCACGGCCACGTAGCACGCCACGCCCAGCAAGCCGGGCAGCAGGCCGGCGGCGAACAGTTGCGCGATGTCGACCTCGGTCATGATGCCGTAGAGCACGAAGATGGTCGACGGCGGGATCATGATGCCCAGCGTGCCGCCGGCGGCGATCAGCCCGGCCGAGAAGCCTGGGTCGTAGCCGGCGCGGCGCATCTCCGGCAGCGCAACCTGGCTCATCGTGGCCGCGGTGGCCACCGACGAGCCGTTGATGGCCGCGAAGCCGCCGCAGGCCGCGATGCTGGCGTAGGCCAGCCCGCCGCGCCGGTGGCCGAACCAGGCGCGCCCGGCGTCGAACAGCTCGCGGCTCATGCGCGAATGCGACGCGAACGCGCCCATCAGGATGAACATCGGGATCACGAGCAGGTTGTAGTCGGTCAGCACCGACATCGGCACGTTTCCGAGCAGGTTCAGCGCCGGGCCCATGCCGCTGAGCACGCCGAAGCCGAGCACGCCGACGATGCCCATCGCCACGCCGATGGGCACGCGCAGCGCCATCAGCACGAACATGCCGATGAAGCCGAGCAGCGCGACGAGGTCACGCTCCATCGGCCATCTTTGCGTTGCGTCCGTCGTCGAGATCGTTGCCGCGCAGCAGCTCGACCACCCGCGCCAGCGCGAGCAGCGCCCCAGCCACCCCGCCGGCCGCGGCGATGCCGGTGAACCACATCAGCGGCAACCGCAGGTCGGTGGTGGCCTGCGTGCCGCTGGCCAGCACCTTGGCGAACACCATCCAGGCCATCGGGGCCAGGAAGGCGAGCGTGATGACGCCGGCAATGATGTCGAGCACCCGGCGGCCGCGGCGGGCCAGGTGCTCCCATACGATGTCCACCGCAATGTGGCCGGCGTGGTAGGTGGCTACCGCGATGCCCCAGAACAGCGCGATGCCCATCAGCAGCTTGGTGCCGTCGAACCAGTCCGGGATCTGCACTGCGAACAGGTCGCGCAGTGCGACGTTGCCCGCCGTCACCAGCGCGATCAGCAGCAGGAAGACCGCCGCCACGGTTTCGGTGGCGGCCACCAGGCGCTTCACGGTCGGGCGCGGGGCGTCGTCAGTACGCGCCGCCGGTCTTCTTCAACTCTGCGCGCAGATCGTCGAGCGTCTTCTTCGCGTCGATGCCGGTCTTGGCGGCGGTCTCGACCCAGCGGTCGTACACCGGGGCGACAGCCTTGCGCCAGGTGTCGATCTGCGCCGGCGTCATCGGCACGATGGTATGGCCGCCCATCGCGATCAGCTTCTCGCGCCCGGCGTCTTCGGCGTCGCCCCATGCCGCGCCGACCTTGGCCGCCCACTCGTTGTTGCAGTGGTCGTCCATCACCTTCTTCTGGTTCGCCGACAGGCCGTTGTACCAGTCCTTGTTCATCGCCCAGACGAAGGCCGCGGCGTACAGCCGCATGTCGGTGTGGTAGGCGGTGACCTTGTCGATGCCGAAGCTGATGATGGAATTCCAGGGGAAGGTGATCGCGTCGGCCACGCCCTTGGACAGCGCGTCGCGCGCCTCCGGCGCCGACACCTGCACGCTGGTGCCGCCGAGCACGTTGACCATCTGGCCCACGGTGCCGTTGGCCGGGCGGATCTTCATGCCCTTGATCTGGCCCGGTTCGGTGATGGGCTGCTTGGAATGGAAAGTGCCGACGTGCAGGTGCGCCAGGCAGACCTTGACGTCCTTCATCTCCTGCTGGGCGTACGAGCGGTACCAGGCGTCCAGCGCCTTCGACGCCGGGCCCGGCTTGTCGACCAGGAACGGCAGCTCGGCGGCGGCGATGATCGGGAAGCGGCCCGCCTGGTAGCCCGGATTCACGTAGGTCACCTGCGCGATGCCGTCGCGCGCCATGTCGTAGTGGTCGGCGGCCTTGCCCAGCTGCTGCGCGGGAAAGATCGCGACCTTGATGCTGCCGCCCGACGCCTTCTCGATCGACTCGCCCCAGGGGATGAAGCCGGTCAGCGCGAGCAGGTGCTTGGCCGGCACCCAGTGGGCCAGCTTGAGTTCCGTGGGCTTGTCCTGTGCCAGCACGGGGCCGGCCAGACAAATGGCGGACACCGCCGCCGCGACGGCCGGGCACAGGGAGCGGAAAGACTTCATCGGGCTGTCTCCAGTGGGGGATTTGCTGACGGAACGTGATTATGGTGGGGCGCCAAGGCGCGCTCCGGAGCGTGGAATCCCTGATGCCCAGGCCGGGGAAGGCATGCCGCGATGCCGCCACATGCGCCCCGGACCGTCGTCGTCTGCCTTGTCCGCCGTCGTCACGGAGAGGCGGCTCCCTGGACCAACCTTTCTCCACTGGCGCCTGCGGGGCGGCCTGCTGTCCACCGGTTACTCCCGGGACGGGTACCGGTTTGTGCAACAGACGCAAACCGTTCACCGACGCTTTACATCAGCCCCCTAGACTCGAGCGCAAATACCCATCGGTGCGGACTGCGATGAAAAACGTCAAGCGATTCTTCTGGGGCACGTTGCTGGCCCTTGCCGGCCTTTGGTGGGTCACCGACCAGACCGAGTGGGCAACGCTTGCCAACTTCTTCGGCTGGCGCGCCAGCCTGATGCAGGCCAGCGGCGTGCTGGCGATCGGCGTGATGAGCGTGGCCATGTTGCTGGCGGTGCGTCCGGTGCTGTTCGAGCCCATGCTCGGCGGGCTCGACAAGATGTACCGCTTGCACAAGTGGCTGGGCATCTCGGCCCTGGTTATGGCGGTCTCGCACTGGCTGCTGTCGGAGGCGCCGAAGTGGCTGGTCGGCCTCGGGCTGATGACACGCCCCGCGCGGGGCCCGCGGCCGGCGATGCCCGACGTTCCCGCGCTGCAGCAGTTCCTGCAGGGCCAGCGCGGCCTTGCCGAAGGCATCGGCGAATGGGCCTTCTACGCCGCGGCGGCGCTGATGGTGCTGGCCCTGGTGAAGCGCTTCCCCTACCGCCACTTCTTCAAGACCCACCACCTGCTCGCGCTGGCCTACCTGGCGCTGGTCTGGCATGCCGTCGTGCTGCTCAAGTTCGATTACTGGAGCGGCCCGCTCGGCCCGGTGTTGGCATTGCTGATGTCCGCGGGCAGCGTCGCTGCGTTGCTGGTGCTGTTCGGCCGGGTCGCGCGGCAGCGGCAGCTGGTGGGCGAGGTGGTCGCGGTGCGGCAGCACGCGGCGTTGAAGGTCACCGAAGTCGACATCCGCTTCCAGGGCCGCTGGGCCGGCCATGCAGCGGGCCAGTTCGCCTTCGTGACGCTGCACGAACGTGAAGGCGCGCACCCCTACACGATCACCTCGGCCTGGGCCGGCGACGGCCGCCTGAGCTTCATCATCAAGGCCCTGGGCGACTACACGAGCACGCTGGCCGACACCGTGAAGCCGGGCGACATCGTCAAGGTCGAGGGCCCCTATGGCCGCTTCAACTTCGAAGGCGAGGCCAGGCGCCAGATCTGGATCGGCGGCGGCATCGGCATCACGCCCTTCATCGCGCGCATGAAAGCACTCGCCAAGGCATCCGACAGCCGCGCGATCGATCTCTTCCACACCACCGCGGTGCTCGACCCGCATGCGATCGGCCTGCTGGAGGCCGACGCCAAGGCCGCCGGCGTGCGCGCCCATGTGCTGTGGGACGAACGCGATGGACGGCTCGACGCTGCGCGCATCGCGCGGCAGGTGCCTGCCTGGCGCGACGCCGACGTGTGGTTCTGCGGGCCGGCGAAGTTCGGCCAGGCGCTGAAGAAGCAGCTCGCCGAGATGGGTTTGCCCGATGCCCGTTTTCACCAGGAGCTGTTCGAGATGCGCTGAACGTGGCGCTGACCCTGACCCAGCGCAAACCGGTCTCGCGATCCGGAGCGTCGTCGGCATCACGGCTGCGCGTGACCGCCAGGGAGATGGCCCGGGCACCGCGCGACCGAGAAGCCCAACTCACGCGCACCGATTGCGATTTCTCCGGCCTTGGCCGCCCGCTGGACCTTGCCCCTTCGCCGCGCCGGGCGCTCGATGCAGGACTGACACAGGCCCGCCGCAGGGCCCGCCGAGCTCGGCGAGCCGCCACTCGACGCTGCGATGCGCGATCCCCAAGGGTCCGAGCCCGGTGTGCCTGCGCTGGACGAGCACTTCCATCGCCTCGCCGGGCCGCACAGCCGGCGCGGCGTCCGTCAGGCCCATCTGCTCACCGCGTCGCGGCGAGCTTGATCGGCATGGTCACGTCGAACGACACGCCGTCGCCGGGCGGCAGGCCGATCGGGAATCGGTTTCCACTCGGGCCCGTGCGGCCGGGTCCGTCGGTGACGTTGGCGACGATCTGCGCAATCGGGTCGATCCTGCCGAAGCACGGCGACAGGGCCGACAGCTCGTCATTCCGGGGCACCTGGACTGCCGAACTGCTTGCGCCAGCGCAATCCGGCCCAGGGACGGTGCCGCATGCGGGCCGTGAGCCGGCGTGCATCACGCCGCGCGGCCGGGCTCGTCCGGCCGCGCAATACTTCGCAAGCGGAATCGACTCCGCGTGAGGCTGGAGGAGCCGATGCAAGGATGCGCCTACGTCGATGGCAGCTACGTCGCCCCCGAGGACGCGAAGATCTCGATCTTCGACTGGGGCTTCCTGCATTCCGATGCCACCTACGACGTGGCGCATGTCTGGCAGGGCAGGTTCTTTCGCCTCGACGACCATCTCGATCGTTTCGAGGCCAGCCTCGCCGCGCTGCGCCTGGAGCCCGGCCTGACGCGCGCGCAGATGCGCGAGGTGATGCACGAGTGCGTGCGCCGCGCGGGGCTGCGCGACGCCTATGTGGAGCTGCTGTGCACGCGCGGCCGGCCGGCGCCGGGCTCGCGCGACCCGCGCACCTGCCGCAACAACTTCATGGCCTTCGCGATCCCCTTTGTCTGGATTGCCGACCCGGCCAGGCAGAAGCGTGGCATCGACCTGATCGTCGGCACGCCGCAGCGCATCCCGCCGTCCAGCGTCGATCCGCGCATCAAGAACTACCACTGGATGGACTTCGTGATGGGCCTGTTCGAGGCCTACGGGCGCGGCGGCGAGACCGTCGTGCTGACCGACGGCCGCGGCCACGTCACCGAGGGCCCGGGCTTCAACGTCTTCGCCGTGTTCGCCGCGCAAGGCGGCGCGCCGGCGCGCGTCGTCACGCCCGCGGCCGGCGTGCTCGAAGGCATTTCGCGCCGCACCGCGATCGAGCTCGCGCAGGCCGCGGGCTTGAGCGTCGAGCAGCGCCTGCTGACGGTGGACGAGCTGCGCCGCGCCGACGAGATCTTCCTCACGAGCACCGGCGGCGGCGTGATCCCGATCGCGACGCTCGACGGCGTGCCCATAGGCGGCCGGCTGCGCGGCGACTTCGGGCCGGTCAGCGCCCTCTTGCAGCAGCGCTACTGGGCGCTGCACGACGACCCGAAGTACGCCGAGCCGGTGCGCGGCCTGCCCGCGCCGGCCTGATTGCGCAGCGCCGCGATCGCTACAGCGTGCGCGTCATGAAGACGCTGTTCGGGTCTTCGGCGTAGCCCGCGAACGGCGCGCACAACGCGAAGCCGAAGCGCTGGTACAGCGCGCGCGCCGGCGCGAACGCCGGCTCGGCGCCGGTCTCGAGGCTCAGCCGCGCATAGCCGCGGCTCTGCGCCTCGGCGACGATGTGCGCGAGCAGCGCGCGCGCGACGCCGCTGCGCCGCTGCGCGGTCGCGGTGCGCATCGACTTGATCTCGCCGTGGCGCGCGTCGAGCGCCTTCAACGCGCCGCAGCCGAGCAGGCGGCCGTCGGGCGACCACGCGCTCCAGAACGTGACCTCGGGCCGGCGCAGCGCGTCGAGGTCGAGCGCGTGCACGCTCTCGGGCGGCGAGATGCTGCGCATGTGCGCCAGATGCTCGTCGAGCAGCGCACGGATCTCGTCGCCCGCGAGGTCGTCGACGCGGATGGAGATGTTCACGCGTGCGCCAGGCACCAGTCGAGCGCGTCTTCGAGCCGATCGTCGCCCCAGAAGATCTCGCCGTCGGCGCACGCGAAGGTCGGCGAGCCGAAGATGCCCAGCGCGCGCGCACAGTCGGTCTCGGCGGCATAGCGCGCCCGGATGGCGTCGCCGTCGGCGGTGGCGAGCACTGCGTCGGCGTCACGGCCGAGCGTTCCGAGGATGCGGCGCAGCGCCTCGGGCGTCCCGGGGTCCTCGCCGTGCAGGAACCATCGCGCATACGCGGCGCGCGTGAAGGCCGGGCACCAGCCTTCGGCCGCGGCCAGCGTCGCGACGCGGTTGGCGGCTTCCTGCGCATCGATCGGGTAGGGCGGCCGGGTCGTGAACGGCACGGCCAGGCGCGCGGCGCGGCGCCCGATGTCGCGCCACATGTAGGCCGCCTTCACCGGCTTGCCGGCGAACGGGATGTTGTTCTGCTCGCGCATCAGCGTGCGCACCGAGAACGGCCGCCAGCTCAGTTCGACGCCCGCGCGTGCGGCCAAGCCCTCGGCGCGGTGCACCGCGAGGTGGGTGTAGGTGCTGCCGATGAAGTAGAAGAAGTCGAGCGTCTTCGATGTCATCGCCGTTCTGCGTCGCCGCGTGCGCTCAAACGCCCGCGGCATTGGCCTCGTGCTGCAGCCGGGCCAGGCAGGTGTTGCAAAGGCAGCCCGCGTAACGCTGCGCGATCGCGGCGCGCGTCGCCGCAGCTAGCGCCACCTGCGCGCAGGCGCAGGCCGCCTCCTTCGCCCCGCAATGGAAGGCCGCGCCGCAGCGCGGGCAGCGCGCGTTGTCGTCCGCGCCCTTCGGTTCAGCCACCGAACAAGCCCTTGTGCTGCTCGCGCAGCAGGTTCTTCTGCACCTTGCCCATCGCGTTGCGCGGCAGCTCGGCGACGACGAAGAGGCGCTTGGGCACCTTGAAGTTGGCGATGCGCGACTTGAGCTGCCCGATCATCGCGTCCCCGTCGAGCGCGGCGCCCGGCCGCGGCACGACGACGGCGACGACCGCCTCGCCGAAGTCCGGATGCGGTACGCCGACGACGGCCGACTCGGCGACGCCCGGCAGCTCGTTGAGCACGCCCTCGATCTCGGCCGGGTAGACGTTGTAGCCGCCGCTGATGACGAGATCCTTGCTGCGCCCGACGATGGTCACGTAGCCGTCGGCATCGACAAGACCGACGTCGCCGGTCTTGAACCAGAGGTCGGTCGTGAACTCGTCGGCCGTCTTTTCCGGCATGCGCCAGTAGCCCTTGAAGACGTTCGGGCCGCTGACCTCGATGGCGCCGATCTCGCCGGCCGGCAGCGGCTGGCCCTTGTCGCCGCGCACGCGCAGGCCGACGCCCGGCAGCGGCTTGCCGACCGTGCCGCCGCGGCGTTCACCGTCCGCGGCGCGGCAGGGGTTGGAGGTGAGCATGGTCGTCTCGCTCATGCCGTAGCGCTCGAGGATGGTGTGCCCGGTGCGCTCGCGAAACGCGTTGAAGGTCTCGATCAGGAGCGGCGCCGAGCCGCTGATGAAGACGCGCATGTGGCGGCAGGCCTCGCGCGTCAGCGCGGGCTCGCCGAGCAGCCGCACGTACAGCGTCGGCACGCCCATGAACACCGTCGCCTCGGGCAGCCGCGCGATGACGGCCTTGGCGTCGAACTTCGAGAACCAGATCATGCGGCTGCCGTTGAGCAGCGCGCCGTGCGAGGCGACGAAGAGGCCGTGCACATGAAAGATCGGCAGCGCGTGGATCAGCACGTCGCCGGGCTGCCAGTCCCAGTAGTCCTTGAGCGTGAGCGCGTTCGACAGCAGGTTGCCGTGCGACAGCATCGCGCCCTTGCTGCGCCCGGTCGTGCCCGAGGTGTAGAGGATCGCGGCCAGGTCGTCGGCGCTGCGTCGCGCGGGCTCGTGCGTATCGGCGTGCTGCGCGGCGCGCTCGAGCAGCGAGCCGGTCCGGTCGGCGTCGAGCGTGAACACTTGCCCGACGCCAACCCGGAACGCGATCTTCGACAGCACGCCGAAGCTCCTGGCGCTGCAGACGAACACCGCCGGCTCGGCGTTGCCGAGAAAGTACTCGATCTCCGCTGCCTGGTAGGCGTTGTTCAGCGGCAGGTAGACGCAGCCGGCGCGCAGCACGGCGAGGTAGAGCATCAGCGCCTCGACCGACTTGTCGGTCTGCGCCGCGACGCGGCTGCCCGCGGGCAGGTCGAGGGAGGCGAGCAGGTTGGCGATCATCGCCGTGCCGCGCTCGAGGTCGCGCCAGGTGTAGAAGCCGCCGCGCTCGGCGTCCTCGATCGCGGTCGCATCCAGGTCCGGCGGGAAGGCGCCGCGCAGCGCGACGAAGAGGTTGGCGTTGTTCATGAATGGCTGTCAGCCGCGCTGGAAGTGCGGCGGTCGCTTCTCGAGAAAGGCGGTGATGCCTTCGCGGTGCTCGGCGTTGTCGGCGTAGGCGAAATGCGCGCGGCGCTCGGCGGCGCTCGGCCCGCCGCCGGCGATCTGGCGCAGCGTGCGCTTGTTGGCGCGTGCCGCCTGCGGCGCCAGCGCGGCGATGGCCTGCGCGCGTGCGAGCGCGTGCGGCGCGACCTCGGCGTCGGCGACGACGGCGTGCACGATGCCGAGCGCGAGCGCGCGCGCGGCGTCGAACAGGCGCGCTTCGAGCAGCATCTCGCGCAGCACCGGCGCGGCGACGATGCGCGACAGCAGTTGCAGCTCGCCCGGCGCCATCGGGAAGCCGAGCTTGGCGATCGGCGCGCCGAAGCGGCTTGAGGCGCCCGCGATGCGAATGTCGCAGCAAGCAGAGATCTCGAGCCCGCCCCCGATGCACGCGCCTTCGATCTGCGCGACGAGCGGGATGTCGCAGGCCAGCATCGCCTCGAGTGCCGGGGCGACGACGTTCTCGTGGAAGTCGTGCAGCTTCTCATTATCGAAGCGAAAGCCGGCGAACTCGGCGATGTCGCCGCCGGAGGCGAATTGCCCTCCCGCGCCGCAGACGACGAGCGCGCGCGGCGCGTCGGCCGCGGGCCGCGCCTGCAGGCGCTCGAACAGCGCGCGCAGCTCGCGCCACATCGCGATGTCGATCGCGTTGTGCTTGCCGGGGTTGGCAAGCGTGACGCGCGCGACGGCTGCGCCGTCCTCGAAGGCGACGGTGCCCGGCATCGGCGGCTAGTCGAGCTTGGCGCCCGAGGTCTTGACGACTTCGGCCCAGCGCTTGATCTCGGCGCCGACGAACTGGCCGAAGCTCTCGCCGTACAGGTCGGGCGTCTCGGCGCCGAGGCCGTTCCAGGCCTTGTGCAGTTCGTCGGACGCGAGCGCCTTGGCGAGCGCGGCGCGCATGCCGTCCACCGCCTCCTTGGGCGTGCCCTTGGGCGCCCACAGGCCGTACCAGGTGGCGACGACGTAGCTCGGCACGCCGGCCTCGGCCGTGGTCGGGATGTCCGGGAAGCCCGGCGCGCGCTTGGGCGCGGCGACGGCGAGCGCCTTGATGCGCCCGCCCTTGATGTGCGTGGCCGACGACGCAAGCCCATCGAAGAGGATGTCGACCTGCCCGGCGATCAGGTCCTGCAGCGCCGGCCCCGCGCCGCGGTACGGGATGTGCGTGATGAAGGTCTTGGTCTGCAACTTGAAAAGCTCGCCCGCGAGATGGTGCGAGGTGCCGTTGCCGGCCGACGCGTAGTTCAGCTTGCCCGGGTTCTTGCGCACGTAGTCGAGCAAGCCTTTGAGGTCGTTCACGGGCACGCGCTGCGGGTTGACGACGATCACCTGCGGCACGGCGCCGATCAGGCCCACGGGGATGAAGTCGGTCTCGAGGTTGTAGTCGAGCTTCGGGTACATCGACGGCGCGATCGCGTGGTGCACCGCGCCCATGAAGAAGGTGTAGCCGTCCGGCGCGGCCTTGGCCGCGATGCCGGCGCCCACCGTGCCGCCGGCGCCGCCCCGGTTGTCGATCACGAACTGGCGGCCCATGGTCCTGGTCATGTGCGCGAACAGCGGCCGCGCGAAGGCATCGGTGCCGCCGCCGGCCGGGAACGGCACGACGATCGTCACCGGCTTGGTGGGCCAGGCGGTCTGCGCCTGGGCCGTGCCGCCCGCGACCAGCGCGGCAGCGGCACCGAGCACGACCTGGCGCCGGGTGGTCAACGTGGTGCGCAGGGAGGAGTTGGAAGACATGGCAAGCGGCGCCTCGGAGTCGGGATGCCTCATTGTGACCACAAGCCGCGCGGCATCCATTGCGGCAGACCCCGAGCCGCCTCCGCCCCCGGCGCGGGCCGGTTAATGAATCCTTAGGGTTCGGTGACGGAAGTTTTACGAACGCGGTCGGCGCGCCGTGCCTACAGTGACTGCACGCCGCAACGACCCCGTGGCGGCGCGGCAGCCACGAACTGCCGGACCCCTGCAAAGGCAACCCAAGCTCCGAGGACATCATGGAAGACATCTCGACCCTGACCGCCGCCCCTGCCACCGCCGCCACCGAGGCCGCGCCGGCGCGCCACGACATCTACGCCGCGATCCACAAGGCGCTGCGCCTGCACATGGCCGACACGCTGACCCGCATCGGCCGGGCCGATCCCTTTCCCTTCGACGAGGCCGAAGTCTGCGGGGCACTGCAACAGGTCGGTGAACTTCTCGACCTGTGCGAACAGCACCTCGACAAGGAGAACCATGTCCTGCACCCCGCGCTCGAGCGCGCGCGGCCGGGCAGCACGGCGCACATCGAGGCCGACCACGTGTCGCACGTCGAGGCGATCGCCGACCTGCGCGACCTCGCCGGCCTCGCCGCCGACACGCGCGGCGAGTCGCGGGCCGGCGCACTGGCCCGGCTGTACCGCGCGACGGCACGCTTCGTCGGCCACAACTTCGAGCACATGGCCTACGAGGAAGCCGAGCACAACGCGGTGCTGTGGGCGGCCTACGACGACGCGCAGATCCTGGCCCTCGAGCAGCAGATCGTCTCGTCGATCGAGCCGCAGGCGATGGCGGCGCTGCTGCACTGGTTCCTGCCGGCGCTCAACGCGCCCGAGCGTGCGGCAATGCTGCGCGGCATGCAGGCCGGCATGCCCGAGCCGGCTTTCGCCGGCGTGCTCGACATCGCACGCGCCCGCCTCGCGCCGGCCGACTGCGCCAAGCTGCTCAGCGCGCTACGCTGACGAGCTGCAGCGGGCGCGGCACGCACAGGCGGAAGCGCCCGCGGCCGGTCTTCTCGATGCGCAGGCAGGCGTCGCGCTCGACCAGGCGGCGCGCCAGCAGGGCCAGCCGCGCCTCGAGGTTGTCGCTGATGTCGGGCAGGCGGATCTCCGGCGACAGGCGCAGCTCGCGGTTGGTGAATTCGGTGCGGCCCTCGCGGGCATGATCGCGCAGCAGCTTCCACAGCACCGAACCGGCGACGCCCTTGATCAGGTAGTCGTCGTCGAGGAAGACGCTGGCGTCGGACTCGAAGAAGCGCACCCGCAGCGGCGGCGCCCCCGCCGGCTGCAGCGGCATCGGTGCGGGGGCCGCCAATTCGGCCGCTTCGGCCTCGGCGGCATCGCCGGCGAGCTGCAGGTTGCGCAGCAGCACGCCCAGGTGGGCTGCGATCGCCGCCAGCGCGTCCTCGTCGTCCCAGTTGAAGCGCATCTCCTGCGGGCTCTCGACGAAGAGCACGCCCAGCAGCGTGTCGCCGCACCCGACCGGCAGTGCGAGCTGGCTGTGTGGCGCCTCCAGACCGGGCAGCGCGATCTCGTGCTCGAGCGCGTCGGGCGCGCCGCTCGCACTCAGGCGTTCGCGGATCGCCCGGCTGTAGGCGTACTCGAGCGTCATGTGGTTGATGCGGATCGGCGTGCGCAGGCGTGCCGCGACGCCGATCACCCCGGCGCCGAGGGGGATCTCCGAGCCCACGCCAGAGGCGCCGTAGCCACGGCTGGCCACCGTGTAGAGGCGCTCGCCCGCCGTGTCCAGGATCAGCAGCATCGCGTGGCTGACGCCGAGTTCGCCCTGCAGCACGTCCAGCGTCGTCTCGAGCAGCGCCTCGAAGTCGGCGCACGCACCCAGGCGCTCGGTGCAGCGCCGCAGCACCGACAGCCGATGCGGACCGCTTGTGCGCGCGGCCGACTTCGGCGTCGCCACCGGCTCGATGCCGGCCACGGCGTAGACGTCGCTGCCGAGCAGCTTGAACACGCCGCTCATGCCGGTGTGCGAGGCAATGCCGGCGAGCTTGGCCTTCATGCGCTCGAACAGCGCGCCGTCGGTCTCGGTCCGCAGGTAGCGCGCATCGATGCGGTACATCGCGCCATCGAGCGGGTGGATCACGAGCAGTTGCACGCGCGGGTTGGCGAGGATGTTCTGCCGCGTCTTGTTGAAGAACTGGAACGACAGCGCCAAGTGGCCGGCATCGACGTACTCCACCTGCGACAGGTAGGCGATGTTGGGCGTGCCGTCGGCGGCGCAGGTCGCGACGACGCCGGGGATCGCGCCTTCGAGGCAGGGGCGGATCGCGTCGAGCGTCAGGCCGTCGGACATTCAGCGCGCACCCGTCGCCAGCGCCTGGCCGGCGCGCGGGCCCGGGGTCTGGTCGAAACCCGCCTGCGGCGTGAAGTGCACGACGAGGAGGTCGGCGTCGGCGACCTCGAGGATCGTCTGCGCCACCTGCGCGGGGTAGCCGAGTTCGCCAATGGCCGCGCCGAAGGCCTCCCGGTAGGCGCGCAGGTGCAGGGCGTCGTCGGGGCCGGCCGGCGCGATGACGGCGTCTCCACCCTTGAGCTGCACGGTGCGGTGCGTGGCCGGCTCGCTGAAGACGACCGCGATCTGCCGATTGGCGCGCAGGTCGTCGAGCACGCTGCCGCTGGTCGATGCACTGAGGAACACCGTCACGCGACGCAGGTCGGCCGAGAGGCGAAAACCC
This sequence comes from Ideonella sp., assembly GCF_016702655.1. Taxonomy (GTDB): domain Bacteria; phylum Pseudomonadota; class Gammaproteobacteria; order Burkholderiales; family Burkholderiaceae_C; genus CAIKUF01. The sequence goes on from NZ_JADJDO010000002.1 coordinate 104,765, forward strand.
ACCGCCCGCGTCAGGTGCGGGCGATGCGTCGCATCGCGGGTCGCGACATTGGCCGAGATCGGCCGCGCGAGGAGTGCGGCCTGTTCGGGGCCGATCAGTGGCGGCTTGGCGGTGCCCATCGGCCCGCCAGTGTAGACGCAGGCCCGCGGCGCGGGCCGGGGCTCAGGCGGCCAGGGCGACCAGCGTCTCGGGCTTGACCGCGGCGAGCCCCGCGTGGGCTTCGATGATGCCGACGACGGCGTGCTGTGCCTGCCCCGTGTCGCGTCGTTGCGGCGGGGCCAGTGGCTGCCCTGCCGGCGAGGACAGCACCGCAACCACGGGCGTCGTCACGGTCGGGCCGCGGCGCACGACGATGCCGGTCTCGCCCGACGCCAGGCGCACCAGGCAGCCGGGCGGATAGACGCCGAACTCCTTGACCAGCGCCGCCGTCATCGGGTGGCCGGGGTCCTGCATGAACATCGCGCGCCCGGCCTGGTCGGCGGCCATCGCGGCGCGGCTCGCGCGCGGGGTCAGCTTGGCGGTGTAGATGTCGGCGCGGCGGATCAGCGCCGCGATGTCGCACACCTCGCGCAGGCCGAGCGGATAGCCCATGCCGTCGGGCGTCTCGTGATGCTCGGCGACGGCGCGCAGCCACTCGCGATCGGTCACGCCCGAGATTTCGAGCATGCGTGCGCTGAACGCCGGATGGGCGCGGATGGCTTCGCGCTGCTCGTCGCTGACCGGCCGGAACTGCTGCGCGAGCTCGCCCTGCAGCTCGAGCATCGAGACGTTCATCGTCAGCGCCGCCTTGAACGCGCGCTGCGCGTCGCCTTCGCTCCAGCCCAGGCGCTGCGCAACGAGCAGCGCGGTGATCGCGGCATGGGTCGAGTGGGTGCAGCCGTACTGCACATGCTCGTTGCCGTCCTGGCGCAGGACCTGGAAGATCGCCAGGTCCGGGTCGCGCTCGACGAGGGCGAGCACCGCCGGCGTCGCTTCCTCGAGGGCGTCGATGAAGCCAGCCTTGGCCGAGTCGAACAGCACCTCGTTGAGCCGCGACAGGCTCTCGCGCCACAGGCCGGGCAGCTTCTCGGCCGGTGCCTCGCGCACGGTCTCGGCGGCGCTGCGCAGCTCGGCGATGTCCACCAGCGCGCCGCGCGCGAAGAGCGCCTCGAGCTGCGCGCCGGTCTCGACCACGTGGCCGCGCGCGAGCAGCAGCGTCTTGTCGCTGTCGCGCACGTTGAACGGCAACGGACGGCCGACCTGGAGGCGGTGCTTGACGGCGGCGAGGTGGGGAACACTGCATGGCGGACTTTCGGTAGCGGGATCGTCGCAGGGGCCGCGCCGAGCGCAGACGCGCTCGACACGATCGGTCATTGCCCCGATTTCGGGTTCTGCGGCGCGAACTTGAGCCAGGTCATGGGCCGGCGATACTTCCGGACGATCGCCGCCATGAGCCGAACCGAACTCCGACGACGGGCGCAATACCTGGATCGCCGGCCACCGCCCGGCGCCGCGCGGCGCTGGCTGCGCGCCTGCGTCGCGCTGCTGTGGCTGGCGGCCGCGCCGGGTCTGCCGTGGGCGGCGCCGCCGATTCCGCGCCCGCATGTGCTCGTGCTCGAGGACGAGTCGGCCGAACGGCCGGTCTACCTCGCCTTCATGCAGGGCCTGCGCGAGGGCCTCGCGCCGCTGCGCGAGGCGGTGGTCTACGCCGAGAACCTCGACCTCGCGCGCTTTCCGACGCCGGCGCACCTCGAGCGCCAGGGGCGCTGGCTGGCGACGAAGTACGGCGAGGTCCGCATCGACATCGTCGTCGCCGCCGGGCGGCGTGCGCTCGACTACGCGCTCGCCGGCCGGCCGGCCCTGTTCCCGCAGGCCGCGATCCTGTTCCTCGCCGACGGCGTCGCCAGCCCTCCCGAAGGCAACGCGACCGGCATCGGCATCGGGCTGGACACGCAGGCGATGCTGCGCGACGCGCTCGCGTTGCTGCCCGGCACGCGCCGCGTCGTCCTCGTCACCGACCTGATCGACACGATGAATTACTGGCGCACGTTGCGCGAGGACCTGCAGCGGCTGCCATCGGGAATCGAGCTGGAGGTGCTCGAGGCCTTGCCCATCGACGAGCTGACGCGCCGCGTCGCGCAGCTGCCGGCGGCGAGCCTCGTGCTGTACACGCGCCAGCTGCGCGACCGCGACGGGCGCGACTACGCCCAGACCGAGGTCCTGGACGCGCTCGCCGCCGCGGCCAACGCGCCGCTGTTCGGCCAGGTCGGCTGGCAGCTGGGGCATGGCGTCGTCGGCGGCCGCCTCATCGACGCGGCCGAGCTCGGGCGGCACATCGCCGCGCTGGTGCGCCGCGTCGCGGCCGGCGAGGCGGCCGGGACGATCCCGGTCGGGCCGGCGCCGCGCTATGCCGCGCGCTACGACGCGCGCCAGATCGAACGCTGGCGCATCGACCGCGCCTTGTTGCCGCCCGACGCGCAGCTGTTGTACGCGACCCCGTCGCTGTGGGAGGAGCATCGCGCGCTCGTGATCGGCGTCGGCGCGGCTATGCTGCTGCAGACGGCGCTGATCGGCGCGCTGCTGTGGGAGCACCGCCAGCGCCGCCGCGCCGAGGCCGGGTTGCGCTGGCGCACGCAGCAGATCGCGCAGCTCAACCGCAGCGCCGCGCTCGGCGAGGTGTCGGCGGCGATCGCGCACGAGGTCAACCAGCCGCTCGGCTCGATCCTGCTCAACGCCGAGACCGCCGAGCGCCTGCTCGGCGGCGACGCCGCGGCGCAGGCCGAGGCGCGCGAGGTGCTCGCCGACATCCGGCGCGACGGGCGGCGCGCGGCGGCGGTGGTGGACAAGGTGCGCCAGCTCTTCCGCCGCAGTGAGGTCGACGCGCAGCCGGTCGCGCTGAACGCGGTCGCGCGCGCGGCGGCCGAGATCGTGCGCGCCGACGCGCGATTCGCGACAGCTTGCCTTCGAGCTCGACCTCGCGCCCGCGCTGCCGGCCGTCCCGGGCGACCCGGTACAACTCCAGCAGGTCGTGCTCAACCTCGCGACCAACGCCGCCGAGGCGCTGCTCGGCGCGTCGGGCGGCGGCGGCCGCATCGCCATCGAGACGCGGCGCGCCGCGTCCGGCGAGGCGGTCGAACTCGAGGTGAGCGACAGCGGCCCCGGCCTCGAGCCCGGGACCGAGGAGGCCGTCTTCGAGCCCTTCCACAGCGGCAAGTCCGACGGCATGGGGATGGGCCTCGCGATCAGCCGCGGCATCGCCGCCGCGCACGGCGGGACGCTGGTCGCCGAGAATCGCGCCGGCGGCGGCGCCTGCTTTCGCCTGACGCTGCCCGTCGTGTGCGCATGAACGATCAGCCAGCGGCCCCGGCGACGATCTACGTCGTCGACGACGACGCGTCCTTTCGGACCGCGCTCGCGCGGCTGCTGCGCCTCCACGGCCATGCGGTGGCGCCGCACGCGAGCGCGGCCGAGTTCCTCGGCGCGGCGCCCTACGGCCCGGGCGCGGTGCTGCTCGACGTCGACCTGCCGGGCTGCAGCGGGCCGGAACTGCAGGCGCGTCTCGCGACGCGCGCGGACGTGCCGCCGATCGTCTTCCTGACCGGCAAGGGCGACATCGCCGGCAGCGTGAAGGCGATCAAGGCCGGCGCCGAGGACTATTTGACCAAGCCGGTCGAGCCCGCGGAGCTGCTCGACGCGCTGTCCCGTGCGCTCGAGCGCGACGCCGCGGCGCGCGCCGAACGATCGCGCGACAGCGGCCTGCGCGAGCGCATCGAGCGGCTCACGCCGCGCGAGCGCCAGGTCTTCGACGGCGTCGTGCGTGGCCTGCTGAACAAGCAGATCGCCTTCGAGCTGGGCACCGCCGAGCGCACGGTCAAGGCGCACCGCCAGCAGGTGATGGTCAAGCTCGGCGCGCGCTCGGTGCCCGACCTGGTGCTGATCGCCGAGCAGCTCAGGCGCGGCGGCTGACGACGGCGCCCGGCGCCGACCTGCACCAAAGGCCGATGTCGCGCCGCGCGCACGCGGGCCACACTGCGCCATGGGCACGCTCGTCGCCGTGGTCGAGGACGACGCCTCGCTGCGCGTCGCGATCGAGCGCCTGCTGCGCGGCGCGGGCTGGTCGTGCGTGGGCTACGCCTCGGCGGAGGACTTCGCGGCGCGGCGCGACGGCGCGGCGCCGGACTGCGCGATCGTCGACATCCACCTTGGCGCGGCGAACGGGTTGGCGCTGCAGGCGCGGCTCGAAAAGAGTGCGCCGACGCTGCCGGTGATCATCGTCACCGCGCACGACCAGGCCTCGCTCAGGCGCCAGGCCGTCGAGCAGGGCTGTGCGGCCTACCTCGTCAAGCCCTTCGACGGCGCGACGCTGGTCGACGCCGTCCGCGCTGCGCTCGCGCCGCGCTGAGAGCAGCGCGAGCCGACCGGCACCAAAGTGCAATGGCGGCGCAGCGGCGCGGCGCTCACACTCGCCGCGGCACGGGCACCGTGCCAGAGCCCTTCAGCAAGACAAGGAGTGCAGATGAACCTCTTCACCGCAGCCCGTTCGTGGTCCCGGGCCGGGCTGGCCCTCGTCTTCACGCTCGCCGCCGCCTGCGCCGCGGCGCAGGGCGCGAAGAAGCCCAACATCCTCGTCCTCTGGGGCGACGACATCGGCACCTGGAACGTCAGCCACAACAGCCGCGGCATGATGGGCTACCAGACGCCCAACATCGACCGCATCGCGAAGGAAGGCGTCGGCTTCACCGACTACTACGCGCAGCAGAGCTGCACCGCCGGCCGCGCGGCGTTCATCGGCGGCTCGGTGCCGGTGCGCTCGGGCATGACCAAGGTCGGCCTGCCGGGCGCCAAGGAAGGCTGGCAGAAGACCGACGTGACGATGGCCACCGTGCTCAAGGGTCAGGGCTACGCGACCGGCCAGTTCGGCAAGAACCACCAGGGCGACCGCGACGAGCACCTGCCGACGATGCACGGCTTCGACGAGTTCTTCGGCAGCCTGTACCACCTCAACGCCGAGGAGGAGCCGGAGAACTTCGACTACCCGAAGAGCGCTGAATTCCGCGCCAAGTTCGGCCCGCGCGGCGTGCTCAAGACCAAGGCCGACGGCCGTGGCGGGCAGACGATCGAGAACACCGGCCCGCTGACCAAGCGGCGCATGGAGACCATCGACGACGAGACGGTTACCGCGGCCAAGGACTTCATGCAGCGCCAGGCGCGCGCCGGCCAGCCCTTCTTCATCTGGTGGAACGCGTCGCGCATGCACTTCCGCACCCATGTGAAGGAGGCCAACCGCGGCAAGTCGGGGCAGGACGAGTACAGCGACGGCATGGTCGAGCACGACGCCCACGTCGGCGGACTTCTCAAGGCGCTGGACGAACTGGGCCTGGCCGGCGACACGATCGTGATGTACTCGACCGACAACGGCCCGCACTACAACACCTGGCCCGATGCGGGCACGACGCCGTTTCGCAGCGAGAAGAACAGCAACTGGGAAGGCGCCTACCGCGTGCCGGCCTTCGTGCGCTGGCCGGGCAAGTTCCCGGCCGGAGCGACGCTCAACGGCATCGTCTCGCACGAGGACTGGCTGCCGACCTTCGCCGCCGCCGCGGGCGCGCCGGACATCAAGGAGCGCCTGCTCAAGGGCGCGACGATCAACGGGCGCAGCTACCGCAACCACCTGGACGGCTACAACCAGCTCGACTACCTGAGCGGCAAGGCCAAGGAATCGCCGCGCAAGGAGTTCTGGTACGTCAACGACGACGCGCAGATCGTCGCCGCGCGCTACAGCGACTGGAAGGTCGTCTTCCTCGAGAACCGCGGGCAGGCCTTCGGCGTCTGGCGCGAGCCCTTCGTCGAACTGCGCGTGCCGCTGCTGTTCCACCTGCGCCGCGACCCGTTCGAGAAGGCGCAGCACAACTCGAACACCTACAACGACTGGTTCCTCGATCGGCCGTTCGTGATCGTGCCCATCCAGGCGCTGGCGGCGCAGTTCCTGCTGACGATGAAGGAGTATCCGCCGAGCCAGTCGGCCGGCTCGTTCAACCTGAGCAAGATCGAGGAGCAGCTGCGCAGCGGGGGCGGCTCGAAGTAGCGCCGGCGGCGGCGCGCGATACTCGCGGGCGGCGTGGCGCTGCCGCTGCGGCGCGCCGGCGCCGCCCACTGACCGCTGCCGCCCCGCCATGGACCTGTCCCGCTTTCCGCGCCGCCGCTACACGCAGGGTTGCACGCCGATCGAGCCGCTCGCGCATTTGAGCCGCGCGCTCGGCGGGCCCGACATCTACCTCAAGCGCGACGACATGCTGGGGCTCTTCCCCGGCGGCAACAAGACGCGCAAGCTCGAGTTCCTGGTCGCCGACGCGCTGGCTGTAGGAGCAGACACGCTCGTCACCTGTGGCGCCGTGCAGTCCAACCACTGCCGCATCACGCTCGCCGCGGCGGTCAAGGAGGGACTGAAGTGCCGGCTCGTGCTCGAGGAGCGCGTCGCCGGCAGCTACGACCCGCACGGCAACGGCAACCACTTCATGTTCGAGCTGCTCGGCGCCGAGACGATCGAGGTCTTGCCGGGCGGGTCGGACATGGCCGCGGCGATGCAGCGCCACGCCGACTCGCTGGCGGCTGAGGGGCGCAAGGGCTACGTGATCCCCGGTGGGGGATCGAACGCGCTCGGCGCGCTCGGCTATGTGGCGTGCGCGCAGGAGATCCTGGCGCAGAGCTTCGAGTCGGGGATCCGCTTCGACGCCATCGTCGTCGGCTCGGGCAGTTCGGGCACGCACGGTGGCCTCGTTGCGGGGCTGTTCGGCATGAACGCGGACATCCCGGTGATCGGCATCGGCGTCAGCCGTGACGCAGCGGAACAGGAGCCGCTCGTCCACGCCGAGGCGCAGGCGACGCTCGCGCTGCTGGGCGTGCGCACCGAGCTCCCGCGCAGCCTGGTGCGATCGGTGGGCGGCTACTGGCAGCCCAAGTACTCGCTGCCCAACCGGCGCATGGTCGAGGCGGTGCAGATGCTGGCCCGCCTCGAGGCCGTGCCGCTCGATCCCACCTACACCGGCAAGGCGATGGCGGGGCTGATCGGGCTCGTTCGGGCGGGCGAGTTCAAGCGCGATGCCAACCTGCTCTTCATCCATACCGGCGGGTTGCCGAGCCTGTTTGCGGCGACCGAAGTGGTGCTGGGGCGCACGCCGGTGCCGGACTGACGCGCATCGAGCGCCGATCCGAGTCCCGCCGACAGGCCGAGGACGCGCGCGGGACGCTGCGAGACCGAGAGCCGGACTTTCAGCCCCAGGCGGCGTGCCGCCCCCTCCAGGGTCTCCATCCGGATCGCGCGTCGGCGCGGCCCTCATGGCCGCCAGCGAGGTGCAGGCGCTGGCGCGGTGCGCCGCCGGGGAGCCCGACCTGGCGCTGTCTGACGGGGCGGGTTGGCAGGGGTTGCGTGCGAGATCTGGACCCGCCGCCCCGGCGGCGGCCAGGTCTGGACGACGCTCGCTGTGCAGGGCGCAAGACGCGACGCGGCGTCAGGCGGTTCGTGCCCGTCAAGTGCGCGCAAGCGCGCTGCCCTACAGTTGCGCCATGACGCGCCCCCGCCACTGGAGCCTCGGAGCCAAGCTGCTGCTGGTCGGCGCGCCGTTTCTCGCCTTGGCGCTGGCGGCGGTGATGCTGACGCTGTGGGTTTCGTGGCAGCTCGACGGCGGCGCCGCGGCCGTCAACGAAGCCGGGCGGCTGCGCATGCAGGCCTACCGGATGGCGATGACGGCGAGCCTGGGTGACCAGGCGACGCTCGCGCGCCAGGCGGTCGAGTTCGAACGCAGCCTCGCGCTGCTGCGCGACGGCGACGCCGAGCGCCCGTTGTTCGTGCCCTGGGACGACACGGTGCGCGCGCGCTTTGCCGCAGTGCAGGCGCACTGGACGCGCTTCGGGCCGCGCTGGCTTGCCGCGCCCGGCGCGTCGCTCGCCGGCCTGCCGCTCGACACCGCGGCGTTCGCGGCCGAGGTCGACGGTTTCGTCGCCGCGATCGAGGCCCACATGTCGCGCTGGACGGCGCTGATGCACCTGTGCCAGTTCGGCATGCTCGTGCTGGCGGTGGCGGCCTCGATGGCGCTCGTCTATGCCGGGTATCGCTTCGTGCTCGAACCGGTCGGGCAGTTGCGCGACGCGGCGCTCGCGCTGCAGCAGGGCAACCTCGGCGCGCGCGTGCACCACGAGAGCAGCGACGAGTTCGGCACCCTGGCCGACGGTTTCAACGGCATGGCCGAGCACCTGCAGTCGATGTACCGCAACCTCGAGGCCCGAGTCGGCGAGAAGACCGCGCAGCTCGAGGAAAAGCGCGAGCGCCTGGAGGCCTTGTACGAGGTGACCACGCTCGTCGCGCAGGCGACCACGCTCGACGACCTGGCGCGGGGTTTCGTGCAGCGCGTGCGCCGCATCGCGCATGCCGACGGCGCGCTGCTGCGCTGGACCGACGAGACGCGCGAGCGCTTCCTGATGCTCGCCTCCGACGGCATGCCCGACGCGATGGCCGACGCCGAGCAATGCATCCATGCCGGCGACTGCCTGTGCGGCAATGCGCAGGTCGAGGCCCAGCTGCGCGTGATCCCGATCCATGCCGAAGGCCGGGCCGTGGCGCCGGCGTGCGAGCGCTCGGGCTATGCGACGCTCGTGTCGATCCCGGTCAAGCTGCATGCGCGCCTGATGGGCGAGGCCGACCTGTTCTTCCACAGCCAGCACGAGCTCTCGGCGTCCGAGCGCTCGCTGCTCGCCGCGCTCGCCAGCCACCTTGCCGGGGCGATGGAGAACCTGCGCCTGAACGCGCTCGAACGCGAGGCGGCGGTGTCGCAGGAGCGCACGCTGCTCGCGCGCGAGATGCACGACTCGATCGCGCAGTCGCTCGCCTTCCTGAAGATCCAGGTCCAGCTGATGCGCGACGCGCTCGCCGGCGGCAATGCGGCGCAGATCCAGCAGGTGCTGGCCGAGATCGACACCGGCGTGCGCGAGAGCTACGGCGACGTGCGCGAGCTCCTGCTGCACTTTCGCACCCGCAGCAGCGGCGAGGACATCGAGCCCGCGCTGCAGACCACGCTGCGCAAGTTCGAGCACCAGAGCGGCCTCAAGGCCGCTCTGCAGATGCAGGGCCACGGCTTGCCGCTGGCGCCGGAACTGCAGGTGCAGGTATTGCATATCGTGCAGGAGGCGCTGTCCAACGTGCGCAAACATGCGCGTGCGAGCCAGGTCTGGCTCGACGTGCAGCAGCAGCCGCAGTGGCGCTTTGAGGTGCGCGACGACGGCATCGGCTTCGCCCACGAGCCGGGCGCGCTCGACGAGACGCATGTCGGCCTGCGCATCATGCAGGAGCGCGCCGAGCGCATCGGCGCCCGCCTCGAAGTGCTTTCGACGCCGCGCCGCGGCACCTCGGTCGTGCTGACGCTCGCACCGCCGGCGCGCGCGCAGGCCGCGGCGCCGGCGCTGGACGCGGCGCAGCCCGCCTGACGATGAACGTGCCACAGTCCCCTGCGATCCGCATCCTGGTCGTCGACGACCACACGCTGTTCCGGCGCGGGCTGACCGCGCTGTTGTCGCGCGACGCGCAGTTCCAGGTCGTCGGCGACGCCGGCGACGCCGGCGAGGCGCAGCGCCGCGCCGCCGCGCTGCAGCCCGATTTGATCCTGCTCGACAACCACCTGCCCGGCGTCAACGGGGTCGACGCGCTGCCGGCGCTGCGCGAGGCGGCGCCCCGGGCGCGCGTGCTGATGCTCACGATCAGCGAGGACGAGCACGACCTCGCCGCGGCGCTGCGCGGCGGTGCCTGCGGCTATCTGTTGAAGACCATCGAGGGCGACGCCCTCGCGGCAGCGATCCGGCGCGCAATGCACGGCGAGAGCGTGATCGCGGCGGAGATGACGGGCAAGCTCGTCAGCGCCTTCCAGGCGGCGAGCGCGCCGCCGGCCGAGCCCGCGCCTGGCCCTGGCGACAGCCTGTCGCCGCGTGAGCTGGAGACGTTGCGCCTGATTGCGCGCGGCGCGAGCAACAAGGAGATCGGGCGCGAACTCGGCATCGCCGAGACGACGGTCAAGATCCACGTCCAGCATCTGCTGCGCAAGCTCGGCTTGAGCTCGCGCGTGCAGGCGGCGGTCTTTGCGAGCGAGAACGGGCTTGCCTGATCGCCAAGGAAACGCGGGGCCGCCCCAAGTTGCCTCTGGCCCCCGCGGGCGGGCCGGGCGCGGCCCGGCCCTTGGGGGCGTTCATGCGCGCGGCGCGAACTACCCATTTGGGCTACGCGGGGCCACCCATCGCGGTAATAGACGCCCTGAGGCGAATGTCGGGTAATGCGCCATGCCTTCGGGGTCGCTCCGAGGGTCGTGCCTATCGACGAGACAACGAAAGACCCAACGCATGAACTACGACAAGGAATTCGACGCCTCGGGCCTGTCGTGCCCGCTGCCGATCGTGAAGACCAAGAAGGCGCTCAACGACATGAGCCCGGGCCAGGTGCTGCGCGTCGTCGCGACCGACCCCGGTTCGGTGGCCGACATGGTGGCCTTTGCCGAGCAGACCGGCAACGCGCTGCTCGAGCAGGGCACCGAAGACAAGAAGTTCGTCTTCTTCCTGAAGAAGAAGGCCTGAGCCCTTCGCTCATCGCAAGCCAACCGGAGACGCGCATGGCGACAAAGAAGATGGCGATCATCGCCACCAAGGGTGCGCTGGACATGGCCTACCCGCCGCTGATCCTGGCCTCGACCGCGGCTGCGCTCGGCTGGGAGGTGCAGATCTTCTTCACGTTCTATGGCCTGCAGTTGCTGCGCAAGGACCTCTCCGGCATCGCGATCAGCCCGCTCGCCAACCCGGCCATGCCGATGCCGATGCCGATGCCGGTGATCGTCAGCGTGCTGCCCGGCATGGAGGCGATGGCAACCTCGATGATGAAGGCCAAGATGAAGAAGAAGGGCGTGGCCTCGCTCGAGGAACTGCGCTCGCTGTGCCAGGAGGCCGAGGTCAAGTTCATCGCCTGCCAGATGACGGTCGACCTGTTCGAGTTCAGCAAGAGCGACTTCATCGACGGCATCGAGTACGGCGGCGCGGCCACGTTCCTTCAGTTCGCCGGCGAGACGGACGTCTGCCTGTTCATCTGACCGCGCCTTGAACGCGCCCGCCGATCCGACGGCCTGGGTCCTGTGGGGCGGCTTCGCGCTCGGCGCGATCTTCGGCGCCGTGGCGGCGCGCACCAATTTCTGCACCATGGGTGCGCTGTCGGACGTGGTCAACATCGGCCACTGGGGCCGCGTGCGCATGTGGCTGCTCGCGATTGCGGTCGCGCTGATCGGCGCGAGCCTGCTCGCCTACACCGGCCAGGTCGACCTCGGCAAGACGATCTACCAGCGCCCGCGCCTGCCCTGGCTCTCGCTGCTGCTCGGCGGGGCGCTGTTCGGCATCGGCATGAGCCTGGCCGGCGGCTGCGTCAACAAGAACCTGATCCGCCTCGGCGCGGGCAGCGTGCGTTCGCTCGTGGTGCTGGTCTTCGTCGCCATCGCCGCCTACATGACGCTCAAGGGCCTGTTCGGCCAATGGCGGGCGAGCTGGCTCGACCCGGTCGCGATCGACCTCGCGGCGCTCGGCCTCCCGGACCAGAGCCTGGCAACGATGCTCGCGCTGGCGAGCGGCCTGGCAGCGCCCGCCGCGCTGCTCGTCACGGCCGGCGTCGTCGCGGCCGCCTTGCTCGCGTTCGTGTTCGCCGACCAGCGCTTCCGCGCCAATGCGCTGCAGGCCGGCGGCGCGGCGATGCTCGGCCTGCTGGTCGTCGTCGGCTGGTACCTGACGGGGCACATCGGCTACGGCGAGAACCCGGAGACGCTGGAGACGGTGTTCTTCGCAACCAACTCGCGCACGCTCGAGTCGATGAGCTTCGTTGCCCCCGCGGCCTACAGCCTGGAGCTGCTGATGCTGTGGACCGACAAGTCGCTGCACGCGAGCTTCGGCATCGCGACCGCGCTCGGCGTCGCCGCCGGCTCGCTCGCCCATGCCCTCGCGAGCGGGAGCTTTCGCTGGGAGGGATTCGCCTCGCTCGCCGACCTGCGCAACCAGCTCGCGGGTGCGGTGCTGATGGGCTTCGGCGGCGTCACCGCGATCGGCTGCACCGTCGGCCAGGGTATCTCCGGCCTGTCCACGCTCGCCCTCGGCTCGGTGATCGCCACCGCCGGCATCGTTGCCGGAGGCGTGGCGACATTGAAGGTCATCGCGATGCGTGAGGGGTGATGCATTGGTCGTTTCAGGCCTTCGTTCGCCGAAACCTGTTTCGCACTCAATCGTCAAGAAGTGGGCAGACAGCTTCCCTGCCCGCAAGTGGCTGGGCATTGCTACTCGGGCAGTCTTGCAGGCCCTGGCGTGGGATCAGGCCGGCAGGGTGCCCTGCTGCGTTCATGTCCCCCGGCGCCGGCCTGCGGCCGGCGCCTCCTCCTTTACTTCACTCCGCAGGGCACCCCACCGACCTGATCTGAACCGTCAGCGGTTTTCGGCGGTCGCAAGACAACGACACCTCCAGCCAAGGACGCCGGGTGGCTGACGCAGCGAAGTAGAGGAGAAGGGCCGGGCGTCAGCCCGGACCGGGGGACATGAGCAGCGTCAGCCACCCGGTGGCCTTGGCGCGCGCTGCGTTTGCCGTGAAGGCCTTCCAACTGCGGCTTCGCGTCCTGTTTCCGGCGAACCTGCGCCAGAAGCTCCAGGGCTTCAGACCGCGCGACGCGGCGATCGCCGCGTCGCTCCGCTTGACGGACTCACTCCGTTTCGACTGAACGCAACTGCGTATCCGAGCCCTTTGGGAGGCAAGCGCGGATGCAATCCGTTCCTTCCCAGGCCTACCCCGCTGCAGCCAACGCCGCGTTCAGTGTCGGGCTCGGGCGCATCACGGCGTTGACCTTCTCGCTGTCGGCCATGTAGTAGCCGCCGATGTCGGCCGGCTTGCCCTGCACGGCGGCCAGTTCGGCCACGATCCGGGCTTCGCTGTCGGCCAGCGCCTTGGCCAGTGGCGCGAAGTGGGCCGCCAGCGCGGGGTCGTCCTTCTGGGCGGCGAGTTCCTGCGCCCAGTACATGGCCAGGTAGAACTGGCTGCCGCGGTTGTCGAGCTCGCCCGTCTTGGGCGACGGCGACTTGCGGTTGTCGAGCAGCTTGCCGGTGGCCGCATCCAGCGTCGTGGCCAGGATCTTGGCCTTGGCGTTGCCCGTCTTGAGCCCCAGGTCTTCCAGGCTCACGGCCAGCGCCAGGAACTCGCCCAGCGAGTCCCAGCGCAGGTGGTTCTCCTCGACCAACTGCTGCACGTGCTTGGGCGCCGAGCCGCCGGCGCCGGTCTCGTACATGCCGCCGCCGGCCATCAGCGGCACGATGGACAGCATCTTGGCGCTGGTGCCGAGCTCCATGATCGGGAACAGGTCGGTCAGGTAATCGCGCAGGATGTTGCCGGTGACCGAGATCGTGTCGAGCCCGCGCACCACGCGCTCGAGCGTGAAGCGCATCGCCCGCACCTGCGACATGATCTGGATGTCCAGGCCGGTCGTGTCGTGGTCCTGCAGGTAGGTCTTGACCTTCTTGATCAGCTCGTTCTCGTGCGGGCGGTACGGGTCGAGCCAGAACACCGCCGGCATGCCCGAGTTGCGCGCGCGCGTGACCGCGAGCTTGACCCAGTCGCGGATCGGGGCGTCCTTGACCTGGCACATGCGCCAGATGTCGCCGGCTTCCACGTTCTGCGTCAGCAGCACCTCGCCGGTGGCCAGGTCGGTGATGTTGGCGACGCCGTCCTCGGCGATCTCGAAGGTCTTGTCGTGCGAGCCGTACTCCTCGGCCTGCTGCGCCATCAGGCCGACGTTGGGCACGGTGCCCATGGTCCGCGGGTCGAAGTTGCCGTGCCACTTGCAGAAGTTGATCATCTCCTGGTAGATGCGGGCGAAGGTGCTCTCCGGCATCACCGCCTTGACCTCCTTCAGGCGCCCATCGGCGCCGTACATCTTGCCGCCGTTGCGGATCATCGCCGGCATCGAGGCATCGACGATCACGTCGTTGGGCGAGTGGAAGTTGGTGATGCCCTTGGACGAGTCGACCATCGCCAGCTCGGGCCGGTGTTCGTGGCAGGCATGCAGGTCGCGCATGATCTCGTCGCGCTGCGATTGCGGCAGGCCGGCGATCCTGTCGTACAGGTTGACCATGCCGTTGTTGACGTTGACGCCCAGCTCCTCGAACAGCCTGGCGTGCTTGTCGAACGCCTCCTTGTAGAAGATCTTCACGCAGTGGCCGAACACGATCGGGTGCGACACCTTCATCATCGTCGCCTTCACGTGCAGCGAGAACATCACGCCGTACTTGCGCGCGTCCTCGATCTCGCGCTCGTAGAAGTCGCACAAGGCCTTCTTGCTCATGAACATGCTGTCGATCACCTCGCCGGCGAGCAGCGCCACCTTGGGCTTGAGCACCAGCGTCTTGCCGCTTCGGGTAATCAGTTCCATCCTGACGTCGCGCGCCTTGTCGAGCGTCATCGACTTCTCGCCGTGATAGAAGTCGCCGCTGTGCATGTGCGACACGTGCGTGCGCGAAGCCTGCGCCCACTCGGCCATCGAGTGCGGGTTCTTGCGCGCGTACTCCTTCACCGCGCGCGGGGCGCGGCGGTCGGAATTGCCTTCGCGCAGCACCGGGTTCACGGCGCTGCCGATGCACCTGCCGTAGCGCGCCTTGAGCGCCTTTTCCTGGTCGGTCTTCGCGTCCTCGGGGTAGTCGGGGATCTGGTAGCCCTTGGCCTGCAGCTCGCGCACGCAGGCGATCAGCTGCGCCACCGAGGCACTGATGTTGGGCAGCTTGATGATGTTGGTGTCGGGGTCGAGCGTCTTCCTTCCGAGCTCGGCCAGCGTGTCCGGAACGCGCTGCGCCTCGGTCAGGCACTCGGGAAACTCGGCCAGCACGCGCGCGGCCACCGAGATGTCGGCCGTGGCGATGTGGATGCCTGCCGGCTTGGCGAAGGTGCGGATGATCGGCAGAAACGCGCAGGTCGCCAGCAGCGGCGCCTCGTCGGTCAAGGTGTAGATGATGGTCGGCTCGGTACTCATGACGGTGTCTCCTGGAGGCGGGCGGCCCGGCGTCGACGTCGATGCCGGGCCCGGTCACTGTACCGGACGATCGCCGCCGAACATGACGCCCGGCTGACAGCGGCCTGCGCAACCTCGCCGAGGATGGCGATGCGGCCTTCCGGCCGCGGGCGGGCGCTTGTCAGTCCAGCGCCCACTCCGGCGCCAGCACGCAGCGCTCGATGAGCGCCGGCGCCTGCGCGCCCCGCCTACGGTGCAACGCGAGCAACCGCTCGCACGCCAGGCCCCAGTGCGCGGCACCGGCTGCGATCGCTGCCTCGAGCGCTGCGCCGTCGTCGCCCTCACACCACGCGGTGTAGGCTGGCCACAGGCGCGGGAACAGCAGTTCGCGCACGCCCTCGAGGTTGGCGAACCAGAAGTGCAGCGCGCCCGGATCACGCTGGCGCAGCAGCGCCGGCAGCGTGACGAGGCAGTCGGCCAGGTGGTCGCGCGTGGCGCGCACGAACAGGTCGGCGCGGCGCGAGGGTAGGGCGCTGCGCAGCGCCTGCCAGTCGGGGTCGAGGCGCCGGCCGGCTTCGAATTCACCGAGCTCGTGCAGCACCAGCGTCTCGGCGTCGATCTCGGCCATGCGTTCGAGCGCCAGGTTGTCGCCGCCGTCGAAGCCGCGCGCGGCCAGCGCGGCGCTGAAGGGCCCCGGCTGGCGCTTGAGCGTCCAGGCCTCGTACTTCTCGTACAGCCAGCGCCGCAGCGACTCGCGGCGCAGCACGACGGTCGCGCCCTGCAGCGCTGCCGGCGGCGCGGCCAGGCAGCGCGCGAGCTCGCTGCCGCAGACCCGGAGTTCGACCTCGCCGCGGCGCTCGACGCGCTCGAGCTCGGCCAGGAAGAAGCTCGCGCGGCCGGCAGCCACCTGGCCGGCGCCGTAGACGAGCCCGTGCGGCCGCAGCAGCGCGTTGACGGCCGCGGCGTCGAACGGCGCCACCATCTGCCCCGCGACCGGCAGCGGCGCATAGTCGATCGCCTCGAGCGACTCCCACAGCGCCTCGCGCGCGGCGAGCCAGCGCGCGACCTGCTCGCGCGGCAGCGGCTGCAGCGCGGCGATGCCGTGCTCCCAGCGGTAGAACTCGCGCATCTGGAGCAGGTAGATGCACAGCGTCAGGTCGGCCGCGCCGCGCGCGTCGGCGATGTGGCAGTTGGCCTGCACCGCCGCGATCAGGCGCGCGCGATCAGTCGTCACCTGCCGGCCCAGCCTCGCGCACCTGGCACAGCAGGTCTTCGGCAAGCTGTTCGTTGTCGGCGAACATGACCTTGATCTTGTCGGCGGGCGCGGCGCCCGGCGCAGCGCGCAAGGCCTTGGCATGCGCCGAGGCCGGCTTGAAGGCGTCGAACTCGGCCAGTTTCTCGATCTGCGCGAACGGCTTCACGCGGTAGACGTAGTAGGGCATCGCGGGGTATCAGATGTAGCGTTTGGACGCGCGCCGCCGGCCCGGCAGCGCCTTCTGGATGATGACGCCGCGCACCGCAGACAGGTCGGCGAGCGGCGCGTCGGCAAAGGCCGGGTTCAGCGCATGCAGGCACCAGCCGTCGCCGCTGCGGCGAAGCTGGCGAAAGGTCCATTCGCCGCCATGCCAGGCGAGGACATAGGAGCCGTCGGCCGCCAGGCCGTCGGGCTCGATGATGATGATCTCGCCCTCGGCGAACTCGGGGGCCATGCTCTGGCCGATCACGCGCAACGCGAACGACTCGGCGCCCGTGCAGGCGCTTGCCGACGGGTCGGGCGTGAAGGGTTCGCTGGCCATGAAGGGCGCGTCGGTCTGCGTCACAGCGCCTCGGCAAAGATCTGCGCCGACGGCACGCCGGCGGCGCGCAGGTCGTCGGCGAGCGCTTCGACGAAGTCCGGCGGGCCGGCGAGGTAGAAGTCGCACTCGATGTCGAACAGGTCGGCGCGCATCGCGCGCGCGATCTGGTGTGCGCCCACGGCCGCGATGGCGTGCGTCGACAGCGCGACCTCGAAGCTGTCGAGCGCCTCCGACCAGGCGCGGCACTGGTTGGCCATGAAATGCCCGTCGCTGCGCGTCGCGAGCCAGAAGAGGGACATCGAGGGCGCGGCGTCGAGCGCGAGCGCGTGCTCGATCAGGCTCTTGATCGGCGCAAAGCCGGTGTCGCAGGCGGCAAAGACGAGCGGGCGCGGGCCTTCGCTCAACACGAATCTGCCGCTCGGGCCCCACACGGTGACTGTGTCCCCGGGCTTGAGCTGGCCGGCGAACAAGCGGCTCGCGAAGGCGTCGGTGTCGTCGCGGGCGATGAAGAAGTGCAGATTGCGGTCGTCGCAGGGGCAGCTCGCCACCGGGCGCAGCGAATGCACGTCGCCGCCGGCGGTGGCCAGGCCGAGCGTGACCGACTGCCCGGCCAGGAAGCGCAGCCGGTGCGTGCGCGGCGTCTGCAGGTGCAAGAGCCGCGTGTCGGGCGCGAGCTCGCCGACCGCGCGCACATGGCACACGATCTGCTGCAGCGGGATGTCCTCCGGGCCGCCGGCTTCGAGCAGTTCGAGCGTGAGCTCGCTGCTGGCCGCGGTGTGGGCGCAGGCGAGGGTGTAGCCCTGGCGCTTCTCGGCCTCGGAAAGCGGGTAGTCGAAGGGCTGGGTGCGCACCACCTCGCCCGCGATCACGCGCACCTTGCACATGCCACAACTGCCGTTGCCGCAGCCGTAGTTGAGCATCAGCCCGGCACGCAGGCCGGCCTGCAGCAACGTGTCGTGGCCCTCGACGGTGAACTCGTGGCCGCTCGGCCGAACGGTGACCTGCGCCGACATGACTTTCAACATACCGTCCATCACCTCCAGCACGTCGGCCGATTCGGTGGCCAGCACGCGCGCCAGCCCCTGCGTCACCAGATGATCGAGCTCGTCCAGCGGCCCGCCGTCGCCGCTGGGCCCGCGCAACTCGCGCACGCGCTGCTGGATCGCGACCACGAGGCTGTGATAGCGCTGCAGGTGGCGCTGCAGGTCGGCCAGATCCTGGCTCTGCTGGAACAGGCGCTGCGCCAGCACCTCCTGGCTCGGCAGCAGGCGCTCGCGCACGCGCCGGCCGAAAGCCTCGTCGCGGATGCGCGCCACACGCTCGAGCAGGCCGTGCTCCTCGAGCCGCGCCTGCGGGTACAGCGCGAGCAGTTCGGCGGTCGACACCAGGCCTTCGTTGAGCGCCAGCTTGCCGTCGCGCACCTGCTGCTGCAGCACACCGCGCGCCACGCCGACGAGTTGCGCGGCGCGCCAGAGGCTGAGCTGGTGCGACATCGGCAAGCCCTCAGAAGGTCGCAACGCGATCGAGGAAGCGCGCGCGATAGAGCAGCCGCGGCCGCAGCGGGTCGTCTTCGAATGCGCTGCGGTCGTGCAGCACGTTGTTGCAGACGATGCCCATGCCCGGCTCCAGCCTGAGCGTGAAGCGCGGCGCGTCGGCGCTCGCGAGCAACTGGCGCAGGAAGGCCACCGCGGCGCCCGTCGAGCGGTCGGCCTTCCACTCGATGCTGCGCGTGCGAGCGGTGTAGCGCATGTGCAGTGCACCGTCGGCCGCATCGACCGCGAACACCGGGCCGGCCTGCGCCGGACGCGCAATGCCGGCCTCGCCCATGCGCGCCGGGATCGTCATCGCGTCGCCGGCCATCAGCGCGCGCACATGGCCCGGGTCGGCGTCGCGCAGGCTGATGTAGGCCAGTTCGTGGTCCATCAGCGCATTGGCGCCGCCCTCGGCGGCTGCGCGCACGCAGTGCAGCACCATGGCCCGGATGCGCCGCTGCTGCGGGTGGTAGTAGCCGTCGGTGTGCCACTGGATCGCGCGTTCGGTGTAGGGGATGAAGTCGGCCGCGCTGCCGGCGCTGCCGTCGCGCACCGCGATCTGCGAGATGCCGTCCTCGTCTGCAAGCCAGTTCGCGTCGAGCCGCCGCAGGCCGAGCTGCGCCGCGAGCAGGCGCGGCAGCTCCTTGTCGGCACCCGTCTGCGGGCTGCGGTAGACGGCCATGTTGGCGTCGCGGCAGCGCTCGAGCAGCGCGTCGCGCTCGCGCGGTTGCAGGCGGCGCGGGTCGGCGACGTCGACGATCAGGTCCTCGACGCGCCGCGGCTGGCGCGCGAGCTTGGCGTCGCGCCATTGCCGGTAGGCCGCGCCGTCGTCGAGGTCGAACGGGCTGCCGGTGCGGGTGAGGCAGGCGGTCGTCATTGCACTTCAGTCTCCGCTCAGCACGCCGCGGCGCGGTGCGCGCGGCTCGTTCGACCGCAGGCCCTGCAGGCTGCGCTGCAGCATCTGCACCGCCTCCGGGGCTTCGATCGCGACTACCTGGTCGACCACCCAGTGCCTGTCCTTCTCGGGCATCAGCGCCTCGATGCGATGGCCGAGGTAGCGCATGAACGCGAAGTCCGGCCCGTCGGCGTCGTGGCCGAACTCGGCGTAGTGCGGCGCGAGCTGGTTCACGAGGTCGATGAAGCGTCCTTGGCGGCTCTCCTCGCCTGGCGCGGGCGCGCCGAGCAGGCGCTCCTCGTTTTCGGCCAGGTGATCGGCTACGCGGCGCACGAGCGCCGTCGTGAAGGCGACGCGCTCGGCGGCCGGCATGGAGTCGTGCGCCATGCGGTCGAGGACCTGGACCAGGAACACGAGCCACTCGCGCATGAAGCCGAAGTAGGGCTCACCGATGTCGATGTCGAAGCGCGCACCGCGCATCTGTGCGAGCGCGTTGTGCGCCACGCGCCAGACGATGAAGGCCATTGCGCCCGCCGTCTCCTCGGACGACCGGGGCGCGTCGGCCTTGAACCACTGGCTCTTCAGGCGCAGCTTGGCCATGGGGTCAGGTCAGGTCCGGCGCCGGGCCGCCCCCAGCCGGACGCTCACCCTCGGGGGGCGACGCGCAGCGTCCTGGGGGTCGAGACATCATCAGTAGCCGCCCTTGCCCAGCGGCTGCGGCAGCCCGGCGACCTTGGCCGCCTGCTTGGCCGGGCCGAGCGGGAACAGGTCGTACAGCGCCTTGCTGTCGCAGCCGGGCAGCAGCTCGGCCACGCCCTTGAGCAGGTTGCGAAAGTTCGGCGTGTGCCCGTGCTCGCGGTATTGATCGCGCAGGTAGTTGACGACCGTCCAGTGCGCGTCGGTGAGGGTGATGCTCTCGGCCGCGGCGATGACGCGCACGACCTCTTCGCCATAGTCGGGCTCGAGCAGGTAGCCCTGCTCGTCGGTCTCGAGTTCCTGGCCGTTCACGGTATAGCTCATCGATGGGTCTCCATGGCTGGGTGTGGCGATCCGGGTTCAGGCGCCGACCGCGGCTGCGGACTTGTGCGGCACGAACAGGCCGCAGCCGAGTGCGCGATGCGCTCCGATGCCGGTGCGCTGCACGGCGAGCGAAGCGGCGGCGTCGAGCTCGTGCAGCATCAGGCTGAAGCCGACCAACGGCCCTGCGCCCGAGGCGCGCTGCTGACGCTTGCCGCAGACGGTTCTGCAGGCGATGCCGCGCGCTGCCAACTCGGCTTCGACGCCGCGCATGAACTCGCCCTCGTCGGCGCTCGCGGCGGCGACGAAGTAGGCGTACAGCGTGCCGTGCGGCTGCAGCGGGTGCGGCTTGGGCGCGCCCAGGCGCAGCGCACTGTCGCCGACGGCGAGGGTACGCCCTTGCAGCGCTGCCAGTTCCGCCGCGCGCGACTGCGGCACGCGCAGCAACAGGCGGGCGCGCGCCGACAGCCATGCCACCGGCTCGCTGCCGGGAACGACCTTGACCGCATGGATGCCCGCGGTCGGGTGCCCGGCGAGCCAGGGCAGGTGCTCGGCCAACGCATCGGCGAGCGCCTGCGCATGGTCGCGCGGCAGGCTGCGGCCCTCGACGGCGAAGGCCACGTCGACCGCAGGCTCGGCGCTTTCGACCTGCATCACGCTCAAGTCTCCTGCGCCCGCGCCCAGCGCTGCAGCGCCTCGCCCCAGGCTGCGGCGGTGTGCGGATCGATGTCGAACACGGTGAAGCGGCTCCCTTCACGGATGCGCGTGCGCAGCAGGCTCATGCCGCCGGCTTGCATGTCGAGCTGCTGCAGTTCGATCTCCTGTTTGCCCAGCGGCGCGCGCAGCTTGAGCAGGGGCGTGATACGGTCCATGGACAGGCAGTTGCGCGGCGCTTCGGGAATGCATTGGCGGGTGCGCAATTGAGCGCCGCGCCCGGGCGCCGGTCCATAGCCGGGACGGGGGGTCGCGATCTAACCCTTATGGGTAGGTCGGCCACCCCCCTATTCGGCATATCCAGGGCTAATCAACCGGAGGGATAGCGCGGGCCCAACCCGGAGACGAAGATGCGCAGCATTCGAGGCGCCCCGTGATGCCCGCCGCGCTGCCGGCGCGGCATCACCCGACAGGAGACAACGCATGGCCAAGAAGCCCTACGACACCCCGATGCTCGACCAGCTCGAGAGCGGCCCCTGGCCCAGCTTCGTGACCGGCCTGAAGCGCCTTGCCGCCGACAAGGACTACATGGTCGACCTGATGGGTCAGCTCGAGCATTCCTACACCACCCGCAAGGGCTACTGGAAGGGCGGCACGGTCGGCGTGTACGGCTACGGCGGCGGCGTGATCCCGCGCTTCTCCGAGGTCGCGAGCCAGTTCCCGCTGTCGTCGGAGTTCCACACGCTGCGCGTGCAGCCGCCGCCGGGAATGCACTACACCACCGACGTGCTGCGCAAGATGTGCGACATCTGGGAAGAGCACGGCTCGGGGCTGATCGCATTCCATGGCCAGTCGGGCGACATCATGTTCCAGGGCGCGACGACGGCCAAGGTGCAGGACGCCTTCGACGCCATCAACGAGATCGGCTTCGACCTCGGCGGCGCCGGCCCGGCGGTGCGGACCTCGATGTCGTGCGTCGGTGCCGCGCGTTGCGAGCAATCCTGCTTCGACGAGGCGCGCGCGCACCGCCAGGTGCTCAACACCTTCACCGACGACATCCACCGCCCGGCGCTGCCCTACAAGTTCAAGTTCAAGTTCTCGGGCTGCGCCAACGACTGCATGAACTCGATCCAGCGCGCCGACATGGCCGTGATCGGCACCTGGCGCGACAACATCCGCACCGACGAGGCGCTGGCGCGCAAGTGGGTCGCCAAGCACGGCATGACCGAGCTCGTCAACGACGTCATCTCCCGCTGCCCGACCAAGACGATCATGTTGAAGGAGGCTAAGGATGTCTCCACGGGTCCGAAGATCAGCAGCGTCGCGATCAACGACACGCAGTGCCTCGAGATCGACAACGGCAACTGCGTGCGCTGCATGCATTGCATCAACGTGATGACCGGCGCGCTCGCGCACGGCACCGATACCGGCGCGACGATCCTGGTCGGCGGCAAGCGGACCTTGAAGATCGGCGACCTGATGGGCACCGTGATCGTGCCCTTCATGCCGCTCAAGACCGACGAGGACTTCGAGGCGCTGGTCGAGCTCGGCCAGAAGACGATCGACTTCTTCGCCGAGAACGCGCTCGAGCACGAGCGCACCGGCGAGATGATCGAGCGCATCGGGCTCGTGAACTTCCTCGAAGGCATTGACGTCGAGGTCGACCCGAACATGGTCGCGACGCCGCGCACCAACCCCTACGTGCGCACCGACGGCTGGGACGACGAGGTCGCCAAGATCAACGCCCGCAAGGCCGCAGCAGCCTGAACACCACGAGGGAAACGAACATGGCCATGCGTACCCCGATCGAAAGCGGCGTGCCCGACAACAAGCAGTATCTGCATCCGCTGATGCTGAAGAACTACGGCAACTGGAAGTACCACGACCGGCCGCGCCCGGGCGTGCTGCACCATGTGGCGCATTCAGGCGACGAGATCTGGTCCGTGCGCGCCGGCACGCAGCGCCAGATGGACGTCTACACGATCCGCAAGCTGTGCGACATCGCCGACAAGTTTGCCGACGGCCACGTGCGATTCACGATCCGCAGCAACATCGAGTTCATGGTCGGCGATGAGAAGCGCGTCGCGCCGCTCATCGAGGCCTTGACGAGCAACGGATTCCCGGTTGGCGGCACCGGCAATTCGGTGTCGGCCATCGCGCACACGCAGGGTTGGCTGCACTGCGACATCCCGGGCACCGACGCGTCGGGCGCCGTCAAGGCGCTGATGGACGATCTCTACGAGGATTTCGTCAAGGAGGAGATGCCCAACCGGGTGCGCCTGTCGACCTCGTGCTGCGAGATCAACTGCGGCGGCCAGGCCGACATCGCGGTCGTGATCCAGCACACCAAGCCACCCAAGATCAACCACGCGCTCGTCGCCAACGCCTGCGAGCGCCCGGCGGTCGTCGCGCGCTGCCCGGTGGCGGCGATCCGCCCGGCGATGGTCAACGGAAGGCCTTCGCTCGAGATCGACGAGAAGAAATGCATGTGCTGCGGCGCCTGCTACCCGCCGTGCCCGCCGATGCAGATCAACGACCCCGAGCACACCAAGTTCGCGATCTGGGTCGGCGGCAAGAACTCCAACGCGCGCGGCAAGCCGACCTTCATGAAGATGGTCGCCGCCGGCCTGCCCAACAACCCGCCGCGCTGGCCGGAAGTCTCGGCGATCGTCAAGAAGATTCTCTACACCTACAAGAACGACGCACGCTCCTGGGAGCGGATGTCGGACTGGATCGAGCGCATCGGCTGGCCGGGCTTCTTCGACAAGTGCGACCTGCCGTTCACCAAGTACCTGATCGACGACTGGCGCGGTTCGCGCGCGAGCCTGAACGCGTCCACGCACATCCGATTCTGATGTCCCACCCCCGAAGCGCCTTCGGCGCTCCCGGGCGCGCCAGCGGCGGGGAAAGGCGGCCCGGGGGGGGGGTGATCTATCACGGAACTGAAGATGAGAATTGGTCTGATGGTCAGCGAAGGGCCGTACACGCACCAGGCGTCCGACAGCGCCTGGCAGTTCGCAACCGCAGCGATCGCCAAGGGCCACGAGATCCAGCGCGTGTTCTTCTATCACGACGGGGTCAACAACGCGACGCGCCTGACCGAGCCGCCGCAGGACGACCGCCACATCGTCAACCGCTGGTCGGCGCTCGCCGCCGAGCACAAGATCGACCTCGTGGTCTGCGTAGCCGCCGCGCTGCGCCGTGGCATCAAGGACGAGGTGCTGGCGCCGGGGTTCCGCATCTCGGGGTTGGGCCAACTGGTCGACAGCGCCATCAAGGCCGACCGCGTCGTGACCTTCGGAGACTGAGCGCAGGGCCGCAGCGACGCGGGCGAAGCGGCCGCCTGGGGGCCGAGGGGAGGCCGGTCATGACCGACGCAAGCCGGATCAAGAAGGTCATGTTCGTCAACCGCAGGGCGCCCTACGGAACGATCTACGCGCTCGAGAGCCTGGAGGTGGTGTTGATCACCGCCACCTTCGACCAGGACGTGAGCCTCGTGTTTCTCGACGACGGCGTCTACGAACTGCTCAAGGGCCAGAACACCAAGGCGGTGGGCATCAAGAACTTCTCGCCGACCTACCGCGCGCTCGATGGCTACGATGTCGAGAAGCTGTATGTCGAGCGCGAATCGCTCGCGGCGCGCGGCATCAGCGAAGACCAGTTGCTGGTCGACGTCGAGGTGCTGAGCAGCGCCGAGATGGGCGAGCTGATGGCAGCGCAGGACGTGGTGCTGAGCTTCTAGCGGTCATGAACCACGAAGTCATTCTTCAAGCGGGTCCAGCGCCGGGCCGCCCCAAGCGGACCCGCATCCCCGCGGGGGATCGGCCGGCGTACCCGACGGCCAAGGGGCACTGATTTCTATGCTGCACATCGTCAACAAGTCTCCATCTCAATCGCGCACGCTCGAGAGCTGCCTGCGCCTGGCCCAGCCGGGCAGCGCGCTGCTGCTGATCGAGGACGGCGTCTATGCCGCGACGCAGGGCAACGCCGACGGCGCCGCGCTGCGCGCCGCCTGCGGGCGCCTTCAGGTCTATGCGCTGCAGCCCGACTGCGATGCGCGCGCCGTCACCGCGATGCTCGCCGAGGGCATCACGCTCGTCGACTACGGCGGCTTCGTCGATCTGGTCGCCGAGCGCAAGACCACCCATTCCTGGCTGTGACTGCCCGCAGTCGCCGTCCCATCCGTCACCTGAAACCGAACCCGAACTGGAGAGTGGCATGAGCATCGAAGTCAACGGCAAGAGCTACGAAACCGACGAAGAGGGCTACCTCATCAACCTCGCGGAGTGGACGCAGGAAGTCGGCGAGCACATCGCCAAGGAAGAGAACCTGGAGATGACGCCCAGCCACTGGGAAGTCGTCAACTTCCTGCGCGACTACTACAACGAGTACCAGATCGCGCCCGCGGTGCGGGTGCTGACCAAGGCGATCGGCAAGCAGCTCGGGCCGGACAAGGGCAACAGCAAGTATCTCTACGAGCTGTTCCCGTATGGCCCGGCCAAGCAGGCGTGCAAGATCGCCGGCCTGCCGAAACCTACCGGCTGCGTCTGAACCACGGCGCGCGCATCGCAAGAGCCTGAGCTGACGCGATGTCGCCGCTGAGCGTCTTCTACGCCGCGCTGTTCTACCTCGCCACCGCGCTGCTGGTGGCGGGCCTTGCGCGCAAGATCGTCGACTACGCGCGCACGCCCGCGCCGCTGAAGATCCCGACCACGCCCGCGCCGCTCACGACCACCGGCGTCGGGATGCGCGTCGCGCGCGAGGTGATGTTCTTCGAGAGCCTGTTTCGCTCCAGCAAGTGGACCTGGGCCTTCGGCTGGGCCTTCCACGCCGCACTGCTGCTGGTGCTGCTGCGCCACGTGCGCTACTTCCAGGAGCCGGTCTGGCTGCCGGTGGTGTGGGTCCAGCCTTTCGGCACCTATGCCGGGTTTGCGCTCGTCGGCGCGCTGGCCGGGTTGTGGGCGCGCAGGATCCTGGTCGACCGCGTGCGCTACATCTCGACGCCGTCCGACCACCTGATGCTGGCGCTGCTGCTCGCGATCGGCCTGACCGGGCTCGGGATGCGCTTCGTCGCGCCGACCGACATCGTCGCCGTCAAGGCCTTCATGCTCGGCCTGATGCGCCTGACGGTGCAGCCGCTGCCGGCAGACCCGGCGCTGCTGATCCACCTGGCGCTGGTCGCAGCGCTGATGATCGTGTTCCCGATCAGCAAGCTGCTGCACGCGCCGGGCCTGTTCTTCAGCCCGACGCGCAACCAGACCGACAGTGCGCGCGAGGCGCGCCATGTCGCCGCCTGGGCGGCGGTGCTCGAGCGCAAGTAGGGCGCTGCCATGGCCACCGCTGCCTTCGCGACGCCCGCGCTCAAGGAGTACCCGGTCATCCCGCTGGTGCAGGTGGGCGCGATGGCGCACATCAAGCCCTTCGTGGCCGCGCCGCCGATCCAGAAGGCGATCGGCTTCCCGGGCGAACTGGTGGAGGACTGGCACGACAAGGCGATCGCCAAGATGGGCGAGCTGCTCGGCAAGTACCGCTCGCTCAAGGTCTACATGGACGCGTGCGTGCACTGCGGCGCCTGCTCCGACAAGTGCCACTACTTCCTCGGCACCGGCGACCCGAAGAACATGCCGGTGGCGCGCCAGGACCTGATGCGCAAGGTCTACCGGCGCCACTTCACCTTCGCCGGCAAGCACTTCCCCAAGCTCGTCGGCGCCGCAGACCTGACGCGCGAAGTGCTGGACGAGTGGTACAGCTACTTCAACCAGTGCTCGGAGTGCCGGCGCTGCTCGGTGTTCTGCCCTTACGGCATCGACACCGCCGAGATCACGATGGCCGCCAGGGAGATCATGGACTCCATCGGCATGGGCCAGAAGTACAGCAACGAGATCATCGGCAAGGTCCACAAGATCGGCAACAACCTGGGCATCCCGGGCCCGGCGCTCGAGGACACCTTGCTCGGGCTCGAGGAAGACACCAAGGAAGAGACAGGTCAGGACGTTCGCTTCCCGCTCGATGTGAAGGGCGCCGAGGTGCTGCTCGTCACGCCGTCGGCCGACTTCTTCTCCGAGCCGCATGTCGAGAGCCTGATCGGCTACGCCAAGGTCTTCCACGCTGCCGGCATCAGCTGGACGCTCAGTTCGCACGCCTCGGAGGCGGGCAACTTCGGCCTCTTCATCGGCAACTACGAGCAGATGCGCAACATCTCGCTGCGCGTGCGCGAGGCGGCGCAGGAGCTCGGCGTCAAGCGCATCGTCGTCGGCGAATGCGGCCACGCCTGGCGTGTCGCCTACAGCTTCTGGAACACGCTGATCGGCCCCTTCGACTGGCTCGATGCGCGCTACCCGGTGCCGCAGCACATCTGCGAGCTGACCCATGACCTGATCGCCCAGGGCGCGCTGAAGTTCGACAAGGAAAAGAACGACGACCGCATCGTCACCTTCCACGACTCGTGCAATGTCGCGCGCGCATCGCGCATGGGCCGCATGCCGGGCGGTCAGTTCACGATCCCGCGCGAGATCATCAAGTCGGTCGCCAACCATTTCCACGACATGGCGCCCGGCACCACGCACGACGCCACCTTCTGCTGCGGCGGCGGCGGCGGCCTGCTCACCGACGACCTGATGGAGTTGCGCGTCAAGGGCGCGCTGCCGCGCATGGAAGCGCTCAAGCAGGTCGTCGATGGTCACGGCGTGAACTTCATGGCCACCATCTGCGCGATCTGCAAGGCGCAGTTCAGCAAGGTGCTGCCCTACTACGGATTCGACATGAGCATGGTCGGCGGCGTGCACCAACTGGTGAGCAAGGCCATCCGGCTCGGCGAGCAACGTTAATCATGGGAGACATCACGATGTCCACACAGGCCGATACCGCCGAGGCGAAGCCGCTGACCTACAGGCGCTTCAAGGACGGCGACCACAAGCCGCGCGCCTGGCAGCAGCAGATCTTCAGCGCCGATCACTCGCACAAGTGCCCGACCTACATCCAGAGCACGCCGCCCTGCCAGGGCAGTTGCCCGTCGGGGGAGGATATCCGCGGCTACCTGAACATCGTGCGCGGCATCGAGAAGCCGCCCGCCGGCGTGCCGTGGCAGGAGTACGCGTTCCGGCGCCTGACGCAGGCCAATCCCTTCCCGTCGGTGATGGGCCGGGTCTGCCCGGCGCCGTGCGAGTCGGGCTGCAACCGCAACGAGGTCGAAGACTTCGTCGGCATCAACTCGGTCGAGCATTTCCTGGGCGAGTACGCGATCGCGAACAAGCTCGCGTTCACGAAGCCGGCCACGAGCAGCGGCAAGACCGTGGCCGTGATCGGCGGCGGCCCGGCCGGCCTGTCGGCGGCCTACCAGCTGGCGCTGCAGGGCCACGCGGTCACGATCTTCGACGAGCGCGCCGAGCTCGGCGGCATGATGCGCTACGGCATCCCGGGCTTTCGCACGCCGCGCGACGTGCTCGACGCCGAGATCCAGCGCATCCTCGACCTCGGCGTCGCGACGCGCATGAACTGCCGCATCGGTACCGACGTGACGATGGAGGCCATCCGCGCCGAGTTCGACGCCGTGTTCCTGGGCCTGGGCGCGCAGGCCGGGCGCGCGTTGCCGGTGGAGGGCGCCGACGCGCCCAACTGCGTCACCGCGACTTCGTTCCTGAAGGCCTTCAACGACGGGCGGCTGCGCCACGTGGGCAAGCGCGTCGTCGTCGTCGGCGGCGGCGACACGTCGATCGACGTCGCGACGGTGTCGCGGCGCCTGGGCCATATCGACAAAATCAACCCGAGCGACCGCCCCGAACATGCGATCGCCGGTCATGCCGCGCACGACGTGGCCGAGGTCTCGGCCAAGCAGGGCGCCGAGGTCACGCTGACCTCGATCTTCGCGGTCGACAAGATGCAGGCCAGCCGGCACGAGGTCGAGCAGGCGCTGGCCGAGGGCATCGCGATCCGTGGCGGCCTGGCGCCGGTGGCCGTGGTGCGCGACGCCGACGGGCGCGCGGTCGCGCTGCGCGTGATGCGCTGCGAGGCCAGGATCGCCGGCGGCCGGCTCGAGATCAAGAACATCGAGGGCACCGAGGAAGACATCCCGGCCGACCTGATCGTCTCGGCGATCGGCCAGGCGGTCGACTTCACCGGGCTCGACGAGTTCAACAACGGCAAGGGCGGCATCAACGCCGACCGCAACTACCAGGTGCAGGGCCAGGCGGGCGTGTTCGTCGGCGGCGACGTGGTGCGCCCGCACCTGCTGACGACCGCGATCGGGCATGGTGCGATCGCCGCCGACGGCATAGCCCGCTTCCTGCGCGGCGAGGCGCAGGACAAGCGGCCCAAGATCGACGTCCACAGCTTCGACCTGAAGCGCAAGATGATCGAGAGGGGGTTGACGATCACCGAGGTTGCGGATCCGATGCGCGGCACCGACGTCAGCACCGGCGCGATCCACAACTTCGACAACCGCAGCGACCGCTACGTGATCCCGCACGAGGAGCTGTTCCTCGGCCACTTCCCGTTCAGCGCGCGCAACCGGCGCAAGGTCGTGACGCTCGACGCCGAGCGCGCGCTCGGCAACTTCGAGGAGCGCGTGTTGCCGCTCACCGAGGCCGAGGCCGTCGCCGAGGCCAAGCGCTGCATGAGTTGCGGCCTGTGCTTCGAGTGCGACAACTGCGTCGTCTACTGCCCGCAGACTGCCGTGTTCAAGGTGCCCAAGGCCAAGGCGACGATGGGTCGTTACGTCGACACCGACTACGCCAAGTGCATCGGTTGCCATATCTGCAAGGATGTCTGCCCGACGGGCTACATCCAGATGGGCCTGGGGGAGTAGTGAAGCAGCGGCGCAGCGCCCTCGCGCGCCGCGCTGCGGCTGCGCTCGCGCTCGCAAGCGCGGCGCTTGCGGGCCCGGCGCTGGCCGAAGGCGCGGCGGCGGGCCGGGGCCTGGAGCCGACGATCGAGCGCGCGCGCGGCGAAGCTTGCGTCGCCGAGCCGGCCTTCATGCGCCGCAACCACCCTGAGCTGCTCAAGCACCAGCGCAACGAGACCGTGCACCAGGGCGTGCGCGACGCACGCGCGAGCCTGAAGGGCTGCATCGATTGCCATGCGAGCAGCGCCACCGGCAGCGTCGCCGCGGCGAAGACCGACTTCTGCGTCAGTTGCCACAGCTTCGCCGCGGTCAAGGTCGATTGCTTCGAGTGCCACGCGAGCAAGCCTCGGGCCTCGGCCTTCGTGCCGCTGAATCACCCGCGCGTGGGCAGTGCCGAGGCCAGGCTCGTCGCCCAGTGGCGCCAGATCGCGGCCCAGCCGCTGCCGGCCCGATGAAGACCAGACCCGGTCGCGACAGCGGTGCGGCGCAGGCCCTGGCGGGCCGGCGCTCGTTCCTCGGCCTTGCAGCGGGCGCGGCCGGCGGCGTGATGATCGCGCCCGGCCTCTACCTGATGGAAGTTGCGCAGGCCGCGGCTTCCAACCCGGCGGCCGGCGCGAACGCCAAGGTCCGCTGGGGCCTGCTCGTCGACACGACGAAATGCGCCACCGGCTGCACCGATTGCGTGACCGCCTGCAACACCGAGAACGGCCTCGACCCGCGGCCCTCGCCGACCTCGGCGCAATGGATCCGCAAGGTCGAGATCCGGGAAATCAAGACCGGGCGCACGCAGTCGCTGCCCGTCATGTGCCAGCACTGCGCCGAGCCGCCCTGCGTCGACGTGTGCCCGACCGGCGCCTCGTTCAAGCGCGCCGACGGCATCGTGCTCGTCGACCGCCATACCTGCATCGGCTGTCGCTACTGCGTGATGGCCTGCCCGTACAAGGCGCGCTCGTTCGTGCACGAGCCGCTCACCGAACAGAAGGCCGACGTGCCGCGCGGCAAGGGCTGCGTCGAAGGCTGCACGCTGTGCGTGCACCGCATCGACAAGGGCGGCACGCCGGCCTGCGTCGAGGCCTGCGCCAAGGCGGGCCACGCGGCGATGCTGTTCGGCGACCTCAACAACCCGGCGAGCGCGATCGCGGCGCGGCTGCGCGAAGTGGCGAGCAAGCCGCTGCGTGCCGACCTGAAGCTCGATCCGGGCGTGCGCTATCAGGGGTTGGCATGAACGCAATCCCGCTTCGGCGCGCCGCACTTCTACGCCCTCGTCGCGCTCGCCGGCCTCGTCGTTGCGGTCGGGCTGGGCGCGGCGCATTTCATGGAAGAGGGTGGCCACGTCGTCACCGGCATGGACAACCAGGTCGTGTGGGGCCTGCCGCATGTGTTCGCGATCTTCATGATCGTCGCCGCGTCGGGGGTGCTCAACGTGGCCTCGATCGCGTCGGTCTTCGGCCAGAAGGCGTACAAGCCGAGCGCGCCGCTGTCGGGCCTGCTGTGCCTGGCGATGCTCGCCGGCGGGCTGATGGTGCTGATGCTCGACCTCGGCCGCCCCGATCGGCTGATCGTCGCCGCAACGCACTACAACCCGAGCTCGGTGTTTGCGTGGAACGTGCTGCTGTATTCGGGCATGGCGGCGATCGTCGTCGTCTACCTGTGGACGATGTTCGAGCGAAGCATGAACCGCTACAGCGGCGCGGCCGGCCTCGCGGTGCTGGTCTGGCGCTTCGTGCTGACCACCGGCACCGGTCTGATCTTCGGTTTCCTCGTCGCGCGCCAGGCCTATGGGTCGGCGCTGCTGCCGCCGCTGTTCATCGTGCTCTCCTTCACCTGGGGCCTGGCGGTGTTCCTGATCGTGCAGGCGGCGTTGCATGCGTGGAATGCGCGCACGCCCGACGCCGAGGTGCAGCGGCGCATGACGCGCCTGCTCGCGGTCTTCGTCAGCGCGGCGTTCTACCTGGTCGTGGTCCATCACTTGGTCAACCTGTACTTCGCGCGCGAGACCGCGTTCGAGACCTTCATCCTGCGCGATGGCGGTGTCTTCCCGCTGCTGCTCTGGGGCGGCTACGTGCTCGCAGGCAGCTTGCTGCCGCTGCTGCTGCTGCTTCATCCACGCGTGGCCGGGCCGCGTGCGACGCTGGCCGCCGCGGCGCTCGTCGTGCTCGGCGCGTTTGCGTGGCTTTACGTGTTCATCATCGGCGGCCAGGCGTTTCCGCTCGAGATCTTCCCTGGCTTCACGGCATCGAGCACCTTCGCGGACGGCGCGGTCACGCACTACGCGCCGCGCCTGCCCGAGTGGCTGCTCGGGCTGGGCGGCATCGGCGCGGCGTTCCTGATCACCGCGATCGGGGTGCGCGTGCTCGACTTCATGCCGCGCGACCAGATCGTCAAGCCGCAGCATGACGCTGCCGGGGAGGCGGCATGAAAGCGCCGCGGCTGATGGTCTCGGCCGCGCACAAGTCGTCGGGCAAGACGACGGTCAGTCTCGGCCTGTGCGCGGCATTGCGTGAGCGCGGGCTGGCGGTGCAGCCGTTCAAGAAGGGTCCCGACTACATCGACCCGATGTGGCTCGCCGCAGCTTCAGGGCGCGACTGCTTCAATCTCGACCCCTACTTGTCGGAGCGCGCCGAGATCGTGGCCGCCTTCGCTGCGCGGGCGGCAGGGGCCGACATCAGCATCGTCGAGGGCAACAAGGGCCTCTACGACGGCCTGGCGCTCGACGGCAGCAACAGCAATGCGGCACTGGCGCGCATGCTCGGCCTGCCGGTGCTGCTGGTGCTCGACGCGCAGGGCATGACGCGCGGCATCGCGCCGCTGATCCTCGGCTATCAGGCCTTCGATCGCCATATCCGCATTGCCGGCGTGGTGCTCAACAAGCTCGGCGGCAGCCGCCACGAGGCCAAGCTGCGCGCCGTGATCGAGCATTACACCGACGTGCCGGTGCTCGGCGCGCTCGCCTGCGAAGACGGTCTTGCGCTCACCGAACGCCACCTCGGCCTCACGCCCGGGCGCGAACTCGATGACGCTGCCGAGCGCATCGGCCACATCGGGCGCCGCGTCGCCGCGCAGGTGGACCTGCAGCGCGTGCTCGAGCTCGCCGCGAGCGCGCGCCCGCTGCGTCGTCCCCGTGCGGCGGCAGGCGTCGCCGCCGCGGAGCCGACACGGTGGGTCGAGCCGGTGCGCATCGCGATCGCGCAGGACCGGGCCTTTGGCTTCTACTATCCCGACGACCTTGCCGCGCTGCGCGCCGCCGGCGCCGAGTTGGTGCCCATCGACACGCTGCACGACGCCAACCTGCCGCCGGTGGACGGCCTCTTCATCGGTGGCGGGTTTCCCGAAATGTTCATGCAGGCGCTGGAAGCCAACGCGAGCCTGCGCGCAGAGATCGCTGCCGCCATCGAGGCCGGGCTGCCGACGCATGCCGAATGCGGCGGCCTGATGTACCTTGCACGCAGCCTCACCTGGCAGGGCCGTAGCTGCAGCATGGTCGGTGCGATTGCCGGCGACGTGACCGTGCACGAGCGCCCGGTGGGCCGCGGCTACGTGCAGTTGCAGCCGACCACTCGGCACCCCTGGCCGCCTGCGCCGGGCAGCGCTGCCGAGGGCCTGCTGCGCGGCCACGAGTTCCATTACTCGAGCCTCGACAACCTGGCGCCGGGCGCGCGCTTCGCCTACCGCGTCTTGCGCGGCCACGGCATCGATGGTCACCACGACGGCCTCGTGCATCGCAACCTGCTGGCCACCTATGCGCATCTGCGCAGCGCCGGCGGTGCGGGCTGGCCAGCGCGCTTCGTCGCTTTCGTGCGGGCGGTGAAGGCGTCGTCGGCGCGGCCGGCTGCGCGTCGCGCCGCGTCGGCGCGCGAGCCGGTTATGGCATGCTGACGACCACCATGACGACATTGCATTCTTACCCCGGCATCCAGCCCGCAGTCCGCGTGCTGCAGGTCGGCGAGCGCCAGATCGAGACCGACTCCGAAGGTTATCTGCGCAACCTCGACGACTGGAGCGAGGACTTCGCGCGTGCCCAGGCCAAGGCCGAGGGCCTGGCACTCGGCGACGAACACTGGCAGGTGATCGCCTACCTGCGCGCCTACTACGCCGAGCACGGCGTGCAGGCCCAGGTGCGCGCGATGATCCGCCACTTTGCCGCGTTGTGGGGGCCCAGGCGCGGCAACAACCACTACTTGCACGAGCTGTTCCCGCGCGGCGGACCGCAGAAGCAGGGCAACCGCCTCGCCGGGCTGCTGCGCACCAAGGGCGAGCACTAGGAGGCTTGGAGGCTGCCATGTTCACCTTGACCCCCGCCGCAGCGGCGCAGATCCGCCAGGCCGCGAGCCGCAGCGCTGCCGAGGACTTGGCGCTGCGCATCGCTGCGCGCCAGGCCGCCGACGGCGGCATCGAGTACGGGATGGGCTTCGACGAGGCGCAGGAGGCCGACATGCGCCTGCTGATCGAGGGCGTTGCGATCGTGATCGCCGGCGCGCACCAGCCGCTGCTCGAGAACACGCAACTCGACTACGTCGAACTCGAGCCCGATGCCTTCAGCTTCATCTTCGTCCCGGACGCCGGTCGGTCGTCGCCGGCGCCCGAGGCCGCAGGTTGCGGCGGCGGCGCTTGCGGCAGCTGCGGCGGCTGAGCCAGCGCCGCCCGCCCGCGAATGGACATGGCCGTGAGTTCTCGCACCCGCGCCCCCGCGAAAGCCGCACCCGGCGGCGCCGGCAAGGTGCACCTCGTCGGCGCCGGCCCGGGCGACCCCGACCTGCTGACGCTGCGCGCGGCGCGCCTGCTTGCGCAGGCCGACGTGGTCGTCTACGACCATCTGGTGGGCACGCAGGTGCTCGACCTCGTCGGCGCCGGCGCCGAGCGCATCTATGTCGGCAAGCAGCGCAGCCGCCACAGCATGGCGCAGGAAGAGATCAATGCGCTGCTCGTGCGCCTCGCGCGCGCCGGGCGCCAAGTGGTGCGCCTGAAGGGCGGCGACCCGTTCATCTTCGGCCGCGGCGGCGAGGAGTTGCAGGTGCTCGCCGCCGCCGGCATCGCCTTCGAGGTCGTTCCCGGCATCACCGCGGCCTGCGGTGTCGCCAGCTACGCCGGCATCCCGCTCACGCATCGCGATCTCGCGCAGAGCTGCACCTTCGTCACCGGCCACCTGAAGGACGGCAGTTGCGACCTCGACTGGCCCGCGCTCGTGCGTCCGCGCCAGACGGTCGTGATCTACATGGGCCTGACCGGATTGCCCGCGATCTGCACCCAGCTCGTCGCGCATGGCCTGCCGCCCGCTTGGCCGGCCGCCGTCGTCGCGCAGGGCACGCTCGCTTCGCAGCAGGTCGTGTGCGCGACGCTGGCGACGCTTGCCGATGCAGTCGCGCACGCGGGCCTGCAGTCGCCCTGCCTGACCATCGTCGGCGAGGTCGTGCGGCTGCGCGATGAGCTGGCCTGGTTCGGACGCCAGCAGGTCGCCGAAGCGTCCACCGCAACTGCCCGCCTGATCGAGGGTTGAACATGACGCGTAAGAGCCTTCTCGCCGCCGCACTCGCCATCACGGCCGCGGCTGCATTGCCGGCGGTCGCGCAGACGCCGGCAGTCGCGATGTCGCCGCCCTGGGCGCAGGCGATGTGCGCCGCCTGGAACGCCGATGCGACGCTGACCGACAAGCTCGTCGAATCGGGTTGGATCAAGAACGACGGCGGGCGCGGCCATAAGCTGATGCAGATCTACCGTGCCGACTGCCCGAAGAGCGAGCGTATCGAGATGCAGATCGCGCTCAAGGACGGGAAAGCGCAATGCGTCTATGGCGGCGCGGCGCGCGCGGCCAAGCTCGACGGCGCGGCCGACTACCTGATGTGGGCCGAGACGCCGCGCTGGCGCGAGATGGGCGCCGGCGACTACGGCCCGATGCGCGCAATGATGTTCGGCCGTCTCGAGTTCGCGGGCCCGAAGATGGAGGCGATGGGCAACATGGGGCCGTTCTCGAGCTTCCTGTTGCTGGTCGGCAAGGTGCCGGGCGACTGGGCGGCCTGCCCCTGATACCAGGTTGCGTTCAATCGCATCGGTTTGGCACTTGCCTGCGAGCTCGAAGCGAGTCGTTGACTTCACCGCTCTGGTCGAGTGTCGGCAGCCTTGCCACCACTGTAGATCACGACGACGCCGTCAGCGCGCGCTGTGAGTGCAACCCCTTCGGCAAGCGTCGCCAGACCACGCCCGCGTGCGACACCGCTGCGCAAGTGGCGCGCCGGCACTCGGCCCCTCATGCGGATCGGTGGGTGCTCGGCTTGCAGGGCCGCAGGATTGTCCCGTTGCTTCGACCGATGAACGGGGCGTCGCGTTTGGTGGTCAGCCCGGGCCGGCCCTCGAGTGACTGACCGATGAGAAGAAGCCGACGATCTTCTGGATTCGCGCCTGCGCGTCGAGTTCGCCGTAGCTGTGCCCGACGAGGACCTCGCGTCCTTGGCCGTCGAGTACCGCCCACGCGAAGAGGATTCGGCCCTGCTGGTGCGCAATGTCGCTCGTCACCCTCCAGCGGACACCTCGCCGCGCTGCCCGGCAGGCCGCGATGTGGGCGTTCATCGCGAAGCGGCCCTGCAGGCGGACAAGCGGATCCTCGAAGCTGCCGAATTCGTTCCAGGTCGACTGCAGATGCCGCAATCGATCGGTGTCGCCGGCCGTATTCCACGCAGCCAGGTATTTGCTGACAACCCAGTCGAGACGGGCGTCGATGAGCCCGAGTGACCTGCGAGTGGTGGGGGCGAGGCCTGCAGGGCCCGGCAGGGCGGCCGCGAGGCTGGTGGCGTAGTCGTTCATCGTCGCGCCTCCGGGATTGTTTTTGTGGACGGAGAGATTGCGCCTTCATACGCTTCCGGACGTGGAAGAAGCTTGATTTGGGACATGCCGCGCAAAAACAAGGTCTTCCCGAACGGCGCGGCCCAGCGAGAACGCGGGCGAATACCCCGTCCACCCCGGGCCCGGACGCAGTGGCGATGCGAATGCGGAGATCGATGGACCGGCCCCGGGTAGCGGCGCGATCATGGACGAAGTTCGCCTGGCGGCTTCCGGTGATCTGGAGCCACAGGCCCGGGCACAGGTTCAGGTTCTGTAAGCGGGAGCAGACCGCTCCGCGCCGCAGGCGAACGTCTACGCGCT
This sequence comes from Ideonella sp., assembly GCF_016702655.1. Taxonomy (GTDB): domain Bacteria; phylum Pseudomonadota; class Gammaproteobacteria; order Burkholderiales; family Burkholderiaceae_C; genus CAIKUF01. Next base: position 141,658 of record NZ_JADJDO010000002.1, read on the forward strand.
CAGCGTTCCAGCCGCCGCGGTGGGTCGTTGCGCGCGCCTTCTCCGCTGAGCCGCGTCTCGACCGCGAACACCGCCGCCTCGACGCGCGAGCTCAGGCTGAGCTTGGACAGGATGTGGCGCACATGCAGCTTGACCGTGTCGTGGCTGATGTCGAGTTCGCGCGCGATCGCCTTGTTGCTCTCGCCGCGCGCCAGGTGGTCGAGGATCTGGCGCTCGCGCTCGGTCAGCGAGGCCAGCATGCCGAGCCGGTCGCCGCTCTTGCCGCCGCCTTGCAGCATCTGCGCGAGCTTGGCCGCCATCGTCGGCGCGACCGCCAGGTCGCCGCGCGCGGCGCGTCCGATCGCAGCCATCACGTCCTCGGGCTCCATGTCCTTGAGCAGATAGCCGCGCACGCCGGCGCGCAGCGCAGCCGCCAGGTCGGCCTCGGAATCGCTCATCGTCAGGATCACGGCCGGTGTGTCGCAGCCTTCGGCGCGTACCTGGCGCAGCAGCGTCAGGCCATCGGTCTCGGGCATGCGCAGGTCGAGCACGAGCAGGTCGGGCTTGTGCTCGCGCAGCACGCCGACGAGTTGCCCGGGGTCGCCGAGCGCAGCCACGACCTGCATGTTGCCGCGGTGCTGCAGCAAGTCGGTCAGGCCGTTGCGGCACAACGCGTGGTCGTCGACCAGCACGACCCGGATCGGCGGCGTTTCGTTCATGCCCTGCGCACAACCTGTGCCATCGGGAAATCCAGCTCCAGCGTCGTGCCACCGCCGGGGCGCGGCCTGAGGTCGAGCTTGCCGCCCAGGCGGCGCGCCCGATCGCGCATGATCTCGATCCCGTGGTGCCCGGCCGCCACGGGGGACTTGGCCGCTGCTTCGGGCAGCCCGCGGCCATTGTCCTCCACCCTGACCTCGACCTGTCCGTCGTGCAGCATCAGCGACACCCAGGCCTGCGTCGCGCCGGCATGGCGGCCGATGTTGGCGAGCGCCTCGGAGACGATGTGCAGTACCTGCGTCTCCTGCGCAGTGGTCAGCGCGATTCCCGGCGCATGGTTGACGAGCTGGGCCTCGACGCCATGGCGCTCGCGCAATTGCTCGACGCGATCGTGCAGCGCGTGGATCAGGCCGCGCGGGTCGGGCGGCACGCGAAACTCGCTGATGATCGCGCGCAGGCTCGAGTGCGCTTCGCCGACCGCGCTGCGCATGTCGCCCAGGTAGCGTTTCATGCCCGCATCGTCGCGCGAGCGCACCGCCTCTTCCATCAGCGGAAGGCGCATCCTGACGAAGGCGAGCGTCTGCGCGATCGAGTCGTGAACCTCGGCGGCCATCATCTGGCGCTCGTGCATGACGGTCGTGCGCAGGTGCTGCTGTTCCAGGCGCGCGTTGTTCAGCGCCAGGCCGAGCAGCTCGCCGACCGACTTGAGCACCGCGAGCACGTCTGCGCCGGGGCCGTCGCCGTGCGCGAAGAACAGGCTGTAGATGCCCAGCACCCGCCCGCGGTGGCGCAGCGGCACCGCGACCATGCGCTGAAAGCCGGCTTCGAGGGCGCCAGCGCTGCCGAGCCGCGCGCAGCCGGCGAGCTCGCTGGCCCAGATCGGGGACTCGCCCGCGCTCGCCTTGCCGCAGGCCCCGCACAAATGGTGAACCGAGCCCTCGGCCAGCAGCGCCTGCGGCGGCAGGCCGACGCTGCTGATGAGCTCGAGCTGATCGCCGTCGTCGGACATCGCGCGCACCGCGCCCGCATCGGCACCCGAAATCCTCAACAACGGCTCGAGAAAGCGCTTCAGCAGGTCGGGCAGGTCGCCACTGGCAGCCAGATTGGACGCCAGATTGCCAAGCAGGCCCGCCCCCGGACTCGCACCTGCGAGCAAGATCCCGCTCGTCATCTTGTCAATCACTCGCTTGATGGGTGGATGAACAAACCCGGCGCCGACTCGCGCCGACTCGCGCATTATTGGACACCTTCGCCCGCGCGGCTCGCATCAGACTCTACCCCCTGACGGCAGTCGGGTCCGGCGCGGCGCCCGGGTGCGCGATAACCCATAAGGGCTACGGCGCGTTCCCCATCGTGGTAGTAGACGCTGGCGCGCCGATCTTGCCCAATGACTCAGGGCCAGACATGGCGCCGAGCGCCGTCTCCAGCGCGCGTTCCCGAGGCATTTCCCACCTGCAGCTGCACGCAAGGCCTGATCGATGAGCAACTTGGTGAAACCGCACGGCGGTGGCGATTTGAAGCCGCTGCTGCTCGCGGGCGCCGAACTCGAAGCCGAGCGTCAGCGCGCACGCTCGCTGCCGCGCTTGCGCGTGAGTTCGCGCGAGCGCGGCGACATCGTCATGCTCGGCATCGGCGGCTTCACGCCGCTCGAGGGTTTCATGTCGAGGGCCGACTGGCGCGGCGTGTGCGACCGGATGCAGATGGCCAGCGGCCTGTTCTGGCCGATCCCGATCACGCTGTCTGCCGACCAGGCGTTTGCCGACGCGATCGCGATCGGGGGCGATCGCGCTCGTGGATGGCGACGACGGGCATTGCCTGGCGACGATGCGTGTGACCGAGAAGTACGCCATCGACAAGGCGCATGAGTGCGCGCGCGTCTTTCGCACCGTCGATCCCGCGCATCCGGGCGTGCGCATGGTGATGGACCAGCCGGCCGTGAACCTGGCCGGGCCGGTCAAGGTGCTGTCGCAAGGGGGCTTCCCCGAAACCTACGGCGACCTGTTCATGACGCCGGCGCAGACGCGCAAGCTCTTCGACTCGTTCGGCTGGACGCGCATTGCAGCCTTCCAGACGCGCAACCCGATGCACCGTTCGCACGAGTACCTGGCCAAGATCGCGATCGAGGTCTGCGACGGCGTGCTCGTGCATTCGCTGCTCGGCGCGCTCAAGCCGGGCGACATCCCGGCCGAGGTGCGCACGAAGGCGATCGCCGCGCTGGCGAAGAACTACTTCGTCCCGTCGACGATCGTCCAGGCGGGCTACCCGCTCGACATGCGCTACGCCGGCCCGCGCGAGGCCCTGTTGCATGCCCTCTTCAGGCAGAACTACGGCTGCTCGCACCTCATCGTCGGCCGCGACCATGCCGGCGTGGGCAGCTACTACGGCCCGTTCGAGGCACACCACATCTTCGACGAGATCCCCGCCGACGCGCTCGAGACCCAGCCGCTGACGATCGACGTCGCGTTCTGGTGCTACAAGTGCGGCGGCATGGCCTCGGGACGCACCTGCCCGCATGGCGACGCCGACCGCTTGCAGGTCAGCGGCACGCAGTTGCGCAAGTCGCTGTCCGAAGGCGCGCAGGTGCCGCCCGAATTCAGCCGCCCCGAAGTCGTCGAGATCCTGCGCGCCTATTACGCCAGCATCGAGCCGCCGGTGAAGGCCGCCGCCTGATCGATCCCCGCTTCGACACCGCTTTACCCCAATCACCGAAACCGATCTGCTTTCCAAGGAGACACTGCGATGCCCACCTTCGTGAGAACCGACAAGTGCGATGGCTGCAAGGGCCAGGACAAGACGGCCTGCATGTACATCTGCCCGCACGACCTGATGAAGCTCGACAAGGACGGCTCCGAGACCGGCCATCCGATGAAGGCCTTCAACCAGGAGCCCGAGCAGTGCTGGGAGTGCTACTCGTGCGTCAAGATCTGCCCGCAGAACGCGATCGAGGTGCGCCACTACGCCGACATCGTTCCCCTCGGCGGCTCGGTGCAGCCGCTGCGCGGGTCGGACTCGATCATGTGGACGATCAAGTTCCGCAACGGGACCTTGAAGCGCTTCAAGTTCCCGACCCGCACCACCGCCGAAGGCTCGATCGACCCCTACGGCGGCAAGGAGACCGCGAAGCTGGCCGACCTCGAGAAGCCCGGCTACTTCACGGCGAGCGGCGGCTTTCGCCCGGGCCGCGACGGCGAGTTGCTGCGCAAATGACCATCACGACCTACAACGCTAACGAGGTGAACTGACATGGGTACCTTCGAGAACCCCGAAGTCGTCCAGGAAGAACTGGACATCCTGCTCATCGGCGGCGGCATGGCCTGCTGCGGCGCGGCCTACGAGATGATGCGCTGGGCCGATGCGGTCAAGGCCGAGACCGGACAGGAGCTCAGGATCAAGCTCGTCGACAAGGCGGCGATGGACCGCTCGGGCGCGGTGGCGCAGGGCCTGTCGGCGATCAACACCTACATCGGCAGCGAGCAGGATCCGGCCGATTACGCGCGCATGGTCAGCAATGACCTGATGGGCATCACGCGCGACGACCTTGCGTACGATCTCGGGCGCCACGTCGACGAGTCGGTGCACCTGTTCGAGGAATGGGGCCTGCCGATCTGGAAGACCGACGACGACGGCGTGCGCCACGACGGCGCCGAGTCGCAGAAGGAAGGCCTGCCGGCGCTCAAGGACGGCGGCAAGCCCGTGCGCTCGGGCAAGTGGCAGATCATGATCAACGGCGAGTCCTACAAGTGGATCGTCGCCGAGGGCGGCGGAAGAAGGCGCTCGGTTGAGCCGCATCGAGGAGCGGATCTTCATCGTCAAGCTCGTCAACGACAAGAACGATCCGACGCGCATCGCCGGCGCGGTCGGCTTCTCGGTGCGCGACAACAGAATCGTCGTCTACAAGGCCAAGGCGGTGCTGCTCGCCGCGGGCGGCTGCGTCAACCTGTTCCGCCCGCGCTCGGTGGGCGAGGGCGCCGGCCGCGCCTGGTACCCGGGTGTGGAACGCGGGTTCGACCTATGCGATGGCCGCCGAGGCGGGCGCCGAGCTGACGATGATGGAGAACCGCTTCGTCCCGGCGCGCTTCAAGGACGGTTACGGGCCGGTGGGCGCGTGGTTCCTGCTGTTCAAGGCCAAGGCCGTCAACGCCTACGGCGAAGACTACATGGTCAAGAACAAGGAGCTCCTCAACGACTACCCGCCCTACGGCCAGGCGGCAGTGCCGGCATCGTGCCTGCGCAACCACCTGATGCTGAAGGAAATGAAGGAGGGCCGCGGCCCGATCTACATGGACACCGTGACGGCGCTCGCGAAGTTGCGCGAGTCGCTCTCGCCCAAGGAGGTCAAGCACCTCGAGGCCGAGGCGTGGGAGGACTTCCTGGACATGTGCATCGGCCAGTGCGGTATCTGGGTCGGCGAGAACATCGAGCCGGAAAAGAAGATGAGCGAGCTGATGCCGACCGAGCCCTACCTGCTCGGCTCGCACTCGGGTTGCTGCGGCATCTGGGTCTCGGGACCGACCGACCTCGGCGCGCCGACTGCCGCCGACGCCGAGCTCGACGGCGTGCCGGCGCAGCAGCCGCGCGGATGGAGCTGGGGCTATCGCTCGATGACTACCGTCAAGGGCCTGTTCACCGCTGGCGACGGCGTCGGCGCGTCGGGCCACAAGTTCTCGTCGGGCTCGCACGCCGAAGGGCGGCTCGCGGCCAAGGCGATGGTCAAGTTCGCGCTCGACAACAAGGACTGGAAGCCCGAGCTCGACACCGATCCGGCCGAGCTTGCGGAGCAGATCTACAAGCCGGTGCGCACCTTCCTCGAGCACAAGGACTACACGACCGCGATCGACATCAACCCGCACTACATCACGCCCAAGATGCTGCAGTTCCGGCTGCAGAAGATCATGGACGAGTACGTCGCCGGCGTCGCCACCTACTACAACACGAATGACGTGATGCTGAAGGTGGCCGAGGAAAAGCTCGAGATGCTCAAGGAAGACGCGGGCAAGATGCGCGCCAAGGACCTGCACGAACTGCTGCGCGCCTGGGAGAACTACCACCGCATCCTGACCGCCGAAGCGCACATGAAGCACATCCAGTTCCGCCAGGAATCGCGCTACCCCGGCTTCTACTACCGCACCGACAAGAACTTCGTCGACGAGGAGAACTGGCACTGCTTCGTCAACTCGATCTACGACAAGAAGACGCGCGAGTGGACCTGCTTCAAGCGCAAGCATGTCGACCTGGTCGACAAGTCCAAGCTGTTCAAGGCAGCAGCGCACTGAGTGTGATAATCTGGTCAGCATGACCAGAATTTCATCACAAGCGACTCGCGCCGCCCAAGCGCCCGAAAGCGGCCGATGGTGCCTGCAGAATGCCAAGGCGCGCTTCAGTGAACTGGTGCGCCTGGCGCACAGCCAGGGCCCGCAGCGCGTAAAGTTGCATGGCCGCGATGCCGTCGTCGTCGTCGACGCGGCCGAGTTTGCGCGCTTGCAGGGCGGCGCACCGGGCAGTTGCTGATCGATGCCCTGCAGGCATCGCCGCACCGCGAAATCGAGATCGCGCCGCGCCGATCGAAGATGCCGGTGCGGAGCGGTAAAGCTGTGACGGGCCTGCTGCTCGACACCAATGTGATCTCGGAGTTGCGCCGCCCGCGCCCGAGTGCGCGGGTGCGGGCGTATGTCGCCGCTCAGCCGCTGGAGAGTCTGTTCGTGAGCACGGTGAGCCTGGCCGAAATTCGCTTCGGCATCGAAGGGGTCGGCGATCCGATCCGCCGTGCCGAACTCGGCGACTGGCTGGCGAACAAGGTGCGGCCGATGTTCGACCAGCGCGTGCTCGAGGTGTCCGAAGACGTGATGTTCAAGTGGCGCCTGCTCGTCGAGGAGGGTCGCAAGGCCGGCCATACCTTCTCGCAGCCGGACCTGATCATCGCCGCGACTGCGCTTCATCACGGGCTCACCGTCGTCACTCGCGACACAGCCGACTACGCGCTTGCCAGAGTGCCGCTCGTGAATCCGTGGGACGCTGCCTGAAATCGCTGCTCACCGGTTGAAGAAGTTGCATGCCGCGCGCCCCGTTCGATCAGGCGGTCGCCGGCGCCGAAAGGAGTCCCCGAATGACCGATCCTCGAGCCCCGCAGTCGCCCTTCACGCCAAGCCCGGTGCTGCCCGCCACGCTCGAAGGCAGCGCGAAGCTGCAGTTCCACTGCCGCAAGGGCATCGCGTGCTGGAACGCCTGCTGCAGCAACATCGACATCTCGCTCACGCCCTACGACATCCTGCGCCTGAAGCAGCGCCTCGACCTGCCGTCTTCGCAGTTCCTGGGCGAGTACACGCTGCCCTACGAGATGGAGAAGGACGGCATCGCCGGCGTCAAGCTGCGCCCGGTGGAAGGCGGCACGGCGTGCCGCTTCATGACGCCCGAAGGCTGCGGCGTTTATGCCGACCGGCTGACGGCCTGCCGCTACTATCCGGTCGCGCTGCTCTCGATGCGGCACCAGGATGAGTCCTTCGACCGGCAGGTCTACGCCATCGTCAAGGAGGACCACTGCCTGGGCCACCAGGAGCCGCGGCAGCAGACCATCGACGAATACCGGCAGGAGCAGGGCCTGCCCGAATACGACGACCTGGCCCGCGGCTGGCGCCAGTTGATCCTGAAGAAGAAGAGCTCGGGCCCGACGATCGGCAAGCCCAGCAAGCGCAGCCTCGAACTCTTCTTCCTGACCTGCTACGACATCGACCGCTTCCGCTCGTTCGTGGCCAGCGAGAGCTTCGCCTCGATCTACGACATCCCCGACGACGAAATGCGCGCGCTGCTCGAGGACGACCTCAAGCTGCTGCAGTTCGGTTTTCGCTTCCTGCGTCAGGTGTTGTTCGGCGAGGCGAGCATCGCGATCCATGCCGGCGCCGCAGCCGAGCGCCAGGCCCGCGTTGCCGAGCAGCGCGCGCGCATCGAGCGCGAGGCTGCAGAGCGCCTGGCGCGCGACGAAGAGGGCGACATCGCGCCCGACTTCTGACCCGCGACATGCACAAGACATGGGTGTCCGCTGCCGAACTCGCCGCTCACCTCGGCGATCCGGGCTGGCTCGTCTTCGACTGCCGGCATGACCTGTCCGACACCGGCTACGGCGAGCGCGCGTATGCCGGCGGCCACATTCCGGGCGCGCAGTTCCTGCACCTCGATCGCGACCTGAGCGCCGAAAGGACCGGCTCCAACGGCCGCCATCCGTTGCCCGACCGGGAGGCGTTCGCGGGCAGGTTGGCAGCCTGCGGCGTCGGCGCGCAGACCCAGGTCGTCGCCTACGACAACGAGGGTAGCGTCTTCGCCGCCCGGCTGTGGTGGATGCTGCGTTGGATCGGCCACGACCGCGTGGCGGTGCTCGACGGCGGCCTGCCCGGCTGGCGCCGCGCCCGGCTGGCGCTGGATGCCGCGCTGCCGTGCCCGGCCGCCGCGCCGCTTGCCAGCCACCCCGGCGTCGTGCCTGTCGGCACGGGCGATGTACTGGCGCGCCTGGGCGATCCGCGCGCGCTGCTGCTCGACGCGCGCCCGCCCGAGCGCTTCAGCGGCGAAGCCGAAGACCGCGACCCGGTGGCGGGCCACATCCCGGGCGCCGTCAACCGCCCGCACTACGACAACCTGGACGATGCGGGCATCTTCGTCAGGCCTGCCGCCGAGTTGCGCGCCGAGTTCGATGAACTGCTCGCCGGGCGCGACCCGGCCGACGTGATCCACCATTGCGGATCGGGCGTGACGGCCTGCCTGAACCTGCTCGCGATGGAGTGCGCCGGCCTGCCGGGGTCGAGGCTTTACGCAGGTTCGTGGAGCGAGTGGTGCGCCGACCCGGTGCGTCCCTTCGTTGTCGGCGCGTGATCCTGCTCCGGCGCGGGCGGCTTCATGACTCCCGGTCATGGGCTCATGACGATTCAAGATTTCCGGCCAGAGGCACCCGCTCCTAGACTCGGCTGCATCCGCCGCTTGGCGGGTGCCAGGAGTAGAGGCCATGATTCCCCACACCGCCCACCCCCACAGCCTGCGACCACGCGCGTTGCCGGTCGGGTTCGACGAAGACGGATTTCTCGAAGACAGTGAGCGCTGGACGCCGCAATGGGCCGCGGAGATCGCCCGGCTCGACGGCGAAGGCGAGCTCGGTGCCCGGCATTGGGACGTGATCCACCTCGTGCGCAGCCGCTTCTTCGCGACCGGTGCGCTGCCCGTGATGCGCCTCGTCTGCCGCGCCGCGGGCCTCGATCCGCGCCAGGGTCACGAACTCTTCAGCAGCTGCCGCAGCCTGTGGCGCATTGCCGGCCTGCCCAACCCGGGCGAGGAAGCCAAGGCCTACATGAACTGAGCGGCGCGGCCGGCAACTCGCGTTCGGGGAGGATGCCGCAGGCGTGTCGGCAAGTGTCGCGCATACCGCTTCGCGTTCACGTGTCAGGAAACGGGAGGCACTCGTTCCTGCCCACGAGTCGCCGGATCTTGTTGCGCGCGCAGGCCTGCAGGCGAAGGTGCGGGATCAGGCGGGGGTACCTGCTGCGTTCTGCCGCGGGCCACCTCCCGCCGCCAGCCTGCGGCTGCCGGCCCTCCTCACTTCACTCCGCAGGCGCCCACCGACCTGATCTGGCAGCGCATTGCTACTGGAACCGTCGCGTGCGGATATCGCTTCCAGCCAGAGCGGGTGGCTGACGAGCGAGTAAGGAGAGGGCGCAGCCCGGTCCGGGACGGACCAGTCCGGTGACTTTGTGCCGGCAGCGGCTCTGCCCCCGGGCAGGAGCAGCCAGCTACGCGGCTCGCGCCGCATTTGCGAGGAACGACTTGCCTATGCAGCTTCGCATCCTGTCACGGCAAGCTCGCCCAGGAAGCGCCGGGCCTTCCGATCTCGCAACGCGGCGCTCGCCGAGGACCCGCTCGACGGGCCCCGCATCAATGCGACTGAACGCAACCGCGTATCAGACCTGCCGCCAGGGCAGGCCGTGCTTGCGCCAGCCGCCGAGCGTGCCGCGGTGGTGTTCGGTGTCGAGCTCGCCTTCGAAGCCCTCGAGCACATTGCTGACGCGGGTGAAGCCGTGGCCTTCCAGCTCGGCGCCGGCATCGACCGAGCGTTTGCCGCTGCGGCAGATCAGGATGATCGGCCGGTCCTTGCGGCCCGCCATGCGCAGCACCTCGTCCGCGAAGTGCGGATTGGTCTCGAAGTCAGGCGCCGTGTTCCACTCGATGTTGATCGCGTCGACCGGGTGGCCGACATAGAAGAACTCGATCTCGGTGCGGCAGTCGATCAGCAGCGTGTTCGGGCTGGCCTGCAGCGCCTCGAAGGCTTGTCGGGGGTGTAGATGCTCCATGCTTCGCTCCTGACGTGCATTGTGCGGGCCGATTCGGCGCCGGCTCGGATTGGTTGTTCATATGGCTATGCCGGGCTGCAATAAGGGCGGTGCCGGTCACGTGCGCCCATTCTGCGCCAGTTCGCGCGTCACGCCGGGCCCGGTGTAGTGGCCCTCGAGCGGCATGCGCAGGCAGGCGGCCGTGCCGCCGCCGGCGCGGGGCTGCAGCTCGACCGACCAGCCATTGGTGCTGGCGAGCTGGCGCACGATCGCCAGCCCCAGGCCGCTGCCGCCGGTGCGGCTGCTGCGCGAGGCCTCGAGGCGGTGGAAGGGGCGAAACACCGCTTCGCGCGCGCTCTCGGGAATGCCCGGGCCGCGGTCGAGCACGCAGACCTGCACCCGCTCGCCGGCAATCGCGCAGGTGATCTCGACCGGATGCCCGCCGCCGTAGCGGATCGCGTTGTCGACGAGGTTGGACACGATGCGCCTGAGCGCGAGCGGGCGCACCCGCAGGCGGCACTCGGGCGCGCGCGCGACGCGGACCTCGACGCCGGCAGGCCCGTGCTCGGCAGCCACCTCGCGCAGCAGATCGCCCAGGTTCAGGATGGCCGTGTCGCGCTCCGAGAAGTCGCGGCCAGCCTCCAGGCAGCGCGCGATGAGATCGTTCATCGCGTCGACGTCGCGCAGCACGCGTTGCAGCAGATCACGATCGGGCCGCTCCGACAGCATGCCGAGTGCGAGGCGCATGCGCGCCAGCGGCGAGCGCAGGTCGTGCGAGATGCCGGCCAGCAGTGTGGTGCGATTGGCGAGGAGCTCCTCGACCTGCTCGCCCATGCGGTTGAACGCGCGCGCGACGCGCGCCAGCTCGTCGGGGCCGGTCTCGGGCAGTGGCGCCGCGCGGCGGCCCTGGCCGATGGGTTCGGTCGCGGCGACCAGGCGCTGCAACGGTGCGACGAGCCCGCGCGCCATCGCTGCCGCCGTCGCGAGCGTGACGAGCGCAGCGGCCGCGAGCGCGAGCAGCAGCGCGAGCGAGGGCTGGACCACGACCCGATCGGCGGTGAAGCCCACCCGCACCGGCGCGCCGTCGGTGGGCAGGTCGGCCCAGACCCAGCGTTCGCCATCGGCGGCGATGCCGTGCTGCAGCGCGACCGCCTCGCCGCTGCGCGCGGCGAGCGCCGTCTCGAGCAGGTGCCAGTAGGGCAGCAGGTGCGCCGCTCCGGTCGCTGCGCCCATGGGCGCCAGCAGGTGCAGGCGGTGCTCCCGCAAGGCCTTGTCGTGCTGCGCGGCGCGCTCGCCGTCGTCGGCAGCGCCATGCCAGGAGCGCGCCGCATCGAGCATCAGCGCAGCCAGGTCGTCGGTCGCCTGGCGGCCCAGCGGCAGCAGCGCGAACTGAATGACGGCCGCGATCGTGAGGGCCTGCAGCGCGATCGACACGAGTGCGATCACCAGCACCATGCGGCCGAACAGCGTGTGCGGAGTCATGACGATGAATCGCCGCGCGGCGCGAACAGGTAGCCCGAGCCCCAGACCGTGCGCAGGTACAGCGGCCGCGCCGGGTCGGCCTCGATCTTGCGCCGCAGGCGCGTCACGCGCACGTCGACCATGCGATCGAAGGGCGCGCGTTCGTAGCCCTTGAGCAGCTCGACCAGCGTGTCGCGGCTGAGCACGCGGTCGGGGTGGTCGAGCAGGACCTTGAGCAGCGCGAACTCGGCGCCCGAGAGCGCGACCTCCTCGCCATTGCGCGTCAGGCGATGGGCGTCGAGGTCGACCGTGAAGGGGCCGAAGCGGCGCACGCGCCCGCCCGCCTCGGCCGCGGGCTTGCGCCGCCTGAGCACGGCCGCCACCCGCGCGAGCAGTTCGCGATGGCTGAAGGGCTTGGGCAGGAAGTCGTCGGCGCCGACTTCCAGGCCGACGATGCGGTCGACCTCCTCGCCGCGCGCCGAGAGCATGATGATCGCCGGCGCGCCGGGCGTCCTGCCGAGTGCGCGCGCGAGCGCCAGGCCGTCCTCGCCGGGCAGCATGACGTCGAGCAGCAGCAGGTCCACCGGCGCGCGCGCCAGGTGGCGCTTCATCGCCTCGCCGTCGCCGACGCCGGCGGCCGCGTAGCCGTTGTCCGTCAGGTAGCGCACGAGCAGCTCGCGCAGGCCCTCGTCGTCGTCCACGACCAGCACATGGGCGCGCTCAAGAGTCATGGTGCTGGCGCGCGGCGCTGTAACAAGTTGACATGAACTTGCGCCCGCTGCAATCGCCTTGACACCGCGGTCGCCCAGACTGGCATCGCAGCGTTTGCGCGCGCGCAAAGGCAATCGGCGCGGCAGGCTGATCCACCCTGGAGGATCGAACATGAAGTCGAGCTGTCTGGCCCTGGGCGCAAGCGCGCTGATGATGTTGGCGCTGTCCGGACCGGCGCGCAGCGCCGATGCCGCGGCCCCGAAGCCCGATGCGCAGCGCGGCGCGGAGCTGATGCAGCAGCAGATGTCGCAGATGTCGCCCGAACTCGTCGAGCGCGCCAAGGCCCTCTCGCCCGAGACGCGCCAGTTCCTGATGCATGTCGTGTTGCGCCACGAACGGCGCAGCGACACGCTGACGCTGGTGCAGGTGATGCAGGAGATCCTGGCCGAGTACCAGACCGTCGGCGCTGCCATCGCCACCGACAACGGCCCGATGGCCGCCGACGCGGCGCGCCGCCTGGCGCTGCACCGGCTGCCGCGCGGCGGCATGCTGCCCTATCTGCCGCTGGAGAAGGTGACCGACGCCGGCCTCGCGGTGCTGCCGGCGATGGAGATGGCCGTGGAGGGCAATGCAACAAGGCTCGCAGAGGCTGCCGACAAGGGCGACATGGTCGGCGCCGCGAGCTACTACGGCGCGGTGACTTCCGGCTGCGTGGCCTGCCACGCGCACTTCCGCGGCCAGCCGGGCGCGTCGGCCTACGTGCCGCGCCTGCGCAAGTGAACGCCGCGCCGCCCACGGCCCATCCGACCGGGTTCTCGTCTCCAACCGCAGGAATTGCCCCATGACAGTCGATCGCATTGTTCACCTCGTCGCCGGCCTGATGGTCCTGCTCGGCGTCACGCTCGCGCACTTCGTCCACCCCTACTGGCTCGCGCTGCCGGTCTTCGTCGGCTTGAACTTGGCGCAAAGCGGCGTCACCGGCTTCTGCCCGCTCGCCTTCATGCTGAAGAAGTCCGGCGTCCGCGAAGGCGAGTGCTGTTCGTGACACCGCGCTGAACCGGCCGGCGCGCGGCAGGCGCCAACAGCAGCGCGCGCCGCGCCTCCTACTTGCCGGCAGCGAGTTGCTGCAGACGCACGGGCTGGATGATGTGCCCGTCGAGGCCGGCTTCCTTGACGGAGCCGCCGTAGGCGACCGTCATCAGCTGGCTGTAGTAGGTGACCGGCATCGCGAACTTGGTCCCCTGCTTGCGGTTGATCTCCGACTGGTAGACCTCGACGTTGGCCTGGCACAGCGGGCAGGGCGTGACGATCATGTCGGCGCCGTGGTCGTAGGCCGATTCGACGATGTCGCGGATCTGCTTCTGGCTTTTCTCGGGCTCCGAGAACGCGAGCGCGCCGCCGCAGCAGGTGACTTTCTGGTCGTAGTCCTTGACCGGCTCGGCACCCACCGTCTCGACGAGCTTGTCGAGGTACATCGGGTTCTCGAACGACTCGCCGGCGATGCCGAACGGGCGGTTCGTCTGGCAGCCCACGTAGCCGGCGAACTTGAGCCCCGCGAGCGGCTTGACGACCGGCCGGCCGAGTTGCTCGTAGCCGAAATCCTCGATCAGCACCTCGACCATGTGTTTGACCCGCGCCTTGCCCTGGTACTGCAGGCCGGCTTCCTTGAGCGCCTCGTTGGCGTTCGCGAGGAACGTCCGGTCGACATCGAGCTTCTCCTTGCTCTCGCGCGCGTTCAACCAGCACGCGGCGCAGGTCGCCACGACGTCCTGCCCCGGCAGGTGCTTCTCGGCGAGCGCGAAGTTGCGCGCGTTGAGCACGTGGCGCGTGAGTTCCCCGGCGCCGCTGTAGCTGATCGATGCGCCGCAGCAGTTCCAGTCCGGAATCTCGGTGAGCTTGACGTCGAGCGTCTTGCACATTGCATTCGTCGACGTCAGGTAGTTCGCCGCCGAGGCCTTGAGCTGCGACGAGCAGCCGGGGTAGAACGCGTATTCCTTGGTCGCCATCGATCAGGCCTCCCGCCGGGCCGCCCCAAGGGAGGCCTGCGCCCCCGCGGGGGGCAGTGAACGAAGTGAGCGTGGGGGTTTCATCAGGCCTCCCGCCGGGCCGCCCCCCAGTGAGCGTGGGGGTTTCATCAGGCCTCCCGCCGGGCCGCCCCAAGGGGGGCCTGCGCCCCCGCGGGGGGCAGCGAACGAAGTGAGCGTGGGGGTTTCATCATCCCTCCTGTTTTGTTGCCTTGGCGCGCTGCTCGATCTGCTCCACCTTGGCGAGCATGGCCGCGATGCCCTTCTGGTCCTGGCAGCGATGGCCGCCGACGAGCTCGAGCGGGTTCAGGCGTCCGGCCTTCAACAGGCCGAGGCCGATGTGGCGCATCTCCCAGGCCTTCTTCAACCCGGCGACGAACCCGTCCTTGAAGTACAGGCCGAGCGTCAGCTTCAACTCGTTGACGCGGCCGGTGCGCTTGAAGTTGTCGTAGAAGCGCAGCGAGAATGCGCGCGTCGGCTGCATCTTCGGCGCCAGGCCCTGGCGATGCGCGTGGCTCGCGAGGCCGTGCATGATGGTCGTGATCGGCAGCTTGCGCGGGCAGCGCACGACGCAGTTGTAGCAGGAGGTGCACATCCACATCGAGTCGGATGTCAGCACCTCGTCGCGCTTGCCGGCGCGGATCATCATGAAGATCTTCTGCGGCGTGTGCTCCCAGTGCGGCCCGAACGGGCACGAACCGGCGCAGACGCCGCACTGCATGCACATCTTGACCCACTCGCCGCCCTCGACCTCGCGCTCGACCTCGCGCAGGAAGTCGCCCCGGTAGGGGCTGGGTGTGGGCATGCTGGCGGTCACGTCGAAAGCCTCGGAGAGAGCGTGAAGATTCCGTCGCGAGCGGGTCGAGGTCGGGTCGAGCAGCGGAGCCGTACTTGCGTACGGCGAGCAGCGCAGGCCCGAGATCGGCCCGCGCAGCAGGAAGATTCATGCTCTCTCATGCAAACCCCTTCATCGGGCTCATCCCGATGGCGACGATCTGCGCCACATAGTCGTCGATCAGCTTCGGCAGGCGTTCGATGTCGGTGATCGCGACCTCGTGGCTGACGACGCGCTCGGGCTCGAGGCTGAGCTGCTTCAAGGTGTCGTCGATCTTGCCCATCCGGTAGTAGGCCATCTCGGAGCCCTTGACGAAGTGGCACTGGTAGTCGTCGCCCTTCTTGCAGCCGAGCATCATCACGCCGTCCCAGCCGCCGTTGAGCGCGTCGGTGATCCAGATCGTGTTGACGGAGCCGAGGCAACGCACCGGGATCACGCGCACGAAGGCCGAGTGGCTGCGCCGCTGCAGTGCCGCCATGTCGAGCGCGGGGTAGGCATCGTTCTCGCAGGCGAGCAGCAGGATGCGCGGCTTCTCGGAGAACTCGTCGGGCATGTCGACGGCCTTGATCTGCGCGCCGACGCTGTCGACCGAGTAGTTCTCGAACGAGATCACGCGCACCGGGCAGGCGCCCATGCAGGTGCCGCAGCGCCGGCAACGGCTCTCGTTGAAGACCGGGAAGCGCCGCTCGTCCTCGTCGATGGCGCCGAACGGGCACTCGACGGTGCAGCGCTTGCATTGCGTGCAACCTTCCAGGCGCACGATCGGGTAGCTCAGGTCGCCGCTGCGCGGGTGCGCCGCGCGGCCGAGCGCCGCGTTCTCGAGCGCCTGGATCGCCTTCAGCGCGGCGCCGGTCGCGTCCTCGACGGACTGCGCGATGTCCATCGGCCGGCGCGTCGGGCCGGCGGCGTAGATGCCGGTGCGCCGCGTCTCGTACGGGAAGCAGATGAAGTGCGAGTCGGCAAAGCCGTGCTTCAACTGCGGCAGGTCGGGGCCCTGGCGGTAGGCCATGTTGAGCACCGACATCTTCTGCAGCTCGATGCGCCTGGCCTTGGCGGGCTCCGAGCCGCCTTCGGCCTCGGTGACGGTCTGGGTCCAGGTATCGAGGTTGACCCCCGCGTTGGCAACCTGCCCGGTCGCGAGCACGACGAGGTCGGCCTCGACGGCAGCGTCTTCGTCGAGGATCAGATCCCGGAACCGGACGCGCGCGCCGCGCTCGGCCGGATCGACACCGCTTGCGCTGCCCTTGGCGAAGGTCACGCCCTTGCTCTGCGCGCTGCGGTAGAAGTCCTCGCCCATGCCGGGCACGCGCAGGTCGGTGTAGAGCACCATCGCGTCGACATCGGGGTCGGCGTTCTTGAAGTACATCGCCTGCTTGATGCTCGTGGCGCAGCAATGGCCGGAGCAGTAGGGCAGGTGTTTGCCGCTCGCGTCGCGCTGGCCGGCGCACTGGATGAAGACGACGCTCCTGACCGGCTTGCCGTCGGCGCGTTTGATGGGTCCGCCGTCGGCCGCGCGCGCAAGCGCCTCGAGGCCGGCCTGGTCGACCACATGCGGGTTGCTGCCGCCGCCGAGCTCGGGCAGCCTGGCAATGTCGTAGCTCTCGAAGCCGCTTGCCTGGACGATCGCGCCGACCGTCTCCTCGACCGACTCGCCGCTCTCGCGTGCAATGACGACCTTGAACCGGCCCGGCGCGCCCGCGGTCTCGGCGACCGTCGAGGCGAGATGCACAGTGATCAGCGGGTGCGACGCGACGCGCCGGATCAGATCGGCAATGCCGGTCTCCTGCGGCTCGGCATAGGGCTCGCGCGACGGTGTGCGCTTCCACAACCTTGCCGCCCAGCCGCCGAGCTCGGCGCCGCGCTCGACGAGCACCGCGGCGTAGCCCGCCTCGGCCACTTCGAGCGCCGCGGTCATGCCCGCAACGCCGCCGCCGACGACGAGCGCGCGGCGCGATTCGGCGCGCGCCGGGTTGCCGGCCGGGACCTTGAGCTTCTTCAACTCGGCGCAGCCCATGCGCACGTAGTCGTCGGCCATCTCCTGGCGCACTTCGTCGTGCTCGCTGCCCTCGGCGACGATCCACAGCACGCCCTCGCGCAGGTTGGCGCGCGCGAGCGCCGCCTCGGGGAAGTGGAAGGCCTCCGACTTCATGCGCCGCGAGCAGGCGCCGATCATCAGGTGCGTCACGCCCTCGCTCGCGATGTCGGCGCGGATCTGCTGCACGCCCTCCTCGCTGCACAGGAAGGCGTGCTCGCGCACGAGCGCCATCTTGCCCTCGCGCTGCGCGACCTTGGCGAGTTGCTTCATGTCGAGCTTGTCGCCGATGCCGCAGCCCGAGCAGAGGTAGGCGGCTGTCTTCATCTGGCTCATGATCAGGCCCTCGGCTCCGCGCGCATCGCCCGGTGCACGACCTGGATGCCGCGCAGCGCCGCGGCGGTGGCGCTCTGCACCGAGCGGTTCACGTCGAGCGGGCTCGACGCGGCGCCGGCGGCAAACTGGCCCCCGCTCGTGCAGCCCTCGATGAAGCCGCTGCTGTCGCGCACGATGTCGTCGGGCAGTTGCACGCCGTCGGTTTCGGGCTGCATGCCGACGGCAAGGACCACCAGGTCGTGCTCGGCGGCGTAGCGGTGATAGCCCTCGGTGTCGACGCCGTGCAGCACCAGGTTGGCGTTGCCGTCGTCCTGCGCAATGCGCGCCACCTTGGACTTGACGAAGGCGACGGTCGGGTCGGCATGCACCATCGCGTTGAAGTCCTCGAGGCGGTCGATGGCGCGGATGTCGATGTAGTAGACGGTCGATTTCGCGCCCTGGTCGGCGCCCTGATCCGCGCTCTGGCCCTGGTAAGCCTCGCGCACATACTGCGTCTGCTTGAGTGTCGCCATGCAGCAGATGCGCGAGCAGTGGCGCAGGTGGTTCTCGTCGCGCGAGCCGGCGCACTGGATGAAGGCGATGTTCTTCGCCTCCTTCCCGTCCGACGGGCGCAGCAGCTTGCCGCCGGTCGGGCCCGCGGGGTCGGCCAGGCGCTCGAACTCGAGGCTCGTGACGACGTTGGCGAAGCGCCCGTAGCCATAGGGTTGGATGAGCGCAGCGTCATACGGCTTCCAGCCGGTGGCCCAGATCACGGCGCCGACGTTGAGCGTCAGCGTCTGCTCGGTCATCGACAGGTCGACGGCACCCACCTTGCACGCGTCGCGCGCCTTGTCGGCCTCGGGCGTGCCGATGATCGATGGATCGATCACGTAGCGTTGCGGATAGGCCATGCCGTGCGGCATGTAGGCCGCGGGGATCTCGTCCAGCCCGTAGTTGTACGGGTTGCGGATGCGCGCGCTGACCGCCCGCGCGCAGTCGCCGCAGCCGGTGCAGCGCTCGTTGACGTAGCGCGCTCGCTGCTTCAAGGTCACCGCGTAGTCGCCGGCGCGGCCGGCGACGGCCGTGACCTGCGTCATCGTCATCACGCGCACATTGCGGTTCGCGCGCAGGCGGCGCAGGTTGATCTCCAGCCCGCAGGTCGGGTGGCACATCTTCGGGAAGTAGCGGTACAGCAGCGCCGTGCGCCCGCCCAGCGTCGGCTCGCGCTCGACGAGGATGACCTGGCGCCCGCACTCGGCAGCCTCGAGCGCCGCCGTCATGCCGCTGATGCCGCCGCCGACGACGAGCAGCCCCGGATCGGCCGCAACCGCGGCCGTCACGATCGCGCTCCAGCGCTTGCCTTCATGGCGTGCGCAACTCGAAGTGCATCGCTTCCAGATCGGCGAGGATCCAGCTTGCGGGCGCGCCGACACCGGCCACAGTTCCGGGATCGATCAGCCACGTGTGGCCTCCTTGGATGTTGGCCTGCTGCACGACGCTCGCGGCATGCGAATGGCCGCAGCACACGAGATCGAAGTCGCCGGTGCAGGCCAGGCCGCGCGCGTAATGCGGAAAGTGGGTGACGAAGATGCGCCGGCCGCCGAGCGACAGCTCGGCATCGGCGCCGTGGTAGACGAGGCACCCGTCGGAGGCGCTCGCCATGCGCGCGAGCGCGACCGGATCGCCGACGTTGTTGCCGTGCACCGCGTGGACCGGGATGCCGAGCGCGAGCAGCGGCCGCAGCGTGTGGATGCCGATGACGTCGCCGCAATGGACGACGCATTGCGCGCCGTCGCGCTGGGCGGCCTGGACGGCAGCGAGGAGGGGATCGGCTCGATCATGGCTGTCGGAGACGACGCAGATCTTCACTATCCCGGCGGCTGGGGTTGCTGATTCACTGCCGTACTTCAACACAGGCGCGACCACGAGCGGAACTACCCAATCGGGTAGCGTGGGCCGACCCATTGCGGTAGTGGACAAGCGGCCCCGCTACCCGTTCGGGTAGGTCGCGCCTGCCCGAACCGGGTATATACGTCGCGCGCGGCCCCTGCGCCTAATCGCGGCTGGAGACCTCCGACCGACGATGGCACAACACCCGTTGCACGACGCGACAGCCGATCCCTTCCCGGACGCGGCGCGCGAGGTTCGCAACACGACGTGCTACATGTGCGCGTGTCGCTGCGGCATCCGCGTGCATCTGCGCGACGGCGAGTTGCGCTACATCGACGGCAACCCCGAGCACCCGCTGAACAAGGGCGTGATCTGCGCCAAGGGCGCGTCAAGGATCATGAAGCAGCATTCGCCGGCGCGCTTGACCCGGCCGCTCAAGCGCAAGGCCGGCGCCGAGCGCGGCGCCGGCGAGTTCGAGCCCATCGCCTGGGAAGAGGCGTTCGCGATGCTCACCGAGCGCCTCGCACGCATCCGCGCCACCGACCCGAAGAAGTTCGCCCTCTTCACTGGGCGCGACCAGATGCAGGCGCTGACGGGCCTGTTCGCGCGCCAGTTCGGCACCCCCAACTACGCCGCGCACGGCGGCTTCTGCTCGGTCAACATGGCCGCCGGGATGATCTACACCATCGGCGGATCGTTCTGGGAGTTCGGCGGCCCCGATCTCGACCGCGCCAAGCTGTTCGTGATGATCGGCACCGCCGAGGACCATCACTCGAATCCGATGAAGATCGCGCTTTCGAAGTTCAAGCGCGACGGCGGGCGCTTCATCTCGATCAATCCGGTGCGCACCGGCTATTCGGCGATCGCCGACGAGTGGGTGCCGATCCGCCCCGGCACCGACGGCGCGCTGCTGCTCGCGCTGATCCACGAGACGCTCGCCCGCGGCCTCTACGACCGCGAGTTCGTGGTCCAGTACACGAACGGCGGCGAACTCGTCAACCTGGATGCGGCGAACGACGAGTTCGGCATGTTCGTGCGCACCGAGGTGCCCGAGGAGGAGGCCTGCTACGACCCGCAGAACAAGCTCTGGTGGGACCGGCATACCGACAAGCCCGTACTCAGCCACGCACCGGGGGCCGACCCCTTCCTGTTCGGCGAGTTCAGGCTGGCCGACGGCACGCCGGTCAAGCCGGCGTTCCAGCTGCTGCAGGAGCGCGTCAAGGACTACACGCCCGAGTGGGCGGAGCAGATCACCGGCATCCCGGCAGCGACGATCCGGCGCCTCGCGCACGAGATGGGCATCACCGCGCGCGACCAGAGAATCGAGCTGCCGATCGCCTGGACCGACGCCTGGGGCAACGAGCACGACACCGTGACCGGCAACCCCGTGGCCTTCCATGCGATGCGCGGCCTGGCGGCGCATTCGAACGGCTTTCACACCATCCGCGCGCTGGCGATCCTGATGTCGCTGCTCGGCACCATCGACCGGCCGGGGGGCTTTCGGCACAAGGCGCCGTTCCCGCGCCCGATCCCGCCGTGCGCGCGCACGCCCAACGATGCGCGCGCGGTGCAGCCCGATCGCCCGCTCGACGGCATGGCGCTCGGCTGGCCGTCGGACCCGGACGACCTGTTCGTCAACGACGACGGCAGCCCGGTGCGCATCGACAAGGCCTTCTCGTGGGAGTACCCGCTGTCGGTGCACGGGATGATGCACAACGTGATCACCAACGCCTGGCGCGGCGATCCCTACCGCATCGACACGCTGCTGATCTTCATGGCCAACATGGCGTGGAACTCGACCATGAACGTGGTCGAAGTGCGGCGCATGTTGAACGACAAGGACGAGCAGGGCGAGTACAAGATCCCGTTCATCGTCGTCGCCGATGCCTTCCACTCCGAGACCACGGCGTTCGCCGACCTGATCCTGCCCGACACCACGTATCTCGAGCGCCACGACGTGATGTCGATGCTCGACCGGCCGATCTCCGAGTTCGACGGCCCGGTCGATTCGGTGCGCATCCCGGTGCTGCCCGTGACCGGCGAGTGCAAGCCGTTCCAGGAGGTGCTGATCGAGCTCGGCTCGCGCCTGAAGCTGCCGACCTTCGTGACCAGGGACGGCCTGCGCAAGTACCGCGACTACCCCGACTTCATCGTCAACTGGGAGACCGAGCCCGGCTCGGGGATCGGATTCCTCTCCGGCTGGCGCGGCAAGGGGGGCGAGAAGTTCCTGATCGGCGAGCCCAACCCGCGCCAGTGGGAGATGTACCAGCAGCACGACTGCCACTACCACCACGAGCTGCCGCGCAGCTTCCAGTACATGCGCAACTGGAACCAGGGCTACCTCGAGTGGTCGCGCTCGAACCGCATCACGCGCTATGCCGAGCCGATCCTGATCCACCTCTACTCGGAGGTGCTGCAGCGCTTTCGCAGCGCCGCCGAGGGCAAGGGCATCACGAGAAAGCCCCCCGAGGCGCAGAAGGCGCGCATCGCGGCCTACTTCGACCCGCTGCCGTTCTACTACGAGCCGCTCGAGTCGCACGTCACCGACAAGCACCGCTACCCGCTCGCCGCGATCACGCAGCGGCCGATGGCGATGTACCACGCCTGGGACTCGCAGAACGCCTGGCTGCGCCAGATTCATACCCACAACGTGCTGTTCATCAACACGCGCACGGCGCGCGCTGCGGGCGTCGCCGACAGCGACTGGGTCTGGATCGAATCGCAGTGGGGCAAGGTGCGCGCGATGGCGCGCCACTCCGAGGCCGTCGAGCCGGGAACGGTGTGGACCTGGAACGCGATCGGCAAGGCCTCCGGCGCGTGGAACCTCGCGCCCGACGCCAACGAGTCGCGCCTCGGCTTCCTGCTCAACCCGCTGATCTCCGAGGAACTGCCGGCCGGGCAGGGCAGCGCGAAGATCTCGAACTCGGACCCCGTCACCGGCCAGGCCGGCTGGTACGACGTGCGCGTGCGCGTGACGCGCGACGCCGACCAGCAGGCGCCGAAGAGCCAGCCGCAGTTCGAGGCCATGAAGCCCTATCCCGGCATGGCGCAGCGCCCCGGCATCCTGGCGACGCTGCGCCGCGCCGTTGCGCGCGTGGGGGCACAGCGGTGAGCAGCGTCCAGCTCGCGCTCGTGATCGACCTCAACGTCTGCGTCGGCTGCCATGCCTGCGTCACGAGCTGCAAGGAGTGGAACACCGGCGGCGCCGCCGGCCCGCTGGCCGATATCGACCCCTATGGCGCCGACCCGAGCGGCACCTTCTTCAACCGCGTGCAGACCTTCGAGGTCGGCGAGTTTCCGCACACGCAGACGGTGCACTTCCCGAAGTCCTGCCTGCACTGCGAAGACCCGCCCTGCGTCCCGGTGTGCCCGACCGGCGCGTCGTACAAGCGCGAGAGCGACGGCATCGTGCTCGTCGACTACGACAAGTGCATCGGCTGCAAGTACTGCTCCTGGGCCTGCCCCTATGGCGCGCGCGAATTCGACGAGGCGCGCAAGGTGATGACGAAGTGCACGCTGTGCGTCGATCGCATCTACGACCGCAAGCTCGCGGAGCGCGACCGCCGGCCCGCCTGCGTGATGGCCTGCCCGACCTCGGCGCGCATCTTCGGCGACATCCACGACCCCGCGTCCGACGCCTCGCGCGCGATCCGCGAGAACGGCGGCTACGCGCTGATGCCCGAGTGGGGCACCCAGCCTGCCAACCATTACCTGCCGCGGCGCACGACGCGGCTGCGCATCCACGACGACGAACTCGTTCGCGCCGACAACCCGCTGCGCGTCGAGGGCCACCCGCCCAAGCCGAGCGAGGGCGCACCGACGCTCGACGACGCAACCACCTGGTAGGCCTGCGAACCTCATCATGAAACCGGCCGCCTCGGTGATCCTGCTCACGACGCTGATCGGCGTCGGCCAGGGCCTGTTCCTGGCGCTGTTCACGGTGCAGTGCTATGCGCTCGTGGGGCTGGTGCCGGTGCCCGACGCGCAGGCCTTCTACGCCACCGGCAGCGCGATCGCGCTCGCCTTCCTGGTGGCAGGGCTCGCGGCCTCGTTCTTCCACCTCGGGCGGCCCGAGCGCGCGTGGCGCAGCGCGGCGCAGTGGCGCACCTCGTGGCTGGCGCGCGAGGTCATCGCGCTGCCCGCATTCATGGGCATCGTGGCGCTGTACGGCCTCGCGCATGCGCTCGGCTACACGGCCGAGATCGCGCGCTGGCCGGGCGGCCTGGGTGTCGACGCGAGCTTCGTGCTCGGCGTGCTCGGCACCGTGCTTGCCTTCGCGCTCTTCGTTTGCACCGGCATGGTCTACGCCTGCATGCGCTTCCTCGCCGAGTGGCATTCGCCGCTGACGCTGGTCAATTTCACGCTGCTGGGCGGCGCGTCGGGTTTCACGGCGGCGGCAGCACTGGCGAGCCTGGCCGAGCCGGCGCTGACGCGCTTCCTCGCCGGCTGGGCGCTCGTGATCACCGCGCTCGCCGCGCTCGCGCGGGCCGCGTCGCTGTGGCGCAATGCGGGCCTGAAACCGAAGTCGACGCTGCAGTCGGCGATCGGCATCAAGCATCCGGTCATCCAGCAGAAGTCGCAGGGCTTCATGGGCAGCTCGTTCAACACGCGCGAGTTCTTCCACGGCCGCAGCGCCGCCTGGCTGCGCGGCGTGAAGGGGTTCTTCCTGCTGTTCGCGTTCGCGCTGCCGCTCGCCTGCCTGGCCGTGGGCGCGCCGGCCGCATCGGTGGCGCTGCTCCTGGCCGCGTTCGTGCTGCAGCTCGCGGGGCTGCTCGCCGAGCGCTGGTTCTTCCTCGCCCAGGCGCGCCATCCGCAGAATCTGTACTACCAGGCCATCTCATGAACTCCGGGAGCTCGAGAATGAAGACACGACAAGCGACTTCGACCTGGGCGCTGGCGCGCCGCGTATTGCCGGCGTTGCTGATGGGGGTCAGCCTGGGCGCTGCGGCGCAGGGCGAAGCCTGGCAGGCCGATGCGCGCAAGGTCGCCTCCGATGTGCCGCCCAAGCTGCTCGCGATGCTGACCGCGGCGATCGACAAGGGCGGGCCCGAGGGCGCGATCGAGGTCTGCAGCGTCGAGGCGCCCAAGATGGCCAAGGCCGCCTCCGAGAAGACGGGCTGGAGCATCCGGCGCGTGAGCCTGAAGGCGCGCAACCCGAAGGCCGTTCCCGACGCCTGGGAGCTTGCCGCGCTGCAGGATTTCGACCGCCGCGCCGCGGCCGGCGAGAGCCCGGCCACGCTCGAGAAGGTCGAGCTCGTCGTCGAAGGCGGGCAGACACTGCAGCGCTACATGCGCGCACTGCCGACGCAGCCGCTGTGTCTGCAGTGCCACGGCCCGGTCGCGAACCTGAGCCCGGCCGTCGCCGCACGGCTGGCCGCGCTCTATCCGGCCGACCAGGCGGTGGGCTACCGCGTCGGCGAGATGCGCGGCGCGATCACGCTCAAGCGGCCGCAGTAGTCAGGCCACCACCTTTGCCGCGTGCGATGAACCCGACGCCACGACGCCTGCGCAGACCGCGCCTCGCGGGGGCGCTGCTGGTCCTCGCGCTGGTGCTGCCCGCGCCGGCCATGGCCGCCGGCGGCGCTGCAGCGGCCGTGGCGTGGTGGGTCTGGCCGCTGGCGCTGTTCGTGGCCTGCTTCCTGATGGGCATCGTCGCGGTACCGGCCGGCATCGGCGGCGGAACGCTGTTCGTGCCGCTGATCGGGGGCTTCTTTCCGTTCCACCTCGACTTCGTTCGCGGTGCCGGGCTGATGGTGGCGCTGGCCAGCGCCCTGGCCGCGGCGCCGATGCTGCTGCGCGGCGGCCTGGCCAGCCTGCGCCTGGCCTTGCCGCTGGCGCTGCTCGCGTCGGCGAGTTCGATCGCGGGCGCGCTGCTCGGCCTGGCGCTGCCGGTGCAGATCGTGCAGACGGCGCTCGGCCTGATCGTGCTCGGCATCGTCGCGCTGATGCTGTCGGCCCGGAAGTCCGAGTTCCCGAAGGTGGCCCGGCCCGATCGCCTGTCGGCGGCGCTGCACATGCACGGCATCTTCGTCGACGGCGCGAGCGGCCGGCAGGTCGAGTGGCAGGTCCATCGCACGCCGCTCGGGCTGGTGGTGTTCCTCGCCATCGGCGTGCTGGCCGGCATGTTCGGCATCGGCGCCGGCTGGGCCAACGTGCCGGCGCTGAACCTGTTGATGGGTGCGCCGCTCAAGGTTTCTGCCGGTACCTCGGGCCTGGTGCTGTCGCTGGTCGATTCGTCGGCGGCCTGGGTCTATGTGAACCGTGGCGCCGTGCTGCCGATGATCGCCGTGCCGTCGGTCATCGGCATGATGCTCGGGGCGCGCATCGGTGCGCGCCTGCTCGACGTGCTCAAGGGTTCGGTGATCCGCAAGCTGGTCATCGCGCTGCTGCTGTTCGCAGGCCTGCGCGCGCTGCTCAAGGGGCTCGGACTGTGGGCCTGAACGAGCGCCAGCCCCCGGCCCTGCCGTTGCAGCAGCCGGCTGCGCAGTTGCGCTACGCGCTGCTGCTCGATTGGGGAACGCGCCTCGGGTTCTTCACGCTGATCGCGAGCTTCGTGATCTACCTGTTCGGCGGGCTCGCGCCGCATGTGCCGGTCGAGCAGTTGCCCGAGCTGTGGGGTCAGCCGCTGGCGATCTACCTCGAGCGCACCGGCGCGCCCACCGGCTGGGGCTGGCTGGCGCAGGTCCGCGAGGGGGACTTCGCCAATCTGGTGGGCATCGCGATGCTGGCCGGCTGTTCGCTGCCACCGCTGGCGGCGGTGATGCTGCTGTTCCTGGGCCAGCGCAACCGGCTGCTGGCGGCCATCTGCGCCGCGCAGATCGCCGTGCTGGCGCTGGCCGCGTCGGGCCTGTTGAGCGTGGGGCACTGAGCATGGCGCGACCGATCTTCCAGCACCTGCTGCTAGCCACCGAGCGCACCGAGTTCGACGCCGGCGCCGAGCGGCTTGCGCTGGCGCTCGCGCGCCGCAACGACCAGACGTTGGGCATCGTGATGCCGCTCGCCTTCAACGCGGAGTTCGAGGCCGTCGCGCCGGCGCTCGCCGAGCGCGCCGACCGCGAGGCGGCGGCCAAGCTCGACCGGCTGCGCGCGCAAGCGCGCGAAGCGGGTGTCGAGATCGATCTCGCCGTGCGCCACGGCGACGAGCCCTGCGCCGAGATCGTCGACGACGCACGCGAGCGCGGCGCCGACCTGATCGTGATCCGGCGCCGCGGGCGGCGCAGCTTCCTGGCCCAGCTGATGGTGGGCGAGATGGTCGGCAAGGTCGTTGCCAACGCGCCCTGCAGCGTGCTCATCGTTCCGCGCGACGCGGCGCTCTGGCAGCGCCGCGTGCTCGTTGCCTTCGAACCCGACGCGCAGGGGCAGCGCCTCGCGGCGCTGGCCACGGCACTCGCGGCCGAGGCCGGGATCCCGCTGACGGCGGTGTGCGTGCTCAGCAGTGGAATGCCGCGCAGCGTTGCCGAGGCCCAGCTCGGCGACCTGAAGCGCGCCGCCGCCGGCGCCGGCGTGCAGGCCGACACCGAGGTGCTCGAGGGCGCGCCCGCCGAGCGCATCCTCGACGCCGCGCGGCGCACCGGCGCCGACCTGATCGTGATGGGCGTGCGCGGCCTCGCCCACGCCGGCCGCGCGAAGGTGGGTCGGGTCGCGCACGAGGTTGCCGGGCGCTTCGACGGCGCCTTGGTGCTGGCGAGCTCGGCGCCGCGCTGATGAAGGAGTGCTGCGATGAGTGATGCCCTGACCTACCTGCAGAAGGCCCGGCCCGAGGCCATGGGCCACTACTTCGCGTTCCTGAAGGACGCGGGCAAGCACCTCGACCCGAAGACCAGGGCGCTGATCTCCGTCATCACCAAGGTCCACGCGCAGACCGAGCGCGGCTTCAGGCAGTACCTCAAGCGCGCGCTGCGCGACGGCTGCACGCCGGCGGAGATCCTCGACGCGCTGCTGATGGCCTTTCCGGCGCTCGGGCTGGCGAAGATCGTGTGGGCGGTCGACATCGTCCTCGCGATGAACCTGCCCGGCTTCAGCGCCGAGGCGCTGGCCGGCGAGGGCGCCTGGCACGACGTGATGGCCGCTGCCGATCTGCAGCCGGGCGAAGCCCGGCGCGTCGAGTGCGACGGCCGCGGCCTGTTCATCTACCTCGACGAGGACGGCGACATCCGCGTCCACGACAGTCGCTGCCCGCACCAGGGCACCGACGTTCCCGAACTGGCGCTGCAGGGCCACACCCTGACCTGTCCCAAGCACCAGTGGGCCTTCGACGTTCGCAGCGGCGCCTGCATCCGCAACGGCGACGCGCCGCTGCGGCGCTGGGAGTCGCGCGTCGTCGAGGGCCGCCTGCAGGCCTTCTGGTAGGCCGGACCGACCACTCTCAATCACCCCCACCTTTGCGTTCCACCCTGGAGACAAGCATGAACCCAACCTTCTTCCGGACCCGTCCACTGGCCACGCTGGTGCCGCTAGCCCTGCTGCTCGCCGCAGCCTCGGCCCAGGCCACCGACGGCTACTTTGCCAACGGCTATGGCCTGAAGGCGATCGGCATGGGCGGCGCCGCCGCGGCGGTCGCGCTCGAACCCTTCGGCGGCGCGGTCAACCCGGGCGCGATGAGCTTCCTCGACAACCAGTGGCAGCTCGGCGCGGCCTGGTTCAGGCCCGAACGCAGCGCGTCGCGCACCGGATCGGGAGCGTGGGGAATCGACGGCAGCGTCGAGAGCGACAGCATCGACTTCATCATTCCGGAGTTCGGCGTCAACTGGCGCTACCGCCCCGACCTGGCGTTCGGCGTCACGGTGTTCGGCAACGGCGGCATGAACACCGACTATCCCGGCGGGCAGATTCCTGCGGCGAGCGCCTGCGCAGGCCTGAATCCGGGTCAGCCGTCCTACAACCTGTTGTGCGGCAACGGCACGCTGGGCGTGGACCTGTCGCAACTGCTGATCGCGCCCTACGCGTCGTGGCAGTTCACGAAGGGGCATTCGATCGGCATTGCACCGGTGATCGCCTACCAGCGCTTCAAGGCCGAGGGTCTGCAGGCCTTCGAGGGCTTCTCCACGAGTCCGGGCAGCGTCACCAACAACGGCTACAGCTCGGCTTGGGGCGTCGGCGTGCGCATCGGCTACATGGGCCAGTTCACGCCGCAGTTCTCGGCCGGCTTGTCCTATGCCAGCAAGATCAACATGGGCGAGTTTGAGGACTACAAAGGCCTGTTCGCGCAGGGCGGGGGCTTCGACATTCCGTCCAACTTCACCATCGGCGTCGGCTTCCGGCCGACCGACAAGTGGCTGATCGCGGTCGACTTCGAGCGCATCTTCTACAGCGACGCGCCGTCGGTCAGCAACTCGAGCTCGCTGATCCTGAACTGCTTCGGCGGGCAGGCCAGCGCCTGCCTCGGTGGCAGCGACGGCGCGGGCTTCGGCTGGCAGGACATCAACGTCTGGAAGGTCGGCGTCCAGTACATGGTCAACGAGCAGTGGACGATCCGCGGCGGCTACAACCACTCGGACAACCCGATCCAGGCGGCAGACGTGACCTTCAACATCCTCGCCCCCGGCATCGTGCAGAACCAGTGGTCGCTCGGCGCGAGCTGGAAGCTCGACGCGCAGTCCGAACTCACCGGCGCCTTCATGTACGCGCAGAACAACTCGCTCACCGGCCCGAGCCTGTTCCGAAACTTCCCAACGGCGTCGCAGACGATGACCGAGACGATCCAGATGAAGGAATACCTGCTCGGCCTTGCCTACTCGCGCAAGTTCTGACCGCCCGGGCCGGCAGCGGCACGCGCGCTTCACAACCATCAGCCAGGAGAACAGACCATGGCACATATCGTCATCATGGGCGCAGGTGTCGGCGGCATGCCGGCGGCCTACGAGATGCGCGCGCGCTTGCCCGCCGAGCACAAGGTCACGGTCGTCAGCGCGGTCGATTACTTCCAGTTCACGCCGTCCAACCCCTGGGCGGCGGTGGGCTGGCGCGAGCGCAAGGAGATCACGCTCGCGATCGCGCCGCTGCTCGAGAAGAAGGGCATCGCCTTCATCGCCAAGGCGGTAACCGCGATCGACGCTGCTGGCAACCAGCTCACGCTCGCCGGCGGCGATACGCTCGCCTACGACTACCTCGTCATCACGACCGGCCCCAAGCTGAGCTTCGACGAGGTGCCGGGCGCCGGCCCGCACGGCGGCCACACGCATTCGGTGTGCACCGTCGACCACGCCGAGGCCTTCTGGGCCGACTACCAGAAGTTCCTCGAGGCACCGGGCCCGGTCGTGATCGGCGCGATGCCGCTGGCGAGCTGCTTCGGGCCGGCCTACGAGTTCGCCTTCATCCTCGACGCCGACCTGCGCAAGCGCAAGATCCGCAACAAGGTGCCGATCACTTTCGTCACCAGCGAGCCCTACATCGGCCACCTGGGGCTCGGCGGCGTGGGCGACTCCAAGTCGATGCTCGAGTCGGAAATGCGCGGCCACGACATCAAGTGGATTACCAACGCCAAGACGACGCGGGTCGAGGCGGGCAAGCTGTTCACGACCCAGCTCGACGACCAGGGTGGCGTGGTCAAGGAGCACGAGGTGGCGTTCAAGCTCGCGATGATGTTGCCGGCGTTCAAGGGCGTCGACGCGGTCGCCGCGGTGCCCAACCTGTGCAACCCGCGCGGCTTCGTGCTGATCGACGAGTTCCAGCGCAGCAAGGCCTACAAGAACATCTTCTCGGCCGGCGTCTGCGTCGCGATCCCGCCGGTGGAAGTGACGCCGGTGCCCACCGGCGCGCCCAAGACCGGCTACATGATCGAGACCATGGTCAGCGCGATCGTGCACAACATCGCCGCCGACCTCGAGGGCAAGGCCGCCGACGCCAAGGCAACCTGGAACGCGATCTGTCTCGCCGACATGGGCGATACCGGCGCCGCGTTCGTCGCGCTACCGCAGATCCCGCCGCGCAACGTGAACTGGTTCAAGAAGGGCAAGTGGGTGCACCTGGCGAAGATCGCGTTCGAGAAGTACTTCATGCGCAAGATGAAGACCGGCAATACCGAACCGGTGTACGAGAAGTACGTCTTGAAGGCGCTCGGCATCGTGCGCCTGGCGCCTTGAGCCGTCGCCGGGCCGCCCCGGGATGGCTCGTAGCGCCGTGCGAAGCACGGGCGTTGCCCAAGAGAGGGGGAAAGCCCGGGTCGCGAAGCAGCGCGGCCGGGGTGATCATTTCGATGTAGTTGATGGAGGACAAGACATGCATACCCGTCGAGAAATGCTGGCCCGCAGTGCCGGCGTAGCGGCCCTGCTGGCAGGCGCGGGCCTGCTGCCGCAGGCCGCGCAGGCTGCCTGGACGCAGGCCGCGTTCGAGGCCAAGAGCGTGGCCGACGCGCTCAAGGCGCTCGGCCTCGGGGCACCGGTCGAGAGCAAGGACGTGACGATCACCGGCCCCGACATCGCCGAGAACGGCGCCGTCGTTCCGGTCGGCGCCGCGACCGCGCTCGCGGGCGCGAAGCGCCTCGCGTTGCTGGTCGAGAAGAACCCGAGCCCGCTCGCCGCGGTGTTCGACCTGGGTGATGGCGTCGAGGCCAACATCAACACGCGCGTCAAGATGGGCCAGTCGTCCAACGTGATCGCGGTGGCGATCATGGGCGACGGCAAGGTGCTGTTCGCGCAGAAGGAAATCAAGGTCACGCTCGGCGGCTGCGGCGGCTGAAATGACCACCCCAAGCTCACTGCGTTCGCTGCATCCCGCTTGCGGGGCGAGGGGCGCTCAGTCGGCTTGGGAGCGGCCCGGCGCCGACTGAGACGAAGTTCAGGTAACAGGAGAAACGACATGGCAGATCCGATGCGCATCCGCGCGCAAGTTGCTGGCGACAAGACCACCGTGCGCGTGCTGATGCGCCACGAGATGGAGACCGGTCAGCGCAAGGATTCGGCAGGCAAGACGATCCCGGCCTGGTTCATCCAGGAGGTCACGGCTGCACTCAACGGGAAGACCGTGCTGAGCGCGCAATGGGGCCCCTCGGTGGCCAAGGATCCTTTCCTGCAGTTCAACCTCAAGGGCGCGAAGGCGGGTGACAAGATCACCGTGGCCTGGCTCGACAACAAGGGCGACAAGCGCAGCGACGAGGCGACCGTCGCCTGACCGATCCCGAACGTGGAGGAGACTCGATGAAAGCGACGTTGATCGCGATGGGGCTGGCTGTCTCTGTCGCCGTGTCCGGCGGTGCGCTGGCGCAGGGAAAATCGACCGCCGAAGGCATCGCCGAGTACCGCAAGATGCTCGATGACGGCAATCCGGCCGAGCTGTACGAGGCCCAGGGCGAATCGCTGTGGAAGACGCGCCGCGGCCCGAAGAACGCGAGCCTCGAGCGCTGCGATCTCGGCAAGGGGCCGGGCGTCGTCAAGGGCGCGTTCGTCGAGCTGCCGCGCTACTTTGCCGACACCGGCAAGGTCGAGGACCTCGAGACCCGACTCGTGAGCTGCATGGCGGCGCTGCAGGGCTTCGACGGTGGCGAGATCGCGAAGACGCCGTTCGGCAAGGGCGAGCAGGCCAACGTGACCGCGCTCGCGACCTACGTCGCTGCCGAGTCGCGCGGCATGCGCTTCGCGCTGCCGCAGTCGCACCCCGAGGAGCAGCGCAGCTACGAGATCGGAAAGCGCGTGTTCTTCTACCGCGCCGGGCCGTACGACTTCTCCTGCGCGACCTGCCATGGCGAGCAGGGCAAGCGCATCCGGCTGCAGGACCTGCCCGACCTGACGAAGAACCCCGGCGACGGTATCGGCTTTGCCGCCTGGCCCGCCTACCGCGTCAGCAACGGCCAGATGTGGGGCATGCAGTTGCGCCTGAACGACTGCTTCCGCCAGCAGCGCCTGCCCTATCCGCTGTTCGGCTCGGAGGCGACGATCGCGCTCGGCACCTACATGGGCGTCAACGCCAAGGGCGCGGCATCGATCGCGCCGTCGATCAAGCGCTGAAGGGGAGCATCGCGATGAAGCAACACACCATTCCCCTCCTCATTGCCGCGGCGGCCACTGCGGCGATCGCCGTCGGCTGCGCGACGAAGCAGCAGGCTTCGCCGCAGGACCTCGACCGCCAGACGCAGGCGATCGTGAAGGCATCGTTTCGCGACCAGGGCATTGCCAAGACAGACCGGCTGAGCCAGGACAAGATGCAGGTCGCCTGTTCGTCCGACCAGGCGCCTTCGAAGGCGGTCGAAGACCAGATCATGGCCGAGGCGCGCGCGAGCGTGAAGTGGCCTGCCGGCGGCCGCTACATCGGCGACTGGAAGCAGGGCGAGAAGCTCGCGCAGAGCGGCCGCGGCCTGACCTGGACCGACCCCTCTTCGGCAACCGCGAGCAACGGTGGCAATTGCTACAACTGCCACCAGCTCTCGAAGGCCGAGCTGTCGTACGGCACGATCGGCCCGAGCCTGTACCGCTATGGGCGCAACCGCGACGTGACCGACCTCGCCGCGCCCGCGGCGCAGCCGACGATCGAATACACCTGGATCAAGATCTACAACGCCAAGGCCTTTAACGCCTGCTCGACGATGCCGCGCTTCGGCCATGCGGGCATGCTCGACACGGCGCAGATGGCCGACCTGATGGCGCTGCTGCTCGACCCGAAGTCACCGGTCAATCAATGAGCCTGAGCCGGCGCGAGTTCGCGCAGGTGCTGGCGGCGGCTTCGGTCGCCGGCATGGGCCTCGCGCGCTGGGAAGACGCCGACGCCGCCGCAGCCGAGCAGGCGCTCTACGACCTGCCGCCGCTGGGCACGGGTGCCGGCCACGTGAGCCTGCTTCACATCACCGACTGCCATGCGCAGTTGAAGCCGAGCTACTTTCGCGAGCCGAGCGTGAACCTCGGCGTGGGAGCGATGCAGGGCCGGCTGCCGCACCTCGTGGGCGAGCACTTCCTCAAGGCGGCCGGCCTCTTGCCGGGCGGCGCGATGGCGCATGCGTGCACATTCATCGACTTCGAGCGCGCAGCATTGCGCTTCGGGAAGATCGGCGGCTTTGCGCACCTGGCCACGCTCGTCAAGCGCCTCAAGGCCTCGCGGCCGGGCGCGCTGCTGCTCGACGGCGGCGACACCTGGCAGGGCTCGGCCACCGCGCTCTGGACCAAGGGCCAGGACATGGTCGACGCCGCGCTGCTGCTCGGCGTCGACATGATGACCGGCCACTGGGAGTTCACCTACGGCATGCAGCGCGTGCAGGAGATCGTCGGCAAGGACTTGAAGGGCCGCATCGAGTTCATCGCCCAGAACGTCAAGACCGCCGACTTCGGCGACCCGGTCTTCGCGCCCTATGCGCTGCGCCAGATCAACGGCGTCGCGGTCGCGATCGTCGGCCAGGCCTTCCCCTACACGCCGATCGCGAATCCGCGCTACTTCGTTGCCGACTGGGCGTTCGGCATCCGCGAGCCCGAGTTGCAGAAGACCGTCGACGAGGCGCGCGCCAAGGGCGCACAGCTCGTCGTGCTGCTGTCGCACAACGGCATGGACGTCGACTTGAAGCTCGCGAGCCGCGTGCGCGGCATCGACGCCATCCTCGGCGGCCACACGCACGACGGCGTGCCGGTCGCGGTGCCGGTGGCCAACCCGGGCGGAACGACGCTGGTCACGAACGCCGGCTGCAACGGCAAGTTCCTGGCCGTGATGGACTTCGAGGTGAAGGGCGGCAAGCTCGCCAACCACCGCTACCGGCTGCTGCCGATCTTTGCCGACGTGCTCGCGCCCGACGCGGCAATGGACGCGCTGATCGCCAAGGCGCGCGCGCCCTACGAAGCCAGGCTCGCCGAGAAGCTCGCCGTGACCGACGGCCTGCTCTACCGGCGCGGCAATTTCAACGGCAGTTGGGACCAGCTCGTCTGCGATGCGCTGATCGACGTGCAGGGGGCCGACATCGCGTTCTCGCCCGGTTTTCGCTGGGGCACGAGCCTGCTGCCCGGCGACGCGATCACGCGCGAGCTGATGATGGACCAGATGGCGATCACCTACCCTTACGCAACGGTGAGCGAAATGAGCGGTACGCAGATCAAGGCCGTGCTCGAAGACGTGGCCGACAACCTCTTCAACCCCGACCCCTACTACCAGCAAGGCGGCGACATGGTGCGCACCGGCGGCCTCGAGTACTCGATCGCGCCGGCCGAGAAGATGGGTGCGCGCATCGCCGACCTGCG
The DNA here is from genome assembly GCF_016702655.1 of Ideonella sp. Lineage (GTDB taxonomy): Bacteria > Pseudomonadota > Gammaproteobacteria > Burkholderiales > Burkholderiaceae_C > CAIKUF01. The sequence goes on from NZ_JADJDO010000002.1 coordinate 176,070, forward strand.
CGTGGCCGGCAAGCCGCTCGACGCCGGCAAGACCTACAAGGTCGCGGGCTGGGCGCCGGTGTCGGAGGAGGCGCGCAATGCCGGCGGCAAGCCGGCGTGGGAGGTCGTCGAGACCTGGCTCAAGGCGCGGCCCGGCGGCCGCGTCGCGCCGCGCCGTGTCAACACACCGCGCATCGTCGGCATGCAGGGCAACCCGGGCATCGCGGCATAGCGTGAAGGGGCGGGGCGCGATGACGTTGTTTGCGATGCGGCAGGCGCGCCGGCACGGCCGCGCCTTGCTCGAGCTGATGCTCGCGCTATTCGTGGCCGCGCCGTCGAGCGCGGCCGATGCCGCCCTGATCGAGCGCGCCGAGAAGATCGTGCACGCCAAGTGCTTCATCTGCCACGGCATCGAAGGCGAGACCTCGAGCCAGGCCTTCCCGCGCCTGGCGGGCCAGCATGCGCAGTACCTTGCGCGCCAGCTCGCCGACTTCCAGGCCGGGCGGCGCAAGAGCGGCACGATGGAGCCGATGGTCATCGACCTGACGGCCGACGACTTCGTTGCGCTCGGCGTGTACTTCGAGTCGCGCCCGGCCGAGCCGCACCCGGTGGCCGACGATGCGCTGGCCCGCTCCGGGCGCGAGATCTTCGTCAGCGGCAAGCCCGCGGCGGGCGTCGCCGCCTGCGCGAGCTGCCACGGGCCCAGGGGCCACGGCACCGACACCCTGCCGCGTCTGGCGGGCCAGCACGCGCTCTACATCGAGAACCAGGTGCGCGCCTTCGCCCGCCGCGAGCGCAGCGCCGAAGGGACCGCGATGCAGGCCATCGCCGCGGGCCTGAGCGACGCCGATGTGAAGGCCGTCGCGCTCTACATCAGCGGCATGAAGTGAGCACGCAGGGCTTGCGTCAGCGCGATGCCGCCGTCTCCGGCGCGCCCGCAGCCTCGTCGTCGATCGCCTGCTGCACCGCCTGGTAGAAGTTGTCGCGCGCCGCCATCGCAGCGGCGTCGCGCGCGCCGCCGGCCCAGTCGGCGTTGGAGGCGATCACGAGCTTGCGTTTCGGATCGATGAAGATTCCCTGGCCGAAGATGCCGCGCGCGGTGAAGCTGCCGTCGTCGGCCGTCCACCACTGGTAGCCGTAGCCGCGGCCGGGGCGGCCGATGTCGGCGCGCCGGGTCGTCGCCTGCTCCAGCCAGCCGTCGGGCGCGATGCTCTGCCCGCCGACGCGCGCGCCGTTCAGCACGAAGACGCCGAAGCGCGCAAAGTCGCGCGCCGCGGCCTGGATGCAGCAGCCGCTGATCTCGCGCCCGGTCTTGGAGAGGATCCACGTCGCCTGCTGCTCCATGCCGGCCGGCACCCAGACCTTCTCCGACAGGTACTGCGCCAACGGCTTCTTGACCGCCTCGCCGACGAGGATGCCGACCAGGTTGGTCTCGCCGGTGCTGTAGTTCCAGCGCTCGCCCGCAGGCGCGGCGCGTGGCAGGCGGCGCAGATAGCTCACCAGCGCATCGACGCCTTCCTCGGGCTGGTGGTTGTTGAAGCGCGCAACGTCGGAGTCCGGGTCCGAATAGTCCTCGTTCCACTTCACGCCCGAGGTCATGGTCAGCAGCTGGCGGATGCTGACGTCGTCGTAGGCCGAGCCCTTCATGGCCGCGATGTAGTCGCTCACCTTGTCGTCCATGCTGCGGATGTGGCCGTCGCGCAGCGCCGCGCCGACGAGCGTGGCAGTGACGGACTTGGCAACCGAGAAGCTCGTCCAGCGCCCCGCGGCGTCGAAGTCCAGGCCATAGCGCTCCAGGCGCAGCCTGCCGTCGTGCACGATGAGCAGCGCCGCGCTGCGCTGGCCGGCCATGAAGGCATCGACGTCGATGGAAAGCTTGAGCGGCGGCCCCGGCGGCAGCGGCAGCACCTCGCCCCCCGCGGGAACGACGCGCGCACGGGCCAGGATGGGCAGCCGGTCGAGCGCGCGAAACGCCGCGTCGCGCTGCGCCTGAGTCCAGAACAGGATGTCGCGATTGGTCGGCACCGTCGCCAGCAGCCCGCGCGTCTCCTTGTCGAGGCTGAACCAGTAGGCGGCCGCGGCAACGGCGAGGATGGCGAGCGAGCCGAGGGCGAGTTTCTTGAACTTCATGGCGTGGGACTCCGCAAAGGCAGGTCAGGGTGAGTGTCAGTGCACATCGAACGCGTGGCGCCGCGCCGGCGCAGATTGCATCTCGGCACGGGCTCTGTAAAAAACTGTGTCCATGCGCACCGATCGGACTGCTCGCGCGTTAGGTCGCCACGGTGCCGGGTTCTTCCTGCGGTGCCAGTACCGACTGCGGCGCCAGCTGGGCGGGCGCCATCCGCAAGTGCAAGGAGAATGTCATGTTGAAGAGATTTGCTGCTGCTGCCGCCATCGTCGGCGTCGTGGCGTTCGGTTCCGTTTCGACGCCGGCCGCCGCACACGGCAGGCCCGCCGTGGGCGCGCTGATCGGGGGCGGCATCGGTGCGGCCATCGGGCACTCGGTCAACGGCAACACCGGCGCCTGGGTCGGCGGGGCGCTCGGTGCCGTTGCCGGGGCGAGCATCGCGGCGAACGTCCACGGCGGCTACGCGGTCGCAGCGCCTTACCCGGCACCGGTGGCCTACGCCGCGCCGCTGCCGGCGTACTACCCGCAGGCAGCGACCTACTATCGTCCTGCACCGGTGGTCATCGCGCCGCGTCCGGTGGTCTACGTGCCGCCGCGCTACGTCGTGCGGCCGGGCCCGGTGGTTGTGCCGGTCCGCGGCTGGCGGCACGGCCCCCACGTCGGACCTGCCTACGTGGCGTACGTGCCGCGTCGATGACAGGAACGGCGGCGGTGGCCTGCAGCGCCGCAAGTCAGCCCGCCGCACCTTGTTGCGCCGTGCGCCAGGCCTCGATCCGCGGCAGCATGGCCTGCAAGCGCTCGAGGCTGCCTGCCGTCCACACTTCTTTGCGGTCGTAGAACGCCGGCACCGCCTTTGCGCCCGGCGGGATCGCGACCCAGGGCTGCTTGGACGCAGTGAAGATGTGGATGTCGGGCGGCAGCGCGTCGGGGTCGTCGAGCGTGCCGACGCGCACGAACGAGAACAGCGGCCCGGCGCCGGCGTAGTGGCTCCAGAGCGCGACGCGGCAGGCCGGGCAGCGCGCGATCCTCTGTCCGCGGCCGCTTTCGGACGGCGTGTGTACAACCTCGGGCTCGCCGTCGAGCAGCGCCACCCGGTCGGCTTCGATCACTGCGTTGAGCGCGAACGCAGAGCCGCTCTCGCGCTGGCACCAGCGGCAGTGGCAGCAGTGCACGACGAGCGGCGCGCCGGCCATGCGGTAGCGCACCGCACGGCAGGCGCAGCCGCCGTCGAGCGGGAGCATCGGCCCCCTACAGCGCCAGGCTGTCGGCCCAGATGTTTTCGGCCCAGCCGAGCGCGTAGCGGCCCTCGATCTGGCTCGCCGCGGCCGACACGCCGCCCGAGCCGGGCACCGTCTTGAAGGTCTTCTCGGCCGCGTCGTACTGGTGCACCGACGCCACGTGCATCGCCTCGTTGCCGGTGACGAAGCTGTAGCAGGTGTTCATCACCACCGGCGTCGCGCTGACCGGCTCGCCCTTGAGCAACTGGATCACGGCCGCCGCCGCCACCTTGGCGTGCTGATTCGCCATGTGGCCCGACTTGGGCATCAGCGGTGCCGAGAAGGTCGCGTCGCCGAGCACGTGGATGCCGGGCACGGCGGTCGACTCCATCGTCAGCCAGTTCACGCCCACCCAGCGGTTGTTGAGGTTGATCAGCCCCGCGCTGCGCGCGATGTCGGCAGCGCGCTGGGGCGGGATCGCGTTCAGCACGTCGAACTTGACGTCGTCGAACTCGAACTTGGCGACCTTGCCCGCAACCGACTTCAGCTCGGCGTTGGGCCGGTACTCGACGATGCCTTCGTAGTGCTGTTTGAAGGCGCGCTCGAACAATCCCTTCTTCGACGTGATGTCGGGGTTGGCGTCCATCACGAGCACCTTGGACTTGGGCTTGGCGACCTTGAGGTAGCTCGCGACCATGCACGCGCGCTCGTAGGGCCCGGGCGGGCAGCGGTAGGGCGCCTTCGGGATCGCCATCACGAACACGCCGCCGGCCGGCATCGCCTCCAACTGCTTGCGCAGCGCCACCGTCTGCGGCCCGGCCTTCCAGGCGTGGGCCACGGCGCCGCTGGCGACGGCCGCCTCGAGGCCGCCGACCTGCTCGAACATGAAGTCGATGCCCGGCGAGACGATCAGCCGGTCGTAGGGCAGCTCGCCGCCCCCGGCCAGGCGCACCTTCTTGCCTGCCGCGTCGATCGCGGTGACTTCGCCCTTGACGACCTTTACGCCTGCCGCCGACAGGCCGCCGTAGCCCCTGGTGATGAAGGCCATGTCCTTGTGGCCGCCGAGCACGAGGTTGGAGATCGGGCACGAGACGAATTCGGCGTTGCGCTCGACGAGCGTCACGTCGATGTTGCCGCCCCACAGGCGCAGGTAGCGCGCCGCGGTGGCGCCGCCGTAGCCGCCGCCGACCACGACCACGCGGCCGATCGACGGGCCCGTGGCCATGCCGGTCGCGCAGCCGGCGAGCGAGAGCGCGCCGAGTGCGGCGCTGGCCGCGAGCAGCTCGCGGCGGCGAAGGGATTTGGATGATGTGTTGTTCATTGCCGGTCTCCTCACTTCTTCGCCGGCTGCGCGGCGAAGTAGCCGGCAACGAGCTTGATCTGCGCGTCGGTGTAGCCCTTGGAGATCTGGCCCATGATCGACGAGGGCTGGGCGCCGCTGCGATAGTCGGTGAACAGCGCGACGATCTTGTCGGCGCTCATGCCGGCGAGCGGCTTCATGTCGCCGCGCGCCTGACCGTTGGTGCCGTGGCAGTTGGCGCAGGTTGCAGCCAGGTTGCGCGCCAGGTTCGCGTCCTGGGCCAGGACCCAGGGTGACGCGAGCAATAGCGCCGCAGCGGCGGCGAGGTGCGCCGTGCGGGCGGGTGGGAGCAGTGTTGTCATGGTGCAGGCCTCCTTGATTGAACGGGAACTCGGTGCAGTGTCCGAGCGTGAGAATGCCCCTTCGCGCGCGTCTTGTCCCTGCGGTGAACCCCTAGCAATGCGCGTTTACCTGATCCGGCTCAATCGGCAAGGTTGTCGGCCACGAGCTCGAGCAGGCTCTCGACCGGCTTGTCCCACTGTGCCTGCCTGGCCCCCATCTCGAGCGTGATGCGGCACTGGCCGCAACTCGTGACGAGGCGTTTGGCGCCCGTGGCTTGCACCTGCTCGCGCTTGAGTTCGAAGACCTTCTGCCGCAGCGGCGCCGCGCGCGGGTTCGACACCACGCCGCCCCCGCCGCCGCAGCAGTAGCCGGTGAGGCCGTGGTCGGCGAGTTCGATCAGTTCGAAGCCGAGCGCCGCGAGCACGCGCCGCGCCGCCGCTTCGAGCCCGCCGCGGCGCACGATCTGGCACGGGTCGTGGAAGGTCGCCGTCGCGGCGATCGGCTTGACCCGGATGCGCCCGGACGCGATCAGCTCGTCGAGGTACTCGGTCATGTGGACGATGCGCACCGGCGGCGCCTTGCCGTACCAGCGCGCGGCTTCCCAGCGCGCGGCGCCGTAGGCGTGGCCGCACTCGGGCAGGATCACGGTCTTGGCGCCGATCTTCAACGCGGTGTCGACGAGCGCGCGCGTGAGCTTCTCCTGCAGCGCGATGTCGCCGTTGTTGTAGCCGATGTTGGACGCATCGAATCCCTCGCGGTGCATCGTCCAGCGCGCGCCGATGCGGTTCAGGATCTTCGCTGCGTCGGCGAGCGACTTGGTGTGGTCGGAGAGCTCGGCCGGCGCTGCGGTGACGAGGATGTCGGCGCGTTCGAGGTCGCAGGGGATCTCGACGCCGTGCTCGGCCGCCACCTCGGCCAGGATGTCGGGCAGGTCTTCGCCCGGCGTCGCGGTGCTGCCCCACTGGCGCGCCGCGCGGTCCATCAGCGCCAGCCGCGCCGGCACGAGGCCAGCCTCGAACAGCCCGTGGCGCGCCTGCTTGACGAGCTCGGCGATGTCGATCCCCATCGGGCAGGCGAGCGTGCAGCGCCCGCACAGCGTGCACGAGTCGTAGAGCAGCTCCTGCCACTCGTGCAGCTCGTCGATGCCGGGCGGCTTGACCCAGCCGAGCGCGCGCACCAGTGGCGCGAACGGGCTCGCCTCGCGCAGCCAGGCGCGGCGCAGCGGCTCGAGCTTGTAGATCGGCGTGTACTTCGCCTCGCCGGTCGTGGTGTGGAAGTGGCAGGCCTTGGCGCACTGGCCGCAGCGCACGCAGGCGTCGAGGTGCAGCGCGCCGGTGGCACCGAGGTCGCGCAGGAAGCCGCGCATCGCCGCGGCGACGCGCGCGTCGTCGCCGAGCTCGCCCTGGGCGTCGAAGCCTGCCGCGGCGACGGCACTCATACTTCGACCCCGCGATGCGCGAAGCGCGCGCCGGTCGCGCCGCGCGAAAACGCGAACAGGAACGCGTGCATCAGCTTGCCGAACGGAAACCAGATCAGCAGCAGTTCGAGCGACAGCAGGTGCACCGCGAGCGGCCCGCCGTAGATCGCGTGATCGCGCGCGAGGATCGCCGCTGAAGGCTCGCCCGCGACCGCCATGCCGGTGGCCACCGGCAGGAAGGTCACGGTCCAGCTGATCCAGTCGTCGGCGCGCGAGATCAGCCTGCGCACCGGGTCGGCCAGGCGCATCGCGAGCGCGAGCAGGAGCGAGATCGTCGTCACCCCGGCGGCGACGGCGAACACCGCGTCGGGCAAGGCCGGCCACGCGAGGCCAGTGAGGCGCTGCACGAACGCGATGTGCGGCGCGTAGCCGAAGGCGACGATCGCCAGACCGATGTGAAAGGCATAGCCGTTGACCGCGATCCAGCGCGCCGAAGGCCCGAAGGCGGCACGCGGCCACATCGCGCGCAGATTGGCGTGCAGAGCGCCTGCGAGCGGCGTCGGTGCACCCTCGCGCGGCGGCGAGCAGTAAGTCAAGCGCGGGACACGCCACAGCGCGATCAGCCGCCACGCGGTTCCGCCGATGAAGACGATGAGCGCGAACGCGAGCGCGGGGCCGCGGGCGAAGGTGAGCAGGTCCATGGGTACGGTTCAGGGTCTCTACGAGACCAGCCGGCGACACAACGCGCCGGCCGACCATAGTTCGCCTGCGCCGGTCGGCGATTGACGGCTGTCAACGGCGGGCGAAGGCATGCGACGCTTCATTCACAACCCGAGCAGCGCGAACACGAGCAGCAGATTGCAGGCGAAGTAGATCGCGAAATACAGCGTCAGGATGGCGGCGGTGCGCAGAACGGTCGCCGGCCACGAGCCGCCGTAGACGCGCTTGAACGCGAGCGCGAACCACGCGAACACGGCCACCGACAGCGCATTGGCCGCGACGGGCGGCACGAGCGCCTCGGCGAGCAGCACGAGCAGCAGGAAGGCCTGGCTGTGCAGGCCGAAGACCAGATGCTCGGCATAGCTGCGGCGCGGCCGGCGGAAGAAGAGGCCCAGCGTCAGCGCGAGCAGCGGCACCAGCAGCAGCAGGAACCACGACACCGCCGCTGTCCGGCGCGCCTTCAGGAACGCAAAGCGTTCGTCGGGCGACATCGCGCGCAGGCGCTGCACGCCGGGCGTGTCGGCATGGTCGAGGATGACCTGGACGGCGTTCAGGCGCTGGTGCTGCCCGGCGGCCTGCACCGTGGCCGGCCTTGCGCTGCGCAGCAGGTACACGCCCTCGTTGCCGACGATGCGCAGGCCGAGGTCGAGCGCGAGGACCTGCACCGCTGCGAACACGACCACGCTCGCGAGCAGGTAGACCTGCAGCGGCCGCAGATAGCGCACGCGCCGTCCGGCGCGGTGCTCGAGCGTCAGCGCGCCGGGCTTGAACAGCAGCAGCGCGAGCGTCTGGCGCAGCTTGCCCTCGCGTCCCACGCTGCGCGAGATCGCGTCGCGCAGCGTGGCAGCCAAGGGCCGTGGGTCGGTCTGCGTCTCCTGCCCGCAGGCGGGGCAGAAGTTGCCCGGCGCGTCGGCGCCGCAGTTCAGGCAGCGGCGCGTCACGCCGGTCTCCGCGGGCGCTCGCTGCCGGTCAGTGGGCGGCGGTTTCATCCGCCGATTGTGCGGCGCGCGCGCCATGCTCGACCTGCGTCAGCCGCCCGTCGTCGAGGTGGTAGACGGTGTCGAAGCCCGCGATCATGCGCTGGTCGTGCGTGACGGCGATTACCGCCGAGCGGCGTTCGCGCGCGATCCGGCGGAGCATCGCCATCACCTTGGTGCCGCGTTCGGTGTCGAGCGCGGCCGTCGGCTCGTCGGCGAGGATGAGCGCCGGCTCGTTGGCGAGGGCCCGGCCGATCGCGACGCGCTGCTGCTCGCCGCCGGAAAGGCGGGCGGGCAGCGAATCGGCGCGGTGCGCGATCTCGAGGTAGGCGAGCACCTCGCGCGCGCGACGCTTGGCCTCGCGCCGGCTCGCGCCGTTCAACTGCAGCATCAGCGCCACGTTCTCGAGCGCGGTGAGGAACGGAATCAGATTGTGCTGCTGGAAGATGAAGCCGATCTTCTCGCGCCGGAACGCGCGCACGTCGACGCCGGTCGGCCCGTCGTCGTAGAGCGTCTGGCCGGCGATCACGATGCGGCCGGTCGTTGGCGCCTGGATCAGGCTGATCGCGAGCAGCAGCGTGCTCTTGCCCGAGCCGCTCGGCCCCAGCAGCGCGACGAGCTCGCCGGCCTCGACCGCGAGCGTGGTCGGCTTGAGCGCCTGCACCGCGAGCTCGCCGTGGCCGAAGGTCTGCGAGACGTTCTCGATCTCGAGGACGGGCATTCAGCCTCCAAGCGCCAACTGCGCCGGCGTGCGCAGCGCATGCCAGACCGCCATCAGGCTCGCGAGCACGCCGCCGGCGAGCATCACCGCGAAGGTGATCGCCGTCTCGGGCCCGAGAAAGGCGAGGGTGCGCGGGAAGTTGGGCGCGATCAGTTCGCGCAGCGCATAGGCGAGGGCGAAGCTCGCCAGCGTCAGCAGCAGCGACTGCGTCATGATCAGGCGCACGATCAGCGCGTTGGGCGCGCCGATCAGCTTGAGCGTCGCGATGGCCTTGATCTTCTCGATCGTCAGCACGTAGACGATGAGCGCGATGATGACGATCGAAACCAGGATCAGCAGCGTGCGAAACAGTCCGAGCACGGCCGACATGCGCGCGAGGCGCCCTTCGAGCATCAGCGCGCGCTCCTCGTCCGTCGTGTAGACGTTCAGGTAGAGCCAGTCGCGGATGTGCTGCGCCACGGCCTCGCCATCGGCGCCGGGCGCGAGCTCGACGAGCACGGCGTTGATGGTGCCCGCGCCGTCGGCGAGCAGCGGCAGCAGCCGCGCCGCCTGCTCGGCCGAATAGCCGGCGCGGTCCAGGCGCTTCAGGTTGGCCGCCTTCGCGGCGTCGATGGCGCGCCGGTCCTGGTCGAACTGCACCTTCTGTGCGTCGGCGAGCGCCATGTAGACGAGCGGGTTGCCGCCCGAATCGACCGCGCCGCTCGTGATCCCGACCACGGTGTAGTGGTCGGTGCCGAGCGCCACGCGCTCGCCGAGCGCGAGGCCCAGCTTGCGGTCGGCCACCATCTCGTAGTGCGGCGCCGCGATCGCGCGCCCCTGCACGAGCCGGCCCGGGCCGCCCGCGCCGCCGAAGATGTCGTAGCCGATCACGGTGAACTGCTGCTCGCGCCCGCCGATCTCGCGCTGCGCGGTGTAGAGCGCGAGCGGGCTCGCGCGTGCGACGCCGGGCGTTGCGGCGACGCTCTTGTAGGCGTCCTGCGGGATGCGCGAGGCCTCGTTGAACGGCCCGCCGCGGCCGCGCTCGACGACCCACAGGTCGGTCGCGGTGTGCTCGATCAGCCACACGCCGTCCTGGATGTTGCCCTGGTAGATGCCGTTCATCACGAGCACGATCGCGAGCAGCATCGCAACGCCGGCGATCGTCGCCAGGAACTTGCCGAGGTGGCGGCGGATGTCCTTGAGCGCGAGTTCCATCGCGGCCGATGCCGGCGTCAGGGCCTGGCAGATTCCGCCGGCCGCACGCGCTGGCCGGCGCGCACGCCTTCGGCCGCGGCGGCGATCGTCTCGCCGCCCGCGAGGCCCTTGCGCACGAGCGCCCGGTGCTCGTCGGCGCCGCCGGTCTCGACCGGCTGGAAGCGCGTGCGCCCGGCGTCGATCACGAGCACGCCCTGCACGCCGGCGCGGTCGCGCGCCAGCGCGGCGAGCGGGACGAGGATGCCGAGGTCCTCGCCGACGGCGATTGCGACTTCGGCCTCCTGGTCGATCGCGAAGCGCCTGGGCACGACATCGAAGGCGACATGCACGTCGAGCTCGCGCGTCGCCGCATCGGACTGGCGCGCGATGCGCGCCACCTTGCCGGTCACGACCTCGCCGCTGCGCAGCCGGATGCTCGCCGCCTGGCCCGGCATCACGCGGCCGACCACCGACTCGTCGACGCGCGTCGCGACCCACAGCGACGCCGGGTCGACGATCTTCAGGAGCGGCGTGCCCGGAACCACGCTGCTGCCGGCCTCGGCCAGGCGCTGGATCACGACGCCGTCCATCGGCGCGACGATGCGCGTGTAGGAGAGCACCGCGTCCGCATAACGTGCCTCCTGCGTCAGCGTGCGTGCATCCGCCTCGCGCGCGGCGAGCGTGGCGCGCGCGGCATCGACGCCCGCCACGGCCGCTGCCGCGGCCGAGTTGGACGCGTCGACGACGGCCTGCGAGACGAAGCCCTGCGCCAGCAGCTCGGCGTCGCGGCGCTGCTTGCTGCGCGCCAGGTCGAGGTCGGCCTGCGCCTTGGCGAGCGCGGCGCGCGCGCCCTCGGTGTTGCGCGCGAGCGCCTCCTGCTGGCCGGCGACGACGCCGCGGCGCGCAGCGAGGTCGCGGTCGTCGAGCGTGACGAGCAACTGGCCCGCGTGCACCGCGTCTCCGACATCGGCATGCACCTGCGTCACGGTGGCGCCGACGCGCGCCGCGAGCGTGACCGGGACGCGCGCCTGCACGCTGCCCGGCCCGACCACGCGCGCGGCGATGGCGCCCGGCGCCGCGACCACCGTCGCGACCTCGACCGCGCGCGCGAAGCGCCACCACGCCGCGCCGCCGGCGCCGACGAGCAGCAGCGTGGCCAGGGCGAGCAGGAGCAGGCGCTTGCGGTTCATCGCTGCGCGCCTATTCGAATTCGAGCTCGAGGTAGACGCGGCTCGCGTTGCCCGGCATCAGCTCGGTCGCGTTGGCGAGCGACTGCCAGCGGCTGCCATCGAAACTCTTGATCGCGGCGCTCATGTCCTGCCCGGCATCGACGGCGCTCTTCATGTGCGCGCGCAGCGCGCGCAGGTAGTCGCGCGTCTGCGCCTGCGCGGTCGCGAGGTCGGTCACGCGGCCATGCCCGGGAACGATCTTCGCGGGTGCGAGGCGCTCGATCTCGGCAAAGGTCGCAAGCCAGGCCTTTGTGCGACTGACAGGGAGTCACGCCCAGCAGCCGGTCGACGTAGACCACGTCGCCGCTGAACAGCACGCGCTCGCGCGGCAGCCAGACCATCATGTCGCCCGGCGTGTGGGCGCCGCCGCGGTGGCGCAGTTCGATCGCCACGCCGCCGAGCTCGAGCTTCGCGTCGTCGGTCGCAATCCAGCGCGCCGCCAGCGTCGGCACGGTGCCTTCGGCGCGCGGCCCGAGCGCTGCGCGCAGCGCCTCGAGCTGGTCGTTGCCGCGGCTGCGCATGTCGGCCTCGGCCTTGGCGTGGGCGATGATCTCGGCCCCCTGGGCCTTGAACCAGCCGTTGCCGAGCCAGCGGTGGTCCTGCCCGCCGGTGTTGATCACCCAGCGCAGCGGCTGCGCGGTCACGCGGCGCACCGCGTCGTGGATCTGGCGCGCGCTTTCGAAGGTGGCGCCGCTGTCGATCAGCAGCGCGCCCGCCGGCGTGACGACGAGGCCGAGGTTGGCATTCAGGCCCTCGTTGGCGATGCTGCGCGCAAGGAAGGGCCCAGGTCGCCGATGTACGCATAGACGCCGTCGGCAACGCGCTCGAAGCGCACTTCGACCGCCTGCGCGAGGCCGGCCAGCGCGGCCAGTGCGAGCACCAGCGCCCAGGTGCGGCCGCGATGTCGGACGGCCCATCAGCGGCAGTTGTTGTGCAGCTTCCACTTGTCCTCGTGGCCCATGGCCTTGGCGAACTCCGGCACCTTGCAGCGTTCGGCCTCGGCCGCATCGAGCGGCGTCATCGGCGCGGCCGCGGCCTGCACGCGCTGCGCAGCGGGTGCGGTCCCGTGAGCGGTGATCAGGGCCGACGCGCCGCCGACGAGTGCGACGAAGGCGAACAGGATCGCGCCCTGGCCCAGCGCAAGCGTCCCGGCGGGCGTTGCGGGTGTCTCGCACACGCCGCCGGGGCAGAGCTGCGCCTGCTCCTTGTTGAACGCGTTGTAGACCTTGCAGCCGATGCAGATGCCGAACGCGGTCTCGAAGAACAGCAGCACGAGGCAGCTGGCGCAGATGACGAGGTTGACGGGCCCGATGACCTGGCGGATGACGAGCAGCCACAGCATCGCGAGGCCGAGCGCGAAGCCGATCGCCCACGCAAAGCGCTTCTGCGGCGCGCCCACGTACTCGGGCTGCTGCTTGCGCACGAACCACTGGCCGACGATCAGGCTGGGCGCGTAGCGCGGATTGACGAAGATGCGGATCGTGAAGTCGATCAGGAAGGCGACGACGAACACCCGCGTCGGCTGGAAATTGCCGGTCAGCCACGCGTTCATGAAGGCCATCATCGCGAACAGGAGCACGATGCCGGCGCCCGCGCGCACGGCGCGCTCGTTGAGCACCCGCACCGGGTAGCCTTCGATCTGTTCGCCGAAACCCAGGACGCTGCTCATGACCCGTGCCCCTTCCCGTCGACGCGCAGCCCTCGCCGCGCACCCACGCCGTTGTATCCCTCGTACCCCATGACCTGGATTGGAACCCGCGTCCCGGCCTGGCGTGGCGCATGCCAGGATCGAAGTTGCATCGCCGCGTTGCGGAGGCGCAGCGTGCAACACTGCGATACAAATCGCCCCGGCCGCGGCGCGGCGCTGGCGGCACGCTCGCGGGGATGGACATGCCCGACCGCATCCTGATCGTCGACGACGACCCCGAGATCCGCCAGTTGCTGGTGGACTACCTGCTGCGCCAGGGCTTCGAGGCCGTGCCGGCGCGCAACGGCCGCGAGATGTGGCAGGCTCTCGAGCGCCACGCGATCGACCTCGTCGTGCTCGACCTGATGCTGCCCGACGCCGACGGCCTCGCGCTGTGCCGCGACCTGCGCGCCCGCTCCGCGCTGCCGGTGCTGATGCTCACCGCGCGCGGCGAGGAGGCGGATCGCATCGTCGGCATCGAGATGGGCGCCGACGACTACCTCGTCAAGCCCTTCAGCCCGCGCGAGCTGGTGGCGCGCATCAAGGGCATCCTGCGCCGCACGCGCGCGCTGCCGCCCAACCTGAAGCCCGACGCGCAGCGCTGCCTGGCGTTCGCGGGCTGGAAGCTCGACACCGCAACGCGCGTGCTGACCGGCGCCGACGGCGTCGCGACGCCGCTGTCGGGCGCCGAGTACCGGCTGCTGCGCATCCTGCTCGACCACCCGAACCGGGTCCTCAACCGCGACCAGCTCGTCGAGCTGATCCACGGCCGCGAGGCTGAAGCCTACGACCGCGCGATCGACGTCCAGATCAGCCGCCTGCGCCAGCGCCTGCACGACGACGGCCGCGAGGCGCGCCTGATCAAGACCGTGCGCGGCGAGGGCTATGTGCTCGCGGCCGCAGTGCAGGGCATGAGCTCATGCGACTGAATCCAGGGACATGGCTGCCGGGACCCTCGCCGGGCGGCTGATCCTGATCCTCGCCGTCGCGCTGCTCGCGGCGCAGGTGGCGAGCCTCATGCTGCACCTGAAGGACCTCGACGCCCTGATGGCCGCCGGGCTGCCGCGCTCCGGCGTGCCGGGGCTGGAGGCGGTGCCGATGCGCTTCTTGTGGCATGCGGGCCTGACCTTCGCGGTCGTGATCGGCGTCTCGCTGATCGCCGTGCGCTGGATCGCGCGCCCGCTGCGCGAGATGGCCGACGCGGCGACCGCGTTCGCGCACGACATCGACGCGCCGCCGCTGCCGGCCTCCGGCCCGGCCGAGGTGCGGCGCGCCGCCGAGGCCTTCAACTTCATGCAGCAGCGGCTGCGCCAACTCGTCGTCGAGCGCAGCCGCGCGCTGGCCGCTGTGTCGCACGACCTGCGCACGCCGCTGACGCGCATGCGGCTGCGCGCCGAGATGATCGACGACCCGGCACTGCAGCAAAAGCTCGATGCCGACATCGACACCATGCAGGCGATGGTCGACAGCGTGCTCGCCTACCTGCGCGGGATCGAGGACGCCGAGAAGGCGCAGCCGATCAACATCGAGGCGCTGCTCGAGAGCATCGTCGACGACGAGCGCTCGCTCGGGCGGCCGGTGGCGTGGGTCGAGGGCGAGGCCGGGGCCGAAATGACGACCCCAAGCTCGCTTTGTGCGGCAACGCCGCATCCCGCTCCGCGGGACCAGCCTGCGGCTGTCCTGCGGCCTGCGGCCTTGTGCTCGCGGCCCCATGGGCCACGAAGGGGCCCCTGCGTGGCCCCTGGCGCTCAGGCGCCTTGGGGCGGCCCGGCGTCGCCTGAGCCCGTCCTCCCCTACACCGGCCGCCTCTCGGTGCTGCGGCGCGCCATCGGCAACCTGGTCGACAACGCGGTCGCCCATGGCGGCAAGGTCGGCGTTCGCCTGCACGACGCGCCGGGCGAGCTGCGCATCGTCGTCGAGGACGACGGCCCGGGCATCGCGCCGGCCGACCTGGCGCGCGCGACCGAACCCTACGTGCGCCTCGACGCGGCGCGCAGCCTGGCCGGCGGGGGTGTCGGCCTGGGCCTGGCGATCGTGCGCGACGCCGCGGCCAGCCACGGCGGGCGCCTCGTGCTCGAGAACCGCAGCGAAGGCGGCCTGCGTGCGAGCCTGGTGCTGCCGCGCGCCGCATAGACTCTTCTTCGCCCCCCGCCTTCAACAACTTCCGCCCAAGAGCTACTGCATGAACAGCCCCGACCGCCCCGCGCGCATCACCGTGCTCGGTGCCGGCTTTGCCGGCCTGTCGACGATTCGCGAACTGCGCCGCCGCGACCCGAGCGCCGAGATCACGCTCGTCGCGCCGCGCGCCGAACTGCACTACCTGCCCGGCATCATCTGGATCGCGAGCGGCCTGCGCAAGCGCGAAGACCTGGTCATCCCGCTCGCCAACTTCCTGAAGCGCGAACGCGTGCGCCACGTCGCGGCCGAAGTCACCGGCCTCGCCGAGGGCGGGCGCGTCGTCAACACGACGGCCGGCGACGAGCCCAACGACGCGCTCGTGATCGCCACCGGCGGGCGCTTTCTGAAAAAGCTCCCCGGCATCGAGCACGCCATCACGCCCTGCGAAGGCATCGCCGCCGCCGAGCGCATCCGCGACCGGCTGCGCGAGATGCAGGGCGGCACGATCGCGGTCGGCTTTGCGGCCAACCCCAACGAGCCCACCGCGGTGCGCGGCGGGCCGATGTTCGAGTTTCTGTTCGGCATCGACGCGCAGTTGAGGAGCGAGGGCCGGCGCGAGCGCTTCGAGCTCGTGTTCTTCAACCCTTCCACCGAACCCGGCAACCGGCTCGGCCCGAAGGCGGTGCAATACCTGCTGGCCGAGATGGCGCGGCGCGGCATCCGCACCCACCTCGGCCACAAGATGAAGCGCTTCGATGCCGACAAGGTCGTCACCGAGGGCGGCGAGTTCGCTGCCGACCTGATCCTCTTCATGCCCGGCATGACCGGCAACGCCTGGTTCGACGCCACCGACCTGCCGCGCTCGCCGGGCGGCCTGCTGCAGGCCGACGCGCAATGCCGCGTGCCGGGGCGCGAGCGGGTCTACGTGGCCGGCGATTCGGGCAGCTTTGCCGGCCCCGACTGGATGCCCAAGCAGGCCCACATGGCCGACCTGCAGGCCGCCGCCGCGGCCGAGAACCTGATCGCCGACCTGCAGGGCCAGCCCGCGAACGCGACCTTCAAGGTCGAGCTGATCTGCATCGTCGACGCGATCGACCAGGGCACGCTGATCTGGCGCACGCCCGAACGCAACTGGCTGCTGCCGCGCTCGCGCCTGCTGCACTGGGCCAAGCGCGGCTTCGAGTGGAACTACCTGCGCGCGTATCGCTGACCGGTACGGCGAGCGATCGACGCTCGACCCCGCGCGCGACCTGCCTGGCGGCCATGCTGTGTACTGAGCGTCGTCGCCAATCGGGCCGCACGATGCCCGACCGCTGCGACCCCCGCGCCCTGTTCACCGCCGAGCGGCGGCGACCCGCCGCCAGTCAGCGCTCCTGCGGAGTACCATAGCGGTCATGCAAGTTTCCACCGGCACCGTCGTCAACGGCAAGGTCATTGTCGATGGCGCTCCCCTGCGGGAAGGAGCTCTGGTGGCGGTGCTCGCGCGAGGCGCGGATGAACCGTTCAGCTTGTCGGCGGCGCAGGAAGAAGAGCTTCTCGCTGCAATGGCCGAGGTTCAACGCGGTGAGTTCGTAACGCTCGAGCAACTGCTGGCCGAGCTACCGCAATAGCCCTCGCGCATGGCACTGCGCGTCAAGATCTCCGCGCGTGCGGCAATGCAAACACGCCGGGCTGCTGAGTGGTGGCAGCAAAACAGACCGGCCGCGCCGGGGGCGGTCGCAAGAGACATTGGGGAGTCCGTCGCGCTTCTTGCGGAGCAGCCGGGCATCGGCGCCAAGTACGAGGGGGCGCGCACGCCAGATGTCCGGCGTCTGTTCCTCGGACGCATCGGCTACTTTCTCTACTACCGCGTCAGCGATGAAGCGCTTGAAGTGTTGGCTCTGTGGCATGCAAGCCGCGAGGAACAGCCGCGCGTGTAGCGCAATGGCGCTCCAGCCCTGCCTTCCAGCGCACAGTCGCCGGCAAGCCGGCGCTGGCCGCTGAAGACCAACGTTGATATGGCTTGTTCCGTTCGCGCAGTGCTCGAGTCCCGTGAAGGTGGTTGCGTGTGTGGTGCGGTGCGCTTCCGCGCGCTCGGAGAGCCACTGAGAGCACACGCCTGCCACTGCACGTTCTGCCAACGCAGAACTGGTAGCGCGTTTGCCGAGGTCGCGTACTTCCTCGACAGCAGCATCGAAGTCACGGGTGGGCCGATGACAAGGTATACCCACCGGTCGGACGCGAGCGGACGATGGTTGCGAATGGAGTTCTGCCCAACTTGCGGCACCTGCGTCACCATCGCACTCGAGCGGCGGCCCGGTGAGCTGGGTATCCACATAGGCACACTCGACAATCCAGACTCGATCAAGCTCCGACGGCACATCTGGACGACGTCTCAACAAGGCTCCACACGGATCCCCGATGACGCCGAACGACGGACGCACGGTCTGACCGAGTCCGATCTCGGCAGCCAGACTTGAGAAAAGACGCGGCGAAGGGTGGCCAACCCCTCGGTCGGAGCGGCCCGCATGGGCATCGACCGCCGCTGCACGCAAACGTTGATGCGGCGGCACAACGCTGGCCGCGGCGCATCTCGCGAAAGGCATGCATGGAACCCATCGAGAGTCGCTCCGACACGAGGCACAGGATCATCCCGGCCAGACCCTCCGAGGTCTTTGCTGCAATGAGCGATCCTGCCCGCGTTGCCAGATGGTGGGGGCCTGCGGGCTTCACGAACACGATGCACAAGTTCGAGTTCGCTCCTGGCGGCAGCTGGCTCCTGACGATGCACGGGCCTGACGGGGCCAGCTATCCGAACGAGAGCCGCTTCACTCGCATCGTTGCCGATCGGCTGTTCGAGATCGAGCACCTCGACGGCCATCACTTCGTGCTCACCATCGAGCTGCATCCGCATGCCGGGGGCACCGAGGTGAAGTGGCGTCAAACGTTCGACACAGTCGAGCACTACAGCCGACTGGCACAGTTCGTGGCCTGCGCCAACGAACAGAACCTCGAGCGACTCGCCGGCGAGGTTCTGGGTGGGGCGAGTGGCGCCTGACCCTTGCGGCGTTTCACACCGGCGTTGTTGCCGACGCGTGGTCGGCTTCGAACGCCGCGTCGCGCGTGAGCCCGCCCAGACGATGCGCGCGTTCTTGTTGGGCGGTTGGGCGTTGGAAGTCCGCACCGCCGATGCCCGCGTGATGCTTGATGTATGATGCAAAGCATCAGGAGCTACATCATGCGCACTACCCTCGCCATCGACGACGACGTCCTGGCCGCCGCCAAGCACTTGGCTGAACGGGATCGGAAGAGCGTAGGAGAAGTCATCTCCACGCTGGCAAGGCAAGGCCTGGCGCGTGCAGCTCGGGGCGCGCGCAGCGAACGCAACGGTGTCCCGCTGCTGCCAAGCCGCCGCGGCGCAACGCCAGTGACCCCGGAGCTGGTCAACCAGTTGCGCGACGAACTGCCGTGACGACTTATCTGCTGGACGTCAACGTCCTCATCGCCCTTGTAGATCCGGCGCACATCCAGCACGATCAAGCGCACGACTGGTTCGGCCGGGTCGGCCACAAGGCATTTGCCACCTGCCCGCTCACCGAGAACGGCCTCATCCGGATCATTGGCCACCCAAAGTACCCGAACTCGCCTGGTCCGCCCAGCGTCGTGCTCCAGTCCTTGGCCGCCATCCGCGGATTGTCCGGGCACGAGTTCTGGCCCGACGATCTCAGCATTGCCGACGCCGAGTTCTTCGCCCCCGAACTCCTGTCCAGCCACTCGCGAGTCACGGACAGCTATTTGCTCGCCCTGGCCCACGCAAAGGGTGGACGCCTCGCAACGATGGATCGGAAGTTGGCCACCGAGGTCGTACCCGGTGGGAGGAAGGCGCTGGTACTCATCCAACCGAACTGACGCCTACCCTTTGTTCGAGCGACTTGGCCTGCGCCTGCATCGTCGATGCCACCGATCCGCGCATTTTGATCTGGTGCGCACCCGAGCGCAGCTCGCCGCTGCCAGTCTCGCGCCTGCTGCACTGGGCCAGGCACCGTTTCGAGTGGAACGACCTGCGGCCCTGTCGCTGATGCGCCGCTGGCTGGCGGCGCTGGTGCTGATCGCCACCGCGCCGCTCGCCTTCGCCGCTGCCGAGGCGCCCGCGCCGCGGGCCGCCGCGCAGGCGACGCTCGAGGTCTTCGTGCGCGAGGGCTGCCCGCACTGCGCCGACGCCAAGGCGTTCCTCGCCGAAGTGGCGCGCGAACGGCCGGGCCTGCGCATCGTCTACCGCCAGGTCGACGCGGACGCGCAGGCGCGCGACGAGCTGATCGCGCGCTCGCAGGCGGCCGGCGTCTGGCCGCCGGGTGTGCCGAGCTTCGTCGTCGACGGCCGGCTGATGGTCGGCTTCGACGACGCCGGGCACGCCGGGCGCGAGCTGCTGCAACTGCTCGACGCGGGCCGGGCCGCGCCGGGCGAGGTCGAGAGCGCCTGGTTCGGCACGCTCAGCGCGTCGCGCCTCGGGCTGCCGCTGTTCACGCTCGCGCTCGGGCTGCTCGACGGCTTCAACCCGTGCGCGATGTGGGTCCTGCTGTTCCTGCTCTCGCTGCTGGTGCGGCTGCACGACCGGCGGCGCATGGCGCTCGTCGCGGGCACCTTCGTGCTTGTCGGCGGTGCGGTGTACTACGCCTTCATGGCGGCCTGGCTGAACGTGTTCCTGGCGGTGGGCCTGTCGCAGGGCGTGCGCTGGCTGCTCGCCGCGCTCGCGCTGCTGATCGGCGCCCTCAACGTCAAGGACTTCGTCGCGCTCGGCCGTGGCCCGTCGCTCGCGATCCCGGCGGCCGCACGGCCCGGTCTCGTAGCCCGTATGCAGCGCGCGGTGCGGGCCCCGGCGTTGCCCGCGTCGCTGCTCGCGGTGGCGGCCCTGGCGGTGGTGGTCAACTTCGTCGAGCTGATGTGCACGGCCGGCTTTCCGGCCGTCTACACGGCCGTTCTGGCGCGCCACGAGCTCGGCGCCGCGGCGCATTACGCCTACCTCGGCCTGTACATCCTGGGCTACATCGCCGACGACGCGCTGATGGTCGGGCTGGCCGTGGTCGCGCTCGGCAACCGCAAGCTCACCGAACGCGCCGGGCGCTGGCTCAAGCTCGTGAGCGGGATCGTGATGCTCGCGCTCGGCGCGCTGCTGCTGCTCAGGCCGCAGTGGCTGCTCTGAGCGCGACTCCGGACGCACGACCATGCTGTCGATCTCGATCGGGCCCCTCGCGCTGCCGGTCGCGCCGCTGCTGCTGATGCTCGCGGCTTATGCCAGCGGTGCGCTGGCGTCGCGCATCGCACGCCGGCAGGGCGCGCACGCAGCCGATGCCGGTGCCGATGCCGGCACGACGGCCGGCAACGCGATCTTCCACGCCGTGCTGCTGGGCCTGCTTGCGGCCCGCCTGGCCTGGCTCGCGCTGCATGCCGACGCCTACCTGCTGTCGCCCTGGGCGGCGTTCGACCTGCGCGACGGCGGCTGGCATGCAGCGAGCGGCATCGCCGCGGGCGCTGCGTGGTTGCTCTGGCGCGCCTGGCGCGCACCGGTGCTTCGGCGCGCGATCGGCCTGGCCGCGCCGGCGGGCATTGCGCTCTGGCTCGGTGCGAGCTGGTTAATCGGCCAGCCTGCGGCGCCTGCGATGCCGGCGCTCGTGTTTTCACCCCTCGAGGGCCAGGCGCCGCTGGGCCTGGCCGATGTGGCGCGCGGCCGGCCCGCCGTCGTCAACCTGTGGGCAAGCTGGTGCGGCCCCTGCCGGCAGGAGATGCCGATGCTCGCCGCCGCGCAGCGCCGCGAGCCCAGCGTCGCGTTCGTGTTCGTCAACCAGGGCGAGAGCGCCGCTGCGGTGCGCGCCTATCTGATCGACCAGGACCTGGCGCTGCAGCAGGTGCTGCTCGACCCGGCGTCGGCGCTCTTGCCAGCGGTCGGCTCGCGCGGCCTGCCGACGACGCTGTTCTACGACGCGCGCGGGCGGCTCGTCGAGGCGCACTTCGGCGTCCTCAACGCGGCCGCGCTCGAGGCGCGCGTGCAGTCGCTGCGCCCCCAGCGCTGACCGCGCGTCGTGGCCGGGGAGCGCCAGCCGCCGACGCGATCAGAACGCGTAGGTCAACTGCCCCGAGACGACGACCACGTTGCTGCTGTAGCTGCCGTTGATGAGCCCGTTCTGCGCCACGCTGGGCGGGATGCCGAGGTTGGTCGAGCCCATGTCGTTGATGGTCGGGCTGCGCACCCAGATGTAGGCGGCGCCGAAGTCGAGCCACAGCTTGGGGTTGACGCTGTACTTCGCACCGAGCGTGAGCCAGGTGCGGTCGCCATCGGGCAGGCGGCTCGTGCGGTAGGCGTCCTGCACCGGCGTCTGGTCGTAGGCCAGGCCGCCGCGGAACATCCACTGCGGGCTGTAGCGGTAGTTCGCGCCGACGGCGAAGCGCCAGGCATCGTCGAAGTTCTCGACCGTGCTCTGCAGCGGGCTGCCGTCGCTGCGCAGGAAGGTCAGGTTCTGGATCGAGCTCCAGCCCGTGTACTGCACGTCGGCCATCACGTCCCATTGCGGGTTCAAGGTGCCGAACCAGGAGACGTTGACGATGGCAGGGAGCTCGATCTCGGACGTGATGCCCGAGTTGTAGAGCAACTGGCTGTTGATGCCCGCTGCGAGCGCGCCGACCACCGGCTCCAGCGTAGGCGGCAGCGCGGGCAGGGCCGGATTGCTGAACGTCACGTCGCCCGTCAGTTTGTACTTCAGGCCCGAGCGGTACTGCGCGCCGATGCGGTTCCCCTTGTCGATGTCGACCAGGAGGCCGAGGTTCCAGCCCCAGGCGTAGTCGCTGCCCTCGACGCTGGCCCCGCTCTCCAGACCTGGCGTGGCTGCTGCAATCGCATTGAAGGTCGGCGAGCCCGGCGCGATGCCGTTCTGCGCCGCAGCCGACAGCAGCGCGCCCGAGTAGTTCACCTGGCTCGTGAACGTGCCTTCGAGGCGCTGCCAGTTGGCGCCCAGGCCGAGCGCGAAGTTGTCGGTCACCTTCCACGAAACGGCCGGGTTCAGGTTGTAGGTCTTGATCTCCGACTTGATGGCCTGGAAGCGGCCTATCCATGACGAGTCGTATTCCGAGACGAGGCCGAAGGGCGCGTTCAGGCCGACCCCCACCGACCATTGGCGGTTGATCGGCACGGCGAGATAGAGATTGGGCACCACGTTCAGGCTGCCGGCGTCACCGCCCTCGCCGCCGAGCGGCTGCTGGGCAGCGGCCTGCGACGCGGAATTGCTGAACTTCATCGACGGCTGGATCAGGTTGAGCGCGCCGGCGACCTGCCCGCTGGACAGGCGCGCCATGCCGGCCGCGTTGGACCAGAGCGTCGAGGCGTCCTCGGCCGCCGCGGCGCCGCCGGCGTAGGCGTTGCCCAGGCCGCTGCCGGAGTTCTCCTGCAGCGCGAAGCCGGCGCCGAGTGCGGGCGTGGCGAAGACGAGGATTGCGGCCGACAAGGTGCCAGAGGCAAGGGCGCAAGACGAAGGGGCGAGACGCAAGTGCATGACCGTGCTTTCAACGAAGGAAGGATGTTTCGCGGCTACGATAAGCGCGACGCCGCGCCGCGGCGTTGATCGAACTCACCAGTGCCGCAGGTGTTGCCGATCCGCCTCGCGTGGCGTTGCGGCGCCGGTGCGCCGGGCGGCTCTGACAAAATCCCGGCCGGCACCGCGATCAGCGATCCGCGGGGCCGAACTTGAAGAACAACGATGGAGTCCTCGAATGACGCCCCGACGCTCGCTCGCGCTCGCTGCCCCCCCGAGGGGTCGTTCGGTGGCATCGGGCGGCCGGGCGCCACTGCAGTGAACCTGACGCGTGTCGCGCTGCTGTGCGCGGCGCTGGGCGGGCTGGCCACGCCGCTGGTCGCGCGCGCGCAGGCCGCGTCCGCGGCTGCCGCTTCGGCCCCGGCCGCGGTGCAGAGCCAGCGCTACGCCGAGGCTGCCGTGCATCCGCGCCGCGAGGCGACTGCCGCCGTGCTGGCGCGCAACGAGTCGCGCATCTCCGCCGAGGTGCCGGGCCGCATCCTGCGCTGGCACCGAGACGCGGGCGAGAACGTCGCCAAGGGCGAGTGGCTGGTCGAGATCGACGGCGCCGACTACCGGATCGCGCGCGACCGCGCCGCGAGTGCGGTCGACGCGCAGCAGGCCCGCCTCGCGCTCGCCGAACGGCAACTCGCGCGCGCGCGCGAGTTGCAGGCACAGTCCTTCGTCTCGCCCGAGGTCGTCAACCAGCGCGAGACCGAAGCCAGCCTCGCGCGCGCCGAGCTGGCGAGCGCGCGCCAGCAGCTCGCCGCTGCCGAGCTGGCGCTCGCGCGCACGCGCGTTGCCGCGCCGTTCGCGGCCACCGTGCGCCAGCGCCTGGCGCAGGCCGGTGAGGTGGTCGCTGCCGGCGCGCCGCTGTACGTGCTCGTCGAGCGCGGCGAGGCCGAGGTCGCGGCAACGCTGGCGCCGGCCGATGCCGCCGGCCTGCGCGCCGCCGGCGCCTGGGTGTTCGAGGGCGCCGACGGGCGCGCGCTGGCGCTCCAACTGCGCCGCGTGTCGGACGTGGTGAGCGCAAGCTCGCGCAGCGTCGAGGCGCGCTTTGCGTTCAAGGGCGAAGCCGCCGCGCCCGGCGCCGAGGGGCGCGTGCGCTGGCAGGATGCGCGCCCGCATGTGCCGCCGGCGGCGATGGTGCGCCGCGACGGCACGCTGGGCGTGTTCGTCGTCGAGGGCGGGCGGGCGCGCTTCGTGCCGCTGCCCGGCGCGCAGGAGGCCCGCGCGGCGCCGCTCGCGCTGCCCGCCGACGCGCGGCTGGTCGTGCAGGGCCAGCACACGCTCGCCAACGGGCAGGCGGTGCCGGGCGCTGCGGCGTCGGCCGCGCGCTGATCCCACCTGCGGAAGGCCGCCGATGCGTCTGCTGCGCGCCCTGATCGAGAACCATCCGCTCGCCAACATCACGTTTGCCGTGGTGCTGCTGCTGGGCGCGCTCGCCTACGCGACGATGCCGCGCGAGCAGGACCCGGAGATCAACTTCAACTGGGTCAGCATCGTCACCGCGCTGCCCGGCGCGTCGGCCGAGGAGGTCGAGCGCCTGGTGACGAACCCGCTCGAAGACGCGATCGATAGCGTCGCCGACCTGCGCTGGGTCGTCAGCAACAGCCGCGAGAACGTGTCGAGCATCCTGGTGCGCTTCAGCGAGATTCCGGACAAGGTGTTCGACAAGCGCATGAACGACCTGCGCCGCGAGGTGCTCAACCAGGCCAGCGCCGAGCTGCCCGCGGAAGCCAAGGACCCGCTGGTGCTCGAGATCACGACCAGCAACGGATTCCCGACCGCAACGCTGACCCTCGTCGGACGCGCCGACGACGAGGTGCTGCGCGCGGCCGGCCGGCTGCTGAAGTCCGACCTCGAGCGCACGGCCGGCATCGACCAGGTGTTCGCGCTCGGGCTGCGCAACCCGGAGCTGCTCGTCACGCCCGATGCGACGCTGCTGGCCGCGCGCGGCCTGACGAGCATCGACGTCGCCGACGCGCTGCGCGCGCACTACCGCGACACCGCGGCCGGCACGCTGCGCACGCGCGGCGCGGCCTGGTCGGTGAGCGTGGCCGGCGTCGCGACCGATCCGCAGGCGCTCGCCGGCGTGCCGGTGGCGAGCCGCACGCGGCCGGGCGTGGTGGCGCGCCTGGACGAGGTGGCGCGCATCGAGCGCGCGCGCGCAACGCCATCCCAGCTGTCGAGCACCGGCGGGCGCGCGGCGGTCGCGCTCGCGGTGACGAAGAAGAGCGGCACCAACACGATCGAACTCGTCGACCGGCTGCGGCGCCTGATCGACGAGCGCAACCCGACCCTCGCCGCGAGCGGGCTGGAGCTGCGCCTCACCGACGACCAGACAGTGCCGACGCGCGAGGCGATCGCGACCATGCAGAGCAACGCGCTCGTCGGCCTGCTGCTCGTGATCGCGATCTGCTGGGTGTTCCTCGGCACGCGCATCAGCTTGCTGATTGGGCTCGGGATCCCGTTCTCGCTCGCCGGCACCTTCGCGCTGCTCGGCGCGCTCGGCTACACGGTCAACATCTCGGTGTTGCTGGGCGTCGTGATCGCGCTCGGGATGCTGGTCGACGATGCGGTCGTGATCGTCGAGGCGATCTACTACCGCCTCGCGCGCGGCGCCGATTCGCTCGCCGCGGCGCTCGACGGCGTGCGCGAGGTCGGCGTCCCGGTCGTCGCGTCGGTGGCGACGACGCTCGCGGCCTTCCTGCCGCTGATGCTGTTGCCGGGCATCGTCGGCAAGTTCATGTTCGTGATCCCGTTCGTCGTCTCGCTGGCGCTCGTGATCAGCCTCGTCGAGGCGTTCTGGATACTGCCGGTGCACATCCACGGCATGCGCATCGACCTGTCGACGCGCCCGTCGCGCCTGCAGCTCAGGCGCGAGCAGGCGACGCGCAAGCTGCGCCTGGCCTACGGCTGGGCGCTGGCCGAGGTGCTGCGGCGGCCGAAGACGGCGGCTGCCGTCTCGGCCGCGCTGCTCGCCGGCGCGCTGGCCCTCTTTGCAGTCGGTGCGGTGAAGGTGCAGTTCTTCGCCTTCGACCCGATCCGGCTTTTCTACGTCAACGTCGACATGCCGGCGACGGCGACCATCGAGCAGACGCTGGCCGAGGTCGAGGCCGTCGAGCGCGAGGTCAGGAAGCACCTTCGCGACGGCGAGGCGCGTGCCGTGAGCTCGACCGCGGGCGCCAAGTTCACCGACACCGAGCCGCTGTACGGCGACACCTACGGCCAGGTCACGGTGTCGCTGAACCCGCGCGCCGCCGGGATGCGCGAGGTGGGCGAGGTGATCGATGCGCTGCGCGCCGAGATCGAGGCCCTGCCCGGCGCAGGGCGCAAGAGCTTCACGATGCTCGCCGGCGGCCCGCCGGCGGGCAAGGCGGTGAGCGTGAAGGTGCGCGGCGACGACTGGGCCGCGCTGCGCCGCGCCGCCGACCGCGTGAAGGCGATCACCGCCGCCGTCCCGGGCACGAAGGACGTCGCCGACGACGAAGTTCCCGGCCGCGGCCGCCTGGTGCTGACGATGGACCGCGAGGCGCTCGGCCGCGCCGGCGTCGACGCCGCGACCGTCGCGCGCCTGGTGCGCATCGCGGTCGACGGCGAGGTGGTCGCGTTCACGCGCGAAGGGGGCGATCGCATCGAGCTGCGCGTGCGCGCGCCGCAGGCGCTCGTCGACGACCCGGCGGCGCTGCTCGACACGCCGCTCGCGCTTGCCGGCGGGGCGACGACGCGCCTGGGCGCGCTGGTCCAGGCCGAGGTCGCGCCCGGGCGCGGCGTCGTGCGCCACTACAACCTGCGCCGCACGATCACGGTCGAGGCCAACCTCGACAAGGACGTGATCGACACGCGCGAGGCCAACGCGCGCATCGAGGCCGCGTGGGCCGCCGAGCGCACGCAGCATCCTGGCGTGGACCTCGACTTCTCGGGCGAGCTCGAGGACATCGACGAGAGCCTGCAAGCGATGGGACGCCTGTTCCTGCTCGGCGTCGGGCTGATCTACCTGATCCTCGCAGCGCAGTTCCGCAGCTACTGGCAGCCGCTGATGATTCTCGTCACGGTGCCGCTCGCGTTTGCCGGCGTGACTTTCGGCCTCGCGCTGACGCGCACGCCGCTGTCGCTGTACACGATGTACGGCGTGATCGCGCTCGCCGGGATCGCGGTCAATTCGGCGATTGTCCTGATCGATGCAGCCAACGAGCGCCTGCGCGCCGGCATGGGCTGCGGCCACGCGATCGTCTGGGCGGCGCGGCGGCGCGTGGTGCCGATCCTGATCACGACGACGACGACGATCGGCGGCCTGTTCTCGCTTGCCTTCGGCATCGGCGGCAAGAGCCTGCTCTGGGGGCCGGTGGCGGCGAGCATCGTCTGGGGGCTCGCCTTCTCGACCGCGCTGACGCTGTTCGTCGTGCCGCTGCTTTACCTGCTGTTCATGCGCCGGCGGGGTGTCGTCGCTAGCGTACGAACTGGGTCAGGTAGAGCGTGATCGCCGGAAACGCGACCAGCAGCGCGAGGCGCACGACGTCGGCGCCGATGAAGGGCAGCACGCCGCGAAAGACGGTGCCGGTGGGGATGTCGGGCAGCACCGTGCGCAGCACGAACACGTTCAACCCCACCGGCGGCGTGATCAGGCTGATCTCGGTGACGACGACGACGAGGATGCCGAACCAGATCAGGTCGAACCCGAGGTGCTGCACCACCGGGTAGAAGATCGGCACCGTGAGCAGGATCATCGACATGCTCTCGAGCACGCAGCCGAGCAGCACGTAGATCACGCAGATCGCGATGATCACGAGGATCGGGAACACCGCAAGCTTCTCGCTCGCCGCGATCAGTTCGCCGGGCATCGAGGTCATGTTGACGAAGTTGGCGAACACCAGCGCGCCGATCAGGATCGTGAAGATCATCCCGGTCGTCGCCGCGCTCTCGACCAGCACCTGGCGCAGCCAGCCGATCGAGAAGCCGCGCCGGACGATCGCGAAGACGAAGCCGCCGGCAGCGCCGATGCCGGCGGCCTCGGTGGGCGTGAACACGCCGCCGTAGATGCCGCCGAGCACGAGCACGAACAGTGCCACCACGCCCCATACGCGCTTGAGCGCCGCGAGGCGTTCGGCGCCGCTGCGCCGCGGGCCGGGCGGGCCGGCCTTGGGGTCGAGCGCGACCGTGAACCGCACCGCGCCGATGTAGCACGCGATCGCCAGCAGCCCCGGCAGCACGCCGGCGATGAACAGCTTGCCGATGTTCTGCTGCGTCAGGATGCCGTAGATCACCAGCACCACCGACGGCGGGATCAGGATGCCGAGCGTGCCGCCGGCGGCGACCGAGCCCGACGCGAGCGCGTCCGAGTAGCCGAAGCGGCGCATCGGCGGGACCGCCACCTTGGCCATCGTCGCCGCGGTCGCGATCGACGAGCCGCAGATCGCCGAGAAGCCGCCGCAGGCGACGATGGTCGCCATCGCGAGCCCGCCGCGGCGATGGCCGAGGAAGGCGTGCGACGCGTCGTAGAGCTGCTCGGAAAGCCCGGCGCGCGTGACCAGGTTGCCCATCAGCACGAACAGCGGAACGATCGACAGCGCGTACGACAGCCCGGTCTCGTAGGTCACCGCGCCGGCCATCGCGAGCGCGGCCGGAACGCTGGTCTTGAAGGCGAAGCCGGCGAAGCCCACCAGCCCCATCGCGAAGGCGATCGGCAGGCGCGCGAAGGCGAGCGCCAGCATCGCCGCGAAGGCGATCAAGGCCTCGATCATCGCGGCGGCTCCAGCGCGCCGGTCGCGTCGCCCCAGGCCATCGCGACCATCACGGCCACGGTGACCGCGGCCAGCAACGCCATCGTGTAGACGAGCGGGTAGATCGGGACGTGCAGCGTCGCCGTCGTCTCACCGGCGGTCAGCATGTGGCCGGCCTTGAGCCAGAGCTGCCAGGCGATCGCCCCGAGGCACGCCGCGGCGACGAGGTCGAACAGCGCGCGCTGCCAGCGTTGCCAGCGCACCGGTACGGCGCCGGCGAGCAGGTCCACCGTCACCTGCTCGCGGCGCAGCGTCACCAGCGGCAGGCTGAAGAAGACCATCGCCCCCATCGCGAGCTCGGTGAGCTCGAACGCGCCCGCGAGCGGGCGGTTCAGGAAGTAGCGCCCGACCACGTCGACCGTGGTCAGCAGCGTCATCGCGACGAGCAGCAGCGCCGCCGCCGATCCGAGCACGATCTCGGCACGCGCGAGCCACGCGGCCAGGCCGCCCGGTACGCGCGCGTCAGCCGGCGCGTCGCTCATCGCGTGCGCCGCATCACTTGCCGCCGGCCACCTTGGCGATCTCGGCGCGGAACTCGCTCATGATCGCCGCGCCGTCGAGGCCCTTGGGCTTGATCTCGGCGATCCACGCCTGCTCGATCGGATCGACCTTGGCCTTGGCCTCGGCGACGAAGGCCGGGCTGGCGGTCTTGATCGAGATCCCGGCCGCCTTCATCGCCTCCCAGCCCTCGGCGTCGGCCTTGTCCCAGGCCTTGCCGGCCAGGCGCGCGAAATGCTCGCCCGAGAGCTTGTCGATCGCGTCGCGGTCGGCCTTGGGCAGCGCGTTGTACTTGGCCTCGTTCATCATCATCACGAAGCTCGTGTTGTACAGGCCGCCGGGGACCTTGGTCGCGTGCTTGATCAGGCTCTGCAGCTTGAAGCCCTGGATCGACTCGCCGGGGAAGAAGATGCCGTCGGCCACGCCGCTTTGCAGCATCTGGAACGACTCGCTCGCCGGCTTGAGCAGCGGGCTCGCGCCGAGCGCCTTGGTGTAGTCGTTGACGATGCCGCCGCCGACGCGGATCTTCATGTTCGCGAGGTCGGACACCTTCTCGATCGGCGTCTTCACCGTGTAGATCTGGCCGGGGCCGTGCGAGAACACCGCGATCACCTTGACCCCCTTGTGCTCGTCGAGCTTGGCGAGGTGCTTTTCGTACACGCGCTGGTAGGCTACCGAGATCGACTCGGCCGAATCGCCGAGAAAGCCGAACTCGGTCATCTTGGTCAGCACGAAGCGCCCCGGCGTGTAGCCTTGCACGGTGAAGGCTGCGTCGACGACGCCGTCCTTGACCGCGTCGAAGGTCTGCGGTGCCGCGACCGGCGCCTTGGGCAGCACGCTGAACTTGACCCGGCCCTGGGTCGCGGCCTCGACCTCCTTGGTCCAAGCAACGAGGATGTTGACCGTCAGCGGATGACCAGGCGGCACCCAGGACGACGCGGTCAGCGTCGTCTGCGCCTGGACCGGGACGGACGCGAACGCGATCGCCGCGGCGATCGCGGCGGACAACAGGGGCAGCTTGCTCATCGATCGTCTCCTTCGTCAGGGTGAAAAATTTGTCCTTCAGCGGCCGCACGCGGGTGCGGCCAGCGCCGCCGGTCGCAAGCCGCGCGGTGTGCGCGCGTACGCTACAGGTCAAGTGGCGACTGCGGAATCGGGGTTTCGCCGCCCCGCACTCGCCCTGACTTCGTTGTCTGGCGCTGCGCTGCGCGCGAACACTGTCGAAGCCGTTCCGGTCGCAAGCCAAACTTGCCGGTGCATGCGCGCGCCGAGCCTATGGCGGTGCAGCGGATCGGGCCTTAATCTCGATCAAGCTCTCGACCGGCCACGCCGTCGCCAGCGCATGCTCGCGCCCGTGCTTGCCGACCGTGCTCGCGAAGCGGTGCGCCAGGTCGTCGGCGCGCAGCCCTCGCCGCGCTGCCTGGCGCCGAGCGGTTGCGTGAGCGCCGGGCCGACGCCCTCGGCCTTCAGCGCAATGTCTTCAGCGCCTCGACCCCGGTGGCTGGGAAGTCGGTGAACACGCCGTCCACGCCGAGCTTCATGTAGGCCTGCATCTCGGCCTGCGGGTCGGTGTAGCCGTAGCCGCTGGCATCGTCGCGAAAGGTCCAGGTGTGGACCCGCAGGCCCTTGCGGTGCGCCATCTCGATCACGCCGGTGCTGCTGTCCACGCGGCGGTCGTTGATCGTCAGCATGCCGTCGCGGTTGCGATCCACGCCGTCGTCCACCGTCTTCACGAGATAGGGTTTCCAGGGGCCAATGCCGTCGGCGTAGGTCTTCACGAAGTCGAGCCCGGCGTCGGTCAGCAGGTCGGAGAACAGGCGCGGGTCGCCCTTGACGACGAAGTCGTACGGCTGGCGGTAGGGCGCCACGAGCGACATCGAACCGTCGGCCTTCACGTCGTCGGCATCGACGAGCTGGATCAGGGCCAGGCTGGTCTTGGTGTTCAGGTACTGCAGGTTCGACACTTCGAACGACTGGATGAACACCGGCGCGTCGGCCACGTTGCCATAGGCCGCGTGCAGCTTGGCCAGCAGCGCGTCCTCGACCACGTTGGCTCCGAAGATGCCGGCCGAAAAGGTCGAATGCTTGATCTCGGGGTAGATGCCTATCGTGCGCCCGGCCTTGGCGCCTTCGGCTGCGGCCAGGGCGATCACCTCGTCGAGCGTCGGGATCGCGTACAGGCCGTTGTACTGTGCCGGGCGCCCTGCGCGCGCCTGCACCGCGCCGAGTGTCTTGATCTCGGCGAGCGTGAAGTCGCTCGCGAAGTAGGCGGTCGTCGACACGCCGTCCACCATGCGCGTGCTCATGCGGCTGGCCGGGAACCTGGTGGCGACGTCGGTGGTGCTGTCGAGCATCGGCTCGTGGCGGGCGATGAGTTGGCCGTCCTTCGTCAGCACGAGGTCGGGCTCGATGAAGTCGGCGCCCTGCTCGATGGCCGCCTTGTAGGCCTCGAGCGTGTGCTCGGGCAGGATGCCCGAGGCGCCGCGGTGGCCGATCACCAGCGGCGCCTTGCCGTCCAGCGTCGCGAAGGTCAGGTCGTCGTCACCACCGCAGCCGGCGATGAACGCGGCGGCGGCAAGGCAGGCCAGGGTCTTGTTGGGCATTTCTTCTCCAGGGTGTTGGGCACAGGTGCACGAATCTATGCGGCTGGCAAGTCGGCCTCGTGACATCTGCGCGTACCTTGGGGTCAATCCGGCCCGGCGTCGCGCACCGGCAGCTCTATGACTACTGGCGTGTGAGCTCGTACACCATGTCGCCCACGAAGCGCCGGAACGACTCGTTCTCGACGAACTGCTTGTAGACCTGCGTGTCGTCCTTCAGCAGGATCTGCATCACCTTGCCCAGTGCGTGGTCGTGGGCCATGCGCGCGGTGTGCGGCGTGTTGTCCCTTGCGTTCTGGTAGGCCTTGTCGGCGGCCACCTTGGGCGCGATGTCGTCGCGGATGCGCTTGGCCACGCGGTCGCTGTCGGTGAACAACGTGCCGAAGTTGTCGTTGAAGTTCTTGAGGATGTTGCTCAGCCGGTCCAGCTCGGGCTCGGGCTTGCGCCCGCCGCCATCGGTGGGCAAAGGCGCGATCTGCGCGTCGGCATCGTCCAGCGCGATCTGCATCCTGGTCTTCTTCTCGACGCGGTAGCTGTCCATGTCGATGGCCTCCAGGATGCCCTTGGCCAGGTCCTCTTCCTTCGGCGCGGGCAACTTGGCGACGAGCAGGTTCAGCAGGATCGACAGCTTCTCCCACTCGGCGTGGGTGCCGGGCATTACCGAGGCCAGAAAGTCGTAGGTGCGGCAGAACACCTTGGCCTTGCCCTTGAAATCCACCTGCTGGTCTTCGTCGAGCGTGCCCGTGTAAACGGCTTTGCAGGCATCCAGGATGGGATCGAGCTGGTCGCGCTCGGCGCTTGCCAGGAAAAGGCTGGCGAACTGCTGCACC
This sequence comes from Ideonella sp., assembly GCF_016702655.1. Taxonomy (GTDB): domain Bacteria; phylum Pseudomonadota; class Gammaproteobacteria; order Burkholderiales; family Burkholderiaceae_C; genus CAIKUF01. Next base: position 208,327 of record NZ_JADJDO010000002.1, read on the forward strand.
TGCTCGGGCGAGTACACCTGCGCGGCATCCAGCGCGCGTTGAAGGTCGTGCAGCTTGTTCGGGTCGGTTTCCTCGGCCAGCAGCGTGGTGCGGTAGTAGTCCTGGAAAGCGAGGGTGATCGTCTCGCGGTTGTTCTGGAAGTCGAGCACGAAGCAGCCGTGCTTGCGCGGGTCGGCCCGGTTCAGCCTTGAGAGCGTCTGCACGGCCTGCACGCCGGAGAGCGCCTTGTCGACGTACATGCTGTGCAGCAGCGGCTCGTCGTAGCCGGTCTGGAACTTGTCGGCGCAGATCAGGAAGCGGTAGGGGTCGGTCTGGATCCTGTAGGCAATGTCATTGCTCGGGAAGCCGTTGAGCGATGCCTCGCTCACCTTGGCGCCGCCGAACTCGTGCTCGCCCGAGAACGCGACGATGGCCTGGTAGGGGCTCTTGCGCTCCTGCAGATAGGCCTTGAAAGCGTGGAAATACTGCACGGCGCGCTCGATGCCGCTCGTCACCACCATCGCCCGCGCCTGCCCGCCGATCTTGCCAGTGGCCAGCACCTGCTCGTGGAAGTGATCGACCATGATCTCGGCCTTCAGGCGGATCGCGTGGTTGTGGCTTTCCACGTAGCGGCGCAGCTTCTTACCCGCCTTCTTGGTGTCGAACTCCGGGTCGTCCTCGATCTTCTTGATCAGCTTGTAGTAGCTGTCCACCGGCACATAGTTCTCCAGCACGTCGAGGATGAAGCGCTCCTGCACCGCCTGTTTCATGCTGTAGTGGTGGAACGGCCGGTGCTTGACCTTGCCGTCCGCGTCCGGCGGCAACGGCTCGCCGAACATCTCCAGCGTCTTGTTCTTGGGCGTGGCGGTGAAGGCGAAGTAGCTGGCGTTGGTGAGCATCTTGCGCGCCGCCATGCGCGCCTCCAGCGCCGCGTTGACCACGTCTTCGGCGTCGCGCTCTTCGTCGTCATCGCCTGCGCTCACGCCTGCGCCCAGCGCCTTGCCCATCGCCGCCGAGGTCTTGCCGCCCTGGCCCGAGTGGGCCTCGTCGATGACGATGGCAAAGCGCTTGTCGCCGACGGCGCCGATCTCGTCCAGCACCCACGGGAACTTCTGCACCGTGGTGACGATGATCTTCTTGCCCTGCTCGATGAAGCGGCGCAGGTCGCCCGAGTGCTCGGCATGGCCCACGGTGGCGCCCACCTGCATGAACTGCTTGATGGTCTTCTGGATCTGGTCGTCGAGGATGCGCCGGTCGGTGACCACGATCACCGAATCGAACACCTCCTTGCCCTCGACTTTCACGCCGATGAGCTGGTGCGCCAGCCATGCGATGGAGTTCGACTTGCCGCTGCCGGCCGAGTGCTGGACAAGATAGCGCCTGCCAGCGCCGTGCATGCGCACATCGGCCAGCGCCTGCCGCACCACGCCGAGCTGGTGGTAGCGCGGGAAGACCTGCGTGCGCTTCTTCTTGCCCGTCTTCGGGTGCTTGACCTCGACGATCTGGGCGTAGTTCTCCAGGATGTCGGTCAGGCCTGCCGGCGTGAGCATCTCCCTCCAGAGATAGTCGGTCTTCAGGCCGTGCGGGTTGGGCGGATTGCCGGCGCCGTCGTTGTGGCCCTTGTTGAACGGCAGGAACCACGAGGCCTTGCCCTTAAGTTCGGTGCACATGCGCACCTCGGCATCGTCCACGGCGAAGTGCACCACGCAGCGGCCGAACTCGAACAGCCGCTCGCGCGGGTCGCGGTCGCGGCGGTACTGCTCGACCGCGTCTTCGACCGTCTGCTTGGTGAGGCTGTTCTTCAACTCGAAGGTGGCGATGGGCAGGCCGTTGATGAACAGGCCCAGGTCGAGCGCGCGGCGCGTCTCGTCGGTGCTGTAGGCCAACTGGCGGGTGATGGAAAAGCGGTTCTGCGCATGCAGCGCCGCGGCCTTGACGTTGCCCTCGGATGGCGTGCCGTAGAACAGGTCGAAGTGGCCGGCGGGATGGTGGGCTATGCCTCTGCGCAGCACGTCGATGACGCCTCGCCTGCCCACTTCGGCCGAGAGCCGGCCCAGGAACTTGAGGCGGTTGATGTCCTTCGCGTCGTGGGCATCGGCCATCGCCAGCTTCTCGAAGGCCTCGGGCTGCGTGGCGCGCAGGAAGGCGAAGAGCTGCGCCACGTCGAGGGCGTGGGCTCGTTCGAAGTCCTTCGGGCTGCCGGCCACATACCCGGTGCCGCCGTAGGGCACGGGCGGGCGGGCAGCGGTATGGGGCTCGACGGCGAGGCCGTCGGTGCCAGTCATGTGCCGGACGATCAGCGATTCGAGGCCCTTCTCGCTGGTGTCGGTGGTCATGCGGCGGCCTCTTCGTCGGTGAATTCCGCTTCATCCGTGTCGGCTGGCCGGCCGGCGAGGTCGAGGATGGCATCCTCGGGCAGCCGCTGAGCCGCCTCGCGCGCGTCGAGCTTGCCCGCAATGATGTCGGTGACGAGGCGAGTGCGGTATTCGCGAAGAAGATCAATCTCGCGATTGAATCGTCTGATCGCGTCGTCGACCGGTTGGTTTTCGTCGGCAACCTTCTTGAGGATGTCAGCCTGCTCACCAAGACTCGGATACCAAAGCGGGCAATCGGCCAGAGCCTCTCGATTGACCTTCGGCATTGCAACCCGCATTGAAGAGTCAACCGCAAACTTTGTGAATGGCTGGGAGAGCAGTAGTAGTAGGAAGTACTCTGGCAACAGCTCAGAGACTCTCGGAGTTATCGGATACATATCGGCGCTGCAGAGACAGTCCGACGGGGCAATCGTTGCTTTTCGGAGGTTCGGACGAATCTTGCTGTAGATGATCTGTCCACGACCAACAAGGTACTTCCCGCTGTCTGCGCCTTGCTCTGCGGCGGTCTGCTGAGAGTGCAGGCGGCCGCTGCCGCTCTCGATGTGATTCGGCGCAATCAACACCATGTCGCGGTATGTGGCCTTCCTCGGATCGATTTGGCCACTGTTGATCGTTGCCAGGAACTTGAATCGCCTGATCGACCAGTGACGCGGGATATCACCGAGCCACGGAATGCCGGTTGACTTCATGGACACGGCGGAATCGAGTCCATGAGTAACTGCGCCGCGGATGACAGCCTGCTCTTGCCCGTCAACAACGCAATCACCTTTCGCTTCGCCCGGATCGCTCGCTCCAGCCGGCCGTTCGCCCGGTCCAGAAATCGCACAATGGCCGCCTGCTCTACCAGCGGCGGCACCAGCACTGGCATCCGAAGGAACTGTTCAGGGTACAGCCGCAACCTGGAACTGTTGACGCCCGTCGAGCGCCGCTGGTACTCCGCCGCATACAGCGGGGTTCGTAGCAGATGATCGGCATAAGCCGGCAAGATGTTGCTGCCAGCGATGGGCCGGTAGACGCCATAGGCCGGGCTGACGATGCCGGTAAGCCGCGCAACACCCAGCGCGCCCATCCAGGCCCACAAGGTGTTGATGACCAGATCGCCCGGCCGGCAGACCTTGTGGCCGACGTTCGACTCGGCCAGGAACATCGTGACCGTCTTCAAGCGCCGCGGCGTCACGCCGGTGAGGTGCGAGACCGACAGCAGTTCCTCTTTGCCTGTCGTCGATCGCTCATCCACCTCGCGGAACAGACACTTGGCGCGCAGCGCAGACCAATGCGCGGGGACCGGACCCAGCCAATCTTGGCCAGACTCCTTGTAGTCCGCATACGGCTTGAGATCAGCGATCACCCTTCGCCTCCCTGCTCATCGCTGTCCCAACGTTCGCGGTAGGCGTTGACGTAGCAGGCCGTGGCGGTCGGGTCGATCGGCCAGTAGTAGCGGCAGAGTTGCTTGTAGATCGCCAGCACGGGTTCGTGGCCGCAAAAGTCCAGCAGGCCATCCAGCGTGCGCTCGATGTGCCCCGCATCGCGGCTGCCGGTGTGCAGGATGTCGTCCACCACCGGCCGGTAGGCCTGCGCAGCCCGTTGCTGCAGGTCGCTCACGCTCCGGGTGAGCGCGACGATCGCTTCGAACGCGGCGTCTTCAGGCTTCACGCGCCGCCTTCCCGGTCTGGCAGCCGCCGGGCCGCCTGTTCCCTGGCGTGTTCTATCGCCTGGTGCAGCCGCTCGCGCAACAGCGGCAGCGGTGGCAATGCGGTGAGGTACTCGCTGACGCGGATGGACTTCGCATCGAGCTGCAGCAGTTCCACTTGCTCCGCATCGGCCGAGGCGCACAGGATGAGGCCGATCGGCGCTTCTTCGCCCGGCGCGCGTTCATGCTTGTCCAGCCAGCGCAGGTACAGCTCCATCTGGCCGACATGGGCCGGCTGGAAGGACTCCAGCTTCAGCTCGACGGCGATCAGCCGGCGCAGGTGGCGGTGGAAGAACAGCAGGTCGAGGTGGAAGTCGTCCTTGCCCACGCTCATGCGCTTCTGGCGCGCGACGAAGGCGAAGCCGGCGCCCAGCTCCAGCAGCACGCCTTCAATCTCGCGCAGGATGGCGCTTTCCAGATCGCGCTCGCTGTAGGCGCCGTTCAGCCCCAGCAGGTCCAGCAGATACGGGTCGCGAAACACGGTGTCGGGGCTCATCAGCCCGTCCCGCAGCTTGCCGATCTCCGCCGAGATCACGGCCTGCGGCCGCTTCGACAGCGCAGTGCGCTGGAACAACATGCCGCCGATCTTCTGCCGCAGCGTGCGAACGTCCCAGCGTTCGATGCGGCACATCTCGGCGTAGAAGTCGCGGGCCAGCGGGTCCTTGATCGGCAGCAGCGCATGGAAGTGCGACCAGCTCAATTGTTGTGACAGCGTCACGACAATTGCCTCATCCGGGAACGCCTGGGTGAACTGGATCATGCGGGCGATTTCCGCGTAGCTGAACCCTCGGCCATAGTCCCTCGTCAATTCTCGTGACACGGTCACGAGAATCTGCTTGCCGTAGGCGGCCCGACCGCCTTGGAGGTGCTCTCTGTCGAGACGCCGGCCCATATGCCAGCACAGCAAGGTCTGGGTGGAATAGGCCGCCGTCGCGATCCGCTGGCGCGCCGACTGGACAAGGGTGCGCAGGTCGCTCAGCAGGGCGGCCTCGTCAATCGCGGCCGGCATCTTCGCCTCAGATCCAGGCATGACCGCCCGGGTTCTCGATTTGGCAAGGCCACGCCCGGGCCGCTGGATGGGCTTCTTCACGGCTGGGTCCCTCCCACCAGCAGGCCATCCAGCAGGCCTTCGGCCTCCTTCTCGATGGCCAGGATGTCGGCGCTGATCTCCGCCAGCGTGCGCATCGGCTGCGGCTTGTAGAAGTGGCGCGTGAAGCTCACTTCGTAGCCGATCTTGGTGGCGTCGTTGTTGACCCAGGCATCGGGCGTGTAGGGCAGTACCTCGCGGCGGATGAAGGCTTCGATGCCGCCCTCTTCCAGCAAGGGCACCTGCTCGGTGTCGCGCAGGTCGGCATCGGGCTCGTATTCGACGACGGCTTCCTTGGCGTGCGCCCCCTCACCCCGACCCTCTCCCCCGGTGGGGGCGAGGGTGAAATAGCCCAGCATCGGGTCGGCGGCCATCTTGCCGGGCTTGTGCACCTTCGCGATGACGGGCGGTGCGGTCTCGACGCGCCAGCTCACGGCCTTCAGGATCAGCTTCAGTTCGGCGGCGGGGAGTTTGATGCCGGCCTTCTTCAACGCAGCGTCAACCCGGTCGCGGAAGGTGTTGTGGTCTTCGAAGAGCGCTTCGCCCAAGGCTGCGCGCAGCACGGTGGCCACCTCGACGAGGTGGCCGTCACGCTCCCAGGTCTTGGGGTCGAGCAGCTTCTTGCGCTTCTTTTCGGGCAACCCTTTCTTGACGGCTCCGCCCTCTTCATCGTCGGCTTCGTCATCGTCGTTGCTCCATTCGGTGAGTCGCTTTTCCAGTGCGACAGCGACCTGGCCGAAGTTGCCGAACAGGTCGTCGCCGAACTCGTCGCACAGCGTGGAACGCATGTCCTCGTCACCCGAGGCAAAGCGCAGGGCCTCGATGGCCTTCAGCGACAGTTGGCTGTGCAGGCGCAGGGGGCGCTCGACGGTCACCTTCCAGTAGCCGAAGGCATCGTTGGGGAAGATCTTCGACTCGGGCGTTTCCTTGAACTCCAGAAAGGTCCGGCTGATGCGCTCGATGTCGTCTGGCGCCAGCTCGCAGTTCTTCTTGCCCAGGTTCTTGCGCAGCGGCTTGAACCACTGGCTGGCGTCGATGAGCTGCACCCTGCCCTTGCGGTGCGCCGGCTTGCGGTTGCTCAGCACCCAGACGTAGGTGGCGATGCCGGTGTTGTAGAAGAGGTTGAGCGGCAGGGCGACGATGGCTTCGAGCCAGTCGTTCTCGATCAGCCAGCGGCGGATGTTGCTCTCGCCCTGGCCCGCGTCGCCGGTGAACAGCGACGAGCCGTTGTGGACCTCGGCGATGCGGCTGCCCAGGGCCGAGCTGTGGTTCATCTTCGACGCCATGTTGACGAGGAAGAGCATCTGGCCGTCGCTGGAGCGCGTGACCAGCGACAGCTCTTCGCCCTCGTGCATGACCTTGAAGCGCGGGTCGCGCATGCCGTCCTTGCCGCCCATCGCCTCCAGGTCTTTCTTCCAGCTCTTGCCGTAGGGCGGGTTGGCGACCATGAAGTCGAACTCCTGGCCCGGGAAGGCGTCGTGCGACAGCGTGGACCACTCGGCGCCGCCGACGATGTGGTCGGCGTTCTCGCCCTCGCCCTTGATCAGCATGTCGGCCTTGCAGATCGCGTAGGTCTCGGGGTTGATTTCCTGGCCATAGAGACGGCTCTCGATCTGCAGGCCGCGCTGGTTGCCGATCGTCGTCAGCGTCTGCTCGGCCACGGTCAGCATGCCGCCCGTGCCGCAGGCGTCGTCGTACAGCAGGTAGGTGCCCGACTTGAGCTGGTCCGCAACGGGTAGGAAGACGAGGTTGGCCATCAGCCGCACGGCGTCGCGCGGGGTCCAGTGCTCGCCGGCCTCTTCGTTGTTGTCTTCGTTGAACTTGCGAACCAGTTCCTCGAACACCGTGCCCATCGCGTGGTTGTCGATGCCGGCCGGCGAGAGGTCGATGTCGGGGTCGAGAAACTTGTTGATCAGCGTCGCCAGCGCATCGGCCTTGGACAGCGTGGGGAGTTGGTTGCGGAACTTGAAGTTGTCGAGGATGTCCTGGACGTTGGGCGAGAAGCCGTTCAGGTAGTCCTCGAAGTCGGCCAGGAGCTGCTGTTGGCTGGCGCGTGACTTCAGATCGCGCAGCGTGAAGCGTGAGGTGTTGTAGAAGGCTTGACCAGCCGCATCTGCCAGCGCGGCGCGCTGCTCGGTGATGCGCGCCTCGTCGAGCATCTGCTTGGTGTCGAGCACGGCCTGCTTGGTGGGCTCGAGCACGGCGTCCATGCGGCGCAGCACGCACATCGGCAGGATCACGTCCGGGTACTTGCCGCGCTTGAACAAGTCGCGCAGCACGTCGTCGGCGATGCCCCAGATGAAGGACACGATCTTGTTGTGCGTCGCTTGGTCCACTGGCCGTGCCTTCTGCTTCGTTTGACATGCCCGGTCCGTTGCTTCGACGCTGCCTTGCGGACAGACGTGTTGCCAGCCTTGACGGCCCTGCGTGCTGGGCTTGCATGGTGTCTTGCCGCATTCTCTCAAAGCGCAAGACCTGGGCGGCGCTGAATCGCTGCCTTGCTGGCTGCAACGCACCCAGCTTCCGTTGCGTGAACAGGCTCTCGCCCGGTATGGCCGCCCGCCGGCTCAGGGTGACGGCACAGCCGCGCCGAGCAGCGGCGCGTCGTGCGCGACCAGGAACGCCTCGCCGTGCTCGATGATGAAGTAGCGAAACGCCTCGGCCGCTGGCGAGAGCACGCGCGACTGCAGGTGCACGACGTTCCAGGTGCGCATCAAGGGCGTGCCTTCGATGTCGAGCACGCGCAGCAGGCCGCTGCGCAGCTCGAGGCCGATCGTGTGCAGCGACAGGAACGACAACCCCATGCCGGCGATCACGGCCTGCTTGATGGTCTCGTTGCTCGACATCTCCATCGTGATGCGCGGCTCGACGCGGTGCTCGGCAAAGAACACCTCCATCGCGGCGCGCGTTCCCGAACCGATCTCGCGCACGATGAAGGGCTGGCCTTGCAATGCGCTCGGCGGCGCGTGGCCGACGCCGACCAGCGGATGCTGCGGCGAAGCGACGAAGACCATCGGGTGCGCCGCAAAGGCCTCGGCGCGCGTCGCGAGTTCCTTCGGCGGCCGGCCCATCACGGCGAGGTCGACCTCGGCGGCCTGCATCAGCGCGACGAGCTGGCCGCGGTTGCCGACCACGCGCAGCTTGACCTCGATGCCGGCATGCTCTTCGTGGAAACGCGCCAGGAGGTGCGGAACGAAGTACTTGGCGGTGCTGACGATGCCGATCGTGAGCAGGCCGTGCTCGAGGCGCTTGAAGCGCGCCATCGCGTCGTCGGCCTCCTTCAGGTTGGCGAGCAGGCGCCGCGCATGGACGAGGAAATACTCGCCCGCCGTCGATAGCGAGACGCTGCGCCCCTGGCGGTCGAAGAGCGGCAGGCCGACCTGCGACTCGACCTCCTTGATCTGCATCGAGACCGCCGGCGGCGTCAGGTGCAGGCTCGCCGCAGCGCGACTCATGCTGCCGAGCTTGGCGACCTCGGCAAAGACCTGGAGCTGGCGGAAGGTCACGTTCATAAGTAAGCAGTAGCTTATCTCAAAGGAAACAAAGTCTGACTTTTCTTTATGCGAGCGGCGACCTAGATTCACGTCCAGCCGGTGTCGAGAGCGACCCGGCCCAATCCGGAGGCCGCATGAACCAACCGATCGATCAAGGCGTGATCACCGACGCCAAGAAGCGCTACAGCGCAGGCGTGCTGAAGTATCGCCAGATGGGCTACTGGGACGCCGACTACGTGCCCAAGGACACCGACACGCTGTGCCTGTTCCGCATCACGCCGCAGGAAGGCGTCGACGCGATCGAGGCTGCCGCCGCGGTGGCCGGCGAATCGAGCACCGCAACCTGGACCGTGGTCTGGACCGACCGCCTGACCGCCTGCGACAGCTACCGCGCCAAGGCCTACAAGGTCGAGCCGGTGCCGGGCCAGCCGGGCCAGTACTTCGCCTGGGTCGCCTACGACATCATCCTGTTCGAGGAGGGCTCGATCGCCAACATCACCGCGAGCCTGATCGGCAACGTGTTCAGCTTCAAGCCGATCAAGGCGGCGCGGCTCGAAGACATGCGCTTCCCGGTGGCGCTCGTGAAGACCTTCAAGGGCCCGCCGACCGGCCTCGTCGTCGAGCGCGAGCGGCTCGACAAGTTCGGCCGCCCGCTGCTCGGCGCAACCACCAAGCCCAAGCTCGGCCTCTCGGGGCGCAACTACGGGCGCGTGATCTACGAAGGCCTGAAGGGCGGCCTCGACTTCATGAAGGACGACGAGAACATCAACTCGCAGCCCTTCATGCACTGGCGCGACCGCTTCCTGAACGTGATGGACGCCGTCAACAAGGCGAGCGCGGCGACCGGCGAGGTCAAGGGCTCGTACCTGAACGTGACCGGCGCGACGATGGAAGACATCTACGAGCGCGCCGAGTTCGCGAAGGAGCTCGGCTCGGTGGTGATCATGCTCGACCTCGTGATCGGCTGGTCGGCGATCCAGAGCATGGCCAACTGGGCGCGCAGGAACGACATGATCGTGCACATGCACCGCGCCGGCCACGGCACCTACACGCGGCAGAAGAACCACGGCGTGAGCTTCCGCGTGATCGCCAAGTGGCTGCGCCTGGCCGGCGTCGATCACCTGCACACCGGCACCGCGGTCGGCAAGCTCGAGGGCGACCCGATGACGGTGCAGGGCTACTACAACGTCTGCCGCGACAGCTACACCAAGCAGGACCTGCCGCGCGGCCTCTTCTTCGACCAGGACTGGGCCGACATGCGCAAGGTGATGCCGGTCGCGTCGGGCGGCATCCACGCCGGGCAGATGCACCAGCTGCTCGACCTCTTCGGCGACGACGTCGTCCTGCAGTTCGGCGGCGGCACGATCGGCCACCCGGCCGGCATCCAGGCCGGTGCAGTGGCGAATCGCGTCGCGCTCGAATGCATGGTCAAGGCGCGCAACGAGGGGCGTGACATCAAGAACGAGGGCCCCGAGATCCTGCGCAAGGCGGCGCAGTTCTGCACCCCGCTCGCGCAGGCGCTCGACACCTGGGGCGAGATCAGCTTCAACTACACGTCGACCGACACCAGCGACTTCGCGGTGACGCCTGAGGTGGCAGCGTGAACTTCGTTGCCTTGCTCAATCCGATGCTGGCAGTCGCGCGCGGGCAGTCGCGCGGGATCAGGCCGCCGGGGCGCTGTACTGCGCTCATGTCCCCCGCCGCCGGCCTTCGGCCGACGGCTCCTCCTTTACTTCGCTCCGTACAGCGCCCCGTCGACCTGATCCGGGCACAACGGAGCTGTTCGACGTCTGCACTGTCATGGCGGTCCATGGCCGAGGGCGCCGGGTGACCGGCGGAGTGAAGTAAAGGAGGAGGGTCGGGCGAAGCCCGACCCGGGGGACATGAACGGAGCCGGTCGCCCGGTGACCTCGGCTCGCGCAGTCGCAGGCACGGGTCACGGAGACAACGAACCATTGGAGTAAGCAAACATCATGATGACCAACCCCACCGGCCGCATCACCCAGGGCCAGTTCAGCTTCCTGCCCGATCTCAGCGACGCAGAGATCGCGCTCCAGATCGACTACGGCCTGGCCAAGGGCTACGCGTGGAGCATCGAGTACACCGACGACCCGCATCCGCGCAACACCTACTGGGAGATGTTCGGCATGCCGATGTTCGACCTGCGCGACGCCGCGGGCGTGATGCAGGAGCTGCAGAACTGCCGCAAGACCTTCCCCAACCACTACATCCGCATGCTCGCCTTCGATTCGACACGTGGCGTCGAGAGCATTGCGATGAGCTTCATCGTCAACCGGCCGCCGGCCGAGCCCGGCTTCGGCCTCGTGCGCCAGGAAGGGGCAGGGCGTTCGATGCGCTACACGGTGCGCAGCTACGCCACCGACAAGCCCGAGACCCAGAGGTACTGAAGCCATGTACCGCATCGCTCCCTCGATCCTCTCGGCCGACTTCGCATGCCTCGGCGAAGAGGTGCGCGCGGTGATTGCCGCCGGCGCCGACTGGATCCACTTCGACGTGATGGACAACCATTACGTGCCGAACCTGACCATCGGCCCGGCGGTGGCGGCTGCCATCAAGCCGCACTGCGTGCGCGCCGACGGCGCCAAGGTGCCGCTCGACGTGCACCTGATGGTGCAGCCCGTCGACGCGCTCGCGATGGCATTCGCCGAGGCCGGCGCCGACCTGATCAGCTTTCACCCCGATGCGAGCACGCATGTCGACCGCACGCTGCAACTGATCCGCGGCGCGGGCTGCCAGGCCGGCCTGGTGTTCAACCCGGCGACGCCGCTCACGGTGCTCGAGTGGGTGATCGACAAGGTCGACCTGGTGCTCGTGATGAGCGTCAACCCGGGCTTCGGCGGCCAGGGCTTCATCGCGTCGGCGCTGCGCAAGATCGAGCAGGCGCGGCGCATCATCGACGCGAGCGGGCGCGACATCCGGCTCGAGGTCGATGGCGGGATCAAGGTTGACAACATCCGTGCCGTGGCCGACGCCGGCGCCGACACCTTCGTTGCCGGCAGCGCGATCTTCGGCCGGCCGGACTATTCGGCGGTGATGGCCGCGATGCGCATCGAGCTTGCCGCGCAACCGGCGATCAAGCGCGTGGCGTGAGCATGAATCAGCCGCTGTATTCGATCCCCGGCAGCGTCGCGCCGATGGCGCCGACGCCAGCGCCCGCCGAGGCCGCGCCTGCGCGCACGGTGGCCGAGGTGCTGCGCGACAGCCAGGTCGAAGCGGTGCTCGACGAGCTGGATCGCGACCTCGTCGGCCTGACGCCGGTCAAGCAGCGCATCCGCGACATTGCCGCGCTGCTGGTGATCGACAAGCTGCGCCTCGCGCAGGGGCTTGCCGCACAAGCACCCTCGCTGCACATGAGCTTCACCGGCAACCCCGGCACCGGCAAGACGACGGTGGCGCTGCGCATGGCCGAGATCCTGCACCGCCTCGGCTACGTGCGAAAGGGCCATCTCGTGGCGGTGACGCGCGACGACCTCGTCGGCCAGTACATCGGCCACACCGCGCCCAAGACGCGCGAGGTGCTCAAGAAGGCGATGGGCGGCGTGCTCTTCATCGACGAGGCCTACTACCTCTACCGGCCCGAGAACGAGCGCGACTACGGGCAGGAGGCGATCGAGATCCTGCTCCAGGTGATGGAGAACCAGCGCGACGACCTGGTCGTGATCCTCGCGGGCTACAAGGACCGGATGGAGACCTTCTTTCGCTCCAACCCGGGCCTCTCGTCGCGCATCGCGCACCACATCGACTTTCCCGACTACCACCGCGACGAACTGCTCGAGATCGGCGACCGCATGCTCTCGGGCATGGCCTACCGCTTCGGGCCCGGCGCGCGCGAGGCCTTCGACGAGTACCTCGGCCTGCGCCTCGCGCAGCCGCATTTCGCCAACGCGCGCAGCGTGCGCAACGCGCTCGACCGCATGCGGCTGCGCCAGGCGAGCCGGCTGTTCGCCGACCGCGAGCGCGTGCTCTCGCGCGATGACCTGACGACGATCGCGCCCGAGGACATCCGCGCCAGCCGGGTGTTCGGCGCAGGCAGCCCCTGACACCCACGATCTGGAGACCAACATGCCGCTGTCTCACCGCTGGACGCTGACCCGCTACCTGATCGAGCAGCGCCGCCGCTTCCCCGAGGCGAGCGGCGACCTGAACGCGCTCATCCTCGACACCTCGCTCGCCTGCAAGGCAATCGCGCGCATCGTCGCGATGGGCGTGCTGGCCGAGTCGGCCGATCCGGCAGCGCCGGCGCGCGGCGGCGAGGTCAACGTGCAGGGCGAGGTCCAGAAGCCGCTCGACGTGCTGAGCAACCAGATCTTCATCCGCATGAACGAGTGGAGCGGCCACCTCGCCGGCATGGCGTCGGAAGAGATGGAGGCGCCGATGCAGATCCCCGCCAGCTACCCGCGCGGCAAGTACCTGCTCGTGTTCGACCCGCTCGACGGCTCGAGCAACATCGACGTCAACATGACCGTGGGCAGCATCTTCTCGATCCTGCGCGCGCCGCAGGAGGTTGCCGACAGCGGGCGCGACGTGACCGAGGCCGACTTCCTGCAGCCGGGCGCGACGCAGGTCGCCGCGGGCTACGCCCTGTATGGCCCGACGACGATGCTCGTGCTCACGGTGGGCAACGGCGTGTCGGGATTCACGCTCGACCCCAACCTGGGCGAGTTCGTGCTGACGCATCCCGACATCGCGCTGCCGGCGGACACGCACGAGTTCGCGATCAACAGCTCGAACAGCCGCTTCTGGGAGCCGCCCGTCAAGCGCTACGTCGACGAATGCCTCGCCGGCAGGACGGGCCCGCGCGGCAAGGACTTCAACACGCGCTGGATCGCGAGCATGGTGGCCGAGGCGCACCGCATCCTGATGCGCGGCGGGGTGTTCCTCTACCCGCGCGACAGCCGCGAGTCGGGCCGCAACGGGCGCCTGCGACTGATGTACGAGGCCAATCCGATCGCCTTGCTGATCGAGCAGGCGGGCGGCCGCGCGAGCACCGGGCGCCAGCCGATGCTGGGCGTCAAGCCGACCGCGCTGCACCAGCGCGTCGGCCTGATCTTCGGCTCGAAGAACGAGGTCGAGCGCATCGAGCGCTACCACCACGACCCGGCGACGCGCGAATCGGGCGCACCGCTTTTCGCCGAGCGCAGCTTGTTTCGAGACTGAACGAGGAGGAGCCATGACGACGAGACATCAGCGGGCCGAGCGCCGGGCCGCCGGCCGCGCCCCGCGGGGCCGGCCGACGTACCTGGACGGGGGCTGTCATGAGCGAAAGACACCCCATCATCGCCATCACCGGCTCGTCGGGCGCGGGCACGACGTCCGTCACGCGCACCTTCGACGCCATCTTCCGGCGCGAGAACGTCAAGGCCGCCCTGATCGAGGGCGACAGCTTCCACCGCTTCGACCGCAAGGAGATGAAGCTGCGCCAGGCCGAAGCCGAGCAGGCCGGCAACCAGCACTTCAGCCATTTCGGGTCCGAGAACAACCTGTTCGCCGAGCTCGAGCAGTTGTTCCACAGCTACGCCGAGTCGGGCACCGGCCGGCGCCGGCGCTACCTGCACGACACCGAGGAGGCCGCGCCCTACAAGCAGGAGCCGGGCACCTTCACGCCCTGGGAAGACCTCGAGGCCGACACCGACCTGCTGTTCTACGAGGGGCTGCACGGCGCCGTCGTCACGCCCGAGGTCGACATCGCGCGCCACCCCGACCTGCTGATCGGCGTCGTGCCGGTGATCAACCTCGAGTGGATCCAGAAGCTCTGGCGCGACAAGAAGCAGCGCGGCTATTCGACCGAGGCCGTCACCGACACGATCCTGCGCCGCATGCCCGACTACGTGAACTACATCGTTCCGCAGTTCACGCACACGCATGTCAACTTCCAGCGCGTGCCGGTCGTCGACACGAGCAACCCCTTCATCGCGCGCGACATCCCGAATGCCGACGAGAGCCTCTGCGTGATCCGCTTCGCCAACCCCAAGGGCATCGACTTCCAGTATCTGCTCAACATGATCAACAACTCGTGGATGTCGCGCGCCAACACCATCGTCGTTCCCGGCGGCAAGATGGACTTGGCGATGCAGCTCATCTTCACGCCCTTCATCTGGCGAATGATGGAGCGGCGCAAGCGCGCCTTAGGTGCCCTGTGACCTGCCCGAAAGGACTTCAATGAGCTCGAGTGCTTCCGACCGGGTGATCCGGCCCGACAACGGCCAGCGCGACGAGATGGCCGACGCGCTGCGTGCGCTCGCGATGGACGCGGTGCAGCGCGCCAACTCGGGCCACCCGGGCGCGCCGATGGGCATGGCCGAGATGGCGGTCGCGCTCTGGCAAGGCCACCTGCGCCACGACCCCGCGCATCCGAAATGGCCCGACCGCGACCGCTTCGTGCTCTCCAACGGCCACGCGTCGATGCTGCTCTACGCGCTGCTGCACCTCACCGGCTACGAACTGCCGATGAGCGAGTTGCAGCGCTTTCGTCAATTGCACAGCCTGACGCCGGGCCACCCCGAGACGGGCCTCACGCCGGGCGTCGAGACGACGACCGGCCCGCTCGGCCAGGGCCTCGCGAACGCGGTCGGCATGGCGCTCGCCGAGAAGCTGCTCGCCGACGAGTTCAATCGCCCCGGGCACGCCATCGTCGATCACCGCTCGTTCGTCTTCCTCGGCGACGGCTGCCTGATGGAAGGCATCAGCCACGAGGCCTGCGCGCTGGCCGGCGTGTGGAAGCTCAACAAGCTGATCGCGCTCTACGACGACAACGGCATCTCGATCGACGGCGGCGTGACGGGCTGGTTCGGCGACGACACGCCGGCGCGCTTTCGGGCCTACGGTTGGAACGTGATCGGCCCGATCGACGGCAACGATGCTCGGGCGGTCAGCGCCGCGATAGCCGAGGCCGGCGAGTCGCTCGACAAGCCGACGCTCGTCGTCTGCCGCACGACGATCGGCAAGGGCTCACCCAACCGGGCCGGCAGCGCCAAGGCGCACGGCGAGCCGCTCGGCGCCGACGAGATCGCGGCGACGCGCGCGGCGCTCGGCTGGCCGCATGCGCCGTTCGAGATTCCGGCCGACTTGCGCGCGCGCTGGGACGCACGCGCGGCAGGCGCCGCACGGCATTCGCAGTGGCAGCAGCGCCTGGATGCCTATCGCGACGCGCACCCGGCGCTGGCCGCCGAATTCGAGCGCCGCATGGCGGGCGAACTGCCGCCCGACTTCGAGGCCACGCGGCGTGCGCTGATGGCCGAGTTCGGCGCTTCGGGCGAAACGCTCGCATCGCGCAAGGCGTCGCAGAAGGTGCTCGCGATGCTGGCGCCGCGCCTGCCCGAACTGCTCGGCGGCAGCGCCGACCTGACGGGATCGAACCTGACCGACTTTCCGGGCTGCGGCGCGGTGCGCGGTGGCGCGAGCGGCGGGCGCCACGTCAACTACGGCGTGCGCGAGTTCGGCATGGCGGCGATCATGAACGGCATCGCGCTGCACGGCGGATTCATCCCCTACGGCGGCACGTTCCTGACCTTCAGCGACTACAGCCGCAACGCGATCCGCATGGCTGCGCTGATGGGTCAGCGCGTGATCCACGTCTTCACGCACGACTCGATCGGCCTCGGCGAGGACGGCCCGACGCACCAGCCGGTGGAGCATGCGGCGAGCCTGCGCCTGATCCCGAAGCTCGACGTCTGGCGCCCCTGCGACGGCGCCGAGACGGCCGTCGCGTGGGCCGAGGCGCTCGCGCAGCGCAACCGGCCGACGGCGCTGCTGCTGTCGCGCCAGAACCTGCCGGCGCAGGCGCGCAGCCCGCAGCAGCTCGAGCACATTGCGCGCGGCGGCTATGTGCTCGCCGAGCGCGCCGATGCGGTGGCCGTCATCCTCGCGACCGGCTCCGAAGTGGCGCTCGCGATGGCGGCGCAGCGCCTGCTCGATGCGCGCGGCGTCGCGGTGCGCGTGGTCTCGCTGCCGTCGACTACGGTTTTCGATCGGCAGGACCGCGAGTGGCGCGAAGGCGTGCTCGGCCGTGGTCAGCCGCGCATCGGCGTGGAGGCCGGCGTGACGCGCTGGTGGGGCCAGTACGGCTGCTGCGCCGCGCTCGGCGTCGACAGCTTCGGCGAATCGGCGCCGGCGGGCGATCTCGCGGCGCACTTCGGCCTCACGGCCGAGAAGCTCGCCGATCTGGTGCAGGTGCAATGCGACGACGAGCGCCGCTTCGCCCGCTCGAGCAACTGAACCGCGGATCGGCGGGCGAGGTGACCGTGGGCCGGCTCGAGGCGTTGATCTGGGACGTGGACGGCACGCTCGCCGAGACCGAGCGCGATGGCCACCGCGTGGCCTTCAATCGCGCGTTCGAGGAAGCCGGCCTGGCGTGGCGCTGGGACGACGCGCACTACGCCGAACTGCTGCGCATCACCGGCGGGCGCGAACGCCTGCTGCACGACATGAGCCGGCGCTCCGACGCGCCGGTGCCGGCAGGCGAGCGCGAAGCGCTTGCGCGCGCCATCCACCGCAGGAAGAACGCGATCTATGCCGATCTCGTCGCGAGCGGCTGCATCGCATTGCGCGACGGCGTGCAGGGTCTGATGCAGGAGTGCCGCGAGCGCGGCGTGTGGATGGGCATCGCGACGACGACCAGCCGCGCCAATGTCGACGCGCTGCTGCGCGTGCATCTCGGCGAGCGATGGCGCGAGGGGTTCGCGGCCATCGTCTGCGGCGAGGACGTGCAGCGCAAGAAGCCTGACCCCGAGGTCTATGTGCAGGCCCTGCGCGCGCTCGGCGTCGGCGCGTTGCAGGCGGTGGCGATCGAGGACTCGCCCGGCGGCGTGGTCGCTGCGCGCGGCGCCGACATCCCGGTGATCGTGACGCGCAGCGCCTACTTTGCCAACGCGTCGATCGAAGGCGCGCTCGCGATCGGCCCCGGCCTGCATCAGCGCCAGGGCTGGAGCCCGGCGCTGCCGGTGGCGCCCGGCGCTGCAGGGCCGGTAACGCTCGACGATATCCTGGACTGGCTCGCGCAGCGCGAGACGGTCTCGCAGTTCATGTAGCCGCGCACGCAGCAGTGCCATGGCGTTCCGGCGTTCAAGGTCAACGACCTCGAACAGATCCAGGTCATCATGGAAGCGGCGCAAGCGACGCAGTCGCCGGTAATCCTGCAGGCCTCGGCAGGCGCGGGCAACTACCCTCGCACATCGTCACTTGCACGCATCGACAGCAAGCCCGGAAGCGGGCGCGGTTCAACCGGGAGCAAACCATGTCCTCGACGCTGTTCATCCTGAACGAGGCCCCCTACGGTAGCGAGCGTGCCTACAACGCGCTGCGCCTGGCAGCGGCGGTCGCTGCCAGGGATGGCGAGCAGGTCAGGCTGTTCCTGCTGGCCGACGCGGTCGGCTGCGCCAGGAGCGGGCAGAAGGTGCCCGAGGGCTACTACAGCGTCGAGCTGATGCTGGGCAAGATCATTCGCAAGGGCGAGGTGGGGCTGTGCGGAACCTGCATGGACGCGCGCGGCCTGCGCGACGACGAACTGGCCGAGGGCGCGCAGCGCGGCACGCTGGCGCAACTCGCCGCCTGGACCGTCGAGGCCGACAAGGTGCTCGTGTTCTGAGCGTCGTCACCGGTCCGACGCTGCCGCAGCGCTGGCAGGCCAAGGTGCAGGCGCTCGACGAAGGGCTGGTGTTCGGCCTCGTCGCGCTCGCGAGCCTGGGCGCGGGCTCGGTCTGCGACCGTTCCGCCGGGCCGCACTCAACCTCTCTGCGCTGCCATTGTTGACGCTGGCGTTGGTGTGGACGGTGGCTGGTTCGCGCCGGCGGCCGGTCGCGGTTGCGTCAGCCTGACGCAGCGCTCATCCGAAACAATAGGCCGCCACGCGCTGCCACAGGCCGTGGTCGAGCGCCCAGGCCGATGCGCCGGCCAGCAGCAGGCCCGACAGCCGCACCGCCCAGCGCAGCGCGCCCGGCGCGAGCAGCGCGTGGCGAAAGGTCATGCCCGCGAGCAGGAGGCCGAGCGACGAGGCGAGCGCAAAGGTGGCCATCACCGCCGCGCCGCCGAGCGCGTCGCCGGCCAGCACCGCGACCAGCAGCGCCGACTGCAGCAGGCCGCAGGGCAGGGCAATCCACGCGCCGCCGGTCGCGGTGGCGACGAGCGGCCCGCGCAAGGGCTGCCAGCCTGCGCCCGCGGTGGCCAGCCGCGGCGCTGCGCCCAGACCGGCGAGCCAGGCCGGCTGGCGCCCGGCGAACGCCAGCCAGAGGCCGAAGCTCAGCGCCGCCAGATGCGCCAGCACCCACAGCGGGCGCAGCGCCGGCGCCGACTGCATCCAGCCCGCGACCGCGCCGACGCTGGCCGCGGCGAGCGCGCCGCCGGCGGTGTAGCCGAACAGGCGCCCGGCGTGAAAGCCGAGCCAGGCCGAGCGCGGCGAGGCCCGGCCGCAGCGCGTCGCAACCGCCGTGCACGCCGCACCGCACATCGCCGTGCAGTGCAACGAGCCGGCCAGGCCCATCAGCAGCGCGGCGAGCATCAACGAGGCGGTCATGGTGGGTCGGGGCGCGAGCGCAGGTCGCTCGCGCCCTGCTCGTTCAGTAGGGCAGGTAGTGATCGACCAGCAGCGCCGCGAACAGCAGCGACAGGTACAGGATCGAGAAGCGGAAGGCCTTCTGCGCGGCCCGATCGCTGTAGCGGCGCCAGAGCCCCCAGGCATGGGCGATGAAGCGTGCGTTGAGCAGCGCCGCGGCCACGAGATAGAACCAGCCGCTCATGCCGATCGCGAACGGCATCAGCGTCACGACGGCCAGGCCCAGCGTATAGGCGAAGATGCTGCGCTGCGTGTACTCGCGCCCATGCACCACCGGTAGCATCGGCAGATTGACGTCGGCGTATTCCTTGGCCCGGTACAGCGCCAGCGACCAGAAGTGCGGCGGCGTCCAGACGAAGATGATCAGGAACAGCAGCCAGGCCTGTTCCGGCGTCTCGCCGGTCACGGCGGCCCAGCCGAGCACCGGCGGCATCGCCCCCGAAGCACCGCCGATGACGATGTTCTGCGGCGTCAACGGCTTCAGGATCACGGTGTAGATGACGGCGTAGCCGATGAAGGTGGCGAGCGTCAGCCACATCGTGAGCGGATTCACGAAGGCATGGAGCAGCGCCAGGCCGACGCCGCCGGTCACGCCGGAGAGCGCGAAGGTCTCGAGCACGTTGACCTCGCCGCGCGGCAACGGACGCCGGCGGGTGCGCGCCATGATGGCGTCGATCTCGCGCTCGATCAGGCAGTTGACGCCGGCGGCTGCGCCCGCCACCAGCGCGATGCCCAGCGTTGCCGCCAGCAGCGTCGACAGCGGCACCATGCCCGGCGTGGCCAGGAACATGCCCGTCATCGCGCAGAACACGATCAGCGACACGACGCGCGGCTTGGCCAGGCGCAGGTAGCGTTGCAGGCGCACGCCGGCGCTGGGTGCGGGGAGGACGATGGTTTCGTTCATGAAGCCTCCGGTTGGGGCATTGCCGGGTTTGCCGGCGCGGGCCGCGCCGGCACGGCGGGGTCGCTGGTTTCATCGCGACCGATGGGTCGCGTTGCATTGAACACCACCAGCAGGCTGCTCGCCGACATCGCGAGCGCGGCGAACAGCGGATTGAGCAGCCCCGTCATCGCGAGCGGGATCGCGATCGCGTTGTAGAGCAGGGCCCAGCCCAGGTTCTGGCGGATCCGGCGCCGCGTGACGCGGATCAGGTCGAAGGCGTCGAAGATGCGATCGAGCCGATGGCCCGGGATGACGATCCCGGCCGCCTCTGCGGCGAGCGCCGTGGGCGCGCCGAAGGCGATGCCCAGATCGGCCGCGGCGAGGGCGGGAGCGTCGTTGCTGCCGTCGCCGATCATGAGCACCCGGCCTTCGGCCCGCAGGTTGCGCACGATCTGCGCCTTGGACTCGGGCAGCACGCCGGCGTGGACGGCGTCCACGCCGTCCGCGTAGCCGCCCGGTTGCGCGGCGCCGGTGAGCAGTACCACGCGGCCGTGCCGGCGCAGGCGGTCGACGACGTCCTGCCAGCCCGGGCGGGCCTGGTCGCGGGTGACGATCGCGCCCTGCACGCAGCCGTCCCAGCCGACCCAGGAGATCACCGCCGCGCCGGACACCCGGCCCGCCAGCAAGCCTGCGACCCGGTCGGGCACGGTCCAGCCCAGCGTGTCGAACAGCGACCGGCTCCCGACCGCGACCCGCCGGCCCTCGACGCTGGCCAGCGCGCCGCGGCCGGGATGGATCTCGACATCGCTCGCCGTATGGTCGGTCGGCAGGCGGGCGATCGCCAGCGCGACCGGATGCGAGGCCAGGCGCTCGACCGCCGCCGCGCGACGGGCGACTTCGGGCGGCCCGACCACCTCGACCACCGTCATGTGACCGGTGGACAAGGTTCCCGTCTTGTCGACCGCGACGATGTCGAAGCGGGGCGCCTTGTCGAAGACGTCGGCGCCGGTGACGATGATGCCGCGCCGCAGCGCCGAACTGACGGCGGCCGCCGTCGTGAGCGGTATCGCCAGGCCGAAGGTGCAGGGGCAGGACACGATGAGTGTTGCCAGGCCGGCCAGCAGCGCGGCTTCGGGCGCGGCGCCGGCAACGAGCAGGCCGATGGCGACCGCCGCGGCCAGCGCGAGCACCGCCGGAACGAAGGCAGCCGCGATCCGGTCGGCCCGCGCCTGGGCACCTCCGGTCGAGCTTTGCACCTTCCACAAGACGCGCGCCAGGTCGACGATCCGGCTCTGCAGCGTCGGCCCGACCTCGATCTCGAGCTCGCCTTCGACGACGATCGCGCCGCCCAGGACCTGGGCGCCCGGTCCGCGCGTCACCGGGAAGGGCTCGCCCGTCATCAGCGACTCGTCGATCGCCGCCCGGCCCGACACGACCATGCCATCGACGGGAACCGCCTCCCCGGGGCGGACGACGATGTGGTCGGCGGGCGCGATCGCGTCGAGTGCGCGCAGCTCGAACGCAGCGCCCCTGACGACGCGTGCAACCGGCGTCCAGGCTTTCAGCAGCCCGCTCAGCGCGCGCGTCGCGCGCAACCTCGCGCCGCGCTCGAGATGGCGGCCGATCGTCACCACGGCGACGATCGAGGCCGCGACGTCGAAGTAGAGGTCCAGCGGATCGGCGACGAGCTGGCGCAGGCTGTAGCCGTAGGCCGAGACGACGGAGATCGCGAGCAGCAGGTCCATGGTCGGCACGCCTGCGCGCAGGCCCGTCAGGGCGCCGCGCAGGATAGGCGACCCGACGTAGAAGACGACGATGGTGGTCAGCACGAGCATGGCGGCGGGCGCGATCTCGAAGGCAACGGCGCGGATCGAGTCGAACTCGGACACGGCGACGAGTCCGGCGTGGATCGGGTACAGGAAGGCGAGCGACAGCATCATCACCGCGGACGCGAGGCAGACCCCCGCGAAGAGCCTGAGCAGGTCCTGGCGGTCGTCAGGCTCGGGGGCGGAGTCCATGCGCAGCCGGGCGCGATAGCCGGCGCGGCTCAGGAGCGCCGGCAGCGCCGACTCCTCGATCAGCGCGGGGTCGTAGACGATGCGCGCGGTTGAGGTTGCATAGTTCGAAACCGCTTCGAGAATGCCCGGCACCTCGAGCGCGAGACGCCGGATCACGACCTCGCACGCCGAGCAGTGCATGCCGTCGATCCAGAGGAAGGTCTCGCGGGCCGATGCCGGCGGCGCGGCTGCGCCAGCGGGCGCGGGGGGCGTTGGCGCTGCGGCCGGGCGGCCGGTGGCCAGGAAGCGGTGCAGCGTTCTGCAGCCCCGGCAGCAGAAGGCGTTGCTGCCCTCGCGCAGGGGTCGCGGGGCCGGCAGGCCACAGTGGCTGCAGCGCAGCGTGGCCCGGCGCGAGGCCCCCAGGCCGCTCGCGGCCGCAGGCGCCGGTGGCGAGGTCATCGCCGCCGCGCGCGCTGCGCCGTTGTGGGTGTCGGCCATCGGCATGGCTTGCTCGGCCGTCGCTAGGCCATTGGCCGGCACCGGCCCGCGGCCGCTAGGCCCTGGCCGGGTCGATCTCGCGCGACTTCATCATGTCGAGCGCGAACACGACGAACGCCGCTCCGAGCACGAGCCCGAATCCGAGGATCAGGTAGCCGTAGAGCATCCAGCCCTCCTGGTTCCAGTCGGCGAAGCGGCGCGGCATGCCCGCTGCACCGCCGGCGAGCATCGCCAGTGCGGCACCGACGCTGCCGATGACGAACAGGCGCACGAACCACGCGCCCAGGACAGGGTCGAGCCTGCGGCCGGTGATCACGGGATAGTGGTGGTAGAGCACGCCCATCCACATCATCGCCATCGCGACCAGGACCGTCATCGTGTGCCCGCTCTGCCACATCGTGCCGTGGAGCTGGAACGACCAGGCCACGTTGGAGGTGACGACGGCGCTCGCGCCGTCGAGGATGTAGAGCACGAAGCCGGCCAGCACCGCGAGGATGCCGGGTTCCGGGCGCAGGCCGTGCTGCCACACCGTGGCCAGCAC
This sequence comes from Ideonella sp., assembly GCF_016702655.1. Classification (GTDB taxonomy): domain Bacteria; phylum Pseudomonadota; class Gammaproteobacteria; order Burkholderiales; family Burkholderiaceae_C; genus CAIKUF01. Next base: position 231,438 of record NZ_JADJDO010000002.1, read on the forward strand.
GGTGAAGATGCTCAGCGCCGAGCCTATGCCCGTACCCCAGCTCATGATGTTGCCCCAGTAGGCGAGCGCGGCCGGCTGGTTGGGGAAGAGCGTGATGAAGTGGTGCAGGAACGAGGTGATCGAGGTCAGCAGCAGGATCCACAGCGCGGCGTTGGCGATGCGGTCGCTGTAGAGCTTGCGCGTGCCGTCGGCAAGGTACAGCGGCAGCGTGGCGTACATCGCGCTCATCACCATCAGCGCCATCGCCTCCATCAGGTTGTGCGCGAAGATGAAGAAGGCGTACTGGAACACGACCGGCTCGACGGCCCAGGGCACGGCGGCGATCGGGACGATCTCGTACAGGACGGCCATCACCGCGGTGCCGACGACGACCAGCGGCGTGCCCGCGATCAGCAGCGTCAGTGCCGACAGGATCATGCCCAGCATCCCGGGATCGTTGAGCGTGCGCTGCGCGAGCACGAGGTCGGCATGCTTCTCGCCGAAGAACAGCAACTTGAGGACCAGGATCGGATAGAGCAGGATCATGGTCGCGAGCACGAGGTAGATGCCGGTGAAGCCGAGCACCACCGTTCCCATGCTCCAGATCCCCATCTGGGCGCCGACCAGCGGCAGCGGGTACATCACGACCAGGCTGACCTTGAGCCCGAGCAGGATCGCGATCGTCAGCAGCGCCGAACCCAGGTTCAGCGCGATGAAGGTCGCTGCCGGCAGCCAGCCCGTGACCGGCTTGCCGGCGCAGCCGCCCGCGCGGTGCAGGCCGACGCCGATCATGAGCTGGAACGTGAACGGGAATGCGAGGGCCGCGCCGTGCGCGGTGAGCGCGGTGTAGAACCAGTCGGTCGGCAGGTCCAGGACCTGCGTGGCCGGCATCGCCAGGCCGAGCAGGCCGGCGACCGCGAGCCAGACGAACGACGCCATGATCATCAGCGCCGGCCAGGCGTTGATCTCCTCCAGCCCGGTGCTCTTGTCGACGCGGAACATGGCGCCGAACAACGGCGTGCCCTGAACCATGGTGCTTGCAATGGTCATGATGAACCTCCGTTGGCAGTGCTCAGCTGTTGCTCGCGACGACGACGAGTTCGTCTTTCATCGCGTGGTGCGCGACGCCGCAGTACTCCAGGCAGCGCACCTTGTACTTGCCCGGATCGCGGAAGGTGTGCACGAGCGAGGTGGGCTCCTTCAGCCCGGGCATCAGCATCATCGTGAACAGCAGCCGCCCGTCGGGGTGGTAGACGCCGAAGCCGTGCATCGTGTCGGTGCTGCGGCCCGAAAAACGCACCGGCTGGCCGGCGACGATCTCGCGCTTGGAGATTTCGTAGGACCAGGACTTGGCGCTCAGGTCCACCTGCTGCAGGGGCTGGCCCGACGCCATTGCGCGCGCGGTGGCGATGGTCGGCATGTACTTCATGCTGGCGAGGTTCACGCCGATGAAGACGATGAACACCAGGCCGAGCCAGAGCCCCTCGACGCGCGACAGGTCGTGGCGCGCAGCGGCGCCGGGCCCGGCGCCGACGACGCTCTTGCGCTGGATCACGTAGTAGAAGACGAGCGCGAACGGGACCAGCATGAAGAGCACCATCCAGAAGGCGCCCCAACCGGTGAAGAGGAAGTCCTGCATCTGCGTTCTCCTTTGAATGGAGCCGGCTGCTGCGGTCGCGGGCGTTGCGCGAATGCTCTGCGCCAGCATGGCGGAAACTAGGCCTGTAGTGGTCGCTCGACAAGTGGTGCAGTTACCTAGGCCGCCCCGGGGCAACCATCGAGCGCAGCTCATTGCGGTGCAGCAATGCCGGGCATGGCCCGATGCCGATCACGTCCGCAACGTGCCCTTGGCCTTCGCCGTGTGCGTGGCAATGGCATCCATCAGGACCGGGCTCAGGCAATCGTAAGGTTCAAGGCCCGCCGAGCGGAGTTGCGAGCGAATGGCGCCGAGTTGTGAAGGTGGTGTGCCGCTCTCGATCACCGACGAGACGAAGGCTGCGAAGCCAGGCGGTGCCCAGCCGCTGTCGGCCGACAGTTCGGGATGAATGAAGTCGAGCCCGTAGAAGGGGTGATCCTTGTTCTCGATGCGGCCGAACAAGTGCGTGCCGCATGCCGTGCAAGCGTGGCGCTGGATCGTCGCCGTCGGGTCGACGATTCCGAGCTTGTGGCCGTTCTTCGTGACGGTCACCTTGTCCCGTGGCACGACCCCCACGACCGAGAAGATCGCGCCCGCAGGCTTCCAGCACCTGGTGCAGCCACAGGCGTGGTTGTGTGCGACCTGCGAAGCAATGCTGACTTCGACCGCGTCGCGCGCGCACTTGCACTTGAGCGTGCCGCCCGTGAAGTCGGCCTTGGCGGGCGTGAGCCCGGCATCGATGGAGGGATGAAGCGCGATGTTGCCCATGGTTGTCTCCGGCTTGGTGTGGACAGGGGGTTGCAGAGTGCTGGCGTCGTCCTCGCGCGGCAGTCGCCGGCGCTGGCGCGTGGTGGCGGAGGCGGCATCAATACATCACCACCGAGCGGATCGACTCGCCGCGCTTCATCAGCTCGAAGCCCTGGTTGATGTCCTCCAGCGCGAGCCGGTGCGTGATCAACTCGTCGATCCTGATCCTGCCGTCCATGTACCAGTCGACGATCTTCGGCACATCGGTGCGGCCGCGCGCGCCGCCGAAGGCCGATCCCTTCCACTGGCGGCCGGTGACGAGCTGGAACGGGCGCGTGGAGATCTCCTGGCCGGCCGCTGCCACGCCGATGATGAAGCTCTGCCCCCAGCCCTTGTGGCAGCACTCGAGCGCCTGGCGCATCGTGGTCGTGTTGCCTATGCACTCGAAGCTGTAGTCGGCGCCGCCATCGGTGAGCTGGGTGATGGTGTCGACGACGTTGTCGACCCTGCCCGCGTCGATGAAGTGCGTCATGCCGAAGCGGCGCGCCATCGCTTCGCGCGCCGGATTGAGATCGATGCCGATGATCTTGTCGGCGCCGACCATGCGTGCGCCCTGGACGACGTTCAGCCCGATGCCGCCGAGTCCGAACACGACCACGTTCGCGCCCGCTTCCACCTTGGCGCTGAAGACGACCGCGCCCACGCCCGTGGTCACGCCGCAGCCGATGTAGCACGCCATGTCGAAGGGTGCGTCGGGGCGGATCTTCGCCAGTGCGATCTCGGGCACCACGATGTAGTTGCTGAACGTGCTCGTGCCCATGTAGTGCAGGATGGGCCTGCCGTCGAGCGAGAAGCGGCTCGTGGCATCCGGCATCAAGCCCTTGCCCTGCGTGCCGCGGATGGCCTGGCACAGGTTGGTCTTGCGCGACAGGCAGAACTTGCACTGGCGGCATTCCGGGGTGTAGAGGGGAATGACGTGATCGTCCCTGCGCACCGTCGTCACGCCGGGCCCGACGTCGACGACGATGCCCGCGCCTTCGTGGCCGAGGATGGCCGGGAAGAGGCCTTCCGGGTCGGCCCCCGACAAGGTGTAGTAATCGGTGTGGCAGATGCCGGTGGCCTTGACCTCGACCAGCACCTCGCCCGCGCGCGGGCCCTCGAGATCGACGGTCTCGATCGTCAGCGGAGCGCCTGCTTTCCAGGCGACGGCGGCTTTGGTCTTCATGCGTGTCTCGTCATTGAGGCTCCGTCGATGGGCGCGAATGTAGGACGAGTGCTGGCGCGGCGATACACTTCTCGCGCCGCTCGCGGCGACTTGGCCGCCGTGCATTCGAAGTTGGCCGGATCGGATCGCGCAGCGTTGTTTCGGGGGACTCGCTCCAGGCCATGAATCCAGTCAAGCACCCCGTCAACGGCGCGGCGAAGGTTGCCGATCGTGCTGCGGCGCGCAGCGTCTACATCGTGGTCTACGAGGGCTTCAAGGCACTCGAGGCGATCGGCCCGATGAGCGTGTTCGAGTACGCGAACATCCATCTCGGGCGCCAGGGCAGGCCCAGAGGTTACGAGGTCGCCATCGCAGCGAGCGCGGTCGGTCCGGTGCGGTCGGACATGCTGATGTCGCTCGACGCGACCAAGGCCTTGAACCAGGCCGACCTGCCCGACATCGCGGTGATCGTGGGCACGCGCGACATCGAGCAGGCGTTGCAGCGCAACGCGACGCTCGTCGAATGGGCGCGCCGGGCTGCCGGGCAGATCGACCGGCTGGTGGCGCTGTGCACGGGCAGCTTCTTCCTGGCGGCGGCGGGTCTGCTCGACGGCAAGAAGGCGGCGACGCACTGGAGCGTTGCGCAACTGCTGCAGGCGAAGCATCCCGCGGTCGAGGTCGACGCCGACGCGATCTATATCCGCGAAGGCCGGCTCTGGACTTCGGCCGGCGTCACTGCCGGCATCGACCTGGCCCTCGCACTCGTCGAGGAGGACTACGGGCGCGAGCTCGCGCTGGCAGTGGCCCGCGACCTGGTGGTCTTTCTGCAGCGCCCCGGCGGGCAGTCGCAGTTCAGCGTGCATCTGGCGAGCCAGCGCACCAGTCACCCGGGCATCCGGCGCGTGCAGGACTGGGTCCTCTCGCACCTCGCCGAGCCGGTGTCGCTGGCCGGGCTGGCGCGCCAGGCGGCGATGAGCGAGCGCAACTTCCGCCGCGTCTTCTGCAAGGAGGTCGGCGTGAGCCCGCTCGAGTTCATCGAGGTGCGCGCATCGAGGCCGCGCGGCGGCTGCTCGAGGACGGCGACCTGCCGCTCAAGTCGATCGCGGGCCGGGTCGGCTTCCGGTCCGAGCAATCCTTGCGCAAGCTCTTCGTCAAGCGCCTCGGCACAGCTCCGCACGAGTACCGAGCGCGCTTCGGCGGGGTCGCGCGCACACGCCCGCCGCACCTCGAGCCGACGCGGATCGCCGAGATTGCCGGTTGACAGGCTGACCGACGGTGGCGCGGCGTTGAGGCGCGCTTTTGGAGATGTCGTGAACGGGGGGCTACCCCAGTACCGATCGCCCCCGAACACGAGGCGTTCGCCAAACTGGTGCGCGAAAAGATCCGCTCGCTGCCCGGCGTCAAGGACATTTACACCAGCTTCACGCTGAAGGAAGTCAAGGCCGGCGGGGCGCTGCCGGTGTAGGCGGCCTGCCCGCTTTCGCTGCCACGCATTGATCTGGCGCAAGCGCGCGCCGAATCGCCGCCCGACTAGTTCTTCCGGACGATGGGCGGTGCGCCGGCCATCGTCCGACCGGTGTTGCGCTGCCCTCCCAGCGGGGGATTCCGCGCCCGGCCTGCGCTTCCTACAGTTGCCGTCATGACCACGAAAGGGGCTTTGTCATGACCAAGAAAGGGCAGGCGCTGTCCGTCCTGATCGTCAGCACGCTCGCGTTCACGGTGTGCTTCATGGTGTGGATGATGTTCGGCGTGATCGGCATCCCGATCAAGAAGACGCTCGGCCTGAACGCGACCGAGTTCGGTTTGCTGACCGCGACGCCGGTGTTGACCGGCTCGCTGATCCGCGTGCCGCTCGGGATCTGGACCGACAAGTACGGCGGCCGCATCGTGATGGCGCTGCTGATGGCTTCCACCGTGCCGGCGATCTGGCTCATGAGCTACGCCACCGAATACTGGCATTTCCTCGTCATCGGCCTGTTCGTCGGCCTGGCGGGTGGTTCGTTCTCGGTCGGCACGCCCTACGTTGCGCGCTGGTTCCCGAAGAACCGCCAGGGCTTCGCGATGGGCGTCTACGGCGCCGGCAACTCGGGCGCGGCGGTGAACAAGTTCGTCGCGCCGGCGCTCGTGGTCGCGTTCGGCTGGACCATGGTGCCGCAGGTCTACGCGGCGATCATGCTCGGCACCGTGATCGTGTTCTGGCTCTTCAGCGCGAGCGACCCGGCGCACAAGGTGCCGAGCCACACCACGTTCGCCTCGCAGCTCAAGATGCTGAAGGACCCCAAGGTCATCAAGTACTGCCAGTACTACTCGATCGTCTTCGGCGGTTATGTCGCGCTGTCGCTGTGGATGGTGCAGTACTACGTCGGCGAGTACGGCATGGACATCCGCGCCGCGGCGCTGCTCGCGGCCTGCTTCTCGCTGCCCGGCGGCGTGCTGCGCGCGGTCGGCGGCTGGCTGTCGGACAAGTACGGTGCGCACCAGGTGACCTGGTGGGTGATGTGGGTGAGCTGGATCTGCCTGTTCCTGCTGTCCTACCCGCAGACCGAGATGACGGTGATGACCGTCGACGGCGCCAAGACCTTTCACATCGGGCTCAACGTCTATGCCTTCACCGCGCTGATGTTCGCGCTCGGCATTGCCTGGGCCTTCGGCAAGGCGAGCGTCTTCAAGTACATCAGCGACGAGTTTCCGCACAACATCGGCACCGTCAGCGGCGTCGTCGGCCTCGCCGGCGGCCTGGGCGGCTTCGTGCTGCCGATCATGTTCGGCGCGCTGATGGACTTCACCGGCGTCCGCTCCAGCGCCTTCATGCTGATGTACGGCGTGGTCTGGGTCTCGCTGATCTGGATGTACTGGACCGAGGTGCGCGGCACCGAGCTCATGGGCGAGCATGCCCACGGCCTCAAGCTCGCCCCCTCGCAACGATAGAACCATCACGGGGAACACGAGCATGAACGTCAATTCGCAAGGGTCCGGCGCGACGATCGCCGAATGGCATCCGGAGGACGAATCCTTCTGGCAATCGACCGGCAGCCGGGTCGCCTACCGCAACCTCTGGATCTCGATCCCGGCGCTGCTGTGCGGCTTCGCGGTCTGGGGCATGTGGGGCATCATCACGGTGCAGATGCTCAACCTCGGCTTCCCGTTCACACAGGCCGAGCTGTTCACGCTGACCGCGATCGCCGGCATCTCGGGCGCGACGATGCGCATCCCGGCGTCGTTCCTGATCCGCCTCGCGGGCGGGCGCAACACCATCTTCCTCACGACCTCGATGCTGCTCGCGCCGGCCATCGGCACCGGCATCGTGCTGCAGCACCCCGACTGGCCGCTGTGGAGCTTCCAACTGATGGCGCTGTGGTCGGGCGTCGGCGGCGGCAACTTCGCCAGTTCGATGTCCAACATCAGCGGCTTCTTCCCGAAGCGCCTGCAGGGCACGGCGCTCGGCCTGAATGCCGGTATCGGCAACTTCGGCGTGACCACGATGCAGATCGTGATCCCGCTCGTGATGACGGTGCCGCTGCTCGGCGCCTTCGGCGGCGACTCGATGACGCTCGTGAAGGACAGCGGCTGGATCCTCGGCAAGATCGCCGCCGGCACGCCGACCTGGATCCAGAACGCCGGCTTCGCGTGGGTGCTTTCGCTGGTGCCGCTGTCCGCGCTGTGCTGGCTCGGGATGAACAACCTGAAGACGGTCTCGCCGCATACCGGCGGCACGATCGTCGCGTTCCTGAAGATCACCTACCTGTACACGATCGCCTTCGTGCCGGCGATCTTCATGCTCTGGCTGTACCTGCCCGCGCCGACCGGCCTCGGGGTGCTGAGCATGTGGGTCGCGATCCCGCTCGACATCATCCTCGCGCTGACGGTGATGAAGCTCGCCGCCTTCGGCGACATGAAGGAAGGCGTGGCCAAGCAGTTCGCGATCTTCCGCGACAAGCACACCTGGTCGCTGACGGCGCTCTACATCGTGACCTTCGGCTCGTTCATCGGCTTCTCGATGGTGCTGCCGCTGGCGATCACGGTCATCTTCGGCTTCCAGCACCTGCCCGACGCCAACGGCGTGCTGCAGCACACGTTGAAGAACCCGAACGCGCCCTCGGCGCTGACCTATGCCTGGATGGGGCCCTTCATCGGCGCCGCGGTGCGGCCTATCGGCGGCTGGATCTCCGACAAGCTCGGCGGCTCGATCGTCACCCAGGTGATCTCGGCGGTGATGGTCGTCGCGTCGGTCGCGGTGGGTTACGTGATGATGCAGGCCTATGGCTCGGCAACGCCGGAAGAGTACTTCCCGATGTTCCTGGGCCTGTTCATGGTGCTGTTCTTCGCCAGCGGCATCGGCAACGGGTCGACCTTCCGTACCATCGGCGTGATCTTCGACCGCTCCCAGGCCGGCCCGGTGCTGGGCTGGACCTCGGCCGTGGCCGCCTATGGCGCCTTCGTCGCGCCGGTCGTGATCGGTGAGCAGATCAAGGCCGGCACGCCGCAACTGGCGATGTACGGCTTTGCGGTGTTCTATGCTTTGTGTCTTGTCCTGAACTGGTGGTTCTACCTGCGCACGAACGCGTACGTGAAGAACCCCTGATCGCCGTCTTCTCCGGAGCCACACCATGAGTCACTTCCTCGACCGCCTGCAGTATTTCTCGACCCCGCGCGAGAGCTTCTCCGGCGACCACGGCGTCACCACCGGCGAAGACCGGACCTGGGAGGACGCGTATCGCAACCGCTGGGCGCACGACAAGATCGTGCGCTCGACCCACGGCGTGAACTGCACGGGCTCGTGCTCGTGGAAGATCTACGTCAAGGGCGGCATCGTCACCTGGGAGACGCAGCAGACCGACTACCCGCGCACGCGCTGGGACCTGCCCAACCACGAGCCGCGCGGCTGCGCGCGCGGCGCGAGCTACAGCTGGTACCTCTACAGCGCGAACCGGGTCAAGTACCCGCTCGTGCGCGGGCGCCTGCTCAAGAGCTGGCGCGAGGCACGCCTGGCGCACGATCCGGTCGACGCATGGGCGGCTATCGTCGAGAACGAGGCCAAGCGGCGCGACTACCAGAAGGTGCGCGGCCTGGGCGGCATGGTGCGTTCGAGCTGGGACGAGGTCAACGAACTGATCGCCGCGGCCAACGTCTACACGATCAAGAAGCACGGCCCGGACCGCGTGGTCGGCTTCTCGCCGATCCCGGCGATGTCGATGGTCAGCTACGCCGCCGGCAGCCGCTACCTGAGCCTGATCGGCGGCGTCTGCATGAGCTTCTACGACTGGTACTGCGACCTGCCGCCGTCCAGCCCGCAGGTCTGGGGCGAGCAGACCGACGTGCCCGAGTCGGCCGACTGGTACAACTCGAGCTTCATCATCGCCTGGGGTTCCAACGTCCCGCAGACGCGCACCCCCGACGCGCACTTCTTCACCGAGGTGCGCTACAAGGGCACGAAGACGGTCGCGGTCACGCCCGACTACTCCGAAGTCGCCAAGCTCGCCGACATCTGGATGAAGCCCAAACAGGGCACCGACGCGGCGGTCGCGATGGCGATGGGCCATGTGATCCTGAAGGACTTCTACTTCCCCGCGAGCGGCGAGCGCAGCGCGTACTTCGACGACTACGTGCGCCGCTACACCGACATGCCGATGCTGGTGATGCTGAAGGAACATCAGCTCGCGAGCGGCGAGAAGGTGATGGTTCCCGACCGCTACCTGCGCGCGTCGGACTTCAACGGCAAGCTCGGCGCCGCCAACAACCCCGAGTGGAAGACGGTCGCCTTCGACGAGCAGGGCAAGGTCGTGCTCCCGAACGGCGCGATCGGATTCCGCTGGGGACCGGACGGCCGCGCCGACGAGGGCCAGTGGAACCTCGAGGCCAAGGAGGCGCGCCACGGCAACGCGGTCAAGTTGAAGCTCTCGCTGCTCGAAGGTGCGAGCGCGAGCGGCGAGACGGCCAAGGTCGGCTTCCCGTATTTCGGCGGCATCCAGAACGAGCACTTCCCGCACAACGAGCAGAGCGACGTGCTGGTGCGCACCGTGCCCGTGCAGACGATCTCGCTCGGCAAGGAGGGCGACAAGCGCGAGGCGCTCGTGGCCACGGTGTTCGACCTGCAGGTGGCCAACTACGGCGTCGCGCGCGGCCTGCCCGGCGAGTTCGCGGCGAAGGACTTCGACGACGACACGCCCTACACGCCGGCCTGGCAGGAGCGCATCACCGGCACGCCGCGCGCGCAGCTGATCGCGGTCGCGCGCCAGTTCGCCGAGAACGCGCACAAGACCGAGGGCCGCTCGATGGTCATCATCGGCGCGGCGATGAACCACTGGTACCACTGCGACATGAACTATCGCGGTGTGATCAACATGCTGATGCTGTGCGGCTGCGTGGGCAAGAGCGGCGGCGGCTGGTCGCACTACGTGGGCCAGGAGAAGCTGCGCCCGCAGACCGGCTGGACGGCGCTCGCGTTCGCGCTCGACTGGATCCGCCCGCCGCGCCAGCAGAACGGCACCAGCTTCTTCTACGCCCACACCGACCAGTGGCGCTACGAGAAGCTCGGCATGGACGAGGTGCTCTCGCCGCTCGCCGACAAGAAGCAGTACGCCGGCAGCATGATCGACTACAACGTGCGCGCCGAGCGCATGGGCTGGCTGCCGTCGGCGCCGCAGTTGCAGACGAATCCGCTGCAAGTGGTGCGCGACGCCGCTGCGGCCGGCATCGACGCCAAGGACTACGCGGTCAGGTCGCTGAAGGACGGCTCGCTCAAGATGAGCTGCAACGACCCCGACCATCCGGACAACTGGCCGCGCAACATGTTCGTCTGGCGCTCCAACCTGCTCGGCTCGTCGGGCAAGGGGCATGAATACTTCCTCAAGCACCTGCTCGGCACCAGCAACGGCGTGCAGGGCAAGGACCTGGGTGCCGAAGAGGCGAAACCCACGGAAGTCGTCTGGCACGACAAGGCGCCGGAGGGCAAGCTCGACCTGCTCGTGACGCTCGACTTCCGCATGAGCACGACCTGCCTGTACTCCGACATCGTGCTGCCGACCGCGACCTGGTACGAGAAGAACGACCTCAACACGAGCGACATGCACCCCTTCATCCACCCGCTGTCGGCGGCGGTGGACCCGGCCTGGCAATCGCGCAGCGACTGGGAGATCTACAAGGGCTTCGCGAAGAAGTTCTCCGAGGTCTGCGTCGGACACCTCGGCGTCGAGCGCGAGCTCGTGCTGACGCCGCTGATGCACGACAGCCCGGGCGAGCTCGCGCAGGCGCTCGACGTCAAGGACTGGAAGCGCGGCGAGTGCGACCTGATTCCCGGCAAGACGGCGCCCGCGATGGCCGTCGTCGAGCGCGACTACCCGAATGTGTTCAAGCGCTTCACCGCGCTCGGGCCGCTGATGGCCAAGGTCGGCAACGGCGGCAAGGGGATCGCGTGGAACACGCAGACCGAGGTGCGCCAGCTCGGCGAGCTTTCGGGCCTCGTCACCGCCGAGGGCGTGACCAAGGGCATGCCCCGGATCGAGAGCGACATCGACGCCTGCGAGGTCATCCTGCAACTCGCCCCCGAGACCAACGGGCATGTCGCGGTCAAGGCCTGGGAGGCGCTCGGCAAGCAGACCGGCATCGACCATACCCACCTCGCGCTGCACCGCGAGGACGAGAAGATCCGCTACCGCGACGTGCAGGCGCAGCCGAGGAAGATCATCTCCTCGCCGACCTGGAGCGGCATCGAGTCGGAAACCGTCTCGTACAACGCCGGCTACACCAACGTGCACGAACTGATCCCCTGGCGCACGCTGACCGGGCGCCAGCAGTTCTACATGGACCACCCGTGGATGATCGCCTTCGGCGAGGGCTTCACGAGCTACCGCCCGCCGGTGGACCTGAAGACGACCGCGCGCATGGCGGGCATCAAGCCCAACGGCAACCCCGAGATCGCGCTCAACTTCATCACGCCGCACCAGAAGTGGGGCATCCACTCGACCTACACCGACAACCTGCTGATGCTCACGCTGAGCCGCGGCGGGCCCTGCGTGTGGATGAGCGAGGACGACGCGCGCCGCGCCGGCATCGTCGACAACGACTGGATCGAGCTGTTCAACGTCAACGGCGCGATCGCCGCGCGCGCGGTCGTCAGCCAGCGCGTCAACCCGGGCATGGTGCTGATGTACCACGCCCAGGAGAAGATCGTGAACACGCCGGGGTCGGAGATCACCGGCGTGCGCGGCGGCATCCACAACTCGGTGACGCGCGTCGTGCTGAAACCCACCCACATGATCGGCGGCTACGCGCAGTTCGCCTACGGTTTCAATTACTACGGGACCATAGGCACGAACCGCGACGAGTTCGTGCTCGTGCGCAAGATGACCAAGGTCGACTGGCTGGATACCCCGGTTGCGGATGAACTCGTCAAGCCTGTGCAGGCGCAAGGAGAAGTGGCATGAAGATCAGAGCCCAGATCGGCATGGTGCTCAATCTCGACAAGTGCATCGGCTGCCACACCTGCTCGGTGACGTGCAAGAACGTCTGGACCAGCCGGCCGGGCATGGAGTACGCCTGGTTCAACAACGTCGAGACCAAGCCCGGCATCGGCTACCCCAAGGAGTGGGAGAACCAGGACAAGTGGAACGGCGGCTGGGTACGCAAGGCGGGCGGCGCGATCGAGCCGCGCCAGGGGGCGAAGTGGAAGCTCCTGATGCGCATCTTCGCCAATCCCAACCTGCCCGAGATCGACGACTACTACGAGCCCTTCACCTTCGACTACCAGCACCTGCAGGCGGCGCCCGAGATGCGCGCCTCGCCGACGGCACGCCCGCGCAGCCTGATCACCGGCAAGCAGATGGACAAGGTGGTGTGGGGCCCGAACTGGGAAGAGATCCTCGGCGGCGAGTTCGCCAAGCGCAGCAAGGACAAGAACTTCGACGACATCCAGAAGGAGATGTACGGCCAGTTCGAGAACACCTTCATGATGTACCTGCCCCGCCTCTGCGAGCACTGCCTGAACCCGGCCTGCGTCGCGTCGTGCCCGTCGGGTTCGATCTACAAGCGCGAGGAAGACGGCATCGTCCTGATCGACCAGGACAAGTGCCGCGGCTGGCGCATGTGCGTCTCGGGCTGCCCGTACAAGAAGATCTACTACAACTGGAAGAGCGGCAAGGCCGAGAAGTGCATCTTCTGCTACCCGCGCATCGAGGCCGGCCAGCCGACGGTGTGCTCCGAGACCTGCGTCGGGCGCATCCGCTACCTGGGCGTGCTGCTCTACGACGCCGATCGCATCCAGCAGGCGGCGAGCGTGGAGCACGACCGCGACCTGTACCAGGCGCAGCTCGACATCTTCCTCGACCCCAACGACCCGAAGGTGATCGCCCAGGCGCAGGCCGACGGCATCCCCGACAAGTGGATGGAGGCGGCGCGCAACTCGCCCGTCTACAAGATGGCCGTGCAGTGGAAGGTCGCACTGCCGCTGCACCCCGAGTACCGCACGCTGCCGATGGTCTGGTACATCCCGCCGCTGTCGCCCATCACCTCGGCGGCCAACGCCGGGCAGATCGGTGTCAACGGCCAGATCCCGGACGTGAACCAGCTGCGCATCCCGGTCAAGTACCTCGCCAACCTGCTCACCGCGGGCGACACGGTGCCGGTCGTGCGTGCGCTCGAACGGATGCTCGCGATGCGCGCCTACCAGCGCGACAAGCACGTCGAGGGCAAGGCGAACCTGGCGGTGCTCGACCAGGTCGGCCTTGGCCAGCTCGAGGTCGAGGAGATGTACCAGACGATGGCGATCGCCAACTACGAAGACCGCTTCGTGATCCCGAGCACGCACCGCGAGTACGCCGAGAACACCTTCAACGTGCGCGGCGGCTGCGGCTTCTCGTTCGGCAACGGCTGCTCCGAAGGCGTGGGCGAGACGAGCCTGTTCGGCAGCGAGAAGAAGCGCACGATCCCGATCCGGGCGGAGGTCTGAGCATGTTCGCACTCAACACACCCCGCCCGATGGCCAGGAGCCTGCGCGTGCTCGCGGCGCTGCTGTCCTACCCCGACGCTTCGCTGCGCGGCCATCTGGCCGAGATGCGTTCGCTGCTCGGCGGCGAGCGCGCGCTGGCCGACGCGCGGCTGGCCGAGATCGGCGCGCTGATCGACACGATAGAGCGTGCCGACCCGCTCGAGGCCGAGGCGGCGTATGTCGAGCTCTTCGACCGCGGCCGCTCGACCTCGCTGCACCTGTTCGAGCACGTGCACGGCGATTCGCGCGAACGCGGCCCGGCGATGATCGATCTCGGCCAGACCTACGCCCAGGCCGGCCTCGCGCTCGCCGATGGCGAACTGCCCGACTACCTGCCTGCGGTGCTCGAGTTCGCATCGACGCAGCCGCCCGTCGAGGCGAAGGCCTTCCTCGGCGAGATGGCGCACATCCTCAACGCCCTGTTTGGCGCGCTGCGCGAGCGAGAAAGCCCCTACGCCAGCGTGCTCGGTGCGCTGCTCGACCTGGCCGGCGAGAAGGCGCAGCCAGTCGCGCCCAAGGCCGCCGCGGCCGAATCGCTCGACGAGAGCTGGGAAGAGCCGCTCGCCTTCGACGGCTGCAGCACGCAGGGCCAGGCCCGGCCCGGCCAGCCTCAACCCATCCACGTGATCCGCAACGAGTCACGCCAGCCAGCCCAACCGGGAGCCCGCGCATGAACGCCGTCCAAGCCTACCTTCACAACTTCGCCTTCACGGTCTACCCCTACCTGTGCGGGGCCGTGTTCCTGATGGGCAGCCTGGCCCGCTTCGACCGCGACCAGTACACGTGGAAGAGCGACTCGTCGCAACTGCTGCGCACCGGCACGCTGCGCTGGGGCAGCAACCTGTTCCACGGCGGCATCCTGTTCCTGTTCATGGGCCACCTGTTCGGGCAGCTCACGCCGCACTGGATGTACGAGCCCTTCATCAGCGCGCCGCAGAAGCAGCTGGTCGCGATCGTGGCCGGCGGCGTCGCCGGACTCGCCTGCTTCGTCGGGCTGACGCTGCTGCTGCACCGGCGCATCTTTGACCCGCGCATCCGCTTGACCAGCCACCGCACCGACATTGCGATTCTCGTCATCCTGTGGGTGCAGCTCAGTATCGGCCTGGCCACGCTGCCTACTTCGCTGCATCACGTCTCCGAACCGACGACGATGCTGCGCCTGGCCAGCTATCTGCAGGGCATCGCCACATTCCAGCCCGATGCCAGCCTGGTTACCGGCATCGAGTGGCATTTCCAGGCCCATATGCTGCTGGGCATGACCATCTTCCTGCTGTTCCCGTTCAGCCGCCTGGTGCACGTGTGGAGCGGCTTCGCGACCGTGGCCTATCTGTTCCGCTCGCCGCAGGTCGTGCGCAGCCGGCGCCTGAACGTTCCGCCTGGCCACAACCTGCCGCGCCAACCCGGCGCGAGCGTCTGACGCCGGGCGCAGGAGGTGCCATGCTGATCGAGAAGGTCGATTTGAGCAACGCGGGCAACACGCCGGCTGTCGAGGTCGCGCGCGTCAACGGCGTGGCTTGAACCTCGCCGGCGACGATGCCGCGACGCCCGAGGTGCTGCGCCAGCGCGCCTGCACCGAACTGCTGCGCCAGGCGGCGCAGCGCGCCGGGCTGCTGGCTGCCGCCGACGAAGCGCCGCTCGACGGCGTGATCAGCGAAGCCGCGTCGCAGGCGATCGAAGACTGGCTGGCGCAGGAGATCAGCACGCCAGAGCCTTCGGACGAGGCCTGCAGGCGCTACTACGCTGCGCATCCGGCGCGCTTCAGGTCCGGCGAGCGCGCCAAGCTGCGCCACATCCTGTTCGCTGTCACGCCGGGTAGCGACGTCGTCGCACTGCGCGACCGCGCCGAGGCCTGCCTGCTCGACGTGCGCTGCCACGACGGCAGCGCCGGCGACGGCTTTGCAAAGGCTGCGCGCGAGTTGTCGAACTGCCCGAGCGGCGAGCAGGGCGGCGAACTCGGCTGGCTCGAGCCTGCCGATTGCGCGCCTGAGTTCGCGCGCGAAGTGTTCGGCGAGTTGCGCGAGGTGGGCGTGCTGCCGCGCCTGGTGCACAGCCGCTTCGGCCTGCACGTGGTCGAGGTGCTGGCGCGCGAGGGCGGCCAGGCGCAGCCCTTCGAGGCCGTGCGCGGCGCAGTCGCGATGGCGCTGCGCCAGCAGGCCTATGTGACGGCGCTGCGCCAGTTGCTGCAGGTCCTCGCCGGCGCGGCCGTGATCGAAGGCGTGGCGCTCGACGCTGCCGACAGCCCGCTCGTGCAGTAGCGCGCGGCCGGCCCGGCGCTCGGAGTGCGCGATGCCCGACGAGCTGCTGCAGCGCCTGCGCCGCTTCCACGACGACACCTTCCCCGGGGTGCAGGACAGGTTCCAGCATCTCGTCGAGCAGGGCCAGCACCCGACGATCCTCTTCATCGGCTGCTCGGACTCGCGCCTCGTGCCCTACCTGCTTACCGGTACCGGGCCGGGCGAGCTGTTCATCGTGCGCAACGTCGGTGCCTTCGTTCCGCCCTACGACGGTGGAGATGACCACCTCCAGTCGCTGCGCGACAGCGCCCCGGGCGGGCCGAGCCCGGCCTTGGGGCAGCCCGGCGGCCGGGTCCTTGCCGGCTACCACGGCACCTCCGCGGCGATCGAGTTCGCGGTGCTGAACCTGAACGTCTCGCGCATCGTCGTCTGCGGCCACAGCCACTGCGGCGGCATCCGCGCGCTCTACGACGGCGCGCCCGACCGCGCCCCCAACCTCAAGGCCTGGCTCGAGCTCGGGCGCGAGGCCGTGCTGCCGGTGCAGGTCACACCCGAAGCGCTGCGCCGCACCGAACAGCGCGCCGTCGTGCTGCAGCTCGAGCGCTTGATGGACTACCCGATGGTGCGCGAGCGCGTCGAGGCGCGCTCGCTAGCGCTGCACGGCTGGCACTACGTGATCGAGGATGGCGAGGTGCATGTCTTCGACGTCAGGAGCGGCAGTTTCATCCCGGCTTCGGATGCGTCGCACAGCGGTACCGGGCCCTACCACGACGGGCCCGCCGACGAGGACGCGATGTTCAACGAGATCCAGGCCGAATGGCCACGCTGACAGGGTGCCCGGTTTAGCCGGCGTCAAGACAATGACGGACTCATGCCGGATAATCCTGCGGCTCTTTCCATCACTTCCTGGTGCCGTGCTGTGTGCGGCGAGTTATGTCATCTGCCGCCAGCCCCGTTCCAGCTTCTCCCCGCGTCGACCCTGAGATGGCGGCGATGTTCGCGCGCAGCGGCCTTGCGCCACTGCAGCTCGGCGGCAACACGCTGCTGCCGATCGTGCAGGGCGGCATGGGTGTGGGCATCTCGGCGCACCGCCTCGCCGGCAGCGTGGCCGCGCTCGGCGGGGTGGGCACGATCAGCTCGGTCGACCTGCGCCGGCACCATCCCGACCTGCTCGAACGCACGCTCGCGGTGGGCCAGAACGACGCCACCAAGGCCGTCGTCGACGCCGCCAACCTCGAGGCGCTGGAGCGCGAGATCGCGGCCGCGCGCACCCTCGCCCAGGGGCGCGGCCTGCTTGCAATCAACGTGATGCGCGCGGTGGGCGAGTACGCGCCGTCGGTGAAGAAGGCGCTCGAGTGCGGCATCGATGCCGTCGTCGTCGGCGCCGGGCTGCCGCTGGACCTGCCCGATCTGGCGCAGGACCATCCGCAGGCGCTGCTCGTGCCCATCCTGTCCGATGCGCGCGGCGTTGCACTCGTCGTGCGCAAGTGGGAGCGCAAGAAGCGCCTGCCCGACGCGATCGTGATCGAGCATCCGCGCCTCGCAGGCGGCCACCTCGGCGCGGCCAAGGTGGCCGACCTCGACGACCCGCGCTTCGACTTCGAGAACGCCGTTCCGCAGTCGCTCGCCTTCCTGCGCACGGCCGGCGTCGAGCGCGAGGTGCCGATCATCGCCGCCGGCGGCATCCGCTGCCATGCCGACATCGCGCGCGTGCAGGCGCTCGGCGCGGCCGCGGTGCAACTCGGCACGCCGTTTGCCGTGACCGCCGAATGCGACGCCCACCCCGAATTCAAGCGCGTGCTTGCCGAGGCGACCGATGCCGACATGGTCGAGTTCACGAGCGTTGCCGGCCTGCCCGCGCGCGCGGTCGCGACGCCCTGGCTGCGCAGCTATCTGAAGGCCGAGCAGCGCCTGCAGCGCGAAACCCAGCCCAAGCCGCGCTGCCAGCTTGCGTTCGACTGCCTGCACCAATGCGGGCTGCGCGACGGCATCCCCGGCTGGGGCCAGTTCTGCATCGACACCCATCTCTCGGCCGCGCTGCGCGGCGACGTCAAGCGCGGCCTGTTCTTCCGCGGCGTCGGGGCGCTGCCCTTCGGCAGCCAGATCCGCGGTGTGCGCGAACTCATCGAACGCCTGCTGATGCCAGCAGAGTCGTTGGCGGCCGCCTGACGGCGCAGTGCCCAACCTTGCTGCAGGCCACCGCGAGCGCATCGCTGCGCCGCCCTGGCGCTTGCGCCGGCTGCTCGCCGCACCGCATCGGCTGGCTTTCTTCGCGGCCGCGCTCGTGCTCGCCGCAAGCGGGGTCTGGTGGGCCGCGCTGTGGCTGGCGCCGCTGGCCGGGATCGCCCAGCCGCCGTGGGCCGTGTCGCGCGCACTGGCGCACGGCTTGTTGATGGCGTTCGGCTTCATGCCGCTGTTCTTCGCCGGATTCCTGTTCACCGCCGGCCCGCGCTGGCTCGCCCAGCGCGAGGTCGAGGCGGTCTCGATTGCCGGCCCGGTGCTGGCCTCGCTCGCGGGCTGGAGCGTGTTCCTGTGCGGCGTTCACGTGGCTGCGCCGCTCGCCGCCATCGGGCTGGCCGCGGCGGCCTGGGGCCTGACGGGCGCAGCGCGCCGGTTCTGGCGCCTCGTGCGCACCAGCCTCGCGCCGGACCGTACCCATGCGCGCGTGATCGCAGTGGCGCTCGCGGTGGGCGTCTGCGCGCTCTGGGGCGCTGCGCTGGCGATCTACCTGCAGCGCGAGGACTTCGCACGCGCGAGCCTGCAACTCGGCCTGTGGGGCTTCGTCGCGGTCGTGTTCGCGACCGTGGCGCACCGCATGATCCCGTTCTTCAGCATGACCGCCTTGCCCCGCGTCGACGCCCGGTGGCCGAACTGGCTCCTGTGGGTGTTCCTCGCGGCGCTGGCGCTCGAGGCCATTGGCGCCGCCGCCGAGGCGCTGATCTGGCCGCTGCCTTGGCCGCTGCGCGCCGTGCAGGCGCTGATCGAGGCGCCGGTGGCGCTGCTGCTGATCGCGTTCGCGCTGCGCTGGCGCCTGGCGCCGAGCCAGCGCTTCCATCTGCGGCAACGACTGCCCGCGATGATGCATGTCGGTTTTGCCTGGTTGGGCGTCAGCCTGGCGTTGGCCGCGGTCTCGCACGCGCTGCAGGCCGCGACCGAAGGCGCGAGCTCGCTCGGCCTGGCGCCGACGCATGCGCTGACGATGGGCTTCCTCGGCTCGACGATGGTCGCGATGACCACCCGCGTGAGCTGCGGCCACAGCGGGCGCACGCTCGTCGCCGACGACTTCGTCTGGCGCCTGTTCTGGCTCTTGCAGGCGGCCGTGCTGCTGCGCCTGCTGGCCGCGTTGTGGCCCGCTGGGCAGGGCTGGGCGCTGGCGCTGGCTGCGCTCGCCTGGGCCGGCGTTGCCGTTGCCTGGGCGCTGCGCTACGGGCGCTGGTTCGGCAGGCCGCGCGCCGACGGCCGGCCAGGGTGACGCCGTGGCCGCTCGCATGACGGCGCGCCGGCGCCGGTGTATCGTTGCGTGTGTAGCCAACCCACTGACGGAGTAGACGATGAGCGAACTGACCGCTGCCCAAACCGACAAGCTGCTTGCCGACCTGAGACTGGTCGTTGCCGATGCCGAGGAATTGCTGCACACGACGGCCGGCCAGGCCGGCGAAGGCGTCGCCGAATTGCGCGCCAAGGTGCAGGCCAGCCTGGCGAGCGCCCGCGATGGACTGGCGCAGGCCCAGGAAGCGGCCCTGGCCAAGGCGCGTGCGGCCGGGCGCGCCGCCGACGACTACGTGCACGAGAACCCGTGGCGCTCGATCGGCATCGCGGCCGGGTTCGGCCTCGTCGTCGGCCTGCTGATCGGGCGTCGTTGACCCGCACCGCAAACCCGCGGCGGCCATGAACCAGGGCGGCCCCGGGGCCGCGGGCGCGACCGGGCTGGCGGCGTCGCTGCGCCAGTTGGTGGCGAGCCTGCTCGAACTGGCGCAGGTCAGGCTCGAACTGCTCGGCACCGAGCTCGAACAGCAGAAGCTGCGCGTCGCGTCGGGGCTTGTCTGGGCCGCGATTGCCGTCGTGCTGTTCGCGCTCGCGCTGGTGCTGCTGGCCGGCTGCGTGCTACTGCTGTTCGGGGAGGCTTATCGCCTGCAGGCGGCTGCCACCCTGATGGTCGTCTTCGTGGGCTGTGGCGCGCTCGCCTGGCGCCACGCGCTCGCGCGCCTGAAGACGCCGCCGGGTGCCTTTGCGCTCAGCGCCGCCGAGTTGGGGCGCGACCGCAGCGGGCTTGCGGCAGGCGCCGATGCACCGACGCGCCAGCCATGAAATCGGAGGCCGAGTTTGCACTCGCGCTGCGCCAGCAACGGCTGCTGCTGCGCAGCGAGGCTCTGCGCGGCCAGCTCGCCAGTCAGGCACAGGTGCTCGACGCGCCGCTGGCGGCTGCCGACCAGGCGCGCGCGATCGCGCAGTGGCTGTACGCAAGGCGGGTCTGGATCGCCGCCGGGGCGGTGGTCGTGCTCGTCGCGCGGCCGCGGCGTGCGTGGCGCGCCATGCGCCTGGGCTGGTGGCTGTGGCGCAGCGCGCGTCGGGCGCAGGCCTGGCTGGCCGCAGCCGGGCTGCTCGCGCGCACGGTCTGAGCGCTATTCCCCCTCACCCTTCAGCGTGGACTTCGTTCACGACAACTTCGGAGGCAGTACATGGGCAAGACGGTCGACTTCCAGCGCCCGGACGGGCAGGTCGTGCAGGGCTACCTCGCCGAGCCGGCGGGTGCGGCGGGCGCCGGGCCGGGCGTCGTCGTGATCCAGGAGTGGTGGGGCCTGAACGACCAGATCCGCGGCGTTGCCGAGCGCTACGCCGCGGCCGGCTACTGTGCTCTCGTGCCCGACCTGTATCGCGGCAAGTCGACGGTCGAGGCCGCCGAGGCCGAGCACCTGATGACGGGCCTGAACTTCGGCGACGCGGCCGGGCAGGACGTGCGCGGCGCGGTGCGCTACCTCAAGGCGCGCTGCGCCAAGGTCGGCGTCACGGGCTACTGCATGGGTGGCGCGTTGACGCTGCTGGCGATGGTGCACGTGCCCGAGGCCGACGCCGGCGTCGTCTGGTACGGCTATCCGCCGCTGGAGTACGTGGATGCGAGCGCGATCAAGGCGCCGCTGATGGCGCACTACGCGACCGATGACGCGGCGTTTCCGATCGCCGCCGTCGACACGCTCGAAGCCCGGCTGCGCGCGGCCAACGTGGCCTTCGAGTTCCACCGCTACCAGGCGATGCACGCCTTTGCGAACGAGAACCAGGTCGGCCCGAACCGCCTGCCGATCTGCAAGTACGACGCCGACGCGGCTGCGCTGGCCTGGACGCGCACGCTCGGCTTCTTCGAGCGCCATCTGCGCTGAAAGGCCGAGAGGGGGCCGGCGCTCCGGTCGTCTCGAACGGCCTCGGTGGGCCGACAGAAGTCGACGCTCGAAGCCACGTTCCCGTGAGGATCGGTGTTCTCGGTCTGTCGGCGGCAGAGCTGCGCGGCGCGCCGGGAACTGCTTGGAGACGGTGGGCCGCCGAGCGCGACCGTCGCGTGCTACTTCCGTTGACGTTTCGGGTCGTGCGCCTGCGTTTCAAACAGCTCGTCGAACATCCCGGGTGTCAAGGTGCCAGAGGACTCGATGACATCCGCGCCGCTCAGGAGGTCGAACGACGATGTCACCCAGCTGCCGGTGCTCACCTCGGGTTCCGCCAGCTTGGGAGGTGCAGGCTCGATCTGGTCCGGATCGACCCATTCGCCTTTGGGTGCGTCGGCCGAAATGCGCCAGACGAGCTTCTTCGGCCGCGTGGGAGTCTTGGGCATCTGCGCCATTCGCTCCTCCATTGATCGAGCAGGGCGGACCCGGCGAAGCTCGATCTTACGCACGCAGCCGGCGCGCTGCACAGGGCATGAAGGTAACGACTTGTTTGTGGCCCGGCCGTAACGAGGAGTGTGTTCGGCGCGAGCCGCGCGCGCTACGACTCCTGCAGTTCCCGCATGCGGTCCCGCCGACAGGAATCGAAGGGCCGGGCCACGTCGCCCGATGCTGTTCGAGTTGCGCAAGGACCTGCTTGCGATCGCTTGATGACAGCCTGGGAAGAACGAGAGCCGCGACTTGCGTCAGTCCGAGCGGTCCAGCTTGTCGAGCAACGCCAAGGCGCGCTTTGGCTTGCCTCGTGCGGCCCGCGTCTCGAAGCGCACCCTGGCGTCGTAGTTGGCCAGCGCCACGGTCGCGAGCTCGTCCATCAGCTTGTTGATGCTGATCGAGTTGGATCGCGCAAGCGCCTTCAGGCGCTCGTGCTTGTCGTCGGGCAGACGAATCGTCAACGTTGACATGGAAAGGCCTCCAGGCATTGCTCGGGCGTGAGGACCCTGAGTGCGGGAAACTTCAACTCTCCGCGTGCCACATCACGCAGGTTGCGCGTCACGATCGCATGGGCCTGCGCAGCCACGCCGAGCTCGATCAGATGGTTGTCGGCTTCATCGGGCAGGTTGGGGCGCCACGCGTAGAACACCTCCACCCATCGACACCGGTTCAGAAAGCCATCGAACACCTCGGCACGTTCTCTTGCCGACAAGACGCAGCCGGTGAAGAGTTCGACCCGGCCCAGAACATCCTCGTATTCCGCCATCAGCGCCGGTCCGAGCACCGGCTGGTACTGCGCCATCAAGCACGCGCGGAGTACCGCCCGCGCGCTACCGCCGCCATGCAGTAGCGCTGCGACCAGGACATTGGTATCCAGCACGAGCGTCGGCATCGGCGTCATGATAGCGCATATGCTATCAATTGTCGGGGGAATGACCAGCCGAGAACGTTCGTGTGGTCCCGCCGACAGGAATCGAACCTGTATTTGCCGCTTAGGAGGCGGCCGTTCTATCCATTGAACTACGGCGAGCGCAGCGGATTTTCTCATGCGTCCTCGGTGCAGACGGCCCCACCCGCGATCGGTTAGAGTGGCCCGCAACTTGCGGGGGCGCGGCGAGCGCCCGGAGGTCGCGCAGCCATGCAGCACATCAAGCACCTGAGCGTCGTCGACGGCGCCTTCCTGCACCTCGAGACGCCCGAGATGCCGATGCATGTCGGCAGCCTGAATGTGTTCGAGCCGCCGCCCGGCTACGCAGGCGGGTGGTACGAGGCCGTCAAGGCGCATGTGGCGGGCCGCATGCACCTGGCGCCGGTGTTCACGCGCAAGCTCGCGGCCATGCCCTTCGACCTTGCCAATCCGGTCTGGATCGGGGACGACGACATCGACCTCGACTACCACATGCGCTATGTGGTGCTCCCCAAGCCGGGCACGGTGGGGCAGTTGCACGCGCTCGTCGCCCGCCTGCACTCGAGCCTGCTCGACCGCAGCCGGCCGCTGTGGGAGTTCTACGTGATCGAGGGCCTTGCCGACGGCAAGCTGGCCTTCTACTGCAAGGTCCACCACGCGGCCATCGACGGCCAGGCCGGCGTGACGCTGGGCCAGACCGTGTTCGACCTGAGCCCGGAGCCGCGCAAGGTCAGGCCGCCGCGGCCGCGGCGCGGCAACCGCTACCAGCTCGGCGTGGCCGAACTGCTCGCTGCCGGGCTCGCGAACCAGTTCCAGCAGGTGATGAAGGTCGGGCGGCTGCTGCCGGCGCTGGCGCGCGCGCTCGCGGGTCTGGGGCGCGAGGCCTGGGCGGCGCGCAATGACACCGCTGCAGGGGGCGGCAGGCGCCTCAGGCTCGCGCCGCCGACGCCGTTCAATGTCGCCATCACCAACCAGCGCGCGTTTGCCGGCGTATCGCTGCCGCTCGGCGAAACCAAGCGCATCGGCAAGGCGCTCGGCGCATCGGTCAACGATGTCGTGCTCTGGCTGTGCAGCACGGCGCTGCGTTCGTACCTGAAGGACAGCCGCGAACTGCCCGCGGCCTCGCTCGTGGCTGCGGTGCCGATCTCGCTGCGCGCCGAGGGCGACACCACGATGAACAACCAGGTCGCGGGGACCTTGATCGATCTCGGCACGCAGCATGCCGACCCGTTGCAGCGCCTGCAGACAATCATGGCCGGCACGGCGGCGATGAAGCGCCAGATGGGCAGCCTGCGCGGCGCGATCCCGACCGACTTCCCGTCGCTGGGTTCGCCCTGGCTGCTCGGCGGCCTGGTGTCTCTGTATGGCCGCTCGCGCCTGGCCGACCGGCTGCGCTTTGCCAACGTCACGATCTCGAACGTGCCCGGCGCACAGGTGCCGGTCTACCTGGCCGGCGCGAAGATGCTCGACTACTACCCGGTGTCGATCGTCGTGCACGGCGTGGCGCTCAACATCACGGTCCAGAGCTACCTGGGCCAGTTGTGCTTCGGCCTGATCGCCTGCCGGCGCGCCGCGCCCGACATGCGCGAGCTTGCGACGCAGCTCGAGCATGCCTTCGAGGCCCTGCGCAAACTGGTGCCGCAGGCCGAAGCCGAGCCGGCGCCTGCTCCGGCCAGGCGGGCGCCGCGCAAGGTGAAGCGGGCGCCTAGTTCCAGCGCCACGACCAGATGACGTCGATCGAGTTGTCGACCCCGGCCTGCAGGCGCAGCGTGAGGCGCTGGCCGATGCGGTAGATGAGCTGCCAGTTGCCCGAGGTCTGCGAGAGCACGCGCTCGTAGCCGATGTACCAGCGCTGGCTGAGTTGCTTGCCGACCGTCAGCACCGTGTCTCGCACCGCGCCATCGGTCTGGCGCACCGAGAGCGTGTCGAGCGGGTTGAGCCGCTGCAGTTGCGCCGCCGCGCCGTCGCCTTCGCCCGCCAGCAGGGCCATCGCCGCCGCCTGCAGCAGCGCGGTGTCGCCGCCGCTCGTCTCCTCGGGCGGACGTCCGAGCACGAGCCAGGTGAGCTTGGCGTTGTCCGACATGTCGGGGTCGGAGTACAGGCTCACGCGCGGCTGGCGCGTGCTGCCGGTGATGGACACGCCGACGCGCACGTCGATATTCGGCCGTACGGCCAGGATGTCCAGGCGCGGGTTGTCCAGCGGGCCCGAGAATGTGATGGCCCCGCGCTCGATGGTGAGCTGCTGGTTGTAGGCCGAATACGTGCCCTGCACCGCATGCACCGTGCCGTCGAGGGCCAGCCGGCCGTCGGGCGCGGTGAAGACGAGATCGCCCTCGAGCCGGGTATCCAGCCCGCGCCCGCGCAGGCGCAGCGCGCGGCCGAGGTCGACGCGCACCGCCATGTCGACGCTGCGCAAGCGGCTGCGCACCGGCAACTGCGGCGCGGGCGGCGCGCTGCGCTCGGGCCCGCGCAGCACCGTGACGTCGTCGCCGAGCCGGGGCGCGGTGCCGCGGCTGATGTCGATCAGCCCCTCGTCGATGACGAAGCGGCCATCGAGCTTGAGCGCCTCGCGCTGCAACGCGAGCGCCGCCTGGCCACTCGCGACGACGTGCCGGTCAACGCGGCCGAGCAGGCGCATGCGCTCGGCGACGAGGCGCAGTTGCAGTTGCGGCTCGGTGCCGAAGAGGGCCTCGCCATCGACCGTGACGCGGCCCTCGCCGGCGCGCGCCTGGAGCTTGCGGATGCGCGCCGCCTGGCCCTCGAGCACGATGTCGAGCTCGCCATCGCGCAGGTCCACGCCCTCGACGAGGTTGCGCAGGGCGAGATCGCTGCCCTCGATCTGGCCCGTGTATTCCGGCGCGCCGAAACGCCCGCCGAAGCTCGCGCCGACGTGGATGCGGCCCTGCAAGCGCCAGCCCGGCGGCGCCCAGGCACCCCAGGCGGCGAGGTTGGCGACCTGGAGCTCCATCACGCCCTGCAGCGGCGCATCGGCCGGTGGCCACAGGGCCTGTGCATCGGTACGCACGGTTGCCGCGCTGCCGAGCGCGCCCAGGCTGCGCCCGGCGAGCGCCTGCGTGAAGTGCCAGACGCCGTCGCGCGCATCCAGCCCGAGGCGCAGGTCGGTGAGTTCCAGCGCCTGAACGCCGGTCTCGTCGGTCACCGACAGGTCGCCGCGCAGGCGCCCGATCTCGACTTCGGCGACCATGCTCGGCGCGCTGTGCACACTCACGCGCCCGGCGACGATCAGGTCTCCGCCCCAGCCGAACTCCGGTTGCAGGCGCGCCAGCAGAGGCGCCAGCGCATAGGGCTCGACCTCCGCCTCCAGATCGATCCTCGGCGCC
This sequence comes from Ideonella sp., assembly GCF_016702655.1. Lineage (GTDB taxonomy): Bacteria > Pseudomonadota > Gammaproteobacteria > Burkholderiales > Burkholderiaceae_C > CAIKUF01. The sequence continues at coordinate 257,332 of NZ_JADJDO010000002.1, forward strand.
CCTGGCAACCCCTGCCAGCGCAGCGTGCTCCAGCGCAGCGCGAGATTCGGCAGCACGGCGCGGCCCGGGCCGAGCAGGGCTTGCGGCACGCGCGCGACCGGGTCGTAGGCGAGCTCGAAGTTCGTTGCGCCGACATCGAACCAAGCCCCCTGCGGCGCAGTGTCTGCGGCAGCGCGCTTGAGTTGCAACTACTGCAGCTTGCCCTGCCAGCGCAGCGGCTGCAGCCACTCGGCGTCGATCTGCAACGAGCCCTCGGCGCGCAACTCGGCGCGCGTCCCGGTGCCGGGCGCCGAATCGGCGCCGTGCAGCAGGTCGAGCCAGCGTGGCGGGCGCGCCGGCGTGGCGCCGTCGAGCACGATCCTGTGCGCCGCGGTGCTGCCGGCAATGCGCAGGCGCAGGCTGTCGATCTTCTGCACGCCGAGGTCGAGGCGGTCGAGATCGGCCTGCACATCCAGCGGCGCTTGCGGCGCGGCGCTCGATGCCGTCCAGCGCAGCGCCGCGCGGCCCACGCGCAGCGAGGCGCCGGCGCGCAACTCGTCGAGCGCGAGCGTGCCGCGCGTCGCCACGCGCGGCCAGCGGCCGTCCAGCGCCAGTGCGGCATCGAGTTTGCCGGCGAAGCCCGGCGCCACACTGCCGGCGTCGGCGCCGAGGGCGGCCAGCGCCGACCAGGGCCCGAGGTCGGCGCCGTGGCTTTCGATCTCCCAATGGTCGGCCGCGTCGGGCGCAAGCCGGCCGCGCAGCGAGACGGTCGAGCCACCGACCGCGAGGTAGGCGTCGACCGAGGTGCCGGGCGAGGAGGCGGCCGGGTCCGCGCCGCGCAGCGCGATTTCGCCGGCAATGCCCTGCCCGCCGAGCACGCTGCCGGCGCCGAGTTGCAGCGTCGCCTGGCCCCGCGCGCGCGCCAGGGTGTCGAGCACCGAGCCCGATGCCGGTCGCGGCAGCAGCCCCTGCACGGCGAGCGTGGCGTCGATGCGGTGCGGTCCCTTGCGCCAGGCCGAGCCTTCACGCCCCGGCCACCACGCCGCGGGGTCGAAGTCGTCCAGCGTCGCCTGGGCGGCGATGCGCCAGTCGCTGCCGCTGCCGCTGCCGCGCTCGGCGCGGCCCTGCAGCGCGACGCGCGTCGCGCCGGCCGTCAGCAATGCCCGGCGCAACTCGACGCGCTGCGTGCTCGCGTCGGCATCGAGCTCGAGCTTCAGCGCCCGCAACCTGCCGTCCGCTGGCAGGCCGCCGCTGAAGCGGCCACGCAGCGTCGCCACAGGCGGTGTCGCGGCGTCGGCGCCCGGCGCGACGGCGAGCGTCGCCTGGCCCGAGACGCGCAGCGCCGCTGCGCGCGCATCCAGCACGCGCGGCGCGAGGTCCGTCAGGCGCAGGTCGAGCTGCATCTGCCCGGGCGCCCAGTGGCCTCCGCCCGACATCCGGCCACCGGCTTCGCGCGCCGTGCCGAGCGCGAGGTCGAGCGCGTGGATCTCGCCGCGCGCCGGATCGTCAGGCCGCGCCTGCAGTTCGGCCTGTACCGAGCGCAACGGCAGCAGCCCGGCGTCGTAGCGCCCGGCGCGCTTGTTGGCGAGCGCGATCGCGAGCGTGGCCGGGCGGTCGCTGGCGCTGCTGCGCAGTTGCGCCGTGCCATCGAGCGCCGTGCTCGGCGCCGCGCTGTGCAACGCTGCCAGGTCGAGTGCTTCGGTGCGCAAGCCGAGCATCGCCAGCGGCCAGTCGGCAAACGGCGTGAGCGTGGCCTCGACATCCGCCGCGGGCGGCGCGCTGCCGTTGCGCGCGGCGGGCTGCGCCGCGCCGCGCAGCGTGCCTTGCAGCGCGAGGCGCGCCAGCGGCCCGCGCAGCGTGAGCGAAGCGCCGAAGGCTGCTCCGGCAGCCGCGTCGGCGCGCGACTCGATTGCCAGGCCGGCCTGCACCTCCAGCGGCGCAGCACTTGCAATCTGCAAGCTGCCGTGCGCAACCAGGCGGTCCCACTCGAGCGCCAGATCGTCGAAGCGGTGCAGGCGGCCGCCGTCGGCGCCGATCGCGATGCGCGCATGCAGCGCCCGCAGCGGCTGCTCGCCGAGCTGCGGCGCGATGAATTCGCCGATGTCGATCGTCTCCAACGCGAGCTCGACGGGCGACTCGAGGCCCTGCGGCGCGCTCGAACCGGCCGCGAGCGCAAGGCGCAGCTCGACGCGCGCGGCGTGCAAGGCGCGCGCCTCGATGCGCAGCCAGGCCGGCGCAGCCTGCGCGCGCGCGAGCGCGAGGCCCTGCCAGCGCAGCCCGTGGATGAGGATGCGGTCCTCGCTGCCGGGCAGGGCGACGATCACGCGCTCGGCGGCGAAGTCGCCGATCAGGCTGCCCTGCGGCGCCGTCACCGTCAGGCCGGGGACGCGCGCGACGAGCCAGGCCGTGCCGGAGGCGCTGGTCGCGAGCCAGGCGATGCCTCCCAATGCGAGCAAGGGCAGGGCGAGGACCGTCGCCGCGCTTGCCCACAGCCAGGTCCTCCAAGCCCCGTGCCGGGCCGGCGGCGTGGTCGCCTGCGCTGCGCCGGGTGCGTTGTCGGGGCCGGCACTCACCGGGAAACCTCCGCGCTTCGAACTCCGGTGCGAGAGCCCTTCGGAGCGGCCGGGCGGGGTCTCACTGGAGTACCTTCGTGCTGCGCACTCCGGTATTCGCCAAGGGACCCGGAGGGGCCCCTTCGTGGCCCAAGGCGGCCCGGCGGGCTCACTGGTGTGCCTTCGTGCTGCGCACTCCGGTATTCGCCAAGGGACCCGGAGGGGCCCCTTCGTGGCCCATGGCGGCCCGGCGGCCTCATGGCGCGATCCCCAGGCTGATCTCGACGCGCCAGCGCCGGTCGTCCACCGCGTACGGAAAGTCCACGCGCAGCGCGCCGACCGGGCTGCGCCAGCGGATGCCCGGGCCGACGCTGTAGACCGGGCGCATTTCGCGCCAACTGTCGGACGCGTTGCCGGCATCGACGAAGAGCGCGCCCCACAGCGACGGCAGGCGCTCGACGATCGGCCGCGCCATCTCGACGCTGCCGGTGAGCAGCATGCGCCCGCTGGTCACGGCGCCGTTGACGACGGGGCCGAGGCTGCGAAAGCTGTAGCCGCGCACCGAGTCCTGCCCGCCGGCGCGAAACAGCAGCGTGTCGGGGACGCCGGTGGCCGAGCGGGCGAACACCTCGCCGCCCTGCAGCCGCCACTGCAGGTTCCAGTCGCCGGGCAGCGGCCGGTAGCCGGTGAGCGTGGCCTGCAGGCGCGCGAGAGCCCCGGTCTCGGCAAGCGTCTTGTAGGTGTAGCCGGCAGCGGTCTCGAATGCGAACACCGTACCCCGCGTCGGCAGCGCAATGCTGTCGATGTCGCGCGTGACCCAGTGGTAGTTCAGCGTGACCGCCTGCGCCGAGGTCTTGGGCGCTGCGCTCTCGACGGTGGCGCTCTGCACGGCGATGAAGTACTGGCGGGCGAAGACGTTGCGATCCTGGTTGCGTCCCAGGCGCAGCGCGGCCGAGGTGCGCAACTCGCCGTCCTGGTCGAGGCGCTCGAGGTCGATGCCGGCCAGGTCGCGGTAGTGGTCGGGCATGGGATGGGTGATGAGCTGGGTCGACAAGGCGTTCTTCTCCTTGCCGATCTCGAGCTTGCTGGTCGACACGACGCGCCAGCCGAAGGGCTTGCGGTGGATGTAATCGAGCGTCGCACGCGCGCCGGTGTCGGTGCTGTAGCCCAGGCCGACCGTCGTCTGCTGGCGCGGCATCTCGCGCAGCGTGACGACGACCGTCGCCGCGGCGGCCTGCTCCGGGTCGACGATCAGTTCGACGAGCGCGGCCTCGAACAGCTCCGAGCGCTGTAGATGGCGCTGCCAGTCGGCGAGCAAGGCCTCGGAGTAGGCCTGGCCGGGCTGGAAGTCGAGCAGGTTGCGCACCGTGTCTTCGGCGTAGTGCGCCAGGCCCGTGATGCGCAACTGCCCGAGGCGAAACTGTGGCCCGCTGTCCAGCGTCAGTTGCAGCCGCACCGCGCGCGCATGGGCATCGATCTGGGCCGACGAGTCGGCGAGGCGCGCGGCCGGGTAGCCGCGCGCCTGCAGGCGTGCCAGCGTCGAGAGCTTGGCCGATGACCAGGCTTCCTGCGTGAACGCATCGCCTTGCGCCAGCGGCCACTGTTCGAGCAGTTCGGCAGCGAGGTCGACCGCAGCTTCGTCGCCGGCCTGCACCGCGTCGAGCAGCGTGCCGGCCAGTCCGAGGCCCACCTCCTCGACGTGCGCCCGTGGGCCGGGCACGACGACGACGAGCACGCGCGGCGGCTCGGCACGGTCGCGCGTGACGCTGACCTCGGCCTCGAAGTAGCCCTCGGTCTCGGCGATCGCGCGCACCTGCGCCGGCGCAGCGCTGATCAGGCGGTCGAGCTCCAGGCGCGTCATGTCGCCGGCGGCGCGCGCATCGCGAAAGCGCGCCAGGTCCAGGTGCTTGACGAGCAGGCCGCGCAGCGGCGCGGGGGCGCGTACCTCGAGTGTGTAGGCGTCGGGCAGGGCCGGCTCCGACGCGCCCTGCGGCGCCGGTTGCCCTTCGCCCGGCAAGGCCGCCGGCGGTCGCCCCGAAAGGTCGGCCAGCAGCGGCTCGAGGCTCGCGCATCCGCCCAAACAGGCTGCGGCGGCGGCCAGTGCCAGCCTTGCCGCGAGTCGGCGCGCTGCGCGCATCGGGCTACTTGCTCAGCAGGCGCATCGCTCCTTCGAGGCCCGGCAGCGTGAGCGCAAACATGCGCTGGTTCATCAGTTGCTGGACGATCGAGATGCTCTGCCGGTAACCCCACACGCCCTGCGGCTCGGGGTTGATCCAGGCGAACTTCGGGAAGGCATTGGTCAGGCGCTGCAGCCACTCGGCGCCGGCTTCCTCGTTGTTGTATTCGACGCTGCCGCCGGGTTGCAGGATCTCGTAGGGGCTCATCGTCGCGTCGCCGACGAAGATCAGCTTGTAGTCCTTGTTGTACTTGCGGATCAGGTCCCAGGTGGCGAACTTCTCGCTGTAGCGGCGCCGGTTGTTCTTCCACATGAAGTCGTAGACGCAGTTGTGGAAGTAATAGAACTCCAGGTGCTTGAACTCGTTCTTGGCCGCGCTGAACAGCTCCTCGACGCGGTGGATGTGCTCGTCCATCGTGCCGCCGACGTCCATCAGCAGCAGCACCTTCACCTTGTTGTGGCGCTCGGGGACCATCTTGATGTCGAGCCAGCCCGCGTTGGCCGCCGTCGAGCGGATCGTGTCGTCGAGGTCGAGTTCCTCCTCCGAGCCCTCGCGCGCGAAGCGGCGCAGGCGCCGCAACGCGACCTTGATGTTGCGCGTACCGAGTTCGAGGTTGTCGTCGTAGTCCTTGTACTGGCGCTGGTCCCAGACCTTGACCGCGCTCTTGTTGCGGCCCTTTTCCTGCCCGATGCGGATGCCCTGCGGGTTGTAGCCGTAGGCGCCGAAGGGCGAGGTGCCGCCGGTGCCTATCATCTTGCTGCCGCCTTCGTGGCGCTCCTTCTGCTCCTCGAAGCGCTTCTTGAGCTCGGCCATCAGCTCGTCCCAGCCCATCTTCTCGATGGCCGCCTTCTCCTCCGGCGAGAGTTCGAGCTCGAGCTTCTTCTGCAGCCACTCGAGCGGGATCTCCTGCGTGAAGTCGGCGAGCATCTCGACGCCCTTGAAGTAGGCGGCGAACGCGCGGTCGAACTTGTCGAAGTTGGCCTCGTCCTTGACGAGCGCGGTGCGCGAGAGGTAGTAGAACTTGTCGACCGTCGGGCCGCCATCGTCGTCGATGACGCCGCTCTTGATCGCTTCGAGCAGGGTCAGGTACTCCTTGACGGAGACCGGCAGCTTGGCCGCGCGCAATGTGAAGAAGAAGTTGATCAGCATGGTGGCGTGACCGCAGGGTCGATCAGGGGTGAGCGCGACGCCGAGCATAGCCCGGCTCGCGCCGTACTACTCGGGCCGCCGATGCTATAACCGCAGCGATCCGTCCGCGAGGGGTTGGCGCGCATGCTGTCGACATTGTCCGCCACCGAATCCGCCTTTCTGATGGTGGCGCTGCTCCAGGCCGTGGCGAGTCTGGTCTGGGGCGCCGGCGCGTGGGCAGTTGCCGACGCGCGCGCTGCCGCGGCGCACTGGTCGCTCTGGGCTGCGCTGAGCTCGGCGACCTGGTTCTTGCTCGCAACGCACCTCGCATCGCCGCCGCTGCTGGCCGTGGCCTGTGGCGTGATCGGCGCCTGCGCGCTGCAGCGCGGGATCCGGATCTTCATCGGTCGGCCGTTCAGGCTCTGGCTGCCCCTCCTGCTGCTGGCGGCGGTGTATAGCGCCGAGTGGCTGGCGGCCGACGCGGCCCGGCGCCATTGGCAGGCGGGCGTCAACTTCGGCGTGCTGGCATCGATCTACGCTGGGATCGCATTCGACCTCTTCCGGCACGGGCGCGATGACCTGCGCCTGCGCTGGCCGCCGCTGCTGGCGCTGCCGGCACTGCTCGGCGCGACCGCCTTTGCCGCTCGGGCCGGGCGCGCGCTGCTCGCGCCAGAGTCGGTGCTTGCCGAGATGTCGACCGACAGCGCGCTCAATGTCGGCTCCGCGTTCAGCTACCTGGTTCTCGTGTTGTTGTTGCACGCCACACTGCTTGCGCTGGTCGCGGGCCGGCTCGTCACCGAGCTGCACCGGTTGTCGCGCCACGACGGCCTGACGGGCTTGCTCAACCGGCGCGCGGTCGAGGAGGCGCTCGACGCACAACTTCAGCGCAGCCTGCGCAGCGGCGAGCGATTTGCGCTGATGATGCTCGACCTGGACCACTTCAAGGCCATCAACGACCGCCACGGCCATGCCGTCGGCGACCGGGCGCTCAAGCATGTGGCCACGCAGTTGCGCAGCGGCCTGCGCGAAGTCGATCGCCTCGGCCGCTACGGGGGCGAGGAATTCCTGCTCCTGTTGCCCGGCCTGACGCTCGTCGAGGCGCTGCCGGTGGCTGAGCGGCTGCGCGAGGCACTGGCCGCACAGCGCCTGTCCGGGTCGCGCGGCGCTGCGGCAATGGAACTCTCGGTGAGCATCGGCGTGGCAGGATGGGAGCCTGGCGCGGGCGGCCCCGAGCAGGTGCTGGCGCGGGCCGACGCAGCGCTGTTCGAGGCCAAGGCGGCGGGGCGCAATCGCGTCGCGGCCGGATGAATGACGAACGAGGATAGACCAGCGCCATGACGACAGTTCTACCCCAGGTGACGACGCTCGCCAACGGCGTGCGCGTGGTCGCGCACGCGCTGCCGCAGCTCGAGAGTGCGAGCGCGAGCGTGTTCGTGCGCACCGGGAGCGCCTGCGAGAGCGCGCGCGAGAGCGGCATCAGCCATGTCGTCGAGCACATGGCCTTCAAGGGCACGCGCAGCCGCGACTGCCAGCGCATCAACCTCGACGCCGAGCGCCTCGGCGCCGAGGTCAACGCGCACACCGACAAGGACCACACCGCGTTTCACATGCGCGGGCTGGCGCGCCACGCGACCGACTTCGTGCGCATGCTGGGCGACATCGTCTGCGCGAGCACCTTCCCCGAGGCCGAGCTCGAACGCGAGCGCCAAGTCATCCTGCACGAGGTCGACGAGGACGACGACGATCCGCTCGCGACCGCATTCAAGCTCTTCGACCGCGCCTGCTACGGCAACCATCCGGTCGCGCAGCCGGTGATAGGCCGGCGGCGCAACATCGAGCGGTTCAGCCGCGCCGATCTGGCGGCCTATGTGCAGCGGCAGTACACCGGCGCGAATGTCGTCGTCGGCGTTGCCGGCGCGATCGATCCGCCGGCCGTGGTGGCCGCCGCCGAGGCGGCTTTCGGCGGCCTGCCGCGCGGAGCCGAGAACCGGGTCGCGGCGCCAGCCTATGCCGGCGGCGTGCGGCTGCGGCGCCAGACCGGCAGCAGCCAGACCCATGTCGTGCTCGGTTTCCCGGTTCCGGCCCTGCCCGAAGACGATGCCGCGAGCACCGTCGCCGCGGCGCTGTTCGGCGAGGGCATGAGCTCGCCGCTGATGGACGCGCTGCGCGAACGACGCGCGCTCGTCTACTACGCCGCCTGCTCGGCCGACCTGACGCCTTGGAGCGGGCAGTTCGTGATCGAGGCCTCGACCGCGCCGCGGCATCTCGACGAACTCGTCGCCGAGGTCGCGCGATTGCTCGTCGAACAGACGCGCATCATCGACCCGGTGGGCCTCGAGCGGGCGCGCAACCAGCTCGCGGTGCGGCGTGTGCAGGCGCTCGAGCGGCCGGCGCGGTTGCTCGAAGAGGCCGCGCTCGACCTCTTCGTCCGCGGCCGCATTCGATCGCGTGCCGAGCAGGCGGCGCGCATCGATGGCGTGACGCCCGACGCATTGCGCGCGGCCTTCCGGCGCATGCTCGCGTGCACGCCCGCGGTCGCGATCGCCGGCCGCCTGGGCAAGGGGCTGCAGGCCGGGCAGCGTTTCGGCGAACTGCTCGCCGCGGCGCGGCGCTGAGCGAAGTCAGCGCTTGGCGCGGATCGCGCGCGACAGCATCAGCACCGGAATCAGCCCGACGACGACGATCGCCAGCGACGGCAGCGCGGCCTCCGAGAGGCGCTCGTCGCGCGCGAGCTGGTAGGCCACGACGGCGAGCGTGTCGCTGTCGAAGGGCCGCAGCAGCAGCGTCGCCGGCAACTCCTTCATCACGTCGACGAAGACCAGCAGCGCGGCGGCAAGCGCCGAGCGGCGCAGCAGCGGCGCGTGCAGCTCGACGAACACGCGCCGCGGCGACACGCCGAGCGTGCGCGCGGTTTCGTCGACGCTCGCCGGCACGCGCGCGTAGCCGGCCTCGACCGACTGCAGCGCGACGGCCGAGAAACGCACCAGGTAGGCATAAAGCAGACCAAACACGGTGCCGGTGACGAGCGCCGCCGCCCCGACGTCGGGCGCGACCGCCTGCCACCACGCCAGCGGCAGCAGGATGCCGACCGCGATCACTGCGCCCGGAACCGCATAGCCGAGCGAGACGACGGTTGCCGCGCTGCGCAGCAACGGGCCCGAGTTCAGGCGGCGGCCGAACGACAGCGCGAGCGCCAACATGAGCGCAAGCACGGCAGCGCTCGCGGCGAGGTGAAAGCTCGTCCAGCCCCATTGCGCGAAGCGCGCCCATTGCGGGGCTGCGTCCGTCGCCAGCCAGTCCTGCGCCGCGAGCTGCAGCAGCACCGCCACCGGCAGCGCGAAGCCGAGCAGCACCGGCAGCGCGCACAGGCCGAACGCGATCGCCGCCTGGCCGCCGTGCAGCACGAAGGGCCGTGCCTCGACGCTGTGCGCTGCGCCGAGGCGGCTCGCCGTGAAGCGCAGCCTGCGCTGCGCGCGGCGCTCGAGCCACAGCAGCAGCGCGACGCCCGCGAGCAGCACCGACGCGAGCTGCGCCGCGGCGATGCGGTCGTTCATCACGAGCCAGGCCTTGTAGATGCCGGTCGTCACCGTGGCCAGGCCGAAGTAGGAGCCGACACCGTAGTCGGCGAGCGTCTCCATCAGCGCCAGCGCCACGCCGGCGGCGAGCGCGGGCCGGGCGAGCGGCAGCGCGACCTCGCGCACGCGGCGCATCGTGCCCGCGCCGAGGAGACGCGCAGCCTCCATCAACGGCACGGCGCGCTCGCCGAGCGCGGTGCGCGTGAGCAGGTAGACGTAGGGGTAGAGGCAGAGCACGAACAGCACGACCGCGCCGGGCAGGCTGCGCACGTCGGGCCAGAGCGCGCCCTCGACGCCGGCGACAGCGCGCAGGCCGCCTTGCAGCGCGCCGCCGAACTGCAGGAAGTCGGTGTAGGCGTAGGCCAGCACGTAGGCCGGCATCGCCATCGGCAGCAGCAGCGCCCACTCGAACACGCGCCGCAGCGGAAACTCGAACAGGCTCACCGCTGCCGCCGCGCCGCCGCCGACCATCGCGACGCCGATGCCGACGCTCGCGGCGAGCAGCGCCGAGTTCCAGACGTACTCGGGCAGCACGGTCTGCCATTGATGTTGCAGCGTGGCGAGGCTGTGCGTGTCGAAGACGAGCCAGGAGCCGAGCACGCCCAGCACCGGAACGGAAAGCAGCAGGCAGGCGAGGGTGACGAGGCGCAGCAATTCGAAGCCCGGCTCAGCAACTGCGCAGCGACCCGGCTGACCGGCAGCAGTCGCTCCTGATGAGAATGGTTTGCATTCTGCTGGGTATGATACGTCCCATGTTCCTGCAGCTCGATCAGGTCACGATCCGCTATCCGGGCGCCGGCGCGCGCGCCGCGGTCGACGCGGCGACGATGGCCCTGTCAGCCGGCGAGATCGGGGTCCTGATCGGGCCTTCGGGCTGCGGCAAGACCTCGTTGCTGCGCGCCATCGCGGGCCTGGAGCGGCTGGCGGGCGGGCGCATCGCGATCGCGGGCGATGCGCTCGCCGATGCCCGGCGCCACTTGCACGCGCCGCCCGAAGCGCGGCGCATCGGCATGGTGTTCCAGGACTACGCGCTGTTCCCGCACCTGAGCGTGGCGCGCAACGTGGCGTTCGGGATCGCGCACCTGGCGCGCGACGAGCGCGAGCGGCGGGTGCGGGAGGTGCTCGACCTGGTCGGCCTGGCGCATGCCGCGCGGCGTGCGCCGCACCAGCTCTCGGGCGGCCAGCAACAGCGCGTGGCGCTCGCGCGCGCGCTCGCGCCGCGCCCGCGGCTGCTGCTGCTGGACGAACCGTTCTCGAGCCTGGACGTCGACCTGCGCGAACGCCTCGCGCAGGAGTTGCGCGCGATCCTCAAAGCGAGCGCGACGACGGCGCTGTTCGTCACCCACGACCAGATCGAGGCCTTTGCGGTCGGCGACAAGATCGGCGTGATGAACGAGGGCCGGCTGCTGCAGTGGGACGACGCCTATTCGCTCTACCACCGGCCCGCGTGCCGCTTCGTCGCGAGCTTCATCGGCCACGGGGTGTTCACCCCGGCGCAGATCGTCGCATCGGCGACCGGCCCGGTGGTGCGCACCGCGCTCGGCGACCTCGTCGATCTGGCCGAGTGCCCGCTGCCGGAGGCCTTCCCGGGCGGGTTGTGCGATGTGCTGCTGCGCGCCGACGACATCGTGCACGACGATGGCGCGCGCGTGCTCGCCTGCATCGAGCGCAAGGCCTTCCGCGGCGCCGACTTCCTGTACACGCTGCGCCTGGCGAGCGGCGAGCAGCTGCAGGCGCATGTGCCCTCGCATCACGACCACCAGGTCGGCGAATGGATAGGCATCCGCGCCGAGGTGGACCACGTGGTGACCTTTGCCCGGGAGACGACGGAGGTTTGAGGCGGCCCCGGCCGCCGCCGGGGGCCGGGAACCTCGCAGGCCGCGCCGAGCCTGAGGCTCGGCCCTTCGCCAGGCACGATCGGTCCTCAGGACCGCTCATGTCCGGGCGAAGCCCCTCGCCCTGCAAGCGGGATGGCGACGCCGGAGGCGTCTTGGGGCCCTAGCGGTAGCCGACCTTGTCGAGCAGCCGCTGGATCTTGACCTGGTTCATGCCGATCACCGAGATCGGCGTCGTGTCGGCCTTGAACGGGCCCATCGCGTCGAGCGCCGGGTTGGCGATCTTCAGGCCCTTGACCGCCGGCCACTCGTTGTTGCCGTTGGCGAAGTAGGCCTGTGCCTCGTCGCTCGCCAGGTACTCGAGGAACAGCACCGCGGCGGCCCGGTTGGGGGCGTTCTTCGCGACCGCGCCGCCGGCGATGTTGACATGCGTTCCGGCGCCGGCCTGGTCGGGGAACACCATCTCGATCTTGGCGACCGCGGCCCGATCGTCGGGCTTGGCAGAGCGCATCATGCGCGCGAGGTAGTAGGTGTTGGCCAGCGCGATCTGGCACTCGCCGCTCGCCACGGCCTTGATCTGGTCGGTGTCGCCGCCCTTGGGCGGGCGCGCCATGTTGGCGACGATGCCGCGCAGCCACTGCTCGGTGGCGGCCTCGCCCATCTGCTCGAGCTGGGCGCCGAACAGCGACAGGTTGTAGGGGTGCGAGCCCGAGCGCGTGCAGACCTTGCCCTTGTTCTTCGGGTCGGCGAGCTCGGCGTAGGTGTCGGCGTCTTCCTTCTTCACGCTCGCCTTGTTGGAGACGATCACGCGCGCCCGGGTCGAGAAGCCGAACCACTGCGAGCCCTCGCCGCCGTCTTTGCCGCGCAGGTGAGCCGGGATGCGCGCCTCGAGCGTCTTGGACTTGACGGGCTGGAACAGTCCGTCGACCTCGGCCCGCCACAGCCGCGCCGCGTCGACGAGCAGCACGACGTCGGCGGGGCTCGCCTTGCCCTCGCTCTGCAGCCGCGCGAGCACGGCTGCGTCGTCGGCATCGACGCGCTTGACCGCGATGCCGGTGGCCTTGGTGAAGTTGGCGTACAGCGCCTCGTCGGTCTGGTAGTGGCGCGCGCTGTAGACATTGAGCGTGGACTGGCTGTGCGCTGACAGCGCCAGGCCCGACAGGGCGACCAGGGCTACGCTGCGCAAGAGGGTGAGCATCGGTTTCATTGCGGCGGTCGTCACATGGTTTGGATGGCGTGCAGTCTAACATTGAGTAAGAATGCTTCTCAATACGATTGTTTGCATCAAACCCCTTGACAGTGGCTGCGCGCCGCGCCCGCAATTCACGCGCCGGTGCAACTTTTGGCTGCCGGCAAGACTCCACCTTCGGGTCGATTTCCATATACTGGAGCAAGGTGTGCCGATCATCCGGGCAGGGCAGTCATGGGTTCCAAATTGAAGGTCAGTGGCTTGATCGCGGTCGGCGTCGTCGCCGGCGCGCTGGCGACGATGCAACTGCAGGCCATCGCCCGCAGTGGTTCGGTGGCGAGCCTGCCGCTCGAGGAGTTGCAGCAACTGGCTGCCGTTTTCAGCATGGTCAAGTCCGACTATGTCGAGCCGGTGGACGAGAAGAAGCTGATCAACGACGCCATCGCCGGCATGGTGTCCGGCCTCGACCCGCATTCGCAGTACTTCGACAAGAAGACCTTCAAGGAATTCCGCGAGGGCACGAGCGGCAAGTTCGTCGGCCTCGGGATCGAGGTCGGGATGGAAGACGGCCTCGTGAAGGTCGTCTCGCCGATCGAAGGTTCGCCAGCGTTTCGCGCCGGCTTGAAGAGCGGTGATCTGATCACCAAGATCGACGACACCATGGTGCGCGGCCTGACGCTCGACCAGGCGGTCAAGAAGATGCGCGGCGAACCCAATACCAAGGTGACGCTCAGCATCTTTCGCAAGGCCGAGACGCGCACCTTCCCGGTCACGCTGGTGCGCGAGGAGATCCGTCAGCAGAGCGTGCGCGCCAAGCTCATCGAGCCGGGCTACGCTTGGCTGCGGGTGAGCATCTTCCAGGACCGCACGGTCGACGACTTCGTGCGCAAGCTCGACGAGCTCTACAAGCAGGACCCGAACATCAAGGGCATCGTGCTCGACCTGCGCAACGATCCGGGCGGCCTGCTCGAAGGGGCGGTTGCGATCTCGGCGGCCTTCCTGCCTGCCGACGCGGTGGTCGTCTCGACCAACGGCCAGATCAGCGACAGCAAGTCGACCTTCAGGGCGTCGCCTGAGTTCTACCTGCGCCGCGGCGGGTCCGATCCGCTCAGGCGCCTGCCCGAGGCGGTCAAGAAGGTGCCGCTGGTGGTGCTGGTCAATGAAGGCTCGGCGTCGGCGAGCGAGATCGTTGCCGGCGCGCTGCAGGACCACAAGCGCGCCATCGTGATGGGCTCGCAGACCTTCGGCAAGGGCTCGGTGCAGACGGTGCGCCAGCTCTCGCCCGACACGGCGCTGAAGATCACGACCGCGCGCTACTACACGCCGAGCGGCAAGTCGATCCAGGCCAAGGGCATCGTGCCCGACGTGATGATCGACGAGACAGCCGACGGCAACGTGTTCGCCGCGCTGCGCGTGCGCGAGGCCGACCTCGACAAGCACATCGCCAGCGGACAGGGGGCGGAGCAGAAGGATGCTGCGCGCGAGAAAGCGCGCGAAGACGCGATCAAGAAACTCGAGGACGAGGCAGCAAAGAAGAACACACCGCCCAAGCCGTTGCCCGAGTTCGGCAGCAGCGAGGACTTTCCGCTCACCCAGGCGCTGAACCGCCTGAAGGGTCAGCCGGTGCTCGTCTCCAAGACCCAGGTCGAGCGCAAGCCCGAGATCGACACGAACTGATCACGTACCGACCGGAGTGCCGACGCCCGCCTCAGGCGCGCACCGCGGGGGGGGCGGCGGGGGCCGGGGTGGGGGGCGCGCGCGGCGCGCCCGCGGGGGGCGCCCCCGGGGGCGGGCGTCGTTGTCTGTGGGTATGCTTGCGAGCACATGAACGACGACCAGCTCCTGCGCTACTCGCGCCACATCCTGCTCGAGGAGATCGGCATCGAGGGCCAGCAGCGCCTGCTCGATGCGCAGGCGCTCGTGATCGGCGCCGGCGGCCTGGGCTCGCCGGTGGCGCTGTACCTGGCGACGGCTGGCGTGGGGCGGATCACGCTCGTCGATCACGATACGGTGGACCTGACCAATCTGCAGCGCCAGATTGCGCACCGCGCCGAAAGCGTCGGCATGGCCAAGGTCGCGTCGGCGGCGCGGAGCATGCAGGCCATCAATCCCGGCGTGCGCGTCGAGACGCTGCAGCAACGTGCCGACGCGGCACTGCTGCACGAGCTCGTCGCCGCGGCCGACGTGGTGCTCGACTGCAGCGACAACTTCGAGACCCGGCACGCCGTCAACGCGGCGTGTGTGCGCCACGCGCGGCCCCTGGTATCGGGTGCCGCGATCGGTTTCGATGGCCAGATCTCGGTCTACGACACGCGCCAGCCCGATCACCCCTGCTATGCCTGCATCTTCCCGCCCGAGGTGACGTTCGAGGAGATGCGTTGCTCGACGATGGGTGTGTTCGCGCCGCTGGTGGGGATCATCGGCACGATGCAGGCTGCCGAGGCGTTGAAGCTGCTCGCAGGCTTCGGCAGTTCGCTCGCCGGGCGGCTGCAGATGCTCGATGCGCGCAGCATGGAGTGGACCGAGCTGCGCATGGCGCGCCAACCCGGATGCGCGGTCTGCGCGGCGCGGCGCGGTTAAGCTCGAGGCCCTACGTGGACACATGGACGGCGTCACGATGGACACGAAGCGCAAGGACCTGACGGCACGCAACTTTCCGACCGCGCTCGAGGAGGCCGAAGCGCTCGCGCCGCCATCGCGCTACGAGGGCCCCGAGAGCGCCTACCGCCTCGCCTTCACCGACACCGAGTTCCTGCTGCGCGACGAACTGCGCCCGGTGCGCATGCAGCTCGAGCTGCTCAAGCCCGAGATGGTGCAGGCGGCGCAGGGCATCGTCTCGACGATCGTGATCTTCGGCAGCGCGCGCATCCTGCCGCCCGAGATGGCGGCGCAGAAGCTGGCGCAGGCACGCGAAGGCGGCGACGACGCCGCGCTGCGCCGGGCCGAAACGCTGGTCGTGATGTCGCGCTTCTACGACGAGGCGCGCCGCTTCGCAGCCCTCGTGACGCAGCGCTCGCGCGAGTTCGAGCAGCCGATCTATGTCGTCACCGGCGGCGGCCCGGGCGTGATGGAGGCCGGCAACCGCGGCGCGCACGAAGTCGGCGGCAAGAGCATCGGCCTGAACATCGTGCTGCCGCACGAGCAGGCGCCCAACCCGTTCATCACGCCGGAGCTTTGCTTCCAGTTCCATTACTTCGGGCTGCGCAAGATGCACTTCCTGATGCGCAGCATCGGCCTCGTGTGCTTCCCGGGCGGCTACGGCACGCTCGACGAACTGTTCGAGGTCATGACCCTGGTGCAGACCGGCAAGTGCCGCAGGCGCCCGATCCTGCTCTTCGGGCGCGACTTCTGGACCCGCCTCGTCAACTTCGAGCTCCTCATCGAGACCGGCATGATCAGCCCGGAGGATGTCTCGCTGTTCCACTACGTCGAGACTGCCGAGGAGGCCTGGGAAGTGCTCTGCGCCGAATACGGCTTCGACCTGCCGGTGACCGAGACCGGCGACTTGGCGATCGACATCTGATCCGATGGGCAACGCCGCGCTCACGGTCAGCCTGATCGGCGCGCCGACCGACATCGGCGCCGGCGCGCGCGGCGCGAGCATGGGGCCGGAGGCGCTGCGCGTTGCGGGCCTCCAGGCGGCGCTCGAGTCGCGCGGCCTGGCAGTCACCGATTGCGGCAACCTCGCCGGGCCGCACAATCCCTGGCTGCCGCCAGTTGATGGTTACCGGCACCTGCCCGAGGTCGTGGCCTGGAACCGAACCGTGCACGACGCGGTGCATGCCGAGCTCGGCCGGGGCCGCCTGCCGATCCTGCTCGGCGGCGATCACTGCCTCGCCATCGGGTCGGTCAGTGCCGTGGCGCGCCATTGCCGCGAGACCGGTCGCAAGCTGCGCGTGCTGTGGCTGGACGCGCACGCCGACTTCAACACCCACGTGCTCACGCCGAGCGGCAACATGCACGGCATGCCGGTCGCCTGCCTGTGCGGCACCGGCCCGCGCGAACTGCTCGAGATCGGCGGCACGGTGCCGGCGATCAACCCGAAGTGGGTCCGCCAGATCGGCATCCGCAGCGTCGATGAAGGCGAAAAGCGCCTCGTCCACAAGGCAGACCTCGAGGTCTTCGACATGCGCTACATCGACGAGATGGGCATGCGCCACGCGATGGAGCTCGCCCTGGCGACGATCGACACCAACACCCACCTGCACGTGAGCCTGGACGTGGATTTCCTCGACCCCGACATCGCGCCCGGCGTCGGCACCACGGTGCGCGGCGGCCCGACCTACCGCGAGGCGCAGCTGTGCATGGAGATGATCGCCGACACCGGCCTGCTGGCCTCGCTCGACGTGATCGAACTCAACCCGGCGTTCGATCTGCGCAACCGGACGGCCGAGTTGGCCGTCGATCTGATCGAGTCGCTGTTCGGGAAGAGTACGTTGATGCGCAAGTGATGCCACGCGCCAGCGGCGCAACGCGAGGCATGGGCCGATCTTCTACGCGCCCTGCGCACGGACAACCTGCCCACCGCCCAAGCGGGCGGGATGGACCTCATCGCCTGATCCGTGCTGTCCGGATCTCGCTCTGAAGCCTGAATCGTCGGCAATCCCTAGGTTGGTGGCGGGTCGCGGTCATGGTGATGCGCCGGGCTGATCTAGACTCGCAATCGACCGTAGGGGCTGTCCGTCCCAAGAGGGGCGAATTGGCGGTCGAAACTCTCGACGTTGGATGGGACGGGGCTTCCACCGGCACGCGCCCCGGGGCGTGGTGCTCGGCCGCGCCGCCATGGGGGGGGCGGAGCAGCCGGGCGAATCCGGCTCGATTTCACGCTCCTTCGTGTTCGAGCGGGGCCGCGCTCAGGGCGAGCGGCTTCCGACACTTACCATCCGCCATCTTTTTTTGCGCTGCGCCGCCGATCGGCGCGCGCATCGTTACTGCGTGCAACAGGGACATCGTCGATGAGGATTCGCGAACTTGCTGCCTGGGCGGTGTTGGGGCTGGCCTTGTCGATGGCCGGCTGCGGCCCGGGCAGCGGCCGCTACACAGGGACCGACGTGAGCGTGAGCGGCCTCGCTCCGGCCGGGCCGCTGTATGGCGGCGATTCGGTGGCCTTCGTGATGACGGTGGCCAACATCGGCGAATTCGCTGCCAGCAACCTGACGATCACCAACCTGATTGGCAATCAGATGCTCGTCGCGGAGGTCGAGTGCGCGGCCGAGGGCGGCGCGGTCTGCCCGTCGCCGCCGAGCGTGCGCATGACGGTGCCTGAACTACCCACGGGCGGCGTCCTGACCTTCACCGTCCGCGCCAACCTCGTTGCCGGCGCCAATGGCACGGTGTCGAACACGCTTTCGGCGACGTCGGATCAGGACGTCGAGCGCTTGAACAACTCGGCGACGGTATTCGCCGAGGTGCAGAGCAACAATCTCAAGGTCACAGGCAGCGCTGTGTCGGAGACCGTGTCCGGGGGCGCGGCAACCGCATTCACGATGGTCGTCGGCAATGACGGACCCGCCGCGGCCTACGACGTCGATCTGACGAGCACGCTCAGCGCCAACCTGACGCCCGCGGGCGTCGTAGTCTGCACGCCGTCGGGCGGCGCGGTCGCGCCAGTTGCCACGCCGGAGGGGACGCTGCGCTCAGCGGCAATTCCGATGGGTGGACTGCTCACCTGCAACGTGCCGGCGCGCGTCACGGCAGGCGCCAACGGGCCGGCGACAAGCACGATGACGGTGCAGGCCGCAGGCGATGAGCGAAGCAGCGACAACTCCGCGATCGCCTCGACCCAGGCCATCAGCACCGACCTCGGTGTGTCGCAGACCAGTCCAGCACAGATCGGCGCCGGCAGCACTGCGGTGTTCACTGCGGTCGTCGCCAATCCCGGGCCGGGGCCGGCAAACAACCTGCTGATCCAGTGGACACCAGGCGCGGCGCCCGGAGTCAGCTTCGGCGTCCCCACCTGTACTGCCAGCGGCGGAGCGACTTGCCCGGCGGTGCTTGGCCCGGTAATGACCGTGCCCACGCTGGGGGTCGGCCGCTCGCTGCGGTTCACCTTCAGCGCAGCGACCGAAGCGACGTTTCGCGGACCGATTGTCAATACGGTGTCCGTGTCGGCCGACGGCGACACGAGTTCCGCCAACAACACCGCCAGCAGCGCGACGGTGGCCGTCGATCCGCGCAACGGCAGCTATGCAGCGTTCGCGGCCGATGGCCGGCCCTACACCCTGACCGTTGATTTCGACAACGGTTCGTACCTGATGTCGGGCAACGGCAGTTCCGCGGCGCGCAGTTTCACCGTGGACGCGGCGACGCGGACCTATGTGGTCCAGGGCAATGCGCGCTTTCGCGTCGCGCAGGACTTGATAGTCGGCGGACATGACTTCGGCGGCGGTGTGCTTCCGTTCGCCGCGGCACGCAGCTTTGCGACTACCGTGCCGAGCATCGCGGGGTCCTACGACCTCGCGACACGCAACGTGGTTTCCTCGGGCGCGGCGACCACGCATGCTGGTACCGCAGTGGTGTCGGGCAACACGCTCACCGTGTGCCAGAGCGACACTGTGGTGGTCGCCGTGCTCAATTGCGACGCTGGCGCGCGCACGGACTATGTACTCTCGGTGAGTGGCAGTGTCTTTACCGGACGCACGTCTGCTGGCGAGTCCCTCGCCTTCAGCGTTGCCCAGAGCGGGGCGGCAAAGCTGCTGCTGAGTGCCGCACCGGCGCCCGATGGAAGCCGACAGTTGCGCATCGGGCTGCCAGATTCGGCCGCCGGCCTGATCGGTGGCCAGTTCGCCGGCTCGAGCACCAACGGCGACTGGGTCGAGACCACTCTCACCCCTGCGGCCGTGAGCTACGTGGGATCGTCGAACGCCGACAGCGCGCCGCTCTCGCGGATCCATCCGAGCGCCGGGCCGTTCGGCATGCTGACCGGAGTGCAAGTCGGCGCCGGGTCGCGCATTTACCTGTTGCAGGCGAGCCCGTTGGCGGTGCTCGTAGGGGGCTTTGGCGGCGCCCCCAGCGCCAGCGGCCTGCTGCAACTGTCGCTCCCATGACGTCGCGCCGATCGGTCGCCGTCGAGATCGTTCGCGGCCAAGCCCCGGGACAACCAACATGAGTTGCAACCACATCGTCTTCATCGTCATGGACAGTTGCCGCTACGACACGTTCGTAGCCGCCAAGACGCCCAACATCGACCGCATCGGCACGGCTCAGCGCCGCTACTCCTACGCCTCCTGGACGGCGCCGTCGCACCACGCGTTCGCGATGGGCATGCTGCCCCATGCGAGCCCGAAGGATGTTTTCGCCTCCGAGGTCTACAAGGAGGAGTTCAGCCAGTGGACGGCCCGCACAGGGCATGCCGACATCGAGTTCAAGGAGTTCCTGCCCGACCTGTCCTTGCCCAAGGTGCTGCGCAAGATCGGCTACCGCACGGTAGCCAAGGTGTCGATGCCGGTGCTCAACAAGAGCACGCTGATCAGCCGCGACTTCGACGAGTACAAGCTGATGAAGCACCACAACGACTTTGCCGGAATGATCGGCGAGATGGAGTTTCCGGACGAACTGCACTACTACTTCCTCAACCTCGGAGAGACCCACTACCCCTACATGTTGTCAGGCGAGAACCTGCCGCACATCTCGGGCGTGCACGGTGCGTTGAAGAGCATGAGCGCAGACGCGCAGGCAACGAGCGGCAGGCTAAGCTTCGACGCAGGGCAGATGGAGATGCTGCGCCTTCAGCAGGTCAAGTGCGTCGAGTACATCGACGGCCAGATCGGCCGCCTGATGACGATGACCCCGCCGAACACCCACTTCATCGTGACCGCCGATCACGGCGAACTCTTCGGCGAAGACGGCTACTTCGGCCACGGACCGATCATGCACGAGAAGTGCTTCGAGGTGCCGTTCGTCGAGGGCCGTTTGGCCTGAACGCGGGACGGCATTCGCAAGATGGCTGCGCCCCTGTTCCTGCTCGCTCCACCAAGGTCCTACACCTCGCTCGTCAACGCAATGCTGGGCCAGCATCCGCAAGCCTTCGGGCTGCCTGAGCTGTGTCTGTTCAACGTCGAGACGCTGGTCGACCTGTGGACCGGAGTCCAGGGCGAGAACGCGGAGCGCGGCGCGATGGCACGGCATGGACTGTTGCGCGCGGTCGCAGAGATCTTCGGCGGCGAGCAGAGCTCGGCGACGGTCAACATGGCCGTTGCCTGGGCCTCGGCCCGCGAGAGCTGGAGCACGGGGCGCGTCTTCCAGGACATCGTTGCCCGCATCGACCCGCTGGTGGCCGTGGAGAAGAGTCCGTCCTATGCGATCTCCGCGGTGCGCATGCGTGGCTTGCTCAAGGCGTTTCCGGATGCGCGCTTTCTGCATCTGGTGCGCCATCCGGTGGCGCAGAGCAAGTCGGTGATGGCCATCAACGAGGGCGCGTTCAACATGAAGGTCAACGCGTTCGAGATTGGCGAGGACTACGCAATGATGGAGCCACAGATCGCCTGGCACGACGTGAACCTGAACATCCTCGACTTCCTCGATGAGGTGCCGCCCGCACAGCAGATGCGCATGCGCGGGGAGGACATCATGGCCGACCCGCATCGGCAACTCGCCGCCATCGCCCGCTGGGCTGGCCTGCGCGACGACGACGAGGCGGTCGAGGAGATGATGCATCCGGAGCGCTCGCCTTTCGCGTGCTTCGGCCCGATCAGCGCCTTGTTCGGCAACGACCCGAACTTCCTCTCCGGACCGACATTTCGACCGCACAAGCCCAAGATTCCGCCGCTGGACAAACCGGTACCGTGGCGCAAGGACGGCAAGGGCCTGTATCCCGAAGTGATCGCCCTCGCCAACGAGTTCGGCTATGTCTGACGCGGCTGCAGATCCGGTCCCCGACAGCGCCGACCCGCCGAACACGGCCGGCAAGAACGCGAAGCGCCAGCGCCTGTCGCCAGCGCCGCTGGACGAAGTCACGGGGCGCACCGACGCGACCCGCCTCGAGCCACATCAGGCGGCGCTGCGTCAGGCCGTGGTGGACGCATTCAACGCCAAGAAGGCGCGCAAGTTCCTGCAGAAGCAGGTCCATCACATCAGCGCCAACCGGGAATTGGCCGAGGGGATCAAGTTCCTCTTCGACGATCAGGGGCGCCCCCCGCCCAACGCCTCGCTGGAAGACATCATCGAAGAGCGGCGCAAGATCGACTACCAGATCGTCTGGCTCGAAGCCGTGCTCTCGGAACTCCGCCACCGTCTGATCAAGATCAGGGAAGTCGAGGACTACGCGCTCGAGATGCTGTCGCGAGCCCTTCCTGAAGAGTAGCCAAGACAAGCATGGGAATCTTCACTGCCAGCCGGCCGGGCCGAGCGCAAGAGGAGCGAACGGTCGCAGGCGGGCGCTCGCGCGCCGCGGCCGCGTTGTTTGCGGCCTTGCTCGCCGGGTGCACGCTCGGACCGGACTACAAGCGGCCGGACCTGGACCTTCCGTCGGCCTGGCGGGCCGAGCCGCACGACGCCGCGGACATTGCCAACACCGAATGGTGGAAGGCATTCGGCGACCCGCTCCTGGACGCACTGATCGAGGACGCGCTGCAAGCCAACAAGGACCTGAGGCTGGCGACCCATCGCATCGCCGAGTTCAACGCCCGGTTGCAGGTGAGTCGCTCGGCCGCCTATCCGCAGGTCAGCTACAACGCACTCGCCGAGCGCCAGCGCTTCAGCGAGGAGCGGCCCACCGGTGGCGGCGGCCTGCAGTCGGGGGTCGGTCCGATCGTCAACAACTTCGCGATCGGTGCGGTCTTCGGCTGGGAGATCGACCTCTGGGGCAAGGTCAAGCGCGCCAACGAGGCGGCGCTGGCCGAGTTGCTGGCCAGCGAGGCGTCTCGCAAGGGCGTCATGCTTACCGTTGTCTCCGACGTCGCCACGGCGTACGTCCAGCTGCTCGATCTCGATCAGGAACTGGCCTTCGCGCACCAGTCGGTGAAGAACCGCCGGGAAGCGCTCGACATCACCGTGATCAGGCAACTCGGCGGTTCGGCGACCTTGCTGTCGGTGGAACAAGCGCGCGTCTCGCTCGAAGCAGAGCAAGAGCAAATTCCGCCGCTCGAGCGTGATATTGCGATCGTCGAGGCAGCCCTGTCGCAACTGTTGGGGCGCAACCCCGGTCCGGTCGTGCGACGCAAGATGGACGAGCTGACGCTGCCCCAGCTTCCGGCCGGCATTCCTGCCGACGTGCTGGCGCGCCGTCCGGACGTGATGGCTGCAGAGCAGAACCTGATCGCGGCCAACGCACGCATCGGCGTCGCCAAGACTGGCTACTTCCCGACGCTCTCGCTCGCCGCCGCGATTGGCCTTGCAACCGACAATGTCCGCTGGCTTTTCGCCGAGACGGCTCGAACCGGCTTGCTCGGCGCGGGCCTGGCCGGACCGATCTACAACGCGGGCCGCACCGAAGGCGACATCCGCCAGGCCGAGGCGATCCAGCAGCAGATGCAGGTCCGTTTCGAGCAGTCGGTGCAGACGGCGCTGCGCGAGGTCGACGATGCATTGGTGACGCGAAGCAAGGCCGGCCAGCGCGAGCTGGTGCTGGATCGGCAGACGGTTTCGCAGCGCGAGATCTCCCGGCTGACCCGCATGCGTTTCGACGGTGGGCAGTCGACGCTGCTCGATGTTCTGGACGCCGACCTCAAGCTGCAATCTGCCGAGAAGCTCCAGGCCCAGAGCCGGCGCGACACCTTCCTCGCGCTGGTTTCGATTTATCGGGCCATGGGGGGCGGGTGGATGGTGGAGTACGAGAGGCGCCATGCGCCGCCTGACCCGGCGGTCGCGGCGGCCGCAACCGCGCAGGCGCCCGCGGCGAGCCAACAAGAGGCCATGAAGTGACCGAGCAAACCAAGAAGATCGTCCTGCCCGCGTATTTGATTCGCCGTTGCGAGGCTTTCCGCATCGTCAAGGGCGATGCGCAGAGCTACATCCTGCGGGACAAGCTGCATGGCAAGACCTACGACTTCGACCCCTGGCAGTTCTTCATCCTTGAAGTGCTCCCGGGCTGCGAGAGCTTCGAGAAGCTCCAGTCGGTCTTCCATGACCGCTTCGATCGGCAGATCACCAAGCTTGAGTTCGACGAGCTTCTCGCGGGTTTGGCAGACAGCCGGCTGCTCGACCAGTCAGCCCTCCAGCATCCGCTGCTGACGGTGTTTGCAAAGCGCAGCTACGACGTAGTCGATGGCAAGGCAGTGCCCAGGGCCCACACCGCGTCGGTAGGCTTTTCAGGTGTGCGTGACAAGGCGCCCGAGCCGGTGGCGGCGCCGAAACCCGCCGACGCGGGTGCCGACTTGCCGCCTGGGGTCCAGGACGCGATCGGCCTGGACGAGCGTGCCACCACACGGATGCTCGAGCTGTTCGACCCGCGGCCGCTGCTCGGCTTGCTGGCACCGGCGGTCGCCCCATTGCGCCATGCAATCTATGCACTGCCGGTGATGTTGCTGGTCGCGCTGATGGTTGCGGGACGCTACTCGCACCTGCTCGTCGAGGATCTGCAAGGTTTGCATGCGCAACTCAGCCTGTTCGTGCGTGTCGTGTTCGTGCTGTTCACGGTCAACGCGCTTGCAACCATCGTTACCGCGTTCGTGGCCCACTCGTACAAGGTGGCGGTCGAGCGCATCGGCATCACACTGTACGTGGGGTTCATCCCGCGTTTCGTCACACGCATGCGCGGCGTCGAACGCCTGAGCCGGCGCGAACGGATGTGGCTGCACGGATCGAACCTCGTGTTGCGCCTGCTGCTCTTCTGCGCGGGTGTACTGCTCTGGTACAGCACGCGCGACAGCCAAGGCGTGCTGCAGGACCTGTCGTTGATGGTGGTGCTGACCGTCGGCGCAAGCATCCTGCTCGAAGCGGGCAATCCGCTCGCCAAGGGAAGCGCCTACTTCCTGCTCTCGGCCTACCTGAACGAGCCGCATCTGCGAGGCAAGGCCTACAAAGCCTTGCTGAACAAGCTCAAGGCGGGCGTCTATCAGTCGTCCGACAGCACCGTGCTGGCGCTGTACGCGCTGGCGACGATGACCTACCTGATCTTCATCATCGGCTTCCTGTCGCTCGGCTTGACGCAGTGGCTGCTCGGGCACCTGGATCTGGGCGGGTCGGCGCTGCTGGTCGCGGGGGCCTTTGCCGGCTACCTCCTCTGGCGCAATTACGTCGGACTGAAGAAGTTTGGCGACACCTACGAGCGGACGGCGCAGTTCGACCGCTGGCGCAGGCGCACGCTGATCGCCGAAGGGCAGGTCGAGGGCGAACTCGTCACGCAGAGGCCGAGCTACTGGAAGCGGGCATTGCTGGTCTGCCTGCCGCTGCTGTTGCTGTTGCCCTATCCCTATCAGCCAAGCGGGAGCTTCACGCTCTTCCCGGCGGCCAAGCAGGTGCTCTCCACCGACACGCCGGGCCTCATCGAGGCGGTGTTCTTCGAGGGTGGCGAGTCGGTCAAGCAGGGAACCGTCCTCGCGCAGTTGTCCCACGCCGACTACGCCGCCCAGATCAAGGTGCTCGACGCGAAGATCGACGAGCAGAAGGCCGTGCTCGCCGATCTGAAGGCTCGCCCGAAGCCGGAGGAAGTCAAGCTCGCCCAGCAGGTGCTCGACGTGGCGCGTACACGCGAGGTCTTCAGCCGCGAGAAGGCCCCACGCATCGAGAAGCTCTACCAGGCCGGGGCAGCGACCTTGGAGGACCTCGAAAGCGCCCGCAAGGATCACTCGACGGACATGATGCAGGTGGCGGAGAAGCAGGCCGCGCTCGATCTGGTCAAGGTCGGCGCAACGCCGGATCAGATCGCCGCGGCCGAGGCCAAGCTCGGCAGCCTGAAGGAGGAGCGACAGATCTACGTGGACAAGGTCGCGCGCACGGCCTTGCGTATGCCTTTCGACGGCAACATCCTCACCCTGCACCTGAAGGATCGCATCAACAGCTACCTTGACAAGGGCCAGCCCTTTGCGTCGATCGAGAACACAGGACTGGTAACCGCCGAGATCGAGATCGTCGAGTCCGACCTCCAATACGTCCGAATCGGCGCCGCAGTTCGCGCCCGACCTGCGGCGTTCTTCAATCGAGAGTTCGAGGGCAAGGTCACGTTGATCGACCGCAATGTGACGACCAAGTCGTTCGGCAACGTTGTCAAGGTGATTGCCACCATCGATAATCCGGACGGGCTGTTGAAGACGGGCATGACCGGGCAGGCGAAGATTGAAGGGGTTTCGCTTCCAGTCTGGGAGGCGTTCTCGCAGGCCATCGTCCGCTTCGTCAGGGTGCAGGCTTGGTCCTGGATTCCGTAGGCGATTGCCGCAACTGCCGTCGGTGCGGCGGCGGTGATCAGAGGGCGCCAGTGCAGGGTGACGGTCCGAATGGCCGTCCGCCGGCCTTCAGGACATCAGGGCACGAGGGGTCCGAGTCCTGTGTCGACGCGGAACACGCCTTCGTTGATTCTCGGATCTTCCGGGGACTTGGGCACCAGGTAGCGGTTGTAATAGATGTAGGGGCCATTGGCCGTGATGAACGACTCCGGATCCTTGCGCACCCGTGGCGGGTCGGTGTCGGAAGTGAGCATCTTCATTGTGCCCGGCTCCAGTCCGGTCATCACGAGCCGCGTGGTCGCGGTGTAGTCGTGCAGATCGGGGTTGGCGCTGAGCGTGAAGAAAATGTAGGACTTGCCGTTGTGCACGAAGGGCTCGGGCGAGCTGATATACGGCGTGTCCGTCGGCATCGTGATGGTCTTGACGACACGCCAGCGCAGCGTTCCGTCGGGGCGCTTCATCTGGCGATAGATGCTCAGATTGTTGCCGCCCGTGACCACGAAGAACACGTTTTCGTTGTTGTATTCAGGTGCGGCCCACATGAAGGCCCACAGCTTGTCGACTGGGTCGAAGGTCAGCTGCTCCAGCACGCCCGTGCCCGTGTGGTACAGGAAGACCTGCTTGTAGACAGTGAGATCCCCGGCCTGCGCGTTCTCGCCCTGCGCTACATGCCTCTTGGCTTCGACCGCCTGAGCCATCATGTCGACGTTTCCCGGGGCCGTGATGATGATGTCGCGCGTGCCGGGTACCCAGCGCCGCGTCATGGCATTGTCGCGGCTCTTCAGCGGCAGCGCAGTCGCGGCGGCCGAGGGTGTCACTTCGCGCCAGAAGAGCTGGCTCACCCTTGCCGTCAGAGTCTGATAGTGCGCGGCGGGCGTCGCGTCGCCCGGATCCATCGAGCCGACGGGCAACACCATGCCGTCGCTGCCCTCGACTGCGCCGGCCATCCAGGAGCCGCCGCTCATGCGCGCGAAGCCTAGCTTCAGGTTGTTGAAGGTCTGCGGCATGCCGTCGGTCCATCGGTCGTAAAGCAGTTCAGAGCCGCGCTGCGAGAACGCCCACTCCGGTCCGTTGCCGATGTCCTTGGGCGCCACCGCATTGCTGTCGACCAAGGTGCCGCGGCCGTCCGGTGGGTAGAAGCCGCCAGTGTAGAAACCCACCTGGCCTACCCACAGCTTGTTGTCGTTGTCAATGAATGCGAAGCGCGAATTGCCGGCGCCGAAGTTGCAGGTCGGGCAGTAAACGCCGTCGCGCGCCCAATCGAACTCGGCGTCGATGATGTTGTTCGTGCCGACCTGCACCTCGGCGGGCAGGCTTTGTGCCTGCAGCGCGGGAGCCGCCAGCAGGGCCGTGCTGGCCGCCACCGCTCCCGCCCACCACGCGGGCGGAAACCCGGTCGTCTGTCTGCAAATGAGCATGATCCAACGCCTCAATCAAGCGCCTACCCGTCGACACCCCGCAATCCACAAGACTGCCGACAAAGATCCTGATTACCCTATCACACAATTCAGAAGAGCGTTCCGGCATGGCGACGAAGGTCGCCGCGCAGCCCCCCCCCCCCACCTCGGGGGGTGAATTCTGGTGGAGCTGGGCTTTGTGTGGCATGCTCTTTCGACGTCTCTTTGAGACCGGCGATCGACGAACCGTGCTTGCCCGAGTCGCCTCAAAGCGGTTCCACTCCGTCCTCCCAGAGAGACTCGCCATGCGTCGCGTCCTGCCATTCCTCGCGCTGTTCCTCGGCCTTTGCGGGTCATCAATGGCCCAGATATACAACTTCCGGCCGATCACCGCGCACATCAACACCTTCGTGGGGCCTGACCAGGAGGACTTGCTGACCGGCGCATCGATGATCGTCATCAAGGACGGCAAGGCGATCTACAAGAAGAGCTTTGGCGACTACAAGAACGTCGCCCCCCGCGTGGCGATCGCATCCGGCAGCAAGTGGCTGTCCGCGCTGGTCATCCAGCGGCTCGTCGACACCGGCAGCATGCGCTGGACCGACACGGTCGCCGACTACTTCGGCAATGACTATCCGAACGCCTCCTTCGTCAAGGGGGCAATCACGCTGCGCCAGTTGTTTACGCACACGTCCGGAGTGACCGTCGAGGCGGCTACCTGCCTGTCGGTCGAGTACAAGAACATGGCACTCGATGATTGCGCCAAGACGATTCTCAGCAAGCAGCTGAGCTGGGCGCCCGGAACCCTGTTCGCTTACGGCGAGAACTCAATGCAGGTGGCCGGCGCGATGGCGCAGCGCGCGACCGCCAAGACCTGGGCGCAATTGGTCGAAACCGAACTGACCGGGCCGCTTGAGATGAAGCGCACCGACTTCGGCGTAACCGAGCGCGGCACGCCGTTCAGCAATCCGACCGTGGCCGGCGGCGCCCGCTCGACGATGATGGACTACGCGAACGTCGTCCAGATGGTACTGCAGCGCGGCGAGTTCAATAGCACCCAGTACCTGAGCCCCGAGAGCCTGGCCATCATGCAGCGCGACCAGACCGGTGGCGTGCCGACCAACCCGGATGCCGATCCGTTCCCTGCATCCTTCGGCTATGGGTACGGCACGTGGCGCAACTTGGTCGACTGCACTGGCACCGCCATCGAGATCTCGGCCACCGGCGTCTACGGCACCTCGGGCTGGGTCAACCACGAGCAGGGCATTGCAGCGGTGTTCTTCTCCTGGCGACAACTCCCCGGCGGCGACATCCTCCGCGACAAGATCACCCAGCTGTGGGCCCTGGTGCGCGACGTCATCGACGAGCCGCCGCAGTGCCCGACGCGCTAGGTTCCCCGCAGAGTAGCAGAGCCCTCATGGATTTCGGAGCGGGTTGACATGCCGAGTCACTTTCAGAATGCGGTAGCCGCGATCTATTTCTTGCAGGTGGCACTGTCCGGAACGCTGATGCCATCGTCGGCCCGGGCGCAGTCCCTGCCCAGCGAGGTGCAAGTCGGTACGCGCGACATCGTCGACTTCGAATTCGACTGGGGCCGCGATGGCGTCCAGTGTCCATCGTGCAACTTCGGCGCGGGCAACTCGCGCCTGTCCTACGTCGACGACAGCGGTAGCTTGTGGGTGGGCTACGTCGACTACAACACCGGCCGCTTCCTGCCCAGCGACGGCAGGGCCACTCTCGTCGACAAGCGCGGCCTCGCGGCCGATGCAATCGGCAACGGGCCGGAGTGGATGGTGTCCCAGCGTGGCTCGGAGCTCGTCTACTCACGCTGGGCCGACAAGCGGCCCAAGACCTTCAACAATGTGACCATCGGGCACGCTCACATCGACGTCGCGGCAGGCGCCTGGGTCGCCGAATCCGTGGGAGACACCAAAGGCTACGTGCTGCCTGTCGGCTCGCTGAACGTGGAAGATCCGCTCCCCCTGGTCCACTACCAGAACTTCTCCAAGCGCAAGACTGACCTCTACTGGCGGCTGGCGACGGCAGACTCGACGCCCACGCACATCGAGCTGAGCAGCAGCGACCCTGGCGTCACGCGCAGGTGGGTGCCCGGCACCAACAAGATCATCCTCACCTACGAGGCCCCGGCGGTGGCGGGGCAGGTAGCGGCGAGGCAAGTCTTCCGCCAGGTCTACCTTTACTCGCCCAACGACGGCAGCCTGGAGCAGCTGACCTTCGAGCCGCAGAGCAAGTACTGGGCCTTCATGTGGCGGGCCCCCGAGTACAACAACGAATTCCTGTTCTTCGTGATGGTGGGTTCGAAGGAACTGCACATCTACCGCCGCATGGACCAGGGCGGCGGCATGTTCGCATGGACGGCGATCAACAAGATCCCGATGCCGGCGGCAACGCCGTTCATCACGTCGCCAGAGCCCTTCGTGCACAACGGCAAGTCTTGGATCTTCTTCACCGTATCAGCGAAACGCGATGGACACTCCATCAGTTCGGCGAGCCACGTCGCCATGACCGGCATCATGCCGGAAGACACCATCCGCGTGCTGACTGTTGACGAGGGCAGGCAGCATGTGCGGCGCGACCCTGAGTACTTCATTACCGCCAAAGGCCCCTTCCTCTACTACAACCGCTTTGCGATCGGTGCCAGCGGCGAAGCGGCCCACGAAGGCGTTTTCCGCTTGGATACCGGGCTCGGTCCGACCGAAACGCCTGAAGTGCGTGCAGCGGTGCCCATCACCGCGCAGTGATTCCAGTGTCAGACTGATCGTCGAGCCAAGGATGCTCAAGTACTTCGCCGCGCTCCTGGCCCTGCTTTGGTCTGTGCTCGGATCTGGTCCGGTGCGCGCTCTCGATGCCACGGTCCAGGCGATGGGAGACCGGTTCGTGGCCAGCGTGCCATCCGACTGGCGCGCCGAGCGCGGTGTCTGGTCGTATCTCGACGTGGAGGCCTGCTTCACGGCCGGCACGACCTGCTACGGCAGTAATCCGTCGAGCCCCTACGGATTCCCCGATTTCGGCACCGGTATGGACTTCCGCATAGGTCCTAACGAGGCCGTCGTGCTGTTCATGCGGACGCCGCCGGAGTTGCGGTACTACGCCTTCACGCAGTACCTGTTCGCCCGCGCGACGAGCAGCAAGCCGTTCCTGTTTGCGAGCATGAGCGATTCGCTCAACCATCACCGGATCCGCACGCTGGGCTCGAGCGCGCCGGGCACCGACTTATACGACCAGTATGCGGTGCTGGTGTGGACCGCCGACATGAATACGCTGGCCGGCGTGACGGCGCTGCTGAGTCGGCAAAGAATCGGCGAGAGCGAGGTGAACTTCGTGCCGATGCCCATCGGGCTCCCATTGTTCATGGGCCATGGCGAGGCAGACGACACTTTCACCTTGTTGATGCGTACGGCGCTGCCGACCGTTCAGTCGCAGCTTGACGTCTACATGGCGGAGAAGCCGTTCTATGTCGTGAGAGTCGGCCCGAACGCCAGCCGGCCCGTGAGCCCGGCACCGATCATCGGATTCGCCGAGGAAGTCACGGGTTTCACGGAGAAGGCCTCGCTGGCCAACGCCTTGGTCTCGCTGGTGGCGGACATCAAGAGGAACTACGCCGGACGCTTCAAGTTCAGGGACCAGCATCCGGTCTACTCCCAGCGCGTCGGCTGGGACTGCATGTCGGACGAGGCCGACTGCTCCGGCGGGGACAACCACGACGCGCTTTACTCCCAGGACTTGAATGCGACGCTGACGGTCAAGAAGCTCACCGACGTGGTTATCGTCGCCGGTGTGAACCACCGGCGGACGGGCAAGGCGGACTACATCAGCCACGCCGTGGTCGACCCGCTGAAGACGACGGGTATCGTCGCGGTCGATGACCCGCTTCTGACCAAGCAGTCGGCACTCTTCCATGCGGGCGTCACGGCGCCGCAGGACCCGCGTGTGCGGGTCTACGACAAGCTCTATGCCTATGCAATCTCGTACGACTGCGGCGGCCTGAGCTTCTGCCTCCACATACCTGCGCCCACGTCGCAAAAGCCGATCGGGCTCGTTGCGGGCTCGCCGTTCGACATCTGGGGACGCAGCTACGTCGAGCCACGGTCGGGCGTCCGACCTGATCCGTCGGAGGTCGTCCGCCACCAGGTCCTGTTGGGCACCAGCCCCTAGGCGTCGCAAGCTGAGTGCTCGCCCGGGCTTGCGACTCGGGTTTCGAGGCCCCCCAATCCGAGGGTGCGTGTGCACCGAATCGTTAACCCCGCCGAGTAGAACCAATTACATGGTGCGCCATGACGTTGAGGAGCGATCGATCCCATGTGGGAGAGGACGTACGTTAGCTTCCTCCAGATCCCTGGTCGGGCTGTTCGCGTTCGGGTTTATGTTGATTGTGGGTCCGGAGTCCGCAGCGAACCAAGTGAAGGAGATCCTGGCCTCGAGTCAGCCGGACTTAATCGATGCCGAGTTTAGCCAGGAGCGCGGCCAGATCGTATGGGTCGATCGGGACGCCAAGCTCTGGGTTGCTGACGTCAATCGGCGCACGGGCAGCATCGTGCCGAGCGACGGAAAGGGGCAACTCGTCGACCCGGCCGCGCTGAGGCTGTCCGAGGTCGTGGGGCTCACGTACAACGGGCCGGAGTGGGTGCCGGCCGCCGATGGGGTCTACATCGCTTACACCAAGTTCCTGCCGGGTCGCCCTCGGACGTTGGTCAATGCCCGACTGGCGA
Organism: Ideonella sp.; assembly: GCF_016702655.1. Taxonomy (GTDB): domain Bacteria; phylum Pseudomonadota; class Gammaproteobacteria; order Burkholderiales; family Burkholderiaceae_C; genus CAIKUF01. The sequence goes on from NZ_JADJDO010000002.1 coordinate 289,213, forward strand.
TTGCGCGCCAGCTTGCCGATGGCACGTGGGAGCCCCGCATCCTGCAGCCAGAATTGGCTCGCAATGCACCCTATGCGAGCAATGACCCGGGCGATCCCAGCCCACGGATCACCTATGTCGACCCGGCCTACAACCATTTCTGGCGGGACATCGACCGGCCGGCCGGCGAGGAAAAGATTCCGGACGTCCCGCAGACGCCCAAGTCGGTTCGGTTCGTCAATGGCGCACGCGCTGCGGTGTTCGTGGCAGCCGCTTTCGGAGTGCAGCAGGTCTTCAGGTACGACCTCGACACGAAGCAACTGGAGCAGCTCACGTTCGACGACGGCGACAAGGACATCGAGACCGTGCCATGGATGTGGGCAGCGCCGGAATTCGACGGCAGCTTCGTCCTGATGACCGTCGTCGACCGCAACCTGCTTCGGTTCTACAGGCTCCTGCCGTTGCCCCGCGGCGGTTTGGCCTGGCTTCCATTCGACCAGCGTGAGTTCCCTACCGGGGCGACCGTGTGGTCGCCGGAGCCGTTTGTCTACCAGGGTCAGTCGTATGCCTTCATGGGCTTGGCCGTGCCTCCGAACAACTTTTCGTCGGAGATCTGGTTCGTGAACCTGAACGAGTTGCGACCGTTCATGCGTCGGCTGGACGACCCCACGCTGTTCAAGGCCCGCATGGACCCCGAGGCCTTCGTCACCGAACTAGGACCGTTCATCTACTACAACCGGTTCGACCCGACCAAGGTGCCGGGGATGCCCTTGCGCCCCACTGGTCACGAGGGTGTCTACCGGGCCCACACCGGACTGGCGCAACCGCCGCACATGGTAGGGCCGGCGGATAATCCAGGCCCGCGGGCCGTGCCGTCGGGGCTGTGATCGAACAATACCCAGGCTGCCGGGTGATTTCGATCAGTGCGGTGAATGCGACATCCGTCAACCATCATGCGGATTGCATCCTCTGGCAGCAGGTGTGGTGTCCGACGCCGCTCAGTCGACGAAGCCGGCGACGGTGTCGACCAATCTGACGCCCATCGCGGCTTCGAACGACGGGATGGAGTGGTCGGCGTTGCTTGCGACCGCATAACGGATGCGGTCGTCGCAGTTGCTCCAGGTCGGGCCGGCGGCGCTGGTGCCCGCGCCCGACAATTGCGTGGTGTCGCCGCAGACTGCGCGGGTGCGGTCGGAGTGGCGCGTCCATTCGGCAACCAGGAAGCCACTCGTGAGTCCCGCAGCCGCCTGCTCCGGGCTCGACGGCGGCAGGCGGGGGTTGTAGACCGGCAGCACGGTGTCCTTGGCGCCGAGCAGCACGAAGTAAGGCGCCGGCACCAGCGGCGTGCATGTCGCGCCGGTGCCCGCGCCCGACAACATTGGGCCGGCCACCGACACGAAGGCCTTGTATGCGCCGCCCGCCTCGCACCAGACGCGCGCGCTCATCATTCCGCCGGCCGAGTAACCGGCCAGCGACACTTCGGCCACGCCGTACTTGCTTCTCACGCTCGAAGCCAGCGCACTCAGGAAGGCCACGTCGTCCTGGCCGGACGAGAAGATATGGTTGCTCCAGGTGTGCAACGTCGAGCCGGGCGCCGCCTGGCCCTGCGGCAGCACCGCGATCACACCGTTCTGGCTGAGCCAGTCCCAGATGACCGACCTGTTCGACGGGACGCCGCTCCTGGTAAAGCCCAGTGTGTAGGCCAGCGAGCCGGTGCTGCCCCATGGCCGTGCAGAAACACGATGGCGCGGGTGGCGCCGGCCGGGCGGTAGACGTCGATCTTGTGAGGGAAGCCGGCGATCGTACTGCCGACTTCCAGCGTATGGCCGGTGACGGCGGCGGCTGAGACGGGCTGCGCGGCGCGCTCGGTGGGTCGGGCGGCCAGCGATTGGGCGCGGGAGGTGGCCGCATCGGGCCCTTCGGCGCCGGGATCCGCGCCGCCACCACAGGCGGCCAGCAAGGCGCAGAGAACAGCGGAAGGAATCAACAGGGAATGGTGGCGAATGGACGCAGAAGTTAGGGTAGACATTGCGGCTGTATCGGCAGGGCCGCAGCACGGCCTAGCGCGGGACTGTGAGCGGACTGTGCCGACTGCAACCGCCGGTAAAGCCGGCCGTGTGCGCGACCTTTGTCTTGGACGCCGACCTTGAACGCGTCCGGTCGGGCCCATTGCCGCCGTTCGAACCATTGGGCGGCCGTGCCACTACCAGCCACCATCAGGGTACTGCTGACATCCCGTGCGCTATGAATCAAACACTCGCGAGCACAAAACGGCCCGATTCGCGCGAAAGCAACGGCGAGTTGAGAAAGACAGGCTAGGCCCCCGAAGACTTCGCGTTCGGGCGCTGCGCGTGTGACGAGCCAGACGTGGCCGCGCGGCAGCAGCGCAAGGGCCACGAGCCAGCCGACTCCGTGGCAGTGAACGACGAACCTGCCGCCGCGTCGGCGACCGTCAGAAGTCGCATACGCGAGTGAGGCCGCTCAACGGGCCGTTGACAACGGGGCAGTAAGTGCCGGCGTTGCTCGATGGCGCAGTGTTCCATGCCGCCAGATACTTGTCCGGCGTTTTGCGGACCTTGACGGCCCACAGCAGTGAGTTCGGTGTGGCGACCGGCGTGAACGCGATAACGTACTGGCCATTGCTACCGGGCACGCTCGCGATTGCGCCGCCGAGCAGCATCGTATAGGTTGCGTTGGCCTGGGTCGCACCCATGTGGCCATTCAAAGCAAATCCCTCTGGGAAGCCACCGATCGCCCGGATGTCATAGGTCTGGACCGGCTGGCCTGTCATCAAGTTGTACTGGAAGATCCGCGAATCGTCCTTGTACTCGAAGAACAAGGACTTGGTGGTCTGGTCGATCGACGGCGAAACCGGCAACGCCGCGGCAAGGTCGATGCTCCACGCGGTGACGAGGGCCGAACCCGTGTCCTTCAGCGCGACCAGCCGGTTCTGGCTGTCACCGCCGAGCCCCGGCACATGAAGCAGGATCAGGTTCGATTGCAGCCCCGAGATGGCCTTCTCGACAATGACCGGGCTCGCCTGGGTCCGACCAGTGAACGCGTAAGTCGAGCGGATTCGCGGCTTCTGTTTCGCCGCATTCATGACTACCGAGAAGAGATAGCCTACGTTGGTCTGAGGATTCAATGCGACTACATAAAGAACGTTGCCCGTCGCGGAAGACGGCGAAACGACCTGTAGCCGGCTGCCGGAATCGGTCAGCTTCAACGATCCGAGCGCCTGCCACGTAGACATGTTGACGAGCGTCAGGACGCCATCCGTCTGCGTCACGACGCCGTGTGTATCGGAGATCGGCGTGAGACCGAAGTTGTTGCCCTTGCCCGCGAGCGCCAGCCTGCCAGCGACGCCGCCGGCCAGGTTGTAGCGGACATGGTAGGTCTTGTCGCCAGCGGCGATGTCGCCGTTGGCGAACAACACAGGTGCCTGACCACCCGAGGAACTCCCAGGGTCCAAGTCGTACGAATCGGGCGCCGCATGGCTGCCCCAGAGCGGCTCCAGCGTCGTCGCATCCAACAGCTTGAGGGTGCCCTGCCCCGCACCGGCGGTCGCGTCAATAGCGAACAGGCAAGCGAGATGGGTCCCGTCGCCCGAGCAGGCCTGCGCCTTCATAGACCCGAGGGTGTTGTTGTACGTAACCGTCGCCGCAGTCTGGATGAGCGCTTCGTCCATTACTCCCGTCGCTTCGACGGTGCAGTGGAAGATCGGGCAGCCGAGTGGCGCGAGGATCTGGGCAGACGCCGAGGTCGAGACCAATGCCGCCACGCCGACGACGAAGGCCCCCCGCAGCAGCGAGGCAATAGAGGCTCGGCGGATCGCGGCGCGTTCCTGGGAAACGTACATGGTCATCAGACTTGGGGCGGGAACAACGAGATCGGGTATTGTCCGCATGCTTTCGCAGACTGCGCAATCCCCAGACTTGACGTTTGCGCGATTTCGGGCTTCGAGAAGACATCTGGGCCGTGCAGAAGCGCATCAGTATGGAAGATCAAGCGCCCATCCTTCCGGCTACCCGAATCCGTGTGTGGTCCCCTTACACTGCACGCAAGAGATCGTTCCCTGAATGCGACGGGGAGGGGGTTGGTGATGCCGAGTTGTGACGACGAGTGCTGCCGTGAGCCTCTTGTTCCTTGGTTGGCCGTCGCCATCCTCGGGTGCGGGTTGGCATCCGTCGGAGCGCAGGTCTTGCCGCCGGAAGTTCAGGTCGGCTCCGCCGATATTGTGGACTACGAGTTCGAGTGGGGCCGCGACGGCGTCGTGTGCGAACCGTGCAACGGTGGCGCCGGCAACACCCGCTTTACTTATGTAGACACCAGCCACAGGCTCTGGGTTGCCCGCGTAGATCCGGTGACGGGCGACTTCTTGCCCTATGACGGCCAGGGGACACTGGTGGGCCGCAATGCGGTCACGGCGAAGGAGGTGGGTAACGGCCCAGAGTGGGCATTGTCGCAGCGCGGCTCCGAGATCATCTACACCCGATGGACCGACGGGCTTCCGCGTGTCGCGCGGAACTTCCAACTCGGGTTCGCCAGCATGTCGGCTGGGGCCTGGACCGCGGGTCCGCTGGTGGGCGCGCAGGGAAGGCTCCTGCCGTTCGCGACGCTGGACGCCGGTGACCCGTTGCCCTCCATCCACTACCAGACCACGGTCACGGCGCTCCCCTACTGGCGTGACCTCGTCGATGGCGCACCCGAGCAGCCGATCGGCGTCGGCGCGGGCAGTAACACCACGCGCCGCTGGATCGCAGGCACACGCGACCTATTGATTACTGCCCCGGGCCCGGCTGGGCCCAAGGACCACGTCTATGCGCAGATCTTCCTGTACCACACGCTGACCGGGGCGATGGAGCAACTCACCGAGGACCCGATCAACAAGGTGTTCGCTTTCATGTGGAAGGCGCCGGAGTTCGACAACGACGACACCATGTTCACGGTGATCAACGGCAGGCAATTCCGGATCTATCGGAAGGTGCGGCGTAGCGACAGCTTGGCCCGATGGAAAGTGGTGAACCTTATCGACATGCCGGACGCGACTCCCTACATCGTCTCGCCGGAACCATTCGTGCACAACGGCAAGTCATGGATAGTCTTCCAGCTCAGCGCGAACGCGGACCCACAGAACTATGCGGTCCCCAGCCTGATTGCAATGACGGGGATCGAGCCCGACACCAACACGTTGCGGTTGCTCACGTCCGACACCGATCCACCACGCCAACGGCGCGATCCGGAGTATTTCGTCACGGCCAACGGGCCGTACATCTATTACGATCGCTATGTCCTGCCGACCGATAACTCGCCCTTAACACACGAGGGCGTGTTCCGCGTCGACGGCGGCCTGGGTCCGCGCGTCGGCCCCTGATTGCGTCGCGGCGGCCCAGAATGAGCAGCACGAGCGGTGGCTGTCCACGGGGTCGCCCCGACGAAGCGCGTCGGACGGTCGATGGCCACGAAGACAAAGCCCGGCACTTCGTTGGCGGGTGAGTTGGGCAGGGTGTCCAACCTCGACGCGTCGGCGAAATCCAGCCTGCTGGAATCGCCGCCCCGGAATTGACGAAGGTCGGCTCAGTAGATCGAGCCGCGGCCGCGCCGGCCGGCGCGTGCGACGGCGGTGCGACATCGGCAACCACCAGGCCGATTGCGTCCGCTGGCAGCAGGCCTGGTGTCCGACGCCGCTCAGTCGACGAAGCCGGCGACGGTGTCGACCAATCTGACGTTACGACGGGTGAGTTGGGCAGGGGGCAACCTCAGCGTGGCGACACGCTGGACGGAATTGACAGGGGCTGGGGGGGGGGGGGGCGCGGGCGACGGCGGTGCGACGCAACCACCAGGCCGTTCGCCTGGCACAGCGCGACAGGCGACGGTGTCGACCAATCTGACGCCCATCGCGGCTTCGAACGACGGGATGGAGTGGTCGGCGTTGCTTGCGACCGCATAACGGATGCGGTCGTCGCAGTTGCTCCAGGTCGGGCCGGCGGCGCTGGTGCCCGCGCCCGACAATTGCGTGGTGTCGCCGCAGACTGCGCGGGTGCGGTCGGAGTGGCGCGTCCATTCGGCAACCAGGAAGCCACTCGTGAGTCCGGCAGCCGCCTGCTCCGGGCTCGACGGCGGCAGGCGGGGGTTGTAGACCGGCAGCACGGTGTCCTTGGCGCCGAGCAGCACGAAGTAAGGCGCCGGCACCAGCGGCGTGCATGTCGCGCCGGTGCCCGCGCCCGACAACATTGGGCCGGCCACCGACACGAAGGCCTTGTATGCGCCGCCCGCCTCGCACCAGACGCGCGCGCTCATCATTCCGCCGGCCGAGTAACCGGCCAGCGACACTTCGGCCACGCCGTACTTGCTTCTCACGCTCGAAGCCAGCGCACTCAGGAAGGCCACGTCGTCCTGGCCGGACGAGAAGATATGGTTGCTCCAGGTGTGCAACGTCGAGCCGGGCGCCGCCTGGCCCTGCGGCAGCACCGCGATCACACCGTTCTGGCTGAGCCAGTCCCAGATGACCGACCTGTTCGACGGGACGCCGCTCCTGGTAAAGCCCAGTGTGTAGGCCAGCGAGCCGGTGCTGCCCCCATGGCCGTGCAGAAACACGATGGCGCGGGTGGCGCCGGCCGGGCGGTAGACGTCGATCTTGTGAGGGAAGCCGGCGATCGTACTGCCGACTTCCAGCGTATGGCCGGTGACGGCGGCGGCTGAGACGGGCTGCGCGGCGCGCTCGGTGGGTCGGGCGGCCAGCGATTGGGCGCGGGAGGTGGCCGCATCGGGCCCTTCGGCGCCGGGATCCGCGCCGCCACCACAGGCGGCCAGCAAGGCGCAGAGAACAGCGGAAGGAATCAACAGGGAATGGTGGCGAATGGACGCAGAAGTTAGGGTAGACATTGCGGCTGTATCGGCAGGGCCGCAGCACGGCCTAGCGCGGGACTGTGAGCGGACTGTGCCGACTGCAACCGCCGGTAAAGCCGGCCGTGTGCGCGACTTTCATCCTGGACGCCGCTTGACCGCGACCTGCCGGGCACATTGCCGCCGTTCGATCTATTGGGCGGCCCTGCCCTGGCATGGCGGTGGGAGAGTGCGACGCTCAGTCGGGCGTCCCAGCTCGAGCTGCCGCGGCTCTGCGCCTGCATGGACACGGACGGGAAGTTCGGCGCGTTCTCGCCAATTGCCAAGTCGCAGTGCTGCACGGCGCGCGTCGGCAAGGAAGGCGATCAGCGAGGCCTCGCGTCGAGCGCGGGAGCGCGTCGGCAATGATATGGTGCAGGCTGGCAGCGCCGAGTGATGCAAGCGCGCTAACCGAGCCGCGCGCGGTTTGAAGGAGTTTCTGTGGACAAGCGATTCCGAGCAGTGTTGTTGACCCTTGCTTCGTCGGTAGTTGCCATCTCGTGTGGCGATGGCGGCTCGTCCGCGTCGGCCCTCCCACCATCCAACGAAGCCGCCGCAGCCATCGCGACAGCGCAGCAAAACCCGATGTGCATTGCCATCCAGCCGTTCTACTGGGAGATTGGCGACAGGTCAGGAGTAATTGTCAGTGGCAGCGTCGGATCTGGCGCGCCGACGCGTGCAACGCCGATGGCCATCGCGTCGGCCTCCAAGTGGCTCTACGCGGCGTACGCGGTCCAAAAGGTGGGCGGTGTGGCGGGCCTTGACCCGGTTCAGGATGTGCCGTTCCTCAACTTCACGAGCGGCTACACCTGGGCCACCAGCCTCGGGCCGGGAATTTGCGGGCGCGACGACACCGTGCAAGAGTGCGTCGATTTCAACAACAGCACCCTCGATCCGGGCAACCTCGGCCTGTTCAACTACGACAGTGGCCACATGGAGGTGCATGCGGCTTCGAGACGGATCGGATTGGGTCCCTTCGGCAACCTCCCTCTTGCCGACGCCGTGCTCGGCACGACCACCGGCAGTTCGAACCCTGGCAGCAACACCTACACCGAGCCGCTCCTGGCCGGCGGCGTGCAGTCGAGTGCGGCGGCGTATGCGGCCTTCCTGACGCGCATGCTGTCGGGCAGCCTGGCGATGCGCGACGTGCTGATCGACGACGGCCGGGCCTTGGGAACCGCGTCCTACAAGGTTGCGACCACCGGGCCCGGAACCTTCTCGCCACTCGCCGGCGCGACGAATGCAGCCGGTCGAACGGAGAACTGGAACTACTCGCTGGGCCACTGGGTCGAGGACGACCCCACTTATGGGGACCGAGCGCTGAGCAGCGCGGGAGCGTTCGGCTTCTATCCGTGGATAGACCGGACCGTCACGTACTACGGCATCGTGGCCCGCCTGGCGCCACCCGGCGGCCAGCAATACGAGGGGTTCCAGTCGGCACAGTGTGGCCGGCTCATTCGCCAGGCCTTCGTGCAAGGCGAGGCCGTGATCACGCAGACAGTGCCGACGCCGTGAAAATTCGCGCCTCGGCCAAGCAGATGCGGCGGTTCCGGTCGGGTGGCGAGTCGAATTGAGCCGCACTGCTGTGCCGGGGCAAGTCGTGACGCGTCAGGGGGAGGCCGCCGGGTTCCTTTCCGGTTAACTGCTGCTTGCAAGTCGGGGCTGCGAGGTTGCGGCAAGCTGCCGGAGCCGAGGCATAAAACCGCCTTATCTGTCTTGGCCGCAGATTCTGGGCACTCTCATGGGGCTCGCGGCCTGCGGCGGCGGACCCGAGACGCAGTGCGCGATGGGCGCCCTCGGCGGCGGCCATGAAGTCCGCCGTCACACGCCTGGCCGCCGACTCGTCGGTCTGCGACTCGCAGCGCGTCGCGGCCGCGACTGCCGGCCGCGCGACGAGCGATTGCGGCCGGCTCAAGCCCTTCTACTGGGAGATGGGCCGCGCCGGCGGTCGTGTTGCCTCCGGCTCTCTTGGTGCAGCAAACGTTTCGCGGCGCTACCCGTCGACGACGATGATGGCCATTGCCTCGGCTTCGAAGTGAATCTATGGCGCCTACGTCGCCCAGAGCAGGAAGGGTGCCTTGAGCGAACTCGACCTGAAATTCCTGACGATGCGCGCCGGCTACGTCACCTTCGAAACCTGCACGCCCGAGCAGACTGTCGACGGCAGCCTGAACTACCAGCAAAACGGCGACTACACATAGCAGGCCAATGGAGCCTTCGAATACGAAGGCGGCCACATGCAGAAGCATGCGAGCCTGCTCGGCCTGGGTGCGATGGACACCAGGGGATTGGCCGCGGAGGTCAGGTCGAAGATCGGCACCGACGTGAGGCTGGCGTATGCCCAGCCCCAAAACGCGCGGGAGGCGTCGTGACCTCGCCCGATGCGTACGGCCGGTTCCTGCGCAAGCTGCTCGGCAGCAAGCTCGAGCTCGGCCGCCAACTCGGAAGCAGTGCGGTGTGCACGGACCCCCAGCACGTGGGGTCCGGTCGGGCCGCGGGCAAGTCCGGTCTCCGAAGGGCAGCCGTGGCACTATTCGATCGGGCATTGGGTCGAAGACGATCCCCTATCTGGCGACGGTGCGTTCAGCAGCGGCGGTACGTTCGGCTTCTACCCGTGGATCGACGCGACGAGGACGACCTACGGCGTGATCGCGCGCGTCGACGAGCGCGGCAGCGGTCGCGAGTCGGCGAAATGCGGACGCCTGATGCGCGAAGCCTGGGTCACGGCGACAGCGCAATAGCCCTGCGCCCAGAGTGGCCCGGGAGCGCATGCGTAGGCGCGCCGGACTTGCACCGGCCCGCCCGCAGCGGCCCGGCCGCGCGTCCAAACGTAACATCGGTCGACGTGCAATCCTCACGATGCAGCTGCCTTAGGCATCCAGGCTAGGGGGGCGATGCACCGTCGAACAGGTGATAGGTTCGGCACAATACAAACAGAAAGTAGTAGCCATCACGATGCAACTCCGACCCGCCATGCCTGACTTCAAGCTGCTCGTCTTCACGCCAGCAGGACTCGGAGATGTTGCGCTGGCCATCGCGGCCAGCCGTGCCGGCGCGGTCGGCATCTTCAACGCCGAACTCGAGGCGGATGGCGGCTGCATCGTCGACAGCCTGGTTCGGCTGCAGCGGCACGCGGGGGGCGAGTTCGGCGTCAAGTTGGACACCGTCGAGGAAGCGATGGGGCAGACGCTGGTGAGACTGGCCGAGCGTCGGTTGCCCTGGCTGATCGTCGATGCGCAGGCCGCGGCCGGTCTCGGTGCGCTCCTGCAGCAGCTGCGCGGCCTCGGCACCCGGGTACTGGCGGAGGTTTGTCGCGCCGAGTCGGTCGACGACGGTCTCGATGCGCTGCCGCTGGATGGCCTCTTGGTCAAGGGCAACGAGGCGGGCGGCTTCGTCGGCGAGGACTCGAGTTTCATCCTCTTGCAGAAGTGCTTGTCGCGTACCCGGTTGCCGCTGTACCTGCGGGGCGGCCTGACGCCGCACGTGGCGGCAGCTTGCGGCGCGGTCGGCGTTGCCGGAGGTGTGCTCGACTCGCAGTTGCTGCTGCTCGACGAGACGCGCCTGGCCGACCCGTTGCGCGCCGCTATCGCCAACCTAGCGGGCAGCGAGACCGTTGCCGTCGGAGATGGCGAGCGCGGGGAGTACTTCCGCGTGCTCGTGCGCCCTGGTTACACCGCGGCACGCGGTCTGGTGAACGAGTGCGACGGGCTCGGCCATGCCGAGCTCCGCGCCATCGTTAACGGGCGTGCGGGATGGGCCGATGCCGCGAACGGCCTGCTGCCGATCGGCCACGACGTCTGCTTTGCCGCGTCCTGGCGCAGGCGCCATCGCAGCCTGGGCGGCGTGCTGGCCGCTTTCGAAGCCGCCGTCGCTGACCATCTGGGCGTCGCCGCGGCGCACGACGTGATTGCTGAAGGCGCGCCGTTGGCGGTGGCGCTGGGTACGCGCTATCCGATCATCCAGGGTCCGATGACGCGCGTGTCCGACGTCGCCGAATTCGCGCTTGCGGTCGCCGAGGGCGGTGCATTGCCCATGGTCGCACTCGCCCTGCTGAAGGGCGAGGCGCTGGAGACGTTGCTCGAACGCAGCGCCGCGTTGCTCGAAGGCCATCCCTGGGGCATCGGGTTGCTCGGCTTTGCACCGCAATCGCTGCTCGACGAGCAACTGGCCGTCGCGGCTCGGTTCAAGCCCGGCTACGCGATCATCGCCGGCGGCCGGCCTGACCAGGCTGTCCACCTTGAGCAGGCCGGCGTCCGGACCTTCCTGCACGTTCCCGCGGCCAGCCTGATCGCGGGTTTCCTGCAAGAGGGCGCGCGCCGCTTCATCTTCGAGGGGCGCGAGTGCGGGGGGCATATCGGGCCGCTGAGCAGTTTCGTGCTCTGGAGTTCGATGGTCGATCGCCTGCTCGAGGAACTCGGGACGGGCAAGGTCAAGGGCGAGGAGGTCGAACTCGTCTTTGCCGGAGGGATCCACGACGGCCTTTCGTCGGCGATGCTCCAGGTGCTCGTCGCGCCGCTGGTGGCCATGGGATCGAAGGTGGGCATCCTCATGGGAAGCGCCTACCTGTTTACCGAGGAGATCGTCGCCACCGGCGCCATCGTCCCGCAGTTCCAGCAAGAAGTCCTGGAGTGCGAACACACGGTGAACCTGGAGTCCGGACCCGGTCATGCCAGCCGCTGTGCCTACACGCCCTTCGCGCACAATTTCTTTCGCCAGCGCCGGGAGTTTCGACGCAATGCGGTGCCAAGCGACGAGGTACGCAGGCAACTCGACGACCTGATTCTCGGCCGCTTGCTGATCGCCTCCAAGGGGCGCAAGCGCGATGGCCTGGGCGGCAAGCGAATTTCTCTCGAGGTCGCCCAGCAGCGCGAGGAAGGCATGTACATGCTGGGCCAGGTGGCCACGCTGCGCGCCGCGGTGACCGACATCGACGCGCTGCACACCGAGGTCACACAGGGCGCGCGGCAATGGCTCCGTCTGCCTGCTGCAGCACCCGCGCGAACACCCGCGCAGGCTGCGCGTCCGGCCGACGTGGCGATCATCGGCATCGCCAGCGTGCTGCCGATGGCCGACTCGACGCCGACCTACTGGGGAGAACATCCTCGCCAAGGTCGACGCGATTACCGAGATTCCTGCGCACCGATGGGATTGGCGGCTCTATTTCGATGCCGATCGTCAGGCCAAGGACAAGATCTATTCGCGGTGGGGCGGCTTTCTCGACGACTTGGCCTTCGACCCCATGCAGTACGGCATGCCGCCCAAGGCGATCGAGTCGGTCGACCCGATGCAACTCATGGGTCTGGAGATCGCGCACCGTACGCTCGTCGACTCCGGTTACCACGACAAGGCGTTCGACCGCGAGCGCGCGTCGGTCATCATCGGCGCAAGCGGAGGCGCCGGCGACATCGGCATGCAGTATGGACTGCGCTCGGAGTTGCCGCGCTTCGCGGGCGAGCTGCCTGCCGAGATCGCTGCCCGCCTGCCCGAGTGGACCGAAGACTCGTTTGCCGGCATCCTGCCCAATGTGGCGTCCGGGCGCATCGCCAATCGGCTCAACCTCGGCGGCATGAACTTGACGACGGACGCCGCCTGCGCCTCATCACTGGCTGCGGTGTATCAGGGCGTCACGGAACTCATCGCCGGCCGCAGCGACTTCGTCATTGCCGGCGGCATCGACACCGTGCAGGGGCCGTTCGGCTACCTCTGCTTCAGCAAGACACAGGCGCTGTCGCCGCGCGGACGCTGTTCGACCTTTGATGCCGGCGGCGACGGCATCGTGATCAGCGAAGGCATCGTGATGGTGGCCTTGAAGCGCCTCGCCGACGCCGAGCGCGACGGTGACCGCATTTATGCCGTCATCAAGGGCGTAGGCGCAAGCAGCGACGGCAATGCAAAGGGCCTGACGGTGCCGCTGTTGGTGGGGTAGTTGCGCGCGATGCGCCGCGCGTATGCAATGGCCGGCTTTGGCGCGTCGACGGTGGGCCTGTTCGAGGCTCATGGCACGGGTACCGTCGCCGGAGACACGGCCGAACTCGAGAGCACAACCCGCCTGATCGAGGAGGAAGGTGCGCGGCCGCGCCAGGCCGTGATCGGCTCAGTCAAGACCATGATCGGCCACACCAAGGCGGCGGCCGGCATCGCCGGCCTGGCCAAGGCGGCGCTGGCGCTGCACCATCGCGTTCTCCCGCCGCACCTCAACGTGACGCAACCCAACCGGGTACTGGCCGACCCCGTGGCACCGCTTTATCTGCTCGACGAGGCCTTGCCTTGGCTCGCGCGCACCGACGTCCCGCGCCGCGCGGCCTGCAGCGCCTTCGGTTTCGGCGGCACCAACTTTCATGCCGTGCTCGAGGAGTACCGCGGTGAGTACCGCGACTGGTTGCGGCCGCCAGCCTGCAACGCCTGGAGCGCCGAACTGATGGTCTTCGAAGCGCCCGATCGGGCGGCGCTGATCGAACGCCTGGGTGGCCTGCACGCGCAGCTCGAAGGGGTGAGCAAGCTGCGGCTGCGCGATCTGGCCGCGAGTCTGGCGGCGAGGTGGCGGCCGCGGCAGGAGCGGCTGACCATCGTTGCGCGCAACGCCGACGATCTGCGCGCCAAGCTCGTCGCGGCGCAGGCCTTTCTGCGCGGTGAATCAAGATCGCCGGGGCCAGGGATCGCGCACGGTACTTCGAGTGCGCCGCTGGGCAAGATCGCAGTGCTGTTCTCGGGCCAGGGGTCGCAGTACCCCGAGATGGCGCGCGAGGCGGCGCTCCACTTCGACGCGGTTGCGGACGCCCTGGCCAGCGCCGATGCCGTTCTGAACGAGGCGTTCAGCGCGCGTTTCGGCGCCGGGCGTGCATTGTCATCGTTCATCTTCCCGCGCGGCGCCTACAGCGCCGAGGACAAGGCTTCCGCGCGTCAGGCCCTGACGAGCACCGACGTTGCCCAGCCCGCACTCGGTGCGGTGGAGGTCGGTCTATACCGGTTGCTGCACTCGCTCGGCTTGCGTCCCGACATGTTCGGCGGGCACAGCTACGGCGAACTTGTCGCCTTGCACGTTGCCGGGGCGATCGACTTCGACGCGCTGATGCAGTTGTCGGCGGCGCGCGGGAGGTTCATCGTCGATGCCGCGTCGGCGGCCGGCGCCGAACTCGGTACGATGGCTGCGGCGAGTGCGCCGCGCCTGACCGTCGAGGACGCGATCGCCGACATTGCCGGCGTGACGATCGCCAACCACAATGCGCCGGCCCAGTGCATCGTCTCCGGTACGCGCGCCGGCGTGCAGGCTGCCTGCGCAAGGCTCGCCGCGGCGGGTGTGGAGGTGGGCGAGATTCCGGTTGCCGCCGCATTTCACTCGAGCCTTGTCAAACCGGCGCAGGAAGCGCTGTCGCGCCTGATCGAGGCTACTCCTTGGGCGCCGACGGGCACTCCGGTCTATTCCAACTCGACCGCACGCCCCCACTCGAGCGATGTGGCGCGGGTCAAGCGTCAGATGGCCGAACATCTCGTTCAGCCGGTCGAGTTCGTCGCCGAGATCGAAGCAATGTATGCAGACGGGGCGCGAGTCTTCGTCGAGGTCGGGCCGAAGGCCGTGCTGGCGCGGTTGGCCGCACGCATCCTCGAGGGACGACCGCACGTGGCCGTGGCCATCGATGACGGCACCGGATTGCCCGGCCTGCTCGGCGGCCTGGGCCAGCTGCTGTGCGCGGGGCTGACGCTCGATCTCGACGCGCTGTTCTCGCGCCGCGAGTGCCGGGTCGGCGATCCAGATCGGCCTTCTGCCCTGGTCGCGCCGAAGCCGGTGTCCAAGCATGCGTGGATGGTCAACGGCAGTGGCTCGCGCCGCGCGACCGAGCCGGTGCGGCAGGTCGGCGTGACACTGGAGCAGGCCCAGGCGCGACTTGCGGCCCGCCCCGGCAATGCTGGCCCGACGCCACCGGTTGCCGAGGCGCCACGCGCTGTCGCCGAGCCAGCCGCGCCGCTCTCCACGGGGCGTGCCGCATCCCATCCCATCAACCTGCAACCAACCCGACGAGGGGGGCGATCCATGGATGAACGACGAACGACACCCGGCATGGCGGATCCCTCCGTCATGTCCGAATACTTCATGACGATGCGTCAGTTCCTGGAAACCCAGGAGCGGGTGATGTCGGCATTCCTGGGCGAGAGTGCGCCGGCGCGCGCACCGATTGCGCTGCGCGCACGCACGATGCAGATGGCCCTGCCGCGAATGGCCGAAGTGGTGCCGGCGCAGGCGCCGGCCGCTTCCGCGCCGACTGTGGTGGTTCCTCCGCCGGTCGCTCCGGTCGTAGCGGCGCCTGTCACCAAGGCAGCGCCGTCTGCAGTTACTGCCAAGCCCGCCGTCCAGGCACCTGTCGCGTCGTCGGGCGCGACTGGCGGGGCATTGACGCGCGACAAGCTCGTCGATCTGGTGCTTGGCATCGTCGAGGAGAAGACCGGCTATCCGCGTGACATGGTCGGTCTGGACCAGAACCTTGAGGCCGATCTCGGCATCGACTCGATCAAGCGCATCGAGGTCGTCGGAGCCATGCTGCAGGCCTTGCCCGCGGGCTATCGCGAGGCGCTTACCGAGAGCCGCAGCAAACTCAATACGCAGGCCACGCTCAACGGCCTGCTCGACCTGGTCGCACAAGCGAAGGTGGGAGGCGCAGTCGCCGTCCCTTTTGATTCGGCCGGGGCGGGATCACGGGCTGACGCCGTCAGCCACCCGCCCCGGCTGGTGATGCGCCCGCAGCACGAACCGATTCCCGAGCAGGCATCGCGGCGCTTGACGCCTGGGCGATTCATTCTGACGCGCGACGCGCTCGGCGTCGCGGAGGCGCTGGCCGACGCCCTGCGCGCGCACGGCGTAGGCGACATCGCGATCATCGATGCCGATGTCCTGCGATCGGAGTCCGAGCTCCTGCAACGCTGCGAGGCCTTGCAAGGGGGCGGCACGGTCGCCGGTGTGGTGCATCTGGCGACGCTCGGCTCCGCAGAGCTTGCTGCGAGCGGGACCCCGGCGCAGTGGCGTGAAGCGCTGCAGGTCAACGAGAAGTCGTTCTTCCTGCTGCTGCGTGAGCTCGGCGGCCTGCTTGCCGAAGATGGCCACGTGGTAGC
Organism: Ideonella sp.; assembly: GCF_016702655.1. Lineage (GTDB taxonomy): Bacteria > Pseudomonadota > Gammaproteobacteria > Burkholderiales > Burkholderiaceae_C > CAIKUF01. The sequence continues at coordinate 305,179 of NZ_JADJDO010000002.1, forward strand.
GGTCAGCGGTCTCGGCGGGCTCTTCGGTCGCGAGGGCAGCAGTTCAGGCGTACTGCGCATGGAGTCCGGTGCACTTGGAGCCGTCAAGTCCTTGCGCGAGGAACGGCCGCGATTGCGCGTTCGTGCCGTGGATGTGGAGCCGGCGCGCGATGCCGTCGAGGTGGCAGCCGATCTGCTGACCGAAATCGAACTCGACGGGGGACGCCAGGAGGTCGGCTACCCGGCCGGCAGGCGCACGATCTTCATCACGACGCCTGAAGCCGTCGTCGTGGACCCGGCGCGCGAAGCGTCGCTCAGGGAGCTCGTCGTGCTGGCGACCGGGGGCGCGCGCGGCATCACGGGCGAAGTGCTGCGTGAGCTGGCGCGACCTGGCAACACGCTCGTCTTGACAGGGCGCCGCGAACTCGGTCCCGTCGAGTCGGCCGATACCGCTGCCCTGATGGATGGCGATGCGCTACGCAAGCACTATGTTGCGCAAGTCCGCTCCGGGGCCGCGAAAATGACCCCTGGCGAGATAGGGCGCGCCGTGCAAGGCCTGTTGGACCAGCGCGAGATGCGGGCCAACCTGGCCGACTTTCGCGCTGCCGGTGCCGCCGTCGAGTATCACGCGGTCGACGTGACCGACGCCGCGGCCTGCGCCGACCTCGTCGCCGATGTCGTCCGTCGCCTTGGTCGCATCGACGGCGTCGTGCATGGCGCAGGCATCATCGAGGACAAGCTGCTCGCCGATAAGTCGAGCGAGAGCTGGTCGCGCGTCGTCGAGACCAAGGTCCTGGGGCTGCTGAACCTGCAGCGCTGCGTCGATCCGGACAAACTGCGCTTCTTCACCGTCTTCAGTTCGGTTGCCGGGCGCTACGGCAACAGCGGCCAGTCGGACTACGCGACCGCCAACGAACTGATGAACCGCCTGTGCATGGCGCTCCAGGCCCGTTGGGGCGATACCGTGACGGTCAGCGCGCTGTGCTGGGGGCCGTGGGGCGCAACCAAGTTCGGTGCCGGCATGGTCACCCCTGAGACCGAGGCCAAGTTTGCCGAGAAGGGCGTGAGCCTGGTCAGCGCGGCGCTGGGCCGGCGGTTGTTCCGCGAGGAGCTCGCCCGCGCGGCGGGCTCGCCGGTCGAGGTCGTCTGCGGCGCGGCGCCTTGGGCGCAGCGCGAGTCCGAGGCGGGCACCATCGCAATGGATCCCGCGCCGCCAGCGCTGGGCGCGCTGCTTGGCCATTGCGAAATCGAGACCCGCCCCACCGGAGAGCGGGTATTCAAGCTGCGCGTCGATCCGGCGCGCCATCGGTATCTGTACGAACATGCGCTCGACGGCAAGCCGGTCCTGCCGGCGGCCGCGGCGCTGGAACTGATGGCCGAAGCCGCGGCGGTGCTGTGGCCGGGCTGGCAAGTGGCCGCGGTCGGCGAGCACAAACTGCTCAAGGGCCTGGAGTTCGCCGACGCGCCCCGCAATCTTCGCATCGTCGTCAGCCCTGCGCCCTATGGCAGCAGCGAGGGCTTCGAGGTTGGCGTGACGCTGCAAAGCGAGATTGCCGATGGGCGGGCCTTGACGCACTACCGGTGCGTCGTGGCACTCGCGCACGCGCTGCCGCCGGCGGACCCCGCGTCCAGAAGCCGGCACGATGAGCAGCAGCTGACGGTGGACAAGGCCTATCGCGAGTGGCTCTTCCACGGTCCGCGCCTGCAGGTGATCGAGCACATCGACGGGCTGTCCGGGTCGGGCTCGGGCGCGACGGTGCGATCGACCCCGCCGGCGGCCTGGCTGACGGGCCTCGGCGATGACGCACCGAACTGGATCTTCGATCCGGGCCTGCTCGACGCGGCCGCACAGATGGCATGGCTGTGGGCACGCACGTTTCGCGACGAATCGGCTCTGCCGACGCGCTTCGGCCGCGTGTTGCGCTTTCGCGATCGTTGCCCCCCGCGGATGCACATGGAGTACACGCGCATCGAGGTGACCGATCCGACGCTGATTCGTGCCAATGTGGTCTTCTACGACGACGCAGGCGAGGCGGTGCTTTCGATCGAGGAACTCGACAGTGTCGCGAGCGCGGCCCTGAACCGCCTCGGGGGAACGGCGCGCAGCGCCGAAGACGCCTTGACATAGGCTTTGGACGCGGGCGCGTCAGCGCACCCGTGCAGCAGGAATTCCCATGAGTCAAGCAGCCAACCGCCCCGAACTCGCGGAGCCGATCGCAATCATCGGCATGGCGTGCATCTTTGCGCGGGCGCCCGACCTGCGCACGTACTGGAACAACATCCTCCTGGGCGTGGATGCGATCGGCGAGCCCGTCGAAGCGTGGGGCGGCCAGCGTTACCTCGACGCGGGCCGGATCAAGACCCAGGCCGGCGGCTTCCTGAACGATCTGTACCGCTTCGATCCGCGCGAGTTCGGCATCATGCCCAACTCTGTCGATGGGGGCGAGACCGACCAGTTCCTTGCCCTGAGGGTGGCGCGCGACGCGCTCGCCGACGCCGGCTATCTGCGCCCGGGTGCCGATCACCTCGAGACCGGCATCGTTCTCGGCCACAGCGCCTACTTGCATCGTGGGCAGGTCACGGTCATCCAGCAGAACATCGTCATCGACCAGACGATCGATCTGTTGCGCGCCGCGCTGCCGCATGTCGACGAGACCGGTCTCGACGGACTGCGCAAGTTGTTGCAGGCCAAGCTGCCGCCGACCAACGCCGACAACGCGCCCGGCCTGGTGCCCAACATGATGACCGGACGCATCGCGAACCGGCTCAACCTGCGCGGCCCCAACTACGTGCTCGACGCGGCATGTGCGTCGTCGCTTCTCGCGGTGTCTGCCGCGATCGACGAGCTGCGCATGCGGCGCAGCCGGATGATGCTTGCCGGCGGCGTCAACGCGACCCTTCCCGCCGATGTGTCCACGAGCTTCACCCAGCTTGGTGCGCTCAGTGCGCGCGGGAGGATCCGGCCTTTCGAGGCCGGCAGCGACGGCACGCTGCTCGGCGAGGGGCTCGGGGTCGTGGTGCTCAAGCGACTCGACGATGCGTTGTCCGACGGCGACCGCATCTACGCCGTGTTGCGTGGCGTCGGGCAGTCGAGCGACGGGCGCGGCACCGGTCTGCTCGCGCCCAGCCACGACGGCGAGACGCTTGCGATGCGCCGCGCCTACGCGGCCACGGGGGTCGATCCGGACAGCGTGGGCCTCGTCGAGGCGCATGGCACTGGCATTCCGCTCGGCGACAAGACCGAGATCGCGTCGTTGAAATCGATCTTCGGCGAGCGCACCACGCCGACCGGCGTGAAAGCGCTTGGCTCGGTCAAGTCGATGATCAGCCACTGCATCCCTGCCGCGGGGATCGCGAGCCTGATCAAGATGGCGCTCGCGCTGCAGCACCGCACGCTGCCGATGACCTTGTGCGAGCAGGTCAATCCCGAGCTCGGCATCGAGCAGACGCCGTTTTTCGTCAATACCCGCAATGCGCCGTGGATGGCCCGGCTCGGCCAGCCGCGCCGCGCCGGCGTCAACTCGTTCGGCTTTGGTGGCATCAACGCGCATGCGATCCTCGAACAGGCGCCTGCCCAGGCCAACCAGCCCAAGCACTTGACATTCTGGCCAGCCGAGCTCTGCGTGCTCTCGGCCGAGTCCGGGGAAGCGCTGCAAGCCAAGCTCGACGACCTCGGCGCCGCCATAGCGCGCAGCCCCGCCTGGCGGCTCGCCGAGATTGCGGCCGCCCTCGCGAAGGCCGACGCGGCAGGGCAGCACCGCCTGGCCATCGTGGCCCGAGACCTCGGCGGTCTCGCCAAGGGCATTGCGCAGGCGCAAGCCCGGCTGCGCGGGGGCGCCGACGCACAGTGGCAGACGCGCTCCGGCCTGGCCTACAGCGCCCAGCGGGAAGGCGGCAAGCTGGCGTTCCTCTTCCCCGGCGAAGGGTCGCAGTATCCCGAGATGCTGGCCGACATTGCGCCGTACTTCCCGCCGGTCCAGCACTGGCTCGACTTCTGGCACGGCCTGTACGACCTGCCTGCCGGCCACACCCGTACCGATATCGTCTTCCCACCGATCGAGGTCGGCGCCGAACGTCGGGCGCAACTCGAACAGCGCCTGAACGACATGGACGTCGGTTCAGAGGCGGTCTTCATCGGCGGCCTGGCGATGTTCGAACTGCTCGTGTCCTTGGGCGTGCGCGCCGACGCGATGATGGGGCACAGTTCAGGCGAGTCGGCGGCGCTCGTCGCCAGTGGCGCCAATCCGGCGTCTGCGCCGGAAGAGCTCGCGGCTTGCATCAGCCGGCACTTCGCGGTTTACGAGTCGCTGCTCGCCGAGGGCAAGATTCCAACCGGCGCCCTGCTTGCCGTCGGCGCCCTGCCGCCAGACACGGTGGAAGAGCAACTCGCCGCGGTCGGTCGCGACGTGGTCGTCGCGATGGACAACTGCGCCAACCAGATCGTGCTGTACGGCCAGCCCACGGGCATCGAGCGGGTGCAGAAAGCGCTGACGGCCCTCGGCGGCATCTGCATGCCGCTGCCCTTCGATCGGGGTTATCACACGCCAGCCTTCGCCGACGCGAGCGCGGCCTTTTTGAAATACTACAAGGCGATCAAGCTTGGCAAACCTGCGGTGCCGCTCTATTCCTGTGCGTCGGTGGATGTCTTCCCCGAGAGTGCGGCGGCGGTCCGCCAACTCGCCGCAGCGCAATGGTCGAAGAAGGTGCGTTTTCGCGAGACGGTGCTCAAGATGCACGACGACGGCGTGCGGCTTTTCGTCGAGGTCGGACCGTCGGCCAAGCTGAGCGCCTTCGTCAACGACGTGCTGATCGACCGCGAGTACGTGGTACTGCCTACGAACGTGCGACGCCGCGGCGGCGTCGAGCAGATTCTGTCGGTGCTAGGCCAACTCTACGTTGCAGGGCGCCCATTCGAACTGGCGCGCCTGTTCGAGCAGCGCGCGATCGACGCGATCGATCTGCAGGGCGCTTCCGAGAAGTCGCGACCCCCACTGCTCGACAACACCATGCCGATGGTTCGCCTGAGTGAAGGCGAGCGGGTCCGGGTGCGCGAACTGGTCGGAACGCCCGCTGTAGTGCCGACGGAGCCCGTGCATGCGATGCAAGCCGCGCCCGCCGCTGCCGCTGGCGGCGGCGACTCTGCCCGGACGCAGGTGATGAGCGAGTACTTCGGGTTGATGCGCGGCTTCCTCGATCAGCAGCGGGCGCTGGTCGAGATCGTCTCCCAGGGGGAGGCCATCGGGACTGATGCGATGCAGGCCCAGGTCTCGTCGAGCCACGCCAACGACAGCCGTACGCCACTGCTCGACACCATCGTCGAACTCGACGATGTCCATGTCTTCGCCCAGTGCCGGGTCGGGCTCGACAACGACTGCTTCATCCGCGACCACGTCCTGTCGGGTCCGGTGTCGGACGAAGGCAGCGGCCTGCATGGGCTGGCCTGCGTGCCCTTCATGGTCAGCCTCGAGATCATGGCCGAGGCCTGCGCGCTCCTTGCGGGGCGCTGCGACGTCCGAGTCATCGAGAACGTCAAGGCGTTCGACTGGATCGCGCTGGATGATGGCGCGCTCACGCTCGACGTCCACGCCGAGGTGCTCGATCGCGAGCGTGGCCGCTTTGCCGCGCGCATCGTTACGTTGCGGGGCGTGGCCGTCAGCGCCGAGTTCGGATTCGAATCCGACTGGAGGTTGCAGGGCGTTGCGCCGCTGACGGAGCACCGGCCGTGGGGCATCGACGTGCCCAACATGTATACGCCGGGCCGCTACGCCATGTTCCACGGGCCGGTGTTCCAGAGCATGCGCGAGATCGCCGGCTGGGACGACAGCGGCATCGACGTGCGCCTGAGCCCGGTGGGGCTCACCGGGTTCTTTGCCGAAGGGCACCGGCCGCAGCTGATCCTCAACCCGGTGCTGCTCGACGCGCTGGGGCAGGTCGTGCCGTGCTGGTTGGTCCAGTACGTGGGGCCGGAATTCCATTCGTTCCCCTCCACGATCGGCCGCATCGAGTTGCACGAACCCTGCCCGGCCGATCGCGAGGGTGTTGTCATGCGCGCCCGCCAGCATCCCGTGGACCCCGCCGAGACCGCCATTGAAGCGCCGCGCCTTTGGCAGTTCGAATGCACCGATGGCGAGGGCCGCGTCCTGCTGCGCGGTGGCGACATGGTCAACCTGTTCTTCCGGGTGACCCCTTCGTACCATGCTGCGCGAACCTATCCGCTTGGCGGCTGGCTGGGCGCCCCTGTCGCCCATGCCATCGACGATCAGACCTTGCTGTGGCAAGTGCCGTTGATGCCGGAGGAGTTGTGCCAGCAGTCAGGCGGCATCTGCCTGCGCGTGCTCGCGCACGCCGTGCTCGACGAGTCGGAGCGGGCGCAGTGGCGCACCCTCGAGGGCCCGTTGCGGCGCCGCCGCGAGTGGCTTTACGCGCGCGCGGCGCTGAAGGAGGCGGTGCGGCACTGGATTCATCTGCAGACCGGGCAGCTGCTCTACCCGTCCGACATCGTGGTCGAGCATGATCCGCAGGGCGCACCCTGGGTTGATGGCTGGTGGTGCGACCGGCTCATCGGGCCGCCGCGGGTCTCGCTGTCCCATGATGCGGTGCACTGTGTCGTCGCTGTCAGCCCCTCGGACCGTCCGGTCGGCGTCGATTTCGAGTCTCTGGCCAACGCGCGCAGGCCCGAACTGCTGGCCGGCGCCCTGGCTCCCGCGGAGCAGGCCCTGATCGAAGGTTGCAGCGGCAGCGACCTCGACGAGCGACTGTTGCGCCTGTGGTGCGCCAAGGAAGCTGCCGCCAAGTGTCTGGGCATCGGCCTGCAGGGACAGCCATGGGCGTATACCATCGCGCGGGCAGACGAAGGATGTGAACACCTTCTCGTTGAGCACGAGGCGGGAGCTGTCCAGGTTCGGGTCTTCCGTCACGAAGGGGCGATACTCGCGGCAGCACGCCTCGCGTTGGGGCAACTCGAGACCGAGGAATGACTGGACTGAAGAAGGACACGACGCTGGGCACCGTGATCGCGGTGGTCGAGGATTTGATCCAGGACTGGGGCGTCGACCTCGGCAAGCCGCCGGGGGGCGACGCGCTGCTTGCCGCCGACCTCGAGTTCGCCTCGGTGGACATCATCCAGTTGTGCGTTGCGCTGGAGCAGTGCTACGGGCAGCGTTTCGGCTTCCAGGATCTGCTGATGAAGGATGGCAGCTATGTCGGTGACCTGTCGCTGGCACAGTTCGCCGCCTTCGTGGATGCCAAGCTCGGCAAGGAAGGTATGACGAAATGACCGTGCGCACCCTCTTCATCGGCCTGGACGGCGCGACCTTCACCGTTCTCGACGACCTCGTCAAGGATGGGCCGGGCGGGCCGGTGATGCCCTTTCTGGCCAAGATCTACCGAGACGGCGTTCGCGCCAAGCTTCGCTCCACTCCCAATCCCCTCACGCCGCCCGCCTGGGTATCGCTGATGACGGGTCGCGGCCCCGGCCACCACGGCGTGTTCGACTTCATCCGCGCCGAAGAACGTGGCGACGAGGTCTTCTTCACCCTGTTCGACTCGCGCGATTGCCGGGTCGAGACGATCTGGTCGATTGCCAGTCGGCAAGGCAAGCGCGTCGCCGCGTTGAACTTTCCATTCACCGCGCCACCGCCTGCCGAACTGAACGGTTTCGTCGTTCCTGGCTTCGTTCCGTGGCGCCACCTGCGGCGCAACTCGTACCCGAAGGACCTGTACGACCGGTTGAAGGCCATACCTGACTTCAACGCCCAGGAACTGGCCTGGGACTTCGAGCAGGAGAAGCAGTCCGGCAACGAACTGAGCGATCAGGACCGCGAGGATTGGGTGCGCTACCACCTGCCGCGCGAGAAGCAGTGGTTCAGGGTTGCCGAGACGCTGATGAACGAGGAGGCACCGGAGTTGATGGCGGTGCTCTTCGACGGCGTCGACAAACTGCAGCACCAAGCTTGGCCGTACGTCGATCCAGCCCTGCAGCAGGGTGAACTGAGCGGCTTTCACCAGCGCATGCGCGAGCTGTCGCTGGGCTACTTCCGCCAGCTCGACGGCTTCATCGAGCGCCTCGTGACCGCTGCCGGCCCTGAAGTCCAGGTGTTCTTCGCGTCGGACCACGGATTCACGGCCTCGACCGAAGTCGTGCGCATCAACGCCTTTCTCGCCGAGAAGGGCTACGTGCACTGGAAGCCGCTGCCCGACGGTGAGGCCGGCGCACGACGCGACAACAGCTACTTCGCCTACCTGGACTGGAGCAAGACGATCGCCTACTGCCGTACGCCTTCCTGCAACGGCATCACGATCCGCGTGGCGCGCCAGCCGGGCGATTCGGGCATCGAGCCGAAGGACTACGAGGCGGTGCGCGATCGCCTGATCCGCGATCTCGAGAGTTTGAAGGACCCCGCGACCGGCGAACGCGTCATTGCCGAGATTCACAAGCGCGAGGATGTATTCCCGGGCATTGCGATGACCTCGGCGCCCGATCTTCAACTCGTGCTGCGCGACTTCGGCTTTGTTTCGGTCAAGAATGTGTTGCCGGTTGTCGAACAGCGCCACTACGCGATCGGCACGCATCACCCGGACGGCGTGTTCTTTGGGTACGGGCCGGGAATCGAGCAGGGGAAGATGCTCGGACGCCGACAGATCACCGACGTCTCCTCGACCCTGCTCTACAGCCTGGGCCTGCCTGTGCCTTCGGACTTCGAGGGCGTTGTCCCGCCCGGCATGTTCACGAGCGAGCACAGGGCGGCACATCCGATCACGATCGGCGCTGCGACTCACACGGCGGTCACGGACGGGCAGGCCGAGGCCATGGACGAGGACGAGAAGAAGCAGATCATGGAGCAACTCCAGATGCTGGGGTACATGGAGTAGCAGGGTTACCGGTGCCTTCGTCAATGGCGAGCGGCTCAATCATGTCCGGATCGACAACGGGGCGGACGATACGCGCGAGCATCTGGTCATGGTGCACGGCCTCGCGACGAGCCTGGCGTTCTGGTACCTGCGCTTCGCGGTCGAGTTCTCGCAGCAGTTCAGGGTCACTTTGTTCGACCTGCGTGGGCACGGCCGTTCCGAGATGCCGGCCAGTGGCTACACGCCGGCCATCCTGGCCCGTGACCTGGCGCAGCTGCTGGATCACCTCGAAATCGACAAGGCGCACCTGCTGAGCCACAGCTTTGGCGGTATCGTGGCGCTGAACTTCGCCGTCGAGCAGCCCGACCGTGTGCGCAGCCTGGTGCTTGCCGATAGCCACATATCCGCAGTCAGGCACGTCGAGACGCCGCAGGAGTGGGCCTATGGGCAGGAGATCCAGCCGCTGCTCGATCGGCACGGCCTGGCTCTCGACGCGCGTGACCCCTATTTCGGCTACAAGCTGCTGACTCGCCTGGCCGAGTGCCAGACGGACGGCCAACAGCTCCCCGAGGAACTCTCGGAGCTGGCCGGGCCGCTGCTCGGCAAGGCCGGCCGGCGCACCGCCGCGAAGTGGCTCGAGCTGATGCACAAAACGACCGCGGAGAAGGAGTTGATGGGCGACGACGGGCTGACGCTCGATGCGCTGCGCGGATTGCGCTTTCCGATCCTGGCCATGTACGGCGACCACTCGCAGGCGAGACTGACGGGGTCGGAACTGCTCGACATCTGGCCGCACGCGGAATTCCGCCGCGTGCGCGATGCCGGACACTTCTTCCCGACCTCGCGGCCGGAAGAGGTGATCGCGGGTTGCCGGCGCTTCTGGGGTGGCGAGTACAGCCGCATGCCGCGTCATCGCGTCGGCGAGTCAAGCCAGCGGCACTTCCGCAGCGAGAGAGTGTTCGCCGTCGACGGGCACTGGTATTTCACGACGCGCGAGAAGGCACGCGTCGGGCCCTTCGCGGCGCGTGAAGAGGCTCACCTCGAGTATGCGAGGCAGTTTGCCGCGAGCCAGGCCGCGACGTGACCGCGGTCAACAGGATCGGCATTCCGCGCGGGCTGAGCAAACACGACTTCCGGCTCATCGCCCAACGCGGCTTCGGCGACGGCCACAATTCCTACGCCCACTCCATGGTGTGGTTCAACGGGCGGCTGCTCGTGACCACGATGCGCGACAACTTCGCTTTGATGCGGTCCAGGTTATCGCTGGGCATGGACGTGTGGCCCATCGAGTGTCCGCTCGACCCGTTCGAACTCGACCTGCGTGCCGAGATCTGGGCCTACGAACCGCTCCAGGATTCGTGGGAGCGGGTCTTCAAAGCGCCGACCATCATCGGCAGCCACGGCAGGCCGATTCCGCGCGACATCAGCTACCGCAGCGTGGCGGTCATGCGCGACGAGGCGTCCGGCTTCGAGCGGCTATTCATCAGCACCTGGTCGCCGGCGCGCGGTCCGGGTCCGGTCATCATGATGACCGAAGACGGCTGCAACTTCGAGACCACCTGCGAGCCCGGCCTGGTGGGCCTGCCGGTGACGACGATCCGCTCGATGATCCCGTTCAAGGGTCGCCTGTTCACCACGCCCGCCGGATCGCGTGGCGGCAATACCAATGTCTCCGGCCACACCGTCGTCTACGAGAGTCGCGATCCGGCCCGCGGATCCTGGGTGCCGGTGAGCGACTTCGGCTTCGGCGACGTCGGCAACAAGTCGCTGCACGAGATGTGCGCCTGGGGCGACTACCTGTACGCGGGAACGCTGAATCACAGCGGTTTCCAGCTCTGGCGCAGCGACTGCGAAGGCGAGCCGCCCTACGACTGGGAACTGGTGCTCGACAAGGGGGCCGGTCGGGGGCCGCTCAATCAGGGCGTCCTGAGCATGTACGTGTTCAAGGGCAGCCTCTACATCGGCACCGGCATCCAGGGCGGTGGCGTCGATCGCGCGAACAACATCGGGCCGGCCGGGGCGGAACTGCTCCGCCTGAATCCGGATCTCGAATGGGACCTGATCGTCGGCCAGCCACGCGACACGCCGCAGGGGCGCAAGGAGCCTCTCTCGGGGCGCCTCGCGGGATTCGACAATTTCTTCAACGGCTACTTCTGGCGCATGTGCGAGCACGAAGGGTGGCTGTACATGGGGACATTCGAGTGGAGCTCGGTGCTCGGCTATGTCAATCGAAGCCGCTGGCCGGGCGCCTTCGCGAACGTACTGGCCTACGTGACGCCCAAGCGGATGTTCGAGAACCAGTCGGGTTTCGACCTCTACCGCAGCTACGATGGCGAGAACTGGGTTCCCGTCACGAACAACGGCATGGGCAACCCGTATAACATGGGCCTGCGGACATTGGTCTCGACGCCGCATGGCTTGTTCGTCGGGACCGCCAATCCCTGGGGACCGAAGATCATGCCGCTCGATGGTGATCGCTACGTGCCAAACCCGCGCGGTGGATGCGAGGTCTTTCTCGGCAAGTCGGCGCCCGCGTAGGCTGGGGTTGTGCAGATGAGGAAGTGGATGACCAACTTGACCTGGCTTGCCGCCTTGGCCGTCCTTCAGCCCGCCGCATCAGGGCAGACCCTGAGGGAACGGTTTGCCGCGCGGCAGGCAGCTGAGGGCGGACCGGCCGGCTACGCCAGTCCGTTCACGCTCCCGCAAGGAGTCGTTGCCGAGCGTGACGTGGCCTACGGGGACGATCCCGCGCAAAAGCTCGATGTCTATCGACCATCCAATGCCGTCGCTGCACCGATCCTGTTCATGGCCCATGGGGGAGGCTGGAAGCGTGGCGACAAGGCCGCGCAGGGGGTCGTGAAGAACAAGGTTACTTACTGGTCCGGCAAGGGCTATATCCTGGTATCCGTCGACTACCGCGTGCTCCCCAAGGCGCGTCCGCTCGACCAGGCCGACGACATTGCCAAGGCGCTGGCATTCGTCCAGGCGAAGGCGAAAGCGTGGGGCGGCGATCCGAGCCAAATGCTCCTCATGGGTCATTCGGCCGGCGCCCATCTGGTCTCATTGTTGACGGCCGATCCGACCATTGCGACGAGAGCGGGAGCAAAGCCCTGGCTGGGAACGATTTCGCTGGACAGCGCGGCCTTCGACGTTGTCGAAATCATGCAGCGCAGGCACTTCGACCTCTACGACGACGCGTTTGCCAAGGATCCCGAGGTATGGCGCGAATCCTCGCCGACGCATCGGCTGAAGGCCAAGCCGGGTGCGCCTTTGCTCGCAGTGTGCTCCTCGCGACGCCGGGATGCCTGCCCCCAGGCGAAGGCATTCGCCGCCAAGGCGGAAGCGCTCGGTGGTCGTGTGGTCGTGCTTCCCGTCGACATGGCCCATGGCGAGGTCAACGCTTTGCTCGGTCTCCCGGGACAGTACACCCAGTCCGTGGCCGACTTCATGCGTTCGCTCGGTTTGCCCTGACCCCCTGCGCAGCCCTTCGCATGTCAACCACATGATGCGTTGGCGCATTGAGGTCGCGCAGGCGGGATGTGCAAGGCCTGTCATTCACACAATCCAGCAGAGGAAGATCGCATGAACAAGTCCCTTGGCGCCGGCCTCGTTGCCGCGCTCGTCGCTGCATTCGCCACGACGTCCGTGTTCGCCCAAGCCACCGACGCCCAGAAGCAGGCCGCCGCCGAGAAGTGGAAGCAGATGACGCCAGAAGAGCAAGCGGCGGCGAAAGCCAAGGCCAAGGCGAAGTGGGACGCGATGACCCCTGAGGAGCAAGCGGCGGCGAAGAAGCAGTACGCGGAGAAGCACCCGCGCGCGGCCAAGCGCATGGAGGCCAAGCAAGCCGCCTCGGCGGCGGCCCCGGCAGCGGCATCAGCGCCTGCGAAGTAGGCGCGTCGGCGTCATCGAGGCCCGGGTCAGGCGCTCGCGCCGCGCCCCGCCGAAGGCACGAACGCGTCCGAGAAGCACACGTCCTCCGACAACCCCTGCGCGATGAATGCGGGCACGGCGGCCTCGACCATCTTGACCGAGCCGCAGACGTAGACCTCGTGGCCCGAGAGGTCGGGGAAGTCGGACAACATCGCCTCGTGCACGAGGCCGGTGCGGCCGCTCCAGGCGTCTTCTGCCGTCGCGTGCGAGAGTACCGGCACGACGTGGAAGTTGGCGTGCTCGCGCTGCCATTGCTCGGCGAGTTCGAGCAGGTACAGGTCGGCGCGCCGGCGCACTCCCCAGTAGAGCCACATCTGCCGCTTGACGCCGCGCCGGAAGGCTTCCTCGAGGATGCTCTTGACCGGCGCGAAGCCGGTCGCGCCGGCAACGAAGAGGATCGGCCGCTCGCTGTCGCGCAGCCAGAAGTCACCCAGCGGCCCTTCGAAGGCAAGCGTGTCGCCGACTTTCATCTGCTCGAAGACGTGGGTCGTGAAGCGCCCGCCCGGAATCAGCCGCACATGCAGCTCGATCTCGCGCTGCCCCGGTTGGGGAGCGTTGGCGAACGAGAATGCGCGCCGCTGGCCGTCGTCGAGGATGATGTTGATGTACTGGCCGGCGCGGTAGACGATGTGTTCGCCGGAGGGTAACGTGAGCACGAGGCGGATCATCTCCGGCGCCAGGCGCTCGATCCGGTCGACGCGCGCGCTGCGCTGCTTGAGCTGCGGCGCAGCCGCGGTGAGCTCGACCTCGATCGCCAGGTCCGACAGCGGCGTCGCGCAGCACATCAGCGCATGGCCCTGGGCGCGCAGCGTATCGGGCAGGGCGCTGCGCTGGTACACACCGTGGTCGACCTGGCCCTGCAGCACCGTGCACTCGCACAGGCCGCAGCCGCCGTTGCGGCATTCGTAGGCCAGCGCCAGCCCCTCGCGCAGCCCGGCTTCGAGAATCGTCTCGCCGCTGCGCACGGCGAGCGGCAGCACGGCGCCGCCGCTGGTGTGCACCTCGACCGCGAACTCGCCGGTCCGGCCGCGCCGCGGCGGCAGCCAGGGCAGCGCCGCGAGCAGCAGTGTCGCCCCGACGACCAGCGCCCACACCTGCCACAGCGGCCAGGCCGTCATCAAGGGCAGCAGCGGCAGGTAGAACCAGTCGAAGGCGAGCGTCGCGACGGCCTGGCCCATGTCGGCCGGGCCGCCCTGGCTCAGTGCAGGCACGGCCAACGAGAGCACGAGCAGCGTTGCCACGAGGCTTGCGGCGATGATCCGTGGCGGCTGCGTGCGCGCCTTCGGAACGCGCTGCACGTGGACCCACATCACGAGCAGCACGACGAGCGGGATGCCGATGTGCATGAACGCGAGCAGCGAGAAGAAGCGGTCGTTCACGCTCGTCGCGTAGATGAAGTTGCGCATCAGCGTGCCGCCGAACATCGGCAACCAGTCCAGCCACTCGAAGCTCGCGGTGATGACGTACTGGCCCATCTTGTCCCAGGGCAGCATGTAGCCGTTGATGCCCGACGCGTAGACGAGCCAGATCAGCAGCACGCCGGTGATCCACGAGAACCAGCGAAACCCGCGCAGGTGGTCGAAGGCGTAGTGGCGCACCATGTGCAGCAGCATCGTCAACGCGAACGCGTCCGACGCGTAGCGGTGCACGCTGCGCAGGATGCCGCCCGCCCACCACTGGCCGTGCGTCAGCGCCTCGACCGAGGCGTAGGCGTCGCCGACGCCGGTCTCGAAGAAGGCGTACAGGTACAGCCCGCTCACGGCGACGATCCAGAACAGGAAGAAGCTGATCGACCCCAGGTGGTAGAGCGGGTTCAGCCGGTCGCCGAAGGCGGCATTGAAGACCGCCTCGACGCGCATGAACAGCCATTGCAGGCCGCGCTGCAAGCCCTTGACGATCATGCCCGCACCGGCTGCCGCAGCGCCTTGACCACGATCACGACGAACAGCAGCCCACCCGCGATCGCGATCAGGCCACCGAGGCCCATCAGCCCCATGCCGGCGATCTCGCCGCTGCTGCGCAACACCTGCTCGGCACCAGCCACCTTGCGCTGCACGCCGTAGCCGCCCGACCAGACGAGGCCGACGATGTGCAGCAGCTGTCCGCCACCGTAGAGCCAGGGTTGCAGCGTCGCCAGGCGCGACGGCGGCTCGGCGTAGCCCAGGCGCGGCAACAGGTGGTAGACGAGCCCCATCAGCGCCAGCGTCACGCCGACGATGCAGCCGTGGTAGTGCGCCGGGATGCGCACGTTGCTGCCGGCAATGAAGACGCCGATCATCCCGCCCGCGCCGAAGAGCAGGATCGAGGCGACCAGCGCGGCGCGCAGCGGCCTCGCGGCCGCATCCGGCGCCGGCGCCGAGCTCAGCGCCAGCGCCACGGCCAGGCCGATCGGCACGATGGCCGGGCCGCCGCCGAAGCGCATCGCCCAGGTCAGCAGGTTGCGATGCTCGACCGAGGCGATGTCGTGCGCCAGGTAGGCGTAGGGCGTGACGAACACCGCCGCCAGTGCGAGCACGAACATCAGCAGCGCGATGCGCGGCGACAGGCGCACCGGCGCGCCGCTCGCGCTCGCCAGCCAGAGCCAGGCGACGAGCATCAGCAGCGTCCAGGTGAACTGCAGTGCATGGCCGCCGCCCCAGAACGCGATCTCGTAGTAGGCCTTACCTTCGAGCGTGGTGGGCAGCGCCGCGAACGACCATGCGAACGCGAGCAGCGCCACTGCCGTCGCGACCACGCTCGCATTGAGGCCGAAGCGCAGCGCACCGGCGCCATCGAAGGCGATGCCCACGCGCGGTGCGAGCCACAGGCTGCGCAGCACGAGCAGCGCCGCGCCGACACCGAAGACGGCCAGGCCGCTCAGGAACACCGGCCCGGCGAGCACCGGGATGTAGTTGGCCATGACGGGCGCCTCGCCGCTGCCGGCAAAGGGCGCGAGCGTCATCAGCAGCGCGCCGGCGCCTGCCAGCCCCAGTGCGGCGCGGCCGGCGCCGAGGGCACGCGGTGCGCTGTCCAGGCTCCACAGCAGTCCGCCGATGGCGACGAACCAGACCAGCACCGACAAGTCGACGTGGACGACGAGCGCAACGCGGAAGAAATCTGCCACCGGCAGCCACTGGTTCAGGCCCGGCGTGCGCGAGAGCACGAGCAGGACCGAGAACAGCCCCGAGCCGACCAGCGCGAGCAGCGACAGCCACAGCCAGCCGCGCGCGAGCGAGCGCCTGGCGTCGCTTGGAACGGCAAGCGTGTAGTCGGTGACGTCGGGCGCGCTGCGCAGCGCCCGCACCGAGACAGGCAGGGAAGTCATTGCAAGGTGATGCCGCCCTTCTCGGCGTCGAAGTCGATGACGAGGATCTGTGCCGGCGCGAGCGTGACCTGCTGCTCGCGCTGGTAGTCGAAGCCGCTCGCACCGGCGCTGTCCTTCAGGCGCACCGCGACGTGGTGCGTCCCGGCACCGATCACGAGCCGCTCGTAGACCGACGAGGCGCCGTCGCGCGACAGCCCCGACGCCTTCGCGACATGGCGCATCGCAGGCTTGCCGTCGATGTCGACTTCGACGCGCACCGGCGCGCGTTCGCGATCGCACTTGGTGGGTGCGCGCATGTTGCGCGGCAGCTTGGCGAGTTCCTCGGCGCTCAGCTGGCGGCACTCGGCGACATGCTTCGCGCTGTGCGTGAAGCTGAGCTTGATCAGCGCTTCGTCCGCCGCGAGATGGTGGTACGGCGGCCAGCGCGAGAACACGCCGATCACGAGCGCGAACACGCCGTACAGCAGCACCTGTCCCGCGATGGCCAACGGCGTGGCGCGCGTGGCGACCCTATTCATGGATGGCATTCTCCTCTGCCGGCGCGGGCAAGGCAGCGACGCGGTCTTGCAGCGCGCTCAACGCGCTGCGCAGCCGGGGCTCGTCGCCCGCATCGGCCCAGGCCAGTGCGATACGCTCGCGCGGCACCGAAGCGCGCAGGCGCGGCTCGCGCGTGGCGCCGAGCCGCTCCTCGGTCCAGCGCGCGCCGAGACGGTACTCGCAACTGCGGCAGCCGGACACGAGTACGCCCGCTGCGCCGCCGCGCAGCGCGTACTCGATGAACGACGGCGGGAGCTGGCCGATGCAGATCAGGCTGATCGTCGTCACGCTGCTGCCGCCAAGCGCGCCGACCTGCGCGCCGCGATCGCAGCCGAACACGACGATGGGCCGCTCGTGCGCCACGGCTTCGAGCTGGTGCTGGAGTTGTCGGCGCAACGCGTCGAGCGGCTGCTGCGGCATGTCGATGCCGGTCACGAGCTCGGCGACGCTGCGAAACGGCGTCGCCGACGGGCACGAGCCGACGCAGATGCCGCAGCTCGCGCACAGGTCGGCCTGCACGACGGCCAACTGGCGCCCGATGCGCGCGTTCGGGTGCGGCACCATCGAGATCGCGGCATAGGGGCAGTCGTCGAAGCAGCGCCGGCAGCCGTTGCAGTTGGCCGGATCGACGACCGCGACTGCCGGCCGCGCTGGCTGCGGCAGGTAGGGCAGCGCGAACAGCAACGCCAGCGCAGCGCCGGAGGCGAGCCAGACCGTGATCGGCGAACTGGCGTACATCAAGGGGTGCACGAAGAGCAACCACCAGTCGAGGTCCACGCTCACGGGCGCCTGCGCCAGGTCGGCCGGACCCTGGCTCACGACCGGCAGCGCGATCGAAAGCGCGATCAGCGTCGCCGTCATCGCGAGTGCCAGCGGCCGCGGCGGGAACACCGCGGCGCGCGCGATGCGCTGCACATGGAACCAGAGCCCGAACACGAGCAGCAGCGGCACGCCGAGGTGGACGAAGACGAAGAGCGAGAACAGCCGGTCGCTGACCGCGGCGACGTCGATGAAATTGCGTGTCAGCGGCGAGCCGAACAGCGGCAGCGCGTCCAGCCATTCGGCGGTCGCGATCGCCGAGAACTGGCCGAGCCGGTCCCAGTTGAGCCAGAAGCCGCCGATCGCGCACGCGAACACGAACAGCAGCAGCGGCACCCCGGTCAGCCACGAGAAGCGGCGAAAGCCCCGGTAGCGGCCGAGCAGCCACTCGCGCGCCAGGTGGGCGAGCGTGAAGACGACGAACGCGTCGGCCGCGTAGCGGTGCAGGCTGCGCAGCCAGCCGCCCAGGTACCAGGGCAGGCGCGACATGTCGGCGATGGATCGATACGCGCCGGTGGCCGAGGTGTCGAGCACAGCGTAGAGGATGATGCCCGAGATCGCGAGCAGCCAGAAGCACAGGAAGCCGAGCGCACCCAGGTGGCGCAGCGGGTTGTGCACCGTGCCGCCCGCGGCCTTGTCGAGGCCGCGCTCGGCGCGCAGCCACAGCGCCGGCAGCCGGCCCGGCAAGGCAGCCGTTGCCGTCATCGCTGCGCTCTGCGCAGCCGCCGCCGCTCGCGCCACTCGAGGGCGAAGAACCACAGCATCGCGATCGCGAACGTGACGCCGCCGGCGATCTCGAACGCGAGCGCGTAGCTCACGCGGTAGCTGCCCGTGATGGGGTCGTAGACCGAGCACAGCACGCGCACGCGCTCGACGATCTCGGCCAGCGTCAGCTGCGGCGGCAGCGGCTGGTCGGCGAGCAGGCGGCGCAGCGGCTCGCCGAGCCGATCGGCGCTGAAATCGTCGCCGTAGACCTGGGCCACGAGGCGTCCGTTCGCATCCACGATGCCGACCTGCAGCAGGTGGTCGAAGCCGGCCTGCGTCGGTGCGTAGACGAAGCCGAACTCGCGCGTCAGCAGGTCCACCGTCGCCGCGTGCGGGCTCAGGAAGTCCCAGTTCGGCGCCGAGATCCGGTGCTGCAGCGCGAAGGCCTTCATCGACTGCGGCGAGTCGGCGGGCTGGTTGAAGCCGATGCTGACGACATTGAACTGGTTCGTGTCGAAGCCACCGCGCATCGCCTGCAGTGCTTCGGCGAGCGCGCGCGTGCTCGTCGGGCAGACCTGGAAGCAGCCGGTGTAGATGAAGTTCACGAGCAGCGGCTTGCCGCGATAGTCGGCAAGGCGCACCGGCCGGCCCTCGCGGTCGAGCAGCGTGAAATCGGAGATCTGCCTTCCGACGGCGGCCTGGCTTGCGCGCAGCGCGGCCGTGGCGTCGAGCGCGGGCAGCGGCGCGGGCGGCTCGTCATCGGCCCGCGCGAGCGTCGCAATCGATAACGCCGACGCCGCCAGCAGGGCCAGCAGCGTCGTCCTGCACGACCCGGCGCCAGCCATGGTCGCGCTACCTGAGGAGCGGATCGACGCTCGCCGCGACGAGCACCAGGCTCAACTGCAACAGCGAAGCGAAGAACGAGCCCATGGCCGTCTTGCGGCTGGGCGCGCGCGCAAGCAACCACGACTTGCGCAGGAAGACGGCACCGCCCGCAGCGGCACCCGCCAGATAGATCGGGCCGGCGCCGTAGAACACCGGCAGCAACGACGCCGCGACGAGCGCGACCGTGCTCCAGAATACTGCCCACGCGGCGCGTTCGCTGCCGACGACGACCGGCAGCATGGGCACGCCGGCCGCTGCGTAGTCGGCCCGGTTGGCGATGGCGAGGCTCCAGAAGTGCGGCGGCGTCCACAGGAAGAGCACGAGCGCCAGCAGGAGCGGCAATGCGCCCAGCGCCGGATCGACGGCTGCCGCGCCGGCGAGCACGGCAAAGCTGCCGGCGAGGCCTCCGACGACGATATTGAGCCAGGTCCGGCGCTTGAGCCACACCGTGTAGACCACGGCATAGGTGAAGGCACCGAGGAAGGTGTAGAGCGCAGCCCACGCGTTGAGCGCCCACCAAGCCGCGCCGACCGCCAAGCCGAGCAGGGCCGCGATCAGCACCAGCCACGCCGGCGTATGCGGCAGCGCGCCGGTGACGAAGGCCCGGCCGCGCGTGCGCGCCATCAGGCGGTCGCTCTCGGCCTCGACATACTGGTTGAACGCGCCTGCGCTCGCCGACGACACGAACACCGCGAGCGCGAGAACGATCACCTGCGCCGGACCGGGGCCGGGCCCGGGCGTAAACGCATAGCCGACCAGCGCGGTGAGCATGATCATCAGCCCGATGCGCAGCTTGAACACGCCCAGCACGTCGCGCGCCAGGCGCGACGGCGTGCGGGCGTGCAAGCAGTCATCACCGTCAGGCGACGGTCTCGGGACGCGCCATGCTCCCGTAGGCCCGCGTCAGGACAGACCCCAGACCTGCGACAGGTACTTCCAGTTGATGAAGTAGTAGAGCACGAACGCGGCCAGGAAGACCATCGCGAGGACGAAGGTGCCCGGTGCCGTGAAGCCTGCCGAGCCGTAGCTCTGCACTGCGGCGCCGGCTGGCGTGGGCGGGATCGGCGTGAAGCGCGGGCTGACCGCGCCCGTGTCGAGCTTGCGGCCCCACAGCAGCGAGCCGACCGTGATGTAGATGTAGATCCCGCCGCCGACGATGGCCGCGATGCCGGCGATGCCGACCAGGCCCATCATCAGGTAGGCCGCGCCCGGCCATTCATAGCCGAGGGCCGCGCCGCTGAGCGCCATGTCCCAGTGGCGGCGCGACACGCCGAGCGTTCCGGCGCCCATCATCACGAGGCAGAAGAAGTACATCGACAGGCCGAACAGGTAGGGCTGGTACTTGGCGAGGCCCGGATTGATCATCTCGCGCCGGAACAGCACCGGAATCAGGAAGTAGGTCAGCGCCATGAACGACAGCGTCGTGCCGACGACGACCGTGGCGTGGAAGTGCCCCGGCACGTAGATCGTATTGTGGATGATCATGTTGAGCTGCTCGGTGCCCATCATCACGCCCGAGATGCCGCCCAGGAAGCCGAAGCCGAACAGCGCGATGATCACGCCCGAGAACACCGGGTTGCCCCACGGCGCCTTGCGCAGCCACTCGAACAGGCCCTTGGTGAGGCCCTTCTGGCGTTGCGCGACCTCGATCGCACCCGGCACGGTCAGGCCGTGGATCATCGACGCGAGCACCGCGAAGTACATGAAGTAGCTCGTGTTGACGACCTTCCACTCCGAGCTCAGGCCCGGGTCGGCGAGCAGGTGGTGGGCGCTCGCGAGCTGCAGGAACAGGATGTAGAGCAGGAAGGCGCCGCGGCTGACGCGCTCGCTCATCGGTTTGGCGCCGAAGGCGATCGCCGCGACCGCATACCAGATCGAGATGTGCGCCGCGACGTTGATCTGCTGCGACGAGTGGCCGAAGGCCCACCAGATGGTGCGGTAGACGAGCGGGTCAACCTCCTTGACGAGGCCGATCGACATCAGGAATGTGGGAATCAGGATGATCGCGCCCGAGACGATCGTGAACACCGCGATGATCGCCGCCGTGATCGCGCCGAAGGTCACGAGCGGCACCGAGCCCTGATAGGTCTTGTCGCGCTTGGCGACGACGAGCGTGCCGAAGAAGACGAAGCAGGCGATGAGCGCGCCGACGGCGAACAGGATCAAGCCGAGGTAGAAGCTCGGCTCGGCCATCATCGGCACGTAGCTCGTCATCATCACGCTCGAGCTGCCCTGGAACACGGCGACGTTGTTCACGACCGCGCCGATCAGCATCAGCGCGAAGGCGAGCCAGGCCATGTTGGGTGTCGCGATCCGGCAGCGCAGCAGCGTCGACGAACAGAAGTACAGCACCGCGACCTCGAAGAAGATGATCCAGAAGATCAGCATGTCGATGCCGTGCGCCGTCAGCACCATGTAGAAGGTGTCGGCGGCCAGCCAGTGGACGGCGGGCCAGCGCGTCAGCACGACGCCGACGGCCAGGATGCCGCCGATGAGCAGGAACACCACCGCCACGAAGGCGTTGGCGATCATCAGCTTCTCGGCGTTGTTCTCGAATTGGAGCCCGGTGCGCGGGCAGGTACGATAGGTCACGCTGGACATTGCGGGCTCCTCACTTCACGTACACGCGGCCAACCATCGACGAATGGTTGATGCCGCAATATTCGTTGCAGATGATCGCGAACTGGCCCGACTGATTGGGCGTGATCTTGATCACGTGCTCGAACCCCGGAACGGCCTGGATGTTGATGTTGGTCGGCTGCAGCGAGAAGCCGTGGTTGTAGTCCATCGAGGTCAGGTGCAGCTTGTAGGTCTTGCCCTTCTCGAGCTCGATGATCGGCCACCAGTTCCACAGGCGCGCGATCAGGTACACGTCGGCGCCCTCGGGCGGATGCACGACCGGGATCTTGTCGTCGGTCTCGGTGCGGACGGTGTACTTGTCGACCATCGCCTGGGTCTTGGCGGCGAACTTCTCGGGCGTCGTGCGGTAGGTCTCGTTGGACAGGTTCTGCTCGCCATAGACATGCCAGCCGACCATCATGAAGAACATCACCATGCACCAGGCAAAGGCGATCACGATCCACGTCCCTTCGACGCGGTCCAGCGGGTGTTTCCACCACAGTCGTTCTGATGGGGGAAGTATGGCGCTCATGGGCTGGTTCCTCGTTCTGCGTTCGATCGGTGGGCCGTGGGCTTGCCGCCTACTTGCCCTGCGGAATGGTCAGGATGTCGATCACACCCCACAGCGAGTAGACGATCATCGGCACCATCACGCCGATGAAGAGCAGCAGGAACGGGTTGTCCAGCAGTTGCTGCATCCAGGGCACGGGTTCGTTGGCGTTGTGGTCGGTCGGGCTCATGAGGTCTCCTTCGGATGGCGCCCGGGTGGGCGGCAGGGCGGTGAAATTCTGCGGTCTCGACGCTCGCCGGGACTTGAACCAGTACAAGAATGGTGAAGGTCGGTAGCGAGTGTGGACTTGATTTAAATCAAACGAAGACGAGGAACGCGGGGCCAGCATTCGCGCCATGGAAATCGGCCAGATAGCCCAGCCCGCTCCTGCGCGAGACATCGATGACACCCGTGCGCACAGGCTTGCGTTCGTGCGCCGGCTGGCGCTGCTGTGCGCGCTGCTCGTGCTCCTGATCACGAGCCTGTCGGCCTTCATCCGCCTGTCGAAGGCCGGTTTGTCGTGCCCCGACTGGCCCGCCTGCTACGGCCAGGGCCTGCGCGATCTGCAGCAGGGCCGCCCGGCGGAGGTCGGTGAGGGCGTGGCCACGGCGGCTGCGCGCCTGGCCCACCGCATCGTCGCGAGCACGGCATTGCTGCTCGTGATCGCGATGCTCGCCGCCCTGCTGAGCGCCCCCAAGGTTGGGTTGCGCCCGGCCCGCCCCGCGCGGGTGCCAAGCAAGCATGGGGCGGCCCGGCGTTTCCTCGAGAGCGCGCGCCAGGCGCCGTGGCGCGAGGCGCGCGTCGCGCTGGCACTGCTTGCGCTGGCGCTGTTTCTGGCCGTGCTCGGCCGCTGGTCGAGCGACGCGCGCGTGCCGGCGGTCGCGATCGGCAACCTGCTTGGCGGCTTTGCGATGCTTGCGTTGTCCTGGCGCCTCGCCATTCGCGGCGCGCCGACCGCGTCGCCCGGCCTGCGGTTGGCAGCCTGGCTCGGCACGGCGCTGCTTGCCGCGCAGGTGGCGCTGGGTGGTTTGCTGAGCGCGTCCTACGCGGCGACGAGTTGCACCTCGGGGTTGGCCGACTGCCTGGCTGCCGCGCGCGGCCTGCCGATTGGCGTGCTCGATCCCTGGCGCGAGCCGCAGCTGGCGGCCCTGCCGCCGATCAACCCGTCGGGCGCGCTCGCGCTGGCGGCGCACGGGCTGCTTGGTCTGGCCACGACGCTGGTCCTCGCCGGTGTGGCCGTCGGCGCCTTGCGCACCGGTCGGCGCGCCGCCGGTGCGCTGCTGCTGGCCGGGATCGCGCTCGCCGGAGCGCTCGGCTGGACGATGGCGAGCCAGGGCCCGACCTTGGCGCTCGCCCTGGCGCACAACGTCGTTGCCGCACTGCTGCTGGCGACCGCCTTCGAGCTGACGCGCGGCGCAGCCGGGTGATCGGCGCGCGCCCGGTCGGGGCCGTCGTCGCCTGCAGGCACAATCGACGCTGTTCCCGACCGGAGACCCCCTCGATGGAAGCGCGCCCGTTCGACGTGCCCAGGTATCTCTCTGTGCTGCCGTTGTTCAACGACATGAGCCCGACCGAGCTGCGCCAGGTGGCCGACGGCTGCACGTTGCGCAGGCTCGCGCGCAGCGACATGGTGTTTCGCATGGGCGACGCGTGCAACGAGTTCCACGTCGTCGTGACCGGCCAGGTCAAGCTGTTCGTGCTCTCGCCCGCGGGTCAGGAGAAGGTGGTCGAGCTGATCGGCCCCGGGCAGAGCTTTGCCGAGGCGATCATGTTCACCAACCGGCCTTACATCCTCTCGGCGCAGTCGCTCGTCGACACGCTGCTGCTGACTGTCTCCAAGCAGGCGGTGCTGGCCGAGATCGAGCGCGACCACCGCTTTGCGCTGCGCATGTTGGCTGGCGTGTCGCGCCGCCTGCACGGACTGGTGCACGACGTGGAGGCCTACTCGCTGCACTCCGGGCTGCAGCGCGTGATCGGCTTCCTGCTGCGCGACCAGGCGCTCGAGGACGGCGAGCCCGGCGCGGTGCGCACGGTCTCGCTGCCGGTGAGCAAGGCGACGATCGCGTCGCGCCTGTCGCTGACGCCGGAATACTTCTCGCGCGTGCTGCACGAGCTCGAGGCGCACGGCCTGATCTCGATCGACCGGCGCGACATCCGCATCCTCGACGCACAGCGGCTGTCGGCCTACCAGCTCGCCGGCGTGTAGCCGGGGCCGCCGGCCGGCCGCGCTCGTTCGGTCAGGCGCGGCTCGCCATCGCCTCGCCGAGCCGGATCGCTCGCCCCGGCGCCCAGGCGGCGTCGAAGCGCAAGGCGTCGCCCTTCGGAAACAGCAGCACGACCGTGGAGCCGAGCAGGAAGCGGCCCATCTCGTCGCCCTGGCGCAGGTGGATGCCCTGGTCCGCGTAGTGCCATTCGCGCAGGGCGCCACTGCGCGGCGGCGTGACGACGCCGTGCCAGACCGTCGCCATGCTGCCGACGATGGTCGCGCCGACGAGCACGAGCACGAATGGCGTGCCGCGCGCCGACTCGAACACGCACACCACTCGCTCGTTGCGTGCGAACAGGCCCGGAACCGTGCGCGCCGTGACCGGGTTGACCGAGAACAGCGCCCCCGGCACGTGGATCATGCGCAGCAGCCGCCCATCGCAGGGCATGTGGATGCGGTGATAGTCCTTCGGGCTCAGATACAGCGTCGCGAACGATCCGTCGTCGAAGTCCGCGGCGAGCGCCGCGTCGGCGCCGACGAGCGCCGTCGTCGTATAGCGGTGGCCCTTGGCCTGGATGATCTGGTTGCGCTTGACGATCGCGCCGAACTGGCTGATCGCGCCGTCGACCGGGCACACCAGGTCGGCCGTGGCGATCGTCCGCGCGCCGGGCTTCAGGGCGCGGGTGAAGAAGTCGTTGAAGCTCGCGTAGCGCGCGATGTCGGGCTCGGCGGCCTCGCTCATGTCGACCCCGTACTTGCGCACGAACCAGGCGATCAGCCGCGTCGTCTTGGCGCCGCGCTGCGCATTGGCGATGCGCCCGGCGCGCGCGGTCAGCGCCTGCTTGGGCAGCAGGTACTGGGGCAGGACGGCGAGGCGCTCGGGCATGGGGGGCGGATTGTAGTCAGTCGGCACAGCCGTGTCGCCGCCGCGACAGACGCGGATCCGAAACTTCGGGGCAGCCGAGGTCAGGCGGCGATGCGGCGCAGCGTCCGCGGCGCAAGGTGGTTGAGTTCCTTCAACAGGCTCGGTGCGAGCGGCGCCAACTGCTCGAAACGGTTGCTTGGCGCCTCGATCACGAGAACCGCGATCGGCAGCGCGGCAAGGTTCTGCTGATATTGCAGATTGCCGTCCATTGTCAGGAATACGTCGAATCGGGTTGCAGCAAGGGCGAGCAGCTTGCCGTTCTTGATGCCCGCCCAGCCGCTACGCTGGACGGTGGCTGTCTCGTGGCCGACGAGCAGCGTGGCGAGGCGGCGCGGCAAGTCCTCGTCAAGCAGGATGCGCATGTTCCGTCAATGACGTGCGCGCCTGCTCGAGCACCGCGACCGCGAGCTCGCGGGTGACGGAGGGAAAGTCGTCGAGAAAGACGTCCAGCGAGTCGCCCGCTTCGAGATGGTCGAAAAGCGACTTGACGGGCACCCGCGTGCCTGCGAAGACGGGAGTTCCGCTGTGGATCTCGGGGTCGACGGTGATCAGCGGTGCAGTCATGGCGGAGCGTACGTCGAGGGATGGGCGAAGTCTACTGCGCAGCGCCAGGTGCGTACCGGAGCCCAGGCACCACGCTTGCAGGCGCGCTTTCGCCGCCCGGAGCCCTCGACGGAACCGCGCAATCTACCTTCGCGTCACCGTGAGAGGCGGATCCTGATTGCTGGTTCTCAGCGATCGCCGGAACAGGTAGCGATGCAAGCGAAGCTCCACGAGCATCATTCTGCGTCCCTGTCGGCCGGTCTCGCGAAGACGCCGCTGAGTGCAAGCAGCGACTCCCCACCGTTGGCCACATGGAACGGAAGATTGTTGCCTTTGGCTTCGTCGCCTCTGCGGCAGAGGTATGACCAGAACGCCTCGATCGTCTGATCGTGGCCCTCCGCGCGCAGTCCGATGTGCCGCGCAACATCCTCGCGTGTGAGATAGAGCGACCGCCCGGTTGCGGGGTCCACGACAAAGCTTCCAAGTTGCGCCTGATGTGCCGCGATGCGAAGCCAGGCGTCGTCCAGGTTCGATGCGCTCAGTTGCGCGATGCCAATGACAGGCAAGTCGTTGATCAGTGCCGCCGTGGCTTCGTTCAACTGGCGACCACAGCCGTTGCCTTCCACCATCAGCGCCTCCCAATCTGCGACTTCCGCAAGGCTGTATTTGGGGATGACGAACGGCATGGGAAGTGCACCGATTGCAACGGGTCGATGTTAGTGCGACGTCCCCTCCGACCGCGTGATCTTGTTCCAGACGTTGTACTTGCCCACCGGCTTGCTCATCGGCAGGCGCTTGACCTCCTTGAAGGTCGTGGCGTCGTACACGATCAGCGCGCCGTCGGCCTCCCACAGGCTCGCCAGCGCGTAGCGGCCGTCCTTCGTGAACTCGATGTGCGCCAGCGTGCGGCCCGGCTCGCGCACCTCGCCTACCGGCTCCAGCGTGCGCTTGTCGATGATGGTCAGCGTGTCCTTGGCCGTAGGGCTCATCATCGAGTCGACCCAGGCGTAGCGCGTGGCCTCGTGGCTGCGCATGAAGAAGCCCGGGCCGGGTGTCGGGATCGTCTTGACGGTCTTCCACGTTCCCATGTCGATCACGGTTACCGCGCCGTCTTTCAGGTTCGGGCTCGCGAGTACGCGCCGGCCCTCCCAGTCGAAGGTGATGCCCGAGCCGAGGTGCGGCATGCCGGCGATCGGCAGATCCGCCACCTTGCGGCGGATGTCGAGGTTCACGACCTGTGCGCTCGCCTTGCCGTCGGCGCGCGGCCGCGTCGCGCCGAGCGCATGGCGGTAGCTCGCGTCGAAGAAGAAGTCGTCCAGCGGTTCTTCGAGCGGCGTGCGCCGCACGCCGAAGGTGCCGGGCTGGGCGATGCCCTCGCCCATCTTGTAATCGTGGACCAGGCCGTCGTAGATGGGCGGAGCCTTGGGGTCGTAAGAGATCTCCCACAACTGCGGGATGTCCTTCAACGCGACGACGAAGCTCTTGCGCGGCGCGGCGTCGTACACCGCCGAGACGCGCGAGCTCGACTTGCCGTCGAGCGTTGCCGCGGCATAGGTCCTGACGAGCTTCAGGTCGGCGTCGAACAGCGCCACCGTGTGCGGCAGGTAGTTCGCCGCCATGACCCACTGGCCGTCGCCGCTGACGGCGACGTTGCGCATGTTCAGCCCGGCGCGCACTTCGGCCACGACGGCGAGGTTCCAGAGGTCGAACTTCGTGATCCAGCCGTCGCGCGAGCCGAAGAAGACGTAGCGTCCGTCGGGCGTGAACTTGGGTCCGCCGTGCAGCGCGTAGCGGCTCGCGAAGCGGTGCATGACCTCGAAGCGGTCGCCATCGACGACCGAGACATGATGGTCGCCGCCCTCGACGACGATGAACACGTTCATCGGGTCGGCACGCCACTTCGGCTTGTGGGGCAGCTTCCCGGCGTCGGTGACTTCGAGCCGCGACGCGCGGATATCGCCATCGCTCCAGGCCGGTGCGGGCGACACCGGCGCGTAGACCCACTGCGCCAGCGCGTCGATCTCGTCGGCCGACAGCTTGTCGGCAAAGCCCGCCATCTGCGTCGCGACCCGGCCCTGCGCGATGACCTTCTGCGCGTCGGCGCGGCGCAGCCGCGCCAGGCTCTCGGGCAGCAGCGCCGGACCCATCGCGCCGGTACGCTGCGCACCGTGGCAGGCGGCGCAGTGCTGGCCGTAGAGCGCTGCCGGGTCGGGCGCGGCATGCGCTGTCAGCGGCGGCGTGAGCAGCAGCGCCGCCGCGAGCCGGCGCCAGTACTTCAGCATGACGCGACGCGGATCCGCTCCGAGAACGGTGTCGTCTTGACGCGCGGCGCATCGGCCCCCGGGGCCAGGCCGATCTCGGCGTCGTCGAGATAGCAGCCCGGGTCCTCGGCCCAGGGGTCGCCCGTCACCTGCTGCGCGCGCACGCGCGTGTTGCCGCCGCAGATGCGCAGGTGCGCGCAGGCCCCGCAGCGGCCCGTCACCGGGCGCGGCTGCTGCTTCAGTCCGGCCATCAGCGGATCGGAGGTGTCGGCCCAGATCGCCGAGAACGGGCGTTCGCGCACGCTGCCCAGGTCGTGGTGCCACCACATCGTGTCGGGGTGCACGTGACCCAGGTTGTCGATGTTGGCGACGTGCAGTCCCGACGCGTTGCCGCCCCAGGCCTCGAGCCGCGCCTGCAGCGCATCGGCCCAGCGTGGCAGGCGCGCGCGCGCCCACTGCAGCAGGTAGACGCCGTCGGCGTCGTTGTTGCCGGTCACGACCTCGAGCCGGCCGCCGGCGACGGCATCGCCCCAGGCGGCGTCGAACAGCCGGTCGAGCGCATCGCGCGTCGCGGCGAAATGCGCGTCGCGGCCACGGTGGATGTTGCCGCGGCCGGCGTAGTTGAGGTGCGAGAAGTAGAACTTGTCGACCTGCTCGTCGCGCATCAGCTGCAGCAGCGCCGGCAGATCGGCCGCGTTCATGTCGGTCATCGTGTAGCGCAGCCCGACCTTGACGCCGCGCGCGCGCAGCATCCGCAGCGCGGCGAGCGAGGCGTCGAACGCACCCGCCTTGCGCCGGAAGCGGTCGTGCGTCTCGCGCAGGCCGTCCAGGCTGATGCCGACGTAGTCGAAGCCTTGCGCCGCGATGCGCGCGGCCATGGGCTCGTCGATCAGCGTGCCGTTGGTCGACAGCCCGACGTAGAAGCCCATGTCGGTGGCGCGGCGCGCGATCTCGAACAGGTCGGGCCGCAGCAGCGGCTCGCCGCCGGAGAGGATCAGCACCGGCACGTTGAAGGCCTTCAGGTCGTCCATCACGGCATTGACCTCGGCAGTCGAGAGCTCGTTCGGATAGTCGTGGTCGGCCGAGAGCGCGTAGCAATGCTTGCACGTCAGGTTGCAGCGCCGGATCAGGTTCCAGATCACGACCGGCCCGCGCGGCCGGCGGCCGGGCCCCGCAGGGCGGCCTGGGCTGAGCCTGGGGTAGGTTCCCGCGTGCTCGGCGGCGGCGAGCTCGCGCATGTACTGGGAGATGCGAAACATGAGTGATGGGGCGGTGAGTCCTCGCCTATTGTGCGGCGGGCAGCCGCAGGCCGGTCTTCTTGAGGATACGGCTGCTGAACAGGATCTCGTGGCCGCGGCACTCGTCGGCGAGCAGGCACTGGATCTGGAAGGCGAGCCGTTCGACCTCGGCCCGGTGGTGGGCGTGGACCATCGCGAACAGGTTGTACGGCCAGTCGGGCAGGGCGCGCGGGCGGCGGTAGCAATGCGAGACGAAGTCGAGCGCGCCGACCTTCTCGCCGAGCTCGTCGACACGGTCGTCGGGCACGTCCCAGACCGTCATGCCGTTGGCGGTGTAGCCCAGGCGGTAATGGTTGGGCACCGCGCCGATGCGCCGCACCAGGCCCTGCTCGAGCATCATCGCGAGGCGCTCGCGGACCACGGTGCCGGGCACGCCGAGCTGCGCGCCGACCGTGTCGTAGGGGCGCGGCACGAGCGGCAGCCCCGCCTGCGTGGCCTTGATCAGCGCGCGGTCGAAGGCGGAGAGCTCCTTCATACGGGCAAGCGCAACTCGACGAAGAATTCCTTCTCCTTCGGGAATGCGTAGACGCGCAGCCCGGTGTCGCGCTCGATGCGCGCGCAGGCCGCGCCGACCGCTTCGGGCGTCGCGCAGGCGAGGACGAACCACATGTTGAACCTGTGCTCGCGGCGGTAGTTGTGCGCCACCTCGGGCAGTGCGTTGACCTGCGCGGCGACGGCGTCGTAGCGCTCCTCGGGCACCTGCAGAGCCGCGAGCACGAACTGTCCGCCCGCGCGCTCGATCTGGAACAGCGGCCCGAAGCGCGACAGGGTGCCGTCGGCGAGCATCGAGCGCAGGCGCGCGAGGACCTCGTCCTCGGTCAGGCCGAGCTCCTGCGCGACGTCGGCAAACGGCGTGTCGCTGAGCGGAAAGCCGCCGTGCAGGCGCCGGATCAGCAGCGCGTCGGTGGCCGTCAGCGTCGCCGACGGGCCGGTTCTGGCGAAGCCGTCCGCCGGAGTGCCTTCGCGCTGCGCGCCCAGGTATTCGCCCATGGGGCGGCCCGGCGGGCTCATGGCGCCGCCCCGGCAAAGTAGCGCCCGCCCGTCTGCTTGAAGCGCCGCGTGCTGAACAGAACCTGGCGCGGCCGGCCGTCGAGCCCGGCGCCGCGCGTGGCGTCGTCGATCAGGCGCTGCACGCTGGCGCGTTCGCGGCCGTGGATCATGCAATACAGCGTGTACGGCCAGCCGGGTGCGCTCGCGCGCCGGTAGCACAGCGTGACGCCGGGTTGCGTTGCCAGGCGCCGGCCAAAGGTATCGGCCTCGCCCTCGGCGACCTCGAAGACCGTCATCGCGTTGGCGGCGATGCCGAACTCGTGGTGGCGCAGCACCACGCCCAGGCGGCGCAGGGTGCCGTCCTCGCACCAGCCGCGCAAGGCTTCGATCACTGCGGGCTCGCTCATCCCGAGCGTGGCGGCAATCGCGGCGAACGGGCGGTCGACGAGCGGGATGCCTTCCTCCAGCCGCGCCGCGAGCGGCCGCAGCGCCGGCGGGACCGGTTCCGCCGAGCGGGCGTGGCGCCGCGGCGCGCTCGCGCGCGGCGCCTCGAACAGATCGAAGCCGAGATCGATGCGGTAGGCGCAGCGCATCGGCAGTCGCAGCGCGGCGAGGCCGGTTGCGTGCTCGATGCGCGCGACGCAGGCGAGCAGCGCGGTCACGTCGGCGGCCGCAACGACGAACCACAGGTTCCATTCGTGCTCGCGCGCGTAGTTGTGGTTCACGCCCGGCTCGGCGTTGACGATCGCGGCCACGCGCTCGAGGTCTGCGCCCGGCACGCGCAGCGCGCACAGCATCGCGGTGCCGCCGGCGCCGATGCCGAACACGGCGCCGATGCGGCTCACCTGGCCGTTGCGCAGGCCCGCGACGATCAGGTCGCGCACCGCGGCGCCCGCGAGGCCATGGGGCGCGCCGAGCGCGTCGAACGGGCGGGCGACGAGCGGCAGGTCGCGCTGCCAGGCGTTGAGCAGCATCTGCGCATCGACGGCCGGGGTGGCGCGCACGGCTGTGTCCATCGTCACAGCCCCAGCCGCGCCGCGCGGCTGGCGAAGAAGATGCCGCTCGGCGCGTCGATGGGCAGCGTGGCGAGCGTGGCAAAGCTCGCGCTGTCGATCACCGAGACGCGGTTCGCGTCGCGCGACGAGATCCACACCGCCTCGCCCTTGGGCGTGAACTCCATGTGCAGCACGGCCGCGCCGGGCTCGAGCGTCTTGACGACGGCGTGTCGGCGTGGCGATGACCTGCACGCGGTGGTAGTCGGGCACGGCGAAGTTGACCCACACCTGGCGCCCGTCGGGCTGCGCCATCACGAATACCGGCTGCCCGGCAACGGGAACGCGCGCGACCTCGGCCCAGGTCTCGGTATCGACGACGAGCACCTCGTGGCGCCCGATCGCCGGCAGCCAGGCGTGGCGCCCGGCAACGGCCCAGCCGCGCAGGTGCGGCATCTTGAACACCGGCAGCGGCTCCTGGCCGCGCCCGTAGCCGCCGAGGATGCGCCGCACCTCGGGCTCGGCGGCCCAGAGGTCGATCATCGCCAGCCCGTCCTCGCCGAACAGGCCCGCGATGTAGTGCCGGCCGTCGGGCGTGACGAGGGCGTCGTAAGGTTGGCGGCCGACGTTCGTGAATTTCGTCAGCCGTGGTGCACCGGGCTGCGAGAGGTCGGCGATCCAGATCTGGTCGGCGTCGAACAGCGAGTAGATGAAGCGGCGGCCCGGCAGCTCCGCGAGGCCGACGACGCGCGAACGCTTGCCCGGCTCGCCGGGCGCGTCGAACGTGGCCGGGATGTCGGCGACCAGTGTCAGCGTCTGCGTGTCGAAGACCTTGATTCCGCCGGGCTGGTAGTTCTGCGCCGCGACCAGCGTGCCGTCGGCCGAGATCGCGCCGCCGATGCTGTTGCCGGCCTGCTGGACCCGGCCTTCGATGCGCCGGGTGAGGATGTTGACCTTGGTCATGGCGCCATCGCGGCCGAAGACGAAGGCGGTCGCGCCGTCGCGCGCATACACGACCGACGCGTGCGACAGGTCTCCGAGGCCGCTGATCGTACCGAGCGCCGCCTTCTGGCTCGTGTTGACGACGGTGAGCGTGCCGCTGGCGCGGCCGACGACGACGCCGAGGTCGCCGCTGCCGACCCCCGTTGGCGCGCTCGCACAACCGGCGAGCGGCACGAGCCCGGCCAGCGCGCCGAACGCGCCGAGCGCGCCGAGCGCGGTGCGTCGCTTCAACGCGGCTCCTCGGCAGGAAACCCGGCGCGCAGTTGTTGCGCGATCCACCTGGCATCGTCGGCGCTGAGCATGGTTTTCCAGCCCGGCATCGGCGTGCCGGGCCGGCCGTGCAGTGTCGTCGCGACCAGTGATTCGAGCGACCGGTCGGCCAGCGCCTGCCGCGTCAGCGGCGGGCCCAGACCCCCGGTCAGCTGCATGCCGTGGCAGGAGCCGCAGTCCTGGCGCACCAAGCGCACCAGCGCCTGCTGGCGCTGTGGCGTGGGAAGCAGCTCGGCGGAGACCTGCGCCGCATCCGCTCCTGGAGCCAGCAGCGCCAGCAGCAGCACGCAGCGCACGGAAGAACTCCGCTCAGGTCGTCTTGAGGATCTTCTCGACCGCGGCCTTCAGGTCGGCGTCGCTGATCTTGTCGGGCGGATTCGGCGCCATCGGCACCGGGCCGAAGACGCCCGAGCCGCCCTTGCGCACCTTCTCCATCAGCTTGGGCACCGCGTCGGCCTGGCCCTTGTACTTGGCCGCAATGTCCTTGAATGCCGGGCCGACGAGCTTCTTGTCCTTGGTATGGCAGGCCATGCAGCCGGCCTTGTTCATCGCGTCGTCCACCGCGTCGGCGTACGCCGGGGCGGCGACGGCCAGCGTGGCCGCGCCGGCCAGGATCAGTCGTGCTAGCTTCATTCTCAGGTGCTCCTCTTGTTCAGTACACGTCGTGCTGGGTGTTGTAAAGGTTGAAGTGCCCGGTCGGCGTGATCAGCTTCGGATCCTTGATCACGGCCTTGAGCTTGAGCGTCTTGTCGTCGACGACGACGAGTGCCGATTGCTTGTCCTTGGCCGACCAGACGGCGAACCATACCTCATCGCCCGCCTTGTTGTACTCGGGCTGCACGACGCGCATCGCACCGCCATCGCTGATGCCGGCCCACTCGGCGATCGGCAGCACCTTGAAGCCGGCCTTCAGGTTGTTGATGTCGTAGACCGCGATCGACTGGCTGGCCTTCGGGTCGGGGTTGAGCGGCGTGTCGACCCACAGGTTCTTCGATTTCGGGTGCGTCTTGATGAACAGGTTGCCACCGCCCTGGCCATCGACCATCTCGCACACCTTCCAGGCGTAGTCCTTGCGCTTGGCGGGATCGGTGCCGATGAGCGCGATCTTCTCGCTGCCCAGGTGCCCGGTGGCCCAGACCGGACCGCACTTGGGATGGATGAAGTTCGCGCCGCGCCCGGGGTGCGGGATCTTGTCGACATCGACCAGCGCCGAGAGCTTGCCTTCCTTGGCGTCGACGACCGCGATCTTGTTCGACTGGTTGGCCGCCATCATCACGTAGCGGTGGCTCGAATCCCAGCCACCGTCGTGCAGGAAGCGCGCCGCCGGGATCTCGGTCACCTGCAGGTTGTTGATGTCGGTGTAATTGACCATCAGGATCTTGCCCGTCTCCTTGACGTTGACGACGAACTCGGGCTTGAAGTGCGAGGCCACGATCGCCGCGACGCGCGGCTCGGGGTGGTATTCCTGCGTGTCGACCGTCATCCCGCGCGTGCCGACGATCTTCAGCGGCTCGAGCGTGTCGCCCTTCATGATCACGTATTGCGGCGGCCAGTACGAGCCGGCGATCGCATACTTGTCTTCGTAGCCCTTGAACTTCGAGGTGTCGACGCTGCGCGCCTCGAGGCCGACCCGGATCTCGGCCACGTTGTCGGGCTTCTCCATCCACAGGTCGATCATGTTGATCTTGGCGTCACGCCCGATCACCATCAGGTAGCGCCCCGACGCCGACACGCGCGAGATGTGCACCGCGTAGCCGGTCTTGATGATCGAGATGATCTTCTTCGAGTCGCCGTCGATCAGCGCCACCTCGCCGGTATCGCGCAGCGTGGTCGAGAAGATGTTCTCGATGTTGTACTTGTTCATCTTCTTGGTCGGCCGCTGACCGACCGGGACCAGCACCTTCCAGGTCGCCTTCATCTCCTTCATGCCGAACTCGGGCGGCTGCGGAGGGTCTTGCTGCACGTAGCGGGCCATCAAGTCGACGGTCTTCTCGTCCATCTCGCCCGAGGTCTGCCAGTTGGGCATGCCGGCCGGCGAGCCGTAGGCGATGAAGACCTTCAGGTAGTCGGTTCCCTTGGGGATCGTGATGTCGGGTGTCAGCGGCTTGCCGGTCGCACCCTTGCGCAGCACGCCGTGGCAACCGGCGCAGCGCTCGAAATAGATCTTGCGCGCGACGTCGAACTCGGCCTGCGTCATCGGCGGCGCCTTCGGGTTCGTGCTTTGGACCATCGGCTCGCCGGCGAGCGGCGACGCGCCGGCCTGGTACTTCAGCTCGGGTTCGGTGACGGGCTTCTTCTCCTGCGCGTGGGCGGTGAGGGCCAGCGCCATCAGGATGGCTGCGCTCGCGCGGGCCAGATGCGGGGCATGCATGACTTGTGCTCCTTCGGGGGGTGGTTTGTGAGCCTTGGCGGGGCTGCTGCACTGCCGCATTGCAGTGCCGTGAAACCCGCGTTACCGACATGGTTGCGCTGCAGCACCCGGCTGTCCTTGATGCAGTTCAAGGACTGGTCACCGCCCGCCTTTCGACAATGTGCCGGCCCGAAGGAAACAGGCGTCGAGCGCCCAGACCGGCGCACCTGGTGCAGTGTTCGATGCTTGGAGGTGCTTATGCGGCGGCGAATTTGGCTTCCTGGCTAGGCGCAAACCGCAGCGATACCCAGAGGTATCGCGAGGATTTGCAACGACGCCAGGGAGGCAAAGGCGCGGTCGCATGAGTACCGGATAGCGTCGAACACTGCACTAGAGGGCGTTCGCGCCAAGGTACGAAGCACGGAGCTTGCCCATTGAGCCATCACGAACCTGCGCACCACCTGACGCCTGCACCCGGCGCCGCAGCGCAACCGGCCAAGGTCACGCTGGTCGGCGCCGGCCCCGGCGACCCTGATCTACTGACGCTCAAGGCGGCGCGTGCGCTCGCCGTGGCTAGCCTGGTGTTGTACGACAACCTCGTCTCGCGCGAGGTGCTCGCGCTGCTGCCGGCCGCCGCCGACCGCATCTACGTGGGCAAGGAGAGTGCGCACCACGCGCTGCCGCAGGACGCGATCATCGAACTGATGCTGCGCCTGGCGCGCAGTGGCCGGCCGCTGCTGCGCCTGAAGGGTGGCGACCCCTACACGTTCGGCCGCGGCGGCGAGGAGGCACAGGCGCTGGCCGAGGCCGGCGTGCCGTTCGAAGTCATCCCCGGCATCAGCGCGGCCCAGGGCGCCGCAGCGAGCGCTGGCATCCCGCTCACGCATCGCGACCATGCATCGAGCGTGCAGTGGGTCACCGGCCACCTGCGCGCCGGCGCCGACGCCGCGCTCGCGCTCGACTGGCCGGCGCTCGCGCGCCCGCGCCAGACGCTCGTCGTCTACATGGGCCTCGCTTCGCTGCCCGTGCTCGCGGCGCAACTCATCCATCATGGCCTGGCGCCCGACACCCCGGCGGCGATCGTCGAGCGCGCCACGCTGCCGGCGCAGCGCACGCTCGTCGGCACGCTGCAGGCCTTGCCCGCGCTCGCGCAGGAGCAGGGCGTCGAGTCGCCGGCACTGATCCTGATCGGCGGCGTGGTCACGTTGCGCGCGCTGCTCGCACCGCGGGCGGTGGACGGCGAAGAGGCGGCACTTGATGAGGCACAAACCCTGGCCACGGCGCTCTGAAGAGAATGATCGCTTGCGCCGACCGCGCCTTCACCCTGGGTCTCGCCTATCACCATGACCGCTGAATCCCGCGCGCCACTGGCGCGCAAGCCCGAGCTCGTCTGCCCAGCCGGCTCGCTGCGCGCGCTCCAACTCGCCGTCGATGCCGGTGCGGACGCCGTCTACCTCGGCCTGAAGGACGCCACCAATGCGCGCAACTTCGCCGGGCTGAACTTCGACGACGAGCAGTTGCGCCAAGGCGTGGCCTATGCCCATGCGCGCGGCGCCAAGGTGCTGATGGCGCTCAACACGTTCGCCGACGCGCGCGACTTCGGCCCCTGGCAGCGCGCCGTCGATCGCGCCGTCGCGCTCGGCGCCGATGCGCTGATCGTTGCCGACGCCGCGGTCATGGCCTATTGCCGCGACCATCACCCCAGCCTGCGCCTGCACCTGTCGGTGCAGGCCTCGGCGACGAGCTACGAGGCGATCGAGTTCTACCGCGAGCGCTACGCCATCCAGCGCGCCGTGCTGCCGCGCGTGCTGACGCTGGCCCAGGTGGGCCAGGTGGCAAGCCATACCGGCGTCGACATCGAGGTCTTCGGGTTCGGCAGCCTGTGCGTGATGGTCGAGGGGCGCTGCGCGCTGTCGTCGTACGTCACCGGCCAGTCGCCCAACACGGCCGGAGTCTGCTCCCCGCCCTCGGCCGTGCGCTGGCAGGACACCGCAGGCGGCGTCGAGGCGCGCCTGAACGGCGTGCTGATCGACCGCTACGCGCCCGACGAGCCGCGCGGCTACCCGACACTCTGCAAGGGGCGTTTCGACGTCGCCGGGCGGCGCGACTACGCGCTCGAAGAGCCGACGAGCCTGAACACGCTGGCGATCCTGCCCGAGCTCGTCGAGCTCGGCGTCAAGGCGATCAAGATCGAAGGCCGCCAGCGCAGCCCGGCCTACGTCGAGCAGGTCACGCGCGTCTGGCGTGCGGCGATCGACAGCGCTTGCGCGACCGGTGCGCGCTACAGCGTGCAGCCGGCCTGGGTGGCGACGCTGGCGCGCTTTGCCGAGGGCCAGCAACACACGCTGGGCGCCTACAACCGGCCGTGGAGATGATGCCCCCCAGCTCACTGCGCTCGCCACCCCCCAAGGGGGAGGCGCTTCGCCCTTGGGGCGGCCCGGCGGGCGAAGCGGTGCCCACGAAGTCGCCTGCACGTTTGGCGCTGACCGTTGGCCCGGTGCTCTACCACTGGCCGCGCCAGGCGATGATGGATTTCTACGCCGGCGTAGCCGAGTCCGCGGCCGATACGGTCGTTCTCGGCGACACGGTCTGCGCAAGGCGGCGCGAACTCAAGCTCGACGACTGGCTCGCGCTCGCGCGCGACCTCGCGGCGGTTGGCAAGGAGGTCGTTCTCGCGACGCAGACGCTCGTCGAATCCGAGGCCGACCTGCGCCTCGTGCGCCGGCTTGCCGAGCAGGTCGAGTTCATGGTCGAGGCCGGCGACGCCTCGGCGCTGTACAGCCTCGCCGGCAAGCGGCCATTCGTGCTCGGGCCGCACATCAATGTCTACAGCCGCGCCGCACTCGTCGAGCATGCGGCACTCGGAGCTGCGCGCTGGGTGGCACCGGTCGAGCTATCCATCGAGGCGCTGGCCCTCGTCAACCCGCCGCACGACCCGGTGCGCAACCCGGCGGGCGCCGCGATCGTGACCGAAGCCTTCGCCTTCGGCCGCCTGCCGCTCGCGTTCTCGGCGCGCTGCTTCACGGCGCGCCACCATGGCCTGAACAAGGACGAATGCGAGTTCCGCTGCATGGACGATGCCGACGGGCTGCTCGTGTCGAGCAGCGAGGGCAAGCCCTTCCTCGTCATCAACGGCACCCAGACCCAGTCTGCGGCGACGCAGTGCCTGCTCGCGAGCGGCGCCGAACTGCGCGCGGCAGGCGTCTCGCGGCTTCGCCTGTCGCCCTGCGCGCACGGCTTCGCCGACGTGATTCGCCACTTCGACGCCGTGCTCAACCAGGGCGCCGACGCGGACGATGCGCTGCAGGCGCTGGCCGCCCTCGCACCGCCGGGCGGGCTGGCCGACGGCTTCGCCGCGCGCCGGCCCGGCCTCGAATGGAGCCACGCTGCGGCATCATGATCAATCCTGCTCCCAACCCTTCGTTGCCGCCCTGGGCGGCGGGCGCCGCCAACCGGCTGCGCGGCATCGTCGAGCGCCTGCCGGTCGAGCCGCCATCGTTCGTGCTTGCGCGCCTGCTCGACCGCATGCTGCTCGCGCGCCTGCCCGACGATGCGCGCGCCGCGCTCGCCGAGCGCACGGTCGAGATCGCCGTCAGCGACCTCGGCCTGCGCGTGCGGCTGCAGCTCGGCCCGCGCGGCTTTCGCGTCGCGCCGCCGCGCAGCGAGACGGCGCTGCGCATCGCCGCGCCGGCAGCGAGCTACTGGCGGCTGCTGCGCGGCGACGACGACGCCGACCGTCTGTTCTTCGAACGCGCGCTCGTGATGGAGGGCGACACCGAGATGGGCCTGGTGCTGAAGAACACGCTCGACGCGATCGGCCCGCTGTGGGGCCGGGCGCGGCAGGCCTAGCCCGCGCCGGGCCGTCCCAAGCGGGCGACTCCCCCTTGGGGGACGGCGCCGCAGGCGTCTTGGGGGCTCGATCAGCCGAGCAACTGCACCGGCCTGCCTCCGCGGTCGAAGGGGATGAAGGCGCCAAATGCGCCACTGCGCACGGCCTCGACCATGCGCTGCAGTGCGGCGTCGGTGTCGGCCTCGCTCGGCGCCTGGCCGCCGCGTCCCGACAGTGCGGCGGCGAACACGATCGCCCAGTCGTGACCGAACTGGCGCGACTCGTCGGCCAGGGCCGTAAAATCGGCCAGTTCCGCGGGCTCCTTGTCGACGCACATCAGCGGCGCGAGTTCGCCGCCGGCGCCGGCCTCGAAGCGAGCGCGCTGTTCGGCGCTGGCGTTGTCTGGAAGCATCGCGCCGGCAAACACGAACAGCAGTCTTTGTGGTTCTTGTTGCGCGCGCGCGGCGCGAAGCAGATCATCGAAACTCGTGATTTCCATGGTGCAGCCCGGTGTTGCGAGCTAGCGATTGTGCATAGTGCCGGGGCCTCCGGCGAAACCCTGAGCGCAAGGGCCGAACTGACCCGTATCAAACTTCTGTCGCGCGTGCATGCGTACCGTACGCGCCATCCTGACCAAGGCCATTCATGTCCGAATCCCAGACCACCCAGCGCACAACCCAACCGGCGGCTGCCAGCCTGCCGGCCCAACTCATCACCGAAGAGGTCCTGCTCGAGAAGTACGCCAAGGGCGACGAGCGCAGTGCCGACGACATCCGTCGCCGCGTGGCGCGCGCGCTCGCGCAGGCCGAGGCGCCCGAGCAGCGCGCGCTGTGGGAGGGGCGCTTCCTCGAGACGCAGCAGCGCGGCTTCGTGCCCGCGGGTCGCATCAGCTCGGCCGCCGGCACGGCGCTCAGCGCGACGCTGATCAACTGCTTCGTGCAGCCGGTGGGCGACTCGATCGCATCGATCGACGACGGCCACCCCGGCATCTACACCGCGCTCACCGAGGCCGCCGAGACGATGCGCCGCGGCGGCGGCGTCGGCTACGACTTCTCGCGCATCCGCCCGCGCGGGGCCTGGGTCGGCAGCACGCAGTCGAGCGCCTCGGGGCCGGTGAGCTACATGCGCGTCTTCGACCGTTCGTGCGAGACCGTCGAGAGCGCCGGCAGCCGGCGCGGCGCGCAGATGGGCGTGCTGCGCTGCGACCACCCCGACGTCGAGGAGTTCATCCACGCCAAGGACAGCGGCGACCTGTCCAACTTCAACATCTCGGTCGGCGTGACCGATGCCTTCATGGGTGCCGTGCTCGCCGGCGGCGACATCGAACTCGTGCACCGCGCCGAGCCCGGCCCGGCGCAGAAGGCCGGCGGCGCCTACCAGCGCGGCGACGGGATGTGGGTCTACCGCAAGCTGCCCGCCAAGGCGCTGTGGCAGCAGATCATGCAGTCGACCTACGACCACGCCGAGCCCGGCGTGCTGTTCCTCGATCGCATCAATGCCGACAACAACCTCGGCTACTGCGAGACGATTGCGAGTACGAACCCCTGTGCGGAGCAGCCACTTCCCGCCTACGGCTGCTGCTGCCTCGGCTCGATCGACCTGACGCGCTTTGTGCGCGCGCCGTTCGACGAGGGATCGGCGGCGTTCGACCATGCGGGCTTTGCCGAGGTCTGCCGGGTCGCGGTGCGCATGCTCGACAACGTGCTCGACGTGAGCGTCTGGCCGCTGCCGCAGCAGCAATCCGAGGCGCAGAGCAAGCGCCGCATCGGCCTCGGCTTCACCGGCCTCGGCGACGCGCTCGTGATGCTCAACCTGCGCTACGACAGCGCCGAGGCGCGCGCGATGGCCAAGGCGATCGCCGAGACGATGCGCGACGCAGCCTACGATGCGTCGGTCGAGCTCGCGCGCGAGCGCGGCGCGTTCCCGCTCTTCAACGCCGACCTCTACCTGTCGGGCGGCAACTTCGCGTCGCGCCTGCCGCAGGCGATCAAGGACCGCATCCGCACCCACGGCATCCGCAACTCGCACCTGCTGTCGATCGCGCCCACCGGCACCATCAGCCTTGCGTTCGCCGACAACGCGAGCAACGGCATCGAGCCCGCGTTCAGCTGGAGCTACAAGCGCAAGAAGCGCGAGGGCGACGGCACCTTCAAGGAATACGCGGTCGAGGACCACGCCTGGCGCCTGTACCGGCACCTGAAGGGCGAGACCGCGCCGCTCACGCCCGCCTTCGTGACCGCGCTCGAGATGAGCGCGCAGGCGCACGCCGAGATGGTGGCCGCGGTCGCGCCGCTGATCGACACCGCGATCTCCAAGACCGTCAACGTGCCGGCCGACTATCCGTTTGCCGATTTCGAGCACCTGTACGTGCAGGCCTGGGAGTCGGGTCTGAAGGGCCTGGCGACCTATCGCCCGAATGCCGTTCTGGGCTCGGTGCTGAGCACCACGGCCGAGGCCAGGCCGGCGCCGCTGACCGCGCAGGGGGCCAACGAACGCCTCGCGCTCGACCGCCTGCCCGCGCCGGTGCTCGCATCGCTGCGCTGGCCGGGCCGGCCCGACCTGCCGGCCGGCAATGCCGCCTGGACCTACATGATCGAGCATCCGTTCGGCGACTTTGCGCTCTTCGTCGGCGAACTGCCGGTGGGCGGCGAGGGGCTGCCTTCGCGCATGCAGCCGTTCGAGGTCTGGGTCAACGGCGCCGAGCAGCCGCGCGGGCTGGGCGCGATGGCCAAGACGTTGTCGATGGACATGCGCGCCAACGACCCGGCCTGGCTCACCTTGAAGCTCGACGCGCTCGCCACCGTGGCCGAGGAGCGCGCCTTCGAGATGCGCTTCCCGCCGCACGGCGAGCGCCGCCCGTTCCCGGGTGTCGTCGCCGCCACCGCGGCCGTGATCCGCTGGCGCTGCGAGCAGCTCGGCGCGCTGTCCGCGAAGGGCCCGACGCCGGTGCTCGACGCGATGTTCAGCCGCGACGAGCCGCGCACCGGCACCTCGGGCACGCTCGCCTGGTCGGCCGACATCGACAACCCGGCGGCCGGCGAGTCGCTGACGCTCACCGTCAAGGAGATCACGCTGCCGGGCCCCGACGGCGGCGCCGTGACGCGGCCGTGCGCACTTGCATTCTCGGGCAACTACCCGCGCGCGCTCGACGGCCTGGCGCGACTGCTGTCGCTCGACATGCGCGTCGTCGATCCGGCCTGGATCGGCATGAAGCTGAGGAAGCTGCTGAACTACGCCGAGCCGCTCGGCCACTTCATGGCCTTCGTCCCCGGCCTGCCGGGCGGCCAGCGCCGGCAGCAGGTCTGGCCCTCG
The DNA here is from genome assembly GCF_016702655.1 of Ideonella sp. Taxonomy (GTDB): domain Bacteria; phylum Pseudomonadota; class Gammaproteobacteria; order Burkholderiales; family Burkholderiaceae_C; genus CAIKUF01. Next base: position 347,335 of record NZ_JADJDO010000002.1, read on the forward strand.
ACGGTGGCCTACATCGCGCGGTTGCTGATCCACCGCTACGCCATGCTCGGCATCCTCGACGAGGAAGGCCTGCCGCTGCGCGAGATGGGCGTGCTCGAGTCGCCCACCGCCAAGGGCAACGCGAACCGCGAGATCGCCGGCAGCCGCTGCCCCGAGTGCGGCAACGCGACGCTGATCCACCGCGACGGGTGCGATTTCTGCACGGCTTGCGGTTACGTGGGGCAGTGCGGGTGAGCGAGGCGGGCGCCTGACAACAACGAAACAGGGCACCCGAAGGTGCCCTGTGCGCGTTGCGCAAACGCCGTGGCGTTCAGTCGCGCTGGCGGCGACGCGCGATGAAGCCCACCAGGCCGAGGCCGGCGAACATCAGCGCATACGTCCCGGGTTCCGGAACGGCGCGGACGACGAAGGTTTCAGAATAGTCATCCATGGTGTTCGGACCCCAGGCAGCCGGGGCGTTCCAGACGCGCACGTTGGCATAGGACGGATCCACGTTTACATCGTCGCAATGGCTGTAACCGCTGTTGAAATACGCAGACGCGCAGGTTGCGCCGGCACCGAACTTGGCCGAAAGATCGGCAAATCCGGTGAAGCTCGACGCGAAATCGCCCGCCGATGCGACGCTCCATCCGTCGTGCATGACCAGGTCGGCGCCGCAAGACGGGGCCGAGGGAGCACAGGGCGAAGCCCAGGCCCATTGCATGCCACCGGCATCGACGATCAGGCTCGCCGGCACGTCCTCGGCCATTGCGCTCGTGAATCCAGTCAGGCCGAATGCCAGCGCGACCAAGCTTTTCATCATTTTCAAGGTAAACCTCCTGCTGAGTGTCGAAGAATGGCGCCGAAGCCCTCCGACGCCTGCCGCGAAGCATGAACCGAATCATTGGACGCGTCATCCCTCGATCTGGGGGGTGCCAACGAAGCACTACGCTGGAGAACATCGCGGGTCAGGCTGAATATATCCAGGTGGAGCGGGTCAAGCAGCCCCGCAAGGCGATAATTGAAACGGGAGTTGCAGCTCTCGGTCTTGCGTTTGAACAACTCCGATGGGTAGCAGGTGCTGGTCGCAGCTCCAACGCTGGTGCGGCGTGTCAGGGGGCCTTGGCCCATGCCGGGCTCGGCGTCTCGCGCCGGATCAGATAAATCCCGTTGGCGATGATGATCGCGCCACCCGCGAGCGTGTGCGCCTCGGGCACGGCGCGCCAGAGCAGCCAGTCCACCGCCACCGCCCACGCGAGCGCCGTGTACTCGAAGGGCGCCACCGCCGACGCCTGGCCGTGGCGGAAGGCCTCGGCGATCGCGACCTGCGCGAGGAAACCCGACACCGCCAGGCCGGCGAGCAGCGGCGCGTGCGCGGCGTCGACCGGCACCCAGGCGCCCGCGCTCAGCGCGCCGCCGCCGAGGGCGAGGCTGGTCGTAGTCCAGAACACCAGCGTCGCGCTCGGCTCGGTGCGGCTGACGATGCGGCCGAGCACGTTGGCCAGCGCGTAGAGCACCGCGGCGGCGAGCACGGCGAGCGCGCCGAGTTGCAGGAAGGCGCCGTGGTCCGGGCGCAGCCCGACGATCACGCCGCCGCCGCCGCCGACCGCGATCGCGGTCCAGCGGCTTGGCGGCACGCTTTCCTTCAGCATCGGTACCGACAGCAGCGTGATGACGAGCGGTGCGATGAAGCTCAGCGTGTAGGCCTCGGCCAGGCCGAGCGTCTTGAGGCCGAAGGTGAAAAGCGCCAGCATCGCCACCGTGCACGCACCGCGCAGCAGGTGCAGGCCCCAGCGCAGGCGGCGATCAACGCGACGATGCCGCGCAGATTCGCGCTCGAGGGCATGGCAGGGCAGGGCGGCGTGGGACGAGCGCCGCGCGGGGCGGCGACGCGCGCCAGCATAGCTGCAGCACGCTGCGGCCGAGTCGACGCCGCGCGCGCGTATGCTCGGCGCCTCGTTCCAACCCGAGGTGACCCCCAGCGATGAGCGCCCCTGCCGACACCCACTCGAAGACCGTCGGCTACCTGCTGTGGATCTTCGGCTTCACCGGATCGCACCGCTTCTACTACGGCCGGCCGATCACCGGCACGATCTGGTTCTTCACCTTCGGCCTGCTCGGCATCGGCTGGCTGATCGACCTCTTCCTGATCCCCTCGATGGACCGGCAGGCCGACCTGCGCTTCGAGGCCGGCCGCATCAACTATTCGGTCGCCTGGCTGCTGCTGACCTTTCTCGGCCTGTTCGGCGTGCACCGGCTCTACATGGGCAAGTGGCTGACCGGCATCGTTTACCTGCTGACGCTGGGCCTGTTCGGCCTCGGCTATCTGTACGACTACTGGACCCTGAACGGCCAGATCGCTGCGCTCAACCGGGAGCGCGGCTGAAGGGCAGCGAGCCCGTGTGCAGGCACGGTTCCGCGTCCGCACTCAGTCAAGTGGAAACGGCAGGGCCTTGGGCAGGGTTGCCGGCTGCTCGGCCGGTGCGGGCGCGGCGGCGGCGCCGCGCGCTTCGACCGCGTGCCACCATGGCGTCACGCGCTCGGCGTGCGTGGGCTCCACCGGCTCGCCGAGCCGCGGCATCACGAGCTGCACATTGCGCCGCGACGCCGCGGCCAGCAGCGTCTCGGCCGGCTCGTCCCAGGCATGCATCGCCAGGCTGAAGGTGCCCCAGTGCACCGGCAGGAAGGCGCCGCCGCCGAGCAGCGCGTGGGCCTTCAGCGCGTTCGCCGGGCCGAGGTGGATGTGGCCCCACGACGGATGAAAGGCGCCGACCTCGAGCATCACCAGGTCGAACGGGCCGAGGCGGTCGCCGATCGTCGCGTATTCGCTCGTCAGGCCCGTGTCGCCGCTGAAGAACACGCTGTGGCGCTTCGAGCGCAGCACCAGCGACGACCACAGCGTCGCGTTGCGGTCGCGCAGCCCGCGGCCGGAGAAATGCTGCGACGGCGCAGCGGTCACCGTGAGTTCGGACTTGCGGTCACGCGAGCGCACGCGATGCGACTCCCACCAGTCGAGCTCGGTGATGCGCTCGTGCTCGACGCCCCAGGCTTCGAGGTGCGCGCCGACGCCGAGCGACGTGACGAAGGGCACGTCGCTCTTGGCGAGTTCGCGGATGGTCGGGTAGTCGAGGTGGTCGTAGTGGTCGTGCGAGACGAGCACGAGATCGATGGGCGGCAGCTCGCTCAGCCGCACCGGGACCGGCTGAAAGCGCTTGGGTCCCGCGATGCGCGACGGCGACGCGCGCTGTCCCCAGACCGGGTCGGTGAGCACGCGCAGGCCGTCGATCTCGATCAGCACCGTCGAGTGGCCGAGCCAGGTCGCGCGCAGGCCGCTGCCCGGCTTGCGCCGCCACGCTTCGCGCGGATCGTCGGCGGGCAGCGGGCCCAGCGGCACGCGGCGATTGCCGCCGCGCAGGAACTCGGCGAGCGTCGGCCGCTCGGCGCTCGGGTCGATCAGCCCGTGGGCGATCGGATGCAGGTTTCGAAACGCCTCGCCTCGCCACTGCCGCGAGGCGCGGATGCGTTCGAGGCGCAGGCCGGCGGGTTTGCTGCCGAGTGACTTCATGTTGGGCGCGGCTGTCTCGCTTCGGGTGGATGGGCCTACTCTGCCACGTCAGCCGATGCAGTGCCTCACGCAGGGCCATCGGCGCTATCGGATGGCTCCCCTACACTGCGCCGAGCCTGGCCGGGCCGCGGCGGGCCATCTGTGCAGGAGGGACATTCGGCATGGCTTCGTGCGCGCTCGTCTTCACCGATCTCGTCGACAGCACGCTGCTCGTCGGCCGCATCGGCGACGCCGGCGCCGCCGAGTTGTGGGCGCGTCACGACCGCGAGGCGCGCGACCTGCTGACGCGCTGCGAGGGGCGCGAGATCGACCGCACGGACGGCTTCTTTCTCACCTTCGACCGCGTTGCCGACGCCGCCCGTTTCGCGCTCGGCTACCAGCAGGCGACGGCGGCGCTCGGCGTGGCGGCGCGGGTCGGCATCCATCACGGCGAGGTCACGCTGCGCCGCAACGACGCGGCCGACGTGGCGCGCGGCGCCAAGCCGATCGAGGTCGAGGGCCTGGCCAAGCCGTTCGCGGCGCGCGTGATGGCGCTCGCGGCCGGCGGGCAGACGCTGCTCAGCGCGCCGGCACGCGCCGCGCTCGCCGAGGACGGCGGCGCGCCGGCCGGCACCGAGCTCGAGAGCCACGGCCACTACCGGCTGAAAGGCATCGACGAGCCGGTGGAACTGTTCGAGCTCGGCGTGCCCGGCGCGAGCCCCTTCGCGCCGCCCGCCGATGCCGACAAGGCCTACCGCGTCGTGCGCGACCAGCAACTCTGGCGCCCGGTGCGCGAGGTGCGCCACAACCTCGCCGCGGAGCGCGACGCCTTCATCGGCCGCGCGGCAGAGCTGCGTGCGCTGGCGCAGCGGCTCGGCGCCGGCACGCGGCTGCTGACGGTCGTCGGGCCGGGCGGGACGGGCAAGACGTGCCTCGTCACCCGCTACGGCCACGCCTGGCTCGGCGACTGGCCGGGCGGCGTGGTCTTTTGCGACCTGTCGGAGGCGCGCTCGCCGGAGGGAATCCATTTCGCCGTCGCGCTCGCGCTCGGCGTGCCGCTGGCGCGCGGCGATGCGAGCGAGCAGCTCGGCCATGCGATCGCCGCGCGCGGCCGCTGCCTCGTGATCCTCGACAACTTCGAGCAGATCGCAGCGCACGCGCCGGCGACGCTCGGGCGCTGGCTGGACCGCGCCGCCGAGGCGAGTTTCCTCGCGACGAGCCGCGAGCTGCTGCACCTGGCCGGCGAGGAGGTCTTCGCGGTCGAACCCCTCGCTCTGGCCGACGAGGCGGTCGAGCTGTTCGCGGCGCGGGCGCGCGCGCAGCAGCCCGGCTTCGAGCTCACGCCTGCGAATCGCGCACCGGTGGCCGACATCGTGCGCCTGCTCGACGGCCTGCCGCTCGCGATCGAGCTCGCGGCGGCGCGCATCCGCGTGCTGTCGCCGGCGCAGATCGTCGCCCGATTGCAGGATCGTTTTCGCCTGCTCGCCGGCGCGCGCGGCGTGGCCGCGCGCCAGGCCACGCTCGAGGCGGCGATCGACTGGTCGTGGAACCTGCTCGCACCCTGGGAGCAGGCGGCGTTGGCGCAGTGCTCGGTCTTCGACGGCGGCTTCACCCTCGAGGCTGCAGAAGTCCTGCTGGACCTGTCGGCGTGGCCCGAGGCCGGCCCCGCCATCGACGCCGTTCAGGCGCTCGTCGACAAGAGCCTGCTGCGCCGCTGGCAGGCCAGCGGGAACGACGCGCGGATCGACATCGACGAGCCCTACTTCGGCATGTACCTGAGCATCCACGACTATGCGGCTGGCAAGCTCGCCGAGCAGGGCGCCGGCGCGTTGCTTGCCGCCGAGGAGCGCCACGGCCGGTACTTCGCGGGCCTGGGCAACGACGACAGCATCGAGGCGCTGCACATGCGGGGCGGCACGGCCCGTCTGCCCGCGCTCGTCCTTGAACTCGACAACCTCGTCGCCGCCTGCCGCCGCGCGGCGGCGCGAAGCGAGGGCGCGACCGCCGTCGCGGCATTGCGCGCGGCCTGGGAGGTTCTCGAGCGCCAGGGTCCCTTCGCGCTGGGTGCGACGCTCGCCGATCAAGTGCTGGTGCTGCACGGACTCGATTCGGCGCAACGGACGGCGGCATGTCTGATTCGTGCGCTGGCCGCGCGCCGCCTCGGACGCGGCGCGGATGCCGAGCCCTGGATCCAGCAGGCGTTGACGCTCAGCCGGGCATCCGGCGACAGCGCCGGTGAAGCGCTGGCCCTGACCCAACTCGGCCTGCTGCGCCAGACGCAGGGCCGCGCGGACGAGAGTCGGACGCATCTCGAGGCGGCACTCGTCCTGCAGCGCGCGGCCGGTCGGCGGCGGCTCGCGGCCGGCCTGTGCGCCAACCTCGCGAATCACTGCGTGTCTCAGGGACGCCTGGACGAGGCGGACCGGCACTACGCCGAGGCACTCGCGCTGCAACGCGAGGTCGGCGATCGCCGTGCCGAAGGCGCCACGCTCGCCGGCTTGGCGGTGGTGTGCCAGGACCAGGGTCGCATGGAGGAGGCGCTGGCCTTCTACGAAGCGGCGCAGGCCATCCTCCACGAGTGCGCGGACCGCATGGCCGAGGGCATCGTGCTCGGCAACCTGGCGACGCTGCACAACGACGTCGGCCGGCTGGCGCCAGCCCGAACGGCCTACGATGCGGCGCTGGCGATCGCGCGCGAGATCGGCGATCGCGTGGGCGAGGGGGTGACGCTCGGCAATCTCGGCAAGCTGCTGCGCGACCTCGGGCAGTTCGACGAGGCCCGCGTCCAGTACGAGGCGGCACATGCCGTCGCCCGCGACGCCGGCGACCGGCGTACCGAAGGAGTGGCGTTGGGCGGTATCGGCAGTTGTCTCGTCGATCTGGCAAGGCCCGAGCAGGCGCTCGTCTGGCTCGATGCAGCGCTCGAGGTGCATCGCGAGCTGGGCAACCGGCGCTTCGAGGGCGAAACCCAGGCCAACCGCGGCGACGTGCTGGCCGGCATTGGCCGCCGCGACGAGGCGCGTGCTGCGCTGCTCGAAGGCGAAGCCGTGCTGCGCGAGATCGGCGACGCGCTCGACCTGGCCAAGCTGCTGTGCGTGCGGGGCCGCGTCGAAGTGGCGGCGGGCGACATCGCGGCAGCGCGAGCGGCTCTCGCGGAAGCGGAAGCCCTGGCGGCATCGATGGACGCGCTGAACGAATCCGAACTCGGCCAGGAAGTAGAGCGCCTGCGCGCGGCGCTCGGCTAAAGGCTGTTCCTTCGCGGGCTCGGAACGCGGACCGCCACTACACTTTGCGTCGAGCGCAGGCCCGGTGGTGGGAACGCGCAATTCCCTCCAGCTGCAAGGCCTTTCGCCTCATCGTTCCATGCTCAACTGGATCCTCCGCAAGCGCAAGCAAGGGCCTACGGCAGGCGAGCCCGTCGTCGCCGCTGCGGTGCCGGCTGCGGCTGTCGTGGCTGCGCGTGCCGCATCGACGATGCAGCTGCAAGCGCAGTGGGCTGCACGTCTCGAAGCAGCACAGGGCGACGACGCGGCCTTGCTCGAGCTTGCGCGCGCGGCGCCGCAGATCGAACTCAAGCTCGCAGCCGTCGACGCCATGGCGGGCGAAGCCGCGCTCAGGCAGGCCGAGCGCGAGTTCCGCAGTCATGACCGCAAGGTGCACCAGCGGTTGCGGCAGCGCCTCACTGCGGCCGTGGCGCGACGCGAGGCGCAGGCGAATGCCGACGCATTGATCGCCGCTGCCGAGGCGCTGCTCGACACGACGCCGATCGCCGCCAATCGGCTGGCCGCGCTCGACAAGGATTGGGGCGCGATCGCCGAATCGCTCGCCGAAGCGGACCGACGCGCCGCGTTCGCGACCCTGCGCGGCCGCCTCGACGCCGCTCTCGCCGAGCAGGACGCGCAGGAGCGCGCCGCGCAGTGGTCGCGCGCGGCATCCTCCGCAGTGGCCGATCTGCAACTGGCGCTCGATGGCGCCGACGAGCGCGCGATCGCACTGCGCATGGCCGCGCTGCGTGAGCGCCTTGATGCATGTCCGCCTGCGGCGGCTGCACAGGCATTGGCGGCGTCGCTGAAGGATGCGCTGACCGCCGCGCAGCAGACGGTCGATGAAAGGGTCGAAGCGGCCCGCCGTGCCGCTGAGGCGCCGCCGCCCGAACCGCCACCGCCGGCACCGCCGCGCGCCGAGGCGACGGCTGCGTCACGGCTGGCGCGTTCGGAGTGGCTGCCGCGCATCGAATCGTTGCTGCAGCAGGCCGAGACCGCAGTCGACGAGGGCAGTTCGAGTGGCCTGAATCGACATCTGCAGGATGTCGATTCGGCGCTTGCCGAACTGCCTCCAGCCACCGCGCTGCCTGCGCCGTTGCGCGCGCGCCTGCAGGCGCTGCACGCCGAACGGCAGCGCCTGCGAGGCTGGCAGCAGTGGGGCGGCGCCGTGGCGCGCGAGGGGCTGGTCGATGCGGCCGAGCGGTTGGCAGGCGAGACTGCCGCGGCGCAGTCCGGACCGCCGGCGCCCAAGCTCAACTTCAAGGCGCATGGCGACGCCATTCGCCAGCTTCGCGCACGCTGGAAGGAGCTCGATCGCAGCGGCGCCGCTGCCGCCCAGACGCTGTGGCAGCGCTTCGACGCGGCGCTGACGCTCGCCCACGCGCCGCTGGCCGAACAGCAGGCCAAGCTCGAAGCGGCCCGGGCGGAGAACCTGGCCGCGCGCGATTCGTTGCTGGCCGAACTCGACGCTGCCGCGAGCCGCGCTGCCACGCCGCGCGAGACGCTGCTGGCGCTCGACAATTTCCAGCGCGCGTGGCGCCAGCTCGGGCCGATCGCACACACCGTACCTGCCGCGGCGGCCGTCGGGTTGCGCGAGCGCCACGACGCCATGCTCGCCCGCATCGAGGCGCCGCTCGCCGAGGCGCGCGCCAGCGCCCAGCACGAGCGCGAGGCGCTCGTCGCGCGTGCCGAGGCGCTCGCGGCGCAGGAGGAGTTCGACGCGACCGCGCAGGTGCGCGACCTGCAGGCCCAGTGGCAACAGCATGCGCGCGCGCTGCCGTTGCCGCGCAGCGTCGAGTCGTCGCTGTGGGCGCGCTTCCGGCAGGCGACCGACGCCGTCTTCGCGCGTCGCGAGGCCGCGCAGCAGGCACGCGATGCGCAGGCGACGGCTGGGCTTGCCGCACGCGAGGCGCTGCTTGGGCGGATCGACGCGCTGGCGCAGGACGCCTCCATGGCGCCGGCCGACCTGACACACGCGCTGGCGCAGATCGAACGCGAGTGGCAGGCCCTGTACACCCCACTGCCGCGTCCCGTCGCCGAAGGGCTCGAAGCGCGTTACCGCGGTGCGCACGCGACGGCACTTGAGTCGGCCGGGACGCGCCGGCTCGAGCGCTTGCGGGCGCAGTGCGACGCGCTGCTCGAACGGCTCGCGCTGTGCGAGATGCGCGAGGACGGCGGCGATGCGACGGACCTGGCGCAGCGCTGGCACGTCGTGGCCCCTGCGCCTGCGGCCTGGCAGCGGGTGCTGGACCTGCGCTGGTCGGGCGGGCAGGGCGTGCCGGATGACGCCGAGGCCGCAGGCCGGGCGCTGCTGGAACTCGAGGATGCGCTGGGCGTACCGCCGGCGCCGGCGCAAGCCGAGGCGCGGCGCGGCCTGAAGCTGCGCGCGATGAAGGATGCGCTCGAAGGGCGCGCTGCCGCCCGCGCCGGCAACGAGGCCGCCGCCAACACCGCTCGCCTGGCCGATCTGCTGGCGCGGCGGGGCCTCGATGCTGTGCAGCGCGCACGGCTGCGCACGTTGGTCGATGCGGCGATGCGCGGCGCGCCCGGAAAGTTCGCTCTCGACGGCGGGTAAGAACGCACGGCACCTACGCGGCCGCCGACCACCATGCGTGCGCCAGCGCCTCGAGCGTCGTCGCGCCGGATACCGGGACGCGCTCGAGATACCAGCGCAGGTTGCTGTAGCGGTGCAGCAGCGCGTGTGCCATGAAGCGGCAGGCGAGGGCGTCGTCGAGTTCGTCGGCGCGCCGGCCGTAGGCGAGCAGCGCGCGGCGCAGCAGGCGCGCTTCGCCGCGCGAGACGAAGAGCCCGAACGAGGCGAACTCGTAGTCCTGATCGCCGATCATCGCCGGCTCGAAGTCGAACAGGCCGCTTACGGAGACGCCGCCGCCGCCGGCTCGGGCATCGATCATCAGGTGCTCGCGCATGACCTCGGTGTGCAGCAGGACCCGGCGCGCCGGCGCGGACGGCATCCAGGCCTCGAGGAACGGATCGATCAGCGCCAGCCAGTGCGGCGCCAGCCGGCGTTCGCGCTGGCGTTCGACGGCGCTGTGCCGCTGCGCGGCGACGAAGGCGTTCCAGTCGGGTGGCAGCGTCTCGACCGGCGCGATGTCCAGGCCGTGGAGTGCGGCGAGGGCGGCGCCGGTCTCGTCGGCGATGCGGTCGCGGTCGCGCGCGTCGAGCGTCGACCAGGCCTCGACGAGGCGGCGCCCGGCCAGGCGCGACATCAGCAGGTAGTGCCAGCCGTCCTGCTTGCCGGTGGCCAGCACGCGCGGCGTCGCGATCGGCAGGCGGCCGTCGACGAACGCGAGCACGCGCGCCTCGACCTCGGCGTGTTCGCCCTCGTGCGGCGGGTAGAGCTTGAGCACGTGGCGGTCGGACAGCGCGTAGACCGGCAGCGAGCCGCTGTCGTAGCGCAGCGGACCGCCGCCGTCGAGCGCCACGCGGTGCCGGCCTGCAATCGCCAGCACGCCCGCGCGCAGCGCGGCATCGTCGGCGAGCAGCGCGTCCCAGGCCGGTCCGGTGTCGGCGTGCGGAAGCAACCGTCGGGTGGGCTCGTCCATCGAAGGGGTGCGGGGTGCGGCGGGTCGCGCGCATCGTAGCCGCTGTCGTACAGTCTCACGACTCATGAACGCCGACCCCGCCTGCTCCGACTCCAGCGCGATGTCGCTGCCGGCCGACGCCGACGGCATGCTCGCGCTCGCGGCGCGCAGCATGTTCGACAGCTTTGCGCGCTCGGCGATGGGCATGATGGTGGTCGATCGTGCGCACCGCGTCGTGTGGATCAGCGAAGGCTACAAGCGCTTCCTGCCCGCGCTTGGGCGCGAAGAGCACGAGTTCGTCGGCCGCCGCGTCGAGGAGGTGGTGCCGAACTCGCTGATGGCGCAGGTCATCGACAGCGGCCAGGCGATCCTCGTCGACCTGCTCACCAACCAGGCGGGCACCTTTCTCGTCAGCCGGCTGCCGCTGCGTGGTGCGGATGGCGAGGTGATCGGCGCGCTCGGCCTGGTGCTGCTCGACCACCCCGAGTCGACGATGCAGCCGCTGATCACGAAGTTCAGCCGGCTGCAGCGCGAGCTCGATGCGGCGCGCTCGCAGCTTGCCGCGCAGCGCCGGCCCAAGTACACGATCGCGAGCTTCGTCGGCGCGAGCGAGCAGGCGATGGAGGCCAAGCGCAGGGCGCGCCGCGCCGCGCAGACCGATGCCACGGTGCTGCTGCAGGGCGAGACGGGCACCGGCAAGGAGCTGCTCGCGCACGGCATCCACGCCGCGAGCGCACGCGCGGCGCGGCCCTTCATCGCGGTCAACATCGCCGCCGTGCCCGATACGCTGCTCGAGGCCGAGTTCTTCGGCGTCGCGCCAGGTGCCTATACCGGCGCCGACCGCAAGGGCCGCGAGGGCAAATTCAAGGTGGCCGACGGCGGCACGCTGTTTCTCGACGAGATCGGCGACATGCCGCTTGCGCTGCAGTCAAAGCTGCTGCGCGTGTTGCAGGAGCAGGAGGTCGAGCCGCTGGGCAGCAACGCGGTGCAGCGCATCGACGTGCGCATCATCGCCGCGACGAGCCGCGACCTGCAGGCGATGGTGGCCGCAGGCAGCTTCCGCGCCGACCTGTTCTACCGCTTGAACGTGCTGCCGATCCGGCTGCCCGCGCTGCGCGAGCGCCTCGCCGACCTCGAGCCGCTGGTCGAGGCGCTCGCCGACGACATAGCGCGCCGCAGCGGCCTGGCGCACAAGAACCTCTCTGCCGACGCGCTCGACCACCTCGCCGCGCAGCCCTGGCCGGGCAATGTTCGCGAGCTGCGCAACGCGCTCGAGCAGGCGGCGCTGATGACCGACGACCTGGTGTTGACGGCGGCGCACTTCGGCGGTGCGGCGGCACCACAGGCCGCGCCGTTGGCGCCGGGATCTCCTGGCGCGGCGAATGTCATGATTGCCGAAACGGGCGTGCCAGCGGAGCCACTGCCTGACGCCTGCTTCAAGCCGCTGCCGCAGGCCGTCGCCGAGCTCGAGGCGCGCAGCATCCGCGAAGCGCTTGAGCTGACGCGCGGCAACAAGCTCGCCGCGTCGCGCCTGCTCGGCATCTCGCGCGCGACGCTGTACGAGAAACTGGCAGCGACGGCTCAACCGGCGCGCGCGATCGCCAAATGAAAGACCCCGCCGCGGCGGGGTCTGAAGTGCGGGTGGGTTGCCAGGCTCAATCGGCGCGACGCCGGCGCGCCACAGCGCCGATGCCGACGAGACCGAGCAGCATCAATGCGTAGGTGCCGGGCTCGGGGACCATGACCGAATTGATCCAGTCGACGTGGCTGTACACGGCAGTCGATCCCATCAGGTCGCCCCAGCTACCTGAGTTCGCGGCGCTGAAGTCGCAACTCGGACTCAGGCGGCCGCCGCAGAACTGCCAGCCCCACGAGTGCACGCCGGTCACGAGCCACTCGCTGCCGTTCCAGACGAAGTCGCCGCCGCCCGAGTCACCACCGGTGATCAAGGATTCCGGCGTGCCGCCGGTGCTGCTCGTGAGCCCGGTGATGCGGCCAAGCGTGTTGCGCAGATCGGTGCCATCGTCGTAGTCGGCAACGTATTCCTCGCCGTGGACATTGGACCAAGTACCCAAGCCCGGCAGACCCATCGCTTGTGCGGCGTCGAGGAAGGTCTTGCTCGTGGCGTCAAAGTCGTTGTAGCCATAGTGGCCCCATTTCCATTCATCGCCATACCAGCCTGGCGGCGATGAGGATCCGCCCTGCGTCGTCGTACCGTAGCCCATCATCAGTACCGATGAACCAACGGCACTCGCCGTGTGCAAGTTGAAGCCCTGGATGCCGACCACTGGAGCGTCGAGCTTGATGAGCGCGATATCGGTGCCTTGCGACAATTCCCCTGTCCAGTACGGGTTGGCATATGTCGCGGCGGCACTGCGCGTTGCATTGGCGACGCCGTCGTTGATGCCGAAGTCGATCTGGAAGTTCGTGAAACCAGTGACACAGTGGCCTGCCGTCAAAACGTACATACCCCCGGACAGAAGCGTCCCGGAACAGACGTAGCTGTTGTCCATGGTGATCTGTGCCACGCCGTCGAAATTGACGCCGTTGAACGTGGAGGCGGAGCTGAAGCGCCAGTTCGACGCAGCGGTGTCGTTCGACATCGCCTGCGCGCCACCGGCAACGCACAGCAGGACGGCGGACATCAGTGCGTGCATGCGGATCGGTCTCATGATTGGAGGCTCCTGTTCGAGGTTGAATCGGTACCCGCATTCTGAGCGGAGCGGACGCGCACTGAAAGCCTGCCTTCCCCCTTGGTCATGGGGGGTGGTTTCCCGGAGGACCCTTCCGCTCCTGGGGCAGGCGCGTAGCCCGCCTCATGCCCTCGCTTCGAAGATCAGGTTGAAGGGCGTCTCGGCTGCGCGGCGGAAATGGCCGAAGCCTCCGGCAGTGACGACCTCGCGCAGCCGGGCCTCGCCGGCCTGCGCGCCGAGGCAGCGGCCGACTGCCTGCGAGCGCGATGCGGGCGTGCAGATGAAGGTCGACGCCGAGTAGAAGATGCGCCCGACCGGGTTCAGGTTGTCCTCGAGCCGGTCGCCGGCAAGGGGCTCGACGATCATCCAGCTGCCGCCGTCGGCGAGGCTGTGGCGCACATGCGCCGCCGCACCGACCGGGTCGCCCATGTCGTGCAGGCAGTCGAAGACCGTGACGAGGTCGTAGTCGCGGCCGGGATAGTCCTGGGCAGTCGCGACCTCGAAGCGCACGCGGTCGGCGAGGCCGGCCTTCTCGGCCGCGCCGCGCGCATACGCGATCGACGGCTCGTGGTAGTCGTAGCCGACGAAGGTCGATGTCGGATACGCCTCGGCCATGATCAGCGTCGACGCGCCGTGGCCGCAACCGACGTCGGCAACGCGCGCACCCGCACGCAGCCGGTCTTCGGCGCCGTCGAGCGCAGGCAGCCACTGTGCAACGAGATTGGCGGCATAGCCGGGCCGGAAGAAGCGCTCGGTGCCGTGGAAGAGCGCCGCGTCGTGCTCGTGCCAACCCACGCCCAGGCCGGTGCGCAGCGCGGCCGCGATTTTCGGTACGGCCTTGAACTGCGCCATGCCGATCTGGAACGCGCCCGGGATGAAGGCCGGGCTGCCCTCCTCGGCGAGCGCGAAGGCCTGCTCTTCGCTCAGGCTGAAGCGCTGCGTCGCCGGGTCGTACTCCACATAGCCGCTCGCGGCCTGCGACGAGAGCCATTCGAGCAGGTAGCGCGGGTCGGTCTCGGTGCGCCGGGCGAGTTCGTCGGCACTCATCGGGCCGCCGGCGGCGAGCGCCTTGTACAGCCCGAGCTGGTCGCCGACGACGACCGTCGCGGCGTGCATCACGGCCCCGATATCGCGCACGAAATTACCCATGAAGGCGTCTAGCCTGGCAGTGTCGATGGTCATGGCGGTGCGACCTTTCTTTCTATACTGGCTCGGTGATGCTCCGGCGCCGTACCGGGCGCGGCAATACGCAGGATTGCGTAGCGTGCGCGCTTCGGTACCGCTCGCGAGAGGAATCCGATGCCGCACCTGACGCGCAACGACTACGCGATGACGCTGGCCCTGCTGGGCGAGCTCGAGCGCGATTGCGCCGGCGACGACCCGGCAGGCTTTGCGCGCCATCTGCTGCTGGCGCTCGATCGCGTCGTCGCATCGGAGTTCTCGACGCTGAGCGTATGCCATATCCAGACCGGCCATCGCCAGGTTGCCGGCCTGCCCGGGTTGGCGTTGTCGGCCGCGGATGTCGAAGGCTTCGACCGTCACTTCCACGAGCACCCGCTGGTGCGCTTCCACGGTCATGCGCGCCGCGAGGTCGTGCGCCGGCTGTCCGACGAGGTCACGGCGCGCGACTTCAGGCGCAGCGCGCTGTACGCCGACTACTATCGCCGCATCGGCATCGACCGCGTGATCGCCGTGCCGCTGCTGATCGACGAGCACACCCTGGTCAGCCTGGTGCTCAACCGCTCGCGCAATGACTTCAGCGACCGCGAGTGCGAGCGGCTCGAGCTGCTGCGGCCGCACCTGGCTTTCCTGTACCGCCAGGCCTGCCGTTGCGCGCCACAGGCGCCGACGCAGGGGCCGGACCTGCGGCCCTGCGGCGTTTCCGGTGCCGAATGCCTGACCGATCGCGAGCGCGAGGTGCTGCAGTGGCTTGCCTTCGGCAAGACCGATGCCGAGATCGCGGCATTGCTCGGTGTGTCTCCGCGCACGGTGCACAAGCACCTGGAGCATGTCTACGTCAAGCTCGGCGTCGAGACGCGCACCGCCGCGGTGATGCGCGCGCTGGACATCGATCCGTCGCGGCTGCAACTGCACTGAAGTGACAGCCCCAAGACACCTGCGGTGTCGCCCCCCGAGGGGATCTCGGCCGCCTTGGGGCGGCCCGGCGGCGGCCGAGGTGACGGCCCCAAGACACCTGCGGCATTGCCCCGGTTCGAGCGGGCATGCGAAGATCGCGCGCCACAAGGAGGAAATGCCATGCGCCGCGCTATTGTTCTGTCCGGTCTTGCCATGCTGCTCGCGCTGCCGGCGGCCTACTCGGCCGAGGTCGGCGGCGTCAAGCTCGACGACAAGGCGGTGGTCGGCGGGCAGGAACTGGTGCTCAACGGTGCCGGCATCCGCACCAAGCTGATGTTCAAGGTCTATGTCGGCGCGCTGTATCTGCCCGCCAAGGCCGGCAGTCTCGACGCCGTTCTCGCCCGTGGACCGCGGCGAGTGCAGTTGACCATGCTGCGCGACCTGTCGGCCGACGACCTCGTCGGCGCGCTCGTCGAAGGGTTGGAGAACAACTCCCCGGCCGCCGAACTTGCCGCGCTGAAGCCGCAGACCGACCAACTCGTGTCGGTGATGAAGTCGATCGGCCAGGCGAAGACCGGCGGCGTGGTGACGATGGACTTCGTCGATGGCGAGACCCGCGTCGCCTACAACGGTCAGGCCAAGGGAGCGATCGCGGGCGCGCCCTTCAATGCCGCGCTGATGAGGATCTGGCTCGGCGACAAGCCAGCCCAGGCAGACCTCAAGAAGGCGATGCTTGGAAGCTGAGGACAGGATGCCTGAAGTTCAGACAAATGTATGAAAAGCTGGCATGTAACATCTGGACCGATCCACAAATCGTCCGAAATATAGACACTGTTGAACAGTCTGAAGTTGAAGCCAGAGCGGGTTCGCATCGCGCATTGGCGCGCCCAACTGCCGCGACGGCGATCTGATCAGGGTTTGCATTGATTCGGTGCCACGTGGCACGCGCATTGCATCCGGTTGCCCGGCAGTGGCAATACGGCCGCGAATGCATCCATCGACTCAAGGAGACCAACCCGTGACCCGACCGACGATTTCCTGGCCCGGCGCTGCCCTTGCGGCGGCGGCAATTGGCGCCGTTACGCTCCTCGCCCCGCTTGCCGCGCAGGCGCAGGCCAAGGGCGAAGTCAAGATCGCCCACGTCTACAGTCGCACGGGACCGCTCGAAGCCTACGGCAAGCAGACCGCGACCGGCCTGCAGATGGGCCTCGAGTACGCCACCGGCGGCACGATGACGGTGGCCGGCAAGAAGCTGGTCCTGATCGAGAAGGACGACCAGGGCAAGCCCGACCTCGGCAAGACGCTGCTGGCGCAAGCCTACGGCGACGACAAGGCCGACATCGCGGTCGGCCCGACTTCGAGCGGCGTCGCCCTGGCGATGCTGCCGGTGGCCGAGGAGTTCAAGAAGGTCCTGCTCGTCGAACCGGCGGTGGCCGACTCGATCACCGGCGACAAGTGGAACAAGTACATCTTCCGCACCGGCCGCAACAGCAGCCAGGACGCGATCAGCAATGCCGTGGCGGTGGACAAGGCCGGAACCAGCATCGCGACGCTCGCGCAGGACTATGCGTTCGGCCGCGACGGCGTGAAGGCCTACAAGGAGGCACTCAAGAACGCCAAGGTCGTGCACGAGGAGTACCTGCCGACCACCACCACCGACTTCACCGCCGGCGCGCAGCGCATCATCGACAAGCTCAAGGACCAGCCGGGCCGCAAGGTGATCTGGATCATCTGGGCCGGCGGCGGCGGCAACCCGTTCAAGATCGCCGACCTCGACCTGAAGCGCTACAACATCGAGATCACCACCGGCGGCAACATCCTGCCGGCGATGGCCGCGTACAAGCAGTTCCCGGGCATGGAAGGCGCGACCTACTACTACTTCGGCATCCCGAAGAACCCGGTCAACGAGTGGCTGGTCGCGAACCACTACAAGCAGTTCAAGACGCCGCCCGATTTCTTTACTGCCGGCGGCATGGCGGCCGGGATCGCGATCGTCGAGGCGCTCAAGAAGACCGGCGGCGACACCAGCACGAACAAGCTCATCTCGACAATGGAAGGCATGAGCTTCGAGACGCCCAAGGGCAAGATGACCTTCCGCAAGGAAGATCACCAGGCGATGCAGGACATGTTCGCCTTCAAGATCAAGGTCGATCCGGCCTTCGCCTGGGGCGTGCCCGAGCTGACGCGGGTCATCAAGGCCGAGGAGATGAATGTTCCGATCAGAAACAGTCGCTGACGCGACCGCTTCTGATCGCTGAAGGAGTTCGCTCCCCCCGCCCCCCTCCGGGAGGGGGCTCCAGCTAGAAGGACGAAGCCCGGCCTGCGGCCGAACGGAGCTTGGCCGTGCTCGAGACTCGAGAACTCACCATCCGATTCGGCGGCCACGTTGCGGTCGACCACGTGTCCTGCGCGTTCGCGCCGGGCACGCTGACGGCCATCGTCGGGCCCAACGGCGCGGGCAAGACGACCTACTTCAACCTGATCTCGGGCCAGTTGCCGGCCAGCGAGGGCCAGGTGCTGCTGGGCGGCGAGGACATCACCAGCCTGCCTGCGCCGGTGCGCACGCATCGCGGCCTCGGCCGCGCCTTCCAGCTCACGCAGTTGTTTCCGAACCTGACCGTGCAGGAGAACGTGCGCCTCGCGGTGCAGGCACGCGAATCGGGGCGGCACGGCCTCGGGCTCGACCTGTTCAGCGTCTGGCTCGATCGCAGGGCGTGGATAGACGAGGCGCGCGAGATCCTCGACTCGGTGCGTCTCGGCGACAAGCGCGACGCGCACGCGGCCAGCCTGCCGCATGGCGACCAGCGCAAGCTCGAGGTCGCGCTGCTGATGGCGCTCGACCCCAAGGTCTTCATGTTCGACGAGCCGACGGCCGGCATGAGCGTCGACGAAGTGCCGGTGATCCTGGACCTGATCCGCTCTCTGAAGGCGCGCAAGGACAGGCTGATCCTGCTCGTCGAGCACAAGATGGACGTGGTCAGCGAACTCGCCGACCGCATCATCGTGCTCCACAACGGCGCGCTCGTCGCCGACGGCGAGCCCGAGGCCGTCATTGCCTCGCCGGTCGTGCAGCAGGCCTACCTCGGGGGCAGCGCCCCCGAGGCAGGCCTTGCGGCCCAACCCGACGGCACCTCTCCCCGGCCCCTCCCCGCCGGGCGGGGAGGCTTCTAGCATGACCGACAACCTGCTCGAGCTGCAAGGCGTGCACACGCATATCGGCGCCTACCACATCCTGCACGGCGTCGACCTCGCCGTGGCACCCGGCGAAGTGACGATGCTGCTCGGCCGCAACGGCGCCGGCAAGACGACGACGCTGCGCACGATCATGGGCCTGTGGGCGGCGTCGCAGGGCACGGTGCGCTTCAAGGGGCGGCAGATCGGCGGCGAAGGCGGCCAGCTCGCGACGCCCGAGATCGCACAACTCGGCATCGCCTACGTGCCCGAGGCGATGGGCATCTTCACCGACCTGTCGGTCAAGGAGAACATGGTCCTCGCCGCGCGCGCCGCGCGCCGCGCCGAGGATCTCGACACGCAGCGCCTCGAGTGGATCTTCGGCCTCTTCCCCGCGTTGAAGAAGTTCTGGCTCTACCCGGCCGGCAAGCTTTCGGGCGGGCAGAAGCAGATGCTCGCCGTCGCGCGCGCGATCGTCGAGCCCAGAGAGCTGCTGCTGATCGACGAGCCGAGCAAGGGCCTCGCGCCGTCGATCATCAACAACCTGATCGACGCCTTTCGCCAGCTCAAGAGCCAGGCGACGACGATCCTGCTGGTCGAGCAGAACTTCCAGATGGCCAGGGCGCTCGGCGACCGGGTCGCGGTGATGGACAACGGCACGGTCGTTCACGCGGGATCGATGGCGCAGCTCGCCGACGACGAGGCGCTGCAGCATCGTCTGCTCGGACTCTCGCTCGGAGCGCACCAATGACCAGTGCCGGGCCGAGCCGCCAGCCCGCGGCCCTTCGGCCGACGGTCCCGACGGCCGAGGGGCTCCAGGTTCCCAAGGCCGAGTTCGACTGGCGCCCGCTCGCGCTGCTCGCGGCGGTGCTGCTCTTCGCCTGGCCGCTGGTCGGCTCGACGTCGACCTGGGTCACGCTCAGCGTCGCCGGCATCGCGATGGGGTTGATCGTGTTCATCATCGCGTCGGGCCTGACGCTGATCTTCGGCCTGATGGACGTCTTGAACTTCGGCCACGGCGTGTTCATCGCCCTCGGCGCCTTCGTTGCGACGAGCGTGATGGGCGGCATGGCCGACTGGAGCACGGCCGACTCGGTCGGGCGCAACCTGGTGGCGGTGGGGTCCGCGATGCTCGTCGCGATGCTCGCTGCGGGCCTGCTCGGCCTGGCCTTCGAGCGCGTCATCGTGCGCCCGGTCTACGGCCAGCACCTGAAGCAGATCCTGATCACGATGGGCGGGATGATCGTCGGCGAGGAGCTGATCAAGGTCGTCTGGGGCCCGCAGCAGATCCCGCTGCCGCTGCCGACCACGCTGCGCGGCTCGTTCGTCGTCGGCGATGCGTCGATCGAGAAGTACCGTGTGCTCGCGGTGGCGATCGGCCTCGTCGTCTTCGCGCTGCTGCTGTTCGCGCTGAATCGCACCAAGGTCGGCTTGCTGATCCGCGCCGGTGTGCAGGACCGCGAGATGGTCGAGTCGCTCGGCTACCGCATCCGGCGCCTGTTCGTCGGCGTCTTCGTCACCGGCTCCGCGCTGGCCGGCCTCGGGGGCGTGATGTGGGGCATGTACCAGCAGACCGTCGTGCCGCAGATCGGCGCGCAGGTCAACATCCTCATCTTCATCGTCATCATCATCGGCGGCCTTGGCTCGACGCTCGGCTGCTTCGTCGGTGCGCTGCTCGTCGGGCTGATGGCCAACTACACCGGCTTTCTCGCGCCCAAGGTGGCGCTGTTCTCCAACATCGGCCTGATGGTCGCCATCCTGTTGTGGCGGCCACAGGGGCTGTATCCGGTGACAAATCGATGAATGCCTCTGTTGCTGCGACCGTGGCGCGAGCAAGTGCCCGTGCGGGCAGGCCGCTGCGCTTAGATGAGGCGGCCGGTGCCTGCGGCACCGACTGCCCTGCGCTTCTCGGTCTCGTGGCCCGCCGCACAACTCGCTGCGCTCACTGCGTTCGCTGCGCTCGGACAAGTGCGGCGAGTCAGATGTGGATGCGCGCTGCGCGCGCGGCCAAGAGCCCTGCGATGCTCGGCGCCTCATATGCGCGCCGCAGCCTGCCCGCACGGTCCCTTGCCGGCAGCGTCGTTCAGTTCGGGCGGAAGCAATCTGCCGTTTCCCGTCGCGCCAGGGGGTGCCCGGCAGGGGTGATTTGCGGATCGGCGAGCGGCCGGGCCGCGAGGACCGGCGCGACCTGCAAGGCCAGCGCAGTCGCCCCGCAGCGGCGACCGATCCGGTATGAGCCCCTGGCGGGTACCCCCTGGCGCGACCCGCTCGGCGGGCTCAGCGAATCATGCTGAACCGCCTCCTCTCCCACGACCTCCCGCGCAGCCGCTGGCTCGCCGCGGCGCTCGTCGTCATCGTGCTCGGCCTCGCCCTCGCGCCCTTCCTGTTCCCGGGCAGCAAGGCGCTCGGTGTCGCGGCCAAGGTGCTCGTCTTCATCCTGCTCGTCGCGAGCTACGACCTGCTGCTCGGCTACACCGGCATCGTGAGCTTCGCGCACACGATGTTCTTCGGCATCGGCGCCTACGGCGTCGCGATCGCGAGCACGCGCCTGGGGCCGCAGTTCGGATCGGTCGTGGTGGGGCTGGTCGCGGCGTTGCTGATCTCGTTCGCGCTGTCGCTCGTGATCGGGCTGTTCAGCCTGCGCGTGAAGGCGATCTTCTACGCGATGATCACGCTCGCCGTCGCGGCGGCGTTCCAGACCCTGGCGTCGCAGTTGTCGGATTTCACCGGTGGCGAGGATGGGCTGACGTTCAAGAACCCGCAGCTCTTCAGCCCGTCGTTCGAGCCTTTCGAGGCGCCGGTGCTCGGTGTCATGCTCGACGGCAAGGTGTTCGCCTACTACCTGCTGTTCGCCGTCGTCGCGCTGCTCTTCCTGGCCCTGCTGCGCGTCGTCAACTCGCCGTTCGGGCGCGTGCTGCAGGCGATCCGCGAGAACGACTTCCGCGCCGAGGCGATCGGCTACCGCACGGTGGTCTATCGCACCGGGTCGAACGTGCTGTCGGCGCTGTTCGCGACGGTGGCCGGCGCGCTGCTCGCGATCTGGCTGCGCTACACCGGGCCCGACACGACGCTGTCGTTCGAGATCATGCTCGACATCCTGCTCATCGTCGTCATCGGCGGCATGGGAACGATGTACGGCGCCGTCGTCGGCGCGGTGCTGTTCATGCTCGCGCAGAACTACCTGCAGGATCTGCTCAAGGTGGCGGGCGGCGCGCTCGAGGGCGTGCCGGTGCTGTCGCAGCTCGTCTCGCCGGACCGCTGGCTGCTCTGGCTCGGGGTGCTGTTCGTGCTCTCGGTCTATCACTTCCCGGCGGGCGTGGTGGGCCGGTTGCGGCTGGGGGCGCTGAAGAAATGACGACGATGA
Organism: Ideonella sp.; assembly: GCF_016702655.1. Lineage (GTDB taxonomy): Bacteria > Pseudomonadota > Gammaproteobacteria > Burkholderiales > Burkholderiaceae_C > CAIKUF01. The sequence continues at coordinate 368,967 of NZ_JADJDO010000002.1, forward strand.
ATCACCCCGCATCGCAGTACATCACCTGTCTCGCGCGCGAACTGCACTACACCGAATGGGGCGCGGGCAACGCCGAGACCGTGATCGCGTGGCACGGGCTTGCGCGCACCTGCCGCGACATGGACGACATCGCCGCCCATCTCGCCGCGCGCTACCGAGTGATCTGCCCGGACACCATAGGCCGCGGCCTGAGCCAGTGGAGCCCGGACCCGGCACGCGAGTACTGCCTCGAGTTCTACGTTCGCCTCGCGCAGGCGCTGCTCGATGCGCTCGGCATCGAGCGCGTGCAGTGGCTCGGCACCTCGATGGGCGGATCGATCGGACTCGTCGGCGCGGCGACGCTGCTGCGCGGCCGCATCACGCGCCTCGTGCTCAACGACAACGGGCCCCAGCTCGCGCCGGCCGCGATCGCGCGCATCCGGACCTACGCCGGCCAGCCGGCGGCGTTCGCGACGGTGAGCGAGCTCGAGGCCTACTTCCGCAGCGTCTACAAGCCGTTCGGCTTCCTGACCGACGCCCAGTGGCGGCGCCTCGCCGAGACCTCGACGCGGCGCCTGCCCGACGGCCGCGTGACGCCGCACTACGACCCGGCGATGGTGCAGCAGTTCGAACGCCATCCCGACGACTACGAGCGCTGGGCCGAGTGGGACAGCCTCGACATTCCGGTGCTGTGCCTGCGCGGCGAGAGCTCCGACCTGCTGCTCGCCGAGACCGCCGACGCGATGCGCCAGCGCGGCCCGCGCGCCGTGGTCGCGACGATCGCCGGCTGCGGCCATGCGCCGGCGCTCAACGTGCCGGAGCAGTGGGCGCTGGTCGAACGCTTCTTCGGCGGCGGCTGACTCGCCGCGGCCCGGGGTAGTCAATTCGTCGACGCCTCCCGCGGGGCGTGGCAGCGGTACGCCGCTGCCGGGGGTCGTCAGCCGGCGGGGGCTGCGTCGCGCAGCCAGCGCGAGAGCAGGGCGCGCAACTGATCGAGCCCCAGGGGCTTGGCCAGATGCTCGTCGAGGCCGGCCGCGCGGCTCGCGTCGCGGTCGGTTTCCATCGCGTTGGCGGTCAGGGCAATGATCGGGAATGCGGGCAGTTCGGCCCTGCGCTGCTTCGCGCGCAGGCGCCGCGTCGCCTCCAGGCCATCCATGCCCGGCATCTGGATGTCCATCAGCACCAGGTCCGGCGGTGCGCGGTTGCAGGCGCGCAGTGCTTCCTCGCCGCTGGTCGCGATGCCCACGCGCATCCCCAGCACGCGCAGCATCTCGCACACGATCAGGCGATTCGTCTCGAGGTCCTCGACGACCAGCACGAGCGGGCTCAGCCCGTCCATCGGCAGCGGCGCCGTGGTCTCTGCGGCGGGCGCAGGTGGCGCCAAGGGGTGCACGAGCAGGTGCAGGTCGGCGCAGGTCAGCGGGGCGATCGCCAGGTGAACACCCGGCAGCGGGGCTGCTTCTGCCAAGTCCGGGATGCGGAAGTCGGGGCGCAGCAGCAACGACATCGGCACCCGGCGCGGCAATGCCCGACGCAGCGCCGCCAGCGCTGCAGTGTCGGTGAGCGCTTCGTCGGCGACGACGATGCAGTCTGGCAGCGGCGTTCCCGCGTCGCGCAGGCGCGCGAGCGCGTCGGCGACGCCTCCGGCCACGATGTCGGCGCTCCAGCCTATTCGCGCCAGCCTGCGCCGTACCCATTGCGCCGGCACGGCACTGGCATAGAGCAGCCAGGCGTGCCCACCGGCTTCGCCGGCTTGCGCCCAGGCGCTCGGCGGCTGCGGCGCGGCGCCGAGATCGAGGTCGACCGTGAAGGTCGAACCCTCGCCGGGCGCGCTGCGCACCTCCACCGCGCCGCCCATCAGCCCGGCGAGCAGGCGCACGATGGCCAGCCCGAGGCCGGTGCCGCCGTGGCGGCGCGTGGTGCTGCTGTCGGCCTGCTCGAAGGCCTCGAACACGCGCTGCTGCGTGGCCTCGTCCATGCCGATGCCGGTGTCGCGGACCTCGATGCGCGCGCTGCAGCGGTCGGGCGCGCCGGCCTGCAGCGCCACGACGATTTCGATCGAGCCTTGCGGCGTGAACTTGAGCGCATTGCCGACCAGGTTCGAGACGATCTGACGCACCCGCCCGGCGTCGCCGGTCACGTGCGAAAGCGTGCCGACACAGTCGAACAGCATGTGCAGTGGACGGTTGCCGATCTGCGGCGCGAGCCCGCGCACCGTCTCGGCCACGAGTTGCGGCAGATCGAAGGGCTCGGCAACGAGCTTCAGCTTGCCCGCCTCGGCCTTCGTGAAGTCGAGCACGTCGTCGAGGATGCGCAGCAGCGATCGCCCGGATTGCTCGGCGAGCTCCAGGTAGCGGCGCTGCACTTCGGAGGTCGCGCCGCGTGCTGCGAGCTGCGTCATGCCCATCACGCCGTTGAGCGGCGTGCGCAGCTCGTGGCTCATGTGGGCCAGGAAGGTCGCCTTGGCCTCGTTCGCGCGCTCGGCCGCCGCACGGCGCGACTCGGCGAGTTCGAGCGCGGCGGTGAGCAGCGCAGTGCGCTCGTCGACCGTCTGTGCCAGGCGCTCGCGGTGCTGCGCAAGCTCCCGCTGCGCGAGCTTGTGGGCGTGGATGTCGCCCAGCATGCCCGTCATGCGCAGCCGTCCCTGCGCGTCGAAGGCCGAGCCGCCGCGGCCACCGAACCAGCGATAGCTGCCATCGACGCAGCGCAGCCGGTAGTCGAGTTCCCAGGCGCCGGGACCGGTGGCCGCGCTGCGGACCACCGCCAGCAGCGCCGGCAGATCGTCAGGGTGGACCCAGCTCAGAAATGTCTCCGACGACGGCGCGGGCGTGCCGGGCGGATGGCCGAGCAGCGTCGCGATGCGCGGGCTCATGAAAAAGTCGTCGACGCCTGCCGTGCGTTCGAAGTGCGCTTCGGACGAGGCGGCCATCGCACGGTCGAATCGTTGCGCGAGCGCCAGCGACTCGGCAACGGCCTGCTTCTCCACATGCACGTCGATCATCGAGCCGAAGAGCATCGCCGGACGTCCGTCATCGTCGGGCCAGACGCGCACCGTTGCCCGAAACCAGCGCCACTCGCCGCTGCGCGTCTGCAGGCGAGCCTCGCCGGTGCAGGGAACCAGCGACGCAAGCGCGTTGTCACGCAAGCGCTGCAGGACGACGCGATCGTCGGGGTGGCTGCGTTCGAGGAGGCTGGTCGCCTGGTCGGAGAACTCGCCATCGGCGAAGCCCAGCAACTCCTTGAAACGTGCCGAGAACCAGACCTCGCCGCTGGCCAGGTCGCGCTGCCACACGCCTTCGCTCAGGCTGGCGAACATGCGTTGCAGGTCGAGTTTCAAGTGCGTCATCAGTTGCGCCCGCCCGCCCGAAGCCTGTCCTGAACCGGGTTCAACGGCCAATGAGCGCCCCCAGCGCCACGCACGGGCTCCTTCGTGGCGCTGGGGGCAGCGAGCGCAAGCGAGCGTGGAGGTTTCACTTCGGGCCGGGGCGTATCGCACGCACTGTACCCGACCGCCACGCCGGGCAATGGGCCTCATGCGTCGCTGGCGAGAGGGCCTCCCTACAATGTCCGGCCCCTCTCACCGCACCGCATGGACAGCAGCAGCGACCCCACAGGCACCGGACTGATCCGCATCCGCGGCGGGCGCCAGCACAACCTGAAGAACCTCGATCTCGACCTGCGCACCGGCGAGATGACGGTCGTCACCGGGCCGAGCGGATCGGGCAAGTCGAGCCTCGTCTTCGACACGCTGTATGCCGAGGGCCAGCGGCGCTACGTCGAGACCTTCAGCGCCTACGCGCGCCAGTTCCTCGACCGCATGGACCGCCCGGCGGTCGATCGCGTCGACGGCGTGCCGCCGGCGATCGCGATCGACCAGACCAATCCGGTGCGGTCGAGCCGCAGCACGGTCGGCACGATGACCGAGCTCAACGACCACCTGAAGCTGCTGTTCGCGCGGGCCGCGCAGCTGTTCGATCGGCAGACGTCGCACGCGGTGCGGCACGACACGCCGGAGACGATCTATGCCGAGCTGCTGGCACGCACCGTGGGGGATGACCGACGTCTAGTCGTCACCTTCCCGGTCGAACTTCCGGCGAACACGACCGCCGACGAGGTGACGCAGTGGCTCAGCGCGAGCGGCTTCACGCGTGTGCAGGCCGAGCGTGAGCTTGCGTCGCCGACCGGGCCGAGAAAGCTGCTCGACGTGGTGGCCGATCGCTTCCGCGCGCAGGGCATCGAGAAGGCGCGCGCGATCGAGGCGATCGAAGTCGCGTTGAAGCGCGGCAGCGGGCGCGTCAATGTCTACGTGATGAAAGCGCCCCCAGGCGGCGGAAATACCGCCACCGCCCCCCGAGGGGGTGAGTCAACTTGGGAGCGGCCCGGCGTTGACTCGGACGACGAGGGCGCCGAGCCGCTGCTGTGGCGCTTCTCGACCGGCCTGCACTGCCCCGAGAGCGACCTGCGCTACGCCGACCCGCAGCCGGCGCTGTTCAGCTTCAACTCCGCCGTCGGTGCCTGCGAGACCTGCCGCGGCTTCGGGCGCGTGATCGGCGTCGATTGGGGCCTCGTGATCCCCGATCCGCGCAAGACGCTGCGCAACGGCGCGATCAAGACCATCCAGACGCCGGCCTGGAGCGAGATCCAGGCCGACCTTCTGAAGTACGCCGGCGAGGCCGGCATCCCGCGCGACACGCCCTGGAGCCAGCTCACCCCGGCCCAGCGCGATTGGGTGATCGAGGGCGGGCCGGACTGGAAGGGCAACTGGAACAAGCAGTGGTACGGCATCCGGCGCTTCTTCGGTTACCTGGAGAGCAAGGCCTACAAGATGCACATCCGCGTGCTGCTGTCCAAGTACCGCAGCTACACGCCCTGCCATGCCTGCGGCGGCGCGCGGCTGAAGCTCGAGGCCTTGCTGTGGCGCCTCGGATCGAAGGCCGACGCGGATCTGGCAATGCCGCCCGCGCAGCGTCTGCTGCCGGTCGGCGTGCCGTGGACGCGCGCGCAGCTCGAGGCGCTGCCGGGGCTGTCGTTGCATGACCTGATGCAGTTGCCGATCGAGCGTCTGCGCCGCTTCTTCGACGCCGCATTCGGGCCCTCCCCCTCGACGGGGGAGGGTGCGGGAGGGGGTGGAGCCTTGCCTGCCCTGCAGGGGGCGCAACGCGAAGCGATGCGCCACCTGCTCGACGAGATCCGCACGAGGTTGAAGTACCTCTGCGATGTCGGCATCGGCTACCTGACGCTGGATCGCCAGAGCCGCACGCTCTCGGGAGGCGAGGTGCAGCGCATCAACCTGACGACCGCGCTCGGCACCTCGCTCGTCAACACGATGTTCGTGCTCGACGAGCCTTCGATCGGCCTGCACCCGCGCGACATGAACCGCATCGTCGAGGCGATGCACCGCCTGCGCGACGCCGGCAACACGCTCGTCGTCGTCGAGCACGACCCGGCGGTGATGCTGGCCGCCGACCGCCTGATCGACATGGGCCCCGGCCCCGGCGAGCGCGGCGGGCAGATCGTGTTTGACGGCACGCCGGATGCGGCGCGCAATGCGAGCACGTTGACCGGCGACTACCTCGGCGCGCGCAAGCAGGTCGGCATCGGCCTGCGGCGGAGCGTCGATGAGGGCACCGCGAGGCTCATCGTCCAGGGTGCGCGCGAGCACAACCTGAAAAGCCTGACGGTCGAGTTTCCACTGCAGCGGCTGGTGTGCGTGACCGGCGTCTCGGGCTCGGGCAAGTCGACGCTGATGCAGGATCTGCTCTACCCGGCGCTCGCGCGCCACTTCGGCAAGCCGACCGAGACCCCCGGCGCGCACGACGCGCTGCTCGGCGCCGACTGGCTGACCGACGCGGTGTTCGTCGACCAGAGCCCGATCGGCAAGACGGCGCGCTCGAACCCGGCGAGCTACGTCGGCGCCTTCGACGAGATCCGCAAACTCTTCGCGCAGGCGCCGCTCGCGCAGCAGCGCGGCTACGGCGCCGGCATGTTCAGCTTCAACGCCGGCGACGGGCGCTGCGCGACCTGCGGCGGCTCCGGCTTCGAGCACGTCGAGATGCAGTTCCTGAGCGACGTCTACCTGCGCTGCCCCGATTGCGACGGCCGGCGCTACCGATCGGAGATCCTCGACGTCAAGATCGACCGCCGGCTGCCCGGCGACGTGCTTCGAGACATCAGCGTCGCCGACGTGCTCGAGCTGACCGTCAGCGAAGCGGTGCAACTCTTCCGCGACGACCGCGAGGTTCTGCGCGTACTGCAGCCCATCGTCGATGTCGGGCTCGAATACGTGCGGCTCGGCCAGCCGGTGCCGACGCTGTCGGGCGGCGAGGCGCAGCGCCTGAAGCTCGCCGGCTTCCTTGCCGAGACGGCGCAGGAACAGACGGCTTCACGCCAGAGCGTGGCGAAGAAGGGGCGGCTGTTCCTGTTCGACGAGCCGACGACCGGCCTGCACTTCGACGACATCGCCAAGCTGATGCGCGCGCTGCGCAAGCTGCTCGTCGCCGGGCACTCGCTGATCGTCATCGAGCACAACCTGGACGTGATCCGCAGCGCTGACTGGATCGTCGATCTCGGCCCCGAGGGCGGCGACGCCGGCGGCGAGATCGTCTGCTTCGGCACGCCCGACGACGTGAAGGCGCATGGCAGCTCGCATACCGGCAAGGCGCTGCGCGAGTACGACGCGGTGCTCGGCCTGGGCGGCGTGCGCGCCGAGGAGCGGCTCCCTCTCCCCCTGGGAGAGGGCTGGGGTGAGGGCGCGGCCTTGCAAACGACGTTGCTCGCTGGGCGCCGCGCCCTCACCCTGCCCTCTCCCGAAGGGAGAGGGGATGAGTCCATCCGCATCGTCAACGCGCGCGAGCACAACCTGAAGTCGCTCGACGTGAGCATCCCGCGCGGCAAGTTCAGCGTGATCACCGGCGTCAGCGGCTCGGGCAAGAGCACGCTCGCGTTCGACATCCTGTTCAACGAGGGCCAGCGGCGCTACCTCGAATCGCTCAACGCCTATGCGCGCAGCATCGTCCAGCCTGCAGGCCGGCCCGAGGTCGATGCGGTCTACGGCATCCCGCCGACGGTCGCGATCGAGCAGCGGCTGTCGCGCGGCGGGCGCAAGAGCACGGTCGCGACGACGACCGAGGTCTGGCATTTTCTGCGCCTGCTCTACGTGAAGCTCGGCGTGCAGCACTGCATCAAGGACGGCACGCCGGTGCGGCCGCAGAGCGCCGAGAGCATCGCCGCGCAACTGCTGCGTGATCACAAGGGCCAGCATGTCGGCCTGCTCGCGCCGCTGGTGGTGAATCGCAAGGGCGTCTACACCGACCTCGCCAAATGGGCCAAGGCGCGCGGGCACACGCACCTGCGCGTCGACGGCGAGTTCCTGCCGCTCGACCCCTGGCCGCGGCTGGACCGCTTCAAGGAGCACACGCTCGAGCTGCCGGTGGGCGACATCGTCGTCAGCGCCGACGACGAGGCCGGGCTGCGCGAGCTGCTGGCGCGGACGCTCGAGTTGGGCAAGGGCGTGATGCACCTGCTCGCGCCCCTCGACGGCCTGGCGTCAGCGATGGAAAGCACCACTTCGACGGCCGCGATCGGCCACGTCAAGGTGTTCTCGACCAAGCGCGCCTGCCCGACCTGCGGCACGAGCTACCCCGAGCTCGACCCGCGCATGTTCAGCTACAACAGCAAGCACGGCTGGTGCAAGAGCTGCGTCGGCACCGGCCTGGCGCTGACGCGCGAACAGCGCAAGGCGTACGACGATTCGATCCGCGGCGACGACGACAAGGGCCGCGAGCAGAGCTTCCCGTCGGAGGAGATGGAGGTCGAGGGCGTCGTCGACGCGCCTTGCCCCGAGTGCCAGGGCACGCGGCTGAACCCGAGCTCGCGCTCGGTCACCTTCGACGGGCGGCCGATCAGCGCGGTGGCGGCGGAATCGGTCGCCGCCGCGGGCGCGTGGATCCGCACGCTGCAGCAGGAAGGCGCGCTAACCGTGCGCGAGACCGGCATTGCGCGCGACGTGATCACCGAGATCCGCAACCGGCTCGACTTCCTCGGCGAGGTCGGCCTCGGCTACCTGACGCTGGATCGCGCTGCGCCGACGCTCTCGGGCGGCGAGGCGCAGCGCATCCGCCTCGCGGCGCAGCTCGGCAGCAACCTGCAGGGCGTGTGCTACGTGCTCGACGAGCCGACGATCGGCCTGCATCCGCGCGACAACCAGATCCTGCTCGCGGCGCTCAAGTCGCTTTCCGACAAAGGCAACACGCTCGTCGTCGTCGAGCACGACGAGGACACGATCCGGCGCGCCGACCACATCATCGACATCGGCCCCGGCGCCGGCAAGCGCGGCGGCAATCTGGTCGCCGAGGGCACGGTGGCCGACCTCGCGCGCCATCCGGAGTCGGCCACGGGCCGCTGCCTGGCGCACCCGCCGCTGCACCCGCTGCAGCCGCGGCGCGCGGTCGCCCCTCACCCCAGCCCTCTCCCCGCAAGCGGGGCGAGGGGGAATTCACCCTCTCCCGCCGGGGCGGGAGAGGGCCAGGGTGAGGGTGGCGGGTGGCTCCGCATTCACAGTGCCTCGTTGCACAACCTGCAGCGACTCGACGTTTCCGTGCCGCTGGCGCGCCTGGTCGCGGTGACCGGCGTCAGCGGCTCGGGCAAGAGCACGCTCGCGCGCGACGTGCTGCTCGCCAACGTCCACGCCGCGGTTGCGCAGCGCGCGACCAAGGCCGGCCGTGACGCGGCGGCCGCCGGCGCGCACCCGGCCTGGACCGGTTGCAGTGGCGTGACCGGCCACGAAGCCGTCGAGCGCGTGCTCGAGGTCGACCAGACGCCGATCGGCAAGACGCCGCGCTCCTGCCCGGCCACCTACATCGGCTTCTGGGACCTGATCAGGAAGCTCTTCGCCGAGACGCTCGAAGCCCGCGCGCGCGGCTACGGCCCGGGGCGCTTCTCGTTCAACACCGCCGGCGGGCGCTGCCCCGACTGCGAAGGCCAGGGCCTGCGCACGATCGCGATGAGCTTCCTGCCCGACGTCAAGGTGCCCTGCGACAGCTGCCACGGCCAGCGCTTCAATTCGGAAACGTTGGCCGTGAGCTGGCGCGGCAGGAGCATTGGCGACGTGCTCAAGATGGAGGTCGACGAGGCGGTCGAGTTCTTTGCCGCGATGCCCGGCATTGCCCACCCGCTGCAACTGCTGAAGGACGTAGGCCTCGGCTACCTGACGTTGGGCCAGCCGTCGCCGACGCTCTCCGGCGGCGAAGCGCAGCGCATCAAGCTCGTAGCCGAACTCGTCAAGGTCCGCGACGACCTCGCACGACGAGGACAGAAGCCCCCGCACACGCTGTACGTGCTCGACGAGCCGACGGTGGGCCTGCACATGGCCGACGTCGAGAAGCTGACCCGCGTGCTGCACCGCCTCGTCGACGGCGGCCACAGCGTGATCGTGATCGAGCACGACCTGGACGTGATCGCCGAGGCCGACTGGGTCATCGACCTCGGGCCCGAAGGTGGCGATGCCGGCGGGCGCATCGTTGCCGAAGGGACGCCGGAGCAGGTGGTTGCCAGCGGCAGCCACACCGGCGTGGCACTGGCGCCGGTGCTGGCGCGGCGGTAGCCAGGAGACCGGAAGGCGCCCGCCGGAAGGTAGGCACCTGCTGGCCGCGCAACCCAAGCTGGTGACGCCCGTGCTGCAGGTCGTGCACCGCGCGATCACACGCCATCTGCTCGGGCGGGCCGGCCTGAAGGTGGCCGAGGCCGACAGCGGCGCCGTCACGCTGATCCAGCGCTTCGGCTCGGCGGCCAAGCTCAACATTCACCTTCACTGTCTGGTGCTCGACGGCGTGTACCGGAGCGGCAGTGACGGTGAGCCGGACTTCGTCGAGGTACCCGCGCCGACCGACGAAGCGCTGCAGGCGGTGCTGCCCAAGAACATCACCCGATTCCTGAAGCTGCTCACACGGCGCGGCGCGCTGGTCGAAGAGCATGGCTCGACCTACATGGCCGACAACGATGCCGACTCGGACGAGGCGCGCACGCTGCGGCCATTGCAGGCCGCCGCGTGTACCTACCGGATCGCCTTTGGCCCCGCGCCGGCCAGAAGGTGCTGACGGTGCAGGGCACGATGCCGCGGGAGTCGGACTTCAGGCAGGACCTGTGCGCCGACATCGACGGTTTCAGCCTGCACGCCGCCGTGCGCTGCGCGGCGGATGAGCGCAAGTCGTTGGAGCAGCTGTGCCGCAACATCACCCGACCAGCGCTGGCCAACGAGTGGGTGCAATGTCGAGCACGCCGCTGCGCCGCCTCGTGATGGTGCAGGACACCGGCAGCGCGATCACTGGCGCGGTGCGCGCCGACTACTTCTGGGGCACGGGCGCGACCGCGGAGGCGCAGGCCGGGCGCATGAAGCAACCGCTCAGGATGTGGGCGCTGTGGCCCAGGCCTTGAGGCTCGTCGCGGACCGGTAGCTCGCCCCCTGTCCGCGGCGTTGCCGATCGTCAATGACCGGGGCACCGGTCGATTTGACAATGCACGCATCACTCCGCGTAATGAGGCGCGGCGCCAAGAGGCGCAAGTTCGCGAGATGTCGATTACCCGGTTGCTGAGGATCGCATGGATCGTCGGCGTCGCCACGCTGGCGCCTGCCTGCGTCAGTACGCCCTCCGGCGCGGAGCCGCCCGAGGGCACGCTGGTGTTGGGCGAAGTCATGCGCGTGCTGACGCGGCAGATGGTGGACGCAAACGAGCTGGCCCCGGGCGACGAGCGCCCGGACCTGGCCAGCAAGCTGCGCGAATGGGGGTACACCGACGAGCAGATCGATGCGGGGCGCATCGTCGTCCAGCGCGGCCAGATCTATTGGAACAACTCGATGTCGGGCATCAAGCGCAGCTGGCTGTTGCCGGCGCTGGTACCGCAGGGCCTTGCGGTCGAGCCCGGCAACGTGATCGAGATCGAGCTCGTAGGGCGGCCCGCATTTGTCGTCCGCAAGGTGCGCGCGACCGATCTCGCGCGGGGCGGTTGCTACTACGACGACGTTCCGGTCGGCGTGGCGGATGTGGTCCTGGGCACGCTCACGTTGCTCGGACCGCGCGGGGTGGCCTCGCTGTATTGCGAGGGCATCGAGAAGGAGGACTGGCAGCGACCGGGCAGCTATTGGTACAAGCCACCGGGTGCGCAAGCGCTAGCCGCAGGCGCATTGCGCGAGGCGCCGCCAGTGCCGTCCCAGACCGGACCAGCGCCCGCGCGGGCAGCCATACCTGGCGATCTAGCCGTGGTGACGGTGAAGCTCACGCCGCGTTACGTGGCGCGGCCCTACTTCTACCCGTTAGCCATCTGGATTGACGACAAGAAGGCCGCCGAGCTCGATCACGGAACCTGCGAGGTCGTGCTCGTGCCCGCGGGCGAGCATGTCGTCGTCGCCGGCAGCGACGACAAGAACTTCTTGCGCACCCACGCGCGGCGCGAACTCGTCGTTTCGGTCTCTGCTGGCGACAAGCTCGTGCTCGAGTACCGTGTCGACAATGACGCGCTGGTTGCGAGCGAACAAGTGTTCGAGATGTTCCAGCGCGAGAAGTGGTCATCGCAGATCTACCACTTCACCCAGCGGTCGGCCGGGAGCCAGGACACTTGCGCGATACGCCACGCGCCCATCGTTCTGCGTGGGGGCGCGCCTGCGGCCGCCGGGAAGGCGCCCTAATCTGACGGCGCCAGGGCCGGGTCGACTGCTGGCCAGGCGCGCCGAATGGCACGTCAGTGCGCCAAGCTGACCCGCAGTTGGAGCACGCGCCGCGCAGCGGGCGCATCTCGCGCGTCAACGACGTTTGTCGCCTCGCAGGCCATGCCGCTCGCGGCGAGCGTCATCCATGCGCCGAGGGGCGCGCTCACGATGGTCGCGAATTGCGCCTCGGTGCGCTGTGCGGCGGCTCGGCGCTGCCGGACGCGACAGCCGCGTCGAACCGGGCGGACTGCGTCTGCAGCGAGACCGTGACCGGCTGCGCCCCACCCGGCCAGCGAGGCTGCACGGCATGGGCGCGACCAGCCGTGATCCACTCCGCATCGCGTTCGGACCCCGGGCAGGCCAGAAGGTGCTGACGGTGCAGAACGCGATGCCGCGGGAGGCGGGCTTCAAGCAGGGCCTGTGCGCCGACATCAGCGGATTCAGCCTGCACGCAGCGGTGCGCTGCGGGGCCGATGAGCGCCAGGCGCTGAAACAGCTGTGCCGCTACATCACCCGCCCGGCGCTGGCCGACGAGCGGGTGCAATACAACGCCGCGGGCCAGGTGGTGCTGAAGCTGAAAACGCAGTTTCAGTGGAGACTAACTTGTACTCAAGTTATGTCGTAACTAAAACACCCTGGCGCGACGGCAGCACGCACCTGGTGATGTCGCCGCTGGAGTTCATGCAGCGGCTGGCCGCGCTGGTGCCACGGCCGAATGTGCATGTTCGGCCCTGTCATCGGCCCTCGGGCGGCCACCGTCGACCACAAAGACACCGATCTGGGCCTCGACTGACGGGCCTGTCGGACTGATAGCCAAGGAAATAGGGCGTTTGAACGGCCTATCCTCTGCTCGTCGCCGGCCGGGAGGTCAGCCGCGCGCCTGTTGCCGACGAGCCGCGAAGCCAATGCCGATGAGGCCGAAGGCCAGGAGCACGTAAGTAGTGGGTTCGGGCACCACGGCCGCGTGGAACTGCCCTGCGAGAACCGCAGCGGCCGCGGTCGTCGGGTGGACATCGTCCCAGAAGAGCCAGGTGCTGGGGTCGCACTGGCCGTCCGCGAGATGTTCGACGCATGCGTCTGTAGCGTTCGTGAATCCATAGGCGAGGGGGTCGGCGATGATCTGGTTGAAGAATGCGAAGGTGTCGAACTGGGCGATATCGACCGATGGCAGCGCGCTGTCGAGCGCGGTGAGACCCGCTCCGAGGTTGGAGTTGAATGCCACGCTCAGCGCCGTCAGCGACGGATCGCCGCCGCCCGCGGGTGTCGCCCCCAGATCGGGCATGTTGGGCACGAGGAACTGCGTCGCGCCGCTGGCCGCGAGGGTCTGCACCGTGTACAGGATGTTGTTGACGCCATTGGCGATCAGCGCGCTGGCATCGCCAGCTCCTCCGGCACCCCCGGCAGCGGTGCCTGGCAGCATGCCGGTCACGCTCCAGTAGTAAAGGTCATTCGGGAACAGCCAGACCGCGAACAGTGAGGACGCCGCGTCGAAAGTGCGGCCACCGGACAACTGGTCCGAAAAGGTCTGTAGCTGCCACGCGTTCCCGAGGTTGTTGTATTGCGCCTGCAACGCGGGCGGAATGTCCGGCCTGACCGAGAGGTAGTTGGAAGCGCCCGAAGTGGCGCCGCCAATCGAATAGTTGGTTCCGCCCACGAGCGACGCCTTGAAGTCGGTGTTGCCGGGGTTGAAGCTGTTCCAAAGTTGCTGCACGGCAACTGGACCGTTGGAGAACTGGTTGTTGTAGTACGGCGGGGGTGGGAAGGTTCCTCCGCTCACGACGCCGCTGTTCCCGCTGTCCGACAGGCTGTCGCCGAAGACGAACAGGTCGCTGAGGCTCGACAGCGCTGCATTGGCTGCAATGGGACTGCTCGATGAAACAACGAGCGCCAGAACACCCAGGATCCTTCTCATGGCACGAACTCCTTAACGAACGGACAAACAAGTCGTTACGCTAGCGCTTCGACGTGCGTCGCCAATGATCCCGATCAACGCTTGCCGCGCCCCCCCTTAAACAGGGGGGGTGGTTGGTTGCGCCCACGGCGACCGGTGGAGCGGCACGCGGCTTCCATTGTCATCTCGCGAACTTCGCACTTCGACGCGAACGGGCAGTAACAGTGGTCCGGCCTCACTGCCGCGAGCCGCCCCGCGACACGGCTTGCCTTAGCGTAACTGGCTTCGGCTCGGTCCGCGCTGCGGCGACGAAAGGTCGCACTCGCCTCGGCGACTCACGGTGCAAACGAGCGTTGATCCAACTGTGACTTCCATGCGCTGGCGCCAGCGCGCGCTGATCTTTGCCCAGCGCCTGTGGCAGCCGACGAGTGCCTGCATGGCCTGCATGCCGGGAGGTCGGCTCAAGATCTGGAGCTTGCTGCAACGGCTGGCCGCGCTGGTGCCACGGTCGAATGTGCATGTTCGGCCCTGTCATCGGCCCTCGGTCGGCCAGCGCCGACCACAAAGACACCGATCAGAGCCTCGACTGACGGGCCTGTCGGACTGGTAGCCAAGGAAAGAGGGCGTTTGAACGGCCTAGCCTCCACCGCCAACGACACGACGGCCACCTTCGGCAACCAGGCGCTGCATGCGCTGAAGTTCGCGCAGCTTGTGCTGGCCTGCGCGATGAAGCTGGGCAGCGACTGGGCGCGACGCGCGTTGCGCGGGGCGTGGGCGCGGGCCTCCGTGTCGAAACGGCCATAGCCGGGCTGTGTTCGGGACCGGACGCGTTCGGACCGCGTATCCTCCCCGTTTCGCACGCCGGCCCGAGGCGTGCCAAACGGAGCACCCCCGCTCGTCGGAACGAGGTCCCCAGACAGAGCGTCGCCGATGCGAAGAGACTACGCAAAGATCATCGGACTTCTCCTGCTGGCCTTCGCGTTCGCGAACCTCCTCGTCTTTTCGTTTGCCTTCCAGGGGGCGTACGCGGACTTCATCGAAGCTCTTCAGTCGAGGCTCCGCGGAGGGGGGCCAGCGGCGCCGCTCATCTACATCGGCCTCGCGGCACTTGCGGTCATGCTCTCGCCGTTCAGCGTCGTGCCGTTCAGCATCATTGCCATCAGCCTCTGGGGCAAGGCGCTGACTCTGCTATACGTGATGATCGGTTCGCTGCTTGGGGCGAGCATCGCCTTTGCCATCGGGGCGCAGGCCATCCATCGGCTGCTGACGTTCCTCGTCCCGGCCGAACTGATCAGGCGCTACACGGAAATCATCAACGAGAAGTCGTCCTTCCTGCTCGTCACGCTGTTCTTCCTGGCCATGCCGGCCGAGGTTCCCGCGTATGTGCTGGGGGCGGGGCGCTACTCGTACTGGAAGTTCATCCTGGCGGCGACGATCGCCTACCTGCCCTTCGAACTGCTGGCCATCTATGCGGGCGATGCGTTTCTGCACCGGGACGTCGTCGTCCTCGGGACCCTGATGGCGCTGTTTTCGACCCTGTTCTGCATCGCCTTGTTCAGCCTTCATCGCAGGATCGGGCGCTGAACCGAAGGCCTGCTCGGCCGTTGGGATGGACTGGTGGGCTCTCAGTGTCCGACGGCTGCGGCCCTGTTCCTTTCGGCCAGCTTGGCGATCAGTCCGTCGATGCCGCTCGCGCTGATCTCCTGCGCAAAGCTGCTGCGGTAGTTGTCGACCATCCACAGGCCGAGCACGTTGATGTCGTAGATCTTCCAGGTCCCGGTCGTCCTCTCGAGCCGGTAGTCGAGTTCGACCGGCGCCCCCTTGCCCACGACCTCGGAGCGCACGACCACCTCCTCGCCGCCGGGTTCGGTCCGCATCGGCTTGAGCTGCACGGTCTGGTCCTTGACCTGCGTCAGCGCGCCCGCATAGCTGCGGATCAGGAGCATCTTGAACTCCGCCTCGAGCCGCTGCTGTTGCTCGGCTGTCGCCTGACGCCAATGGCGCCCGAGCGCCGAGGCGGTCATGCGCCGGAAGTTGACGTTGGGCATCACCAATTCATCGACCAGGAGGAGGACCTTGCGCAGGTCGCCTTCCTGGATGGCTGGGTCAGCCCTGACCGCGTCGAGCACGCCGTTGGACATGCGCAGGATCAACGCATCGGGAGCTTCCTCGGCGCGGGCGCCGATGGCCTGCAGTGCACCGGTGCAGATGCAGAGCTTGGCAAGTGTCCGTCGGGTCAGCATGCGAGGGGGTGTGGTTCGGTGCGCAGTCCGCATCTGGCGGCCATTCGTCAGGATTGCAACAGCGCCGCTTCTTTCAACTGAAGTCGATGTCGGCGTACCACGTCTCCAGAGGGGTCTTGAGATCGTCGCTGTCCGTCATGACGCCGACGTTGCGGACGCGTCCCGGTTCGCCGCCGAAGATACGCCGATAGTCCTGCGCAACGTTGCGCCGGTGGCTCAGCCAGCGCCGCGCGTCACGCTCTCCGCTCGCGACGACGAGGTAGCGGATGCGATCGCTGCGGGGACTCCTGAACACGCTTTCTGGCGGCGCCTTGCCGTCCCAGACGTATACCAGGGTCGCGAAGGGCATGGCCTGTCCGGTCATCCCCTCCACCATGTCGCGGAACATCTGATCGCGAAGCGGCAGGCGCGAGAAGTCTCCGTCGAACGCCACCATCATGCGCGCCGGCGAGTCGTCGAGCTCATCCGCGGCCACGGTCGCATTCACGTCGACTCGGTCGACCCGCCACGTCCAGTCGAGCCAGGGCGTGGCCAGAGGATCGACGTCGACGTCGCAGCGCAGGCCGGATGCACCGCCGTCGGACACCGCCTGCAATACCCTGCGATCGTCGCGCTGCACCACCGCATAGCTGGTGCGCGGCAGATCGCGCCGCACGACTTGTTCGTGCCAGCCGTCGGGCAGTTCGCCCAACCTGCGCGAAGTCGAGAACGGGACGACGCGGCCGGCGGCGGGCGCCGGTACGCGCACCGGAGCGGTGGTGCACGCCACCAGCCCGAACAGCGCCGCGGCGCCGAGGCAGACCCGGCGCCGCTGTTGTGCGATTGATCCACGATCCGACGCTTCTGCGCCGGGCCTGGACTGCCATCGAAGCTGAAGGTTGGGTTGCGTGCGCATGCAGGCGGCGTGAACTGACGGCACCGCCTTGTCGAGCAGTGACAGGTGCGGAGGATAACCGCCGCCGCACGGCCCCGTTGTCGCCGCGCGCTGCTGCCTGCGTTGCCGTGGCCGGCCGGCGCATCGCGGGCCGACACGCCGCTGCAGCAGGCCACGCGTCGCGTCGACGGGATGCGCGCCGGCGACCAACCCGATGGCGCGGTGGTACTGCGTGGCGACGTGGTCGTCAGTGCGGCGCCGAGCCGGGTCGTCACGAGCGTCGACCCGACGGCGCATGCCGAGATGGAGGCGATCCGCGACGCCGCACGGCGGCTGCGGCCTGGCGATGGAGCGCCGCTCCACTACGAGTGTCACCGCCCCGCGCAGACCACGCTGTACCGCCCGGTGCAGCAGCATGCTGAGACCTTCTTCGCCGAGGCCGAAGCCACCGCCTGAGCCGAGCTGCCGCAGTTCGTCGAAGACGAGTTCGACGCCTTGCTCGAATGCGGCATTCTTGCGCACGGCTTCTTGAGGCTGCGCTGTGGTGACTGCGGGCACGACAAGCTGGTGGCCTTCTACTGCATGCGGCGCGGCCTTTGCCCGTCATGCGGGCACGCGCATGGCGCAGACCGCCGCGCATCGAGAAGATCCTCACGCACCCGGGTCTGCAGGCCGACTGTGGACGCAGGAGCGCGCCTGCGCGCGGTCCTGCGCCTCAAGAGGGGCTCGCGCTTGCAAGCGCGAGTGCGGTCTGCAAGACCGTGCGCCGCCGCATGCGCCTGCCCGTAGGTCGCAGCTGCACGCGGCCTGACCATCCCGATTCATCATCGTTCAAGCGGCCCGGCGCCCAGCGCAGCGGGATCGCCCGTGCCGGTGCTTCTCTGGACCGCGGCAGCGCAGCCGGATGGAGCGGCTAAGCCCGTGATCCAGCCCTCTGATGTGCATGTTCGGCCCTGTCATCGGCACTCGGACGGCCACTGTCGACCACGAAGACACCGATCGGAGCTTCGGCTGGCGGGCCTGTCGGACTCGTAGCCAAGAGAAAAGTGCGCTTGAACGGCCTATCCTCAGTTGGCACCTGCTCCGGCTGCAACGCCACTCACCGCAGCGATCACCGCACCGGCATGCTGCGAACGCGCAACGCCAGCGGGACATAGCAGCGCTCGATCAGGTCGCCGATGTCGGGCTGGCACGCACCGGCCTTCAGGTTCAGCGCCGCCGCGGGGTCCGAAAGGCCACGCCCGGCGCTGAAAGCCCTGCCGGCGCCGGCGATGACGACACAGCGCACGCCCGCATCGGCCGCCGCGGCGTCGGGCGCGGCCAGCAGTTCGGCGTGCATTGCCGTCGTGAAGCTGTCGAGCGCCTGCGGGCGATTCAGGGTCACAGTGCGCACGGCGGCGGTCTGGGCGACGAGGACGAGCCCCTCGGCTTCGGTCATGGCGGCGGCGCCCCTGCTGGCGGTACCTGGAGGCCGATCAGAAATTCTGCCGACCGACCGGTCGAATCAGTCCAGGCTGGCCAGCAGCTATTTGCAAGCCACGATTGACCCGGGCACCCGCTGATCGCGACTTGCGCACCCCGAGCCGGGCACGAAGCTGCCGGGTTGCGGCGCAGGCCGGCAACGGGGGGCGGCGATGACCTTGAGCGCGCCGTAGTTGGGGCAGCGATCCAGGTCGAGCTCAAAGCGAGGTTTCAGCGCGGCAAGAAGACGCGGTCCCGCGCCGTCCGTCGAACCGGGCGGGTCCAGGCAGACATGTACTCGAGTCGTGTCGCAACTGAACACGCACTTGAGCAGTCAGGACCAACTCGGCTGCGCTGGGCGGTGGCGCGCGCAGTTCGCCTCGCACCTAAAGGATTCATGAGTTGAGCCTTGTCAACGCACGAGCCGACTTGAAGCGAAGAATCCCCTTGTTCGGCCGACCCGCGTTGCGGCCAGAGGTCTTGGAGATGCTGGTCATGAATTCGACAACGATGCGCTCTTCGAAATGGATGGGGACTCTGTCCTGCATGTGGTTGTGGTGCGCCGCAGTCCTACTCATGTCGTTGCAGGGCTGTGCCATCAATCGGGAGAGCGCATCGGTCGCAGCCGACACCGACATCACAAAGCTGAAGACCATCCATGTCGTCAGATCCGAACAGGACGATCGGGCTGTCTACATCACCATCGCCGAGCAGCTCCGCCAGTTGGGCTATGCCGTATCGACGGGATCCGCATCGCCAATACCGCCGAACACCGACGCGGCGCTCAGCTATCAGGCCCAGTGGCAGTGGGACATCACGATGTACCTGCTCGATCTGAGGGTGACGCTGCGCAACCCTTCGACCGATGCCTTGTTGGGCACCGCCGCCTCGTACCACACCTCCATGACGCGCAAGTCGACCGAAGAGATGGTGTCCGAGGTACTTTCCAATCTTCGAGGCAACAAGGCTGCCGCGGTGGCTGCGAGCACCGGGCCCGGCAACGCCCGAGTGCAGATCAAGCCCTATGTCGCGTTGCCCAGTGAACGCGCGCGCGCCTCTTCACCGCGCAGCAGTGTGCGGGTTGGCCCGATCCGCGACGTCAGGCGTGACTCGGTTGGCACGCTGATCGGCGAGCGCACGACCCTCGGCGGCATTTCGCTCGGAATGATAGAGATGCAGCCGCCGCCCGCCGAGGCCTTGAGCCGTGTCTTGGAGGCCGAGTTGACTTCCTCCGGGTTCGTTATCACCACCGATGACAAATCTGCGAACGTCGACGGGCGAATGACGAAGTTCCTGCTGACGACGCCGGCGACCGCCTTGTATTGGGACATCAATGGCGTGGTCGAACTCGAACTCATCGCGCAAGGACGCGATGGGCGCAAACATGAAGTCCGGCTTGTGGCCAATTGCACGGACCGCACGTTCGCGTATCCGAGCAATGACTTGATCGGTGGCGTCGTGACGGCCTGCCTGACGGAGATTGGAGCCAAGCTGCGCAAGGACAATGCGCTCGCCAGCGTTCTTGAAGCACCTTGACCTGCGCTTTCGGGTGGTGCCACAGGCCGCGCGCCGCACGCACGATCGGCAGAGCCCGCGCCGCCTGCAACTGAAGGCGACGAACTTGGCGGCCGCGTGCTCAGTAGCGCAGACGACCTTTCCGCCGCGCGGGTCAGCCACGTCCGACGAGCCGACCGTCGGCCTGCACATGGCCGATGTCGAGAAGCTCACCCGCGTGCTGCACCGCCTCGGCGACGGCGGACACAGCGTGGTCGTGATCGAGCACGACCTCGACGTGATCGCCGAGGCCGACTGGGTGATCGACCTCGGTCCCGAAGGCGGCGACGCCGGCGGGTGCATCGTTGCCGCGGGCACGCCCGAGCAAGTGGTCGCTTCGGGCAGCCACACCGGCGCGGCGCTGGGGGCGGTGCTGGCGCGGTGATAGGCCGGTTGAGCAGGAGTCTGCTATCAGAAGGCAGGCGGAGCCAGGCGCCCACTGGCAAACTCCCCTCGGGCGCCGGGCTTCCGGCCTCCACCCGGCCGCGACAAGTGGCTTTGGAACTGCCTGTTCCCGCATTCCCAAGATGCGCGCGTGACGAACGCGCTGCACGGACCGTTTCAGCCCCGTGCGGATGCGGGAGGGCTATGATGAAATACTGAGCGTCGGGTGCCAGGGCTATTTTCGTCGGCTTCGTCAGGGAGGATGCCTCTTGAACCATCGCCAAAGTTCCGGTGCATACGCTGCCGGCCTCTTGCTGCTCTTGTCGGGAACGGTCGCCGCGCAGCAGGCCACCGCCTATCAGATCGACCGCGCTCACTCCGGCACAACAACCATGGCGCTGCAGCTGCCGCTGACGCAGCGCTGGCGCGTGCAGCTACCGGGATCGGCCTCGTATCCGCTGATCGCCAACGGCCGTGTGTTCGTGCTGTCGGCTGGTTTGAAGGGAGGCTACGGCACGCAGCTCTTCGTGCTCGATGGGGCCAGCGGCAACAGGTTGTGGGTGAAGGGGGTCGCAGGGACCTATTTCTGGGCTGGCCACACCATCGGCGACGGCCGCGTCTATGTCGTCAATTTCGACGGCAAGCTGAAGGCGTGGGACGAAGCGACGGGCGCCCTCTTGTGGGCTAAGCAACTGCCCGGCCAATATGCCTTCAGCGCGCCGCCGACGTTTTCGAACGGGGTTGTCTACGTGGGCGGCGCGGGTTCCGGCGGCACGCTGTACGCCGTCGATGCGGCAACCGGCAAGTTGAACTGGACAGCCAGCCCGGGGAGCGGCGACATGAGTTCGCCTGCCGTCTCGGACACCGCGGTCTACGTCTCGTACGCCTGCAACAACACCTATGCTTTCGACGCGGCCTCGGGTGCATCGCTGTGGACGCACTATGGCGGCTGTTCAGGAGGCGGTGGCAAGACCGCGGCTTTGTCCGAAGGGCACTTCCTGCTGGCGCGCGATCCGATCGAGGGCAACCTGGCCTTTGACCCGGTGACCGGCGCGAAGCGCGGCACGTTCAAGGCCGGCCCCATCCCCGCCGTCAAGGGAAGCGTCACCTACGCGGTCAGCCAGGGCACCCTCTTCGCGCGCGATCGCAGCACGGGAATCAACCTGTGGAAGTTCGCCCTCGGCTCGCTGACCAGCGCGCCGATCGTCGTTGGCAACTTCGTCCTGGTCGGCGACGGCTCGGGCAAGCTGTACGCGCGCGACATCGCCACGGGCGCACGGCTCTGGAGTGCCAATGTCGGCGTGCCCATCCCCGCACCTGACGAGCAGAACGTTTCGCAACCCTTGACCGGGCTGGCCGCCGGCGAGGGTCTGATCGTCGTACCGGCCGGCAATGTGGTCACGGCGTTCGGGAACTGATCGACTCCGGATTCGGCGCGGCTGGCGCATGCGGCGCGAGTCGCGGTTTCTCGGCGCCGCGCCGGCGCTAGTCGCGCGGCAACCGCTTCATCAATGCCGCACTCGTCAGCAGCTCGAGCTGCGCCTCGAGGCGGATCACGCGCTCGGTCAGGTTCTCGATCTTGGCCTGCTGCGACTTGAGCGCATCGCTCTGGCGCGCGACGCGGTCTTCGAGCTTGATCATCGAGGTGAGGGCGCCCCAGACGCGCTCGGTGACGCCCATCATGCGGCCTTGCGCAGCTTCGCGGCGCCGGCAGCCGCCTTGCGCTCGAGCGCCGCGATGCGGCGGTTGCTCGCGTCGATGAACGCGAGCGCGTCGTCGATGGTCGCCGTCGCACGGTCGGCGGCGGCCCTGGCGCTGTCGGCGAGGAGGCCGAGCTCCTCGTCGGCCGCGGCGGATTCGTAGGCCACTGCGCCGCGGCGCATCAGCTCCGAGATCGGCAGGCCGAGCTTCTTCGCCTTGGCGACGATGGCCTTCTTTTCCTGGGGCGTGGCCTGGACCACGATGCGTTCGGCGGCCTTGGTCATGTGCGGGCTCCGCGGTCGGTGACGATGGACAGTGTATGTACATCGCCGCGCCTGTCAAGACTGACTCGCGTTGCCGCCCGACGTAGACTGGCGCCGCATTGCCCAGGAGTCGACCGATGCACCTGAACTCGCCCAAGTCCACCGCGTCCAACCCGGCGCGGCCGAACAAGATCGTCAGCGCCGCCGAGGCGGTGCGCCTGATCCACGACGGCGACACGGTCGCGACGAGCGGCTTCGTCGGCATCGGCTTTGCCGAAGGCATCGCGGTCGCGCTCGAGCAGCGCTTCCTGGCCGCGCAGGCCGAGACCGGCAGCGGCGCGCCGCGCGACCTGACGCTGGTCTATGCCGCCGGCCAGGGCGACGGCAAGGAGCGCGGGCTCAACCACTTCGGCCACGCCGGGCTCGTCAAGCGCGTCGTCGGCGGTCACTGGGGCCTGGTGCCCAAGCTGCAGGCGCTTGCGGTGGCGGGCGAGCATCGAGGCCTACAACCTGCCGCAGGGCGTGATCTCGCACCTGTTCCGCGACATCGCCGCCGGCAAGCCGGGGACGATCAGCCGCGTCGGCCTGGGCACCTTCGTCGATCCGCGCCACGGCGGCGGCAAGATCAACGCCGCGACGCAGGAGGACCTGGTGCGCCTGATGCCGATCGACGGCGAGGACTACCTGTTCTACAAGGCCTTCCCGATCAAGGTCGGCATCATCCGCGCGACAACGGCCGACGCCGACGGCAACCTCACCATGGAGCGCGAGGCCTTGACGCTCGAGGCCCTGGCGATCGCGATGGCGGCGCACAACAGCGGCGGGATCGTGATCGCGCAGGTCGAGCGCCTGGCCGAGCGTGGCTCGCTCAACCCGCGCCAGGTCAAGATCCCGGGCGTGCTCGTCGATTGCGTGGTCGTCGCCGAGAAGCCCGAGCACCACATGCAGACCTTCGTCACGCAGTACAGCGCGGCCTTCGCGGGCGAGATCCGGGTGCCGCTGAACACGCTCGCGCCGCTGGCGATGGGCGAGCGCAAGCTGATCGCGCGCCGCGCCGCGCTCGAGCTCAAGCGCAACGCGATCGTCAACCTCGGCATCGGCATGCCCGAAGGCGTGGCCGACGTGGCCAACGAGGAGGAGGTCATCGACCTGCTGACGCTGACCGCCGAGCCGGGCGTGATCGGCGGCATCCCGGCTTCGGGCTTGAACTTCGGCGCTGCAGTGAACACGCAGGCGATCATCGACCAGCCGAGCCAGTTCGATTTCTACGACGGCGGCGGGCTCGACGTCGCGGTGCTCGGCCTCGCGCAGGCCGACGCCGAGGGCAACCTGAACGTCAGCAAGTTCGGCCCGCGGCTGGCCGGCGCGGGCGGCTTCATCAACATCAGCCAGGCGGCGCGCGAGGTGGTCTTCGTCGGCACCTTCACCGCGGGCGGGCTGGTGGTGCGCGTCGAAGGCGGCAAGGTGCAGATCGCCACCGAAGGCGCGCAGCGCAAGTTCGTGCGTGCCGTCGAGCACCGCACCTTCAGCGGCGAGCGCGCCCGCGCGCGCGGCCAGCGCGTGCTCTACGTCACCGAGCGTTGCGTGTTCCGGCTGGCCGCCGCGGGCGGGATCGAGCTGATCGAGATCGCGCCCGGCATCGACCTGGAGCGCGACATCCTCGGCCAGATGGACTTCGCGCCCGCGATCAGCCCCGACTTGAAGCTGATGGACGCGCGCCTCCTTGCCGACGCGCCCATGGACCTGCGCGGCCGCATGCTCAGGCAGCCGCTCGCCGAACGCATCGACTTCAACGAGCGCAGCCACATGCTGTTCATCAACTTCGAGGGCCTCGCGGTCGAGAGCCTGCAGGACGTCGAGGAGATCGAGAACGAAGTTGCGCGCCGCGTCGCGCCACTCGGCACGCGCGTCGACGTGGTCGTCAACTACGACCACTTCAGCATCCGCCCGGATCTGATGGACGCCTACGCGGCGATGGTCAAGCGCCTGACCGAACGCTACTACGCGCGCGTCACGCGCTACGCGGCGAGCAGTTTCGTCAAGGCGAGGCTGGAGCACATGGGGTGAAGCGCAGGCTGCGCCGGCGGGCGCTGAAGGGCGAGAATCGCGTCCGGAAGCGCTGAGCCGACCGGCATTGAAGGCCGCCATGCATCCCGCACTGAACATCGACGACGCGACCCTGGCGCGCTTCTGCCGCGCGAACGGCATCGGCCGCTTGGCGCTGTTTGGCTCGCAGTTGACGGGCAGGGCCGCGCCGGACAGCGACATCGACTTGCTGGTGGAGTTTCTCCCCCAGACCCGACCGACGCTGCTCGATATGGCGCGCATCGAGATCGAACTATCGCAGGCCTTGGGCGGACGCAAGGTCGACCTGCGCACGCCGCAGGACCTGAGCCGCTACTTCCGCGACGAAGTGCTTCGAACGGCGCAGGTGCAGTATGTTGCCGGATGATCGGTGGCGTGTCCGTCACATGGTCGACGCCGCGGAGCAGGCGCTGGCGTTCGTGCAGGGGCGCCGGCGCGCCGATCTGGACACCGACGCGATGCTGCGTCTGGCGCTCACGCGGGCCGTCGAGCGCCGGCGAACTCCGGTTGACCGACAGGGGCCGCGCCGAAATGCCAGGCGTGCCGTGGACGCAGGTCGTCGGCATGCGCAACCGGCTGGTGCACGCCTACTTCGATATCAATGCTGACATACTTTGGGACACGGTGTTGCTCGCATTGCCAGCGCTGGTGGCTCGGCTTCGTGGCGCGATCGGCGAGCCCGCCACGGATTGACGCACTTCTACCCCAAGTTCGCGCCGGCGCAGGCCAGCACATGGCCGTCGGGGTCCAGCGCATAAGCCGCGCGGTGGCCCCAACTCCGAGGCAGCAGCGGGCTCAACTCGACCGCGCCGGCGGCGAGCGCGCGTGCGTGCATGGCTTGCGGATCGGCGACGATCAGGTACAGCTCGGCGCGCGCGATGCCCTGTGCCGCGGCTGGATCGGGCAGCGCGTCGCCGAGCAGCGTGCGGATCGCCG
Organism: Ideonella sp.; assembly: GCF_016702655.1. Classification (GTDB taxonomy): domain Bacteria; phylum Pseudomonadota; class Gammaproteobacteria; order Burkholderiales; family Burkholderiaceae_C; genus CAIKUF01. Next base: position 394,039 of record NZ_JADJDO010000002.1, read on the forward strand.
AGCTCGGCATCAGGCCCAGCACCGCGCCACCCGGTAGATCGAGAGCTCCGGTGGTCAGCCGGGCTTTCCGCCGCGGCGCGGTGCCCAACGGCCAGCGAGCACCGCCGCATCTAGAATTCTGACCGCCGTGCTGCGCGCCTGGTCGGCGACGTAGAGGATGAAGTGCGCCGCCGCCGGCGTGTTCACAGGTTGCCGGCGAACAGCCGGCGCACGAACATGTCCTTGAAGCTGTTCGCGTCGGCCAGGCCCAGGCGCTCCAGATACGCGTGCGGCGCCTCCTTGCCTTCCCACAGGCTCTTGACCGCGAGCGACACGAGCTCCACCGGATGCTGGGTCGCGTGCTTGAGCTTCTTGAGCGCGCGCACGATGTGCAGCTCGTCTTCGGTGAAGTCGGTGCCGAACGGGAAGTCGGGCAGCAGGCCGGCTTCGGCCCAGGGGTGGAGCTTGTCTTCGAGCGCCTGCGGCAGGTTGTTGCGGTAGCGCTCGGGGATCTCGTAGTCGGCGGCGAGCTTGCCGTGCGCCTTGGCCTGCTTGACGAGTTCGTCCTGGAAGCGCGAGTCGGCGATCGCGAGCAGGCGCTTGACGACCTCGCCGTCGGGCTGGCCGCGCAGCTCGGCGATGCCGTATTCGGTGACGACGACGTCGCGCAGGTGGCGCGGGATCGTCACGTGGCCGTAGTTCCAGACGATGCTGCTGCGCAGGCCATCCTTGTTGTCGTGCGTCGCGCGCAGCATCATGATCAGGCGCGCGTCGGGCAGCGCGTGCGACATCGCGACAAAGTTGTACTGCCCGCCGACGCCGCTCACGACCTGGCCCGATTCGAGCGCGTCGCTGGCCGCGGCGCCGAGCAGGGTCACGATCATGGTCGTGTTCATGAATCGCGCCTTGCGCCGCTGCGCACGCTTCAGGTCCTCGTTGCCGTAGAGCTGGTTGATGAAGTCGATGCGCGTCATGTCGATCTTCGCCAGCTCCTGCGGCGGCATCGTGCGCAGGCGCTCATAGAAGTCGTTCGGCCCGAGGAAGAAGCCGCCGGTCATGAAGATGCCGTGCGTCAGCCGCGAGCCGAGCATGGCCGACGCAACGGTCTCGAACGCGGCCTCGTTGCGCAGGTCGTTGGGCGCGCGCGCGTCGCCGCAGACGAGTTGGTCGTCGCCGTCCAGGTGCACCTCGGGCTTGAAGATGCCGTGATGCTGCAGGAAGGCGAGGTCGTCCGCATCGAGCCGGGCGCGGATGCGCCGCCGGTCGAGCAGCGCGCGCAGCATCTGCGGCGTGACCGTCGCATCGCCGCTGCCCTCGTTGAGGATGCGCTGCAGCGCCGCGTCGCCGAACACCTCGCGGCGCACGATGCCGGCCTCGATGAGCTTGAGAAAGCCGTTGACGAACATCTCCGAGCAGCCGTACAGGCCCTCGTCGAAGCGGCCCAGCTCGCGGCTTTCGACGCCGTCGGGGCAGATCGACTCCATGATGCGGCGGAACTCCGCGCCGTGCCGGTCGCGCACGATCAGCGCCTGCGCGATCGCGTCGCCGAGCGAACCGATGCCGATCTGCAGCGTGCCGCCGTCGGCGACGAGGCTCGCCGAGTGCAGGCCGATCGCGTAGTCGGCGGCGCCGATCTTGCTGTTGGGCGGGCCGAAGAGCTGGTGCGTGCCGGCCGGGTCGGTGACGACGATGTCGAAAAAGTCGGGCGCCACCTCGGCCGTGTTGGGCATGAAGGGCATCTGCCGGTTGACGACGCCGATGCACAGCAGCGGCAGGCCCATTGCGGCGAACTTCTCCTTGCCTTCGAAGATCACGTCGGGGTTGGACGACAGGCTGAGCCTGAACGTGTCGCCGTCGCCGTGCGCGGCCACCGCCTGCGCGATGACGTTCATGCCCTGCAGCGCCATGTCGCGCGCGATGTGGGTGTAGTTGCTCGAGATGTAGTCGCGCTGCGCGGCGCCGTTGCCCAGGTAGTCGCCGGTCTTCATGAAGATCTCGTGGACCTCGATGTTGGCCGGCAGGCCGGCGCCGCGCGAGTCCTTCACGTACTCGAGGTCGGGGTAGTCGCCGAACACGCGCTCGACCAGCGGCTCGAGAAAATGGCGTTCGAGCTCGCTCTTGCCGACCGGCTTTTCGAGCGACAGCGCGGTGATGATGCGCAGCCGCCGCGCCGGGTTGGCCTTGATGCGGCGGTACAGCGCATTGATGAAGGGATTGGGCTTGCCGATGCCCAGCGGCACGCCCAGGACGATGGTTCCGGGGATGCGGTCGAGAACCAGATCGACTGCGGCGGCTATCGAATCGAAGGTGAGGGGGCTGGGCACGTCGGGCTCCTGGCGATGAAGCCCGCAGTCTGCACCGCCGGGTCGGCGCCAGTCTTGACAACCGGCAATCTGGGGCCCGATTGCGGTTCTGGTCGGCCGCCGCGCTGTGCGCCGGAATGTTCACGCCACCACGGTTCGGGGGCTCGGCAGGCGGGCGCGGATGTGTTGGAATCCAGGCATCGCCGCCATGTCCACGTTCACGCTGTCCGACGCCGTTGCCGAGCCCGCGCCCGGCCTGCTGCGCAGGCTATCGCGCGGCGTGCTGCGCCTCGGCCTGTGGCGCTCGACCGCGCTGCTGACGATCGCGGTCTGGATCCTGGCCGTGGTCGGCGCGCAGGCGATGATCAGCCTGCTCGGGCGCGGCGACCGCACCGTGGCCATCGTCTCGGCGAGCACGCTCGCGCTGCTGCTGACGCCGCTGCTCGGCGCCGGGCTGCTGCGGCTCGTGTTCCAGCTCGAGCTTGCGCGCCAGCGCATCGCGATGCTCGCAACCCACGACTCGCTGACCGGCCTGACCCAGCGCCATCATTTTCTCGAGGCGGCCGAGCGCGAGTGGGAGCGCGCGCGCCGCTACGACAACGATGCCGCGCTGCTGCTCATCGACGCCGACCACTTCCGCCAGGTCAACGAAGACCATGGCCACCTCTGCGGCGACGAGCTGCTGCGCCGCATCGCCGCCGCGGCTGCGGCCTCGCTGCGCCAGCCCGACCTGCTGGCGCGTTTCGGCGGCGAGGAGCTGATCGTCTTCCTGCCCCAGACCGACCCGCTCGGCGCGCTCGACGTCGCCGAGCGCATCCGCACCCGCGTGCAGGCGCTGCGCCTGCCGTGGCAGGGGCTCGAGGTCGGGACGACGGTCAGCATCGGCGTCGCGCCGTTGCGCTCCGAGATGCCGACGCTCGACTGGATGATCCACGAAGCCGACGCCGCGCTGCGCGCCGCCAAGGCCGACGGCCGCAACTGCGTGCGCACGCTGCCGTTTCAGCCCAGGCGCAGCGGCGAGGCGTATCCGGTCAGCTCGAGGTAGCCGCGCCCGGCGCGCTGCCCGCGCGCGTCGATCAGATCCGACAGCCCCTCCCAGTACACGGTGCCGGTCGAGGCGCGGCTGTCGAGTTCCTGCGCGTCGAGCCGCGCGCGCAGCTCGTGCCGGCCGGCCGGCGTGACTAGCAGCCAATGCACCGGGTAGCGCGCCTGCGTGGCCGGGCTCGTCCACCAGCGCAGCGGCGTGAAGCTCACTTCGGCGGCGTCGAAGATGCGCAACCGGCCGTCGCCCGAGCGATGGCTGCCGCCGGCCCAGAGTGCCGAGCCGTCCTTGCGGCGCAGCCGGAACGCGGTCAGCGCGCCGCCGTCGTCGAGGTTGATGCCGGCCCAGTCCCAGCCCACCGCATCCGGTGCGAGCAGCGAGTCGCTCCACTCGTGATCGAGCCACGCGCGGCCGATGACCGGCTGCCGGCGGCCACCGGGCAGCGCGAGCGTGCCGGTCACCGCGAGCTGCGGTTCGCTCAGGTAGTGGCTCGCCTGCGCCGGGTCCGGCCCCTTGCGCGACCAGCCGGCGTCGCCCTGCAGCAGCACCGGCTGCGTCGCGGCGAGCGCGAAGTCGAAGCCGAAGTCCCGTGCCGCAATGCGCGCCACGTAGCGGTGGCTGCCCGCGGGCATGGCCTCGCGGCGCAGCGCCCAGCCGCGCAGGTGCAGGTCGGTGTCGGCCTCGCTCGCGCTCGCGATGCCGAACCCGGCGCGCGCGATGCGCTGGTCGTGGTGCAGCCTGGCCGCGACCGGGTCGGTGAGCGCGGCATGGGCGAACAGCAGCTGGCGCGCGGCGAAGGCGCTCGGATGATCGGCGGCGACATCGGTGCGCGAGCGGAAGAACGTGACCTGGAAGCCGTAGGGCTCGGCCGCCCCCGGCAGATCGAGCGCGCCGGTCACGTACCACCACTCGATGCGCGCCTGCGGGTGCGCGCCGAAGTCGCGCGGCAGGGTGATGGCTGCGCGCGGCGCTGCGCGACCGGGCAGCGCGAGCGCGGCACCGCAAAGCAGCAGCGCGCGCCGGCGAAAGTCGCCCAGCGTCAACCCCGTTTCCGCGGGCCGAGCGCCGGGCCGCCATCGGTCAAAGGCCGATGGCGTTCGCCAGGCACAGTCAGTCCGCAGGGACTGCCCGTGTCCGGGCTCACCTCGCCAAGCCGGCCCGCATCCCCTTGGGGGATCGGCCGACGTACGCGTCGGACGAGGGGCTGTCATCACCAGTCCTCCTTCACCGCGAGCGCCATGTCCTGGCGCGCGAGCGCGCGTGCGGCGAACCAGGCGGTTGCCGATCCGGCAGCGACGACTGCGGCGCACAGTGCTGCGAGGCGGGCAACGGGCAGCGCGAGGTCCATGCTCCAGTGAAAGCTCTGCGGATTCACGACCTCGACCAGCACGACGCTCACCGCGAGCCCGAGCGCGAGGCCGAGCAGCGTGCCTGCCGCCGTCCACAGCGCGCCCTCGGCGGCGACGACGGCGACGATCTGGCGCCGCGTCAGCCCCAGGTGCGTCAGCAGCGCGAACTCCTTGCGCCGCGCCAGCACCTGGGCCGAGAAGCTGGCCGCGATGCCGAACAGGCCGATTGCGATCGCCACCGCCTGCAGCCAGTAGGTGACGGCGAAGCTGCGATCGAAGATGCGCAGCGAGACGGCACGGATCTCGCCCGCTGCCGCCAGCTCGACCGGCGTGGTGCCGGCCGCGGCCTCGATCCCGGCCTGCACCGCGGCCGGGTCGGCGCCGGGCGCGAGCCAGAGCGCGAGGTCGTTGACGCGCTCGTCGCCGGTCAGGCGCCGGTAGTCGGCAGCGTCGAGCACGATCGCACCGCCCTGGCGCGCATAGTCGCGCCAGACGCCGCGCACCTGCAGCGCGGCGATGCGGCCGTCGGGCAGCGGCAGTTGCAGCCGCGTTCCCGGCGCGGCGCCGTACAGGCTGGCCATCGGCTCGCTGACATAGGCCGAGATGCGCCCCGGCTCGGCCGGCAGCAGTTCGCCGACGAGCGGCAGCGCGCGTGCCGGGTCGGCGAGCGGCCGCGCGAGCAGCACTACCGCGGGCCGGTCCGGTGCGAGCTGGACCTGCGTCACGCGCTGCGTCGCAACGCGTGCGACGCCCGGCAGTTGCGCGACGGCCTGCACGAATTCCGGGGCCAGGAAAACGCTGTCGCCGGCGGCGACGCTGGCGGCAGCGCGCACGTAGAGATCGGCCGGCAGCACGGTGTCGAGCCAGCGCGTCATCGAATCGCGAAAGCTCGCCACCATCACCGTCAGCGCGACCGACAGCGCAAGGCTCGCAACGACGCCCGCGACGGCAATCGTCGCGCTCTGGCGCTGGCGCCGCGCGCGCTCGACGGCGAGCAGCGGCAGCGCCGACTGCGGCGGCGCGACTGCGCGCAGCAGCAGTGAGACCACCGCCGGCACGCAGGCGATGCCGCCCAGCAGCACGCAGCCGACCGACAGGTAGGCCGCCAGCGGCAGGCCGAAGACCGGCGGGCACAAGGCAAGCAGCCCGCCCGCCGCGAGCAGCACCGGGGCCAGCCAGGGGCGTTGCAGCGCCTCGTTGCTGCTCGCCGCCAGCCCCTTGATCGCCTGCGCCGGCGCGATCTGCTGCGCCGCGCGCGCTGGCAGCCAGCCACCAGCCACCGCCGCCAGCACGCCGAGGGCGCCGTAGACCAGCGCCGCGGCCACGCTGAATTGCAGCGGCGGCGCAGCGCCCTGGGCGAAGAAGCCGCCGCCGAGGTCGCCCGACAGCCAGCGCAGCGCGAGCGCGGCGAGCGCGCTGCCGAGTGCGACGCCGAGCACGCTGCCGACCAGGCCGAGCAGCGCCGACTCGGCGACCACGAGGCGCAGCCGGTCGCGCGCCGGCATGCCGAGCACGCCCAGCAGCGCGAACTGCGGCTGGCGCCGCGCGACTGCGAGCGCAAGCACCGAGAACACGAGAAAGGCGCCGGTGAAGAGCGCCACCAGCGCCAGCACGGTCAGGTTGACGCGGTAGGCGCGCGAGACATTCGACAGGCGCTGCTGGGCCTCGTCGGGCTCGGCGGCGCGAACGCCGGGCGGCAGCGCAAGCCCGGCCAGCACCGCATCGCGATCGGCGCCCGCGGCGAGGCGCACATCGATGCGCGAGAGCCGCCCGACGCGGCCGAACTCGGCCTGCGCGCCGGCGATGTCCATCACCGCCAGCGGCGGCCCGGGCGCAGCCACCGATCCGGCGACGCGCAACGTGCGCGTGCGGCTGCCGGCGAGCAGCGCCAGCGCCCGGCCGGGTGCGTCAGACTCGAGCCCCAGCGCCTGGCGCGCTGCCGGGTTCGGGAACAGCGCGCCCGGATCGAGCAGCGCCAGCCGCGCCTCGGTGTCGAAGGCGCGCGGCAGCAGGCCGGGCGCGAGCGGCGCGGCGACGAACAGGTCCAGCCCCAGTACGCGCAACGCGACGCGCCGTCCGTCGGCGCCGATGGCATAGGTATCGACCTCGACCACCGGGCTCGCGATCGCGACCTGTGGATGCGCGGCGACGCGCGCATACAGCGTTTCGTCGAAGCCGCCCTCGGCGCCGCGCCAGGCCGCGCGCAGCTCGAAGTCGGGCTCGCCGTTGACCGAACGCACCGCGGCGCCGAACTCGGCGAGCGCCGATGCGTTGATCAACTGCACCGCGAAGGCAAGCGCGACACCGAGCACGACCGCCAGCAGCGCGGTCGCGTTGCGCCAAGGGTGCAGGCGCAACTCCGGCCACGACAGCGCGAACAGCAGCGCGCCCATCGGCGTCAGGCCGCGGCCGTGATGCCGTCGGCCGTCAGCAGCAGCGTGCGGTCGGCGCGCGCCGCCGCGACGCGCGAGTGCGTGACGAGCACGCAGGCCGCGCCCTCGTGCCTGACCTGCGCCGCGAGCAGGTCGATCACGCGCTCGGCGCTCTTCGGGTCGAGGTTGCCGGTCGGCTCGTCGGCGAGGATCAGCCCCGGCCGGTGCACGAGCGCGCGCGCGATCGCGACGCGCTGCAACTGGCCGCCCGAGAGCTGCTGCGGCAGGCGCTGCGCGAGCGCGGCGATGCCGACCGCGGCGAGCACCGCGTGCACGCGCGCCGCGTCGGGGCGCTTCTGCAACAGCAGCGGCAGCGCGACGTTGTGGAAGACGCTCAGGTGCGGCAGCACGTGGAAGGCCTGGAACACGAAGCCGAGCCGCTGCCGGCGCAGCCGCGCCGCGTCGGGCTCGGCCAGCGTTGTGACCTCGACCCCGTCGATGCGCACCGAGCCGCCGCTCACGCTGTCGAGCCCGGCGATGCAGTTCAGCAGCGTCGACTTGCCGACGCCGGATTCGCCGAGGATGGCGACGAACTCGCCCGCAGCGACTTGCAGGTCGACGCCGGCGAAGACCGGCGTGTCGGCGTAGGTCTTGGAAAGCTGGGTCAGGGCGAGCATGGATTCATCGGCGCAGGCGGCTGCGCCGATTGAACCATGCACGAGGCGCCTGCTGCTGGCGCCTGCGGGCGGTCAGCCGCGGCGGCGGCGCAGGGCGATCCCCAGCCCCAGCAGCCCGGCCGCGAACAGTGCGTAGTTGGACGGTTCCGGGAACCGCAACGAGGACGCGGATGTGGTCGCCCGGGTCGAGGGCTGTCCAGTCCAGCGTCAGGTCGTGACCACCCGCGACCCATGACACCGCGTCGCAGAACACGCGCTCGATGGGGCAGGATTAGAGCCCCATGAAGCGGCTCGTTGCGTAGGTGATGCTGTCCGCGCCGTAGTCAACGTTCGTCGCGCCGAGCTCGGCGCGCGTGGTCAGCACGGCATGGATGGGCTGATCGAAGTGCAGCGTCGCGCCCAGATCCTGGACCACACCCGGATCGAAGAACAGGTACCAGGACTTCCAACCATCCGCGGCACCCTCGTCGATGTAGAACAGCGTCGAGGCGATGTTCACGTCGCCGCGGCCGACCGCGACCGAGCCGCTGTACTCGACGAAGCTATAGCCGGGATCGATGTCGACGACGGTCGGCGGGGCTGCAGCGGATACGCTGGCAGCCAGACTGGCGAGGAGCAGAACGGCGGGCGGCAGGATTTTCATGGTGGTAACGATGGCTGGGCGGACAACGACAGTGAGGCGTTGCAGTCACGCAAGATCCAGTGCCAGATACATCCGGCAACGTTTTCAGTCTAGCCCGGCGGCCGGATTGCGAAGCCTGGAAGTGCGGTGAAATGGCTCCCCAATCCTCGCCAAGGCGTGCGGTTTGATGCACAACCTGGGCTTGCGTCGCTCCAATTGCGGCTCAGACCCGCGGCAGTTCGCCCGCCAGCGCAACGATCTGCCGCACGGCATCCGAGGCATCGCAGGCGACTGCATGGCGCCTCTTCATGCCGCGCAGCCATGTGAGTTGCCGCTTGGCGAGCTGGCGCGTCGCGGCGATGCCGCGTTCGGCGAGCGTTGCCAGATTGCCCTGGGCCAGCGCTTCCCACGTCTGGCGGTAGCCCACGCAGCGCATAGCCGGCAGGTCGGGCGAGAGGTCGCCGCGGGCACGCAGCGCGCGCACCTCGTCGACCAGCCCGGCGGCGAGCATGTGCCGGAAGCGTTGTTCGATGCGCGCGTGCAGCCAGGCGCGGTCGGCAGGTTCGAGCGCGATCAGCGGCGCGTGCGGCATGGCCGACGCGCGGGCCAGGCCGTGGTGCTGCGAGATCGGCCTGCCGCTGACGCGATACACCTCGAGCGCACGCTGGATGCGCTGCGAGTCGCCGGGCGGCAGGCGCGCGGCGGTCACCGGGTCGACGCGCTGCAACTCCTCGTAGAGCGCATACAGCCCCTCGGCCCGGGCCTGCGCGGCCAGTGCGGCACGCACTGCGCGATCCGCTGCCGGCATCGCGTCGAGGCCCTCGAACAGGGCCTTGAAGTAGAGCATCGTGCCGCCGACGAGCAGCGGCAGGCGCCCGCGCGCATGGATCTCGGCGATCAGCCGCCCGGCATCGGCGACGAAGCGCGCCGCCGAGTAGCTCTCGGCCGGATCGATGATGTCGATCAGGTGGTGCGGCACGCGCGCGCGCTCGGCAGCGCTCGGCTTGGCGGTGCCGATGTCCATGCCGCGGTAGACGAGCGCCGAGTCGACGCTGACGATCTCCACCGGCCGCGCCGACGAGGCCAGCGCATCGGCGATGGCGAGCGCGGCCGCGGTCTTGCCGCTCGCGGTGGGCCCGGCCAGGCACAGGTAGGGTGTCATGCCAGCCTCGCGCCCGGTGCGAGCGCGACCCGCTCACCGTGGCGGCGCACCAGCGTCCACGCGACCGCGGCGACGCCGGTGCCGAACGCGCCCATCGTCAGCGCGAGCGCGTAGACGCTGCCGATCGTTGCGGCGGCGAGCCAGAGGCCGATGCCGAACGCGGTCGCCATCATCGCAAAGCCCGACAGCGAGGCCGCGGTGCCGGCGTTGTCGGGAAAGGGGCTCGTGACGCCCGCCTGGCCGCAAGGCAGGATGATGCCGTGCCCGGCGGTGTAGAGCAGCAGCCCGGGCAGGAAGGCGGCAACCGAGTGCTGGCCCGCGAGCGCCATGCCGGCCAGCAACGCGCCGCCGCCGAGACTGAATAACGCGCCGATGGCGACGGCGCGCGATGGGCTGCGCCGCGCGAGCAGGCGCCGGCACACGAAGGTGCCGACGATGTAGCTCAGCGAGCAGCCGGCCAGGATCGCGCCATACGCCGGCCGGCCGACGCCGAGCAGCTCGATGAACACGAACGACGACGCGGCGAGCATCGTGAACAGCCCGCCCCAGGTGGCGCACAGCAGCGCCGTCCAGGCGATGAAGGTCGGGTGGCGCAGGATGCGGCGCCAGTTGGCCGCGATGCGCCGCAACTCGGTGCCGCGCGGGTCGGGAACGGGCAGGGTCTCGGGCAGGCGCCAGACAACGGCGGCCAGCGCCGCGGCGCCGAACACCGCCACTGCGGCGAGCGGTGCGCGCCATTCGAGCCAGTGCACGAGCCCACCGCCGATCAGCGGCGCGAGCAGCGCCACCACGCCGACGCCGCCGAGCGCGGAGGACATCACGCGCGCGCCCTGGTGCGGCTCGTACAGGTCGCGCACGATCGAGCGTGCACAGGTCACCGCCGCCGCGAGGCCGATGCCCTGCAGCGCGCGCCAGCCGATCAGCCAGGCCATCGTCGGCGCGAGCGCCGCGCCGAGCGCGGCCAGCACGTACAGCGACAGGCCGGCGAGCAGGACCGGCCGGCGCCCGAAGCGGTCCGAGATCGGGCCCCACAGCAACTGGGCGAGGCCGAACGAGAAGATCAGTGCCGACAGCGTGAGCTGCGCCGCCCCGGGCTCGGCACCGAGTGCGCCGGCGAGCGACGGCAGGGCGGGCAGGTAGAGATCGGTCGTCACCGGCTGCGCGCCCATCAGCAAGGTGAGCATCAGCGCGACGGCCGGCCGGCTCGGCGTGGTGCGGGCAAGGTGCGGCAAGGGCATCCGGGGAGGCTAACAGGGCGCGGCGCGCGGCACGGTCACGCGCGCGGCGCCAGCAGCGGCCCGAACAGGCGGCGCTCGCAATCGGCGTCGCCGCAGCGCTCGCAATGCCAGCGCCGTGGCGACGGCCCGGCGGCGGGCTGGTCGGAAGCAAGGCCGAGGATCCGCCGCACTTCGCGCCACGCCGAATCGAGCCGCGCCGCGCCGTGCCCGGAGACGACTGCGAACGGCAGATCCATGCGCAGCAGCGCGGCGCGCAACAGGGCGTCGACCGGCGCACGCACATGGGCGCCGTCGCGCTGCAGGCCGTCGGCCTGCCAGGGCAGGTCGAGCGCCGTCACGAGCGTCAGGTCGCAGCGCCGATGCGCGGCCTCGGCGCCGGCATACAGGCTGCGATCGCCGAACACCTGCTCGCTGTAGATCGCGGTCATCAGCGCCGTCGTGTCGGCGACGACGACCGCGTGCCCGCGCGTCGCGTCGGCAATGCGGCGCGACTGCTCGGCGGCCAGGGCCGCCTGCTCGTCCCGCCGCGGCGTGCGCTGTTCGCGGTCGCAGAACTCGCGCAGGGCCTCGCCGACCATCGCCGCGCGCAGGCCCTGGCCGGCGATGCGCTGCTGCAGCGCCTGCGCGAGCGTCGTCTTGCCGCTGCTCTCGGCGCCGACGATCGCGATCACGAGCGCGCATTCCGCGCGCATCACGCTGCCCGCGCGGTGCCGGCATGCGCCATGCGCCGCCACGCCTGCAGCCCCTGCACCGACAACACGACGAAGATCGCGTAGAGCAGCACCGTGAGCCACAACCCCTTGTAGGCGAACAGCGCCACGCTGACGAGGTTGACGACGAGCCAGACGATCCAGGTCTCGACGAACTTGCGCCCGAGCAGCCATTGGCCGATCACGCTCGCGGCGGTCGGGAACGCATCCCACCAGGGGACGTCGGTGTCGGTGAAGTTGGCCAGGAAGGCGCCGGTCGCGGGCCAGGTCACGGCAAGCGCGGCGGCGAGCGCCCAGCGCCGGCGCGGCGCGAGCCAGGCCACGCGCAGCGGCGTGCCGTCGGCAGCGGTGCCGCGCAGCCACTGCCACCAGCCCCAGGCTGCGACGAGCGCGAAGAAGACCTGCAGGCTCGCCTCGCCATAGAGGCGGCTGTGCCAGAACAGCGCGCAATAGAGCAGCGAGCTCGCGATCGCGAGCGGCCAGGCCCAGGGGTCGACGCGGATGTTGAGCAGTACCATCGCCAACGCGAGCACGAAGGCGACGCACTCGATCCAGCTCACCTCGCTGCCCCAGACGCTGAACGCGCTGGCGAACAGCGGCTGAGCTGCCTGCATCAGGCCGTCCAACGGTCAGAACCTCGATCAGCGCCGGGTCGAGATCTGGACCAGGATCTCGTCGGGCCTGACCATGCCGAGTTCGAAGCGCGCCTTCTCCTCGACCATCTCGAGCCCGTCCTGCAGGTCGCGCACCTCGGCCAGCAACTGGTCGTTGCGCGCCCGCCTGGCGTCGTTTCCGGCACGCTGCGCATCGAGCGCGGCCTCGAGCTCCATCTTGCGCAGCACGCCGCCCTTGCCGAACCAGAGCTCGGCATGCGTCAACACGAGCAGCGCAACCAGGGCGAGGGTGACGAAGCGCATCGCTCAACGGCCGCGCGGCGCCGACGGCGGAGGCCGGCGACGCGGGGCGGGTGATACGGAGCGGCGGGCGGGCACGGCGCGAGTTTATTCGCTCCGGCTCGTGCCGACAGTCATCAACTCCCCGGCGGCGGCTGCCAGAGCTCGACCCGGTTGCCTTCCGGATCCGTGACCCAGCCGAAGCGGCCCAGCTCGGAGGCCTCGACATGGTCGTCGACCGCGCAGCCCTCGCTGCGCAGCGTCGCGAGCAGCGCGTCGAGATCGGCGACGCGGTAGTTGATCATGAAGGCGCCTGGCGCCGCGCCGCAGTAGGGCGAGTCGGCGTCGAACACGCACCACACGGTGGTCCCCACGCCGCCCGGGTTGTCGGGCCCGGCCCAGGCAAACGGGTGGCCGCCCCAGGGCTCGACGACGATGCCGAGGTGGCGCTCGTACCACTCGCGCAGCGCCGCGGCGTCGCCGCGCGCCTTGAAGAACACGCCGCCGATGCCGGTCACGCGCTGCGTCATGGTGCTGTCTCCCGTTTCGTCCCGTGCTGCGCCCTGTGCGCGGCACCGATCGTCATTGCGGCTGCGGCATGCTGTGCCACCACAGGCGGCATTCGCGGCACAGGCCGGACTCGAAGCGCGCCTGCAAGACGCCGTCGAGGATCATGCGCGGCAAGGGGTCGCCGGGCTGGCGCGCGACGAGGTTGGTGCCGGTCGAGCGGGCCCAGACCGCGAACAGCTCCTCGGAGGCGACCTGGTAGGTCACGTGCCAGTGCGCGATGCCGGCGCCGGGCGTGGCGGCGAGCACGCGGTAGCGCAGCGCCACGTCTTGCTGCAGCTTGACGCGCTGCCAGTAGGCGGCGAGCTCGGCATGCCCGCGCTGAACCGCGAACGGCGTGTTGTGGTATTCGCCGTCGGGGGCGAAGAGGGCGCAGAACAGCGCCTCGTCGCGACCTTCCCAGGCCGCCTTGTAGCCCTGCATGAAGCCTTCGATGTCCACCGACTGCGCCTCCCCGTGCACGCGAGCATAGCGCGCACGGGCAGGCGCCGGCGAAGTCTCACGGTTGCGTTGATCGGGCCGAACGAAAGTCACCCTCGGCGGTCGCTCGGTCGCGGGTGCAACTGGACCAGGGCGAATCTCGCCATGTAGCTACAATCAAACCATGCCGACCTGGGACGAGCCGAAGCGCCTTCGCAACATCAAGAGCCACGGACTGGACTTCATTGGTTGCGAGGCTGTCTTCGATGGACCGGTCGTCACCTGGGAAGATGCCCGAGAAGCCTACGCAGAGCAGAGGATCAATCTACTCGGCTGGCTCAGGGGCATCGTTGTGCACATGACCTACACGGAGCGAGACGATGAGCCGCACATCATCAGTCTTCGCAAGGCAGAGAAACATGAAATCCGTCGCTACGCGAAAGAAGCTACCGGCTACTCCCGCTGAGTGGGAATCGCTCATCGCTGCCGCGCCAGGCAAGGACCGTCCGCTGACCGCCGCAGAAGAGAGGGAAATGGCCGACGCTGTCGTCGTCAAGGGCGGCGGCTACCCGGCGGTGCGCTCGGCGCTGGCGCACAAGCGCAAGCGCGGCGACAGGGGTCCGCAGGTGGCGCCGACCAAGCAGTTGGTGAGCGTGCGCTACAGCCCGGAGGTCCTCCAGTACTTCAAGGCCTCCGGATCGGGCTGGCAGACGCGGATGAACGAGGCGCTGCTTGAATGGATCAACAAGCGCTCGCCCCGCAGTCGCCGCGGGGCCTGACACGGCGTTGTATCGGACGTGACGGTCAACTTCACCGGGCCGCCCCGAGTTTTGTCGACCGCCCCGAAGGGGACCGGGCGCAGCCCGGCCCTGGGGGCGCTCACAAGGAAACGCCGGGCCGCCCCAAGTTTCGTTGACCCCCGCGGGGGGCGGGCTGGGCGCAGCCCGGCCCTGGGGGCGCTCAGAAGAAGCCGAGCGCGTCGGGCGAGTAGCTGACGAGCAGGTTCTTGGTCTGCTGGTAGTGGTCGAGCATCGCCTTGTGCGTCTCGCGGCCGATGCCCGACTCCTTGTAGCCGCCGAAGGCCGCGTGCGCCGGGTAGGCGTGGTAGCAGTTGGTCCACACGCGCCCGGCCTGGATCGCGCGGCCCATGCGATAGGCGCGGCTGCCGTCGCGCGTCCACACGCCGGCGCCCAGGCCATAGGGCGTGTCGTTGGCGATCGCGAGCGCCTCGGCCTCGTCCTTGAAGGTCGTCACCGCCAGCACCGGGCCGAAGATCTCCTCGCGGAACACGCGCATGTTGTTGTGGCCCTTGAACAGCGTCGGCTGGACGTAGTAGCCGCCCGCGAGTTCGCCGCCCAGGCGGTTGCGGTCGCCGCCGATGAGCAGCTCTGCACCCTCCTGCTTGCCGAGCTCGAGGTAGGACAGGATCTTGTCCATCTGCAACGCCGAGGCCTGCGCGCCCATCATGGTCTCGGTGTCGAGCGGGTTGCCCTGCTTGATCGCCGCCACGCGCTCGAGCGCGCGTTCGATGAAGCGGTCGTAGATCGATTCCTGGATCAGCGCACGGCTCGGGCAGGTGCAGACCTCGCCCTGGTTGAACGCGAACAGCACCAAGCCCTCGATCGCCTTGTCGAGGAAGGCATCGTCGGCGGCCAGCACGTCGTCGAAGAAGACGTTCGGGCTCTTGCCGCCGAGTTCGAGCGTCGCCGGGATCAGGTTCGTCGCGGCTGCCTGGGCGATCACGCGGCCGGTGGCGGTGCTGCCGGTGAACGCGATCTTGGCGATGCGCTTGCTCGTCGCGAGCGCCACGCCGGCTTCGCGGCCATAGCCGTTGACGATGTTGAGCACCCCCGGCGGCAGCAGGTCGGCGATGAGTTCGGCCAGCAGCAGGATGCTGACCGGCGTCGACTCGGCCGGCTTGAGCACGACGCAGTTGCCCGCGCCGAGCGCCGGCGCGAGCTTCCAGGCCGCCATCAGGATCGGGAAGTTCCACGGGATGATCTGGCCCACGACGCCCAGCGGCTCGTGGAAGTGGTAGGCGACGGTGTTGTCGTCGATCTGGCTCAGCGCACCTTCCTGCGCGCGCAGGCAACCGGCAAAGTAGCGGAAGTGATCCGCCGCGAGCGGGATGTCGGCGTTGAGCGTCTCGCGCATCGGCTTGCCGTTGTCTACCGTCTCGGCGTAGGCGAGCAGTTCCAGGTTCTGGTCGATGCGGTCGGCGATCTGCAGCAGCACGTTCGCGCGTGCTGCCGGCGCGGTGGCGGCCCATTTCGCGGCGGCGCCGTGGGCGGCGTCGAGGGCGAGATCGATGTCCTCGGCGGTCGAGCGCGCGACCCGGGTATAGGCCTTGCCGCTGATCGGCGTGATGGCGTCGAAGTACTGGCCGTGCAGCGGCGCAACGAAGCGGCCGCCGATGAAGTTGTCGTAGTGCGGCTTATAGGCGACCTTGGCGCCGGGGGTGAGGGGGCTGGCGTAGAGCATGATCTTGCGTCTCCTGGGGGATGAGGGTTGCGGGTCGGTCGGCCGCGCAAGCCGGGTGGCGCGCGGATCCGGGGCTTGCGCAATGCATCCGGCGTGCCAGGCCGGTTTCGGCGCCAAAGGGCGGCTGGCGCGTAAGAAAAGCCTCAGGTCCGCGCCGCACACTGGCCCGTTCGCGCAGCGCGCTACAGGTCTGTCACGAAACGGGACAGTCGGACTGCGCGATTGCGCTCAAACGCTTGCACCGCGCGCGCGGGCTGCTACCGTGTCATGGCACGTCACGCCGGTCCGCCGTCAGGGCCAGGAACGGGCTGCACCCGAGAGACCAGTCATGACCCAAGCCATCGCCACCCGCACGGCGCAATTGCGCGAGGCCCGGCGCCAACTGCTCGAGGTGGGCGAGCTCTCGCGCGGGTTGCGCGCGCCGGCGCTGCACGCGAGCTGGCAGCGCAGCCGCGCCTACGGGCTGGTGCCCGACGGCCGCACGCCGGGCGCGCCGCATGCGTCGGGGGCGCAGCTTGCGCGCGCACTCGACCACCGGCGCTTGCTCGTCGCGCACGCGCGGCCGGTGATGGAGTTCCTCGGCGAACAGACGCGCGACAACGACAGCATGGTCATCCTCGCCGACGCGCAGGGCATGCTGCTGCATGCGTTCGGCGACAGCGGCTTCGCCGACAAGGCGGCGCGCGTCGCGCTGCGTCCGGGAGCGATCTGGCACGAGCAATGGCGCGGCACCAATGCCATCGGGACCGCACTCGCGGAAGGCGCGGCGGTGGTCGTCAACGGCGCCGAGCATTACCTGCAGCGCAACGCCTTCCTGACCTGTGCCGCGGCGCCGATTGCCGATCCCGCCGGGCAGCTCCTGGGCGTGCTCGATCTCTCCGGCGACCAGCGCGGCCACCATCGCCACACGCTGGCGCTGGTGCGCTCGGCGGCGCGCATGATCGAGCACCAGCTCTTCGAGGCGCGCCACGGCGGCGCGCTGCAGCTGCGCCTGCACGCGCAGGCCGAAGGCATCGGCAGCGTCACCGAGGGCCGGCTCGCATTGTCGGAAGACGGCTGGATCATCGGCGCGAACCCGGTCGCGCTGGCCATGCTGGGCCTGGCGCGAACCGACATCGGCGCGTGCACCATCGAGCGCGCACTCGGCCTCGACCTGCAGACCGTGCTGGCCGGCGGGGGCAGCGCCGCCCGCGCGCCGCGCCTGCTGCGCCTGGAGGGCGGCCGCACGCTCTGGCTGCGCGTCGATCGCGGCCGCACTTGCGTCGGCTCGGCCGCAGCGGCGGTGCGCGCAATGCCTGCGGCGGCCGACGCGCTGGCCGCGCTCGATACCGGCGACGCCGCGCTGCAGGGCGTGATCGCCCGCGCCCGGCGCGTCATCGACAAGCCGATCGCGCTGCTGCTGCAGGGCGAGTCGGGCGTGGGCAAGGAACTGTTCGCCAAGGCCTGCCATGCCAGCGGGCCGCGCCGCAGCGCGCCCTTCGTCGCGGTCAACTGCGCGGCCCTGCCCGAGACGCTGATCGAGGCCGAGCTCTTCGGCTACCGGCCGGGCGCGTTCACCGGCGCCGGCCGCGAAGGCGCGCCCGGGCGCATCCGCGAGGCGCACGGCGGCACGCTGTTCCTCGACGAGATCGGCGACATGCCGCTCGCGCTGCAGGCGCGATTGCTGCGCGTGCTGCAGGAGCGGCAGGTGCAGCCGCTCGGCGGCGGCAAGGCGGTAGCGGTGGACTTCCAGCTCATCTGCGCGACCCACCGCCGGCTGCGTGACGAGGTCGTTGCGGGGCGCTTTCGCGACGACCTCTACTACCGCATCAACGGGCTGGCGCTGCAACTGCCGCCGCTGCGCGAGCGCGGCGACCTCGCCGCGCTCGTCGCGCGCATGCTGAGCGACATCGCGCCCGGCCGCGAGGTCGAGCTTGCGCCCGCGATCGCGGCCGCATTCGGCCGCTACCACTGGCCCGGCAACCTGCGCCAGCTCGCCAACGTGCTGCGCACCGCGTGCGCACTGCTCGGCGACGACGAGCGCGTGATCGCCGCTGCGCACCTGCCGGACGACATCGCCGAGGACCTGCTTGGCGCGCCCGCGCCGCGCGCGGTCGAGGATGCCGAGACCGACCTGCGCCTGCAGGCCGAGCGTTGCGTGCAGCAGGCCCTGAGCGACAGCCACGGCAACATGTCCGAAGCCGCGCGGCGCCTGGGCATCAGCCGCAATACGCTCTACCGCAAGCTGCGCGATCTGCGTCGCCGGGCGCCTGCGCACGGAGCCGCTCGCGCACCGACGCGCCAGAGCCCGTAGCGGCCAGCGTCCCGCGCCGGTGCCGCGATCAGCTCGAGGGCGGGTTCGACGGCCTGCGCTCGCCCGGCCGCTCCATCGCGACCTGCGAATGCACGAAGCCGAGCTTCTCGTAGAACGCGGCCACGCCGTCGCGGCCGGCGCGCAGCACCCAGGTCATGCTCGGGTCCTCGCCCATCGCTGCCCGCACCAGCGCGCGGCCGATGCCGCGCTCGCGCTGCGGTGCGGCGACGACGAGCATCGACAGATAGCCATTGGTCATGCCGTCGGTGATCGCGCGCAGAAAACCCACCACCCGACCGCCTTCGACGGCGACGAGCGCGAGCGGCGAGCGCGCAAGCAGCCGAGCGAACTCGTCGGCGCTGCCCACGCGCCGCTCCCAGCCGTTGGCGCGCAACAGTTGGCGTGCAGCCTCGAATTCGCCCGGCGCGATGGCGCGGATCGTCACGCCGTCGGGCGCGGGCGTCACTTCGGCATCCACCCCAGCCCCTTGGCGTGCAGGCTCTGCACGTACAGGCGCTCGGCGGTCTCGGTGACGGCGGTGGTCTCGGGGTAGGCGCCGCTCGGGTCCTGCAGATCGGCGACGACGCGGCCGTCCTCGGTGAAGGCGAACACATGGCCGTAGGCCGGCGGCACCGGCCACAGCGCGCGCGGCAGGCGCAGCGTGACCGAGCGCAGCCAGGGCTTGCCGGCCATGCCGTCGACGGTCGCACTGCGCGGCTTGGTCAGGCCGGTCCAGATGCGCCCGTCGGCGCCGCGCATCAGGTTGTCGGGGTAGCCGGGCAGGTTGTCGAGCAGCACGCGCGCCTGCGCCGAGGGCCCGCGCGCGAGGTCGAGGTCGCGCGCGTCCGCGGCGATCTTCCACACGCGGTAGCGGCCAGTCTCGGCGACGAACAACGATTGCTCGTCGGCCGACAGCGCGATGCCGTTGGCAAACGACAGGCCGCGCGCGACGATGCCCGTCCTGCCCGTCGCCGGGTCGTGCACCAGCACGCGGCCGGTGGCCGACTGCTCGATGATGTCGAGGATGCTCGCCTCGAAGGTGCCGCCCCAGTCGGCCGGGCCGAAGCGCGTCGAGGCATCGGTCAGGTAGACGAGGCCGCTGCGCGCGACGACCACCGCGTCGGCATAGCGGATCGGTTCGCCGCCGAGCTTGTCGGCGAGCACCGTGACCTTGCCATCGGGCGCGATCGCGATCAGGCCCTTGACCGCGTCGGCCGCGATCATGTTGCCCGCAGCGTCGAAGGCGAAGCCGAGCACCCGCCCGCCGGTGTTGGCAAACACCTGCTGCCCCGAGCCGTCGGGCGCCATGCGCAACACCTTGCCGCTGGCCATCGCCGCGTAGAGCTTGCCGTCGGGGCCGATCGCGACATGCTCGGGGCCGGCCTCGTCGCCGAGCGGGATGATCTTCAGCCCCGCGAGCCGCTGGTTGACGGCATGCGCGCCGGCATAGCCCGGGGCGGCGGGCGCGGCCCAGGCGACGGGCCGGATCGGCACCGGCCACAGTGCGAGGTAGGCGGCCAGCGCGAGCAGGGCCAGCAGGGCGATCCAGGCGATCCGTTTCAGCATGGAAGTGCTCCCGTGAGGTCGGCGCAGCATGCCATGGATGCGCGCGCTCGCCCAGCCTCAGGTGGCGTCCGCATCGACCTCGACGATGCGCTCGAAACCTTCTCCCAGGCTCGGCGGCTGCAGTGCCGCGAAGACGTTGCGCAGCCCTTGCTCGTCGGCAATCTCGTCGGCCGGCCGCGCGGCATTGCGCGCCAGGCACAGCGCGAGCGGCGCGCGGCACCAGACGGCG
Organism: Ideonella sp.; assembly: GCF_016702655.1. GTDB lineage: Bacteria > Pseudomonadota > Gammaproteobacteria > Burkholderiales > Burkholderiaceae_C > CAIKUF01. Next base: position 413,942 of record NZ_JADJDO010000002.1, read on the forward strand.
ACCGCCGGCACCCGTTGGCGCGCCGCCGCAGCGAGCAGCGGCGCGCGCTCGATGCGCTGCACGAGGATGGCGTCGAAGAAGATCGCGCCCGGCTCCCCGGCGGCGCGTCGCCGCACCCAGGCGCTCTTGCCCGCGCCCTGCGCACCGACCATCAGGTACAGACGCGCGCCGGGCGCCGCGCTGCGCAGCGCGGCGTCGAGCGCGGCGTGGCACTGTTGCCAGGCCAGCGCGTTGCGCTCGGGCGTGGTCAAGCGCCCCTGCGGCGAGTCCAGGAAGTGATCGGGGTTGATGTGGCGCAGCGGGTCCGCGCCGTCGGCGCGCGGCGGCAGCGCAGCGACCGGCCGCGCGAAGACGCGGTTCTCGAAGCGCTCGCCCTGGAACGCGTAGTCTGTCGTGCCGACGCTGTCGTAGCCGCGGCGCGGGTAGAAGGCGAGGGCGCGCGCATTGCCGATCCAGGCCGAGAGCCAGACGCGCGTCGCGCCGCCCGCAGCCGCCAGCGCCTCGGCCTGCGCCAGCAGCCGCGTGCCCAGCCCGCAGCCCGCGAAGCGCGCAAGCACGTACAGACGCACCACCTCCGCCGCCGGCCCTGCCGGCAAGGGCGCAGGCGCGTCGCCGAAGCGCAGTTCGACGAAGCCGAGCAAGTGCCCTTCTCTCTCGGCGACGATGAAGTGCGTGCGTGCAGCGGCCAGCCGCGCCGTGAACGCATCGGTCGAGCACAGCGCCAGCACCTCATGCGCGATGGCCGCGCGGATGCCCTCGGTGGCATAGGTGTCGAGGAAGACCTGCGTCGCGAGCACGCCCAGGCGAGGCGCGTCGGGCACGCCCGCGGGGCGCAGAACGGGCGCGCTCGCGGGTTGCATCGATCAGGCTGCGTCGTCGTCGCGGGCGTCGCGCGCGCCGCGGCGCGGCGTGCATGCCGTGGGGTCGGAAAAACGCAGCCAGCCGGCGATGACGGCGGCCGGGATGGCGAGGAAGCCGATGTCGCCGCCGCCGAGCGCACGCACCGCCAGCCCCGCCAGCAGCCCCGCGGCCAGGCCGGCGAGCAGCCAGCCGATGCGCGCCGCGATGCCGGCCGTCGAGCGTGGCGCGCGCGTCATCGCGCCGCCGCGCCCATCGCGGCTCGCGGGGGGGGGGGGGGCCGGGGCGGGGGCCGCGGGGCCGGGGGGGCGGCCGGCGCGGGGGGGCGAGTTGCGCCGCTGACGCGCGCGATCCAGGGCTCGTGCTCGAAGCGCAGGCCCGGCAACTGCAGCGACACCGCGCAGCGGCGAACGAACGGCGAGTCGAGCATGCCGATGAGCCGCATGGGGCTGCCTCGCACGCGCTCAGCCCGCGGCTTCGGCCTCGACCAGCCTTGCCAGTTGGGCAAGCGAATCCTGCCAGCCGAGGTAGCACATCTCGAGCGGGATCACTTCGGGCAGGCCCTCCTGCACGATCGCCAGGTCGGTGCCGCAGGACACCGCCGTCAAGGTGACCGTCGTCAGCATCTCGCCGGGCAGGTTGGGATCGTCGAACTTGTCGGTGTAGCGCAGCTTCTCGCCGGCAACGAGTTCGAGGTACTCGCCGCCGAAGGCATGCGCGTCGCCGGTCGCGAAGTTCGTGAACGACATCCTGAACGTCCCGCCGACCCTGGCGTCCATGTGGTGGACCTTGCACGTGAAGCCGTACGGGGGTAGCCACCTGGCCATCGCTTCGGCCTCGACGAAGGCCCGGTAAACGCGCTCGGGCCTGGCGCGCAGCACGCGATGGAGTCGGACGACACCTGTTGCCATGATCGATTCACCTCAATCTTCGTGGTTCGAAGGGCGTGACTCTGCCATGCCCGCGGCAATCGTGCCGGGCGTTCGGCGGCGGCCTCGTTGCGGCAGGGCACTCAGGCGAGCGCAGGGCCGCCCCAAGCCGACTGAGCGCCCCCTGGGGGCAGCGAACGCAGTGAGCTTGGGGCAGACATCTCAGTCGCCGCCGAGCACGAAGCGCTGCTCGTTGACTTCCTTGCCCCACTGCGACCCGCGCTGAGTGCACTCCAGCTCGAAGCCGTGCTTCTCGTAGAGGTGGCGCGCGGCGGGCAACTGGTCGAACGTCCAGAGGTAGACCTTGCGGTAGCCGGCTGTCTGGCAGAAGGCCAGGGCGGCACTCAGCAGCTGGTTGCCCGCACCCTTGCCTCGCGCTTCATCCGATGCGATGAACCAGCGCAGGTGCGCGCCGGACTCGTGGTGCTGCGAGCCGTCGATGGCGATCGAGCCGTGCACGGTGTTCCCGTCCAGCGCCAGCCACAGGCCATCGCGCTCGGGCGCGTCGTGCAGGCAGAACGCCGCCAGTTCGGACGCCACCTTGGCCTCGAAGGCGGCGCCGAAACCGACCGCCCTGGCGTAGTAGGTCGCATGCATCTCGACGATGCGACCGATGCAGCCGGGAAGGTATCCGCGCTGGAGCTTCATCCGGGGTCGTCCTGGCGCGCGTGGGTCAGACAGGAGCGCGGCCGCTCACAGCCACCGCCGCACGCGCGCGGCATAGGCCGCGTAGCGCTCGCCGAAGAGGCCTGCGAGGACGCGCTCTTCCGGCTGGATCTGGAAGCGCGTGATGTACACGAGGTACACCACCAGGCCGGTGAATGGCAGCAGCGAACTCAGGTGCACTGCCCAGGCGAGCAGCAGCAAGGCCATGCCCACGTACATCGGGTTGCGGGTGATGCGGTAGACGCCGCCGGTGACCAGCACCGAGGCTCGCTCGGGCTTGAGCGGATTGATCGACGTGCGCGACGCGCGAAAGGCGACCAGGCCCATCAGGTCGAAGGCGATGCCCGCCGCGGCCAGGATCGCGACGACCGCGACCCTTGCAGCATCGGGCATCGAGAACTGCGGCCCCAGCGCAGAGACGCCCCACATGCCGGCGGCGACGAGTGCGCCGACGACGGGCGGTGGAACCTTGTGGTCGAGCGCATGCATGGCAGTCACTGGGTCATCGGGCGCGCCGTCGATGCGGCCCGCGCGGCGCCTGCGAACGGCGCCAGCGCGACGGCCGCGGCCACCAGCCCGGCCGTGCAGGCGTTCAAAACCACAAGTCCGCCACGCATCGCCCGTCGCGCGGCAAGTCGTCGAATGTGTCGAGCCCGTCGAAGTGGTCGATCGGGACCCTGGCGATGGGCCCCGGCTCGGTCAGGCGCAGGTTGACCGCGATCCGGCGCCGCCCCGATTCGTCGGGCGCCTGCGATCGCCAGTAGGCAACGCATCCGCAGGTGGGGCAGAAGTGGAACTCGATCGACTTGCCGCGCACGTACGCCGTTGTCGGGCCCGCGACCGCGATGCCTTCGCCTTCGAAGTCGTAGGCCCACAAGACGCCGTAGCGCCGGCAGACCGTGCAGTTGCAGGCCGTGGCCGATTCGGGCATGCCCTTGAACTGCCAGGTCAGCGCGCCGCAGTGGCAGGAGCCGTGGAGCATCTGGACCTCCGGACAGGTTGGATCGGCGCAAAGGATGGCGAACGACGCCGCGCTCGGCAGCGTGGCCATTCTCGCGCGGATCGGCGCGCGTGCTGCCGTCGCAGCTTGCCTCGACGCGCCAGCATGGCCCGGCCGGAGCCGGCATGGGCTTGACACGGTGCCGCCCCGGGCCTATTGTTATGATCATAACGATATACCCGAAAGGAGAAACCCATGAGCCAGACTTCCGAGAAGCGTGCGTACGACTTCAGCGACCGCAGCAAGTACGACGCGCTGATGGGTGTGGTGCGCGATCGAATGACGGTGCGCGCCTTCGACCCGGGCTACACCGTGCCGCGCGAGCACTACGAATGGATCCTGGACGCAGCGCGCCACAGCCCCTCGGGCGCCAACGCCCAGCCCTGGCACTTCATCGTCGTCACCGACCAGGCGCTGAAGAGCCAGATCGCGGAGTACTTCCGCGAGGAGCAGGTCGTGCGGGCAAAGCTCAAGATGAAGTTTCCGACCCCCGACTACCGCGGGCTCGCGACCGCGCCGGGGTTCATCGTCATCGCCAGCGACTTCCGCTGGGTGCGCGCCTTCCCGGTGCTCAATGACGGTTCCGCGCTCGACAGCATGTACAAGGAGAACGCCGAGCGCATCCTGCTGCAGAGCGTCGCGGCCGCCACCATGTCGGCCCATCTGGCCGCGGCGGCACTCGGCTACAACGTGTGGTGGGTGACCGCGATCGGCCAGCAAAAGGCCCAGGAGGCCATGAAGCCGCTGCTCGGGATTCCGGATGCGCTCTCGGTGCTCGACATCATGTGCTTCGGGCCGGCCGCGAAGCCGCCCTACAAGCGCTGGAAGAAGAGCCTCGGCGACATCGTCAACTGGAACAAGTTCGACCCCGCCCATTGCATGACCGACGCGCAGATCGACGAATGGGTCGCGACCCAGCGCCACAAGGTCATGTACAAGGATGCGCAAAACGTCGACTAGGCGGGGTGCTCCCGGCGCCAGGCACGCCGGCTATCGCCTCGACGATCAGATCGGGTTCGTGCTCCGGTGCGCCTATCAGCGGGCGAGCGCGAACCTGCTCGGCCAGATCGGCGCCCACGACCTGACGCCGCCGCAGTTCGCCACGCTCGCCAGGCTCCATGAGCGCGGGCGCGTGTCGCAGAACCTGTTGGGGCGCCTCGTCGCCATGGCGCCGGCAAACATCCGCGATGTCGTGCTGCGGCTGAAGAAGCGCGATCTGGTGGAGACGCAGCGCGCACCCGACGACGAGCGGCTGATCCTCGTGAGCCTGACCCGCAGCGGGGCGGCGCTCGTCGAAGCGCTCATCCCGGTCGAAATGAAGGCTACCGCAAGAACGCTGGCGGCCCTCGATCAGGGTGAACGCAAGATCCTGTACGAGCTCCTGCGCCGGATCTCAGAAAGCTGATCGCCCGATGGCGCGCGAGCGCCTGTTGCCGGGGCCTACCCAATGGCCTGCCTGCCTGCCTGGCGTGTCGGCCTCATTCGGTCACTCGATCACCCAGTCTGCCCGCAGCCGCAACGATTGCGGTATCGCGAGGCCGATCGCCTTTGCGGTCTTCAGGTTGATCACCAGTTCGAGCTTGGTCGGGAGTTCGACCGGAAGGTCGCCGGGCCTGGCGCCTTTGTGGATCCGGTCGACGTAGCTCGCGAGCCTGCGGTAGCAGTCGGCAATGACGGGCCCGTAGGTCATCACGTTGCCCTGCTGGGCGAACACCGCCCAGCCCGAGATCGCGGGTATGCGCTGCTTGAGTGAAAACGCGGCCATCCGATCTGCGTAGCCCATCATGAAGGCATCGGCAAACGCGACGATCGCCTCGTCGCGAGAGCCCGCGATATCGGCCAACGCGCGTTCCAGCTCGGCCCCGCTGCGGACCGGAAAGTAGCGCAGCGTGAAGCCCAGCCTGGACGCGGCAGCCCGTGCGACCTGCAACTCCATCTGCTCGCCCGGATGCTGCGGATTGGCGACGACCGCGACCCGCCGGACGCCCGGCCGGGCCTCCCGCAGCAGTTCCATGCGCTTGCCGAAAGGCTCCAGGTCGAAGAGGCTGATCCCGGTCACATTGCCGCCGGGGCGCGCGTAGCTCTCGACGAAGCCCGCCACCACGGGGTTGGCGCTCATGGTGAAAACCAATGGCTTCTTCACGCCCGCACGCACCATCGCGCCCAGCGCCGCACCCTGCGTCACGATGACCTCGGGGTTTGCGCCGACGATGTCGGCTGCCATCTGCTGCACGCGCTCGGTGGAGCCCTCGCCCCACCAGGTGTCGATCCTGAGGTTGTTGCCCTCGACATGGCCGAACTCGCGCATGCCGGCGCGAAAGGCCTCGAGAAAGGGCGATACGCCGGCCGAGCGCTCCGTGGAGACCCACGCGACGCGCAGCACGCCGGCGGGTTGCGCACGGGCGCGCACCATGACGGCGATGGGAAGCGTGGCGAGCGTGCTGCAGACCCGTCTGCGGTTCATTGCGTCGTCTCCTGTGCGCGAAGTTCGGCGCCTCTGCATCGGGCGCGGCGTGCTGCCGGATGTTGGCCTCGAGCGGCCGGCTGCGATGAAGTCTGCGCGAGGCCAGTCTCAGCACGCGGCCAGACCCGCGCAGCGACGTAGCCTCGGTGGCCGCATTCTGGTTTGAGAGCGCCATGTCTGCAATGCCGACCGACATGCGGCCAGTGCGCGCGGCCAGACTGCCGCCGACGACATGACGCATGCCCCCATGCCAACCCCTGTCGAGATCGTCGAAGCCGAGACCATGAAGCTCAAGGCGGGTGAACGGCCGACCTGGACGACAAACGGTGGCTGAGCGTGCGCTCCAAACAAGAAGTCGAGGCGGCCTGGGACGCCGAGATTGCGCGGCGCATCCAGCAGATCGATTCGGGCGATGTCGAGGCATCCCGTGGGAAACCGTGATGGCCGACCTGCGCGCGAAGCGCTGTCGATGCAGCTGATCGACCCGATGGCAGCGCCGTGCGAAGTGGGTGCGGCCGCACCTACGATTGCGCCGGGTACGCGTAGGAGGTGACCGCCATGGCCGTCGTGTTTGCCGATGTGATCGAGCAGGCGCTGAAGCTCACGACCGAAGACAAACTGGCCTTGATCGAGAACCTGCTCATCAGCCTGGACGGCGATCCGGATGCCGAACCGGCAGCCCTCGCTAGCGGCTGGGACGAGGAGATCGCCCACCGTATCGCCGCGATCGACAAGGGCGAGGCCGAGATGATCGACGGTGAGGAGGTCTTCGCTCGTCTGCGCGCGATCCTGGCTCGCCCCAGGTGAAGCGGTAGCAGAGGTCCATCACCAGTTCGCGCGGGTCGGCGTAAGGCAGCCGTAGCCGAAAGCTCCCATCCGCCTCCGAAGCGGCCCTTCTGCTTCGGATGCCAGGCTTCGGCGGAGACCCAGCGTGCGCGTTCGGGGGTGAAGCGCAGGTCGGCCCACTGCAGCTTCCTGCCGGCAAAGATGCCGTAGCCGGCGCCGCGCGCACCGGCTCAGCCAGCGTGAGAACTGCCCTCACGGCGCGATCGCCATTGATATCATCGGCATCAGTCTCACTCCCCGCTTCACTGGAGACGCACCATGGCCGACATCGTACTTCGCAACCTGGACGACGAGCTGAAGGAGCGGCTGCGCCAGCGCGCTGCGCGCAACCGCCGCTCGATGAACGCCGAGCTGTGCGCGATCGTCAGCGAGGCGCTGGCGCGGCCGCGGGGTGCCGGCGCGGCCGAGTTGAAGAAGCTGGCGGCCGACATCCGAGCCCTGAGCGCCGGCCGCCCGCAAACGCCGTCCGAGGTCCTCTTGCGCGAGATCCGCGCCCGGCGATGACGTGTGTCGTCGACGCCAGCGTGGCCGCCAAGTGGGTCTCCCCCGAGCCTGATTCCGCGCTGGCCCAGGCCCTGCTCGACGAAGCCTTGATCGTGCCCGACCTTCTCTTCGCCGAGGTCGGCAACATCCTGTGGAAGAAGCAGACGCGCGGCGAGCTATCCACCGACGCTGCGCAGCTCGGCGTGCGGTGGCTGCTGCAGGTGCCTCTGCAGGTACACGACAGTGCCAGCCTGCTCGTCGATGGGCTGGCCCTGGCGCTGCGGCTGGGTCACCCGGCTTACGACTGTCTCTACCTCGCGCTCGCCCGCCAAACTGGCGCGGCGCTGGTCACTGCCGACCGGCGACTGCATGCGCGTTGTCACGCCGCCGACGCGGCAGAACTGGCGCCGCTGGTGCGCCTGCTCGACGCGCGCTGACGCGAAGATCGACTCGCCCCGGAACGGCCAGCGAGGCACTTGGCCCACTGCCGGATCGCCGCCGCTGCGCTACTGGCGCGGCGCGCAACCGTGCTGACCGAGGATCTGCAACATGGCCAGGTGCCTGGCGAGGGTCTGCGCGTGATCGATCCACTGCGCGAGGCCGGCGCGCAGCCATCGCATGCGCGGGTCGCACATAAATGGGCAAAACGCACATATACTGGCGACATGGCCCTGCCGTTCATTGCAGTGGGCCCGCCTCCGCGCCCGGGGCGACTTCGGGCATCTCCTGTCCACTCATTGGAGCCCTTCATGCCAACCCTGAACCTGAATGTGAACGGCAAGGACCACGCCGTGACCGTGAACGACCCCAGCATGCCGCTGCTCTGGGTGCTGCGCGACCTGATCGGCCTGACCGGCACCAAGTACGGCTGCGGCATCGAGATCTGCGGCGCCTGCACCGTGCTCGTCGACAACCAGCCCGAGAAGTCCTGCGACATGGACGTCACGTCGGCGGTCGGCAAGCGCATCACCACGATCGAGGGACTGTCGGCAGACCGCAGCCATCCTGCGCAGCAGGCCTGGATCGCCAAGCAGGTGCCGCAGTGCGGGTACTGCCAGTCAGGCATGTTGATGGCCGTGGCCGGCGCGATGAAGGCCGGGCATCACGGCAGCGAGATCGCCAACGAGCTGTCCAACATCTGCGTCTGCGGCACCTACCAGCGCATCAAGCAAGCCGTCGCCGGCCTCTGAAGGAGCCACGATCATGACCGACATCGCCCTCATCGACCGCCGCAGCTTCCTCGGTGCCGTCGGCGGCCTGACGCTCGCCATCGCCCTGCCTTTCGGCCGCGACGCGCGCGCCGCGTCCACGGCCAGCGTGAACAGTTGGCTGACGATCGGCAGCGACGACAGCATCAGCCTGACCATCGGCTCGTCCGACATGGGGCAGGGTTCGTTCTTCGGCCTCGCGCAGATCCTCTGCGAAGACCTGATGGTCGACCCAGGCCGAGTGCAGTTGGTGCAGGGCGGACCGACGCTGGCCAGCCCGGCGCCGATCGGCACCGCGATCAACACCGTGGGCAGCGGCGTCACGCGCAACAACTTCTGGAAGTTGCGCGACGCCGGCGCAATCGCCCGCGAAATGCTCGTCAGCGCGGCCATGCTGAGCGTCGGCGACACGAATCGCGCGAACTACAGCGTCAGCAACGGCGTGATCCTGCACGTCCCGAGTGGCGCGAAGCGCACCTATGGCCAGGTGGCCAGCGCTGCCGCCGGGCTGACCCCGCCGACCAGCGCGGCGCTGGTGCCGGATGCCCAGCTCGCCTGCATCGGCAAGACCTTCGCGCGGCCCGACATCCCGTTCAAGGTCGACGGCAGTGCGATCTATGGCCTCGACGTGCGCGTGCCCGGCATGCTCTACGCGGTGATCCGGCATTGCCCGTCGTTCGGTGGCGTCCTCGCGGCGACTCCCGCGAAGCCGCCTGGCGCCATCGCCGTGGTGCCTACACAGGTCTTCACGGGGACCGGCCGCGGCGCCGAGGCCGTGGGCAACGTGAATGCGGTGGCGGTCGTTGCCGGCAATACCTGGGACGCCTGGAAGGCCGCCAAGAGCCTGGCGCCGAAGTGGACGCTGCGCGCCGACAGTGCCAACCTGAACAGCGCGCAGTTCCTGGCCGATGCCCAGGCGCTGATGGCCAATCCCACGCCGTACGTACCGGGCGCCGCCAACGGGCCCGGCACGCTGTACACGGTGGAGCGCAGCACCGGCGATGCCAACGCGGCGATCGACGCGTCGGCGAAGGTGGTCGACGCCACCTACACGCTCCCCTACGTGGCGCACGCCTGCATGGAGGTGCTGAACTGCACCGTCGACTACGTGGCCGGCACCAAGTGCGAGGTCTGGGCGCCGACGCAGTCGGCCAAGAACGTGCTGAGCATGCTGGTGTCGCTGACCGGTCTGGGCGAGGACAAGATCACCGTGCACACCACCTTCCTTGGCGGCGGCCTCGGGCGCAAGGCCGAGGTCGACTTCATCAGCCAGGCGGTGCAGGTGGCGATGGCGCTGGGCAAGCCGGTCAAGCTGATGTGGCCGCGCGAAGAGGACTTCACCCACGACCAGTACCGTCCGATGGCCCTCGTGCGGGCCCGCGCCGGCATGGACGCCAATGGCGCCATTGCCGGCTGGACCTATCGCAACGTCTCGCCGTCGATCCTGTCGCAGCGCGGTTCGGTGCTCGGTGCCACTGGCGACAGCCAGGGCTACGAGGCGTCGCAGGCCTTGCCCTACAACTTCGGCGCCAGGTTGACGGAGTACGTGACGCACCCGTCGCCGGTGCCGGTCGGCTTCTGGCGCTCGGTGGGCGCGTCGATCAACACCTTCGCGGTCGAGTCGATGATCGACGAAATGGCGCTCGCGGTCGGGCAGGATCCCTATGAATTCCGCCGCGCCCGGCTGACCAACCCGCGCTGGCTTGCGGTGCTCGACGCGGCCGCGAACGGCGCCGGCTGGAACAGCAAGCCACCCCGCGGCGCGGCCCGCGGCATCGCCATCGGTGCCGCCTTCAACACCATCGTCGCGCAGGCGGTCGAGGTGTCCGGGTCGGCGCGCAAGTGGCGCATGACGAGGTCGTGCGTGGCGATCGACAGCTACATCACGGTGAACCCGGGCCAGGTCGAGGCGCAGATCGTTGGCGGGGTGGTGCACGGCCTGAACGCGGCGCTGTACGGGCGGCAGACCTTCAGCAACGGCGCTGCGCAGGTGAAGAACTTCAACAAGAGCCGCATGATCCGCATCGGCGAGATGCCGACGGTCAAGGTCCTGATCATGCCTTCGCCGGCCGTGATGGACCGGACGGCGAGCATCGGTGGCGTCGGCGAACTCGGCGTGCCCACGCTGGCGCCGGCGCTGGCCAATGCGGTGGCCCGGCTCACCGGCATCCGCACGCGCACGCTCCCGTTCTTCCCGAACGCGACGATGATCGAAGGCTGAGGCCCTGCCGCCGCCGGGTTTCGCGCATCAGTGCGCCACGGCCCGGCGGCTGCGCTACAGTCCGTGAACTGTGCAAGGCGCACTTTCCGACGATGTGCCGCTGCCGCAAGCGCGGTCGCACGACGCATGAAGCAGGCAGTTTCCAACGATGTCCTCACCGAGCGGCCGGACGACGCTCTGCACGATGCGCTGCAAGCCATCGTGCGGCCGCTGGCGCGGCTGGCCGTCGGACACGGCCTTTCGTTCGCGGCGGCCGAAGAGATCATGAAGCGGGCCTTTGTCGAATGCGCCGCCGACGCGCACCCCGGACTGCCGCCGCACCGCAAGGTCAGCCGCATCAGCACGGTGACCGGCATCAACCGGCGCGAGGTGACGCGATTGACGCGCGCCCGTGCGGCGCCGTCGCCGCGCCGGCCGTCGGTCGCCAGCGAGTTGTACGCACGCTGGCTCACCGACGCTGCCTATCGGGATCGGCGGGGCCGTCCCAAGGTGCTGCGGCGCCAGGGCCCGGCGCCGAGCTTCGAGACGCTGGCCCAGGCGGTGACGCGCGACGTGCACCCGCGCAGCCTGCTCGACGAACTGCTGCGGCTCAGGCTGGCCACGCTGGACCCCGCCACCGACCGGGTCACCCTGGCTGCGGATGCCACGCCGCGCGGCGACGCGGCGCGCCTGCTCGGATTCCTCGGCGACAACGTCGGCGACCATCTCCAGGCCGCCGTGGGCAACGTGCTCGCCGGCGGCGAGGGCGGCGGCGACCCTCACTTCGACCAGGCGATGTTCGCCGACGGCGTGTCCGACGAGACCATGTCCTGGCTGCGACAGTCGGTGCGCGAGCGCTGGGGCAAGCTGCTGGCCGGCATGGTGCCCGAGCTCGAGAAGCGCCTGGACGAGGATGCCCGGCACGCGCCGCCACCCGCGCGCCGCTGGCGCCTGGGCCTGTACAGCTACGACGAGAGCCCGCCACCGGCCACGGTCGCAGAGGCCCCCGTCGAGACGCCCGATGAAGCGTCCGGTACGGCGCCGCGTGCCGCGCCGGGCAAGAAGAACCTGCGCGATAGGAAGACCCGATCATGAAACTGCCTCCGTTGTCGCTCTCCGGTTTCGTGAGGGCCTTGCCGCTGCGCCTCGGGCTCGGAGTCGCCCTTGCGCTGGTCCTGCTCGCCGGCGAGGCCCGCGTCGGGACGGGCGGCACGGGAGCCTATTCGTTCGGGCGCATTGCCGCCGTCCAGCCGCTGGTGGTGAACCATGTCCGCTTCGACGTCGCCGCGGCCAGCGTGGTCGACGACGACGGGGCGCCTATCGGCGCCGATCAGTTGCAGCCGGGCATGACGACCGAGATCGACAGCACCGTCGTTCGGCTGACACCGTCCGGTGCCAGCGCCTCCGCGAGCCGCATCCGCACGACGACCGAACTTCTCGGCGCGCTGGCCGCGGTCGATCGCGCCGCGGGCGTGTTGAGCCTGCTCGGCCAGACGGTCCGGGTCGACGCGTCGACCGTGTTCGACGAGCGGCTCTCGGGCGGAATCGACGCTCTGGTCGCCGGGCAGTGGCTGCAGGTGGCGGCGGCCTACGACGCCGCCACGGGGCTCTATCGCGCCTCGCGCCTCGCGCCGGCCGACGGCGCCGCGGCGTTCAAGCTGCGCGGCGTGGTCAGCGGGCTAGACGTCAATGCCCGCGTCTTGCGGATCGGTATGGCCGAATTCGGCTACACCGGCGTTGCCCTGCCGCCGATGCCGCTCGGCGTGGGCAGCTACGTGAAGCTGCAACTGGTGCCGGGCCCCGCCGAGACCGCGCGGTGGACAGTCACCGGCTTCGTCAGCGCGAAGGCGGCGCCGGCCGACGGTCGCGAAGGGCACCTCGCCGGTCTGGTGAGCAGCATCTCGTCAGCCACGCGCTTCAGTATCAACGGCCAACCGGTCGATGCCAGCGCGGTTGCCCTGCCCGGCGGCGGCGCCGGCTTGGTGCTGGGCGCTGCCGTGCAGGTCGAAGGCACCTTCCAGGGCGGCGAGCTCATCGCCAGCCAGGTGGAATTCGGCGACAGTTGGGTGGACTCCAGCCTGGAGTACGAGAGCCAGGGCATGATCGCTTCCGCCGATCCCGCTGCGGGCACGTTCGTGCTCCGCGGCAAGACCATCGGCACGGCGCGCGGCGACCTGCGCATCGTGGGCGGGACGCGGGCCGACCTGACCCCATACCGGCGCGTCGAGGTGCACGGACTCATCGCCAAGGACGGGCGGCATGTCGAGGCGACCGTGATCGTGTTCGATCGCTAGCGGCGCGCGGCGGCGTCGTGCCGCGCCAGCCAGCCGAAGAACTCCTCGTGCCACTGGCGGCTGTTGCGCGGCTTGAGCACCCAGTGGTTCTCGTCCGGAAACCACAGCAGCCGCGCATCCACGCCTTTCGCCTGCAGGGTGTTGTAGTAGGCCAGGCCCTGCGCGTCGGGCACGCGGTAGTCGAGCGCGCCGTGGATCACGAGCGTGGGCGTGCGCATCGTGCCGGCGAAGGCGTGCGGGCTCTGCGCGTCGAGCTTGGCGCGGTCTTCCCAGTACCAGGCGCCGAACTCCTGCGCGTGCCAGGTGTAGGCGTCGTCGGCAAACATGCCGGTCCAGTCGAAGCAGCCGGCGTGGCAGATGTAGGCGTTGTAGCGGCCGGGCGGCACGTGCGCGTTCATCCACGCCACCATGTAGCCCCCGTAGCTGCCGCCCGAGGCGAACACGCGCTTTGCGTCGGCCCAGGGCTGCGCGAGCAGCCAGTCGGTGGCGGCCTCGACGTCCTGCAGTTCGAGCTCGCCCCAGCGGTGCGTGATGCTGTCGAGGAAGGCGTGGCCGAAGCCGCTCGAGCCGTGGTAGTTGACGCCCGCCACCACGTAGCCGTTGGCAGCGAAGAGCTGGTTGTTCCAGCGGTAGTGAAAGGTGTCGCCGCTCGCCGCATGCGGCCCGCCGTGGATGGCGTGCAGCAGCGGCCAGGTCTTGCCCTTGCCGCGGCCTTGTGCCTTGCCCTGCGCGTCGCCGGCTTCGAACCCGGGCGGTACGGTGAGCCACATCTGCACTGCGTCGCCGTTGGCGCCCATGACCGTGACTTCCTCCGCCGCGCGAAAGCGAAACGGCGCCAGCAGCGCGTCGTTGAAGCGCTCCAGCCGCAGCGGCTCGGCCTCGCCGCCACGCAGGGCGTGCACGCGCGCCGGGTGGTCGCTCGCGTCGGCCACGACGACGATCACTTCCGCGCCGCTGGCGACATCGAACGATTGCACCCAGCCGCCGCGCAGGGCGATGGCGGGTTCGCTGCTCGCGATGCCCATGCGCCACAGGTGGCAGCGGCCGCGGTCTTCGGCGGCAAAGAGGATCGCATCGCCGTCCTCGGCCCAGCGCAGTGGCGCGCTGACCGAGCGGTCCCACTGCGCGCTCAGCAGTTGCCAGCCCGGCGCGGCATTGCGCTTGCTCGCGCGGCGCAGCAAGGCCAGGTGGCCGGGCATGGTGTGCCGCTTGCCCTGGTGGCTGGCGACGAAGGCGATGTAGCGCCCGTCGGGGCTGTAGCGCGGCGCGGCGAAGTCCCAGGCCTCGTCGCCGGCGACGGTCTCGACGCGCCCGTTCTTCAGGTCGATCTCGGCCAGCGCCAGGCAGTGATCGATCTGCTTGCGCGGCTGCGGGTCGAAGGCGAAGCAGATCGTCTTGCCGTCGGGCGCGATGTCGAACGCGTGCGCGTCCGGGCTCGCACGCGTGAGCTCGAAGGCGCTGCCCTCGAACAGGTCGCGCACGCGGCCGGTCTTGACGTCGAGCACGTGCAGGTGCGCCACGCGCCCCATCGGCAGGTTGTGGTCCCAGTAGCGGTACTGGGCCTCGCCCGTCGCGTAGCCGCTCTCCTTGCGCTCCTTGAAGGCCTTGTGGCGCTTGGCCTGCGCGCGCTGGCCCGCAAGCCCGGGCCAGACCCAGGCGATGAAGGCGATGCGCTTGCCGTCGGGGAACCACTTGAAGGCCTCGATGCCGGGCGCGAAGTCGCTCGCGCGGCGCGCCTCGCCGCCGTCGGGCGCGATGACGTAGAGCTGCGGCGTCTCGTCCTTGCGCCCCTGCTGCTCGCGCCGTGCGACGAAGGCGATCTGCTCGCCGGTGGGCGACCAGGCGGGTTGGCCGTCCTTGTCGCCGCAATGCGTCAGCCGGCGCGGCGCGCCGCCCAAGGTCGACAGCAGCCAAAGCGCCGAGCTCGCGCTGTTGTCCTCCATCGAGTGGCTCGTCAGCGGGCACACCACCTGCGCGCCGTCGGGCGAGAGGCTCGCGCCGCCGATGCGCTCGATGCGCCAGAGGTCGTCGATGGTGAAGCGTCGGGCGGGCTTGCGGGCCATGGGGTCTGGTGCTTTCGTTGCCGGCCCGGCGTGCGTTGCGTTCAGCGCGGCCGCTGGAGCTGGTGGTCGAGGTGGGCACGCACCGTCGGCCACTCGGCGGCGACGATGCTGTAGACGCAGGTGTCGCGCAGCGTGCCGTTGGCGGCGCGCAGGTGCGAACGCAGGATGCCGTCCAGCTTGGCCCCCAGGCGCTCGATGCCGCGCCGGCTCTGCTGGTTGAAGAAGTGGGTGCGGAACTCGACCGCGATGCAATCGAGCGCCTCGAAGGCGTGCGCGAGCAGCATGCGCTTGCACTCGGTGTTGAGCGCGCTGCGCTGCACGCGTTGCGCATACCAGGTGCTGCCGATCTCGACGCGCCGGTGCACCGCGTCGATGTTCATGTAGGTCGTCATGCCGGCGATGCGGCCTTCGGCGTCGCGCACCGTGAACGGCAGCATCGAGCCCGCGGCCTGCAGCGCAAGGCGGCGCTCGATCTCGGCTGCCATGCCTTCCGGCGCGGGGATCGCCGTGTACCAGAGCTTCCACAGCTCGCCGTCGCGCACCGCGTCGGTGAGGCCGGCGGCATGCTCGCGCGCGAGCGGTTCGAGCGAGGCGTGGACTCCCGACAGGGTGATCGGGGCAGGCCAGCTCAACGGTTGTGCCTCCGGCCGGCCCTGCGGGCCTTCACGTCGCTTCGCGACATGAGCCTGCGCCGCAACAGATGAACGACGATGTCGTTCATCTGTTGTGCCTCTGCATGAAGACGAGCTTTTCGAACAGCGACACGTCCTGCTCGTTCTTGAGCAGCGCGCCGACCAGCGGCGGTACGCTCACCTTCTCGTCCTTGCTCTGCAGCACCTCCAGCGGGATGTCCTCGGCGACGAGGAGCTTCAACCAGTCGAGCAGCTCCGAGGTCGAGGGCTTCTTCTTCAGCCCGGGCAGGTTGCGCACGTCGTAGAAGCTCTTCAGTGCCGCGCCGAGGAGCTCCTTCTTCAGCCCCGGGAAGTGCACGTCGACGATCGCCTGCATGGTCTGCGCGTCGGGGAAGCGGATGTAGTGGAAGAAGCAGCGCCGCAGGAAGGCGTCGGGCAGTTCCTTCTCGTTGTTCGAGGTGATGAAGACGAGCGGGCGGTGGCGGGCCTTGACGAGCTCGCGCGTCTCGTAGACGTAGAACTCCATGCGGTCGATCTCGCGCAGCAGGTCGTTCGGGAACTCGATGTCGGCCTTGTCGATCTCGTCGATCAGCAGCACCACCGGCTGCTCGGCGGTGAAGGCCTGCCACAGCACGCCCCTGACGATGTAGTTGTGGATGTCCTTCACGCGCTCGCCGCCGTCGACGTCGGCGAGCTGGCTGTCGCGCAGGCGGCTGACGGCGTCGTACTCGTACAGGCCCTGCTGGGCCTTGGTCGTGCTCTTGATGTGCCACTGCAGGAGCGGCATGTTCAAGGCCTGCGCCACCTCCTCGGCGAGCATGGTCTTGCCGGTGCCGGGCTCGCCCTTGACGAGCAGCGGGCGCTTGAGCGTGATCGACGCGTTGACCGCGAGCATCAGGTCCTGCGTGGCGACGTAGTTGTCGGTGCCTTGGAATTTCATGGGGAGGTGAGGGTTCTTCGGGAGTCGGGCCAGTATAAGTGGCGCCCCTATAATCGCCCGCCGATCCCGAAAACTGCGCCCTCTTTGACAATGAACAAAGCAAAGTCGATCCTCTTCGTGCTGGCGGCCGCCGCTTTCGCAGCCAGCGCATCGGCGCAGGACGCCAAGGCCGGCGAGAAGAAGAACGCGATGTGCATCGGCTGCCACGGCATCCCGGGCTACCAGTCGAGCTTCCCCGAGATCCACAAGGTGCCGATGATCGCCGGCCAGAACGCGAAGTACATCGCCGCCTCGCTCGCGGCCTACCAGACGGGCGAGCGCAAGCACCCGACGATGCGCGCCATCGCCGCGTCGCTCTCGGAGCAGGACATGGCCGACCTGGCCGCCTTCTACGAGCAGCAGGGCAAGGCGAGCGCTCAGGAGGCGCCCAAGGCTGCTGCCGAGCCGCCAGCGGCGGTGGCGGCACTGCTCGCCAAGGGCAATTGCGCTTCCTGCCACGGCGCCAACTTCAACACGCCCATCGACGCCAGCTACCCGAAGCTCGCCGGCCAGCACGCCGACTACCTGTACGTCGCGCTCAAGGAGTACCTGATCCGCGACAACGCCCAGATCGGGCGCAGCAACGCGATCATGACCGGCATGGCCGCACCGTTCAGCCGCAAGGAGATCAAGCTGCTGGCCAACTACATCGGCTCGCTGCCGGGCGATCTCAAGACGGTGCCCGAGCCGCGCTTCCGCTGAAGAGCCCCGGCCCTGGAGGGCTGGGAGGTCGAGCGGCCGATTTCGAGGTCGATGGCGCGCGGATTGCGCGGCCGGCCCTTTACGACACGCCGGCGGCAAAGCCGTCGACGAGCGAGTCGATCCAGTCCTCGAGTTCGACCTCGGTCAGCACCAGCAGGCCGAGCGCGCGCTCGCCGCCCTTGGCCCACTCGAAGCTCTGGTTCAGGCCCGCGAAGCGCTGGATCGCGAGTTCGGCCACCAACCCCATCGCAACCAGGTGCTGCACCGTTTCATCGACCGCCGGGTCGTGGAAGATGGCGTAGTCGTGGTGCAGGCGGATCGCCTCGCAGACCACTCTGGGCAGGCTCCAGGCGCGGGCCATCAACGCGCCGACGAGCGCGTGATCGGTCTGGTGCGCGGCCTGCTCGATCTCGGTGAAGACCTGGGATGCGGCATGGTTCGCGGTGGCGAGCGTCGCGGCGTAGCCGGCAAAACGCTGCATCAGCAGCGCGATGCCGACGTCGCAGAACAGGCCGAACGACTGCGCCGTGTCGGGTGCCACGTGGCGCAGACCCTGGGCCAGGCGCGAGAGCGCATAGGAGCGCTTGCCCGAGACATCCCAGAACCGGATCAGCTGCGCGCGGTCGCCCTGCACCGCCTGACGCAGCGCGAAGCCGGTCGCCAGCGCGCCGATCTGGCGCAGGCCGAGCAGCGCGATCGCATCGGAAAGCGACCCCGCCTTGCGCGACAGCGCATAGAAGGGCGAGTTCACGCTGCGCAGCACGCCCGCCGTCAGTGCGACATCGCGCCCTATCAGGTGCGCGATGCGGCCGAAGTCGGGGTCGTCGGCATCGATCTCGGCCTGTACCTCGGCCAGCAAGGCCGGGCGCGGCGGAATCGCGATGCCCTTGATCAAGGCATCGAAGTCGAGCGCGGGCGCGGTAGCTGTGGTCTGTTCGGCAAGCATTCGTTCGGTCCCTCGCTCCGGCGCGCGCCCGCTGCCCCTCGGGCGGCCGGTGCCTGGGTGGGATATCGGCGCCCGCAGCGCGGGCTGAACCCCGGCGGCGCGCGTGCGCCTCAAGCTGTGCAGCCAGCTTCCGATAGACCTGGCATCGCGACGGCACGGGCCGAGGCGGCTTCCTGGATGGCTTCCATGCGCAAGAAGATCGACGTGCGCCAGCTCCGGCAGGGCATGTTTGTGGACGGCTGGTGCGGCGCCTGGATGGACCATCCGTTCTGGCGCGCGCACTTCCTGCTCGACGATGCGGCCACGCTCGCCGAGGTGCACGCGAGCGGCGTAGCGCAGTGCTGGATCGACACCGCCAAGGGGCTGGACGTGCAAGCGCCCGCGTTGCGGGTCGAAGCTGCACCGGCACCGGCACCGGCAGCGCTGCCGCACCCCGACGAGCCGGTGGTACCCGCGCCCAGGGTGGCGCTGCACGAAGAACTCGAGCGCAACGCGGCGTTGCTTGCCGCGTCGCGTGGCGCGGTGATGGCGATGTTCGGCCAGGCGCGCATGGGGCGCGCGATCGACACCGAGTTCTGCCTGCCGCTGGTGGAGGCGATCGCGGCCTCGGTTGCGCGCAATGGCGGGGCGCTGATCAGCCTGGCGCGCCTGAAGACGCACGACGACTACACCTACATGCACTCGGTCGCGGTGTGCGCGCTGATGGTCGCGCTTGCACGCCAGCTCGGCCACGGCGAGGCCGCGACACGCGACGCCGGCATGGCGGGCCTGCTGCACGACCTGGGCAAGGCCAGGATGCCGCTCGCAGTGCTCAACAAGCCGGGGCGTCTGAGCGACGCCGAGTTCAGCCTCATCAAGAGCCACCCCGAGCGCGGCCACGAGCTGCTGCAGCAGGCGGGGCAGGAGTCGGCGCTGGTGCTGGACGTGTGCCTGCACCACCACGAGAAGATCGACGGCAGCGGCTACCCGCACCGCCTGAAGGCGGGCGGCATCAGCCTCGCGGCACGCATGGGCGCGGTATGCGATGTCTACGATGCCATCACCTCCAACCGGCCCTACAAGCAGGGCTGGGACCCGGCCGAGTCGATCGCGCGCATGGCCGAGTGGCGCGGCGGGCACTTCGATGAAGTCGTGTTCCGCGCCTTCGTCAGGAGCCTCGGCATCTACCCGACCGGCTCGCTGGTGCGGCTGCACTCGGGCAAGCTCGCGGTCGTCGTCGAGCAGCATCCCGCCGCACTGACCACGCCGACCGTCAAGGCCTTCTATTCGACGCGCGCGCAGATGCACATCCCGCCCGAGACGATCGACCTGGCGCGGCCGGGCTGCAGCGACGGCATCGCGGGCCGCGAGTCGAACCGGGAATGGAAGTTTGCCCACCTCGACGATCTGTGGGCCGGCGCCGAGGCGCTGCGTCAGGCCGCGCGCTGATGAGCTGACGGCCCCAAGACACCTGCGGTGTCGCCCCCCGAGGGGCTTCGCCCGGACACCGGCGGTCCTGAGGACTGCTGGTGCCTGGCGAAGGGCCGTGCCTCTGGCGCGGCGCGGCCTGCAAGGTGCTCAGTCCTCTTGGGAGCGGCCCGGCGAGGACTGAGCGGCAGCCGGGCGCCAGCGCCTGAGCAGCAGTGCATTGGTCACGACGCTGACACTCGACAGCGCCATCGCGGCGCCGGCGAGCACCGGGCTCAGGAAGCCGAACGCCGCGAGCGGGATGCCGACCGCGTTGTAGACGAAGGCCCAGAACAGGTTCTGGCGGATCTTGCGCGTGGTCGCGCGCGAGATCGAGACGGCTTGCGCGACGAGCGCGAGCTCGCCGCGCATCAGCGTCACGCCGGCGGTCTGCATCGCGATGTCGGTACCGGTCGCCATCGCGATGCCGACATCGGCGGCGGCGAGCGCCGGCGCGTCGTTGATGCCGTCGCCGACCATCGCCACCTTGGCCTCCGCCGCCAGCCCGTTGCGCAGCGCGGCGACGACGCCGGCCTTGGCGCCGGGCAGCACCTCGGCGTGGACCTCGGCGATGCCGAGCTGCCCCGCCACCGCCTGCGCGCTGCCGCGGTTGTCGCCGCTGACGAGCACCGGGCGCACGCCCTGCGCGACGAGTTGCGCGATCGCCTGCGCCGCGCCCGGCTTGAGCGTGTCGCCGAAGGCGAGCAGGCCGACGAGGCGCGGCGGGCCGCCCGCAGCTTGTTCCTCGGCGAGCCACGACACGCTGTGCCCGGCCTGCTGCAGGGTCTGCGCGTTTTCGGCGAGTGCGGTGATGTCGACACCGAGCTCGTGCATCCAGGGCCCGCTGCCAAGCAGCAGGCTGCGCGCGCCGACGCGCCCCTTCACGCCGCGCCCGGCGACGGCGGCCACATCGCTCGCCGCTGCGCCGCCCTCGGGCGCCGCTTGCAGCACGGCACGCGCGAGCGGATGCTCGCTGCCGCGCTGCAAGGCCGCGGCGTCGGCGAGCAGCGCCGCGCGGTCGCCCCGTGCCGCGATCGCCTCGACGAGCACCGGCCGGCCGACGGTCAGCGTGCCGGTCTTGTCGAAGGCGATCACGGCCACGTCGCGCAAGGCCTCGAGCGCGACCACGTCCTGGATCAGGATGCCGTGGCGCGCCGCGACGCCGGTGCCGACCATGATCGCCGCCGGCGTCGCGAGGCCGAGCGCGCAGGGGCACGCGATCACCAGCACCGCCACTGCGTGCAGCAGCGCGGTCGCGATCGGCGCGCCGGCGGCGAGCCACCAGCCGGCGAAGGTGATGAGCGCGGCGACGATCACGACCGGCACGAAGACCGCGCTCACCTGGTCGACGAGACGCTGGATCGGCGCCTTCTTCGCCTGCGCCGACTCGACGAGGCGCACGATGCGCGCGAGCGCCGTCTCGGCGCCGACGGCGGTGGTGCGCACCAGCAGCAGCCCCTCGCCGTTGACCGCGCCGCCGGTGACGCGGTCGCCCGGCGCCTTGGCCACCGGCAGGCTCTCGCCGGTGAGCAGCGACTCGTCGACGTGGCTGCGGCCTTCGAGCAGCACGCCGTCGACCGGCAGGCGCTCGCCGGGGCGCACGACGACCTCGTCGCCGACCACGACTTCGGCGAGCGGCACGTCGGTCTCGACGCCGCCGCGGCGGATGCGCGCGGTGTCGGGCCGCAGCGCCTGCAGCGCGCGGATGGAATCCGTCGTCTGCCGCTTCGCGCGCGCCTCGAGCCACTTGCCGAACAGCACCAGCGTGACGACGACCGCGGCCGACTCGAAGTAGAGCGCCGGCATCGCGTCGGCCGAGGTCGCGAGCGTGAACACGCTCAGGCCGTAGGCCGCGCTCGTGCCGAGCGCGACCAGCAGGTCCATGTTGCCGCTGCCGGCGCGCAGCGCGGCCCAGCCGGCGCGATAGAAGCGTGCGGCCAGCCAGAACTGCACCGGCGTGGCGAGCAGCAGTTGCAGCCAGCCGGGCAGCATCCAGTGCGCACCGAACAGGTCGCCCACCATCGGCAGCGCGAGCGGCGCCGACAGCAGCGCGGCGAGCAGCACGCGCCGGCCGTCGCTCAGCCACGCCGCGGCCGGCGCCGCCGCGGGCGTGGCATCGTCGCGCCGTTCGTGCGCGGTGTAGCCGGCGCGCTGCACCGCGGCGAGCAGGTCGGCGGTCGGTGCGCTGCCGGCAAGGCGCGTGACGCGCGCGCCCTCGGTCGCGAGGTTGACTTCGGCGGCGAGCACGCCCGGCACTTTGGCGAGCGCTCTCTCGACACGCGCGACGCAGCTCGCGCAGGTCATGCCCTCGATCGCGAGGTCGACCGGCTCGCGCGCGACCGCATAGCCCGCGCGCTCGACGGCGGCCGCGAGCACGCCCGCATCGAGCGCGCCGTCGCCCTCGACCGTCGCGCTCTCGGTGGCGAGGTTCACGCTCGCCGCGCGCACGCCCGGTACCTTGGCGAGCGCCTTCTCGACCCGCGCGACGCAGCTCGCGCAGGTCATGCCGCCGACGGGGAGGGAGAGGGAGTGGGCCATGTTCGAGGGTCAGGTGTCGCGCCGGGCCGCGGGCCGCGCAGGCGGCTTTCGGGCCGCACGGCCCAATGCGGCTTCGGCCCACTTGTTGAGACTCGTCCCGCTGCGTGCAGCCGCCTTCAATGCCGCGGCATGAACCGCAGGCGCAATGCGCAGCATGACCTTCCCGCTCGCAGGCCTTTCGGGCGCGGAGCCCAATTCCTCGGAAGCGGCAAGGTATTCATCGATCGCTGCATGAAAGTTGGCCTCGAACTCCGAGACAGACTCGCCATGGAACGAAATGATGTCGTCGATGTCCACGACGCGACCGACGATCACCTTGTCTTGCGCGTCGAACACCATGTTCGCGCTGTAGCCCTTGTAGGTCATCATGCTGCTCATGGCCAGATCCCCATTCGCTCGACGAACGCTCGCACCGCCAGGATGCGATAGCGAAGCGCTTCCTTCCCGGGGCGTGGGCGATGAAGCGTTATCTTCCTGCCGTTGAACTCGAAGGTCGCGGATGACCCAGCGCCTTCGACTACCCGGCATCCAGCTGCCCTGAGCATCGACTCGACGCGCGCCCACTCGATGTGTCCATTCACCGGATCGGCCAGGACGCGCCCGAGCGTCTTGCGGTGTGTGCCGTTCACATGAAAAATGATAGCACTATCTGTACGTTGTGCAATCATCATTCGCGGCCCGACTGCGCAGGTGCTTCGCTGCGGCCTGAGCCTCCACTCCAGTCGGTCACATCGCGATATATCGCCCCGGCCGGTGGTTCACCGCCAGCGTCAGGTTGAGCGCCACGGCACCGACGAGCGACCAGGCGATGCGCTGCCAGTCGGCAACGACCGCGATGGCGGCGAGCACGATCGCGCAGTCGATCGCCATCTGCACCTTGCCTGCGCGCCAGCCCTTTTCCTGCTGCAGCCACAGCGCGACGATGCCCACCCCGCCCAGGCTCGCCTTGTGCCTGAAGAGCATCAGGAAGCCCGCGCCCATCAGCAGCCCGCCCATCACCGCCGCATACGCCGGCTGCAGCGACGCGAAGGCGAGCGCGAGCGGCTGCCACTCCGTCATCAGCGAGAGCAGCGCCACGGCGGCGAAGGTCTTGACCGTGAAGCGTTTGCCCATGCGCTGCCACGCGATCCAGTAGAAGGGCAGGTTGATCGCGAAGAACAGCTTGCCGAAGCCGATGCCGGTGCCGTAGTGGAGCAAGAAGGCGAGGCCCGCGGTGCCGCCGGTCAGCAAGCCGGCGTGCTTGAACATCACGATCCCGAGCGAGATGAACAGGGTGCCGGTGACGAGCGCCTGCGCGTCTTCGAAATGCGAGTGGCGGGTCGGCGGGTCGGTGGGTGCGCGCGGCATCGGCCGATTGTCGTCGGCCCGCGGGCGGGCGGCGCCCGCGCCTGACTTCAGCCGCGCTTGAGCGCCCGCACGGCGCGCCAGCCGAGCAGCAGCGCGACGATCGCCGCGTAGACCGCGACCTCGGCGTAGTCGTTCTTCGCCGAGCGCATCCACGCGAAGTGCAGGATCGCGAGCACGCCAATCGCGTACACGCAGCGGTGCAGCGCCTGCCAGCGCGCCGCGCCGAGGACCTTGATGGCGCGGTTGAACGAGGTTGCGGCCAGCGGCAGCATCAGCAGCAACGCGGCAAAGCCGGCCAGCACGAACGGGCGCTTGGGGATGTCGGCGGCGATCGCAGCCGGGTCCAAGCCCATGTCGAGCCAGGCATAGGCCAGGAAGTGCAGCACGAGGTAGAAGAACGTGAACAGGCCCAGCATGCGCCGAAAGCGTGCCAGCGCATGCCAGCCCGTCGCCTGGCGCAGGGGCGTCACGGCGAGCGTCAGGCACAGCAGGCGCAGCACCCAGTCGCCCGTGCCGCGGCTCAGCGCCTCGGCCGGGTTGGGGCCGAGCGCGTTGGCTGCCGCGCCATAGACCATCCACGCCAGCGGCAGCAGGCAAAGGGCGAACAGCAGCGGCTTGGCGGCGGGGTGCAGCAGCATCCTGCCGGCAGACGCGCGCGCGGCTGGTGGCTGGGGCGATGCAGTGCGGCTCATCGCCAGGGCGGTGGGGTCCACCTCAGTACCGTCCGGCCGCAGCCGGGGTCAGTAGAACTTCTTCAGGTCCAGGCCCGCGTAGAGCTGGCCGACCTGCGCCTCGTAGCCGTTGAACAGCAGCGTCGGCCGGCGCTTGGCGAACAGGCCGTCCTCGCCGATGCGGCGCTCGGTGGCCTGGCTCCAGCGCGGATGGTCGACGGCAGGGTTGACGTTGGAATAGAAGCCGTACTCGCGCGGTGCGGCGCGCTCCCAGCTCGTCAGCGGCTGCTTCTCGACGAAGCGGATCTTCACGATCGACTTGCCGCTCTTGAAGCCGTACTTCCACGGCACGACGATGCGCACCGGCGCCCCGTTCTGGTTCGGTAGCAACTCGCCGTAGAGGCCGAACGTCAGCAGCGCGAGCGGCTGCATCGCCTCGTCGATGCGCAGCGCCTCCACATACGGCCAGTCGAGCACGCTCGAACGCAGCCCGGGCATCTGCTTTGCGTCGGCGAGGGTCGTGAACTCGACGAACTTCGCGTTCGCAGTCGGCTCGACGCGCCGGATCAGCTCGGCGAGCGAGTAGCCGACCCAGGGCACGACCATCGACCAGCCCTCGACGCAGCGCAGGCGGTAGATGCGCTCCTCCTGCGGCGCGAGCTTGAGCAGCTCGTCGATGTCGTAGACACGGGGCTTCCTCACCTCGCCCTCGACGGCGACCGTCCATGGGCGCACCTTGAGGGTGTGCGCGTTGCGCGCCGGGTCGGACTTGTCGGTGCCGAACTCGTAGAAGTTGTTGTAGCTCGTGATGTCGGCCAGGCTGTTGACCTTGTCCATCACGAAGGCGCCAGGCACGCTGCTGCGCACTGCAGGCAACGCACTGCGTCCCGATGGGGCAGGCATCTGCGCGCGCGCGTCGCGCTGCGCCCAGCCGGCCAGCGCCGCGCCGGCAGCCCCGCCGGCGATGAGCTTCAACATCTCGCGCCGCGACGCGTAGACGGCGCGCGGCGTGATCTCGGAAGGCAGGCGGTGGTCGTGCCCGCGGTCGCGATGGAAGTGCATGGTGCGTGGATCGAAGGTGTGGGCGGGTGGCGGCAATGGGTCGCACCGGCACGGGCCTTCTTACCGCGGCCTGCCGCCAGGCCGCCTACAAGGTGCCGTACGAGTGCAGCCCGGAGAGGAACATGTTGACGCCCAGGAAGGCGAAGGTTGTCACCACGAGGCCGGTGAGTGCCCACCAGGCTGCGACCGTCCCGCGCAGGCCCTTGATGAGGCGCATGTGCAGCCAGGCGGCGTAGTTGAGCCAGACGATCAGGGCCCAGGTTTCCTTCGGGTCCCAGCTCCAGTAGCCGCCCCAGGCCTCGGCAGCCCAGAACGCGCCGAGGATGGTGGCGATGGTGAAGAAGGCGAAGCCGAGCGCGATCGAGCGGTACATCACGTCGTCGAGCACTTCGGCCGCGGGCAGGCGTTCGGCAATGCGCCTGCGCGCGGCGAGGATGGCGCCGACGACGAGCAGCGCGACGCCCGAGTACACCGCCCAGTAGCTCGACAGGGCCTCGATCGGGTTCTTGCGGAACAGCACCGGCTCGAAGACCAGCACCATGCCCATCAGCGCGAGCGGTGCAAGCTTCACCCAGCTCGTCTGAGTGGCCTGCTGCTTGACGAGATAGGCAAACGCCACCATCGCCGAGAGCGCGAAGCTGCCGTAGCCGATGAAGTTGGCCGGCACGTGCAGCTTCATCCACCAGCTCTGCAGCGCGGGCACGAGGGGCTGGATTTCCTGCGCCTCGCGCTCCAGCGTGTACCAGAGCAGAAAGCCTACCGCGCCGCTGACGACGAGCATCACGAAGGCGCCGAGCGCGCGCGTTGCGTACTGCTGCTCGTAGTAGAGGTAGAAGAGCGCCGTCATGCAGCAGAAGAGGACGAACACTTCGTACAGGTTGCTGACCGGGATATGGCCGATGCCGGGCCCGATCTGGTGGCTCTCGAACCAGCGCACGAGCAGCCCGGTGAGCGCCATGAAGGTGGCGGCCCAGGTCAGGCGCGTCGCGAGCACGCCCGCCGCGCCGTCGGCCGAGCGCGCGAAGAGCGCGATCCAGTACAGCGCCGTCGCCATGAAGAAGAGCAGGCTCATCCACAGGATCGCGCTCTGGCTCGACAGCAGGTACTTGAGCAGAAATATGTTCTCGCTTTGCGCGAGGTCGGCGCCGAAGGCGTCGGTCGAGCCCTGGTAGAGCGTGATCGCGAGCCAGGCTGCGGCGCCGCAGCCGAGCATCAGCGTGCGCATCGAGCGCCAGAACCAGCCGAGCGCAATCAGCGCTGGCACCGTGCCGGCGAGGATGGCCTTGTCGTAGACGTCCATCGCGTCGCCGTGGCGCATGAAGGCGTAGCCCGCGCCGCCGAGCAGCAGCGCGGCGAACAGCCAGTCGAAGGTGCTGCGGCGTGTTGCGAAGCCACCGTGCCCGGCCGGGCGGATCAAGGTGGTGGTGGTGGTCGTGGTAGTCATGCGGCGTCCTTCAGCAGGGCCTTCTTCAAGGTGTCGAACTCGGCATCGGCGGCGAGCGTGTGGCGCGTGGACGCGAGCGCCATCGTCACGCGCGTGCGGCCGTCGCCCTGCGGCGCGAGCCAGACCCACAGGCGCCGCTCGCGGATGTAGAGCATCGCGAACACGCCCACGATCAGCAGCACGCAGCCGATGTAGACGAGCGTCTGCCCCGGCGCGCGCGTGACCTGGAACACGCTCGCCTGCACCTGCTTGAAATCGGTCAGCATCAGCAGCACCGGCGCCGGGTAGAAGAAGCTGTCCGACAGCGAGAGCATGGCCGCGCCGATGAAGGACTGCGACTTGTCGTCCGCCGCCAGCGGCGCCAGCCCGGCGTCGGCACGGGCGAGGTTCATGAGCTCGAACAGGCTGCCGTTGAGGATGCGCAGCAGCACCTCGGAAATGCGTCCGCGCTCGTCCTCGGGGACGCTGGTCTCGAGGAAATCCGAGATCGCCTGCAGGCCGCTGCCCTTGACCTTGTCACCACCGGCTCCGGCGAAGAGAGAGAGCGCGCGCAGTGCCGTTGCCGCGAGTTGCGAGCGCATCTCGGGCTTGTCGGCGGGCGCGGCGAGCTCGCCGTAGCGTTGCGCCGCCTTGTTGCGCAGCCCCGCGTCGAGCAGCGCGCCGCGCAGGCGCAGCCACTCGTCGATCGAGTCGGCGCCATCGGCCGGGATGCGCAGGTAGCGCATCGGCTCGGCGGGGCTGTCGCGCACGCCGGCGAGGAACACGCGCCGGCCGTCCATCTCGACCGGCAGCATGTAGTTGTTGAACTCGCGCGCCTGGCCGCTCGCGTCGCGCAGCTTGTAGCTGAACGACGGGCCGACGTTGCGCAGATCGCCCTTGCTCGCGCCGGGCTTGGCGCCCGAGCCCAGGTGCTGGTCGAGCGAGCGCGCCAGGTCGACCGCGCGCACGTCGGTCGCGCTGGCGCCGTCGCCGCCCATGTTCTCGACGTTGATCACGCGCAGCCCGGTGAACTCGAGCTTGAGCCGGCCCGCTTCGCCGCCGCTGGCGGGCGCAAGCGTGGTCGAGGTGCCGACGCTGCCGTCGATGTCGAACGGCTTGCCGGCGCCGGTGAGCGGCAGCGCGCGCAGCTTGAGCGAAGAGCCGCCGTCATCGAAGCTGCTCTGGTAGATCGCGATACCGCGATGCTGCGCCGGCTCGTTGACCTTGACCGTGGCCGGCGTCGCCTGGCCGGTGTCTCGGTCGTGGATCACGATCTCGCTCGCGAAGAGGCGCGGCATGCCGGTGTCGTAGTACTCGACGATGAACTTCTTGAGTTCGACGTCGAACGGCAGATCCTGCAGCACCACGCCGGACGGCTGGTTGATGACGGCTGTGCCCGCGCGCTCGCCCTCGGGAACGAACAGGTTGGCGCGAAAGGCCGGCGTGCCGGGCCCGAGGCGGTGCTGCGCGGGCACGTCGCGGATCAGCCCCGCGCCGTCGAAGGCGGTCTTGCCCTGCAGCCACATCTGCGCGCGCAGCACGAGGTCGCCGTCGAACAGGCCGCCGATGCACACGAGCACGATCGCCGAATGCGCGGCGATGTAGCCGAGGCGATTGGTCGCGCCGCGGCGCGCGGCGATCATCGTGCCGCGCAGCGCAACGCCCTCGCGGCGCTGCTGCACCTTGGCCCTCCAGCCCGCGCCGGTGAGCAGCGCCGCGGTGCGCGCGTAGGCTGCGTCCGGTGCCTCGGCGAGTTCGCCCTGGGCATGGAGGTGAAAGGCGAGCAGGCTCTGCTCGCGCACATGCTCCTTGTAGTTGCGCAGGTCAGCGAGGATGCGCGGCGCGTTGCGCGCGATGCACAGGCTCGTCGAGAGCACGAGGAAGGCCAGGATGACGAGGAACCACCACGCGCTGTAGATGCGCGTCAGGCCGACGGTCGTGAAGAGGTCGGCCCAGAACGGCCCGAACTGGTTGACGACGTTGTTCGCCGGCTCGTTCTGCTTGACGACGGTGCCGATCACCGACGCGATGCAGATCACCGTCAGCAGCGAGATCGCGAAGCGCATCGACGACAGCAGCTCGACCGCCTCGCGCAGCACGCCGGCGCGCGCGCCGCTCAGTTCGAGGCCCGCGGTGGAGACGGGCGTTGCTTCGCCGGAAGACATCGCGCGATTATCGAGCGCCGCCGCGCGGCGGCGCATAACCGGGCCGCGTCAGGGGGATCAACCCGGCGCCGGCCGGCCCGGTCAATGCGCAGCGCTGCTGCGCAGGCCGGCGATGTAGTCGGACACGGCCTTGATCTCGCGGTCGTTCATCTTGGCCGCGACGCCGGTCATCTGCAGGCTGTTCTTGCGCACGCCGTCGCGAAACGCCACCAACTGGGCCTGGCTGTACTCGGCATGCTGGCCCGACAGACGCGGATACTGCGCCGGGATGCCCCCGCCGTCGGGCGTGTGGCAACCGGCGCAGGCCGGGATCATGCGATCGGCGATGCCGCCGCGGTAGATCTTCTCGCCCAGGACCACCGTGTCCTTGTTCTTCGCGAAGCCGGGCTTGGCTTCCTTGGAGGCGTAGAACGCGGCCACGTTCTTCATGTCGGCATCGCTGAGCGTGGCCGACATGCCTTGCATGATCGCGTTCTCGCGCTTGCCCGACTTGAACTCCTGCAACTGCTTGACCAGGTACTCGGGGATCTGGCCCTGCAGGATCGGGTTGGCCGGGGTGCCGCGCGAACCGTCGGCGGTGTGGCAGGCGGCGCAGACCTGGGTCGAGATCTCCTGGCCCCGCGCCAGATCGGGCTTGGCCGCGGCCTTGGCAGGCTCGGCCGCCCAGGCGGGCAGCGCCGCGGCGGTGACGAGGGCGGTGGCCAGCAGGCGGGGCAGCAGGGGGGCGAGAAGCTTCATGTCGTTGCGGGCTCGGGCTGCAAAGCGGGCGATTTTACAATGAGGGCTTTGGCGGACCGCGATGACCGACAACGACAAGACTCCCGCAGCACCGCCCCGGACCGCAAGGCCCCCGCCGCAGGGCGCTCCCAGCCCCGAGCAGGCCGCGCTCGCCTGGACCCACACCGCGCGCTTTCTCACCACTGCGAGCAGGCTCGCCGAGCTGCCGGCGACCGAACTCCCCGAGATCGCGTTCGTCGGCCGCTCGAATGCCGGCAAGTCGACCGCCATCAACCGTCTCGCGCAGCGCAAGCAACTCGCCTTCGCATCCAAGACGCCGGGGCGCACGCAGCACATCAACCTGTTCGAGCTCGGCCCCAAGGACGCCGCCGACGCGCTGCTCGCCGACCTGCCCGGCTACGGCTACGCGGCCGTCGCGCGCGGCGCCAAGCTGCGCTGGCAGCAGGTGATGGCCGACTACCTCGAGCTGCGGCGCAGCCTGTCGGGCATCGTGCTGATGATCGACGCGCGCCTGGGCGCGACCGACCTCGACCGGCAACTGCTGAAGTTCATCGCGCAGCGCGTCGGGCGCGGCGAGGTGCGGCTGCTCGTGCTCCTGACCAAGGCCGACAAGCTGAGCCGCAACCAGGCCAACGCGGCGCTGGCGGGCATGACGGCGCTGCTGCGCGAGCTTGCGACCGAGGCGTCGGACATGTCGGTGCTGCTGTTCTCGGCGCTCGCGAAGACCGGCATCGACGACACCGCGCTGCTGCTGCACCGCTGGGCGCATCCCGAGCCATGACCATGCCTGCACCCTCCGCCATCGAGACTTTCGACGCTGCGTTGCCGCACGGCATCACGCTCTCGTGCCGCGCCACGGGCGCGATCGACGCGCCGCTCGTGATCTTCCTGCACGGATTCCCCGAGGCCGCGTTCGCGTGGGACGAGATGCTGCTCGCCTTCGGCGGCCGCTACCGCTGCGTCGCACCCAACCTGCGCGGCTTCGAGCGCTCGAGCGCGCCGGTCGAAGTCGAGGCGTATCGTGCCAAGCACCTCGTCGCCGACATCGCTGCGCTCGCCGCGCACTGCAACCTTGCCGCCGGGCGGGCGCCCGACGCAGCGATGCACGCCCTCGTCGCGCACGACTGGGGCGGTGCCGTCGCGTGGGCCCTGGCCGCGCAACGCGGGGCGCTGCTCGGGCGCCTCGCAATCGTCAACTCGCCGCACCCGGCCACCTTCCTGCGCGAACTGCAGCAGTCGCCGGCGCAGCAGGCGGCGAGCGCGTACATGAATTTCCTGTGCCGCGACGACGCTGCGCAGCGCCTCGCGGCGGACGACTTCGCGCTCATGTGGCGCTTCTTCGCCGCCGACGGCGCAGCCTGGTTCACCGACGCCGTCAAGGCGCAGTACCGAGCCGTGTGGAGCGCCGGGCTGCAGGGCGGCCTGAATTACTACCGTGCGTCGCCACTGCGCCCGCCGCCGGACGGCGACGACCGCGCGCTGAAGGCACTCGCCTTTGCGCCCGAGGCGGTGACGGTGCAGGTGCCCACGCTCGTGCTCTGGGGCGAGGGCGACATCGCGCTGCTGCCTTCGCTGCTCGACGGCCTGGAGGCGTTCGTGCCGCGGCTGCGCGTGGTGCGCGTGCCCGGCGCGACGCACTGGATCGTGCACGAGCAGCCGGCGCTCGTCGAGCGCGAGATCGGCGCGTTTCTCGCGACCTGAGGGTCAGGTGGATTTGCGCCCGTCGGTCAGGCGGCGGCGCAGGCTCTCGGCAGCGCGCACGACGAGCGAGCGCTCGACCAGCGGGCGGATCAGTTTCTCGGCGCGCAGCCGCACCAGCGTGTCGCGGTTGAAGGCATCGTTGCGCTGCGGCCAGGGCGCGGCGAAGAGCCAGCGTGCGCGCGACGGGCTGTGCCAGAGCAGGCGCAGCGCAACCCAGCGGCCGCGCAGGAAGACGCGGTACCAGCCGCCCACGGCCTGCGCGTCGAGCCACTCGCCGGCCGCACGGTCGGCATCGGCGGGCGCCGCGGCGCTGTCGAGCAGGTCGGCGGGCACGGTGTCCATCGAGGCGATGTCCAGCCCTGCCTGGCCGGTGTCGGTGCCGCGCAGCGCGGCGATGTCGCCCGCCGCCTGCTGCAGCTGGGCGTTGAACTGTGCCGCGTCGTAGCGGTCGAGTTCGGCCACTGCCGCGGCCCAGTCGTCGCCGTCGTGCAGCGGCAGTGCCTGCAGCAGGGCCAGGCGCTCGGTCGCCAGGCCGACCCAGGCCAGCAGCTGCGGATCGCCGGGGTTGGGGTGGGTGACGCTCTGGTAGCCGAAGCGGTCGAGCAGCAGCCACAGCGGATGGCGCGCGTTGTCGAGCAGCCGCGGCTCGCGCGCCGCAAGTCCGGCCGCCAGTGCCTGCACCAGGCCCAGCAGCGTGCGCAGCGCCGGGTGCAGCGCGCCGGCCTTGTCGATGCCATCGAAGAGCTGGCGCAGCAACTCCGAACTTGCCGTAGCGGCGATTGCGGCCGGCGCGGCGGCACGCGCGGCGGCCTCGGCCGCTGCCGCAGGCGTCAGCAGCTCGGCAAGCACGCTGCCGCGCTCGGCCTGGTTCGGCACCGCGGTTCGATACTGGCTGGGCTGCACGCCCTGTGCCTCCAGGCGCGTGCAGGCGGCGGCGAATTCGCGGCGCAGGGCTGCGGCGAGTGCGGCGGCGGCGCTGCGCAGCACCAGCGGCCGGCCGCGCAGCTGGGGCACCGCATCCGTGGCCTCCCACAACGCGAGCGCAAACGCCTCGGGGCGCAGCGGGTTGGAGTGCACCGACACATGGGCCAGGCCGGCCAGTGCCGACGTGAAGGTTTGCAGTTCGCGCAGCTCCCACTCGGCCTCGGCGCCGATCAGCGCCGCGCAGCGCGCGATTTCGATGTCGACGCTGTGCGCTGCATCGTCCACCAGCGCCAGCCCTCGAGGCGCCGCGGGCTCGGTGAGGCGCGGTCCAGGCTGGCTATCGCCATCGTGGCGCAGACGCGCAGCGAGGGCTTCGACGAAGGCGCGGGCGAAGGCTTGCGCCTGCTGCTCGAGCGCTTGCGCGAGGTCGAAGCGCTGCATGCGTTCGGCTGCGGTGGGCGTCGTGCCCGCGCCAGCCTGGGTTCGCAGCGCATCGGCGGTCTGCCGGCACACGCCTTCGGCGAGCATGGACATGCGCGCCAGTTCGTCATCGATGAATCGTTGCAGGGCGGGTGAGGATGTCATGCAGCAAGCGCCGGGAGGCGGACGCGCCGGAACGCGGCGCAGCGAGCCGGGATTATCGGCCGCCGGCGAGGCGTCGCCGTGCGCCATCGCGGCGCGCGAAACCTCGATGTCGGCCTCGACGAGCGACTCGTCCACCGCCAGCGCGAGGGCCGGTGCGCGCCGCGCCAACTCGTCTTCGCGGCGGCGCTGCGACGACGCGATGACGGATCGGGCGGCGGGCCTGCAACCTGGAACCGGCCTCGATTTCCGGCCCGCAAGCGAAAAGGGGCCGCATTGCTGCGGCCCCCTGTTTTTCGCGACTGCGGGGTGCCAGGCCATGCAGGCCCGGCACCGGCAATGGGCATTACATGTCCATGCCGCCCATGCCACCCATGCCGCCCATGCCGCCGGGCATGCCACCGCCCATCGGCGCTTCTTCCTTCGGCGCTTCGGAGACCATGCACTCGGTGGTGAGCATCAGTGCCGCGACCGAGGCTGCGTTCTGCAGTGCCGTGCGGGTGACCTTGGTCGGGTCCAGGATGCCCATCTCGATCATGTCGCCGTACTCGCCGTTCTGGGCGTTGTAGCCGTAGTTGCCCTTGCCGGCCAGCACCGCGTTGACGACCACGCTCGGCTCGTCGCCGGCGTTCTGCACGATGATGCGGATCGGCTCCTCGATCGCGCGCAGCACGATCTTGATGCCGGCATCCTGGTCGTGGTTGTCGCCCTTGATCGTGCCGGCGCCCTGCTTGGCGCGCAGCAGCGCGACGCCACCACCGGCCACGATGCCCTCTTCGACAGCCGCACGCGTGGCGTGCAGCGCGTCTTCGACGCGGGCCTTCTTCTCCTTCATCTCGACTTCGGTCGCGGCGCCGACCTTGATCACCGCCACGCCGCCGGCCAGCTTGGCCACGCGCTCCTGGAGCTTCTCGCGGTCGTAGTCGCTCGTCGCTTCCTCGATCTGCACGCGTACCTGCTTGACGCGCGCCTCGATGTCGGCGGCGGCCCCATGGCCGTCGATGATGGTGGTGTTTTCCTTGCCCACCTCGACGCGCTTCGCTTGGCCCAGGTCGGCCAGCGTGACCTTCTCGAGCGTCAGGCCGACTTCCTCGGCGATGACCTTTCCGCCGGTCAGGATGGCGATGTCTTCGAGCATGGCCTTGCGGCGGTCACCGAAGCCCGGCGCCTTGACGGCGACGACCTTCAGGATGCCGCGGATCGTGTTGACGACCAGCGTCGCCAGGGCCTCGCCCTCGACTTCCTCGGCGATCACGAGCAGCGGACGGCCCGACTTGGCCACCTGCTCGAGCGTCGGCAGCAGGTCGCGGATGTTGCTGATCTTCTTGTCGTAGACCAGCACGTAGGGGTTGTCGAGGATCGCGCTCTGCTTGTCGGGGTTGTTGATGAAGTAGGGCGACAGGTAGCCGCGGTCGAACTGCATGCCCTCGACGACTTCGAGCTCGTTGTCCAGGCTCTTGCCGTCCTCGACCGTGATCACGCCTTCCTTGCCGACCTTGTCCATCGCGTCGGCGATGATCTTGCCGATCGACTCGTCGGCGTTGGCCGAGATCGCGCCGACCTGGCCGATCTCCTTGCTGGTCGTGGTCGGCTTGGACTGCTTCTTGAGCTGCTCGATCAGCGCGATGACCGCCTTGTCGATGCCGCGCTTCAGGTCCATCGGGTTCATGCCCGCGGCGACGAACTTCATCCCTTCGCGCACGATGGCCTGGGCGAGCACGGTCGCGGTGGTGGTGCCGTCACCGGCGATGTCGCTGGTCTTGGAAGCGACTTCCTTGACCATCTGCGCGCCCATGTTCTGGAGCTTGTCCTTGAGCTCGACTTCCTTGGCCACCGAGACACCGTCCTTGGTGACGGTGGGGGCGCCGTAGGAGCGCTCGAGCACCACGTTGCGGCCCTTGGGGCCGAGCGTGACCTTGACCGCGTTGGCCAGGATGTTCACGCCCTCGACCATGCGGTGACGCGCGTCGCCGCCGAAAACTACGTCTTTTGCTGCCATTTGATTTCTCCGGATTTCGTTGGGTTGGTCGCGAGGGAATTACTTCTCTACGACCGCGAACAGGTCTTCTTCACGCATCACGAGCAACTCGTCGCCGTCGACCTTGACGGTCTGGCCGCTGTACTTGCCGAACAGGACGCGGTCGCCGACCTTGATGTTCGGAGCGATGAAGTCGCCGGTCTTCTCGTTGCGCTTGCCCGGGCCGACGGCGAGAACTTCGCCCTGGTCGGGCTTCTCGGCGGCGTTGTCGGGAATCACGATGCCCGAGGCGGTCTTGGTTTCCTGTTCCAGGCGCTTGACGATCACGCGATCGTGCAACGGACGAAGTTTCATTGGTCAATCTCCTAAGGGAAGAGCTTTTGCGACAACGGGCGGGAGCAGCGATGCAGCCCCGTGCTGCGACGGACAGCGCAAGGTCGACGACAACCCCCGACCCGTCAGCCTTGTTAGCACTCAGCTCTGGCGAGTGCTAGCAACGGAAATTATAGGGCTGCATCGACGGGTTTCAAGGTCGCAAGCGCGCAAAGACGTGGTGATAGGGGATTACCCTGATCCTCTTGCTCTCTT
This sequence comes from Ideonella sp., assembly GCF_016702655.1. Taxonomy (GTDB): domain Bacteria; phylum Pseudomonadota; class Gammaproteobacteria; order Burkholderiales; family Burkholderiaceae_C; genus CAIKUF01. Next base: position 449,375 of record NZ_JADJDO010000002.1, read on the forward strand.
GCCCGCATCAGCCTCCGGCCCGCTTCACCGTGTAGCCCTTTTCGCGCAGAAGTGCGATCACGGCATCGCAATGGTCGCCCTGGATCTCGAGGGTCCCGTTCTTGACCGTCCCGCCGGCGCCGCAGGCCGTGCGCAGGCGCTTGCCGAGCTCGGCAAGCGCTTCCGGGGCGAGCGCGAGCCCGGTGATGACCGTGACGCCCTTGCCGGCGCGGCCCTTGGTCTGGCGCGAGACGCGAACGACGCCGTCGCCGGCCGGTGGCGCCGCGCCCGCCTGGCGGCAGGCGCACTGTGCCAGCGGCCGCCGGCAGCCCGGGCACATGCGGCCGCCGTCGGTGGAGTAGACGAGCCCGCCCGCGGTGCCCGGGTTGCGCTGTTTCATCGTGGCCATTCAGCGAGGGTGCCAGCCGCGGCGCATTCCTACAATCCTTCCTTCCCCGCCCCCCTTTCGCCGGAGCCGCCCGCCATGGCCGTCAACCTGAATGCGCCCGATCCCGCCCGTCTGCACCCGGTCGCCGGCGTGCGCCTGGGCACCGCGATGGCCGGCGTGCGCAAGGCGGGGCGGCGCGACCTGACGGTGATCGAGCTCGCCCCGGGCGCGAACGTTGCCGCGGTGTTCACGCAGAACCGCTTTTGCGCCGCGCCGGTGCAGGTCTGCCGCAGCCACCTGGCAGCGGGGGCGGGCATCCGGGCGCTGCTCGTCAACACCGGCAATGCCAATGCCGGTACCGGCGACGAAGGGCTGGCGCGCGCCAGGGCCTGCTGCGACGCGCTCGCGCAGCTGCTCGGCGTTGCGCCGCACCAGGTGCTGCCGTTCTCGACCGGCGTGATCATGGAGCCGCTGCCGCACGAGCGCGTGATCGCGGGCCTGCCCGCCGCGCTCGCCGACCTCGACGCGCGCCACTGGGCCATTGCGGCCGAGGCCATCATGACCACCGACACCGTGCCCAAGGCGGCGTCGCGCGAGGTGCGCATCGACGGCCGCGAGGTCGCCGTGACCGGCATCGCCAAGGGCGCGGGCATGATCCGCCCCAACATGGCGACCATGCTCGGCTTCGTCGCCACCGATGCCGCCGTCGAGCCCGCACTGCTGCAGGCGCTCGTGAAGGAGGCGGCCGAGCGCTCGTTCAACCGCATCACGATCGACGGCGACACCTCGACCAACGATTCGTTCGTGCTCGTCGCGAGCGGCGCCGCCGGCAACGCGCCGGTGACGCAGTTCGACAGCGAGGACGGCGCGCTGCTGCGCGACGCGGTGATCGCCGTCGCCGAGGAACTCGCGCAGGCCATCGTCCGCGACGGCGAGGGTGCGAGCAAGTTCATCACGGTGCGGGTCGACGGCGGGCGCAGCCAGGCCGAGTGCCGGCTGGTCGCCTACGCCATCGCCCATTCGCCGCTCGTCAAGACCGCGTTCTTCGCCAGCGACCCCAACCTCGGCCGCATCCTCGCCGCGGTCGGCTACGCGGGCATCAACGATCTGGACCAGACGCTGATCGACCTCGACCTCGGCGATGTCGCCGTCGTGCGCCGCGGCGGGCGCCTCGAAACCTACCGCGAGGAAGACGGCCAGCGCGTGATGAAGGGCGCCGAGATCACGGTGCGCGTCAACCTGAACCGTGGCGCCGAGATGGCGTCGGTGTGGACCTGCGACCTCTCGACCGAGTACGTGCGGATCAACGCGGACTACCGTTCGTGAGCCGTTTCCCCCTACGGCTAGGGGGATGCGAAGCATTGCGTCAGCTTCGCGCCACGGTCGGCGCAGTTCGCGCTTGAGCAAAGTCAGCCTGCATTGCTACCATCGCGGCCTCGATTCGGAGCCCAGCGCATGAAACGACTCAACCCGATCCGCCTGCACGCCGCCCTGCGCGGTGGGCCGCGCTTCGGGGCGCTGATCGCCCGACGGCGCGGCTCCCGCTTCGGCGGCCTGCCGGTAGCCCCCTTCTAGTCCCCAGCGCGACGCGGCCGGAAAGCCCTCCGGCCTTCCGCTGAGGGATCAGCGGAAGGACCGGAGTCGGGGCATTCCTTCTTTCGCTGCTTGTTTGTCGTCTGTTTGCGAGCGCCGGCCCACGAAGCGGGCGCTCCGCCAGGGTCCCACCGGAGCCTGGCTTTCGGGGAGAGTGTGGTGAGCAAGACCCTTTCGAGTCTGTTGCTCGTGCCGATTTGGGCGGGCCTGTGGCAGTCGGTGCCGACCGCGTTGCGCCGGCGCCTGCGTGTGCCGGCGGGCGACCTGCTGCGCGACGCAACCTACCGCCGCCTGTGGACCTCGATCCTGATCAGTTCCTTCGGCGGCCAGGTGACGATGCTCGCGCTGCCGCTCACGGCCGCCGTGCTGCTGCACGCGACGCCGACGCAGATGGGCCTGCTGACCTTCATGGAGATCGTGCCCTTCGTGCTGTTCTCGCTGCCTTCGGGCGTGTGGCTCGACCGGGTGCGCAAGCTCCCCGTCTACATCGTCGGCGAGGCGGGCTTGGCGCTCGTCGTCGGCAGCGTGCCGCTGGCGTGGGCGCTTGGCTGGCTCGGGATGACCTGGCTGTACGTGGTCGGCTTCGTGATCGGCACCGTCGCCACGGTGGCCGGCTCGGCGGCGCAGATCGTGCTGACGCAGGTCGTCGCGCGCGAACGCCTGGTCGAGGCGCACGCCAAGAACGCGCTCGCGAGTTCGGGCGCCGAGGTCGCCGGGCCGGGCCTGGCCGGCGTGCTGATCAAGGCCCTCGGCGCGCCGCTGGCGCTGCTCGCCGACGCGCTGCTGCTGCTCGCGTCGGCAGCCATCCTGCGCGGCATCCGCGTCGACGAGCGGCCGCTGGCCCGCCACGACGCGCACTTCTGGCGCGACCTGAAGGCCGGTGTGCGCTTCGTCGCCGGGCAGCGCCTGCTCGTCTCGCTGGCGGTCGTCGTCGGCGGCTGGCAGATGTGCCAGAACGCCGCGCTGGTGGTGCAGATCCTGTTCGCGACGCGCACCCTCGGCTTGTCGGAGCAGGCCGTGGGCCTGAGCTACGTCGGCATGGGCGCCGGCACCGTCGTCGCGAGCCTGCTCGGGCACCGCATCTCGCGCCGGGTTGGCCCCGGGCCCTGCCTCGTGATGGGCATCGCCGCCTGCGGTGCGGGCTGGCTCGCGGTCTCGGCGGCGCCGGCCAACGCCTGGGGCGTCGCGATCTTCGCGCTGATGCTCGTCAGCTACTCGTTCGGCGCGGTGCTGCTGTTCATCAACTTCCTCGCGCTGCGCCAGGCGGTGACGCCCGAGGCGCTGCTGGGCCGCATGACGAGCACGATGCGCTGGCTGATCCTGCTGCCGGCCGGGCCGGGCGCGCTCGCCGGCGGCTGGCTCGGCGAGCACTTCGGCCTGCGCGCGTCGCTCGCCTTTGCCGGATCGGCGGCGCTGCTGCTGGCGCTGTTCGCCTGGCGCCATCCGGTGATCCGCAACGTGCGCTCGTTGCCAAAGCCGGAATCGGTCACCGAGTCGCTCGGCGCCGAGGCGGCGGTGGGTGCGCTGCCCGCCGCCTTGTAGGAGGGTCGAGCATGACCACGACCGATCCGCTGCTGATCGATGTGCCCGAGCGCATCGAGACCGCGCGCCTGCTGCTGCGCCCGCCCCGGCCGGGCGACGGCACGATACTGTGCGCCGCCGTGGGCGAGACGCTCGCCGAACTCGCGCCCTGGATGCCGTGGGCGCAGGCGGCGCCGACGCCGCAGGACTCCGAACTGCAGTGCCGGCGCATGCATGCGAAGTTCACGTCGCGCGAGGACCTGGTCTACTTCATGTTCGAACGCGCTGCGGACGGTGCCGAGGGCGCCTTCGTCGGCGGCACCGGCCTGCACCGCATCGACTGGAGCGTGCCGCGCTTGGAGATCGGCTACTGGCGCCGCGCCGGTTTCGAGGGCCGCGGGCTCGTCGCCGAGGCCGTGCGGGCGCTCGCGCGCATGGCGTTCGATGCGCTCGGCGCGCGGCGCGTCGAGATCCGCATGGACCCGCGCAACGCGTGCAGCGTGCGGGTCGCCGAGCGCGCGGGGTTCACCTTCGAGGGGGTGCTGCGCCAGGACTCGGTCGACGTCAAGGGCGCCGGCCGCGATACGCACGTGTATTCGCGCGTGCGCGGCGTCGAGGAACCCTGAGCGATCTATCGGCCGGTCAGTCCAGCAGCATCGGGCCGGCCGGCGCGAAGCGATCGACGGCGTCGGTGATGATGCCGTCGATGCCCAAGCCCAGCAGGCGCGCCACCTCGGCCGCGTCGTTGACCGTGTAGCACAGGGCGCGCAGGCCGGCGCCGTGCAGGCGGGCGATCACGGCCGCATCCATCAGCGGGTAGGCAGTGACGACGGCACTGCAGCCGAGCGAAACCGCTTGCTCGAACCAGTCGCCCGGCAGCGCATCGAGCAGCAGCGCGCGCGGGAGCGCCGGCACCGCCTCGCGCGCGGCGACGAGCGCATCGGGCTCGAAGGAACTCAGCAGCGGCGGCAGTGCCTGCCCCTGCCACAGGCGCGCCGCCTCGAGCGCGACCGCGCGCCCCGTCTCGCGCGCGAGGCCCGGCGTCGGCTTGATCTCGATGTTCAGCGCATGGCCGTTGCGCAGCACGAAGGCCGCGATGGCATCCAGGCTCGCCGGCGGCTCGCCCGCGAAGCCACGGCTGTGCCAGCCGCCGGCATCCAGGCGCGAGAGTTCGCTCCACGGCCGCTCGCCGGCGACGCCGCGCGCCGGGGTCGTGCGATCGAGCGTGTCGTCGTGGAGCAGGAACAGCACGCCGTCGGCGCTCAGCTTCACGTCGCACTCGAAGGCGCGAAAGCCGTGCCCGGCGCCGACGCGAAACGCGGCCAGCGTGTTCTCCGGCGCGAGCTTGCCGGCGCCGCGGTGCGCGATCCACAGCGGGTAGGGCCAGACGCTGCCCTCTGCGGGCGATTCGCTCATGCCAGGCGCGCCTGCGTCTGCGCGTCGAACCAGTGCAGGTGCTCGGGCTCGGGCCGCAGCAGCACCGTGTCGCCGGCATGCGGCGACGCCCGCGTGCTGTCGATGCGCAGGATGAACGGCGCCTCGCCGATGCGCCCGTGCACCAGGCGTTCGGCGCCGAGCATCTCGATCAGGTCGACCTGCAGCGGCCAGCCGCCCGTCCCCGCGCTCTCGATGCCGCCGTGCTCGGGCCGCAGGCCAAGGATGATCTCGCCGGCGCGCGGTGCCGCCTGCGGCAGCGCGAGGCTCAGGCCGCCCACCTGCAGCCGCGAGCCGTCGGCGCGGCCGCTGAGCAGGTTCATCGGCGGCGAGCCGATGAAGCTGGCGACGAAGGTCGTCGCCGGCCTGGCATACACATCCTCGGGCGTGCCGATCTGCTCGATGCGCCCGGCGTTGAGCACGAGCATGCGCTGCGCGAGCGTCATCGCCTCGACCTGGTCGTGCGTGACGAAGAGCGACGTGATGCCCAGCTCGCGGTGCAGCTTCTGGATCTCCAGGCGGGTCTGCACGCGCAGCTTGGCGTCGAGGTTGGAGAGCGGCTCGTCGAACAGGAAGACGGCCGGCTGGCGCACGATCGCGCGCCCCATCGCGACGCGCTGGCGCTGGCCGCCGGAGAGCTCGCGCGGGCGGCGCTTGAGATAGGGACCGAGTTCGAGGATCGCGGCCGCCTTGTCCACCCGCTCGCGAATCTCGGCGGCCGACAGCTTGCGGATCTTCAGCCCGTAGGCCATGTTGTCGAACACGCTCATATGCGGATAGAGCGCGTAGTTCTGGAACACCATCGCGATGTCGCGGTCGGACGGTTCGATGTCGTTGACCACGCGCCCGGCGATCGAGATCTCGCCGCCGCTGATCTCCTCGAGCCCGGCGACCATGCGCAGCAGCGTGCTCTTGCCGCAGCCCGACGGGCCGACGATGACGACGAATTCGCCGCTCTCGATCTCGGCGTCGACGCCGTGGATCACCTGCGTCGCGGTCGTGCCGCGGCCATAGCGCTTGGTGACGTTGCGGATGGATATCGCGGACATCGGCTGCCTGTTTGCTTGTCTATTTTTCCGAATCGACCAGACCCTTGACGAACCACTTCTGCATCAGCAGCACGACGAGTGCCGGCGGCAGCATCGCGAGCATCGCGGTGGCCATCACGAGATGCCACTCGGTCAGTGCGTCGCCGCCGACGATCATGCGCTTGATGCCGATGACGGTGGTGTACATCGCCTCGTCCGTCGTGATCAGCAGCGGCCAGAGGTACTGGTTCCAGCCATAGATGAACTGGATCACGAACAGCGCGGCGATCGTCGTCGCCGACAGCGGCAGCAGCACGTCGAAGAAGAAGCGCATCGGCCCGGCGCCGTCCATGCGGGCGGCTTCGAGCAGTTCGTCGGGCACCGACATGAAGAACTGGCGGAAAAGGAAGGTGGCCGTGGCCGACGCGATCAGCGGCAGCGTCAGGCCGGCGTAGCTGTTGAGCATGCCCAGATCGGAGACGACCTTGAAGGTCGGGATGATGCGCACCTCGACCGGCAGCATCAGCGTGATGAAGATCATCCAGAAGAAGAAGCGGCGCAGCGGGAAGCGGAAGTAGACGATCGCGAACGAACTGATGATCGAGATCGCGATCTTGCCGATCGCGATGACGAGCGCCATGACAAGGCTGTTGAACATCATCTGACCGACGGGGGCCCCCGACCCGGCCGTCGAGCCCGACGCCAGGACCTGGCTGTAGTTGGCCCAGAACTGATCGCCGGGCAGCAGGCGCATCGGCACCGCGAGCACCTGATCGAGCGTCAGCGTCGACGCGACGAAGGTCACGTAGAGCGGAAATGCAATGACGACGATGCCCAGCGCGAGGCCGATGTGCGTCAGCGCGGTGAGGAGAGGGCGGCGCTCGACCATCGGTTCACGCGCTGACGCGCGACTGTTCGACCGCCCGGCGCCTAAGTTCGGCGATGCGGCCCTGGTGGTCGATCTGGCGTGCCGCCTCGGCATCGTCGTAGAGTCGAAGGTCGTGCATCAACTGGGTTCGCAATTCGCTGAAGGCCAGCCGGACGGCGGCCGAATCGCGCGGACTGGCTTGGGCGAGCAGACCGATCGCTGCCAGCAGGCACTCCTTGGCCCGGAAGCCCAGCAGCGCGCCGCGGCCGGCGCGGAAGTACCAATCGCGAAGGGCAGCCGCGGAGCCCGACATCTCCGTGGCCGAGTACACGCGGTCCGTTTGCGAAGGGCGAAAGTAGCCAGAGGCTTCCCAGAGTTCGCGGTAAACGGGCAGCTTCAACTCGATCAGCCGGTAGTCGTGCGCAAGCTCGGCTTTGACCGCCTCCAGCGCGCGCGCCATCTCGCGCGCGCTGGTTGCCTTGAACTCCTCGAGCTCGCGGGTCTTCGCGGACTTGAATTCCTCCATGCGAAGAAGCTGATCCGTCTTGAACGCCTCGAGATCCTTTTGCAGCAAGTTTCCCACCAGCCGGCTGAACAACCACGCGGCCGCCGGCAAGCCGACGACCGATCCGAGAAAGACCCCGAAGAAGTAGGAGAGGAACTCGCTCATCAGTACTGGACGCGGCGCTCGACGAAGCGGAACTGGATCACCGTGAGCGCGATCACGATCAGCATCAGGATCGCCGACTGCGCCGACGAACCGCCGAGGTCGGCCGACTTGACGCCGTCGACGTAGACCTTGTAGACGAGGATCTCGGTCGCGCCCGCGGGCCCGCCTTCGGTCGTCGCGTCGATCACGCCGAAGGTATCGAAGAAGGCATAGACGACGTTGACGACGAGCAGGAAGAAGGTGACCGGCGAGAGCAGCGGAAAGACGATCGTCCAGAAGCGCCGCATCGGACGCGCGCCATCGATGGCCGCGGCCTCGATCAGCGAGCGCGGAATCGACTGCAGGCCGGCGAGGAAGAACAGGAAGTTGTAGGAGATCTGCTTCCAGATCGACGCGACGACGACGAGCAGCATCGCCTGGTTGCCCTGCAGCACCCAGTTCCACTCGATGCCGAACTGCTTGAGCGCGAAGGTGACGATGCCGATCGACGGCGCGAACAGGAACCCCCACAGCACGCCCGCCACCGCGGCCGCCACGGCGTACGGCCAGATCAGCAGCGTGCGGTAGACGAGCGCGCCCTTGATCACGCGATCGGCCATCACCGCCATCAGCAGCGCGATGACGATGCCGCCGACGGCGACGAGCAGCGAGAAGACGGCCGTGACCTCGAACGACGCGAGGTAGCTCTGGTCGGCGAGCAGATAGTTGAAATTCTCCAGGCCCGCGAACTCGGCATTCATGCCGAACGCGTCCTGGCGCTGGAACGCGAACCACAGCGCCTGCCCGGCGGGCAGGAAGAAGAAGACGATCGTGATCGCGAGCTGCGGCGCCACCAGCAGGTAGGGCAGCCAGGCGGACTTGAAGACGACGCGCTTTTCCATCCCGAATCAGGTCAACGTCGAGCCGCCGGCGCCAGGGGCTGCCGCCAGCCCGCAGGCGCCGCGCGGCACGCCGCTACTCCTTCACCGTCGCCTGGAACTTGCGCAGGATCTCGTTGCCGCGCGTCACGGCATCGTCCATGGCCGCCTGCGCGCTCTTCTTGCCGGCCAGCGCCGCCTCCATCTCTTCCTCGATGACGGTGCGCCCCTGCACGAAGTTGCCGAAGCGCAGGCCCTTGGAGTTGGCGGTCGGCGGATGCAGGTTCAACTCCTTCATCGCCACGTCGGCGCCCGGACGGGTCTTGTAGAAGCCCGACTTCTCGGTCAGTTCGGCCGCCGCGTAGGTGATCGCGACATAGCCGCTGCCCTGGTGCCACTTGGCCTGCAGTTCGGGCTGCGACAGGTAGTTCAGGAATTGCGCGACGCCCTTGTACTCGGCCGGCTTCTTGCCGCCGAGCACCCACAGGCTTGCACCGCCGATGATCGCGTTCTGCGGCGCGCCCTTGATGCTGTCGTCATACGGCATGAAGTTGACCGAGAACGGGAACTTCGCGCTCGCGTTGATCTTGTCGAGCGCCGACGAGCTCGAGGTCAGCATCGCGCACTCGCCGCTGAAGAACTTGGCCTCGGCCTGGTTCTGACGCCCGGCATAGGTGAACCAGCCGTTCTTCGTGAAGTCCACCAGCATCTGCAAGTGTTCCACGTGCTGCGGCGAGTTGATCTTGAACACGGTGTCCAGGCCGCCCATGCCGTTCTCGAGCGTGCCGATCGGCAGGTTGTGCCAGGCACTGAAGTTCTCGACGTGCACCCACGACGGCCAGCCGGTCGTGTAGACGCACCCTGTCCGCTCGCCTTCAACTTGCCGGCGACCGCCGCGAACTCTTTCCAGGTCTTGGGCGCCTTCTCCGGGTCGAGGCCGGCCTTCTTGAACGCGTCCTTGTTGATGTAGAAGACCACCGTCGACGAGTTGAACGGGAAGGACAGCATGTTGCCCTTGCGATCGGTGTAGTAGCCGGCCACCGCGCTCACGTACTGCTTGGGGTCGAACTTCTCGCCCGACTCCTTCATCAGCTGGTACACCGGCTTGATCGCACCCTTGGCCGACATCATGGTCGCCGTACCGACCTCGAACACCTGCACGATGTGCGGCGCGTTGCCGGCGCGGTAGGCGGCGATCGCGGCCGTCATCGACTCGGCGTAGCCGCCCTTGTAGACGGGAACGACCTTGAATTCCTTCTGGCTCGCGTTGAAGCCGGCCGCCATCTCGTTGAGGCGGTCGCCGTTGCCGCCGGTCATCGAATGCCACCACTGGATCTCCGTCTGCGCCTGGGCAGGCAGGGCGAACGACAGCGCCAGCGCGGCGGCGGGCAGGGCGAGCGATTTCAGCTTCATGAATGACAACTCCGTGACGTTTGTGTGATCGGGATCGGCCAACCCGCGACTGTGCGGCTGATTTGTGACAGTGCCGTTTCTGTCATGGAAGTGCGCGCCGGGCAACTGGGATAAGCCCTTTGCAGCCCGCGGACGGCCTGCGCTGCATCAAGGTCCGATGTTGCACTGCGGTAGCATCGCAGACCGCCCGCAAGACGATGAATGCCCCCCTCGCGCTGACCCAGATCGCTGCCCTCGCAGGCCGTGGCGACACGGCCGAAGGCGCCGCGCCGCGGCTGCGCGAGATTCCCTACAACTACACCTCGTTCTCCGACCGCGAGATCGTCATCCGGCTGCTGGGTTCAGAGGCCTGGGCGATGCTGGAGCGCCTGCGCAGCGAGCGCCAGACCGGCCGCTCGGCGCGCATGCTCTACGAGGTGCTGGGCGACATCTGGGTCGTGCAGCGCAACCCCTACCTGCAGGACGACCTGCTGGACAACCCGCGCCGGCGCAGGCTGCTGGTGGAGGCGTTGCACCATCGCCTGGCCGAGGTGCAGGCGCGGCGCACGCCCGAGAGCGATGCCGCACGCGACGCCGTGGTCGGCCTGCTGCTCGCCGCGGCCGAGCGTGCGGTGCAGGACTTTGCAGCGCGCTTCGACGAGGTGGCGCGCCTGCGCCGGCGCGCGCTGCGCGTGCTCGGGCGCACGACGGCGCGCGACAACATCAAGTTCGACGCCCTGTCGCGCGTCTCGCACGTGACCGACGCCACCGACTGGCGCGTCGAGTACCCCTTCGTCGTGCTCACGCCCGACACCGAGGCCGAGATGGCGCGCCTGGTCGCGGCCTGCATCGAGCTCGGCCTGACCATCGTGCCGCGCGGCGGCGGCACCGGCTACACCGGCGGCGCGGTGCCGCTGGTGTGGCAAAGCGCCGTCATCAACACCGAGAAGCTCGAGGCGATGACCGAGGTCGAGCTGGTCGCGCTGCCCGGCGTCGACAAGCCGGTGGCAACGGTCTGGACCGAGGCCGGCGTCGTGACGCAGCGCGTTGCCGACGCCGCCGAGCGCGCCGGCTACGTCTTCGCCGTCGACCCGACCTCGGCCGAGGCGAGCTGCGTCGGCGGCAATGTCGCCATGAACGCGGGCGGCAAGAAGGCCGTGCTCTGGGGCACCGCGCTCGACAACCTGGCTTCGTGGCGCATGGTCACGCCCGACGCGCAATGGCTCGAGGTGACGCGCCTCGGGCACAACCTCGGCCGCATCCACGACGTGGAGGTCGCGCGCTTCGAGTTGAAGACCTTCGAGGCCGATGGCAAGACGCCGGTGCGAACAGAGCACCTCGACATCCCCGGCAGCGTGTTCCGCAAGGAGGGCCTCGGCAAGGACGTGACCGACAAGTTCCTCGCCGGCCTGCCCGGGATCCAGAAGGAAGGCTGCGACGGCCTGATCACGAGCGCGCGCTGGGTCGTGCACCGCATGCCGGCGCACACGCGCACGGTCTGCCTCGAGTTCTTCGGCAACCCGAAGGATGCGGTGCCGAGCATCGTCGACATCAAGGACTACCTGTTCTCGCTTGGCGGCGGCGACAAGCCGGTGCTGCTCGCGGGCCTCGAGCACCTCGACGACCGTTACCTGAAGGCGGTCGGCTACGCCACCAAGAGCAAGCGCGGGGGCTTGCCCAAGATGGTCCTGATCGGCGACATCGTTGGCGACGACGCCGATGCGGTCGCGCGCGCAACTTCCGAAGTCGTTCGCCTCGCCAACAGTCGCGCCGGCGAGGGCTTCGTCGCCGTCTCGGCCGAGGCGCGCAAGAAGTTCTGGCTCGACCGCAAGCGCACCGCGGCCATCAGCCGCCACACCAACGCCTTCAAGATCAACGAGGACGTGGTGATCCCGCTGCCGCGCATGGGCGAGTACACCGAGGGCATCGAGCGCATCAACATCGAGCTCAGCCTGCGCAACAAGATCGCGCTGGCCGATGCGCTCGAGGCCTTCTTCGCCGGCGGCAGGCTGCCCCTGGGCAAGGGCGACGACGCGGGCGAAGTCGCGCCGGCCGAGCTGCTCGAAGACCGCGTGCAGCAGGCCATCGCGCTGCTGCGGGAAGTGCGCGCGCAGTGGCAGCAGTGGCTGGCGGGGCTCGACGACATCGATGCCGCAAGCGGGCGCAGCATCTTCGCGCTGCTGCAGGACCACACGTTGCGCGCGTCGTGGAAGACGCAGTTGCGCGCGCCGCTGCAGGCCATCTTCGCCGGCTCGGCGCTCGCGCCCATCGCCCTGGCCTGCGCCGCGATCCACAAGGAGGTGCTGCACGGCCGGGTGTGGGTGGCGCTGCACATGCATGCCGGCGACGGCAACGTGCACACCAACATTCCCGTCAACTCCGACAGCTACGAGATGCTGCAGGCGGCGCACGGTGCGGTCAAGCGCATCATGGCGCTGGCGCGCTCGCTCGGCGGCGTGATCTCGGGCGAGCACGGCATCGGCATCACCAAGCTCGAGTTCCTGAGCGAGGCCGAGATGGCCGAGTTCAGCGCCTACAAGCAGCGCATCGACCCCGAGGGCCGCTTCAACAAGGGCAAGCTGCTGCGCGGAGCCGGCCTGCCGGCCGACCTGACGAACGCCTACACGCCGAGCTTCGGCCTGATGGGCCACGAGTCGCTGATCATGCAGCAGAGCGACATCGGCGCGATTGCCGACTCGGTCAAGGACTGCCTGCGCTGCGGCAAGTGCAAGCCGGTCTGCGCGACGCACGTGCCGCGCGCCAACCTGCTCTACAGCCCGCGCAACAAGATCCTCGCCACCTCGCTGCTCGTCGAGGCCTTTCTGTACGAGGAGCAGACGCGGCGCGGCATCAGCATCCGCCACTGGCAGGAGTTCGAGGACGTTGCCGACCATTGCACGGTCTGCCACAAGTGCCTCGCGCCGTGCCCGGTGAACATCGACTTCGGCGACGTGTCGATGAACATGCGCAACCTGCTGCGCAAGATGGGGCAGAAGAGCTGGCGCCCCGGCAACGCGGCGGCGATGCTGATGTTGAACGCGACGAACCCGCAGACGATCAAGCTCGTCCGTGCGGCGATGGTCGGCGCAGGCTTCAAGGCGCAGCGCCTTGCCGCCGACCTGCTGCGCGGCCTTGCGCGGCGCCAGACCGCTGCGCCGCCGGCGACCGTGGGCCCGGCGCCGATCAAGGCGCAACTGATCCACTTCGTCAACAAGAAGCTCCCCGGCGGGCTACCGAACAAGACCGCGCGCGCGCTGCTCGACATCGAGGACAAGCGCTACGTGCCGATCATCCGCGACCCGGTGGCCACGAGTGCCGACACCGAAGCGGTGTTCTACTTTCCGGGCTGCGGCTCGGAGCGCCTGTTCTCGCAGGTGGGCCTCGCGACCCAGGCCATGCTCTGGCACGCCGGCGTGCAGACCGTGCTGCCGCCGGGCTACCTGTGTTGCGGCTACCCGCAGCGCGGCTCGGGGCAGTACGACAAGGCCGAGAAGATGATCACCGACAACCGGGTGCTCTTCCACCGCGTCGCCAACACGCTCAACTACCTCGACATCAAGACCGTCGTCGTGAGCTGCGGCACCTGCTACGACCAGTTGCAGAGCTACCAGTTCGAGGCCATCTTCCCGGGCAGCCGCATCGTCGACATCCACGAGTACCTGTTGGAGAAGGGCATCACGCTGCCCGGCCGCGGCGGCTACCTGTACCACGACCCCTGCCACTCGCCGATGAAGCTGCAGGCGCCGATGAAGACCGTGAAGGCGCTCGTCGGCCCCGACGTGATCGAGGCCAAACGCTGCTGCGGCGAGAGCGGGACGCTCGGTGTGACGCGGCCCGACATCTCGACCCAGGTGCGCTTTCGCAAGGAAGAGGAACTGCGCCGCGACGAGGCCGCGCTGCGGGCAACGGGTGCCGTCGCGGACAAAGGCCCGGTCAAGATCCTCACTTCCTGCCCGAGTTGCCTGCAGGGGCTGACGCGCTACGGCGACGACCTCGCGGGCGGGCTGCTCGAGGCGGACTACATCGTGATCGAGATGGCGAACCAGATCCTCGGGCCCGACTGGCTGCCCGAGTATGTGAAGCGTGCCAACGAGGGCGGGATCGAGAGGGTGCTGGTGTAGCGCGCGGCGTTATGCTTCGCCATTGACTGCGGAGGCTAGCCCATGAGTGCGGTTCTTACGCCCCAGCACATGACTCCGGACGAGTACCTGGCCTGGGAGGACATGCAGCAGGAGCGCCACGAATACCTCGACGGCGAGATCTTCGCGATGACGGGTGCGAGGGTGGCGCACAACATGATCGTCGTCAACGCGCTCACGTTCTTTCGCCAGTCTCTGCGCGGCGGCCCCTGCCAGGTGTTCGGCGCCGACCTGAAGTTGCGGATCGACGCCGCCAACGCCTTTCTCTACCCCGATGTGATGGTCACCTGCGATCCGCACGACGCCATCTCGGGCTCCGATGTGGCGATCCGCCACCCCTGGCTGATCGTCGAGGTGCTCTCCGACAGCACGGCCGCCTACGACCGCGGCGCCAAGTTCGAGCTCTACCGTCGGGTCGAGTCGCTGACGCATTACCTGCTCGTCGAGCAGACGCGGCCTTACGCCGAACTGTTCCGCAAGAACGCGCAGGGCGAATGGGTGCTGCAGCCGCTCGCCGCCGGCGAGACCCTGCACATCGAGCGCCCACATGCCTTCGACTGGCCGATGGCTTCGCTCTTCGACGGCGTGCCGTTCGAACCGGCACCGCCGGTGACCAGCGGGCGTTGATGTGGGTGCAACTGCAGACGCATGCCCGCTCTGCAGCGAGGCCGGCGGCATCCTCGTCCACCGCGCTGAACGCTGGCGCGTCGTGCGCGTCGAAGACGCCGACTTCCCGGCCTTCTACCGCGTGATCTGGAACGCGCACGCGGCCGAGTTCACCGACCTCTCCCGCGTCGAACGAGCCGAGTGCATGGACGCCGTCGCCGCCGTCGAGCGCGCACTGCGCGAGCACCTGCGGCCGACCAAGATCAACCTTGCGTCGCTCGGCAACCAGGTGCCGCACCTGCACTGGCACGTGATCGCGCGCTTCGGCTGGGACAGCCGATTCCCCGACCCGATCTGGGGGGCGGCGCGCAGGGCGGTTGCCGAGCCGGCGCCCGCGGCCCGTCTTGCGTTACCGCTCGACCCACTCGACCTCGCCGTCGCCTTGGCACTCGCCGGCGCGCGCGGCTGACCCACTACACTGCGCCTCACCCCCGCAACAATGACGCTTCCATGGCCGGCCTGACCCCCTCCACCCCGCAACCGACGGCAATCACCGTGCACCAGCAGTCGCGCGTGCTCGAAGTGGGCTTCGACGACGGGGCGCTGTTTCGCATCCCGTTCGAGCTGATGCGCGTGTACTCGCCGTCGGCCGAGGTCCAGGGCCACGGGCCGGGGCAGGAAGTGCTGCAGACCGGCAAGCGCGCGGTCGAGCTGACGACGCTCGAGCCGGTGGGCAACTATGCGGTGCAGCCCACCTTCTCCGACGGCCACGACAGCGGCATCTTCACGTGGGAATACCTGTACTTTCTGGGCTCGCAGCAGCAGGCGCTGTGGCAGCAGTACGAGCAGCGCTTGGCAGAGGCCGGCATGGACCGCGACGCGCCGATGAACACTGCCGCGGCGGCCGGCGGCTCCTGCGGAACCAGGCATTGATCGAGACCGGCGCGACATGAGCGAAACCCACTTCGGCTTCGAGACCGTCGACGAGCGCGACAAGGCGCGCCGTGTGCGCGGCGTGTTCGACTCGGTCGCGTCGAGATACGACGTCATGAACGACCTGATGTCGCTCGGCCTGCACCGCGCGTGGAAGGCCTACGCCGTGGCCGTGGCCGCGGTGCGCGAGGGCGACAAGGTGCTCGACATCGCCGGCGGCACGGGCGACCTCGCGCGCGCCTTTGCGCGCCAGGTGGGCGAGCGTGGTCTCGTCGTGCTGACCGACATCAACGAGGCAATGCTCAGGCGCGGCCGCGACCGGCTGCTCGACGAGGGCCGCCTCGTGCCCACCGCGCTGTGCGACGCCGAGGCGTTGCCCTTCGCGACCGCGAGCTTCGACCTCGTCAGCGTCGCCTTCGGCCTGCGCAACATGACCCACAAGGAGCGCGCGCTGGCCGAGATGCACCGCGTGCTGCGCCCCGGCGGGCGGCTGCTGGTGCTCGAGTTCTCGAAAGTCGCCGCCCCGCTGGCCAAGGCCTACGACTGGTACTCGTTCAAGGTCCTGCCCCAGATCGGCCGCCTCGTGACCGGCGACGCCGACAGCTACCGCTACCTCGCCGAGTCGATCCGCGTCCACCCCGACCAGCAGGCCCTCAAGGCCATGATGAAAGACGCCGGCTTCGGCCACGTCGACGTCCACAACCTCGCCGCCGGCGTCGTCGCCCTGCACGTCGGCATCAAAGTGTAGGGGTCAGGTCTTTAATTTGAACCCCTCTCGGCACGCGCGATCAACTGGCTGACGCGTGCCACCGACAGCCCCAGCTCACGTGCAATCGCGGTCATCGTCAGCCCGCCCTCCCGATGCGCGTGCAGCAGCGCTGCCTCGCGCGTCGGCTGGCTGGCCAACCAATGGTGCAGCTCGCGCGGCGCGCTGCGCTGTTGCCTGGGCACCTCGGCGTTCGTGGTGCGCTGCGTACCCGCAAGCGCCTGCATCGAGGCGACGAAGCTCGCATCGCCCAAGTAGATCTGCTGCGTCAGCCCATCGTCCCAGAGCGAGCGCTGCGGCGCGCTGGCCACCAGTTCGGCATAGCGTCGTGCCGCTCGCTGGCGGTCGGCTGCCGTGACTGCCGGGCGCCCCAGCAAGTAGGCGTGCAACCCGGCCGTATCGAGCCACTCCTGCGCCGCCGTCTCGCCCACATGTGCGCGGTAGCTCGACCATCGCCATGCGCCCGCGTCGCCGACCATGCCCGCGCGCACCGGGTTGAGCTCGACATAGCGGCACAGCTCGAGCAGATACGCCTCCCGGTCGACCAGGATCGCCTTGAAGCGGCCCTGGAACAGATGCCCCACCGTGCCGTGCCGGCGGTTGAAACCCTGCGTGTAGACCCCGTTGAGATGGCGCATCAGCAGCGACAGATTGGCTTGCCGGGTGTAGACAACCAGGTGATAGTGATTGCCCATCAGGCAGTAGGTCAGCACCTGCGCGTCGAAGCGCGCCAGCCCCAGGCCCAGCACGCGCAGAAAACGCATGCGATCCGCATCGTCGTCGAAGATCGCCTCGCGCCGGTCCCCGCGCGACGTCACGTGGTAGACGGCGCCTGCGAACTCGATGCGCAGCGGGCGAGCCATGCGCGGGAGCGTAGCTTTCGGGGGTTCAAAGTCAAGACCTGACCCCAACGAGTGGCAATTCGGTCACGAATCGCGAGCGTTTGCAGGCTTCTTCCCTCGATCAAGGGATGGCTGCGGTGTCATGCTTCGCCGCTACACTCTGCCACCGTTGGCGAGTGGGTGTTGCGCGGTGGCCGCTTGGGCCCGCAGCACCCGGGCGCGGGAAAGCCAGAAAATGATGTCGTCTGTTGGGCCTGAACGGAGGTATCCGCTAATGAGCTTGCGAAATCGATCCCAGGCCACGCCGGGCCTGGGCCGCGTGGCGGTGGCCGCTGCCGTTGCGCTGAGCTTCATGCTCGCCGGCTGTGGCGACAAGAAGGGTGACAAGGCCAGCCAGACCGCGGCCAAGGTCAACAAGGAAGAGATCACCGTCCACCAGATCAACTTCGTGATGCAGCAGCAGCGCGGCCTCAAGCCCGAGCAGGCCGACGCCGCGAGCAAGCAGATCCTCGAGCGCCTGATCGACCAGGAGCTCGCGATCCAGAAGGCCGACGAGCTCAAGCTCGACCGCGACCCGCGCGTCGTGCAGCAGCTCGAGGCCGCCAAGCGCGAGATCATCGCCCGCGCCTACGCCGAGCGCATGGGCGAGGCCGCCGCCAAGCCCACGCCCGAAGAGATCCAGAAGTACTACGACGAGAAGCCGGCCCTCTTCAAGGAGCGCCGCATCTACAGCATCCAGGAGATCGGCATCGAGGCCAAGCCCGAGCAGATCGATGCGCTGCGCACCCAGCTGCAGGCCGCCAAGTCGATGCCCGACTTCACCGAGTACCTGAAGGCCAACGATTTCCGCTTCAGCGGCAACCAGGCGGTGCGCGCCGCCGAGCAATTGCCGCTGAACATGCTCGATGCCTTTGCCAAGATGAAAGACGGCCAGGCCATGCTCGTGCCCACGCCCAACGGCGCCCAGGTGGTGGTGCTCGCCGGCTCGCGCACGGCGCCGGTCACGGCCGAGCAGGCCAGGCCGGCGATCGAGCAGTTTCTCCTCAACGAGCGCAAGCGCCAGATCATCGACAAGGACCGCAAGGACATGCGCGCCGCGGCCAAGATCGAGTACGTGGGCAAGTTTGCCGAAGCGGCAGCGTCGGCACCGGCCGGAGGAGCCTCTGCTGCTGCGGCGGCCGCGCCCGCGGCAGCCCCTGCACCTGCCGCGCCCGCCAGCAGTGGCCTGAGTGCCGCCGACATCAGCAAGGGCATGGGCCTCAAATGAAGACGCAATTCGAGCACAAGACGATGACGATCAAGACACTGCTACCCACCTTCACCCTCGCATTCGCGGCAGCCTTGCTTGCAGCCGCGCCTGCGCAAGCGCAGCAGGCCGCGGCCACGCCGGCAACCACGGCCACCGCCACGCCTGAGTACCGCCTCGGCTCGGGCGACGTGATCCGCATCAACGTCTACCAGAACCCCGACCTCGGCCTCGAGACCCGCATCACCGAGGCCGGCATCGTCAGCTACCCGCTGCTGGGTAGCATCCGCCTGGGCGGCCTGAGCGTCACCGCGGCCGAGAGGCTGATCGCCGACGGCCTGCGCAACGGCAACTTCGTCAAGCAGCCGCAGGTGACCATCGTCGTGGTGCAGGTGCGCGGCAACCAGGCCAGCGTGCTCGGCCAAGTCAACCGCCCCGGCCGCTACCCGATCGAAGTGGCCGACATGCGCCTCTCCGACGTGCTCGCCATGGCCGGCGGCGCTTCCGTCAACGGGGCCGACCTGGTCGTCGTCACGGGCAGCCGCAACGGCCAGCCTTTCCGCCTCGAGGTCGACCTGCCGACCCTCTTTGCCGCCGGCGGCCGCGACAAAGACATCCTGATCCAGAACGGCGACGCGATCTGGGTCGAGCGCCAGCCGCTGATCTACATCTACGGCGAAGTGCAGCGCCCGGGCCCGTTCCGCCTCGAGCGCGGCATGACGGTCATGCAGGCCCTGGCCACCGGCGGCGGCCTGACGCTGCGCGGCACCGAAAAGGGCATCCGCGTGCACCGCAGGGGCGCCGACGGCAAGGTGCAGGTCATCCAGCCGGCGATGGACGACCCGGTTCAGGTGGGCGATGTGGTGTATGTCAAAGAGAGCCTGTTCTGAGGGAGCCATCCGATGACTCTGACCCAACTCCTCTCCATCCTGAAGGCGCGCAAGTGGGTGGCGCTGCTCGTGTTCGGCCTCGTGGTGACGACCACGCTCGTCGCGAGCCTGCTCCTGCCGCGCCAGTACACCGGCACCGCCTCGGTGGTGGTGGACATCAAGCCCGATCCGGTCTCGGCGATGGGCTACCCTGCTGCCTCGCTACCCGGCTTCATGGCGACGCAGGTCGACATCCTGGTGAGCGATCGGGTGGCGCTGCGCGTCATCCGCGACTTGAAACTGCTCGACAACCCGAGCATCCGCCAGCAGTGGCTTGACGACACCGCAGGCGAGGGCAGCATCGAGCAATGGCTGGTCGACCTGCTGAAGCAGAAGCTCGAGGTCATACCCTCGCGCGAAAGCAACGTCATCAGCATTGCCTACAGTGCGCCGGAACCACGCTTTGCCGCGGGCATGGCCAATGCTTTCGCCCAGGCCTACATGGCCACGACCCTCGAGCTGAAGGTCGACCCGGCAAAGCAATACGCAAGCTTCTTCGACGTGCGCTCCAAGGACGCGCGCGAGGCCCTCGAGCGTGCGCAGGCCAAGGTCTCGGCCTTCCAGCGCGAGAAAGGGATCATCGCCACCGACGAGCGCCTGGATATCGAGAACGCGCGGCTCAACGAGCTGTCGTCCCAGCTCGTGATGATCGAGGCCGTTGCGTCGGAGTCCAGAAGCCGGCAGGCACAGGCGCAGGGCGCGTCGGGCGACAAGATGCAAGAAGTGCTGACCAATCCCGTCATCGCCAACATGCGGGTCGAGATTGCTCGCAACGAAGCCAACCTCCAGCAGCTCAACGCGAGGCTCGGCGACCGGCATCCGCAGGTGATCGAGGCCAAGGCCAACCTGGCCGAACTTCGCAGCCGCATGGATGCCGAAGTCAGCCGCGTGACGGGTGGCGTGGGTGTTACCAGCACCATCAACCGCCAGCGCGAGGCACAGGTGCGCAGGGAGCTCGATCTGCAGCGCGCCAAGGTGCTGCGCCTCAAGGGCGTGCGCGACGAAGGGCAGGTGCTCGCGCGCGAGGTCGAGAACGCCCAGCGCGCCTACGATGCCGTGATGGCCCGCCTGACGCAGACGGGCCTCGAGAGCCAGACGACGCAAAGCAACGTCAACATGCTCAGCGCCGCGGCGCCGCCCACGGAGCCCTCTTCGCCCAAGATCCTGCTCAACACCGCGCTGTCGGTCATTCTGGGCGCGATGCTGGCCGCCGGAGCCGTGCTGCTGCTCGAGATGCTCGACAGGCGCATCCGCGCACCCGCCGACGTCTTGGCGAGCCTGGGCCTGCCGGTCATCGGCTACATGCCGCGGCCCGATGCCAAGCGCTACACCGCCAGCCGCAGGCTTTCACTGATGCAACAGCGGGTGATCGGCTTGCCTGCTCCAACCCAGAGCGCATGATGGCCAAGTTTCGCGATTCCGTCGTTCACGACAACGTCTTCGAAGTCTCGGCGCCCGCCGTCGAGCGCGATGCGCCCGCCGACAAGGCCGACACGGTTGCCGATCGTTCCATCGGCTCGATCATCAGCGAGACGCGCCACCTCAGCGCCGACCAGGTCGAGAAGATCCTCCAGCACCAGCGCGAGACGGGGGTACGCTTTGGCGAAGCCGCCATCGCGCTGGGCTTGGCCAGCGCCGACGACGTGCTGTTCGCGCTTGCGCAGCAGTTCCACTACCCGTACGCCGCCGAAGAGCGGCGCAAGGCAAGCCCCGAGCTCGTGGCGCTGAACCAGCCTTTCGGCGTGCAGGCCGAGGCCTTCCGCGCCATCCGCAGCCAGATCATGATGCGCCTGTTCAACGAGGGCCAGGAGCGGCGCGCCATCGCCGTCGTCAGCCCCGATGCGGGCGACGGCAAGACGTTCTTCTCGGCCAACCTGGCCGTCACGCTGGCCCAACTGGGGGGCCGCACGCTGCTGGTGGATGCCGACATGCGCGGCCCGCGCCAGCACCAGGTGTTCGGCATTGCCAACAGCGCCGGCCTGTCGGGCATCCTCAGCGGCCGCGCCGAGGCCAAGGTGATCCAGCAAGTCAACGGCGTGCCGAGCCTCTTCGTGCTGCCGGTGGGCATCACGCCGCCCAACCCGCTCGAACTCGTCGAGCGCCCGGCCTTCGGCCTGCTGATCCGCGAGTTGCTGGCCAAGTTCGACCACGTGGTGGTCGATACCCCGGCAGCAACGTACGGCAGCGATTGCGCCGTGATCGCCGCGCGTTGCGGGGCGGCGCTCGTGATTGCGCGCCAGGACCAGTCTCGCGTTGGCGAACTGCAAGACCTGGTGGCCAACCTCGGCGAGAGCCCGGCCAAGCTTGCCGGCGTGATCGTCAACGAGTTCTGAATTGTCGGCCACGCTCCCCAGCGCCCCCGACCCGGCGCGCAAGGCACGCCTGCCGCTCGCGCCGCCGGGGTTCGACTGGCCGGCGTTCGTGCTGCTGGCGGCCGGCTTCGCACTGCTGTACGTGCCCGTCTATGCCGACCTGGCCAACACCACTTGGGCTACCGACGAGCAGGGCCACGGGCCAATCATCCTGGCGGTGAGTGCGTGGCTGCTGTACGAGCGCCGGCACGCCATTGCCGCCACGCCTTACCGCCCGCTACCCGCGGTGGGCTGGCCGCTGCTGGTGTTTGCTGCGCTGCTGTTTGCCTTTGGCCGCGCGCAAGACGTGATCATGTTCGAAGTCAGCTCGCAGATCGTCGTGCTGGCTGCGCTGCTGCTGTTGTTTCGCGGTGCCGCGGCGCTGCGGGCTGCCTGGTTCCCGCTCTTCTTCCTGATCTTCATGATCCCCTGGCCGACGGCGATCGTGTCCGCAGTGACCGGCCCCCTCAAGGCCGCGGTCTCTGCCGTGGCAGCCAACCTGCTGTACCAGTTGGGCTACCCGGTGGGCCGCACCGGCGTTGTGATGACGGTGGGGCCGTATCAGTTGCTGGTTGCCGACGCCTGCGCCGGCCTGAACAGCATGTTCACGCTCGAGGCGCTGGGCATGCTCTACATGAATTTGATGAAGTACACCAACGTGGCCCGCAACGCGGCGCTGGCCATCCTGCTGATCCCGATCGCCTTTGCGGCCAACATCGTGCGCGTGATGATCCTCGTGCTCGTGACCTACCACTTCGGCGACGAGGCGGGGCAGGGCTTCGTGCATGGCTTTGCCGGCATGGTGCTCTTCATGGTGGCGCTGGTGATGATGCTCGTGGTCGACAAGGTGCTAGGCCTTTTCATTCCGGGCGCGAAGGCGAAGGCGGCATGACGGCCGTGCGCATCCGGGCCCTTGTGGCGCTGATCGTGATGCTCGCCGCATTTGCGGGCGCCAAGGCGTGGCGGCCGACGAAGCACTTGTCCGACACGCTGCCCAAGGTGGAACTCGAGACGATGTTCCCCAAGGCCTTTGGCGACTGGGTGGTCGATGAGCGCATGCCCGTGCAGCTGATCTCGCCCGACACGCAGGCGGCGATCAACAAGATCTACAACCAGACCCTGAGCCGCACTTACGTCAATCGCGTTGGCGAGAGGGTCATGCTCTCGGTCGCCTACGGAGGCGACCAGTCCGACGCTCTTTCGGCGCACAGGCCCGAGGCATGCTACCCTGCCCAGGGATTCGAGATCGCCGCGAGCAGCATCGGGCAGTTGCAGACGGCCGTGCAGCCCCTTCGCGTGCGCCGGCTCGTCGCACGCCTGGGGGGGCGTATGGAGCCGATCACGTACTGGGTTGTCGTCGGCGAGAAGACTGCCGTCACCGGCACCGAGCAGAAGCTCGCTCAACTCAAGTACAGCACGGTCGGCACGATCCCCGACGGCATGCTCGTGCGTGTTTCAAGTATCGATCCTGATGCAGACCGGGCCTACGAGTTGCATCGCCGGTTTGTCGATGCGCTTGCCTCCGCGGTACAGCCTGGCGTCCGCGCGCGGACCTTTGGCGCAGCGGCGCAATAAGCCGCGCCGCTGGTAGCGGGCTTGCCATGCGCGCCGCGCTCGATGCCATGTACTGCAAGCGCAACTCTGTGCCCACCCTGCTTGCCATGAGCCCTGTTCTTGTCGGCGAGGAACGGAGTGTCATGACCAAGCTGGCCGCTCGTCACGGCGCCGCACGCAAGCACCACCATTCAGGACCAAGGCTTCACCAACTGGATCGCTCCGGGCAAGGTGAGCCGTGAGCGCTGGCGACTCTTCACCGTACCGACTGCAAAACGTCCGCGCCGCTGCAGGGCACTACTTGCTCGGCCGCGGTGCCGGCGCGATCGCCGGGCTTGCAGCCGCTGTGCTACTGGTGCGGCACATGCAGGTGCAGGATTACGCAGGTTACACGGCAATCATGGGCATCGCGGGCATCGTCGCGATGCTTGCGTCGCTGGGCGTGGACCGCGTGGTGACGCGCTTCACCCGA